>DASVPO010000024.1:0-516123 GCA_036382855.1 Pyrinomonadaceae bacterium | reverse complement strand
GCCCCAGCCGTTGATGTACACGTATTCCCCGTCGCTGCTGGCAATGGATTTCATCTCGCACGCCAGCCCGCGCACCCACCAGACTCTCTTGCCGTCCGCGACCGAGTAAGCCGAGAGCTGGAACGACTCGGGAATAACGATCTGCTTCGCGCCCTGCTTCGGTTGGTAAATAATCGGCGTCGAGTAGCCCGAGATGACTGCGGGACGCTCAACCCTCCAGCGCACGCGCCCGCTCGTTTTATCGACCGCGAGCAGATACGAACTGGGACTGTCTTGATCGACGGGCAGGATCACTTTGTCGTCGACGAGAATGGGAGACGCCCCGAAGCCGTAGAACATGTTGAACGGCCCGAGCGCGAGCCGCCAGCGCTCCCTGCCCGCGCCGTCGTAAGAGACCAGCCCGAACTCCTGGAAGAAGACGTAGACGTTCGTGCCGTCCGTGACGGGGCTCGGCGAGGCGGGGTTATTGACGTTCTGCAAACGGCCCTCGCGCGTGCGCGGCACCTCGCGCTGCCACAGCAGTTTTCCCGTCTGACGGTCGAGACAGATCACGAGCAGCTTGTGATGCTTCTCGCCCGCGTTGCCCTTCGCGTCAACTGCCGACGGCTGACCGCCGCTCGCTTTTTCCTTGACGTACGCGGTGACGAACACGCGATCTCGCGTGAGCACCGGCGAAGAATGGCCGGGCGGCAGCGGCGTCTTCCAGACCACATTCTTCTCAGGGCCGAACACTTCCGGCAGCCCGGTCGAGACGGAAACACCGCTCCCGTTCGGCCCGCGAAACTGCGGCCAGTCTTCAGCGACCGCACCCGTCGCAGCCGCCACCGCGAGCAGCGCAACCAGGGGCGCTATCAATAGAGCACCGATTGTGTTCCTTAACTTCAACACCTTCCTGCGCGAGTTTGGCCTGAGAGAGCGAAAAGTTTTGTTTAGCATGTGAACCATCCTGATGAGAGCTTGAAGGCAAGCGCGATTCTAATTCAAGTGTGACGGAAAAGAAACGATGCAGTAGAAACAACGCATCCGTGGGTGTTTTTGTTGCGAGAATTACTTCAGAGAAGTCGCCTATAGTCGTAAAATGCTACCAGCGGCGGCCTGATGATAGTTAGATGTGTGATGATGTCCGCTGTACAATAAAGGCCATGCTAAATCTACTAACCTTCCTTATTTTGCTTTTACCTCTTATGCCTTTGGCATTTATGTTCGTACCCGGGTCTGATGTCTGGAGGCGCAGCAAGCTTCTATTATTGGCCTTTATTCTGTTCATCGAAATGATTTGGTATCTACTCCTGAACTGGGTTGTTTCAGAGGCCCCAGATTTATTTAGCGGTGTAGGTGCTTCCCTGTTAAATCGCTTCTACAACGGCGTCTGGCTTCCTGTCGCTTACGTACTGGCTATCGCTGTTGTCAGGTATCTTGCTGACCGATATACAGCCGGCAAAGTATCTTGTGATGAGAAGCTCACAGAGACGGATGGAATTCGAGCCGGAGACATGAAATTTTTGAGAGGTGGGAGCGGGCTTTTCGATCTGCCTTCTATAGAAGAACAGAACCAGAGAGATAAAATCAAAAGCTGAAGTGTCGCATAGGAACGCATCTAACAACGGCATTGCACCCCACTTAGTTTAAGAAAACTAAATTGCACGAAAAGAAAGGCAAGCAACAATGCCACACTTTATCATTGACTGTTCGGAGAATATCATTGAGCAAAAATCGCCTGAGGAAATTATGCAGGCGGTGTATGATGTAGCCGAAGCGACAGGGCTATTTGCGGTAGATGACATTAAGGTGCGGATTCGTCCCTTTCAATATTTTAAGTTGGGGAAAGGCAAAAGAGATTTCATTCACATTTTCGGAAATATTATGGAAGGCAGAAGCACCGAACAAAAAGAGAACCTCTCAAGAAAAATAATTGAACGGCTCAACGAAATTTTTCCCGATGTATCAATTCTTTCAATCAACATACGCGAATTTGAAAAAGCAACATACAGCAACAAAGCTTTGATTCAAACGCTTAACATAACAAGTTAGAGACATTTTAATATTGAAGGCTAGTCAATGCTTGACCAATCAACGCCGATGAAGTCGTTTATGTTCAGTGACAGGCTTAAGCTGCGGTCAGTCATCAGTGTTCGAGCGCCGCGAAGCGGGCTCGTGGCCGCCTGTGCTCTCGCATGTTTCTTATCGCTGCCGGTCTGCGCGCAGCAGGCTGATTCTCAAGCGCCGCCGGTTGTGGTGCAGCCCGGTGCGCCGGGCCAGCCAACGCGAACACTGCCGCCATCGTCGAGGGCGACCTTGCCGCCCCGTTCACAGAAGGACGTGGAATTCATGCAGGGAATGATCATGCACCACGCGCAGGCGGTAGAGATGACGGCGCTCATCGAGTCGCACACGGAGAACAAGGAGCTACGTCGGCTCGGAGCGCGCATCAGCCAATCACAGTCAGAGGAAATGAAGTTGATGAAACGGTGGCTCGAAGCGAGGGGAGAGCCGGTAGAGCCTTCGATGCAGGGAATGACAGGCATGGATATGCCCGGCCACGACATGTCTAGCCATCAGATGCTTATGCCCGGGATGCTGACCCCGAAGCAGATGGACGCCTTAAGAAACGCGAAGGGCGCGGAGTTTGACCGTCTGTTTTTGAGAGGAATGATTCAGCATCACAACGGCGCGTTGATTATGGTAAAAGATTTGTTCGACACGGCGGGCGCGGGGCAGGATGCCGAACTGTTCAATTTCGCAACGGATGTTGACAGCGGCCAACGCGCTGAGATTAAGATTATGCAAACCCTTCTGGGTGAAAAACCTGTAGAGGAGAAACGATGAGTCGAGTACGCACTAACGCTTTCCGTTTACTAACAGCTTCCCTTGTTTTGTGCTCTTGTTTTGCAGCCGGGACGCTGGCACAAACGGCCTCCCCGTCGCCGCAGCCTTCGCCCACTCCGACGCCTGAATCCAAACCTGCCGCTCAGGACGGCGGGAATCCGTTTGCTCCTGAACCGGCGCCGCCGCTGCCGACGGGAATGAAGGGCTCGGACGCCAACGACCCGCGCGCCAAGCTGTCTCCGGGAATGTATGATGCGGGCGAAACAGCGATGGGCATGAAGCATCTCATGCTGCTCAAAAAGCCGGACGCGTTTCAACTCGGCTCCGACGATCCTGATAATCCGAAGGTCCAGAAGACGCTGGGCCAACTCGGCATCGGCGACTCCTCGAAGATGCCAAAGCCTCTCCAACTGGTTATCGCCCAGCTCGCTTTCGCCAACTCGGATCTCGCGTTTCAGGGCAATCACCTGTTCATGGGAAACTTTTATGGCGTCAACATCTACGACATCTCCAATCCGTCGCAGGCCAGATTGCTGACTTCGATGGTCTGTCCGGGCGGGCAGGGCGACGTGTCCGTTTACAAGAACCTGCTCTTTATGTCTGTGGAGCAGCCGAACGGCCGGCTGGATTGCGGTCCACAGGGTTTTCCGCCCGCGCCTCCGCCCGCTGCGGGACAAGAGCACAAGCCGACTCCGCTGGCGGCGCAAAAGGATCGCTTCCGCGGAGTAAGGATTTTCGATATCACAGACATTAGTAGTCCGAAGCAGGTGGCGGCGGTGCAAACCTGCCGCGGCTCGCACACGCATACGTTGGTAGTTGATCCGAACGATAAGAACAACGTCTACATCTATGTCTCTGGAACATCTTTCGTCCGTCCGGGCGAAGAGTTGGCCGGGTGCTCAGGTGAGACACCCGACAAAGACCCCAACACCTCTCTCTTTCGCATTGACGTGATTAAGGTTCCGTTGGCCGCGCCGCAAACTGCGCAGGTGGTGTCGAGTCCCAGATTGTTTATGGACCAGAGGACGGGTGCTCTGAACAGCTTGAAGAGCGGAGCTACACACGGTAAGGACAAGCCGTTTGAAACCAACCAGTGCCACGATATTACCGTCTATTCGGAGATCGGACTCGCCGCAGGCGCATGCTCTGGAAATGGGATTCTGCTGGACATCAAAGACCCTGTCAATCCAAAGCGCATAGACGCTGTCAACGATCCGAACTATGCGTACTGGCACTCGGCCTCGTTTTCGAATGACGGGAAGAAAGTCGTGTTTACAGATGAGTGGGGCGGCGGACTGAGCGCGCGCTGCCGCGCCAACGATCCAAACGTGTGGGGAGCAAATGCGATTTTCCGCTTGACGGATAACAAGCTGAGCTTCGCCAGCTACTACAAGTTGCCGGCCGCGCAGGGCGACAGCGAGAACTGTGTTGCGCACAACGGCTCGCTCATTCCTGTTCCCGGCCGTGACATCAAGGTGCAAGCCTGGTATCAGGGCGGCATCTCCGTCATGGACTTCACTGACGCGAGCCATCCTGTTGAGATTGCCTATTTCGACCGCGGGCCAATCTACCCGAACATGCTCGTGCTCGGCGGCGACTGGTCCGCTTACTGGTACAACGGCCACATCTACGCGTCAGAGATCGCGCGCGGCCTTGACATCTTTGAGCTCGTGCCGACGCAGCACCTGACGCAGAACGAGATTGACGCCGCGAAGGCGGTTCGTGTGGCCGAACTGAATGTGCAGAACCAGCAGAGAATTGAGTGGCCCCGTCAGTTGGTCGTGGCGAAGGCGTACGTTGATCAGCTTGAGCGCTCGCAAGCTCTGCCTTCCGGCCGGATCGCGAGCCTGCGGCAGGCGATTCAAAGAGCAGAGAGCTCGAACCTGAATCAAAGAGAGCTCGGAAAACTGAAAAGCCTCGCGCCGTCGTTGGAGAAGAGCGCCGGCCTGGCGAAGACTGCGGCAGACTCAGCCCGACTTCGAGCCCTTGCTGAAATCCTGAGGCAGCCCACACTTTGATTCTTTCGAGCGCGAACTCGGGCGCTGTTTGAGTAATGCGCGCTGCCCTTGTCAACTCAACCTGTTAGTTTGGGCGAAAGCAAGATAGCGCCTGTTCGGGGTTTTGCGCCTGACGTTAAAATCAATGGTTTTGAAGTACACTTACTGCGAGGCGTGAGGCGTTTGTGCCGCTGCGGTAGATGCGTTGTGTGGCCTTCTGAAAATCCGTCTCTTTCGCCTCGAAAATATTCGGAACAAAAGTCTGCGGATTTCTATCCACGAGCGGAAACCATGAGCTTTGAATCTGCACCATCAGGCGATGCCCTTTTTTAAAAGTATGGGTGATGCCGGGCATCACAAATTCGATTTTCTCGACCACGTTCGGGCGCATCGCTTCGGGTTTTGAGAAGCTGTTTCTGAACCGTGCGCGGAATGGCTCGCCGCGCACAAGCATTTGATAGCCGCCCATGATTCTCTTCGTATCCGGGTTAGCCGGAAGATTGTCCGGGAAGACATCAATGATTTTAACAATGAAGTCGGAATCAGTGCCGCTGGTCGAGGCGAAAAGCATTGGCTTAAAATCACCCGCAACCGTCAGGTCCGCCGTCAAAGGTTCGGTTTGATAGACGAGGACATCAGCGCGGCGCGAGTTATGACGCTGGTCGGATGTCATATAGGAAGCAAGCATGGAGACTGCAATGTCTTCGATAAACGGGACGGGATGCGCGGGGTCGGAAACGTATTCGTCGTAAACGATGGCCTCACTCGAAGGCGTGGCAGGGGGCGGAAGAAAATCGAGTTTCCCGTTGGCTTGCAAATAGATTGTGCGCTGCTCGACGGTTTGCGGACTCCATGAACCGGCCAGAGTCTTATCGTAGAACTTCCACTCGTTTGTGCCTGTCTCAAAAACGTTGAGCTCCTTAATGTTCTTAATATCACCTTTGTCTTTTAGAAAATAGTTGAAAAAGGGAAGCTCAAGCTGTGCTCTGTAAAATTCGGCGGTGCTGGTGAGGAAATCAAGATTGCCGAGCGTTTTTCCGTTTGAGTACGCCCAAGCGCCGTGGGACCATGGGCCCATCACGAGAACATTGTAAATGCCCGGATTCTGTCGCTCTATATATTCGTAGGTACGGAGTGCGCCGTGCAAATCTTCGGCGTCGAACCAGCCGCCGACCGTCATCACGGCACACTTGATATTTTTGAGTCGCGGCAGAATATTGCGTGCCTGCCAGAAGTCGTCATAGTTCGGGTGCTCCATCATTTGATTCCAGAATTTGCTATCGGCTCCGAGCAACTGGCGGTAACGGTCATCGGAATTAGCGAGCGAACCCATTTCGAGAAAATACTTGTAGCCGTCGCGCGTGGAATAAGTAAAAGGTTTGCCTTTCGATGTCTCCGGCGTGACGGGAGCGGGACGAGGTTGACCGAAGTCGCTATAAAACTGAAAAGCGCTCGCCAGGAAAAATGCGCCGTTGTGATGCCAATCGTCGCCTATGAACCAATCTCCGACGGGTGCTTGCGGGCTGGCGGCTTTGATGGCCGGATGCGTGTCAATGATTCCGGCGGACGTGTAAAAACCGGGATAGGAAATTCCGTACATGCCGACGCGCCCGTTGTTGTTCCGCACATTTCGGACGAGCCATTCAACGGTGTCGTAAGTGTCGGTTGATTCGTCTATTTCGCTTGGGCGTGTATTAGCAATATCGGGGCGCACGTCCATAAATTCGCCCTCGGACATCCAGCGACCGCGCACGTCCTGATAAACGAAAACATAGCCTTCGCTGGCGTACAACACTGACGGGCCGAGCGAGAAAGGAAACTTATCAGCGCCATAAGGCGCAACTGTGTATGGCGTACGCTGAAGCAGAATAGGATATTTCTGCGAAGTATCTTTCGGCTCGTAAATAGAGGTGAAGAGCTTCACACCATCGCGCATCGGAATCATCACTTCGCGCTTCGTGTAATGGTCTTTGATGTAATCAGCATGTTCCTGCCAAGCCGGTGTATTCGGCTGCGCGAGCGGCCTTAGCGGAGATGCTGCCAGAAGGAGAACGAAAACGACCGTGAACAATAGATATTTCATGTTTAGCGAGCTCCCGGTTTCTCCATGATTTAAGACACTACCCGTCTGAGATAAAGATTAGTATCCTGACTGTATTTGAGACCGTCTTGACCGGGCTGTCTTACGAAAACTTAAGACTTTTTATCTGTGATTAAGTTTGGCGAAAGGAATTTCGATATGCGGCGGGCGTGAGTCCTGTTAAGCGTTTGAAGGTGCTGGAAAAATGGCCCTGATTGGCGAAGCCTGCTTCGAGAGCGATAATCGCCAGCGGCGTTTTCCCTTCTGTTATTTCGCGGCACGCATAGTCAATTCGGAGCTGGCGTATATACTCTCCGACAGTGCAGTGATACTTTTGCCGGAACACACTCGCTAAGTGAATCGGATGCACACCGACTGCCCCTGCGATTTCGTCGAGCGTTAAATGTTCGTTGAAACGCGCGTGCAGTAGATCTTTAGCCTGTTTGAGCCAGCGAGGAATGGTTCGTTCAGTATGTTGTGCTGAGTGACGTGCAGTTTCAGCCATTATTTCCAGCGTCAGACCTTCTATTATCAAACCAGCGCCCATCTCCATTCGATGAAACTCTTTGACGAGACGCTCGGAAAGCCGCGTGATAAAGCCGCCCTGAAAATTGATTGAACGAGCTAGATAGATTGAGTCCTGCTGGAGCCTTTCAATCCAACGCGGAGGAATTTCGATAGTGAATACTTGTACCTCCTGGTTATGAAATTTGTCTTCATGGACCTCTCCCGGCGGCCGGAACGTCAAGGTAAAAGGCGCACACTCCATCCGCTGTTTGTTATGAAATTCGGTATAAGCGCCTTGAAGAACAAAACAAAAATGAGCATTCTCATGTGAATGTTCCAAAAGCCTGCTCCGGGCCGGATACGCAATCTTAGTCATAATAAAGCCCGACGTATCGAAGCTCTTCAAAACTTTCCCGTTAGAGCAACCCGGTCCTAATTTTTTAAACATAGCTTTAGATTAACCGCAGCAAAAACCTTCTTATTGATAAAACACCGGCGACCTCTATTTTGTAACAGGATTTTGCCGGTTTCAAATTAAAATTCGCACTTCGATATTGATTCCCGTCAGCTTAATTCGTTCGTTGGGCTGCTTCTTTTGAGAGTAAATTCCTTATGGAACAAAGACCGATGAGACGTTGCCTATTTCTGCTATTGTTCATTTGCCTGAGCAGTTCCCTTTTATTCAATGACGGCCAGGCCCGCCCAGTTGAAACTAAACGCTTAGCTCTTGTTGGGGCAAAAATCTATCCCTCGCCAACTGCGCCACCGATAGCTGATGGCGTCGTCCTCATACAAAATGGTCGCATCACTTCAGTAGGTGAGAGACATCGAATCAGGATTCCCGGCAACACGACCATTCTTGATTGTAGGGGCTTAACCGTCGTTGCCGGATTCTGGAACAGCCACGTTCATCTTACAGAAGCAAAATGGGAGAACGCCGCTCGCATTCCCTCCGCACAGCTAAACCAACAACTACGAGATACGTTCACTCGATATGGATTCACAACCGTCTTTGACCTCGGCTCACCAGTAGAGAATACGAAGGTCATGCGCAGCCGCATTGAATCCGGCGAAGTTAACGGCCTGAGGATTCTTACGACCGGCACAGGATTAGTTCCCGAAGGCGGGACTCCTTTTTACGTCAAACCTCTCAAATTCCCGGAAGCCCTAAACCCAGTGCAAGCGACTTCCCTGGTTCGCGAAAAAGTTAAGAATGGAGCGGACGCCATTAAAATCTTCACGGGCCCGACTCCCATCGAGGGCAGCTTACCTCTCATCATGCGACTGGAATTAGTGAGGGCGATTACGACGGAAGCGCATCGCCACGGCAAGCTCGTCTTTGCTCATCCTGAGAATGATGCTGGCGTGAATGTCGCTGTAGACGGCGGCGTGGATATTCTGGCCCACACAGCGCCTACGGGAAGCAAGTGGAGTGAATCGCAAATCGTTAAGATGAAACGTGCGAAAGTCGCCCTCATACCGACGCTCAGTTTATTTACGAAGTTGGGGAGAAGTTTAGGGATGCCTGCTTCGCGGATTGAAAATTTTGTTAGTACGCCGTTGGAGCAGCTTCGTGCTTACTCGGAGGCGGGCGGCCAGATTATTTTCGGGACCGATTTGGGTTTTATAGAAGACTACGACCCCACCGAAGAATATCTCTTAATGATGCGAGCGGGAATGAACTTCCGACGGATTCTGGCTTCGCTGACCACTAATCCCGCAGACCGCTTCGGTGTCTCAAATCGAACCGGCAGAATTGCCCCTCACATGGACGCGGATATAGTGATACTTGCGGGCGACCCGGAGGTTGATATTAAGGCACTCTCAAATGTTAAATACACTTTGCGTAAAGGTCTTATAATTTATCAGTGAGTTTTACAATGGCAGTTAACAGTCTGGCAGGGAAGCAACTACTTCTGGCGGGTCTGCCATCCGTCTGCCGACAGGCAGTATAGAAATGGAAAGTTTGAAGGCCCGCCCTTTTGTAAGTTTTGGAAATTAAGAAGGGATGGCGGAGAGGGTGGGATTCGAACCCACGGTGGGCGTTAACCCACTCCGGTTTTCGAGACCGGTGCACTAATCCACTATGCGACCTCTCCGCATATAAAACAGTGATGAGTAATGCGTGATGAGTAAAAAGAAAGAGTTCTTAACTCATTACTCATTACTCATCACTCATTACTGCTTTTGTCCGGCGTGCGCGAAAGAAGGCTTGCATGATGGCGCGGCACTCCGTTTCGAGCACGCCCGGCGTAATCTCTATTTGATGATTTAAAGAACTGGTAGCGCCAATGCCGAATTGCGTATGGACCGCGCCTGCGCGTTCATCCGTCGCGCCGTAAACGAGTCGCCGGACTCTGGCCTGAACGAGTGCGCCCGCACACATCGCGCAGGGCTCGATGGTCGCATACATGACTGCGTTCGTCAGCCTGTAGTTACCAATTATCCGCGCGGCCTCGCGCAGGGCGACTATCTCTGCGTGGGCCGTCGGATCGCAATCCGTGCGAGTGCGGTTGCCTGCCAGAGCTAACATCCGCCCATCACCCGCGACCACACACGCGCCGACGGGCACTTCGCCGAGGGCTGCTGCCTCCGCGGCTGCCCTTAAAGCTTCGCGCATCCAGTGCGCGTCACGCTCTGCTTCCGCGCCCTCCGGCATCATATTGCTCTTACGCGCTTGCTCACGCAAAGTTAGAATATAGGTGGCCTTTCCGAAGGCTGTCAAGCGAGCCGCTTTTACACACGCACACGCTTGCAGCGATGAATTCCGTGATTTAGTTTGATGCAATATTTACTACTTGCAACGGACAACGTAACCACGCCAGCGTGCTTCACATCCTGTGGACGACGGGAGACGACGATGCGCTTATTGTCTGGTCGTTGAGGAATAAGTCAGCCGTAAGCGCTTGGCGCGTGTTATTATCTGAAGTTGGTCGCTACCCGAGCGGGCGAGCGCTATTGTTCGTCCGACGCCGTCAGGAGAGAATCAGGTTGCAGTAATGAGCAGTGAGAGACGTTCGACAGGAACCGGCCCGCTCGCTACGGGCGAACGAGGCTCAGGCCGTTTGCGTGCCCCCGCCATATCCGCCTCATCAGCCGCCGATACGCCTCTCGCCAGCAAAAGCTCAAGCACTCTTCCGCCACACTCGCCGCGCAAGCTCACGCCCGCAGAGTTTAACACTGCGATGGTCCACTTCTATCGCGGCGAAGTGCAGCGCTCGAACACATGGCGCAATCGCCTCGACACGACGACCAACTGGGCCGTCATCACGGCGGGCGCAACACTCTCTTTCGTCTTCAGCTCACCGACCAATCCACACTTCGTCATTCCCATCAATTCCATCCTCGTCGCCATCTTCCTTGTCATGGAAGCGCGGCGTTACCGTTACTACGAAATCTGGTCGAGCCGCGTGCGCGTGATGGAGACGGGCTACTTCGCGCCGATGCTCGCGCCCAATGTCAACGAGGCTTACGACGAAGATTGGGCCGCGCATCTCTCTGCGGATTTGCTGACGCCGCATTTCACGATTAGCGAGTGGGAGGCTATCGGACGCCGCCTGCGTCGCAACTACCTATGGATTTTCGCGCTGCTGGCTCTCTCCTGGAATCTGAAGGTCTACCTGCATCCGCATCCGGCCTTTAATTTTGATGTCTTTTTAGACCGCGCGACGGTCGGCGTCGTTCCCGGATGGGCCATCTTTCTGAGCGGCGTCATCTTCAACCTTGCGGTCGTTGTCTTCGCCGTCGGCACTGTGCGACTGCGCGAAGCGACCGGCGAAGTCTTGCCGCGCCATGAATTCTCGCTGCGGCCTCTGCAACGCGTCACGAACTGGACGCGCGCTGCGGCTGCGGCCAGCACCCGTCGGCGGGCCACCACGCGCCGCGCCAAGCAGGCGCGACAACGCGTTCGCACCAGCAGTGCTTCGACGACCGGCGAATTCAAAAAGGTAGACATCTCGGAAGTACCGAACAGAGAGATTGCAAGAGAAGAAACGATTGTGAAGTAGTCAGTTTTCAGTCTTCAGTTTCCAGTTAAAATAAGAACAAGGCATCGCTTCTGTTTCTTGACTGGAAACTGAAAACCGAAAACTGAAAACTATTTATGCTTGAGCTCGATGGGCAAAGATTGACGCTTGCGCAGGTGGCAAGGGTAGCGCGAAGCGTGGAAGAGGTACGGCTGGCTGAAGGAGCGCGTGTGCGCGTCAGCGCGGCGCGCGGCGTTGTCGAGAAGATCATCGAAGAGGGGCGCGTCGTCTACGGCGTCAACACGGGCTTCGGCAAACTCTCGGACGTGCATATCCGGCCGACGGAGTTGCGCGAGTTGCAGCTTAATCTGGTGCGTAGCCATGCGTGCGGTGTCGGGCCTCTGCTTTCCGAAAGCGAGACGCGTGCGCTTATGCTCCTTCGTGCTAACGTGCTGGCGATGGGGCTAAGCGGTGCGCGTGTCGAAGTAATCGAGATGCTCATCAAGATGCTTGAGCATGGCGTTCACCCTGTGATTCCTGAAAAGGGGTCGGTCGGTGCGAGCGGCGACCTGGCGCCGCTGGCCCATCTGGCGCTCGTTGTCATCGGGGAGGGCGAGGCCGTTTATCGCGGCGAGCGGATGGCTGGCGCTGATGCGCTCAAGCGTGCGGGGCTTGCGCCCTTGCAGTTGGAGGCCAAAGAAGGTCTCTCGCTTTTGAACGGCACGCAGGCGATGTGTGCCGTCGGCGGACTCGCACTCCACAGCGCGCTCCGATTAGTGGAACTCGCAGATGTGGCGGGCGCAATGACCCTCGAAGCCTTAAAGGGCACGCCCGCTGCGTTTGACGAACGCATACACATGAACCGCCCGCATCCGGGACAAGCAGCCTCGGCTGCTCACCTGCGCGAACTCCTCCGCGAAAGCGAAATCAGAGACTCACATATCGAAAACGACCCGCGCGTGCAGGACGCCTACAGCCTGCGCTGTATGCCGCAGGTGCACGGCGCTGTCCGCATGGCTCTGGAGCACGCGAGAGAGATAGTTGAGACTGAAACAGGCGCGGCGACAGACAACCCGCTCGTCTTCGCGGAGAGCGAGGATGTCATTTCGGGCGGCAATTTCCACGGCGCGCCGCTCGCGCTCGCGCTCGACTACGCGGCGCTGGCCCTCACAGACCTCGCCTCAATCAGCGAGCGACGTATCGAACGTCTCGTCAATCCAGACATGAGCGAAGGGCTTCCTGCTTTCCTGACAGCGCATCCCGGCACGTCGTCCGGCTTTATGATTGCGCAGGTGACGGCCGTCGCTCTCTTAAATGAGATGAAAGTGTTGTCGCACCCTGCGAGCATTGATAACCTGCCGACCTCTGGCGGCAAGGAAGACCACGTTTCGATGGGCATGACCGCCGCCTTGAAGCTGCGCACTATTGTTGATAACGCCGAACACGTTCTCGCCATCGAACTCTTAGCCGCCGCCGAAGGCTTGGAGTATAGGCTGCCGCTTCTGCCCGGTCGTGGCGTGCGTCGTGCGTATGAAACTGTGAGAGAGCGCGTCGCGCGTCTGACGCACGACCGCGCGCTCGCGCCCGACATTCAACAGATGGTCGAAGCCATACGCCTTGACGAATTCGCGTAAGTAAGCCCCGGCGGCGCTTCCCGCTTTGCACTCTTTTCTGTTATTAAATTAGCGACTACAGCAAAACCATCAAGCGGCTGCCGTTCGGAAGTGACGGATGAGCTTAAAGGCTCTCGCTCTCCTGAGCTTTCCGGCGGTCGCCAACGAAACGGGAGACAATCATGGCGGATATTTTTGATGACAGGAAAAAAGCTCTGGAAGAGGATTATTTCCGGCGGAAGGAGAAGGAGGCCATCGAAAAGCTGCGCGCGAAGATGACGGCCGAAGAGAAGGCGCGCGTTGAGGAGGCCGCTAAACTTCAATGCCCCAGATGTGACGGGAAACTTCAAGCCGTCATGTTTGAAGGCATAGAGATTGACACCTGCGACAAGTGTGGCGGCGTCTGGCTGGACGCCAACGAGCTTGAGGCGCTGACGAAAAAAGATAAAGGCGGCATCTTCAGTCGTCTCCTCGGGTGATAAAAAAGGAAGTCAGGGGTCAGCATCCGTAAGCAGTAAGGAAGAAGCTGTGAAGCGCTTGTTTCTGATTCCAGTTCCTTCCGAGTCCTGACTTCTGCACTTCTACGGGGTTGAAGTTCTTCAGTGAAGTTATGTCTTCATCCAGAATAGTGAGAGCGCCGCGCGGCGCGAAGCTTAATTGCAGGGGTTGGCATCAGGAGGCTGCGTTGCGCTGCCTGATGAACAATCTTGACCCGGAGGTCGCAGAGCGGCCGGAAGATTTGGTGGTCTATGGCGGAGCGGGTAAGGCGGCGCGCAACTGGCCCTCGTTTGAAGCGCTCGTACGCGAGTTGCAGCAACTTGGTAACGACGAGACGCTGCTCGTTCAGTCGGGCAAGCCCGTCGCCGTTTTCCGCACGCACGAGTATGCGCCGCGCGTGTTGATTGCCAATTCCAATCTCGTCGGCGCTTGGGCCAACTGGGAACACTTCCATGAGCTTGAGCGCAAAGGCTTGATGATGTACGGCCAGATGACCGCAGGCTCCTGGATTTACATAGGCACGCAGGGCATCGTGCAGGGAACGTTTGAGACGTTTGCGGCGATGGCAGACCGCCATTTCGGCGGCGACTTGAGCGGGCGTCTCATCGTTTCCGGCGGGATGGGCGGGATGGGCGGCGCGCAGCCTCTAGCCGCGACTTTGAACGGCGCTGTCTTTCTCGGCATAGACGTTGATCAGGCGCGCATTGAGCGTCGCGTTCGCAATGGCTACTGCGACCGCCTCGCGCTTGATTTAGACGAAGCCCTGAAGATTTGCGAAGACGCGCAGGAGCAGAAGCGTCCAGTCTCCGTCGGGCTTGTCGGCAACTGTGCTGAAGTGTTGCCCGAACTCGTGCGTCGCGGCGTCAAGGTTGATGCAGTGACAGACCAGACGAGCGCGCACGACCCGCTCAACGGCTACGTTCCCGCAGGGCTGACGCTGGAAGAGGCCTATGAGTTGCGCCGCACAGATGCGCAGGGCTACGTCGCGCGTTCGATGGCCTCTATGGCCCGTCACGTCGAAGCGATGCTCGCGCTCAAGCGCGCGGGCGCAATCGCCTTCGATTACGGCAACAACATACGCAAGCAGGCAGCAGACGCCGGATGTACAGACGCCTTCGAGATTCCCGGCTTCGTGCCCGAATACATACGCCCGCTCTTCTGCGAAGGCAAAGGCCCTTTCCGTTGGGTCGCGCTCTCAGGCGATGCGGAAGACATACGCAAGACAGACGACCTCGCGCTCGAACTCTTCCCCGAAGACCGCACGCTCAACCGCTGGCTGCGCCTTGCGCGCGAGCGCGTGCAGTTTCAGGGACTCCCCGCTCGCATCTGCTGGCTCGGCTACGGCGAACGCGCGGAGATGGGCGAAGCGATTAACGACCTTGTCAGGCGCGGCGAGTTGAAAGCTCCCGTCGCCATCGGGCGCGACCATCTGGACACGGGCAGCGTCGCCTCTCCTTTTCGTGAAACTGAGGCCATGAAGGACGGCTCGGATGCTATCGCGGATTGGCCCATCCTGAACGCGCTTCTAAACACTGCGAGCGGCGCAAGCTGGGTCTCGTTTCATCACGGCGGCGGCGTTGGCATAGGCTATTCGCTGCACGCCGGTCAGGTCTCCGTCGCAGACGGCACAGACGAAGCCTCGCGCCGTCTCAACCGCGTGTTGACAAACGACCCCGGCCTCGGCGTCGCGCGCCACGTTGACGCGGGCTACGAGGAAGCCGCAGAAACCGCACGCACGAAGGGCATACACATTCCGCTTCTGAGCGCAGGAACGTTAGCCGAGCCGGACAACGAGTAAAACGGAAGCTCTCTGCTTTCAGCTTCCTGCGTCGAATAAAAACATGGAATGATGACGAAAAGAATCAGCGCACTACTTTTAACGTTCTTCTTCATCCTGCTGCTGACATCTGCCTGCTATGCGCAACAGGGCGCGAGCCTTGGGCCTGCCTGCGTGAGCGACGCCGAGGACAAAGCAGACCTGAAGCTGTGTTGTCCCGCAAGGGCTTGCGTGCGGACTGTTCAATTCAGGAGCAAGCTCGGCAACGCAGTTCTTCCCTACCGCGTTATCGTTCCCGCAAACTACAACTCGACCGAGGAGCAGAAGCAACGTTACCCTGTGCTCTACCTCCTGCACGGCTACAGCGGCCATTATGAAAACTGGGCCAGACTGACGAAGCTCGGCGAGTATGCGTCTCTCTACAACTTCATCATCGTCACGCCCGAAGGCAACAACGGTTGGTACACGGACAGCGCAACCGTGCCAACGGACAAATATGAATCCTACTTCTTGCAGGAATTGATACCCGATGTTGAGAGCCGCTACCGCACAATCAACGCGCGCGAAGGGCGGGCCATCGCAGGTCTTTCGATGGGCGGCTACGGTGCTTTGAAGTTTGGCTTCAAGCACCCGGAGATGTTTGCGTTTGCGGCCTCTCTGAGCGGCGCGACCGACGCGGCCACGTGGGTAGACAGCGAGGTCAGACGTGTTAGTCCCGCGCTCGCGCGCTCCGTCATGGAGACCTTCGGGCCTATGGGAAGCCAGACGCGCACGGCAAACGACCTTATGAAAATCGTGCGCGAATTCCCCGCCGCGCGCTTCGCTCAGTTACCATACGTTTATCTGGACTGTGGCACGGAAGACTTCCTCATGCAGGCCAATCGCAACTTCTCCGCCCTGCTGCTCGAACGGAAAATACCGCACGAGTTCAGGCAGCTTCCCGGCAACCACAACTGGGCTTACTGGGACGCGCAGGTGCGCGAAGTCCTGCGCATCGCATCGCAAAAAATCCCGCAGGCGCGTCTCTCGTCGGCCGTCCCGCCCGGAGGAAATCCATGAGACTGTTAATAATCAAGACCGCGTTCTCGTTTACGTTTGCGTTTATGTTTGCGTTGACGCTTGCGCTTCTGCTGCTGTCGCCCCTGGCCGTTCGCGCGCAGAGCGGGCAGGCATCTCCGGCTGCGCGCGTTCGCGAGATTCAGTCGGCGCTGAAGGAGGCGGGGCTTGACGGCTGGCTCTTTTACGACTTTCGCGGCTCAGACCCGCTCGCCTATCGCATCCTGAAGCTGGACCAGCGAGGCATCACCACGCGTCGCTGGTTCTACTACGTTCCGGCGACGGGCGAACCCGTCAAGCTCGTCCACTCGATTGAGCGCGGCAAGCTCGACGCTCTGCCCGGTAAAAAACTCGTCTTCCTGCCCTGGCAACAACTCCACGCATATTTGCGCGAAACCCTGGCCGCACAAACAGCCAACCAGCCGCGCCGCGCAAAGCGCGCGGGCATCGCCCCTCGCATCGCGATGCAGTATTCGCCAAACAACGACATTCCCTATATGTCGCGCGTTGACGCTGGCACGATTGAATTGATTCGTTCCTTCAAGGTCACAGTCGTTCCCAGCGCCGATCTTGTGCAGCGTTTCGAGGCCGCACTGTCGGACGAGCAGCGTGCCTCACACATGGAAGCCGCAGACAAAATTCATCGCATCATCATGGAGGGTTTCGCTGAGATTGCGCGCCGCATCAATGCAAACGAGCCGACCACGGAATACGACATACAGCAATTCATGGAGCGCCGCTTCGCCGAAGAAAATCTGACTAACGATAACGACCCGCCGATTATTGCCGTCAACGCAAACGCCGCTAACCCGCATTATCAACCCACGCGCGACATCAACGCGCCCATCCGTCGCGGCGATTTTGTGCTCTTCGATGTCTGGGCCAAACTGAAGAAACCCGGCGCTATCTACGCAGACCAGACGTGGACCGGCTACGTCGGCGACCATGTGCCCGAAGAATACACGCGCATCTTCAACATCGTGAGAGAGGCGCGCGACGCTGCCGCGCAGTTTGTACAGGAAAGCCTGCGCGCGGGCCGCGACATCAAGGGCGCTGACGTTGACGACGTATCGCGCCGCATCATCAAGCGCGCGGGCTACGGCGCACAGTTTCTACACCGCACAGGCCATTCCATCGGCGAGGAAGTCCACGGCAACGGCGCAAACATAGACAATCTGGAAACTCAGGACTCGCGCCGCATCATCCCCCGCACATGCTTCTCCATCGAACCCGGCATTTATCTTGAAGGCAAATTCGGCGTCCGCTCCGAAATAGATGTCTACATCTCCGAACGCGACGCGCAGATTACAGGCCAACCCGTTCAGACCGAGATTGTCGCCATACTCAAAAGGTAATAAATAGTTTTCAGTTTTCGGTTAAAACAAAAACACCGTCTCATACTGAAAGCCATCAACTGAAAATTGAAAACTAAAAACTGAACACCCTTCATGCTTAATTTCGCGATTCAAATAGCCCACGATGCAGGGCGTATCTTAGCCGACCGCTTTGGCCGCGTGATGCAGATTACGCACAAGGGCGACATAGACATCGTGACCGAGGCCGACCTCGCCTCCGAACGTCTCATCGTCGAGCGCATCAAGAGCTACTACCCGCGCCACACAATCCTCGCAGAAGAATCTGGTGCTTCCGCTACGGAAGGCGCGAGCGAGTGGAAGTGGATTATTGACCCGCTTGACGGAACGACCAACTACGCTCACGCCTATCCTTGCTTCTGCGTCTCCATCGGACTTGAACACGAAGGCCGGATGGCGCTCGGCGTTATTTATGACCCGATGCGCGATGAGACGTTTGCTGCCGAACGCGGAGAGGGTGCGACCTTGAACGGGCGGCGCATACGCGTCTCGGAAGTTGAGGATCTCAATCAGGCGATGCTCTGCACGGGCTTCCCCTACGACGTGCGCGACCACGGCGATTTCGCGCGCCACTTTCACAACTTCATCATGCACGCGCAGGCCGTGCGCCGCGACGGCTCCGCGGCCCTAGACCTTGCCGCGGTCGCCTGCGGCCGCTTCGACGGCTTCTGGGAAGAAGGCTTGCGCCCATGGGATGTCGCGGCCGGTGTGCTCCTCGTCGAAGAAGCAGGCGGCCGCGTCTCCCACTACGACGGCTCGCCCTTCAACATCTACACCCCGCCCATCATGGTCAGCAACGGCCTCGTCCACGAAGCCATGATGCATGTCCTCCAACTCTAAACAGTCGGAGTCGGACGATAGGAGTCGGACGAAAAGAGAACCAACGGCAGTCGTGTTTCAGTCTTCAAGTAGGTTTCAGCAGGTTTCAGTCTACAGGTAGGCTTCAATCGCCAGTTCTTCCGTCTGTAATCAAATTCTTCCTCCCGGCCTCCACTTTTTGCTATACTGTTTCAGTGCTGCCCACTCGCAGCCAAACCGCACAACTTCCGTTTTGCTCTCCGGCAACACTACCTAATCCTGAAGAATCCTCGATTATGATTACCCCAGGCACACTTTTGCAGAATCGCTATCTCGTCCAGAAACAGATTGGAAAGGGCGGGATGGGAGTGGTCTACATGGCGACGGACCAGCGCTTCGGCAGCACCGTCGCGCTGAAAGAGACGAAGGTTGACAAACCGCAACTGCTCAAAGCGTTCGAGCGTGAAGCACGACTCTTAAACCACCTGCGTCATCCGGCGCTGCCTCGCGTCAGCGACCACTTCACAGAAGACGACGGCCAGTTCCTTATCATGGAGTTTATCCCCGGCCCCGACCTTTCGGAGATGTTGAAGGAGCGGGGCGTTCCGTTTTCGCGCGTCAGGGTGCTCGACTGGGCCGACCAGTTACTAGACGCGCTCGATTACCTGCACACGCACGAACCCGCCGTCATCCACCGCGACATCAAGCCGCAGAATCTAAAGCTCACCTCGCGCGACCGCATCATGCTGCTCGATTTCGGCCTCGCGAAGGGAGCGTCGCAGGCTTCGCAGATGACGGCGACGGGCAGCCTCTTCGGCTATTCATTCCACTACGCACCCTTAGAACAGATGCAGGCGACAGGCACAGACCCGCGCTCCGACCTCTACAGCCTCGGCGCAACTCTCTACCACCTGATGACTAACGTCACGCCTCCCGATGCCATCACGCGTGCCACCGCCGTGCTCAACGGAGAAGCAGACCCCTTGCGACTGGCGAGCGAAGTTCAAGCGCAGGTCAGCGAGCCTGTCGCGCGCGTCATCGCCCGCGCGATGGCCCAGAATGCGGCGCAGCGTCCGCAGACAGCAGCCGAGATGCGCGAAGCCCTGCGCGATGCAGGCAAGGAGGTCGTAGCCGCCAGAATACAGACCTTTGCCGCGCCAATTTCAGAGGCAGGGATAGAGAAGCAGGACAAATTGACTGGTGGGCTGTCGGCCGCGCCCGCCTCCGTGGTAGTCGCATCGTCAATCAGCGATAGGCATGCAAACTCTTCCAGCGGGTCGCACTACGACATGACGGTCATAGAGCCTGTCTCTGCGAAACATGGGCCACCTACTTCTCTGTCGCACAAACGCGGAGAGTCGTCCATCACGAAGATGCGACCCTTTGAGCCGGCGCAGCCGCGGCCGCGCGGGCAGGGTCGCGCTCTCAGTATAGTGATGAGCGTCGTGCTGCTCGCGATTGTCGCCGCCGTAGTTTATACGTTTACCCGTTCGTCTTCGCCGCAGAATCCGAGCGCGCAGAACGTCGCGTCGCAGAATGATTCGACCGCGGCGTCTCCGACCGCGCCCCCTCTCAATGGAAGTCAAACTTCGTCCACGTCGTCTCAATCGCCCGCAGGGTCGCAGCCTCCGCAACAGACGAGCAGCCTGCCCGTTGATTATTCACGCAGCCAGCCCGCCGCGTCGAGCGCAAACCCGCAGCCTGTAGTTGCTACGAACGAGAATCCAACGTCCGTTCAAACAGGCACGCAAGGGCCATCGGGCAACCCCGTTGCAAATCCCAACGCTCTCACCGCCGAAGAAGAACGCGCTCGCAGAGCTGATGAAATACGCCGCGAGAGACGCGAGAAAGACGAACAGGACATGAGAAGGCAGAGAGAAGCGCTCGAAGAGGAACAAAGGCGGGAAAGAGAGCGAATGTATATGGAAAGAGCGCGGCCCGATAGACCGCCGCCGCCCGCAGGCTTTCCCCCACCAAGAAGAGACGGCCCGCCTCCTCCGCACCAGCGCTAAAATTTTCGCGTCTCAAGGTTCGAGTCTTCCAGATCGGTCCAGACGGCTTGGCACATCATTTAGTTTTAAGGCAGACTGGCGATAGCAAATTCGCTCGTCCTGTCGCGCGCGTCGCACTTTTGCGTCGAACGTCTTGTTGTGGCTGAGCGTACTAAGCAGTCGGGAAAGATTTCGGAAGATGATTGCGCCTGACACACTTTTGCAGAATCGCTACCTGGTCCAGAAACAGATTGGGCAGGGAGGCATGGGAGCAGTCTACGTTGCGACTGACCAGCGCTTCGGGAGCACCGTCGCGCTCAAGGAAACTTTCTTCACAGACCCGAATCTGCGTAAGGCGTTCGAGCGCGAAGCACGACTCTTAAACCACCTGCGTCATCCTGCGCTGCCTCGCGTCAGCGACCACTTCACAGAAGACGACGGGCAGTTTCTAGTGATGGAGTTTATCCCCGGCCCTGACCTTTCGGAGATGCTGAAAGAAAAGGGTGCTCCGTTTCCCTTAACGGATGTTCTCAACTGGGCCGACCAGTTACTAGACGCGCTCGATTACCTGCACACGCACGAACCCGCCGTCATCCACCGCGACATCAAACCGCAGAATTTGAAGTTGACTGCGCGCGGCCATATTGTGCTCCTCGATTTCGGCCTCGCTAAAGGCACGCCCCTACAGGCTTCACGCGTGACGGCAACCGGGAGTCTCTTCGGGTATTCGTTCAACTACGCCCCCTTAGAACAGATGCAGGGCACAGGCACTGACCCGCGCTCCGACCTCTACAGCCTCGGCGCAACTCTCTACCACCTGATGACCAATATGACTCCGCCTGATGCCATCACGCGCGCTAGTGCTCTGGTCAACGGCGAGCCTGATCCTCTGCGTCCGGCCAGCGAGGTTCACGCGCAAGTGCCTGCGCAGGTGGCGCAAGTGTTGATGAGTGCGATGGCACAGAGCGCGGCCAAGCGTCCGCAAACAGCAGCAGAGATGCGCGAAGCCCTGCGCGATGCGAGCCGGAAACCCGGCGCTGCCAATTTGCCAACGATTGTTCAAGCATCTTCCGTCAGCAATTTTCAAGAGCAGGACACGCAGTTAATCAGCGCGCGAACTGAAGCGACTGCCGCTGCCGAGGCTGCCACGAACATCAAAGAAACGGCCACCGCTGCCAACGCTGCGACAGGGCTGCACGAAGCCGCGACCGTCATTCAACACGCCGCTTCAGCCAGCGCAAGCTCGCCCCTGACCGCCGCCAACCGCGAAGGCGAATCCGTGCTCACAAAAGTCAGGACGGACGGGACGCAACATTCGCGACGCTTTCTGACGAGCCGTGCGGTTGGCATCCTAATGAGCGTCGTGCTGTTGGCAATCGTCGCCGCCGGAGCGATTTACGTTTTCAATCAGCAGCGTTCCGCTCAACCGACAGTCAATCAGGATGCACTACCGCCGAGCGCCACGCCCGCGCCAGCGCCGAGCATAAACGTTGAAGTGCAGGCTCCTGCTCCGTCGTCCGCGCCGACCGCTTCGCCCGCACAGGAGGCGCAGCAGGCCAGCAACGCGCCGAAAAAAGTTATCATTCGCAAGCACAACAAGAACGCAGAGAATCCGCACACGGAAGAAATGGACGAAGACGCTCCAGACGACCCGCCGGAAACGCCTGAAATCCCGGAGAGCGCGAAGCGCCCCGGCCTGAGCCCGGAAGACCGCGCTCGGATAGCCGAAGACGTTCGGCGCGCGAAGCAGGCAATCAATGAAGCTGAAATCAGAAGAAGAGAGGCCCTGCGCATTCAGCGTCAGCAGCAGCGTCGTGAGGAACGCAGAAGAGCAGGACTGCCGCCTCCGCCTCAGTAAAATTTTTTCCGGCGTGAAGACTACAAGGCAAGCTCATAGCTCAGCATACGTACAGCGTTAATTCCTCAAACACTTTGTCGCTGGAAGGCTGTTAAAGAGAGACGCCATGTGTTCGTTGATTGTTAAGCTGACTTCCATGTTTGCAAAACACTGAACAGCCATTCGCGTTCAGGTTCTTCCAAAGAAGCTCCGATTTCTATTCTTTTCGCCGCATAGTCAAGGCTTAATCGCTGACGCTCGCCAACGCGGTCAATCCGAATCTCTCCGATCTCCTGTTTAGCCATCCTGCGAATTTTCCGTGGCTTGAATATTTCGAAGAGATTCGATTCTTTGTCGTGCCAAGAGAATATATTGGCTGGCTCAATAGCGGGTTGATGAATCAGGTGAAGCAGTTCCAGAGTTACTCTTTCAGGGCGGGAGGGCCGAGCCAGCCTGTAAATCATCGTGGCGCAAAATATTCCGCCGACCGTCCAGCCGACGAGCCAGAATAGCAGGAACGCTCCACCATCTCCTTTCAAGAGTGCCCTCACAGCAGACGTTTCGCCAAGCACCCAACCGCCCATCCACGCGAGCAGAAAGATGAGAACGCCATAGCGCATGCAGCCGCCACTCTGCCGACTCTTCCAAGAGAGGACGACGCTATTGTGGCTATGCTGAACTTCAACGATTGAGCCGGGAGGCTTGGGAGGCAGGTTAATCATAGATTCGTTAGTTCGGACAGACGAGCGAGTGGTTTGAAAAGAGCAGGCTGAGTTGGTTTACAAGGCGGAGCCGATAACCTGTGCCAGTCGGTCTGTCTCGCGCCGCGCGCAGGCGCGTGCATCCTCGCCCGGTTGCACGGCGGCCACCTGTAGCGGATGAAAAATCACCTCGACCTTTGAAAAGCGCGGGAGGCGATAGCCTCTCGGCCAGACGCGATGCCCGCCGCGAATCGTCGCCGGAAGGATAGGCACGCCCGCCTCTAGAGCGAGCCTGACTGCGCCGTTCTTGAATCTCATCAACTCTCCGTCGGGCGTGCAGCGTCCGCCCTCCGGGAAGATAAACATTGCGCCGCCTTCACGCAGCCATTGCAGCGAACGCCTGATGGCCGTCGGGTCGCTCTTCTCCAACTTGAGCGGCCACGCGCCGAAGAGTCCTATAAACCTGCCGACGATGGGCCAATCGAAACTTTCGTTCCAAGCCAGATAGCGAATCGGTCGCTTGATGGGAACGGAAACCCAGAACGGGTCAATGTATGTCTGGTGATTGGCGGCGATAATGAGGCCGCCCGCCGGCGGAATGTTTTCAAGTCCGCTAAACTGTATGCGCCAGAGCACGCGCGACAGCGCGCGAACGACAGGACGGATCGTGCCCAGCGCCCACTGCGGCAGCACCAGCGGCTCCGGCTGAGGCGTTCCCGTCTTTTTACGGCGCGCCATCTCTGTGCTTGTCTGGTTCACAAACTTAAGCTCGCAACGGATGATAGATGATTAACGTCAGTATACTATTCTCCGTCTTTACCAGCGTCCGGCGTCCGATGTTCAATCTCTGTCTTATAATTATCACTCAAACGCTTGATGACTTCAGCCGGCTCGTCCACCGTCGCTGCCGGCGCAGGAGTTTCGCGCAGGGCCGAGAGTCCTGTAATGGTTAGCTCTTCCCACCACTCCGGCACGTCGCGTTCGGTCAGGATGTCTTCATTCCAGCGCTCGCAGCGCTCGCAGGTAAAGCCACAGTACGCACGCGCCTCCTCCTTCGTCAATCCGATACGCGCACGCGCATTGCACTCCGCGTCAACAGAGCAACGCCGCTCAATCTCTACCAGCAATACCTCGCGCGGAATGACAAGAGAACGGTTCATCTTAATCCTCACAATACAAGACCAGGCAGAACGCGCGGACTACTAAAATTTTTACCTTTATCCTTTATCCTTATTCGATTCCCTCAAGCGGCCATTGTCTGTCTATGAACTCAAGATGCAGGCGCATGATGCCGTCAGGCCCTGCGCGGCGCGCTCGCACGGCGGCGACGACCGCCAGTTGATATTGCGAGCTGGTCAGACGAACGAGACGACCGCGCTCTACGTCAAGCGTCGTGAAGACGGCTGCGCCGCGACGGCTGATGTTCTCCGTCACCGTCGTCTCGCACACACTCGTCTCACCCTTCTCATCAAAAACCTCAACCACCACTTCAATCGGCAGGTTAAAGCGCGTCTCGGGTCGCGGGTCATCCGTCGGTGTGTGTGTGGCTGCGCGCTCCGTCATCTCACGCAGCAGCCACAATCCGCTCTCCGTGACTGAACCTGCCACCTCGTAACGTTTCGTCGGGTCAACCTCGTAGCTCGGCGGCGGACGCTTGCCTATGAAGGCGACGCCGACGGCAAAGCGCACGTTCTTGTTATCCGAAAGAGGCAACATGCTCAGATTCCGCACCAGCGACCAGATGCGATACTGCGGTTCGACGAAATCGAAGCACCTCAATTGTCGCGGCATCGGCATCGTCAGATGTAGCAGACGCCCAGGCTCGGTCGGATGCGCAAGGCTGATGCGTGCGCCAAACGGCGTCACGTCAATCAGGCGCGTCATCTCCACCCACTCGTAGTCTTCGCGCTCCCTACAATGCACGCGCACGGGCAGCGTCAATTCCAGCCGCTCGCGCATCCGCCTCGATTTTTCGTTGAATTTCATACCCCTTGATTATGTCCTTTAGAGGCAGTTTCAGCGCTTCCCGCAAACACTAGATATTGCGCCGCCTGGGCCCTCGTGCGCAAAGCCCTAAAATCGTGCTTAAAGCCCGATAATTGCTGGGTTTTTCGCCTCTTACGGAATTGCCAAAACGGCCTTTTGCGGGTACAATATGTCGTACTTCAAACGGCCGTCTCTGGCGGCGTCAAACGAGTACTGGATAACCCATAAATTGACGATTAAACGCGCCTCGCGCTCGACCGGCGAAAGCCCTGCGCGCCCGCTTTAAGTTTGCAGGGTTTCAGGCTGCAAACGGAAGAGCACGCGAGCGCGGATTGTACCGGAAAGGTTCTTTTAATGGAAACAGCAACGGAACGTAATTACATCACTATCGAAGACGAAATGAAGCGTTCATATCTGGACTACGCGATGTCCGTCATCATCGGACGCGCGTTGCCGGACGTGCGCGACGGCCTCAAGCCCGTGCACCGCCGCGTGCTCTGGGCGATGCACGAACTCGGAAACCAATATAACAAAGCCTACAAGAAGAGCGCCCGCGTGGTTGGCGATGTCATAGGTAAATATCATCCTCACGGCGACACGGCAGTTTATGACACCATCGTTCGCCTCGCGCAAGATTTTTCGATGCGTTACCCGCTCGTAGATGGTCAGGGCAACTTCGGCTCTGTGGACGGCGACGCTGCGGCCGCCATGCGCTACACGGAAGTCCGCATGGCAAAGCTCACCACCGAGATTCTCGCCGACATCGAAAAAGAGACTGTTGATTTTAATCCTAACTACGACGAATCATTGAGCGAGCCGTCTGTCTTGCCGACGCGTATTCCGAACCTGCTCGTCAACGGTTCAGACGGCATCGCCGTCGGCATGGCGACCAAGATTCCGCCGCACAATTTAACGGAGGTTGTTGACGCCACGGTCGCGCTCCTCCGCAAACCCAACATTGATATTAGAGAGTTGATGAAGCACGTCACCGGGCCGGATTTTCCGACGGGCGGCTTCATCTACGGCGGAGAGGAACTCAAGCGTTCCTACACCACAGGGCGCGGCGTGATCCAGATGCGCGCGCGCGCAGGCATTGACCGCATCGGTCGCGGCTCTCAGGAACGCGACGCCATCGTCATCACGGAGATTCCCTTTCAGGTCAACAAGGCGCGTCTCATAGAGCGCATCGCAGAGCTTGTCAACGAAAAGAAGCTGGAAGGCATCGCGGACTTGCGCGACGAGTCAGACCGCGACGGCATGCGCATCGTCGTCGAGCTTAAGCGCGACTCCGTTCCGCAGGTCATTCTCAACAAGCTGTACAAGCTGACGCCGATGCAGTCTTCATTCGGCGTCATCAATCTGGCGATTGTCAACGGCCAGCCGCGCGTGCTGAATCTGAAGCAGATGCTCGAAGCGTTTGTTGATTTCCGCCGCGAGGTCGTGCGCCGTCGGACAGAGTATGAGCTTCGCAAGGCGCGTGCGCGCGCGCACATTCTGGAAGGCTTGACGAAAGCCATTGAGGCGCTCGACTACATCGTCACATTGATTCGCAACGCGCGCTCGGTTGACGAAGCACGCCAATGGCTGACGGGCAACATGGCCGCGATGAGCGAGGTCAAAAACTGGAAGGGCGTGCCCAATGATTTAACGCTCGCAGGTTATTTGTCGAAGCTTCAGAAGGCCATCAGGCGGCTTGAGTTTTCAGAGTTGCAGGCGCAGGCGATTCTGGACCTTCAACTGCGCAGGCTCGCCGCGCTCGAACGCCAGAAGATTCTCGATGAGTACGAAGCTATCATTCGCCTCATCGCAGAACTCGAAGAGATTCTCGCCAACGAGAGCAGCCTGCGGCGCGTGATTATCCGGGAGCTCGAAGAGGTTAAGAAAGACTTCGGAGACAAACGGCGCACGGAGATTGTCGAAGAAGGCGTGGAGCTTTCCATTGAAGATTTGATCGCCGACGAAGATGTTGCCATCACAGTCACAAACAGCGGCTACATCAAGCGTACGCCCATCACGACCTACCAGCGGCAGGGACGCGGCGGCAAGGGACGCTTCGGCGCTTCGACCGGCAAGAACGGCGACTTCGTTGAGCATCTTTTCATCGCCTCGACCCACGCCTACATCATGGTCTTCACGGACAACGGGCAGGTCTTTAAGCTGAAGGTGCATGAAGTGCCGGATGCTGCGGCTTCGGCGCGCGGCAAGGCAGTCGTTAACCTCATCAACATTCCCTCGACGCGCAAGCTCGCAGGAGTCGTGCCCGTCCGCGAGTTTTCCGAAGGGCGTTACGTAGTGATGGTGACGCGCAAGGGCGTTATCAAGAAAACGTCGCTCGCTGATTTTCAGAACATACGCTCGAACGGCATCAACGCCATCAACATTGACGATGGCGACGAACTGCTTGACGTTGTGCTGACCGACGGCACAAAGCGCATCTTCATCGCGACGCACAACGGCCTGGCTATTCGCTTCGACGAAAAGGGCGTGCGACCGATGGGACGAGCGACGCGCGGCGTGCGCGGCATAGATCTTAGGGCCGATGATTACGTCGTCTCGCTCTGCGCCGTTTCAGCAGAGGATAACGAGCGCATGCTTTCCGTCTCCGAGCAGGGCTTCGGCAAGCAGACGAAGATTACCGACTACCGTTTCCAGTCGCGCGGAGGCAAGGGCGTCATCAACATGAAGACGACCGAGAAGACTGGCAAGGTCGTCGCGGTCTTTCCCGTTGACGAAGAGTCGGAGATTATGATTATCACGCAGCAGGGCAAGCTGATTCGCATCGAAGCCGACAGCATTCGCAAGACCGGGCGTTCGGCTTCGGGCGTGCGCCTGATTAAGACGGACGGCGGCGATAAGGTGACAAGCGCGTCGCTCGTCGAGGCTGCGAGCGAAGAGGCCGGAGTAGAAGAGGTCGCGGCGGGTTAAGCTCGCGATTGTTAATCTAAAACAGAAGCGGCGAGACGGTAATCGAGTTACTGTCTCGCCGCTTCTGTTTTAAGGTTGAAGTTGATGGCTGTGCTGCTACCGTTGCGCTCTTATTTCTCTTTCAGTTTCTTGATGATGCCGATGGCGGCGGGATTATTGTCAGGGTTTAGGGCCACCGCCTTCTCGTAGTTCTTGAGGGCCAACTCTTTATTTCCGGCGTTGAGGTAAGCTTCGCCCAGACTGTCGTAGGCGTTGGCCGACTGCGGGAAAGCCTCTACGTTGAGCTTGAAAACTTCAATCGCCTGCTCCATGCGCTTCATTTCCATCAGGCGATAGCCGAGAGAATTGACGGGCGCTTCGATGTCAAGATAAGCGTTCGTGGGGTCGTTCTTGTAATCCCAGAACAGCTTTCTGGCGAGCGCCACGTCGTTTTTCAAGAGCGCTTCCGTCATCGCTTCCGTCAACTCTTTCTTAGGCGTGTAGGCCATGATGGCTTTCATCGCGGGGTCAACGTTGTTGCGGTAATCTTCGGAGGTGAGTTCGGCGGCGATGTGTGGTCCTGTCCACTGCCGGCGGTCGCGCGGGTCCATGTTCTGCCACCAGAGCGTAGAGGTGCGAACGACGATGCCGCTGTTGGGCAGTTCGATGCGGGCCGAGTCGCCGTAGAAGTTGACGTTCTCGCCGGTCGGCTCACCGACGAAGATGGTGTTGGTGTATTTTTCAAGCTCGTTGACTAGATTCTGCGCGGCCGAGTAGGTGTTGCGGCCGATGATGGTGAAGAGCTTGCCGCGCTCGTCCACCTTGGATTTGATGATGCCTAAGAGCAGCGGACGGTTCAGATAATTATTGCCTCCGCCGTTGCGCCGCATGTCTAGGATAAAACGCTCGACAGGGTTCTTCTCAACAAACTCGAAGAGTCGTTTTGAGAAATCGGCGATGCTTTCGTCCGGCTTATTCTGCACGCCGTTATACTGCACGTAGACGGTCTTCGTCTCCGGCAAATACTCGAACCAGTAAAGATTCTCAGGGTCTTTAAGATAGAGCGGCGTGGGCGCTTGCGCGCCGTCGCGCGCGTCAACCCAGCCCGCCGGCTTGAAGAAGTTTGTGCCGTGGCCTACGGGCGCTGGCCGCGTGAAAGGTTGGAGGCTAATCGTGTGCTGCTGACCACCACGCTCGATGACAAACTGCGCGTTCTCCATATCCTTGATGAGACCGACGGTGTGCAGCGCTTCGGGTGTGACGAGCGCAAAGGGTGCTGCGGCCTTGATGCCCATCTCGTTATCGTGAAAAACGAGATCACGAACGGCTGCGAGCGCCTGCTCGGCGGAAGCGTTGCCGATTTTGACGACGCGCCCGCCGACGACGTTTGCATATTTCGGGTCTGCCGAGCGGACGAAGAGGCCGTCTTTGTAGAGATAGAGGGTCAGCGGGTAGGAACGGAAGTTGATTTTGGGGTCGAAGGGGTAGCTTTGAATCGCAGTGTGCCCGTCCTTCACCATCGCCACGATGCGTCCAAGCTCGACGATAATCTGATGCCTCTCAAGCGTCGGGATTCGTTCGTCCAGAAGCTTGACGGCGCTCTCAAACTGTTCGCGCGTCATCGAGTGGAAGAGGTTTCGGTGGCGCTTGGGCATCTCCGCTGCCATGTAGCGCAAGTCCTGCCGCCACTTTTCGATTTCCGTCGCGCTCAGCGGCGTGCCCGGATGATTATTACTCTGCCCAAAGAGCGGCGTGCTCGCCAGAGCGATTAAAAGAGACGCACTTAGTAAAAATTTAATGTTTTTCATCATCGCGCTTTAACCTCAAGATTCTGGTTGGCGAAGAGCCTTTTGCCCCAATATTTTTGCCAGGCGGCGCATGTACACGAACGGCAAAACGGCTCTCGTTTGTGAGTTTTGAAACGACCCGGCGCAAAACCCAACTGCGGGAGGCTCAGGCCACACTTATCCCTGCTCTGGTAAGAAAACACCGCGGCGCATTATTTTGTGGCAATTTAATTTCGCCTCGAAACACCTTCAGGACGGGGCATCCGTTCATAAAGATGCTAAGGAAGCGCTATGTGTTAGCAATCCGTTTTATCGTTCCTGCAATTCTTCCGGCGCGCCCTCGCCTTCAACCCACACTTCGCCGTCGGCGTAAAACTCTTTCTTCCAGATGGGGACGGTGCGCTTGAGTTCGCGTATGGCCCATTCGCAAGCCTCGAAGGCGGCGCGGCGATGAGGCGCGCTGACGGAGATGACAACGCTTGTTTCGCCAATTTCGAGGCGGCCCGTGCGGTGAACGATGCCGATGTGGGCTATCTCGAAACGCGCGTGCGCGTCGCGGCCAAGGCGGCGCATCTCGCTTAAGGCCATCGGCTCGTAGGCTTCATAGACTAGATAGAGCGTGCGCCGTCCGCGCGTCCATTGGCGCACGTAACCGTCGAGCGTGACGGTCGCGCCACATTCCGGCGGCACAACTCTGCGCGCGACCGCTCCAGTATCAACCGGCTCAGTTGTCAACTCAAAAAAATCTTTCTCTTCGTCTGCGCTCTGCTGCTCGTTTGCATCTCCCACATCGCCCGCGCCGCCGCTGACGGGCGGGAAGACGGCCAACTCGTCGCCATCGCGAACCTCTGCTTCCGGCTGCGCATACTCCTGATTGACGGCAAACAAGAGCGAACGACCGAAGCGCTCCTTCAAGACTGGAAAGCGCGAGAGCACTTCAGCGAAAGCGCTCTTTGTATCAACGGGCGCTGCGAGTTCGAGTTCGACTTCGGAGTTTCCTGTTGCTTCGCGCGCAGCACCGAAAAAGAGGACGCGGACGCGCAAGCGCTTCCCTTCCGAGTTCTCTTTATCCGTACTGTGTTCAGGGTTGATTGTCATTCGAGGTCTATCTTTTTGCGGCCGTGGCCGTTGCCTTTAGCCAGCCCGTGCATACGCGCACGCTCTTCGTAGCCACCGACGGCGTTTGACAGCAAATCGTGCAGGCGCTTTAAACGCTCTGTCGTGGAGCGCAGCTTAAGCATTTCCAGCTTGGTTTCGTCGTCAAGCTCCATCGCCGCTGCGATGAGGAAGGAGAGAGCTTCGGGCTTCGTGTCGGAGAGTTCGGGCAGACCGGCGCGGTCGTCGTTGATGGTCCTGACGGCGCGTGCAATCCGCGTAAAAATCTCTGTCGTCTCCCGAACACCGAGCGCAAGCAGTTCTTCGTCCTCTTCTTCATCCTCAAAGAAGCTGACTTCGCCAACCAGATAAGGCTCGTCCTGCTCGACGTAGGCTTCGACGCGATAGCGAACGAGGCCGAGTGTGAGAATGTTTGAACGACCGTCGGGCAACTCCTGCACCTCCGTCACCTCCGCCACACAGCCCGCATGCCCGACGGGCGGAACGCCCTCGCCGGATTCCTCCTGCTTGAAAAATGAGAGGCCAAACAGATTGTCGCGCACGCGTATGTCCCGGAGCATCCGGCGATAGCGCTGCTCAAAAATATGGAGCGGCAGCGGAACACCCGGAAACAACACCAGCGGCAACGGAAACAGCGGCAGATGACGCACGCCGCGCACTCTGTCAAGAGCTTCACTCATAACGGAAACAATGAAGGAGGAACGAGGAACGATGAATTGAAAACAGTTTGTCTGTCATTCATCGTTCATCGTTCCGCGTTCATACTTTGGCCGTGGCATTGCGCTCGATGGCGTTGAGCGCCGTGGCGGTTGGCGTGTGTTCCACGTCAGCGCCGTGGGCAGGCGGCTCAGTCTCAACCTGACGAGGGCCGTCCAGCTTTTGTGCAATCAGGTCCAGAATCTTATCGGGCGGCTCGTTGCTCAGGGCGAGGCGTTTGGATTCGATGACGAGTTCGGCCATCTCTTCTGCGCGATGTTTGTAGCGATTGTCGCGCGCTATCAGGTCTTGAATGATGCGCCGCTCGCGCTCCTGCCGTGGCGCTTGCGCATCTAATCCTGCGGCGACGGCATACTCGACAGGCACGCTCTGGTTGCGCAGCATGACATGCAGCGCGCCAGTCTTCGCTTGCACCTCTTCGCGAATGCGCCTGATTTCCAGTAACGAATTCTTAAAGCCCAAGCGCCCGCGCAGAGTTATCTCGATAATCGGCGCTGGTCTATCTGCTTCAGGGTCGAAGACGCGCGCCTCGCGCCCGACTGTTTCCATCACGCCAGCGAAGACGGCTTCCGCGTCTAATACTCCCGTCACATCGAAGGAAAGACGCTGAAAGGGGCGCTGCGTATAATCGCGCAAGTGGCTGGCGCGGACGTTGTGCTGCTCATCCACTTCGATGAGAAACGCGCCGCGCTCTTCCTTGTATTCGTCAATCGAACAGGCTTCGAGCGAACCCGGATTAAAGGCCCAGTTATCAATCTCAAAGCGCTTGTGCGTGTGGCCCAACGCGACGTAGCCGACGAGTTGTTTCAACTCCTTCAGCTTCGCCACGGAAAGCGCAGGAATCGGACGATTGACTTGGCCCTCAACGTCCGTATGCAGCATCAGAATATTGAAGCGCCCCTCCTCGCGTTCGCTTCTGAGCGCGTCGGCCAGGAGCGGAATCGCAGCGTTGGCGCTCGCTCCGTACCAGTGTGAGCCGAAGATGCGCGCGCCAGCGATGTCTATGTAGGAGCCTGCCTTCAGTTCTTCATCCCACGGCATCATCCGAATTGGACTCTCTTCGGAAGAGACAGGCTCAAGCAGTTTCAGCAAGCCCCACTGCGACAGCGAGCGCATCCAACTGTAAGGAGAAATATTATCGTCTGTGTGCTGGTCGTGGTTGCCCTCGATGGCGACGACGGGAATCCCTGCCTCTTTCAAAAGCTGTAGGCCGAGCATCGCGTGATTCATCGCCTGCGGGTCAATATTGCGGCGGTCGAAAAAATCTCCGACGATTAACAGGAAATCAACCTCGTTGGCGAGAGCATGGTTGACGATTACGTCGTGCCACGCGCGAAAAAAGTCCTTCGTCCGTTCATCCAGATTATAACGACGGCAACCCAGATGTACGTCTGCAAGATGGAGGAATCTCATAAACAGTTCTTCTTAAAAACCAACCTCTCCGTTAAAGCTGCAAACTCAATAAAAACTTCATCCGTAGAAACAATATTATACGATAAGCAGGAAACGATGGCGATGAGGCAGCAGCAGGCGAGACACTAAAGCCTGTATGCGAAAGAGAAGGCGCAAACAGAGCTTGTCTGTGCCTGCTTTTCTTCCGAACTACTTAATTTTTGAGTTGTAAATTTGCCTGTAGGAAAGATGAAGCCCCCGCGACTCAGGGCAGGAGTCTTTTTGGGATGCGGGGGCTTCTGGCTCCGCGCTGTGGGAGGGGATTCCACTCGCGCGGTGCGCTGATGGCCTCTCAATGGGGCGAGCGGCCAAAACTAATTAACAAAGAACTTTTTTACTTTCCACAGGAGACGCCTGTGAGGAAGGCTTCACCTGCTGTCCTCGCATACCCCTACGCGAGATGTTCATGCCTCGTGGCATGTGTCCATGATCTCCCAAACCTTTGGGCTTCGCCCCTCGAAGTTGGCTTCAACTCCGGCGCGGCAATCTTTGCCGCTCGCCAGCACTCAAGGCTGGCCCTGATTAACAGAGCGACGAAGAGCAAGCTGTAAAAGCCTATGATGCCGACTAACAGAATTGACTGTGCTGTGCTCATCTCTCTGTCATGGACGCGCGCTTCCTGCGGCTTTTGCCGACTGCTCGCATCCACGAAATTTTTTCAAACAACCTGAAGCTCGCCCTGCGTTGTGATGCGGCGCATCGTCGCCAGCAGCTTCTCAATCTCAAAAGGCTTGTCTAGAAATTCATCAGCGCCGCCCTGACGGCAGGCCCGCTGCATCTCTCCGCCCGCGGCCGAACTCACGACCAGCACCTTCGACTGAGGGTAGCGCTCCTTGATGTAGCCCAGAATTCGCAAGCCCACTTCCGGCGTATCCAGCATGGGTGGTAAATGTAAGTCAAGGATCGAAACCGCCGGTTCGTAGATGGTCACGCGCCGCACCGCTGATTGCAGGTCGTGCGCTGTCATCACTTCGTAGTCGTCACACAGCGTCCAGAACAACTGCTGCGTGATGGCCTTATCATCGTCAACAATCAAGACTCTGGGCTTCATCTTGATTTTCTCCTTGTTCCTTGCCGTCAAAAGTTACTGCAAAGTCCGTACCGCTTCCGTTAGAATGAGAGAAACGCCAGTTTCTTGCGCAAACCTTCAATCGCAGCCAAACACACAGACAAATACGTGTGCACAGTTGAAGACAGATTCATCCTCAACTGTCTACAATTGTGGACACCGTAGTCCAAAGTCCAAAGTCCAAAGTCAGGAGTATGTTCTTGACCTTGGACTTTGGACCTTGGACTATTTTTCGATGTCTTCGTATTCCGAGAGCAGCCGGTGCAGGTAGGAGCGGCTGATGCCGAGACGCTTGGCGGCGGCGGCCTTGTTGCCGGATTCGGCAGAAAGCGCGCCGGTAATCATGCGACGTTTGAGAGCGCTGAGCGCTCCTTCGAGTGTGGTTTCATCGGTGGCTGTAGCGTCGGGCGCTGTGCGCAACATCTTTTCGGGCAGAAACTCAAGACCGAGGCGCGGCGTCGAAGTTAAGACCACCAGCCGCTCCATCAGGTTTTCCAACTCGCGCACGTTGCCCGGCCAGTCATACTCCTGTAGGGCTTCGACCAGCGCCGGGTCGAGTTCGGGTCGCGTGCGCCCGTGCTTGTCCGCGGCTTTCGCTGCGAAGTGTGCGGCGAGCAGCGGTATATCTTCGTGGCGCTGGCGCAGAGGCGGCAGAACGAGCGGCACTACGTTGAGACGAAAGAAGAGGTCGCTGCGGAAGCGCCCGCACGCGACTTCCTGTTCGAGGTCGCGATTGCAGGCCGCGATGAGGCGTATATCAACGGCCAAGGTTTTCGCGCCGCCGACGCGCTCAAACTCTCGCTCCTGCAACACGCGCAGCAGCTTGACCTGCACGGCGGGCGTTAGTTCGCTAATCTCGTCCAGAAAGAGCGTGCCCGTGTCGGCCAACTCGAAGCGGCCTTTGCGCGCCTGTATTGCGCCGGTAAAAGCACCTTTTTCGTGGCCGAAGAGTTCCGATTCGATGAGCGATTCAGGCAGGGCCGCGCAACTGACCGCAACGAACGGCCCACGGGCACGCGCGCTTTCTTCATGGATGGCGCGAGCCAGCATCTCCTTGCCCGTTCCGTTCTCTCCCGTGAGCAACACGGTCGCGCTCGTTCCCGCAACGGCACGCGCCTGCTTCACAGTCGCTTCCAGCGACGGACTTCCGCCGACCAGATGGTCGAACCCACGATTTTTGCTTAGCTCCGAGCGCAGCCGCAGGATTTCGCGTTCAAGCAGATGAGTGCGCGCCGCCTGATGCACGATGAAGAGGATTTCTTCCGGCTTGAAGGGCTTTTCAAAAAACCCGTAAGCGCCGCGCCTGACGGCTTCAAGCGCCGCCTGCTTTGAGCCGCTGCCTGTGACGACGACAACTGGAACGGGCGGGCGCGATGAGCGAGCCATCTCTATAACCGCCAAGCCTTCCGAAAGGTCGTCAACGTGTGGCGGCAGATGCAGGTCGCTTAAGACGACTTCGATGCGCTCGCGCTGCAACATCTCGACGGCTTCCGCCTTAGTTCCCGCTTCGAGCACGCGATACTGGTCGCCCAGGGCCCAACGCAGTCCGCGCCGCACAGCCGTGTCGTCGTCAACGACCAGGATGGTCACTTTCGTCTGTGCTGGCGACTGCTGCTCGCTCATCGGTGTTTCTGTTTTATTCTGACAGCTCAAAGCTGTATTTCACGCCGGGGTGTGCGCGCGATGGGCGCGCTCCGCACATTCTCGGAAGCGCTGCCTTCGCCCTCTTGCTCAATCTGTCTAAGCTGGAACTTGAGAGGAATGCCCTGTCCGGCTCCTGAGAAAATACCGCTCATGCCCAGCGACCGCTTTTCTCATTCGCCTCCTGTGAATCGGCCCGATGGTAACACGACGCGAAAAGTTGCGCCAGCGCCCTTCTCCGATTTCACGTCAATTCGCCCGCCGTGCGCCCGCACCACCTCGCGACACGTATAGAGGCCCAAGCCCACACCCTTTCTCTTCGTCGTCGCAAAGGCGCGAAAGAGACGCGTGCGCTGAAACTCTTCGCTGATGCCCGGCCCCGTGTCGGCGACGCTGAAGAAGATTTCATCCTCACTTTCCGGCCCGGCCTCTATGGTCAGCGTGCCGCTCGTCGTGCCCATCGCTTCGAGCGCGTTGAGCACCAGATTTTCAAAGACTCTTTCAATGCGCTCGGCATCCACGGTCGCCACCAGCGACTCCGGCAGATGAGTTTCGACACGGTGCATGGACTGGGCCAGCGCCGTGCCTGCAAGCACGCGATTCAAGTGTGGCAAGAGGTCTGTCGGGCGCGGGCGCTGGTATTCGCCGCTCAAGCTCTCGACCGGCCCGCTCAACTTAGAGACCAGCGAGCGCAGCTTATCCGTTGATTCCTTCAAAGACTCCATCGCTTCGGCACGAAATTCCTCGCGGTCAAACTGCTGCTCCATATTGCTGACGACTAAGGAGAGCGCCGTGATGGCGTTCTTCAAATCATGTGTCAGCATGGCGGCCAGCCGCATGAAAGATTCAAACTGCCGCGACTCCGCTTCGCGTGCAATCTGCTCGCGCAAGCGGTCGGTCATCCTATTAAAACTTTCGGCCAGAAGGCGCGTCTCGTCGCTTGAGCGCACCTCTATGCGCTGGTCCAGCTTTCCTCCGGCTATCGCTACCGCGCCCTCCGTCACACGCTCTATGCTGCGTTCCATGCGCCGTGCCATCAAGCTGAGCAGAACGGCGGTCGCAAGGCCAGCCAGCGCTGCCAGAATAATGCTGAGCCACCCCTTGCGCCGCAAGCCTTGGACGACGGCCGTGTCGTTGCCTGAGACGTTGAGCGAGATGCCTATTGTTTTGATGGGCCGGTAGCTGGCGAGCCAGCGCTCGCCGTCCGTCGCTTCGTAAAACTGATGCCCCTCCCGGCCCGCCAGCATAGCGTCTGCGATTGTCTTGAAGGATTCCGGCATCGCATTCATAACGGGCTGGTAGAGCAGCGTTTCATTAGTGTGGCAGATAACACGCCCTTGAGGGTCTAAGACGAGGAAGAGGCGTGGCGTTGTCGGCATGCCAGTGAAGTTGTTAATCGCGTTCCGGCACAAAGCGTTGAGCTTCAAGTCAACGACGAGCGCGCCGCGCGGCGCTTGAGCAGACACGTCCGCAATGAAGATTGGGATGGTGTAGCGAATGATTGCGCCGAAGGATTCCTGCGAGAGTGTGGAGCGCAGAGGCGTTTGCTGCGGGGTGGTCCAGACCTGCTCGGCGGGCATGATGCTGCCGGAGATGAAGTCGGAGGTTTGATAACGGAAGGTGGCGTTGTTTGTCTCGCCCTGCGCTGGCTCGGCGTAAACGAGCGGCTGCCTGTTTGTGCTCAGGCAGGAGAGCGCTAAATAGTCGTTCGGGTTATCAAGCAGAAAAGCATCTATCTCGGCGCGCACGTTCGGCGGAAGCGCGTTGCTCGTTCTATTGTCCGTCCCAATGATGGATGAAGGGGCGGCTGATTGTGGCGCGGTCGCCTGTCCTGTTGATTGCGCTTGCGTGCTGCTCAGGGATGACGGCGCTCTTGTCTCGCCGCCGACGTAGGCGCGCAGGGAGGGCAGGCGTGAGAGAGCAATCAGAGCGGCCTCACGGTCGCGCAGCGTGGCCTCTATGTTGTTGGCGACCGCACGCGCCTCGCGCTCGACATCGCGGCGCAAAAGGTCTTCGACCGCGCTCACGCCGTTCCAGTAATTAGCCACGACGAAGACGAGCATCGGAACGATGCCGCAGAGGAAAAAGACAACGAAGAGCTTGGGTCGGATGCCCACAACCGCAACGAATTTCAGACGCCAGTTTTCGGTTTAAAGTCTGGAGATGCCTGCGCTCAGATGGCAGACGAAGATAGCAGGCATCCTGTTCAAATCATTCGGCTTTTGCATGATAGACGAAAAACTGACATCAATAAAGAAACGCGGAAGGAGGAACGCAGCAACGCGGAAGTCGGAACGATGAACGATGAAGTCGGAACGCGGCAACGATGAACTATCAGCAGCTTGCTTTTCATTCCGCGTTCATCGTTCCTCCTTCATCGTTTCTTCAGACGGGCAGACGGCCGAATTCGTGCAGGAGCGGTGCGAGGAGTTGGATAACGCGGTCGTGGGCCGCGCCGTTGGTAGCGACGATGCCGTTGCGATTCTGCACGTCCGGGTGATTGTAGCGGAGCGGCTGGCCGAACAGGTCTGTCAACTGCCCGCCCGCTTCGCAGAGTATGATTTCCGGCGCGCATGTGTCCCACTGCTTCGTGCGCGGCGAGAGATGCACGTAGAGGTCGCATTGCTGTTCGATGATGAGGCCGATTTTGACGCCGACCGAGCCGCGCCTGACCTCTTCTTTAATGCCGAATGCGCGCAACACTCTGTCCATTCGCGGACTCCTGTGCGACCGGCTGGCGGCCAGCCTCATGCGCGCCACATCCCTTTGCCCGGAGACGCGCCCTCTCTCAACTTCGAGGCCGGGCCGCTCAATCCAGCAGCCTGCGCCGCGCGCGGCCCAGTAGAGCACGTCGGGCAGAGGTTGATAGACGACGCCGAGCGTGCTACGGCCTTCGACGGCGAGCCCTATCTGGACTGCGAAATCTCCGTCGCGTGCGATGAAGCCGTTTGTGCCGTCTAAAGGATCAATCATCCAGACGCGTCGCTTTTCAAGGCGGCGTTCCGTATCAATTGATTCTTCTGCGAGCAATCCGTCTTCAGGAAACTCACGCCGCAGGGCGTTGACAATCAACTCATTGGCCGCGCGGTCTGCCTCCGTGACGGGTTCCGTGTGCTCGTCCGCATCAATTTTGCGTTCGACGCGAAGAGGCGAGGCGTAATATTCGAGAATCGTCGCGCCCGCTTCACGCGCCAACTTGAGGGCGAGCCGCAACTCGCGCTCGTAAGCGAAGGCTCCGGCGGCGAGCGATGAGGGATGAAAGTCAGGCTCTTGACTCATGGCTTCTTATTCCTTCGGCGGGCTATTTGGTCCACGTCTTTCATCCTTCTCACTTAAGACTCCCGCTGCGGCGGCGCGTATGATATCGAGCGTCTGTCGTATGTCTGCGCGGGTGGTGCGAAAGTTTGTGATGCAGGCGCGCAGGGCGTATTGCCCGCGCAAGGTCGCGTTGGAAAGATAGGCGCGTCCGCTGCGCTGAACGCTGTGCATGATGCGCGCGTTCAGTTGGTTCACTTCTCCGTTTGCGCGCTCGCGTGTAGTAGTGTCTGCGTCAGCCAATGATGCGCGAGCAGCGGGCGGGAGATAGCGGAAGCAGCAGATGCTTAACTCGACGGGCGCGAGCAGTTCAAAATCCTCCGCTGCTTCGACGCACTCTGCCATGTATTGCGCCAGCCTGATGTCTTCGCCGATGGCGGCGCGGATACGCCGCGAGCCGTAGTAGCGCAAGGTCAGCCAGAGTTTGAGCGCGCGGAAGCGGCGCGAGAGTTCAACGCCGTAGTCCCAGAAGGCGAATGCCTCTTCGTCCGTCTCCTCGTGGATTTTGATGTACTCGGCGCTCTCGGATGAAGCGAAGGCGCGGCGCGCGTTGTCCGCATCGCGGAAGAGCAGGCAGCCGCAATCAACAGGCGTGTAGAGCCATTTGTGTGCATCGAGCGAGACGGAATCGGCGAGTTCCAGCCCCTTGAAGAGCGTGCGCTTTGTTTCGTCTAACGCGGTGAGCGCGCCGTATGCGCCGTCTACGTGTAACCACAGAGAGTGTTCGGCTGCGACGCGCGCGACATCTTCGAGCGGGTCAACAGCGCCCGTGCTGACCGTGCCCGCGCTGGCGACGATGCAGAAGGGACGCAGGCCGCGCCCTTGGTCGCCCTCGATTGCTTCGCGCAGGCTTCTCACGTCCAGACGATACGCGGCATCCGTCGGCAAGAGGCGCACCTGCTCGCGGCCAAGCCCCAGCACGTCTGCTGCCTTCGGAATCGAAAGATGAATCTGTTCGGAAGCATAAATGGTCATCGGCGCGCTTCCACTATTCCATAGCCCTGCGCGAGAAGCATCGGTTATGGCTTTAGTGCGATGTGCGATGTAGAGCGCGTTGAGGTTTGCCATAGAGCCGCCGCTGGTCAGGAGTCCGTGCCCGTCCGCATTGTAACCGATGAGCGCGGCAAGCCAGCGCAACACTATCCGTTCAACCTCTGTCGCAGATGGAGCGGAGCGCCAGGAGGTGACGTTGGCATTGAGCGCGGAAGCGATGAGGTCTGCGTATGCTCCGATGGGTGTCGAGGGCGAAGCTACGTAGCCGAAGAAGCGCGGATGCCCGTTGTGGCGGCTCATCTCTATGACGGCGCGGCAATCATCAATCAGGTGGGCGACTGATTCGCCCTCATCCGGCAAAGGTGTGTTGAGCCTTGCCGTCGCTTCTGCGGCTGAAATCTCCGGGAAGACCGGCAACTCGGAAACGTGCGCGAAATAATCCGAGACGAGTGTTGTCGCGAGTGAAGACAACTCGCGGAGCGCTTCTTCCGTCACGTCAAGAGACGAAGAGCGTGCGGCGCGCTCCTGTGCGTTGCTGTCATCCGGCGAAGGCGATTGGTCGCGCCGGTTTGCCTGCCCGTCTGTCATTACCTGTCTCGCTGCCTATTGATAAGTGGTCTGCCTCCAAAGCTACCACACAGCCCGCGCGCGGCTAAAGCTCTCTTGCGACAACTCGCCCGTCATGCGTATAGTTCACCCAAAACCTGAAAGCCTAAAGCTCAACTAAAGAAGGTCTAAGCTACGAAAAGGAAATGATGAAGCAGGAACGCAGCAACGATGAATGACAAGCAAGCTCTGAATAGTTCATCCTTCATCGCTCCTGCTTCATCCTTCCCCATGAAGGAACACTGATGACAATCAAAGGCTACGCCACGCTTGAGGGAACGGCACGCTATCGCGAGCGCTTTGTGAAGCAGACCGCGCCCAATCATTTTCGTCTCGAACAGAACATGTGGCTTTCGTCCATCGGCATCGGCACTTACCTGGGCAACTGGGATGAGAACACGGACGAGCGCTACAAAGAGTCTGTCATGCGCGCCGTCTCGCTCGGCGCGAACCTGATTGATACGGCGGCCAACTACCGTTTTCAGAGAAGCGAGCGGGCCATCGGTGCAGCGCTCCGGCAGTTAGTTGAAGACGGCACTTGCACACGCGATGAGATCGTCGTCTGCACCAAGGGCGGCTACCTGCCTTTTGACAGCGAGCCGCCGGCGGATGTCAGGAGCTACGTGGAGGAGACGTTTGTGCAGATGGGCATCGCCGGCTTCTCAGACTTTGTTGCGGGCAGCCATTGCATGAAGCCCTCCTACCTGCAAAGCCAGATTGACCAGTCGCTCGACAACATGAATCTCGACTGCATAGACCTCTACTACATACACAACCCCGAAACACAGCTTGGCATCATCACGCAGGAAGAATTCGAAACGCGCCTGCGCGCCGCCTTCGAGCGCATGGAAGAGAATATCGCCGCAGGCAAAATCAGGCACTACGGCGTAGCGACGTGGAACGGCTTTCGCGCTCAACCAAACGCGCGCGGCTACCACACGCTTGAGCGAATGGTCGAGTTGGCGCGCGAAGCAGGAGGCGACGACCACGGCTTTCGCTTCATACAGTTGCCCTTTAATCTGGCGATGCCCGAAGCGCTCCTGCTGGCGAATCAACCGTTGAAGGGCGAGCCTGTCTCGCTGCTCGAAGCGGCCGGAGCGCTCGGCATCACGGTCATCGCCAGCGCTTCCATCCTTCAAGGCAAGGTAGCCCACAATCTTTCCGAAGAGATACGCGAACCGCTCGGCTCGCTGTCAACAGACGCGCAGACAGCGATTCAATTCGTGCGCTCGACGCCCGGCATCACCACCGCGCTTGTCGGCATGAGCAACCGCGCACACGTCGAAGAAAATCTGCAACTCGCACGCGTCGCGCCCGCGCTGCCCGAAGATTATCAAAGGCTCTTTGAGCAGAACCAGTAAAATAGACTTCAGGAGCTTTTATGTCCGAACGAGAGATGAAAACATTTGAAGAGTTCTGGCCTTACTACGTAGCCGAGCACAGCCAGCCGGGAACGCGTGCGCTGCACTACGCTGGAACGATGACCGGCTTAGCAGTCGCCTCTGCTTTACTCGCCAGAGGAAAATGGCGCTGGCTGCCGCTGGCCTTCGTGCCCGGCTATGCTGCCGCCTGGGCCGGGCATTATCTCATCGAAAAGAACAGGCCCGCCACCTTCAAGCACCCGCTCTGGTCGTTTCTCGCTGACCACAAAATGCTCGCGCTCAAACTCGCCGGAAGGATGGACGCGGAGGTCGAGCGCGCGATGAGCGAGCGAGGAGCGAGCAGCCTCGAAAGTGAAGCCGCGTCAGCGGGCGTGCAGAGTTCATAGTTTCGGATTTACGTACGCATCTTCAGGCGCGCTTTTGTAAATAAAGGTAAAAGTTATGAGCCGCCTGTAAATTCTTGGCCGTGTCGAACTACGAGAGCGCTTCCTTCGTATAGAATCCTGCCGTAACCGAACCGCGAAAGACCTGTGGCTTATCACCGTCGCCATCCTTCATAAGCCAACGTCTCTAACGGCTGCTGACCATTCCCTTTTCTTGCTTGGAGGAAACCATGAGACAAAACCACACCGCTGCTCTCTCGAAGAAACTGCCTGCGCAGCAAACGCCGCACGCTGCCCTTCCGTTCTGGACCAAACTGAGGCGTGCCGGACTGAGAAGCGTTCCGGCGCTCTTCGCGCTGCTCCTGCTCTCGGTGAACGCTTTCGGGCAAGCGCCGCCCCTTTACGATGCTCCCGCTCGCTTCACAATCAAGTCTGCCGTGCTTGGCGAGGAGCGTCCAATTCTGGTGCGCACGCCGCCGGGCTACGAGCGCGACGGCCAGCGTTATCCAGTCCTCTACATGACGGACGGCGACGCACACATGCTTCACACTACTGGGACTGTCTCCTTTCTGGCGCGCAACAACCGCATGCCTGAGATGATTGTCGTCGGCATCCCGAACACGGATCGCACGCGCGACCTTTCGCCAACACACGTCGCGCAAGCGCCCGGCAATCCCAACGTGCGTTTCCCGACGAGCGGCGGCGCTGACAAGTTTCTCAAGTTCATCGAGACGGAGTTGATTCCGCAGATTGAATCAAAATATCGCACGCAGCCGTACAGAGCGCTCGCGGGCCATTCTTTGGGCGGCCTCTTTGCCGTCCATGCAATGATTTCGCGCCCCGAACTGTTCAACGCTTACATCGCCGTCAGCCCGTCGCTTCAGTGGGACAACTTCGTCTTGATTGACCGCGCCAAAGAGTTTTTCAAAAACCGCAAGGACTACAACCGCACGCTCTACGTCACGCTCGGTAACGAGCCGGGCGACATCGGCGACGCCTTCAATCTCTTCAAGGATGTGCTCGCCAAACAGCAGACCAGAGGCTTCGTGTGGGAAGCCGTGCAGATGCCGGACGAAGACCACGGCTCGGTCGTGCTTCGCAGCCACTACGCGGGCCTTCGCAAGGCGTTTGACGGCTGGCAGTATCCGCGCGACCCCAACACCGGCGCTATCATCGGCGACTTCAAGATGGTCGAGGAACACTACCGCAAGCTCTCAGAATGTCTGGGCTTCACGCTCAACCCGCCTGAGCCGCTCGTCAATATAGTCGGCTATCAACTGATGGGCGCAGGACGCATGGACGATGCCATCGCAGCGTTTAAGTCGAACGTCGAACGCTATCCGCAATCGGCCAACGTCTACGACAGCCTCGCCGAAGCCTACGAGCGCAGCAACAAACTCGAACTCGCGCGCCCGCTCTACGAAAAGGCCGTCGCCATCGGCAAAGAAAACTCAGACCCCAACCTCAACATCTACCAGACAAACCTTGATCGCGTTGCCGGACTTCTCAGCAAAGGCACTCCGGCCGAGAAGAAGAAGTAAAAGGGCTGGAAAGCTGAAAGCTAAAAAAGCAAAGGGGAGGATGAGAAGCATGCTTCTCATCCTCCCCTTTGCTTTTTTGTACGGCGACGCAGGTTGTGCGGAAAGCTTGGGCCGGGAGGCTCGGGGATGAGCGCGGCTTCTCCGGGTGTGCGTGCGCGGCGGCGTGCGAGTTCGAGTTTAAGGCTCTGTTCGCCTCGTCGCATGGTCCAGTTGTGGTTAGCGGCGAAGATTGGTTTCAGTAGAAACGAGAGGGCGCGGACAACGGGCTTGTTGGCCTGAATACGCCAGTCGTAAGTGATGTTGACGAATGGCCCATCCTGTTCAAACGTCCAGATGCCTGTGCCCTCCAGGTCGCCTGTGGCCTGTAGGGTGAAGCCGTGTGGCGAGCGCGTCTCGACGGTGCGAAAGTTGATGCGCAACGTGTAGGGCAGAAAGCCTCTGGCGCGCAGGCTAATGAGTTTTCCCAATCCGCCCTCGCCGCCCGGCTCCAACTCTTCCACTTCCAGATAGACCGAAGGCCACCAACGCGGCAAGTCTGCGCCATTCTCGATGATGTCCGAGACTTCGCGGACTGTGCCCTCCACACGCCAGCGGTCTATGAATTGATACTCATTAGTCGGCATCTCCCGCTCTCACCTTTAATTGACTTACGTAGAGCTTCCGCCTGCGGCGAGCGCACATAGTAATCACGACCGACCAGCAAAATAAAGGTGGCGAGCACCAGATGAAAGACGACGGGGATGCAGCCGCCCATCCAGCGCCGCTCAGGGTAGAGGCTCATCGTGACAACGTAGCGCGCGACCATCGAGGCGAAATAGAGAGCGCCGGAGACGAGCAGCCACAGCCCCGCGCGCCGCCGCGCACGCCAGAAGAAGCCCGCGCCGCGCGTAAAATCGAGGCAGACTTTTCCGTAGAGAATGATGATGAGCAACTGACTCAGGAGCAGCGGCCGGTACGGAATCAAGCCCGACTGCCACTCCGTCATCGGCGGCAGAAAACTGTTGAAACCGAGCGCCACTGAGAGTTGGCCCAAGACCCGCAGGATGAAGAGAAAGAGCAACGTCCAGAGCACGAACGCCAGTCGCGTTTGATGAGATTGGAAAGCACGGCGGGCGTTCATGTCAGTTAAAATTCAGCAACTATTTTTAGTGCGCTTGCTTACCGTAAGCCGGAGGCAAGCTAAGCTGCGGCCGAAATGCTGGCGATGCGCTCGCTCTCATCAACCGCTTCAATTGTTCGCAGGATAAAGGGCGCATCTTCCGCATGAGGCTCCGGGCAGAGTAGAGGCCATTTGTATTGCGTGTCGCGCTTGCCCGCGATGATATGGCGGCGGGAGATTTCGCTGGACCAGCCAGCGCGCATCAGGTGCAGGCGCGGCGCAGCCAGCCGCCTCGATGCGCGCTTCTGCGCATACTCCACGTTGACGCGAGCGAGAGCGCCGTCAATCAGCGGCAGCACTTCATTCTTCAGGAAAGCGTTAGAGACGTGGCCCTTGATTTCCAGGTAGATGTGATAGCGATTCGCGGCATAATCGGGCGCGGCGCGAAACTGTTCGATGTTGAGATGAGAGCTTTGCCTGACTTCGTTGAGGGCCAGAATAAGGTGATTGACGTGTAGTTTCTCGCCGGTGATGCTGGCCGTCTCGCCTTCCTTGCGAACGAAACTGATGAGCGGTGTGCGGTTGTAGAAGCCGGTCACTTCAACTATGTCCTGAATACGGTAACGGTAAAGCCCGCCCTGCGTCGTCAGCAGAATACTGTAACGGCGTCCACGTTCAAGCTCATGGCTGAGGAGGATTGTCGGGCGGGCGCTGTCTGTTTCCTGTTTGGGTATAAACTCGTAGAAGTTGCTGCCGATAGCGAGAATGCCTGAGGGCGTGTTGTCTTCTGCGGTCACTGTGAAGCGTCCCTCGCTGGCGATGTAGCCTAGGTTGCGCAAAGGCGTGTGGCCGTAGTCGGCGGATAATCTGCGCGCCTGTGTGCCGACGCTGCCGCCAATCCAGCAGGCTATGAGTTTCAGGCTGGGCCAACAATCTTTGGGTCGCAGCGCGCCCGTCTCCTTGATGACGCGGGCAAAGCGGCGAGCGCGTGCGGGGTCGGGCCGCAGGTTTTTAGAGAGTTGAGAGCGGACGCTCTCCTGTTTGATGGACGTGATGCCGAGTGTGCCGTCGTGAATGGCGCGCAGCAGGTCTTCGCTTCGCTCGCGCATGAGGTCTGCGAGACGCAGGAGCGTGCTCGGATTGGGTGTGATGATGAAAGAGACTTCCGATGCGAGAGCAAAGCGTGCGATGAGGAAATAGCGCAGGTCGTAGTCTTCAATCTCCGCGACGTTGTAGGGGATGGCCTGCGTGCGTCGAATCAAGGGCGGCACGTTCTTGTACGTCATGCCGGAGGCGCTGCCGTAGGGCAAGCCGGACGGAGTTTGTCCTTCGACGGCGCGGCTGACAATAGCGACGCTGCGGGCGTCCATGTAGGCAGGGTGAGCGAGGAGCGCACGGTAGAGCCATTGTCGCATCAGGCTTGCTTCCGTTTGCTGCGAGCGGCGCGTGACGGGAATGAATTTCTGCTCGCCGGTTGTGCCGCTCGTCATCGTCAGGAGAACGGGTTGCTCTTCCGTTAAGACTGACGGCTCGCCCACCATGATGCGCTTAACAATGGGACGAAAATCCTCGTAGTCGCGCACGGGCACGCGCGCTCTGTAGTCGGCTGCGTTTCTAATCTGGGCGAAGCCGTGAAGGCGGCCGAAGCTCGTCTGAGCGTTGCATTGTAAGGCGCGCAGGAGAAATTGCTCTTGAGTTTGGCGGGGCGCTTGTGTCTCTTTGTCCAGACGGAGACTGGCGCGGCGTCCGTGCAGGCGAATGGCGGCTTTCAGGAGCAACGACATAGGCTGTCAGTCCTTTCGTTGATAAATAACGGTGCGGGCGAAGCGGCATAAAACGTCTTCGCGCACACGGACGCCGAGGCCCGCCCCGCGCAAGATGGGTGCGCGCCCGCCGTGGCCGAAGCTGATGCTGTCGTGGGCCACATCTTCTGTGAGCAGCAATTGGCCGTATGAGCCTTCGACGAAAGAGAGGCTGTCGAGATGCGCGGCGACGTGTCTTCCGGCCGCCGAGAGAATAGCTGTCTCGCCGACGTGGCTGCCGAGTTGCATTTTCAAATTGGCGCGCTCGGCCATCCGTGCCAGCCTGAGCGTGCGCGTGATGCCGCCACACTTTGAGAGGCGAAGATTGAAGTAGTCGCAGGCGCGCTCTTCAATCAGAGAGCGCGCGTCTGCCTGCGTGACGAGCGATTCGTCAACCATGATGGGAATCGCCGAATGGTTTTTAACTTCCGACAAATCTCGAAGGCTGCCACGCGCGATGGGCTGCTCGACGGACGCGATATTAAGGTCGGACATTTCGGAGAGAAGGCGTTTGGCCTGCGGCACATCGTAAGCGCCGTTGGCATCGAGCCGTAAGGATGCGTCCGCGCCGGTTGTCTCGCGAACAGCCATCACACGCTCGCGCGCGTCCGCTCCTCCAACCTTTATTTTCAACTGCCGGATGCCCAGAAGCTTAAAAAATTTTGCGTGCTGCACGGCCTTCTCAACTGAACCGGCGGTGATGACGCCGCTGTAGGTAACGGTTGAGCGCGCAGGCGGCAGCAATTGCGCAAGGGAAAGCTTCTGCCGTTTCAAGAGGCAATCAATCAGGGCAGTCTCGACGGCGCAACGCGCGGCGTGCCATGCGATGACGCCGTTCGCAGCCTCTTCGGGCAGCGCTTCATCAACCACAGCGAGGGCGACGAGCGGGTCAGGGCCGGGCACAAGCTCCGCGAAATTCTTAGCCAACACGGCGGGCAGCAATTTGTTTGTTATCTGCGCGAGGCTCGTCTCCACCGTTTCGCCTGTCACGTAGGCGCGCGCAACCCCTTCGCCGTAACCGATTGTGCCGTCTTCGGACATCAGCCGCACGACGATTGAATCCGAACAACCGCGTGCCTGCGTGCTGTGATTAAACGACTCAACGAACGGAATGCTCAGGCCATAAACTGTGGCTTCGGTGATTCTCATCTCAGACTGCTTTCAAAAACCCCATACCTCGAATGTCAAATCTCGAATGACAGATCTCAAATTCAAAACCCGCACGCTCCCGCAGCTCATCTCTCAAGTTCGTTCCTTTCTCAAATTCGTTCCTTTTAAGCTGCGGCGCGCGTTTCAGTTGCGGTCGGCAGGCTCTCTCCGAAGTAGCGTTTGAGGAAGGGATTTTCGCGGAACGTGATTTCGAGAATCGAGGTCGCATCGCTTCCGTCAAACTCGTAATAGCGCAGGTATTCGACCACCGCATCGAGGCCCTCTGCGGCGTGCCGCAGGTCAACTTCCGAGTGATGCGTGAACCACCGAAGGCTTCCGTTTGAGAGCCCGCGATGAGCGTGCAGGAAGCGCGCGATGCGCGTCGCGAGCCTTGAGAGCATCCATTCAAAGCAGGTCACTTCAAGCAAGACCGAGAGGCCCACTTCCTTAAACGTCCCGAAGAGAATCGGGTCAGTACACATCCTGCGCAAATTTTCCTGCGCCTGCGCTTCCGCCTCGCGGCGCGCTTTCTGGTTGAAGCCCGCCTGCTCCATCAGTTGCAGCAGCAGAAAGGGATGCGAGACGCCAGCCTCATCAAGGCCGAGTTCTTCCAGCATGTTGTGCTTGATGTGGTCTGCGGCTTGCGGCGGCGCAACAGAGTAGAGGAAGGCCAGAATCTGCGGACTCTTCAAATGTGTGCGGCAGACGCCCGCGATAAAACGGTCGTAAGACTGACGGTTGGCACGCCCCTCTTCGAGCGCACGGAAGGCATCGCTTCGCGCGAACGCCTCACACTGAGCAGCATACTCCGCTTCGAGCCTTGAACGATTGAGCATCTCATCTCTCCTCAAACTTCAATTCGTCAAACCTGCGCGCGCCAGAGCAACAAACTCTCTTGGACAAGCGCGGGCGATAGACGAAGCATAGGAGCACGAGACGCAGCGCGGCCATCAATCATGTGTCACTTCCTCAACTGTCACAGGTTGAGAGCGCGTCATCGTGGTTTGAATTTTCAGTCGAGACGGAGGGGCACAATGTCTGTTGACCCAGAAGGAGTTGAGGTTGATGAGGAGCAAGCTTTAAATTGTTGAGGAGCGAGCTTCTTTTACTTCGCTCGTTGATGCTGCTCTAAGAGCATCTTGAGGGTGAGGGTTTTGTCGGCGATGGTTGTGTTGAGTCGCTGTCGCTGCTCGTCGTCGTTGGTTGATTCGAGTTGTGTCCCGAGGCGTTCTATCTCTTTGAGCAGGTCAACTTCGGGCGGCGCGAAGTCTGCGTTCTTCAGGATTGAATAGCAGAGCCGTAGATGTTCGGGCGTCTGGAAATAGGCATCCAGATTGAGCGGACGACCCTTGCCGGGAAGATTGTCGAACTCACCCTCGGCCATCGCTTTGCTAATCTGCTCTTCGATAAATTTTTCGATTGACACGAGCGCCCTCCCGAACCGTTGAAGACTTAAAGAAAACATACGACGGCCCGCGCTCCGTTGTTCAGCTTGAGTAAGCGCAAGAAGGCTTCGCTCTCGCCGCATAGTTGAAAGACTCAAAGGAGAACGGGCCGCTCCGTCTTCCGTGTTTAGCAGAAGAACAGAAGCGGCCCGCTCGTCAGTTGAGCCTGACGCGGCGCGCTTTACCGCGAACGTTTTTTAGGCTTTCTACTGCCGCTGGTCAGACTGCTCAGGACGTTAGTCACAACGGCTGCGCCTCTGCCGACGACTTCGGCCATAGTCGTCGTCAAACCCTGATTAGACCCGCCGCGACCTCTCTTCGAGCCGCCTCCGGCAGAGCCTCCACCCTTGCGGCCACCTCCACCGCCTTTAGAGCCTCCACCCCTTGCACCGCCGCCTTTAGAACCGCCTCTGGAGCCGCCGCCCTTTGAGCCACCAGCGCCGCCTGAGCCGCCTCCTTTCTTAGCGCCACCTTTTCCGCCGCCGATGCCGCCGCCGCGTTTTTGAGCGCCGACTTTATTAGCTCCACCTTTGGTCGAGCCGCCAGCGCCCCTCTTGTTTGCGCCGCGACCGCCGCCGCCCTGTCCGCCGCGCGTGCCGCCGCCCTTATTCTTCGCTCCGCCAGCGCCGCCTTTCTTAGTGCCGCCTGCACCGCCGTAACCACCGCCGCCAGCTTTACTGCCGCCGCCTCTCGCGCCGCCTTTACCTGCACCACCCTTCGAGCCGCCTTTGCTGCCTCCGCCGCCTTTAGAGCCTCCGCCCCCTGCACCGCCTTTGGAGCCTCCGCTCTTCGAGCCGCCCTTGGAGCCGCCGACGGGGCGTGTTGCGCCGCCGCGTCCGCCAGCGCCGCCAGCGCTGCCGCCCTTGCCTGCACCGCCTTTCGTGCTGCCCTTGGCTCCCGATTTCGAGGCTCTGGCTTGTCCGCCGCCGCCCGTGCTGCCACGGCCGCCGCCAGCGCTGCCGCCCGTTTTGGCATTGCCCTTCACGCCTGCCTTCGCGCCCGTTTGCGGCCCGCCTTTCGAGGGCTTGTTCTTTCCGGCCGTGCCTTTGGAGCTGCCTGTGACATTGCTGCCCGCTCCGCCGCCCTTGCCAGCGCCGCCTTTACTGCCACCGCCGCCAGCTTTACCGCCACCGCCCTTACTGCCGCCTTTACCACCGCCCTTTGAGGCTCCTCCACCACCGCCGCCGCCACTGCCGCCACTGCTGCCGCTGCCACTACCACCGCCGCTGCCACCGCTGCCGCCGGTTGCGCCGCCAGCAGCGGCCATGTCATCCGAGCCTTCGTCGTCGCCGGTCGTCGTGGTGGTTGTAGTCGTAGTGTCTGCTGCGTTTTCTCCGCCGGCAGCATCGCCGCTGCCGCCGGGATAACCGCCGGATGAGCCGCCGTTATCGTCGTCGTCGTCACCGGCTGCGAGGCTTGCGCCCATGCCGGTCGTGCGACCGATGGCCGCTCCGCCGTGTGCGCCGCTGCCGCCGCCACTGCTGCTGCCGCCGGTTGCGCTGCCCTCAGTATCATAAAAGTCAGCGCCGGAGTCTCCTGTACCGCCGGAATCGTTCAACATGTCATCGCGGCCTCCCCCGCCAGACATTTGTTCATCTCTCTGTTCTCTATTCCCCCGTTTAGCCATTGATGTCTGCTCCTTTGTGATAGGTAAAAACCCCCTTGTTGGAGGTCGAATCAAGCCGACAAAAATTCGCGTTCGCTGTGCGGCGGAGAATAACACAACTTGCACGCCCTTGATTCTTACTTTCTTCGTCCAGACAGATTTTTTTTTCGCTTAAGAGGTGGCGGCGCGGTTGCTCTTCTGCTGCCTGATGATTAAGAATAGCTTACCGGGTAGCTTTAAGGGATGGATGCTCTCTCTTCATCGCTCGCCGTCCTGTCGGCGATGATTACGCCCGCCGTGCTGATTTCGGCCTGCGGGACGATGATTCTTTCAACTTCAACGCGGTTGGGCCGCGTCGTTGACCGCGTGCGCGTGCTCTCTGACCGCCTCGAAGAACTGGCCCACGACAAACGTGAGCTCGAACTCTTTGACGAAAGACGCGCTGTTATCTTCGTCCAACTGGATAAGCTGACGAGCCGCGCGCGCATACTGCAACGCAGCATGGTCACTTTCTACTGGGCGCTCGGCATCTTCGTCTCGACGAGCGTGGCTATCGGCGCGGTCGCCGTCTCCGGCACGCGCTACCATTTTGTCCCCGTCGTGATGGGACTCATCGGCGCGTGCTTCCTCTTCTACGGTAGCATCCTTCTCATCAGCGAAGCGCGCCTCGCCCTCGGCACGATTCATTCTGAGATGGATTTCATCTGGCGGCTCAGCAAAGAATACGTGCCGCCCGAACTGGTTAAGGAACACAAGCCCCACTTCGTTCGCTTTAGAAGACATGACTAAAAGCAGCATACAGAATCCAGAGGCCAGACTCGAAAACGTAGAAGGCGGTCGCTTATCGGAGCGGCCTTCGTATCTCAGCTTGCTTGAGACGGGCGAATTGCTGCGGAGGGTCGAAGCGCTCGAAGCGCTGCTCAAAAGCTGCACGGTCTGTCCGCTCGATTGCGGCAACAATCGCCTGAACAACGAGATTGCGCGTTGCTATTCGGGACGCCTGCCCATCGTCTCTTCCTACACCGCGCATTTTGGCGAGGAGCCTGCGCTCGTCGGCTCAAACGGCGCTGGCAATATCTTTTTCGGCAACTGCAACCTGCGCTGCGTCTATTGCCAGAACTACCAGATCTCGCAGGCGCACAAAGAGCAGATTAAAAACGAAGTCAGCCACGAGCGGCTGGCCGGAATCATGCTGGAATTGCAGGAGCGCGGCTGTCACAACATCAACTTCGTCAGCCCTACGCACTTCGCGCCGCAGATGGCCCGCGCCGTTTACCTCGCCGCACAGAGGGGCCTGCGCCTGCCCATCGTCTATAACACGAACGCCTACGATTCGGTCGAAGTCCTGCGATTGCTCGACGGCCTTGTTGATGTCTACCTGCCCGATTTGAAGTACGCAGAAAACGAGGCGGGCTACGAATACTCTAAAGTCCGTAACTACACGGAACACTCGCGCCGCGCACTCCTTGAGATGTACCGTCAGATGGGCGACACGCTCCGCTTCGGCACGGACGGACTCTTAAAACGCGGCCTCGTCGTCCGACTGCTCGTGCTACCAAACGATCTGGCGGGCGTGCGCGAATCGCTTGCGTGGATTCGAGACGCTCTGAGCCCGCGCGTTGCCGTCTCGATGATGGCCCAGTACTACGCTACGAATCGCGCCGCCACGGACGAGCGCTACGTGCTGCTCTCCCGCCGCATCACGGAATCCGAATGGCTGCGCGCCCTCGCAGCGCTCGACGCGCTCGGCATGGAAGAAGGCTGGATGCAGGAATACGACGGCGCGTCGCACTACTACCGTCCTGATTTCACGGACAGCGAAGCGCCGTTTAAGGACATACGCGACTTTCAATCCTGATGCGAGATTTGAAGTCAACCGGCTTTACGATTTGAAATCTCGAATTTCTCAAAGAGCACGAAGGGCAAGCTAAAATTATGAGTTGGCAAGTCGGAACAGAGGTTGACCAGCAAGCGCCTGATTTTACGTTGAAGGATGGCGAGGGACGCGCGTGGCGATTGTCGGAGCACAGGGGCGAGGTCGTCGTGCTGCTCTTTTATCCGGGCGACGAGACGCCCGTCTGCACAAGACAGTTGTGCTCCGTGCGCGACCGCTGGGCTGACTACATAGCGACGGGCGCGCAGGTCATCGGCATCTCGACCGACACGGTGGAATCGCATCGCAAGTTTGCAGAGAACAGGCAGTTGCCGCTCAAGCTGCTGGCTGATGATGAGGGTGCTGTGACAAGGCTCTTCAAGGTGCGCTCATGGATTCCGGGGCGCTCTGCGCGTGCGGTGATAGTGATAGACGCGCATGGCGTCATACGCCATCGCAAGGTTGAGCCTCTGTCGCTCTTCCGTCCCAAAGACGACCAGATTATCGCCGCCATCCACTCGGCGCAGTATGATAACGTAGCGGCGCGTGGCACGAGCGCCTGAACTTTTTATTTAGAGAGGTAAGCTTTTTTATGGCTGACAAGATTAAATGCGGGCGTTGCGGGCAGAAGCAGCCCGCCATCGGCTACGCTCCGATTCCGACAGAGTTGGGACAGCGCATCGGGCAGGAGATCTGCCAGGGCTGCTGGGCCGAGTGGCTCAAGAAACAGAACCAGCTCATCAACCACTTCGGCCTTGATTTGTCCAACCCGGACACGCACCAGTTTCTCTTCGACCAGATGAAGATTTTCTTCTTCAACGAGGGCGTCCAACTGGCACAGATAGACGAATCGAAGGAAGGCACTGTCGAATGGTGAAGGCGCGCGGGCAAGGCGAGCGGGCAATGCCGCTCACTTGCGTGCCAGAAAGAGAGCAGCCATCCTTTATAAACGGCTCACGCGCCAGCTTCTTCCTGTGCCTTGAGTTCCGCCTCGTCTCTCTTCTTCGACCACATGGCCGCCATGTCTTCCGCTTCGGCCTGCGTCAGGTTGTCGAAAACGCTGGCGTCGTTTCTGACCACGCCGTCTTCCAGTTCGAGCACTTCCCAGTCGGGCGCGTTCGGGTCAACGCCGGCGCAGCCGGGCGTGACTCTGACTTCAAAGGTGATGTTCGGTGATTTCTCGTCCGTCATTAAGAATAGTTTCCTTTCATCTGTGCCGAAGGCCGGTTTTCTCCACGGCCTCGCGTGCAGCCAATCATAACTGCTGTGCGCAAAGCCTCTTCCCCGCCGTTGAACAGAGAGAGCAAATCGAAGATTTGACTTGCGCGCTAAGAGCTAATCAATGTACTATTCGCCATCCTAAAGGAACTGTCTCTTAGGATTCAACGCTTTTTGCAATTTTTCAGAAAATCACGTGTTTCTCGTGCGAAGCTTGCTTTCTTCGCTACGCTTGGGCAAACGCGTCCGATGATTTCCGTCCGGGAATTATAGTCTTAACGGGTTTCTGCCGAACAGGCGACGCAGACTACGTAAAGGAAGCGCGCGCCTTCAGGCCACATCTCAGGAGAAAATTTATGAAGATGAAACTTGCCGCGCTGCTGGCATTTATCGTGCTCGGGCTGGCGGGCTGCACTGCCGCCGACAATTCCAACGTCAGAAATAGTAACGCCGGTAACGGTAACGCCAACGCAGCCAACAGGGCTGCCTCCACCGAAACGACGAGGGCCGACGAAAACATGGTCAAGGCCAACGCCAACGCTTCGGACGAAACAGGCGGCACAAAGGAAGGCTGCAAATGCTCTGCCGCCGGAATGAAGTGTTCGACGAAGACCGGCGAGAAGGGCTGCTGCGGTAAAGACGGCGAGTGCTCTTCGATGGTTGACGGCAAATCATCCTGCTGCGCCAGCAAAGGCAAGGAAGGCGAAGCCTGCTGCTCGACCGCCGGAAAGATGGCGATGGACGGCAAAGAGAAGATGGACAACATGCCAGCCTGCGGCCCTGAGAAGAAGCCCGCAACCGCTCCGGCCAAGAAGTCCTGACATCACGCGTAGGCCCCCAAAGCGGCCATCAATTTACGCGCACCACATTAGCGGCGAGCGATTCTTTAACGTTAAAGAATCGCTCGCCGCTGTTGCGTCTCGGCAAGCATCTGATTTAAGATGCGTCCGTCCAAAAGCTCTTCTTAATTCATCTTTGCTTCGCTGAAAACTGGCAGGCGAGCGCTTCAGAGAGCGTGTCTCTCATCACAAGAGCGCACGCGAAGCCCGCGCCGGAAGCGTTTTACAGTCTCAAAGGTGGAGCACATTAATTCCCATCGGCTTTTTGAAACATCAACTTCGACAGGAGACCAGGAATGAACAGAAACAAGCTGGCAGCGCTCATCACAGCCATCGCGCTCACACTCTTCGCCATCGGATGCGGCGGTGACTCTTCCAACAACTCGAACAACTCAAACGCCAATCGCGGCAGCGGCAACGCCAACGCAAGCAACAAGTAAAGGCTCGCCCCGTCGAGACTTGAAGGAGAGTAGTCAATGAATCGGAAGTTTGCGCTTTTGATTTCAGGAGTTGCGCTCGTCGCGGTGTCGGCCGCATGCTCCGAGACGACCAACTCCAACGCCACAAACTCTTCAAACAACGCAACGGTCGTCAACAACAACGGAAACAAAAACACTTCCGGCGTGACGACGCCGAACAGCAATACGACAGCCAATGCCAACGCCAGCGGCCGTAAGTACAACGCCAATATCACAAAGGAAGAGTACGAGAAGGAGAAAGACCGCTACAGCACTGAGGCGAAAGGCATCGGCGACAAGATAGGCGGCGGCCTCCTCGACGGCTACTACTGGGTCAAGGTCAAGGGCGCGCTCGCGCTCGTTGATGATTTGCGCGATTCGACAATCAATGTGGATGTTGACAACGCGGTCGTCACACTGCGCGGCAGCGTTGCCAGCAAAGCTCAGGCAGACAAGGCCCTTCAGGCGGCGAAGGTTGACGGCGTCAAGAGCGTCAACAGCCAACTGAAAGTCTCCGCCGACGGCGGCACAGACAACAAGAACGCCAACACCGGCCCAGCTAAGAAAGGTTAACCCGCTTTGGTCGTCCGTAGGGCCGTCGTGGGCAGCAACCGTGCAAGCGTGCTGGCATAAAACCAGGGGGCGAGAGGTTCTAAAGGAAGCCTCCGCCCCCTGTTCTCTTCTTCTCGTCGGAGAGAGATTTTAACTATCCGTCTTCCGGCCCGTTTATCCATAACGCTGATCCGATTAGCGTTCTCTAAAAGCAGAGATTCTTTATGCGTAACAAACTCCTGCGGCCTATGCTCGCGCTCGTCATAATTAGTGCTCTCGCCTTGCAGATTGCGCCCGTCGGCGCACAACAGCAGAGCGCCATTAATACCTACGCTATCGTCAACGCGCGCATCGTCACCCTCGCAGGGCCGTTGATTGAGCGCGGCACAGTTGTAATGCGCGACGGCCTTATCAGTCAGGTCGGAGCAAACACCAAAGCGCCCGCCGACGCGCGCATTATTGACGGCACAGGACTCACCATCTATCCCGGCCTCATGGATGCTTACACGAACCTCGGCATGCCTCAACCTGCGCCTGCGACCGCGCGTAGTAGTAGCGGCGGGGGCGCTGTCAGCGCTTCTCAACAAACGCTCTCTCAACTCGTCTCTTCCCCAAACTCTTCGCAGCCGCCCGGACTGCAACCCGAGCTTCTGGCCGTTGACCTGCTGCAACCCGGCGGCGAGCAGATTGAAGCCGCACGCAGCGCCGGAATAACAACCGCGCTGACAGCGCCGCGCGAAGGCATCCTGATAGGACAATCGGCCCTGATTAATCTGGCGGGCGACAGCCCCCGCCAGATGATTCTGCGCACACCCGTTGCGCTTCACGTCGGCTTCACACCCTTGCGCGGCGGCACTTATCCTGCATCCCTGCTCGGCGTCTTCTCCGCGCTCAGGCAGATGTTGCTCGACGCACAGCGCTATCGCGAAGCCCAAGCCGTTTATGAAAGAAGCCCGCGCGGGCTTCGCCGCCCGGAGCAGGACAAATCGCTGGCGGCGCTCGTGCCGGTGCTGGCGCGGCAGTTGCCGGTCGTGATGCTGGCGAACACGGAGCGCGAGATTCGTCGTGCGCTCGACCTCGCAGAGGAGTTTAACCTGCGCGTGATTATCGCGGGCGGGAGCGAGAGTTGGAAGGTGACGGAGCGGCTGCGCAAACAGGACGTGCCCGTCTTGCTCTCGCTCAATTTTCCGAGACGCCGGACGGCGCAAGTGCCTGAAGCAGACCCCGAACCGCTGCGCACCTTGCGCGAGCGCGTTGACGCGCCGAAGACTGCCGCGCGACTGAGCGCAGCGCGCGTGCGTTTCGCCTTCCAATCCGGCTCGATGACCGATATGTCTAGTTATCTCTCCAACGCCGCACGCACAATCGAAAACGGACTCGCACGCGACGAAGCATTGCGTGCGCTCACGCTGCGCCCCGCGGAAATCCTCGGCGTCGCTGACCGGCTAGGCACAATCGAAGCCGGCAAGATAGCGAACCTGACCGTCATGCGCGGCGACATCTTCGAGAAGAACGCACGCATCGCCCACGTCTTCATTGACGGCCGGCCCATAGACCTCAAGCCCTCCGCCACGACGACCAACGCCAACGCAGCAGGCGCACCCGCCACAGGCACGTGGACGCTCAACGTCAACCTCGGCGAAGGCGAAACAGCCGTCACGCTCATCCTCCAACAGGAGGGCGAGCAACTGCGCGGCTCGATACAGGGTGCGCTCGGCTCCGGCCAGATTAGCAGCGCCTCCGTCGGACAAGGCGGCGACCTGCGCTTTACAGTCCCCATCAACATCGGCGGGCTAACGACCGAAGCGACCTTCACAGGCACTATCAGCGGCAACGAAATGCGCGGCACGATTCAGGTCGTCGGCCGCTCTCCAGGCTCCTTCACTGGCACTCGCCCCGGAGGCGGAGGCACAACAACACCCGCCACGCGCCCCGGAACACAGCCGCCGCCAGCGACACCCACGACGCCCGCACAGCCCGCTGCGCCGCCCACCGCTTTATCCGGGACATGGGACATCAACTTCGTCATCGGTGAGCAGGCCGTTCCCGCCACGCTCGTGCTCGAACGCCGCGGCGTCGTTCTGACAGGAAAGCTGCAAGGGCCTTTCCCGACCGCCGAAATCATCATCGGTTCTGCGGGCACGGACGCCTTCCGCTTCACCACGCTCGTCCAACTCGGCGGCCAGAACGTAGAGCTAACCTTTGAAGGCATCGTTTCCGAAACACTGACACGCACAAACGGCGTCAACGATTATCAAAGCTACCTCATGCGCGGCACGGTCAGTTCCACGCTCGGCACAGTCGAGTTCACAGGCTCGCGACCTAAGGAAGTGATGAGTAATGAGTAATGAGTGATGAGTAGCAAGCTATTTGTTTTTACGCATCACTCATCACTCATCACTATTTCGTGGAGTTAAGAATGAAAAAGATTATCGCTCTTATCCTTTCGCTTTCGGTGCTCGGTGCGGCCTCGCAGGTGTCTGCCGTCGCGCAGGGCAGGCAGACGACGACAACGCGCCGCGAAGACGCTGCTGTTGAGACCTTGATTCGCAACGCGACCATCCTCACAGCCTCGCACGGCACGCTGACGAATTCCGACATCCTGATTCGCAGGGGCAAGATTGCCGCCGTCGGGACAAATCTCAAGGCGGCCGCTGGCGCACGCATCATTGATGCGACCGGCAAGTATGTCATGCCCGGCATTGTTGATTGCCACTCCCATTCGATGCTCGACGCCATCAACGAATTGACCTACGCCGTCACTTCCATGGTGCGCACGAGCGATGTGCTGAACCCGACCGACGCGGACTTGTACCGTGAGCTTGCGGGCGGCGTCACGACGCTTAATCTGCTACACGGCTCAGGCAATGCCATCGGAGGCTTGAACACCGTCGTCAAGATCAAGTATGGGCGGCCGATGGAAGAGTTTATCTTTCCGGGTGCGATGCCGGGCATTAAGTTTGCGCTCGGTGAGAATCCGAAGCGCACAAACTTTCCGCAGACAGCAGGCCAGCGCCGTTATCCGGCGACGCGAATGGGCGTGGCCGAAGTCATACGCGATGCCTTCATGCGCGCGCGTGATTACAGGAGCGAATGGGAGGAGTATCGCGCTGCCGTCAAGCGCGGAGAGAAAAACCTGATTCCGCCGCGTCGTAATTTAGAGCTTGAGCCGCTCGTAGAAGTCCTCGAAGGCAAACGTTATGTTCACGCACACTGCTATCGTGCCGACGAGATACTGATGCTGCTCAATGTGGCCGACGAGTTTGGCTTTAAAGTCCGTACGCTTCAACACGTGCTCGAAGGCTACAAGGTCGCTCCCGAAATTGCGCGCCACGGCGCGGGCGCTTCAATCTTCATAGATAACTGGGGCTACAAAATCGAAGCCTACGACGCCATCCCTTATGCCGCCGTCATTCTTCAGCGCGCGGGCGTCAACGTCTCCATCAACTCCGACTCCGACGAACGCGCACGCCGTCTCAACATCGAAGCCGCCAAAGCTATGAAGTACGGTGACCTGACCGAAGAAGAAGCCCTGCGCATGATTACCTTGAATCCTGCCATCCAACTCGGCATAGAGTCGCGCGTCGGCTCCATTGATGTCGGCAAGGATGCGGACCTCGCCATCTGGACCGCTCATCCCTTCAGCGTCTACTCGCGCGTCGAAACCACCTTCATCGAAGGTGAGATTTTCTTCGACCGCCAGCAAGACCTCGCACGCCGCGTCGAACTCGAACGCGAGCGCGCCACGCTTGAACAGGCCGAACCCAACCGCCCGCCCGCGCAGGGCACACCGCCACCCGCCCCGCGCGACCGCCGCCCCGCCAACCACGACGATGACGACGACGGAGGGCACAACCAGCGATGAACTCCATACTGAAAACAGACGCGCGGCGACTGGACGCACGTGTGCAGCGGCAACGCATTGACGTTGTGAAGTCGAGAATGATGATGAAGACGAGAATAAAAATGATGACGAGCATGCTCTTCATCGTCGCTTGTCTGGCAGGCGCGTCCGCAGTCTTCTTCAACGCGACTGTTAACGTCGTTGCGCAACAGCCGACCGGCAACACTGCGCAGCAGGATGCGAACGCCGCGTCAGGCTTCTACGCTCTACGCAACGCGCGCATAGTGACCATGAGCGGCGCAGACATCGAGAGCGGCACTCTCATCATCAGAGGCGGCAGGATTGAAGCCGTCGGCGCTAATGTGAGTGTTCCGGCGGGTGCGCAGGAGATAGACGCGCGCGGGTTAACGATTTATCCCGGCATGATTGATGCCGGAACGTCGCTCGGTCTGGTCGAGATCGGACAGGGCGCGCCCGGCACGGTTGACCTGACGGAAATCGGAGACATGAATCCGAACGCGCAAGCCATCGTCGCCGTCAATCCGCACAGCGCCAACATCAACGTCACGCGCGTCAACGGTGTCACGAGCGTCGTGACGATGCCACTCGGCGGCATCATTTCAGGTCAAGCCGCGTTGATTAATCTGGACGGCACGACGCCGCGCGAGATGGCCGTTCTGCCTTCGGCCGCGCTCGTCATCAATTTTCCGCGCGCCGTCACGACCAGCTTCGACGCGCTCTTTAATCCGCAGTCCATCAACATCAACGACGCTATCTCGACGCGCGACCGGCAGCTTGAACAACTGCGCAAGCTACTGCGCGACGCCGAAGCCTACGGCCGTGCGCACGAAGCGTACGCGCGCGACCGCAGCCTCCCGCGCCCGGAGCAATCGGTCGTGCTGGCCTCGCTCGTGCCCTTTGTGCGCGGCGAGCGCCCGGTCATCATGCGCGCCGACCGCGAAGCAGAAATCCGCGCCGCCCTCCGTTTCGCAAACGAGATGCGGCTGCGTCCAATCATTCTCGGCGGCGGTGAGGCATGGAAGGCAGCCGCGCTTTTGAAAGAGCGCAACGTGCCCGTGATTTTAACGGGCGTGCTCAACCTTCCGCCCCGCGAAGACGACGCCTACGACACGCTTTATGAAGCGGCCGCGAAGCTGCAACAGGCGGGCGTGCGCTTCTGCATCTCGACGGGCAACACGGCTTCCAACGTCCGCGACCTGCCCTACCACGCAGGCATGGCCGCAGCCTTCGGCCTGCCCCGCGCCGAAGCGTTAAAAGCCGTTACGCTCTACCCTGCGCAGATTATGAACGTCTCCGACCGCCTCGGCTCGATTGAAGTGGGCAAGACGGCCAACATCGTCGTCATGGACGGCGACCTGCTCGAAGCGCGCACGCGCGTTCGTTACCTTTTCATCAACGGTCGCCAGCTTCCTTTGACGAGCCGCCACACGGAACTCTATGAGCAATTCAAAAACAGAAAATAGCGGAGGCGTTTGCGCGGGCCTTCTTCATCCTCAGGCGAGGATGGGTAGCTAGTTTCTTTCCTTTTAGTTTATAGTTGACCCATATTCGCAACAATCTCTCCCATGAATAGAGCAGAACTTGAAAGGGAGTTTGGGACATGAAGAAAATCTTGGCAGTTTTTGTGCTGGCGACGATGCTGGTTATGTTTGCGCCGGTGGGTGCGCAGGCGCAATGTGGCAACTATCGCCACAGGCACGGCAATCGAACGCACACGCATCGCAGTTGTGTTGGCGACGGCCACAAACACGGCCGCAGCTTCTGGCAGAAGCATCGTGATAAGTTGACGACCGCCGGCGGCGCTCTCGGCGGCGCTGCGATTGGCGGGCTTGCAGGCGGCAAGAAGGGCGCGCTCATCGGAGCGATTGCGGGCGGCGGCGGCGCAGCCGTTTATACTTACGGGATTCGCAAGCGGCGTCGTTCGGCCAGACGCTACTAAGCGAGCTTTTCAGATTCAACGAGCAAAACAAGAGCGCGTTCGTGGGCCAACATGATTGGCCCACGTGCGCGCTCTTCGTCGTCATCGTCCGTCGCGTCAGTTTTATCTGCGCGGGCAGTAAAGTTTGAAATTAATGAGCGGAAGGTTTTGAGACTGGACGGAAGGATTCCAGAGTAGCTACTTAGAACCTTTATCCAGCCTCCGCGCGTTCTTTCTAATCAAGTCGCTCAATTCAATTATATCTCGCAGGTCGCTGCTCGCTTTGTCTGAGCCCTGAACGTCAATCACGCCCGGTTTTTTGTGGAAATAGGGATTGTTGACGAAGCTGGAGATCAGGTTTCTGAGCATGACGAGCGACTCCTTCAGCTCGTCGTGATTGGCCGCGTCTATTAGCTTCTCCTGTTTCCTCTCTTCTCTGGGCGGAGGCAGCCTGATCATGGATTTGATTCGAGAGGCACGCTTCTTGATGTCGCTTGCTTTCTCCGAAAGGCTATCGTAATCGGGCGCGCGTTCGGCAAACGCCGTGCGCAGCATCTCATTATTGATGACCTGAATACGGTGGAAGTCTTCCCTGATTTGTGCCATCAGGGCGCGCTTATATCTCTCGTCAACGACGGCCGGCCTCATGCCTCCTTCGTCGCGTATGTGCTCAAGCGCACGTCGCTGCTCGGCCTCTGCGCGCTGGCGTGCGCGCTCGGCATTGAAGACATCTATGGGATTGCGCTGTGCGTAGATCGAACTGTTGAAGACGAACAGAAAAGCGCCGGTGACAGCCAGCAAAACTGTGAGCTTGACGACTCGTTTGGCCGGAAAATCTTTCATCGCAAGTCCTTTCCCCACCACAGACTTGTCTGTGCGCTGATGAATATGCAAACGAATTTGAGCCTGATCGCTCTTGATTGTGTATCGCTGAGTATAATCCTCCGTGGCTTTTCGCACAATCCTATTTTTTCAGGGCCGCGACTGCGCGGCAGACTCCTTGACATGTGCCAGCCGAGGCTAATAGAGTTTCAGCCTCTTCATGCAGAGGCAAAAGGGTAGCCTCGCATGACTTTTTTTACGCAGGATTTCCGACCCTGCGCAGAGCCTTTGACCTTCCGGGGTAGCGAGGATTCCAACATATGAAAGCCGCAATCATCTTTTTCATCAGCATCATGGCCCTGGCGTTTGTCTCTTTGCCATCGGCGGCGCAGTCTTCCCGCGCGGGCAGCAGGGCGACGACGAAGCGGCAGCCGCCACCGCCGAGGCCGCTTCCGACGCCTGCTTCCCCTGCGGCGGCCGGAAGCATCGTCGGCTCGACTTACCGTAACAGCTACTTCGGCCTTCAACTCACCTTTCCGCGCGGGTGGGTCGTGCAGGGCGACGCGGCCAAAGAGCGTATGAAAGAGATGGGGAAATCCATGGCCGTCACCAAAAGCCAGAGCGAAAAGGCTGCGACCGATGCTGCCGTCGAACGCTCGGCCAATCTGCTGACCGTCTCGAAGCTGCCTTTAGGAACGGCAGGACAGTTTAATGCTCTCTTAACGTGTGTCGCAGAACCGCTGCCGCTCGTTATGTCTAGAGCAATGTACATGGCGCGGCTCAAGGAGTCGCTTCTGAACATGACGGTCCCGGTGACGGTCGAAGAGGAAGGCGGGAGCGAAACTATTAACGGAGTGCAGTTTTCAACGCTGACTATTATGATGAATCCCGCAGCCAGCCTGCCTGCTCAGCAGAAGTACTACATAACAATCAGGAAGGGCTACGCGCTCGGCTTCGTCTCCACGATTTTCAGCGAGAGCGATGCGGAAGCGATGAACGGTATTATGAAGTCCATCAGATTCCAGTAAGGCGTTGTTTGATACGAATCCGACGGAGCGCAGAATTAATTTTATAGAAAGCTCAAAAAGCAGGAACAGGAAATCTTCAGTATGATAAAAAACTCATCACACAATCTGTTGCAGCAAAAGCTTCTGGCGGCGTTTCTTTCGCTGGCGTTGCTCTCATCGTTTGCTTACCGCGTGCAGGCGCAGGCAGCTGCGCCCGCACCGGCAACCACGCTGACGAGCACCGAACGCGAGCTATCGGCAGCCGTCAAGGTTGAGACCATCAAGGAAGCGACCGTCGCTCTCTCGGCCCCGGAGATGATGGGGCGCGGGACAGGCCAACCCGGCGGCGAAAAGGCTGCGAACTACTTGGCCGAACGCTTCAACAAGCTGGGGCTTAAGCCTCTCGGTGATAAAAACTCTTACCTGCAATCCATCAAATTCAGGGAGACTGAATTCATGCCCGAGACAATGATTCAACTCGGGAAAGAGAGCCTTAAGCTCGGCAGCGACTTCGTTCCCATTCCGCCCTACAGCGGCGACGAGAACATAACGGGCGAGCTGGTCTTCATCGCTTACGGAATGATTTCCAGCACTCCGAAGCGCAATGATTTGGCCGGAGTTGATCTGCGCGGAAAAATCGTCGTGATGCTGCAAGGCCCGCCGAAGAATGTCAATAAGGAATCATGGAAGAAGGCCGACGCCAACATAAACATTCTGAGAAATCTTATCACGCAGGGAGCGACAGCCCTGATTTTCGTCAGCAACGGAACGGAAGAGCATCCCTATTCCGAGATGGCAGACTACCTGACGCGCCGCCGGATAGAGCCTGCTGCCGAAGAAGAGTTGCCGGAGTTTCTGCCGCCGTTTCTGACGGTCAGCAACCAGACGGCTGAGAAGTTGTTTGCAGCCTCCGGCGTCACCTACGCGCAGGCGCTCGAACAGGCGGAGGGCAGCAGTTTTTCTCCCATCAATCTGAAACAGACGGCGAAGATTGTCGTCAAACTGAAAAAGGGCAAGAGCACAGGCAGCAACGTCGTCGGGCTGCTCGAAGGCTCAGACCCGAAGCTCAAGAACGAGGCCGTCGTCTATACGGCCCACTATGATGCTTATGGCGTCGGGGCAGACAAGCGCATCTATCATGGAGCGGCGGACAACGCGCTCGGCGTCGCAGAGATGCTGGCCGTGGCCGAAGTCCTGTCTAAAGCGCCGACGCGCCCGCGCCGCTCGATTATCTTTCTGGCCGTCACTGGCGAAGAGTATGGCGGCTACGGCTCGGACTACTGGGTCAACAATCCAACGTGGAAGATTAAGCAGGTCGCAGCCGACATCAACTTCGACGGCATGGGCACGGAAGTCTATGGTCCAGTCAAAACGCTCGTCGGGTTTGGCGCGGAACACTCAAGCCTCGGCAGCCTGCTCGGCGACGTTGCGACCGCCAGCGGCCTCAAAGTCATCCCCGACCCGATGCCCGACGAGAAAGCCTTTTATCGTTCCGACCACTATTTCTTCGTCAAGAAGGGTGTGCCCGCACTGATGCTGCTCGGCGCGCCCGAAGGTGACACCAAAAACTGGATTGACCGCATGAAGGCATGGGAGAAGACAGACTATCACCAGCCAACGGATACCGTGCGACCTGACTGGAACTGGGACGGCCCACGCACCATCGCAGCCCTCGGCCTGGTCCTCGGCTGGCGTGTCGCCAACAGCGAACAGATGCCCGCATGGCTGCCCACCTCGCCCTTCAATCGCGAACGCGGCACAAAAGAACCACCCCCACCCGAGCCTTGATGCTTTAGGGTAATCATTAAACAAAGAACAGGCGCGTTGGCTTACGAAGGCCGACGCGCCTCTTCTTTTGACCTCTCAAACTAATAACAGCCAGCAAAGCTCTTATTCCTTAATCATCCGCTGTTCGAGTGGAATTACAGCGGGCTGGCCTTTGTGTTGCCAGCAGCGGTCTGTGCCGCGGACGCGTCGCTGGCAGGGCGTGCCTTTCTTTGTCAGCGCGCCGCAGATTGAGACGGTTTCGGATGCGGATGGTGGTCGCTCTGTCTTTGTGCTGCTGCCCGGTTCGGGTCTGGCTGGCAGTAGTGCGTTGTCTATGTGCACAGTGGCGGGCGCTGGCTGAAGTTGTGCTGTTTGTGTGGAAGTTGCTGTTGGCTGGCGGCGCTCGACTATGAGGGGCGGTGTGTCCGCACGCATGGCGCGGCCTGCGCCGAGGCCGATGCTAAAGAGCGTTGCGCCCGCTAAACAGGGCAAGAGGATTCGTGTTGCGCGGAATCTGGGCGCACACGCGCGGCAGAAACGGTTGCTGGTCCAGAGAGACAAGCGTGTGCGAGCAATGCGCTCGCCACATTCGACGCAAAAGTTTGGCTTGTACATCGTGAGAGTCTCCGTTCGATAAACGATGGCACGTTCGTGACCCGGACGCTATTTCGGTGAGAGCTTTGTGGCCCACGCTTACGGCTTGTGCTGAACAAGCAACAAGAGGGCTTTTTGACGACAGCGGCGGATTATAGCCGATTTACGATGAGCAGGCAGCAAACCTTTCGTTGCGCACGCGATACAAGTTGCATACGTAGGACAACGGTGTTATAGTCGCTTTACTCCCGAAAATTAATGAGCGGTGTTGTGTCTATTAATCGAAGTGTTCTTCTTCGGTGAAAAGAATTTTTTAAGACCCAGCGCCCCCTTTTGTGGACTCATGCCGATGGGCCTGAAACTTTACTGTAACCGTTACACGCATTTCAAAGACACGCTGGTCTGCTCCGTGAGTTGTCCCTACCGCACGCGTTGTCAGGAGTTTGCGCTCTTCTACGATGCGAACCGTGAGGGCGTTGATGCGCGCGTTGCGGAGTATTACGCGGCGCGTTCGAGCGCGACGAAGCCCACTCGTCAGTTAGTCTCTGCGGCTTCGGCCGTCGAGATGCGCAAGCTTTTACATTTAGAGGTGAAAAGAGAGATGCCGGAAGCAATGTTTATCTGGATTGGAAAAGACGATACGGCGGAGCTGCTCGAACTCGACGAAGTTATTCGCAGGGCGGAGCGCGGCTCGAAGGCCAAAAATATTTACAAGGTCGCGCAGGAGATGGAACTGCGCTTTCAGCTTGTGCCGCGCAAGCGCATTGAGAAAGCCAAGCGGATTGCCGCCGCCGAAGCCGAGCGCGCCGCCGCACGCCGCAAGCCTTTGCGCCCCGTGCCTGTCGAAACGCCAGCGCCGCTTGCGCCCGTCGCCGCCGCCGACACCCCTGCCGCCTCAGCGCCCGTGCGCCGCTCTCGCACACGCGTCGCAAAGGCCGTCGGCGAAAGATAAGGCTCGATTGCGCGGTAGAGAGACGCGGCGGGCGCGAGCCAAACATAGCAAGAACAGTCCGAACACTATAGAGGGCTTTCTTTAAGGTTCTCTTTATCGTCGCAGCGGCCGCGCCTTATCGCGCCCCGCGCACGCTTTTCTCCCGCATTAAAGCAACTTCCGCACACTTTAAAGCGTCCGACAATGGCTGTCGTGCGCCGTTTCGCGCTGCTTGCAAAACGGCCCCGGCGGCAGGCATACTCGCTTTACACGAACTTCGATGATGGTTAACTTTAAGCAATGATTGACTCGCCACTTCCCTTCATCTTTCCCTTTAAAAAAGCAGTCGCGAAGACATGCGCGTTGCTGTTGCTGCTGGCGGCGTGCTTCGTGGCTTGCGCGCAGGTGGCACGCGCGCAGGAAGAGGATGAAACCATCAGCATTGACGCATCGCTGGTGCAGCTTAACGTGGGCGTCGTAGATCGTCAGGGCCGCCCCATAACGACTTTGACGCTGGGCGATTTTAAGGTTTACGAAGAAGGCGTGCAGCAGTCAATCCAGTCGTTTGAGCCTACGACCGCTCCGTTTAGTCTCATCCTGCTGCTGGACATGTCCGGCTCGACCCTGAGCTTTCGCACGACGCTCAAGCAGGCGGCCATCCGTTTCTTAGACGCGCTCGGCCCGCAGGATAGGGTCGCCGTCATCGGCTTCAACGAAAAGGTCAAAACGCTTGCGGGCTTCAGCTCGGACTACGAAAAGATTGCGTACGCTATCCAGTATGCCGACGGCAAGGGCGGCACGGAGCTTTACAAGGCGCTCTCCTACTCGCTTCAGGAACTCGGCAAGGAGAAGAACCGTCGCAAAGCGATTGTCGTTTTGACAGACGGCATTGACACGCAGATGCGCATGACGGACGGCGCTGCTGTCGGTAATGCGCAGACCAATCAGGCGGCGATTGCTTCCATCAATCCAGAACAGAGCGCGGCTCTTGCGGGCGTGCTCAACGCGGCCGACCGTCAGGGCGTGACGATTTATCCGCTGGCGCTTCCCTCCGGCGACCCCAAGCGCATTGCCGACCCGAATCCGAAGCAGGTAGCAATCTACACCTCTGCGCGTGCGCGCATGCAGGCGCTCGCAGACCGCACAGGCGGGCGGCTCAACGAGATTCGACGCCTCGAAGATTTGGGCTACCTTTATGCTGAAGTCGCAGCCGATCTGCGTTCGCTTTACACTATCACCTATCGCCCGACCGCCAGCGAGCCGCGCGCAAAGGGCTGGCGCACCATCCGCATCGAGGTTGCGCGCCCCGAACTCGTCGCACGCACGCGCCCAGGCTACTTCGCTCGTTAACAAACGATGAAAGAGCGGCTGCCCGCTGACGGTTCATGCGCCCGCTTGACACTGGCAAACACGGCCCTTATATTCTTTTTTCCGCTTTTCAAAAGCGCACCCGTAGCTCAGTTGGATAGAGTACTTGACTACGAATCAAGGGGTCGGAAGTTCGAGTCTTCCCGGGTGCACCACAATCTAAACAAAGCGAGAGGCCGTGCTCATCACGGTCTCTTTTTAATCTTCACGCCGCGTATTTACAGGTGATAAAATCGCACCCATGCGAATTGCAAGCCATGCTGCTCAAGGCTCAGAACGCAAGGCGTGCTCAAAGTGCAAGACGGTTAAAACGATAACCGAATTTAGTTTCAGACATAAACCAACCGGCGTTCGTCACTCATACTGTAAAGAGTGTGGCAAAGAGCTTACTCGCAGCCACTATGCAAACAACAAACGCAAGTATCTCGACCGTAATACTCGTTCTTACTTAAAACGCAGAGAGTTCGTCCGGCAGATGAAATCGCGTCCATGCGCGGATTGTGGTGGCCTGTATCCTTATTATGTGATGGACTTTGACCACCGGGAAGGTGAAACTAAGAAGTACGCGTTAAATAGCACCGACCGCATGACCATGCGCGCGATTCTACGTGAGGTTGAAAAGTGCGATGTCGTCTGTTCTAATTGTCATAGGGTGAGAACATACGAACGTAGAACTAGATCATCTACCTAACCGTCCGTAACTGTTTCTGACACTCCCCGCGAATTTGCCTTAAAGCATGAGCATCGCTCATAATGCCCGACGTTGAGACTGGCCGCCGACCAGTCGCTGACCGCCTCTGTTACTGGAAAGAAGCATTATGAAGAAACTGGCTATCGCGTTGTTAGTTGTCGTCCTTACCTGTGTGTGCGCACCAGAGGGCATGGCGCAGAAGAAACAGCAGGCGACTAAGACTAAGCCTACAGCGCCGCAGATGCCTGCTGCGACCGTGCCCGCCACTACGGCGTCGAAGGAAGCGGCAGAGCAGCCGGGCGCGATTCAGGGCAAGGTGGTCGAACTCGGTTGGGGCGATTCCGTCACGGTGCTCGACGCGCAGAGCAAGCGGCATCGCGTGCGGCTGCTGGGCATTGACGCGCCGGAGAAGGAACAGCCTTTCGGGCCTGTCGCGCGGCAAAAATTGTCCATGATGGTCTTCGGCAAGACGGTCAACGTGAAGTACCAGAAGACGGATCGCAACGGGCGAGCGCTCGGCAAAGTGACGCTCGGCGCGTTGGACGTAAACCTCGAAATGCTGAAGGCCGGGCTGGCCTGGTATTATCCGAACGACCGCGACTTGCCGGAAAGCGACCGCCCGCTCTATTCCGGCGCAGAACGCGAAGCGCGCACGGCCTCGCGCGGGCTATGGCAGGACGAAGCACCGCTGCCGCCCTGGGAATTTCGTCAGGCGCGCCGCCAGCAACCGTCCACACAGACCACCGCCGAGACAACACCCGAACCGGCGGAGACGGCTCCCGACGCTACTCCCGAAAAACCTGGCGACGCTCTCGCCACCGCGGACAGAAGCGGGATCCCCGCCAAAAATCCCGAACAGGGCGCAGACCAGAAGGGCGTTGACCAGGCCGGGCAGGGCGGACAGGCCGAAGGTTCAACGGCCTTTCCCAAATCGCCCAGACTCACAGTTACGGGCGATAGCACGACCAGAACATATTACAAGGCCGGATGCCCTGATGGCGAAAGAGTGCTTCCGCAAAATCGCGTCTCTTTCGGCAGCATCGAGGAAGCGGAGAAGGCTGGCTTCAGGCGGACGCCGAATTGTCCCTGAGCCCCCTGCGAGCAAGCGCAGGCTCAAAGGGCTCGCCTCTCTCTAACCGTCTACCTTACACAAACGCGCGCTGACTACCCCGCTCAAACGCGTGCGCTCTCTCTATCTCGCTCAAGCTTGGAAGAATGCTGGAAGAACAAAAACAAGTAGGGGAGTTGCAGCAGCCCACTGAGCTTTACCAGCAGCTCATTGAGGAAGTAAAGAGCCATGCCATCTTCGCTCTCAACCCCGATGGCTTGATTATCACCTGGAACAAAGGCGGTGAACAACTCAAGGGCTACAGCACCCGTGAGATAATCGGCCGCCCCTTCTCCATTCTCTTTACGGATGAAGATGTCATCCTCAAACGCCCTCAGCAGGAGTTGGCGGAGGCTGCCAGAAGTGGGCAGTTTATCAGCGAAAGCTGGCGACGACGCAAAGACGGCTCGCGCTTCTGGGCCAGCGTCTCGCTGACAGCGCTGCGCGACGACGAGGGCCGCTTACACGGCTTCCTGAAAATCACGCGCGACATCACCGCTCACCGTCAGACCAGAGAACAACTCGAATATCAACTGCGCATCACAGGCGCAATCACCAACAATGCCGCCGAAGGTCTGTGCATGATGGATGTAACGGGCCGCCTGACGTTTATGAACCCGGCGGCCGAAGACATTCTCGGCTGGAAGAGCGAGCAACTACTGGGTCGCGTCCTCCATGACACGGTTCACTACCAGCGCCCGGACGGCACGCCCTACCCGATGCATGAATGTCCGATGGTCGAAGTGCTCCGTTCGGGAACGACCGTTCGTAATCGCGAAGATATGATGCTGCGCCGCGACGGCACGCTCGTTCCAGTCTTCTGCTCCTGCGCGCCGATTACCGTCGGCGGCGAGATAACGGGCGCTGTGCTGGCGATGCACGACATCACAGGGCGCAAGCAGATAGAGAATAAGCTCAGAGAGCAGACGGAAGTCGTCGAGACGGTCAATCGTATCGGGCAAATGCTGTCTGCGGAGTTGGACCAGCAGAAACTGGTGCAGGCCGTGACGGACGCTGCAACGGAATTGACCGGCGCACGCTTCGGCTCATTCTTCTACAACGTGCTCGACGCTCAGGGCGCATCCTACATGCTCTATACGCTCTCCGGCGTGTCGCGCGAAGCCTTCGAGCATTTTCCGATGCCGCGCGCCACGGACCTCTTCGGCCCGACCTTTCGCGGCGAGGGCGTGATTCGCATTGACGATGTGACGCAGGATGCGCGCTACGGCAAAAACTCGCCCTACTACGGGATGCCGCCCGGCCATCTGCCCGTCACGAGCTACATGGCCGTGCCCGTCATCTCTCGCTCCGGCGAAGTTCTGGGCGGACTCTTCTTCGGCCACCCTGAGGCCGGCGTCTTCACCGAACGCACGGAGCATATCGTCACGGGCCTTGCCGCGCAGGCGGCGATAGCGATGGACAACGCGCGCCTGTTTGATGCAGCGCGCCGCGCACGCGCCGCGGCCGAAGCCGCCGGGAGACGTTCGGCCTTTCTGGCCGAAGCTAGTGCCATACTGGCTTCCTCGCTCGATTATGAAACGACGCTGGCAAGCGTTACGCGCCTCGCCGTTCCGCACATCGCAGATTGGTGCTCCGTGCACATCATAGAGCGGGAAGGAATCATCCTGCCGCTGGCATTGGCCCACGTTGACCCTTCGAAGGTAGCGATGGCGGAGGATCTACAGCGCCTCTACCCGATTGACCCGGCTGAAACGCACGGCGTGCCGCAGGTCATACGCAGCGGTGAGCCGGAAATCTACACGGACATTCCAGACGCACTACTGGCAATGGCCGCACGCGATGCCGAACACCTTGCCATCATGCGCGAGCTTGGCCTTAAGTCAGCCATGACCGTTCCGATGACCGTTCAGGGCCGCACACTCGGCGCTCTTTCCTTCATCTCAACCGAATCAGACCGTCGTTATGGGCCGGAGGACTTGGCGCTCGCCGAAGACCTAGCGCGCCGCGCAGCACTCGCCATTGACAACGCGCGTCTCTACCGCGAGGCGCAGGAAGCCAACCGCATCAAGGACGAGTTTCTCGCCACGCTCTCGCATGAACTGCGCACACCGCTGACAGCCGTGCTCGGTTGGGCCAAACTTCTCGGCACAGGCCAACTCGATGCGGAAACTTCCGCACGCGCCCTTGAAACCATCCAGCGCAACGCACGCGCGCAGCAGCAAATCATCGAAGACATACTCGATGTCTCGCGTATCATTACGGGCAAGCTGCGTCTTGAAGTGAATCCTGTGGAGCTTGGGCCAGTGATAGAGGCTGCGATGGAATCCGTCCGCCCGGCGGCCGACGCGAAGGCGATTCAGATGGAAACAATGCTCGACGCCCAGACAGGATTCGTCATGGGCGACCCTGCGCGCTTACAGCAGGTCGTCTGGAATCTACTCTCCAACGCCGTCAAGTTTACGCCGCACGGCGGACGCATAGAGTTACAACTGCACGCCGTTGAGTCTCATGCGCGCATCTCCATCAGAGACACAGGCGAAGGCATCAAGGCGGAGTTTCTGCCTTACGTCTTCGACCGCTTCCGTCAGGCCGACGGCTCAACGACACGAACGCACGGCGGCTTGGGTTTAGGTTTAGCCATCGTGCGCCATCTGGTCGAACTGCATGGCGGAACTGTCAGCGCAGAGAGCGAGGGCGAGGGCCTTGGCTCAACCTTCATCATCACTCTTCCGCTGTCCGCGCAGCCGCAGGAGAGCGCGCAGGAGGGCGAGGCCGAGCTACAGTTGCCCGGTCAGGAATCGGAATTTGAACACCTCGCAAACTTGAACGGGCTGCGCGTGCTGGTGGTGGATGACGAGCCCGACTCGCTTGAGTTTTTGAGCATCTCGCTCGCGGAATGTGGGGCTGAAGTCCGCGCCGTCTCAACTGCCGCCGAGGCGCTCACAATGCTCGAAGAATTTCGACCCGATGTTCTCATCTCCGACATCGGTATGCCGCACGAGGACGGCTACACGCTGATGCGGAAGGTGCGCGCTCTCGGGCCGGAACACGGCGGCGCGATTCCGGCTGCGGCCGTTACGGCCTACGCCAGAAGCGAAGACCGCATGCGCGCCCTGCTCGCTGGCTTCCAGACACACATCGCCAAGCCAGTCGAACCTGCCGAACTGGCAGCCGTCGTCGCCAGCCTCGCCGGACGCACCGTTAGCGATTAGAAGATAAGGTGAAAAGGGGAAGAGGGTAAAAGGTGAAAAGGAAGCTGCTTGTCTTCCCTTAACCTTTTACCCTCTTCCCCTTTTTTCCCTTTCCCTTCGTCCGCTTCCCTTTCATATTGCGCCCTGTCAGGGTGCGTCGTAGACGGTGAAATTATCCCAGCGATTGGATAATCCGGAGCCTGACGAATTGTTGTAGAGTCCTGCGCCCTTGCCTGCGAGCAGGATTTTGCTGTTGGTTGAGTAAACGAGCGTCGTATCTGCATAGACTTTAATGCTGCCGTCGTTTTTGGCGACGACGCGCAGCTTCGTCCAGTATAAAGGCATCAACACATTCGTCGTCAGGTCTGTTCGCTCGCCGTCCAGGTAATAGCCGACCGCCAGTTTGCGCGGGGCGGAAGGTTGATTGCTCTCGCTGGTGTAAGCGAAAAAGAGGTTGTTGTGGTTGACGACGCGAAAGCTTAGGCCCGTGTCGAGGCCGCTGCCCCAGAAGCCTGCACGGCGCTCAACGCGCACGTCAAGATTTCCGTCGTTGGCAGCATTCGCCACCCACGCGACCGAAGGCTCGTTGGCGAGCAGCACCGCGCGCCCGTTGAGTATGCCGAAGGATTGCAGGGCGGCGGGGCTCTGTGCGGTTTGCCATGTCTGCTGACCTTCCGTTCCTCCCTCTGTCGCACCGAGGCCACCCTGACCATAAAAGAGGTATGTGGAATTAGCGCGCGAGAATGAATCGAAGATGCGCGCCTGATTGGGCACGGTCGGCGGCGTCGGGACGAGGACGGGCTGCGGCGCTATGTTGCGCACGAAGTCGGGTGCTGTCTGGTCAATCACGAATCTGGGCGGAGGGCATTCTGCGCAGTCGTAGAGAACACCGTTGCCTGTGCCGCGCAGAAGTCCGGGGTGGTTGCTTCCGTTGCCTGCGATGCCGTCAAAGCCGCGCGAGAAGTCTGCGATGGTCGGCGCGGGACGGAAGAAATAGCTGACGAGATTTGCGCCCCCGCTGAAAATAGTTTGCGGAACGAATGCCGCTTCGACTGTTCCGCCGGTCGGGCCGTTTGCGTCTTCGAGCGGATTGCGTCCTTCGTAGCCGCGCACCTGTGCGATGCGACCGACGAGGTTGTTGTGGTCCGAGCCGCCGATGAGCAGGCGTGTGCCGCCGTGGCCGGGGCTGGGTGTCGCGCGCGTGCCAGCATACGCGCTTTTCCCGACAGGCACGCCGTTGAAATAGGTGATGATGCTTTGCCCGTCCCAGCCGACGGCGAAGTGTCCCCACTCGCCCGCCGCAGGCCCTTCATCGCTGGAGAAGAAAATAATGTTCGGGCCGCTCACGTAGCCGTCAAAGATATTGCCGAAGAGTTGATAACGGCCCGGCTCGGAGACGTTGTAGTGTGAGAAGCCGAAGAGCAGTGCGTGTGCTCCGCCGTAGCCGTCGGATAGCATGTAGGTGCTGCCTGCGTTTGTACCGGGCATGGCCCAGAATTCCCAGTAGAAATGTCCGAGGTCAACGTAGGGCGTCCAGAAGGGGCCATAGTCAACTGTCTTTTGCGCGCCGTCGAATTCAAGCACGTAAGTAGGATTGGGATGCGGCGTGCGCGCTGCTGTGAAACTGACTGTGTGATTGCCGTTTAAATTTTGCAGCGACAGATTCGAGGGAGTGAATAGGTAGCTGTCCTGCTCTATAAAGGGTGTGATGGTGTAGTCGCCTGTTGCGCCGGCGGGTAATGAGAAACGGCCGTCGTTGTCTGTTTTGACAGCACGCGTTTGCGAACCACTCAGGTTAATCGTGACGCCGCGGAGTCCGTCGCCGTTGCTGTCCGTCACACGCCCGCTGATGATGCGGTTATCATCAACGGCTGCGAAATTCGCCTGTTGATTAGCGCCCAGATTATTGAAGGTCTGATGCTGCGGGCTGAGAACGTAGAAGACTCTTGAGGCGGCGACATCGTAAGTGCCTGCGGCAGGCAAATCCGCAAAGGAATAATTGCCTTGAGCATCGGTCGTGGTGGTCGCCGTCTGCGAACCGCTCAGGTTGACGGTGACACCGCCGAGCCCCTCGCCGGTTGCGTTCAAGGCTTTCCCCTGAATCGTGTAAACGGAGCGCACGCCGCTGAAGCTAAGCGTTTGATGACCGGCCAGCGCGTTTATGTTCTGCCGTGTGAAGGTGAAAAAGTTGTTGCTGGTTGCCGCAGCCGAATAGTTATAACCGGCGAGAATATTCGTGAACAAAAATTGGCCGCCCGCGTCCGTCAGGACTGCGCTCATCTGGCCGCCCACTTCATTAAACAGCGCGACCTCGATTCCGCTTAACGGCTGCGCATGTTCGTCCAACACCTGCCCGTTGATGTTGAAGGCTTGCCGTGCGGCGTTGAAGTTAACGTTCTGCTGATGATTGCTTAGATTGATGAAGGAGCGGCTGGTCGGGCTGAAGTCGTAGTAAGGCTTCGAGGCGGTTAAGACGTAGTCGTCAATGCTCTCGACCGTGAAAGAATAGAAGCCGTTATCGTCGGTCGTCTTGGTCTGCGTCTGCGTTCCGCTTAACGTCACATGCACGCCGCTGAAGCTGTTTGCACCATCTACGACGCGCCCGCTGATGACGTAGGGCGGAACTATCGTCGGGCCAGCTCCGGCATCGTCAGGCGGGCCGCCGCCGATGTGCCCGACGCCGATGCGCACACGATTGCTGCCCACCCCGCGATAATAGACGCGGACCAGCACATCGCCCGCGTTCGTCAGGTCATCGCTCAACCTGAGAACGACGGCGCTCAACCAAGACTGCGACGGAACTGGGCCAACATACTCGACCTGTAAATTGTAGCGACGACGCACAGCATCCTCCGCTTCCGCCGTCACGACCGCCAAATCCTCGCCGGGCTGCAAAGAGAGATTCAAAGCGAAGAGCATCACGCGCGTGCGCCTGTCCGTGTTCCACGCGTAGGGCGACGTAAGCGAGAAAGGCTCGCGGAAGAATGTCGGAGATTCGAAGGCGATGGCCCGCGTCGAAGTCGGTTCGCTGATGAGCACGGGCGGGCGCGTCTGCGCAACGGCAAGAAGCGGAAAGACTATGGCAACGAGGAGCGAGACGAGCAACCAACGCGCGAGCGTCGCCCGTCGCGCACGTTTCCGCGCAGAGAGATTTGCAGTCCGTCCTGTGCTCAGCGTTTCCGGCAGAGCACGGCCCACCGTTTCCCTATGAAACGGGAAGAAGGGAGTATAAAAATCGGTGTGGTTCATTAAAGGGCGACTCCCGCTCACAGGAAATGCCCGCTTGATGATACTGCGCCGGGATTAATGCTGGATAAAAAGCCTTCGGATAATAGGTCACACAGTGGGCCCACGTCAAACGCATCTCGACCGTGAATCAGCTTCTGTTGATGCAAGCGTAAGCAGAAGGCAGCAGAGGCTTATTCATCTTCTTGCTGATCAACGAGAATGTGGTTGAGGCGTGCGCGAGGATGATGGCGGTCGTAGGTGGCGCGCATGTGGTTGTCTGTGATGTGCGTGTAGATTTGCGTCGTAGAGATGTCGCTGTGGCCCAGAAGCGCCTGCACGGAACGCGAGTCAGCGCCGCGTTGCAGCAAGTGCGTGGCGAAGCTATGGCGCAGTGTGTGCGGCGAGATGTCCGGCAAATTTGCCTTGCGCGCGTAGCGCTTAATCATGGCCCAGACGAACTGGCGCGTCAGCGGCCCGTGCAAGCTGTTTAAGAATAGTTGAGGAGCTTCGCGCGACTCTTCGCGCGCTCTACGCACACGCAGGGCCATATATTTTTGCAGCCAGAGGGTCGCGCTCTTGCCGATGGGAACGCGTCGCTCTTTGCTGCCCTTGCCATGACAAACTATCAAGCCTGCGTCGAGATTAACGTCGGCCTGCCTGACCGCAACCAACTCCGACACACGAAGGCCGGCTGCGTACATTAGTTCAAGCATGGCCCTGTCGCGCACGCCCTCTTCCGTCTCCGTGTCGGGCGCAGCGAGCAATCGCTCCATCTCTTCTTCGGTCAAAAACTGTGGAAGAGAAGCGAGCTTCTGCGGCGTGTCCAGGTCTTCGGCCGGGTGCGACTTGAGATGACCGTCGAGCATCAGAAAACGGAAGAGGCCGCGAGCAGCGCTGACGGCACGCGTCACGGAAGCGGGCGATAGTCCGTCTCGCGAAAGCTGCGCGATCCACAGACGCAAGTCTTTCCGCGTTAAATCCTGCACGCTCTTGCCGAGACCTTCAGCCCACTCTTCCAGCCGCGACAAATCTCGCTTGTAGCTTTCCAAGGAGTTGTGGGCCAACCCCTTCTCAACCTGCAAGTAGGAGAGATACTCCCGCACCAGATTCCGCTCGGACACGCTCATGGGCTGAGACTATAACATACGGCAGAATCCTGTAGGCGGAATCAAAAGCAGGAGTCAGGAATCAGAAGAACAGAAAATCAGAAGCTTGCCTCAGCCGCTTATTCTGACTCCTGACTCTTCAATTGTTGATTCCGTCTTCAGGGTTTATCCACGATGTCTTTCTTGAGACCAGAGAGGGCTTTGAGCAGGTCGTCTTTCTCGGTCTTGCCGACTTTGAATTTATCGAGCGTAGTGACGAGGAGTTTGACCGATTGCTCCCAGTCGGCTTCGGTGATGCCGAGGCCCGCGTGCACGGTTCTCATGTCGCGGCCGATGTAGACGCATGGGCCGCCCGTCGCAGCGCACAGTTGGTCGAGCGCCAACTGGCGAATACGCTTCTGCGAATCCGTGCTGACGCCGTTGAAAAACCGCGAGAGTTTTTCGTCCTTCGTCAAACGCCCTAACCAATCATCGGCGACGGCGGCGAGCGCGTCATATCCGCCAAGCCGCTTGTAGAGACTATCGGCCTGAGCGTGGGCCGGAGAGGCTTGCTGCGCGCGAACGCTCAACGCGCTTCCAAAGACCAGTAACAAAAAGCAGAGACCCAATTGCAGGGAGACATTCTTTTTCATAAAGTTTTATCCTCCGAAAGAGAAGTTTTGCGAGGGAAGGTTAAGCGCGTGAAGTCGCGCGTTGATGTTGCGCGCTTCAGTTTTCCGGGGCGCGCGAAAAAGGTGCGAGCCGTACGGATGCTCGCAAGATGCTGTTTCCACCTTGATGAAAGCTCAGGAAGCGGGCTGTTGGCTTCTTCCGCGTGCGAGCGCCGCAGTTGTTGGTTGGCGGCTGCGACGGTAGAGCGTCAAGCCGAACCAGAAGCCGTAGAAGAAGAGGAGCACGAGCGCTGAGGCGATGATGGCGGTCTTGGTCGAACGAGTGATTTTGTTGACGACGACGAAGAAATCGCCCGTCACGCCGAGCGCGAGCGGAATCATCGCCGCTATCAGCGTCCGGCTGGCGAAAGCGTGGAAGTGTTCTGTCTCTTCCCCCTTCTCGACGATGCGGTGATATGCGGCGGGCGTCATCAAGAGCACGATGCTGAGGGCCACTAAGAACAGGCTCGCCAGATGAACGTACTGGAGCGAGAGAGGCAACTTCTCGAAGGCTTCCATCAGGGTTGTGACAAACTGAAATCCGAGAAGCGCCTGCGCTCCCGGCAGCACGACTCTCGTTTCCGTCAGCACGTGCCTGATCTTGTCCGTCAACTTAGTGCCTTCCGCTTCAGCCTGTTCGTTCTCTTTTTCGTCCATAGCCCTTTTCTCCCTGACTGCCGGTTCGCGTCGCGGACGGCGCATAAACTCCAGCCCGTACCAGAAAAAGAGCGCGACGAGAGTGGCAAGCAGCCCTGCCGTGAGGGCGAGCGATTGCACGGTCGTCCGCTCCATGGACACGTAGATGTCTATGCCGAGCGCCACGGCGAAAGGCAGCAGCGCATAACTCATCACTGCCGAAGTGAAGCGATGCAATCTGTTTGTGTCTTCGCCTTCCTCGACGATGCGGTGATACGCGGCCGGCGCTAGGAGCAGTCCAAAGGCGACGAGCATCAGGCCGAGGCTGCCTATTTTCAGGTATTGCGCGTGTTGTGGAAGCTTCGGGAAACCCGGCTCGAAGGCTGAGCGATACTGAAAACCGAGTAGCACCTGAGAGCCGAGCACCAGCATCCGGCCTTCGTCAAGAGCGTTCTGCACCTTGTCTTTCAGTTTCGTCATGGCCCACCTCGCTCGTTCTTTTCCATTAAGTCTAAACTAAAACTGACGAGAATGTAACGCCCACAGCAGCAGCAGGAAGAGACGACCGCAGGAGAATCTAATTTTCAAAGAGCGACGAGACACGAAAGCAGCCAGCAATCCTTGCGTATCCGGCGGCACAACCATCAACGCCGCTTTCGATGCGCTGGCTAAACAGCAGTTGACTGGAAGATGTGCTGTTTCTTCGAGCGCTCGGTTTGATGTATATTACGTCCGCCTTGCGGGGGTTGGATTTCCGCTTGAATTCGCGCGCTCGGACAGATCCATGGACAAGCAGCATCTCGTAGTCTCAAGAGGGGAGCAATCCGTGGCTGCGGTGGAATCCTCTGTTGTGCCTGCCATGCACGAGCAAGATTGGACGGCGATTATCAAGCGCGTCGCCGACGGAGATCAGTCTGCGCTGACCCTCTTTTACGACTCGACCAATAAACTGGCTTTCGGGTTAGTGCTGCGCGTCGTAAATGACAGGACGGTGGCCGAAGAGGTGCTGCTGGATGTTTACATGCAGGTCTGGCGTCAGGCCGCGCGTTATGATGAAAGCCGCAGCACGCCGCTGTCGTGGTTAATGACGATTGCGCGCAGCCGTGCGATTGACCGCCTGCGCTCAGGCCGGCAGGAGCGACAACGCAACGAGCCGCTTGAGACGGCAGGCACGCTGGCCGCGCTCGAGTCTTCACCGCAGGAGGCAAGCCTCGCGGCGGAGAGACAGGCAATCGTGCGCGCGGCGCTCGACACGCTCTCGCCCGAACAACGAGAGGTGATTGAACTGGCTTACTACTTGGGTCTCAGCCATAGCGAGATTGCCGAACGGTTGGGGCAGCCGCTCGGCACTGTGAAGACACGCACGCGGCTCGGAATGATGAAGCTACGTGAGAAGCTGAAAACGGTTTATGAGGGGATATGATGAAGTATCACAGCGTAGCTGAAAAAGAGACGCAAGAGGAGCGCGCCGCTCTCTATGCGCTCGGCGCGCTCGGCCAGCATGAAGCACGCGCTTTTGAAGAACACCTTGCAGAAGGTTGCGAAGCATGTGAAGCAATCTACAGTGAGTTTGAACAAACGGTCGGCGCTCTGGCCTTCGCTGCGCCTGAAGCAGCCCCGTCGCCAATCGTGCGCGAGAAGCTTTCGGCGCTTCTGGCCGGAGAGACGAAGCAGGAGCATTCGGACTCTCGCGAGGCGCAGAGCACAGCATCGCAATTTTTAACGCTGCGTAATGAAGAGGGCGAGTGGCGGAAGGTGGGCGAGGGTATCCTCGCCAAGCAATTGTTCGTTGACACGAAGGCAAGGACAGTCACGTCACTCTTCAGGATGCAGCCGGGCACGCGCATCCCCATGCATCGCCATCAAGGCATCGAGCAGTGTTACATCATCGAAGGAGATTTTCACGCAGACGATCAGGCGCTCGGCGCTGGCGATTTCCATTGCGCGCTTGCCGGCAGCACACACACACCTGTCTACACGGTCGGCGGCGCGCTCCTACTCATCGTCGCCACCGAAGGCTACGAAGTCCTCGAACAACACTGAGGCAGTTTTCAGTTTTGAGTTCTCAGTTTTCAGTTAAGACCAGTTGCCTTTTCTGAAAACTGAAGACTGACTACTGAAAACTGCTGTTCACTCGTAGCGTAAACATTCAATAGGGTCGAGGCGTGAGGCTTTGCGCGCAGGGAGAACGCCGAAGATGAGGCCGACGCTGATGGAGACGACCAATCCAGAGATGATGGCCCATAAGGGAATGGCGGCCGGGAGCGCGGGCACAAGCAGCATGATAAGCTGGCTGATGCCGACGGCGAACAAGACGCCCAACACTCCACCGAGGAACGTGAGCGTCATCGCTTCGTAGAGAAACTGCCTCACGATGTCTTTGCGCCGCGCGCCGATGGCCTTGCGAATACCAATCTCTTTCGTCCGTTCAGTCACACTGACGAGCATAATATTCATCACACCGATTCCGCCCACCAGCAGGCCCAGACTCGAAATCGCGATTGCTATCAGCCCGACCATCGCCGTGATGCTGTCAAACTGTTCGATAAACTTATCGGCCGTCTTAATGTCGAAGTTGCTCGGCTCGTTGAAGCCTACGTGGCGACGACGACGCAGTATGTCTTCGGATTGTGCGAGCGCTTCCTGCAATTGTCCCGTGCGCCCGCGTATGACGAAGAGCAGGTAGCCTTTGGCGGGCGCAATCTTCTGCGCCGTTCGCAAAGGAATAAAGACTGCGTTGTCCTCCTCGTTTTCACCGAAGAAGCCTGCCTTGCGTTTTTCCAGCACGCCGACAATCTCAAACGTGTGGCCGCCCATCTTGACCTCAGTGCCGACGATGCTGTTTTCGTGAGGAAAGAGCGCCTCGGCGGCGTTGATGCCGATGACCATCGCGTTGCGTCGCTGCTGGTCGTCTGCATCCGTGATAAAGCGGCCCTCGTGCAGCACGATGTTTGTAATGCCTGCGTAGTTACTGGTGACGCCTTGCGTGTTGCCCCAGCGATAATTCTTTCCGTTGTAGGTGATATTGTCGTCGAATGGGCCGCCCCCGTAGCCGACGTTGGGAGCGACGACCGCAACGTCCTCAACCGCCGTGGCCTGCTCGCGTATGGCCGCCGCATCAGCAACCGTCAGAGGCTTACGGCTGCGCTCCGAGCGGTCTTCGCCGACGCGCGGCCCCGTCGAGAGATGAAAAGCATAGATGTTGTTCGTGCCGTACTCTTCGATGATGGCGACGATGTTCTGTCTGAGGCCCGTCAGGATGGAAGCAATCGCAATCGCCGTCGTGACGCCGATGACGATGCCGAGCACGGTCAGGAAACTCCTGAACTTGTGCGCACGCACGCTGTCGAGCGCCATCAGCAGCGTCTCTTTCGGAAAAAATTTCGGCAGCCGCAAACCCACTTTTCTCATCCTCAGTTTTTAGTCAAAGCAACGATGGGGTCAAGCCGCGCAGCCTTCACGGCCGGGTAGAGTCCGGCAATCATGCCGATCACGCCGGAGACGATGAGCGAGAGCAGTATGTACATGACGGTTATCGTCATCGGGATGCCGGTCGTGAAAGAAACCAGCCACGCGATGCCGAACGCGAAAGCGAGTCCAATCATTCCGCCAATCGCGCAGAGCGTCGCAGACTCGATGAGAAACTGCATTAGTATCTGCTTCTTCGTCGCGCCGACGGCCTTGCGCAAGCCTATCTCGAAAGTCCGCTCGGTGACGCTCACCAGCATGATGTTCATCACGACGATGCCGCCGACGACGAGCGTGATGAACGTAATCGGAATGACGACGGTTGCGATGCTGCCCGTAAACTCGTCAACCTGATTATTCACGTCCTCTACGTTGACCAGCCCGAAGTCGTCTTCGTCATTGCCAGACAGGCGATGCTTGTTGCGCATGGCGATGCGCGCATCCTCAATCGTCGGCCTGAAGCTTTCGCGGGTCGCGGACTTGCCATGAATCTGTATGCCCTGACGGCGACCGAAGATTTGCAGGTGCGTTGTGACGGGAATGTATAGATGACGGTCGAAGCTGTCTCCGAAGAAAGAGCCGCGCCTTTCCTCTACGCCGACGACGCGCATCGGCAGCCCGGCTATCTTCAGAGTCTTGCCGACCGCCTCCGTGCCCGGGAAAAACTTCTCCTTGATGTCGCCGCCGAGCACGCAAACAAGCGCCGAACGCTGCACTTCGTCGGGCGTAATAAAGCGCCCGTCCGCAATCGTCTTGTCTTCTATCTCGGCCATGTTGGAGGTTGAGCCGAAGATGAGCGCGCCGGGAAATTCAAGGCCGTCCTGCTTGAGGTCAATCTGCGTTTGCGTGCCTGCGCCGACCTCCGTGCAGCTCGTGCAGTGTTCCCTCATCCACTCGTAGTCGTCCCAATCGAGCCGCTTGTTGCGACGATTGCGCTTTTCAAACTCTTCATCTGAGAGCCTGCCGTGAGAGGCCATGCGCGCAATCATAAAGTGGTTGATGCCGAGCACCTTCGATACCTTGTCAACGACGTAGGTGTTCAGCCCGTTAATCGAAGCTCCGACGACAACCACGGAGGCCACGCCGATGATGATTCCAATCAACGTCAGAAACGCGCGCAGCTTGTGCGCGAAGATTGACTGGAGGGCTATGCGTGCGGCATCCGCGTAAAATGAATAGAGACGCTTCATGTCGTTCACCTTGGCCGTACGATGCTCGCCGAAAATATGTTTGATTATTTTGGTCGCCGGAAAGCGTGGGCCACATCACAAGAGAGATGCGCTCCTGACCGGCCGGGCCGCAAACGGGCGCTCTCGCTTGTTGGGCCATCTCTCGCGCCTTCCTGAAAGACGCTGGCTGCCGCCCGCATGTTAACGACCCATTCGCTTTCGCGGCCGCTCCGGGGAAGCAATGCGCGCGAGTCAGACAGCCAACAGTAAAACGTAGCGGTCGTGCCTGTTATTAACAACGGGAAGCGTTTGAAACTGTTTCCGGCGGAGAAATACGGAACGAGAATTTCGTAGGCGCGTGGCAAGCGCTAAGGGGCACTCGACCGCTGAGGAAAAGCGGCTCGAAGGCTTGCCACGCGCCTACGATTTGGGCGCACATTAATCAGCAAACCCTGTTTGTTGAAATGTGCGGTGGCATTGCCAGATAGCATCCGGCGTTAACCTGCCTGTATTGAGGCAGGCTGCTTGCCACAAGTCTCCAAACTCATCTTGTAGCAGGCTTGCGGCCTCGCTGCGCGACCAGTTCCAACTTCGCCAGTCTCCCTGAGGAAGCGAGGCGCGACGGTTGAGCAGCCTGTTAGCAATAATGCTGCTCTCGTTTTGATTCATAGTGGGCAGCGCTTCAAGGAGCGCGGGCACTGCGTCTGCGCTGAGCGAGGCGTTGTAACTCGCATCGAAAACGCGCCCGGCCTGCATTTGCGCCACGTTAACACGCACGATGAACGCATCCGGGTTCATCACATGCAGCGCACCGATTATCAGAAAGCCTGTCACCAACGCGCCGCAAGCAAAGCGTTCGCGCTGGCCGCGCAGCACGGTCGCCGCAAACCAGACGAAGACGAGAGCCAGCCAGCCCATGAAGATCATCGTGTAGAGGCGCAGTTCAGTTAGTCCGTATGTCTGCTGGTAGAGACGCATGCGAGCGACGGCCGAAGTCATTATGACGAACAGCAGCACGACCTGCATGCCCGCCAGCAGACGAAAGATTCGCTCGTGTGCCGGATTGTCTTTGCGCAGCAGCCAGTGGGCCATGAGCAGGAGCGGAAGCACGAGCGCTGCCACCCAGACGAGTTCGAAGAAACCGCGCCGCGCGTAGTCCGCATACGTGAGGCCCTGAGTGAAGCGCACTACGTCAGCGCCGCCGAAGAAATAGCGTACCTGTATGACGACAAACGCGAGGAACAGCAGATTCAAAAGCCCAACCACGATGCCTATCTCGACGATGCCGAGCGAATAGTTGCTGCTCGCTCCGGCGGGCGCTTGCTGCTTCTTCGTCGTCTCCGGCTTTGTCTCTGCGTTCGCCTCCCCTTCCGTGTTCGGCCGCTTGTACAGCGGCGGGCCGGGAATGTTACCCGTCATCGCGGCAATATCCAGTTGCCCTGTGGCCTTGCGCGGCACATCTTCTCCAAGGAGGACGCTGCGCAGGAATCCTGCTGTGAGCCATGACAGGAATGTCAGGAGCAGGGCGTGGGAAAAGATTGTGTCGAAGTCTAGGTGTAGAGTTTGGTTAATGATGCCTTCGAAGACAGCATCGGCAGCCACCAGCAGTACGCCGAAGAAGAAGACTAAAGGAATGGCTATCGCCAGACCGCGCACAATCGCCAGCACGTGACGCGACCATCCCGGCCGCGTTATCTCCTTCCACTTGATGTCGCCAAACAGCAGCATGAAAGCGCCGCAAAACGCATTGAAGCCCGCGACGACGCCTCCCAACACATACTCCGTCAGGCCCGCCAGCCGTATGCGACCGCCGCGCGCACGCAACATAATCAGAGAGAGAGCGACGAGCAGGGCCAACACGTCCAGCGTGCGCAGCGTCAGCGAATCACGCCACGCGAAAGAGAGGCTGAAGAAGATTAAAGGCAAAGCGAGCCAGCGCCCTTCCCCTTCGAGCGCCTTGCGCCGCCCGCGCATGAGCAGCGCCAGCACGGCCAGAAAAAGCGCGCTCATCCACAGCGTAATGTTCAAGCCCCAAGGCGTCGCGCGCAATAGTGCGTCGCCCAGTATGCCGAGCAGCAAAGCTGCTTCCAGCACTTCCAGTCCTCGCTTTGTTCTCTCGTTCATCTTTGAAAACACCCGCTGTCTGAATTGACTGTTAATCTTCCCCGACCCCTTAAGTTCTATGACACGCCCGGTGAAGCCACGCGTTCGCTTTTTAAGATTCAACGCGGTTCGGAATTTGAAAAGCTCTTTGCAATGCAAAGGCCGCGGGCAAAAAAAGCACGGCATCAGGTAGCGCGCATTGTTTGAATCAGCGCCTCCATGTGATTCAGGTAGCGTTCGAGCGCGCTGCGGCCCGCTGCCGTCAGGCGATACTCTGTCTTGGGCATGCGTCCCTCAAAAAACTTGTTGCAGGTAATGTACTCCGCTTCCTCCAGCTTGCGCGCGTGCACACTTAAGTTCCCGTCCGTCGTCCTCATCAATTTTTTCAACTCGTTAAAGCTCAGAGACTCGTTGACGGCCAGAGCGCTGACGATGCCGAGCCGCATCCGCTCGTGAATGAGACGGTCAATCTCCGTCGGCGTTAGCTTTGCTGCCTGCTTCTCTTCGCGCACGTTCAACGGCGCGTCGCTATTACTACTACGCGCACGGCTCTTGCGCTGGCTTTCCTGTTTGAGTGCGTTCTGTTTAGCCACCGTGCCTCCTTGCGATGATGATTCCGAAAATAATGTGCAGCCCGCCGAAGCCAGCGGCCAGAAAGTAGTTGCCCCAACCTTGTGGGCAGAAGAGCGCGACCGCGCCCGTGAACATAAAACAGAGGCCCATGACGGGAACAATCCCCACCGAAAACATTCCGCCCGTCACCACACCCGTTCCATACAGCAGCAGCCAGACGCCCGGAATCACGCCCGCCAGCCCCGCTCGATAAAGTACGACTGTCAACAGCGCGCCCACAACCAGCGGCGGAGATAAACTGAAAGCGACTTTCCGGCCCGGCCCCGACAGCAAAGGCGTCTCCGCAGCGTTTGCCTTGCGCATCATCGCCCCTATGGAAATCAGAAGCGAGAGCACGGCCTCGACGATCCACACCGTTAACCATGCCTGAGTGGTCGCCTGCTGCGCGGAAACCAGCGTTGCGCCCAGTGCCGTCACACCGATAGCGATCTGGCCCCAACCTGAAACGGCCGTAAACGAAGAGGCGCGCTCCATCGTCTCGCGTATGAAGCGCAGATTATCCATCGCTCGCGCGTGCAGCGCTGGCGGCTCATCGGTCGAGCGCGGGCGAAGCTGGTGAATGGAAGCCATGACGCGATAATACACCAACCTGCTAATCTGTCAAGCACTTTATTAAGCAAAGCACAGTAAGATAGAATCGCTGATAAAGCCTGTTTGAGCCATGTAAATCCCCAACTCATGCAGAGCAAAGCGGCGAGTCTTACCGGCTCGCCGCTTCTACTTTTAACTTGGACCAGCGTTGAGAATTGCTATTGCGGGACGCGTGTTGATGGCAGGGGTTTATCGGCGGGCAGTCCGAGGTTGTCCCTGCGGCTGGTGTTAGTCTCGCTCTGGATGATGTACCAGTTGCCGTCCGCTTCGCGCCAGACGGCGATGTCCGCTCTTCCGTCCGCATCGTAGTCTCCGGGAACGGGCACGTCGTTCAGACTTTCGGCTCCCCAAGCCTTGACAGTCACCATGTTGGTAGAGCTATTGATGATTAACCAGTTGCCTGACGCAGGACGCCAGACGGCGATGTCTGCACGGCCGTCCGCGTCGTAGTCTGCGGGAACGGGTTTGTCCGTGCCGAGTCCCCACTGCTTGAGCGTCAAAGCCCCCGTAGAGCTGTTGACGATGTACCAGTTGCTTTCGGACGGGCGATAGATGGCGATGTCTGTACGGCCGTCGCCATCGTAATCCGCAGGCACTAGCTGGTCGCCAGCCATTCCCCACTTTTTGACAATGGCCGAGCCATCTCTGCTGCTCTTGATGTACCAGTTGCCTTCAGGTGCGCGGAAGACGGCGGCGTCCGCTTTCCCATCTCCATCGTAGTCGCCGGGGACTGGAATGTCTCCGAGACTACTGGCCCCCCAGCCATAGAGCATCTGCCCGCCGGAGCTTTTAATGATGTACCAGTTGCCGTCTGAGCCGCGCCAGACGGCGATGTCTGTTTTCTTATCGCCATCGTAATCGGCTGGAACAGGCACGTCGCCCACAGCGCCCCACTGCTCCTGAACCAGCGAGCTGTCGGAACTTTTGATGACGTACCAGTTGCCGTCCGATGGGCGGAAGACGGCTATGTCTGCGCGCTTGTCCCCGTCGAAGTCGAACTGCGGAAGGACTGTGGCCTCGATGGTGTGCCAGAAGCCGACTTTGACGACGAGTGAGTCGCCGTTGAGAGGCCCGCCTGCGATTGGTTGCCCGATTGTGCCGCTGATACTGTAGCTGCCTGCGGCGCTCGTCGCGCCGCCAGCGGCGATAACCGAACTCTTGACCTCATAGCCGCCGCCCGATTGCCCCGCAGCGTTCACGGAGAGCAGGCAGAGCAGTATGAGCAGGATGCAGAAATCTTTGCGACACTTGCGCGGTGAGAAGTACATGGCTCTTTCCCTTCTTTGAAGTGTCACTTGGCTTTGCAAACGTCGGCCTGCGGGTTTTGCTGGCAGACGAGCTTGCGCAAGCCATCCATCAACGACTGTTGCTCTTTGACCTGCTGCTGAAGCTTGTCTAACTGCCGTTGCTGTTCTTCGATTTTCACGTCGCGGTCTTTAATCTCTTCATTCAAGCCCTGTATGGCGGCCAGCGCCACGCCGTCCGGGTCAATGTTTGCGATTGTTCTGTCGCCTTCACCGACTTTGAAGGTCGAGAAGAAGTCCTGCGCCATCGGGCCGATGTGACGGATGGAAGTGTTCTGCGTCTTGTAGTTCCATGTCGAAATCGGCAGGCGTAGAACTCCGCGCAGGATTTCGCGCGGGTTGACGGCCGAGAAATTGGCCTTCATGTTGCGGTCGGAGAGCGACGACCAAGTGCCGCTGCCTGCTGCGAGCGAGACGCCGGATGTGCCGCCGGAGTTTGAGGTCAGTTCTGTAGAGCCGTCGCTCTTCATAGAGAGCTTGCTGTTGGCGAGGGTCATGGTCGCGGTCGTGCTGTTGAAGATGAAGCTGGTGGAGAGGTTCAGGCTCGTGTAGAAGAAGGAGCCGTTGACGGCGCGCACGTTGAAGGAGTTCGTGACCGAGGGGTGGAAGCGGCAGTCGTTGCTAATGTTGTTGAAGTCGCAGGCACTATTTGAGAAGTCGGAGAAGACGAACGTGCCGTTGCGCGGCGACCCGGCTGAGGTCGAGGTGGACGCGCCGTAACCGAGCGCGATAGAGGCGTAGCCGGTTGCCGTATTCCTCTCGCCGATGGCGACGGTGCGCGAGCCTGCCGCGACGGAATCCTTGCCTATCGCAACTGCGTTGTCGCCCAGCGCGCGGACGTTCTCACCAAAGGCGGTCGAGTAGAGGCCGATGTTGGCGTCGTCCCACTGTGTTCCGTTGACTTGACCGGCGCGGATGGCGGCCTTGCCGCCGAACCACATGAAGCGCGTGCCCGCGCCCTCCGCCGGAACGCCGCCGCAGCAACCGCTGTTGTATTCGCCGACGGACAGAATCGAGCCGTCGTTGTCTATGCGGAAGCGCTCCTTGTCGTAGGTCTGGTTGTCGGGGTACGACCCGCTCGCGCTGAGCGAGAGCAGCGCGTCCTGCCCCGGCGTGCCGAGCGTCCGAGAGCCGACGAGCTTAAGGTTGACGAGGTGGTTGGTGGTGCTCGTCGTCTGCTGCGCGGACGGTGCTAATTCGACATCGCCGCTGACGCGCGAGGTATTGATTGACGAACTGCTGGCGTTGACGGCCGTGACGACGCTATCGCCCGCCGTCGGGCTCACGCCTGAGGCTGTTGTTGCGGTCGTCGCGGTCGTGGCGTTGCCGCTCAGGCTGGCGGTGATAGTGCCCGCGCTGAAATTGCCTGAAGCGTCGCGCTTGACGATAGTGTCCGGCGTATTGCTGTTGGTTGCGGTGCTGACTGCCGCAGTGGTGCTGGCGATGGTGCTCGCGCTCTGGCCGCCGACCGAAGCGACGACCGTGTTACCCTGCGTGCCTGTCACGTCGCCGCCGAGGTTGCCTGTGAAGTTGGCGGAGGTGACGGCGTAAGGCGTCGAATGAAGTTCCTGCCGTGGTGTGAGCGTCGTGTAGGGGTCAGCGCCCGTGGCGCTGCCGGGACGCACAGCCATCTCAAGGAAGAGTTGGCCGCCGTCAAACACAGAGCCGAAGTCTAGTAGCACTGTGAAGACGCCGTTCGTGACCTGCACGTCGGCCTTCTCCACATCCGGCCCCTGCTGCACTTCTGCCTCGTCGAAGAGTTTAAACTTAAGGTCGTAGGTGCCGCTGGCGGGCGCGCCCTGTTCGGTCAGCCGGCCCTGATAGGTGAAAGCGGTTGATTGTGCGAAGGCCGTGCTTGCAGTGATGAGCAGTGTCGCAAGGACGAGCAGAATTCTGCCCTGCACAGATGTGAGTTTCAGGCGCATTGAGTAAAGTCTCCTTAAAATAGTAAACGCGAATTGACGCCGGAGGCGGGTATCACGAAAGTTTTAAATTGGAAATTGTCAGCGATGAGAGCGGCGCAGGTGTTGGCCGTCTGACCTACGTTTATGACTTTACACTTTCCCTAACGCCACGGTCAACAATTATTCGGAGACCTGCGTTGGTGTATGAACTTGTCAGGGCAGGTCAGGCCGGGCACGGTGTATCCGCTTCGCTGACAAGGGTGCTAGTGAAGACTTTTGCCCTTGCGCGAATGGCTGGCTCTGCACGCCATTTGAAACGTTAAGGCATCAGGGAGCCATCGAGACGGCAGGGTCGGACCAACCGCTCTGCCCGCCAGCGCCGACGGCTGCGACCCTGAACCAGTACTTAACACCGCTCGTCAAATTCTTCACCGTAGTGCTCGAAGTAGTCACGACGGCCGCCTGCGTCCAGGAGTTTTCGGTTGGAGGATTCGGGCTGATTTGCAGTATGTAGCTGCGCGCGAGCGAATCGAAGTTCCAGGAGACATCTATCTGGCCTTCGTTGTCTCCGAGCGTGGCGGCGAGGCCCGTCGGATTACCCGGCGGCACATTTGAAGCGATGCTTGGCGCACGCACGTCCATCCCTGCGCTCAGGATAACTTCTTCCTTGCCTTCGCTCGCCGTATCAACAAAGCTCGCCAGCCGCCCGACCATCTCTTCCAACTCATCTTCCCTCAGGCTCAACTCGGCGGTCCGCTGCTTTGAGAGCGCGCGTGCTTCTAACGCGTCATTGTAAGCCTGCTCGGCCGCGTTGATGGCCGCCGTCACGTCCGCCAGCGCTGGCACAGGGTTGGGAAAGGTCGCCGCGTTGCCCGTTATCTTTTCGACAATGAGCCGCGCGCGTGCGATTTTTTCCGGCATCACGAGTTTCTGAAAGTTTAGCTTTACTTTAGCCATTACTGTTTCTCCTCTAAACAAAGATTTAGATAAAACCGTATAGCGGCCTGTAATAGAAAACTTTCTGGGCGAGTTACTTAATAACCTTCTGGGCGTGCGTCTTTGAGGAAACGCTTTGAACGCGCGCAGCATACATTTTTCCGCGCCACGCTGCAAGTCTTTTGTTAGAGATTCTGCGCCTTACCTGATGTTCACGCGTGGGCTGCGTCCCCACCCCACACCGCTGCGCCCACGGCCAACGTTTCCTTGTACTCATCCAGCTTCTATATGTCCAGCGCTAACTCTCAAATGCCCTCATCCAACTCTGAAATGTCCAGCGCTGGCTTCTAAATGCCCTCATTCGGAAGCTAAATGTCCTCATCTAGCTCCTAGATGAGGACATACAGGAGCTAGATGAGGACAGACAGAAGCTAAGTGAGGACATTCAACTCCCAGATGCGGACATTCAAGAGCAAAATGAGGACATACAGCTCCCGTATGAGGACATATTATTCCTAAATGAGGGCATATTACTCCTGTGCAAACACACTCCAAGGCTCTAAATCCCTGCAAACTTTATAGATACAGGGATTTGCAAAAAAATCATCTAAAAAATTGCCCCAAAATCAGCGGGAGTGCTTCGGTTTGGCTGGTAACTTGGCTGGCAAGTTTACATTGTCATCAATCAAGGAATCAGTACTAATGTGCGCCACTTTCGCATAGCGCAAAAGGACTATTAACGGTGGCTCTGTTATTCCTAACTCATACTTCGATAGTTGCTTGTAAGAAATAAAGTCTTCAACGTCTAATTGCCTAAACATCTCTGACTGAGACAATCCTAAAGCATTGCGAATCTGCAAGAGCTTTTCGGCAAGCCTTTGAGGTTGCGGGCGTGCTTTCCTTCCCATCAGGCACAACCTCCTGATGGTTTCAGCACACACGCCTTGCTCCCACCGCTATTTAGCGGTATGATGCGCTTGCTCAACTTGTTCGCCGTGAGAATGAACCTTTCATCTCGCACGGCGATGCTCATTACTCCACTCTTGGGATTGAGCCGCGCATTAGCCGTTGCCTAGTTTTCAAACAGACCATGTACATGATAACAGACTGCGAACCCTCTTATCACGCCAGAGCCTTATACCGTCGCCTCTCCGCACGCCCCCACCGCATCCTCTACGTCGGCCTCGACCTTCAGCTACAAAAGTATCTACAGGACAACCTCGCAGAGTGTTGGATAGTCTCTGCCCCCGCCGCCTGTGTCGCCCGCCTCTTCATAGACAAGCTCAACTATTCGCTCCTACTGTTCGACAATGCGCTGACTGACGCAACCGCACAAGAACTCTCCCGTTACACGCGAACCTTGCCGCACAGAGCACACACCCCCATCATCATCCTCAACCCCTCACAAGAGCTCAAACGCCTCCCCAAAGCCATCACCCGCCTCCTCCCCACACCCCAACCACCCCCACTCTGGCTCACCTCTCAACGCCACACCTGCACCTGCACAAGCCAACCAACTGCCCTCTAAAATAATTATTGACCCCGCCACTTCCGCGCAGTAAAATCCGTCCCACTCAGGACGGATGCTGAACGTATCCGTTCAACGCCGGACGGAGTTTGAGACGTTCGGCAAGTCTTTAGCCATTGGGATAGCCATACGAACGGCGGCAGCCTTCCAAAGACTGCCGCCGTTTTTATCTAACATCACCCACCTCATCTTTAGAGGCGCTACTTTTCATTTCGCACCTCCTGACTTTTCGGGCAAGTGGGAGTTTTCGGGCAAAGCTTTACCTATGAGCTTTGCACAAAATTAACATCCTGCACAAAAATTAAGTGGTCTGCACAAAAATTCAACGCCGGATAGCTTCGCAGGGGCTAGTCTGCCTCCCTTACGAACTTTAACTAACCTCAAGTCGGATTTGTTCCATGACGTAACCACGGGCTAGCTTGTGCGCTAGTAATAGGCTCTCTCAATCAATATTCTTTGCGCCTTCATGTCATGCTATATTCGCGCGGGAAAGCGGTATTGTGTTGCACCAATTGAGATGAAACATGCTCCACAGGAATATTATATTGAAAGGTGCAGTTAGACATGCGTTGGGCGTTTCCTCCAAGGTAAGGTGACAATGACAGAAGCATACATCCAAATTGTTCATAGCGATTCTCGCGCACTGTGATAAGGTTCAAGACTTATTCGTCGACAATCTCTTTTTCGGAGGTGAAGGGCATGGCAGAGCATGATGAAGCGACAGACTATAAAGCTAATGGGCCAACACGTATTGCATTCCGAACGGGCGGTGATGGTACGGGAATCAAGAAAGGCGTCCGTGCACAGGGAACGAAAATCGGAGTCCATGGAATAGGCCGCGCGCCTGAGGGGACGATTTCCCCTGAGCCGATTGGGGTTGTTGGAGAGGGTCCTTGCGGTGTCAAGGGAATAGGCCGCGAGGTTCCAGAGGGGACGAATAGCCGTTCGATTGGGGTTTCTGGACAGGGCCGTGTCGGCGTCGTGGGCAGCGGTGATGGCGCTGACGCTATCGGCGTAGATGGAAATAGCAAAGCAATAGGCGTGCGGGGATCGGGAGACATCGTTGGTGTCCGCGGCCAAAGCAACGTCACAGGAGTCAGTGGCGTCTCTTTCAAAAATGGTGCCGGGGTCGAGGGCGAGAGCGATTCCGGGGTTGGTGTGGTAGGCAGGAGCACTTCCGGGGTCGGCGCATTTTTTAATAGCGTTCTTAAGGACGCCGTGGTGGGCGTCAGCGGTGGGCCAGGTGATGGGGTGCGTGGCAGCGCTGACAGCGGCATCGGCGTCAGAGGAGAGGCTAACACAGGATTCGGCGTCTTCGGCGATAGCGGGAAGCAATCCGGCGTCGTAGGTCGGAGCAGGAGCTCTGTTGCGCCCGGGGTCTTTGGTTTTTGCGAGAAGCTAACGGGTGTCGCGGGTCGGAGCATGCGTGCACCTGGCGTCTTCGGTGAAAGCACTGACCAGGCTGGCGTCATGGGCAGGAGCGGGAGCAAATCTGCGCCCGGGGTCTTCGGCTTTGGCGACGCTCCATTCAAAGTTCCCAGCCCTCCGGCGGGAGTTCTCGGTGTAAATGATAAAAGCGTTGGAGTCTTGGGCAGTAGTGCGGAGGTAATTGGCGTATGGGGTAATACCGGCAAAGGCATCGCCGTCGTTGGCACGACCAATTCTGGCGCGGGCCTTCCGACCGACCAAATTACTGATCAAGGCATAGGTGTCATCGGCCTGGCTAATTCTGGCGTCGGCGCCGCTGGGATGAGCACTTCTGGAACTGGTGTCTTCGGCTCGAGTAAGACTGGTTTAGCAGGCCATTTTAAGGGACCCGTGACGATTGAAGGTGATTTGACGATTATAGGCGGTGCCAAAAGCGCAGCCGTGCCGCACCCTGACGGTTCACATAGGCAGCTCTACTGCATGGAAAGCCCGGAAAGCTGGTTCGAAGACTTTGGGGAAGCGCGGTTGGTTGATGGAAAAGCGGAAGTGCAATTAGACCCCGGCTTCGCTGCTCTTATCAAGGTGAAGAACTACTACGTTTTCCTGACACCGTATGGGGATTGCAACGGCATATTCGTAGCGAAACGATCTACAACTAGTTTTCAAGTTAGTGAGCTACAACGCGGTAGCAGCAATGTTCGGTTCGCGTATCGAGTGGTCGCGAAGCGCAGGGACGTTGTAGCACAGCGATTGGCGATGGTGACGTTGCCGGACGTCTCGATCAAGGTGCGATCACCTAAGCTACGGTTGAAAACACGCTCGCCAGACTTTGAGCGATTATCTGTCAGCCCCTTCGATCTTCCAAGCGCCGAAAAGTCTCAATGACTTTGAGACACTCGGTTGTAATAGAGGTTAATGGGCAAGACCTTGAGATAATCAGGAAGAGATTTCGCACAGTTGAGTTTTTGCAGCCGTAAGGCACGCCCAACAAGTCATTCGACCGCACTCTCGGATAGAATGCTTTTCATCAACTTTCCCTCCGATTCGGCTTGTGCGCCTTTCGCCTCGCGCCGGTCAATTCCAGCGTTGGGCTGCTTCGCGGTGAAATTGCCGCAAAGATAGAACTGGAATACCGAACTCCGGGGTTGTTTCCTGAGGAGATAGAAAATGAAAAAACTGTTACTGATGGCTCTCTTAGCATTGGTTACTTCCTGCTTAAACCCGGCGGTGTCTCACGCTCAAGATGACCCGGAAGTGCGGAAAGAGTTAGACGGCCAGTATAAGAAGCTGGCTGAGGCCCATGATAAGGGAGACCTGAAAACCATCGTCGGGCTAAAGACTGCGGATTTTCACGCCGTCTTTCCTGATGGCAGGGTTGGTGACAGCAGGGTGATGGAGCAGTATTCAAGGCAGTTCCTTGAGAGCAACCGGCCTCCATACAACATCAGAGTCACCATCCAGAAATTGACTGTCTCTGAAAACAAACTCATCGCCATCGCCGAGGTCTTGCAAGAGGTGACCAGATACAGGGAGTTGGCAGACAAACGCCGTAAAGTCGAAACGAGTGTCCTACAGCGTGAGACGTGGGCGAAGACCTCCGACGGCTGGAAGCTCAAGTCCGTTGATAACGTACGAGATCAAAAGAGGTTCGTAGATGGGAAGCGTGTTGACCCGGCGAAGCCTTACAATCCTGACGACCCGCCATATAATCCAGTTGATACCAGAGAGAAGAAACCATAATGGTTTTGCTGGAAAGTATCCAGAGATCATAACTGAAGAATAAGAACAGCCCCTACCAGTTGATAGTAGGGGCTGTTCCGCCGGAGACGTTTGATGAGAGAACTGTGATGTTCAGTCCAGTTAGCCAGCCCTGTCCGTGTAGCGTCCCGTCCACACGCGAGCCACTATTTACTCCGTGACGGCCTTGAAGGCATCAACGATACCTTTGCCGTAGAAGTTGTTGTAACCGGCATTACCCTGACACGTCTGTGCGGGATTGTACACGGCCGGGCAAGGCTGATTATTTGCCGTCTGTTGCAGGATGGCCTCCACATGCTGCGGAGACATATGTAGCTTCCGGGAGTTGTCCGGCGTGAAGTCGCCATACTGCGAGATGATTAAAGCGCAGACGCCCGCCACTTGAGGACATGCCATCGAAGTGCCGGAGGTCAGAACGTAGGTGGCACCCGGTAAAGATGTATTGTCAGATGCCCAAGCGCCGAGCACGAGCCCCAGGTGAGGCGCTGGTCCACTCCTGAAATCGCCGCCTGGCGCGCTGACATCCGTTTTACCCACGCCGTAGTTGCTGTAGACGGCCTTCAGATTGGTATAGCCGGTCGCGGAGACGCCGATGACGCCGTCCACTTCGGCTGGCACAGTGATAAAGTCACGGAAGAATTCGCCGTCGCTGACGTTGAAGCCGTCATTGCCCAGCGCGGCGACGGGCGTAACGCCGTTCATGCGAGCGTAATTAACCGCACGCTGAACGAGCTTGATGAGAATGTGTGATGCTAGATTGGAACGGCGGAGGTAGCCGCTGAGGCTCATCGAGGCCACATCGAACTTGTTGTTCCCGGCGTAGACCAACGCCTGCGCGAGCGAGACGAAGCTGCCGTTGCCGTTATCGCCCAGCACCTTCAAGGCGACCAGCCTCACTCTGGGTGCAACGCCGACCATGCCGATACCGTTAATCGGCGCACCGACATTGCTGAGGCAGTGCGAGCCGTGTCCGTTCCTATCGTCCCACGCCGCAGGATTGGGATCACCGTTCGGGCTCGGTTGCACAGGGAAGAACGAGCGGCTGCGCGCGGTATCCAGATTCGGCTGGATGTCTGGATGCGGGCTGGGAAGAATCTGCGCGCCCGTGTCGAGCACGGCGACGAACACATCAGGGCGGCCCTGTTGCACGGCGTAGGAGCCTTGATTGGAGGCCCGTATGCGCTTCTTATCCCACTGGAAGGTGTTGTAGAAGGGGTCTGGGCCGGTCTGTGTGTCATCGCCCGCAGGCTCGACGGGACCGTCGCCTGAAGCGTTAGGGTCCACGGCTTGAGCGTTCATTTGCTCCGGCGTGGGAATCCACTGCATTTCGATGTCTTCGGCGACTTCGGCAACTTTTTTGTTTTGAGCAATATCCGTGGCGAAAAGCGGATTACTTGACGTAGCAACGAGCACGCCGATCTCCGGCAGTTCGGTTAGGACCGTGCCGCCCGCCGCTGCGACGCTTTCATGGGCCCCTGATGGAATAGAATCAGGCTGGTGGAATATCACCACCCACCGTTTCGTCTCGCCCTGAACAGTGTTCTGGGCCGAGACGTGCGTGCCTTTGAAATCAACTGTGGCGAAGGCTATGAGTAAGCCAACGAGTAGAAGGAAAAGAGAGGTTTTTTTCATAGCTTGAGGCTCCTGTGTTAGTGATGTTGAGTGGGCACATGGCGTTGATGCGCAAGCGCGTTGTTCGATTGTAAAACTGATCAGGACAATCTAAGTGCAGACTTGTGCTGGGGCCACGTATTGCCAAGGTGCGAAAAATATTTCCCTTACGCAATTCAACAGTGCGCACCGCAAGCCGGAAAATACGAGGGAACACCACTTTTCAAACAGCCGTAAGAACCTTCTAGAACTCTACCCATAGGCATTCAGCACTTCACAAGCAGAGCGAATTATGCCGTCAGATTGTCAGTTGAGGCGCGTTAAATACCTGAACAATGTAATCGAGCAAGATCACAGGTTCATCAAAAAGAAGGTGCGAGCAGCACAATGCTTCAAGAGGTTTCACACCGCGGAACGAACTCTGGAAGGCATTGAATCGGTGAACATGAGGAGGAAGGGGCAGGTCAAAAGATTATCAGGGAACGATGCTCAAGGGCAGGCGAAGTTCGTTGCTTCGCTGTTTCAGATTGCAGCCTGAGAAAGAGTAGCTTGTGACCTTCTGCGCTCTAAAGTAATTGTGGCAACACTACCTTCGCGGGTCATACGGAATGTCACTTCAAGTTAAATTCAACAGGGGATACACTTTCACAAATCAACAATCACTGCTTATGTAGCCGGCGGACAACTAAAGCTTAGGACTTGTTGTTCCGCCGGCTCTTGGTTCTTTACGAAAGAGCTACAGAGGAATATCGCCGCTCGCGCCCCAGTTTTGTACTAGAAGAGAGCCGGTAAGGCTGCGCCTGATATGCCAACTGCCGTCACCGGGATGGAAGATGGCGAGATCATCCTTCCCATCGCCATCATAATCCGTTGGCACAGGTAAGTCGCTACTACTGCCCAAAGTCTGAATACTAACGGAGCCGTCTAAACTTCGAATGACGTGCCATTCGCCATTAACGGGCCGCCAAAAGGCTATGTCAGTCCGGCCGTCGCCATCATAGTCACCGGGTGTCAGGCTATCACCGACACTACCCCATGTCTGAATTGTGACGCTGCCGTTTGAGCTATTGCGGATGTACCACTTGCCTTCCGAGGAGCGAAAGACGGCAACGTCTGTTTTTTCGTCGCCATCATAATCTCCCGGCACAAGATCATCATCGGCATTGCCCCAGTTCTGGATAGCGACGGTGTTATTGGAACTGTTATGAATGTACCAATTGCCCTCGCTGCCTCTGAAGATAGCTGGATCAGCTTTGCCATCACCATCAAAATCTCCGCGCACGGGCTTGTCACTGCCGCCGCCCCAGTTGTGAATGGTCGCCGTGCCCGTTGAGCTATTGACGATATACCAGTTGCCCTCTGTGGCTCGCCAGATGGCAATATCAATTTTACGGTCACCATCATAATCGGCAGGCATTAGAAAATCGCTACTGCCGCCCCAGTTTTGAATTCTGGTCGAGCCGTCAAGGCTGTGGAGGATGTGCCAGTTGGCGTCTGTAGCTCGCCAGAAGGCCATGTCTGCTTTACTGTCGCCATCAAAATCAGAGCCTTTAGCATGCGCAGAAAGTGTTGTCCCCGGCGGTAGCGCCTGCCATGTGGGATGGCTGTCGCTTGTGACAACGTTAGTCAACTCCGTTTGATTGCTACCGTCGGCATTCATCACGTAAATCTTTTTACGGTAGTTACGATAGCTCCAGAATGCAATCTTCGCCCCGTCGGGTGACCAGACCGGCTCATCATCGCCGATCAGGCCGGCAGTGAGGCGCGTTTGCTGGCTTCCATCTGCATTCATAACGAAGATCGCGCTGTTGTTATTGCCATCACGAACACTTCTGAAAGCTATCTGTGTACCATCGGGAGACCATGCGGGATGGTAATCGCCGCCCGGTGCGGGCGTGTAAGTAAGCCTGACGAGATTGCTACCATCTACGTTCATAACGTAGATGGATACTTCGCCGTTACTGCTATAGACGAAGGCTATTTTCGTTCCATCCGGCGACCATGCGGGTAATCCGCCCGAGTTCAAGCCATTCATAATTCTGGTCTGGTTGCTACCATCGGCGTTCATCACATAAATTCCGCCGACGCTATTACTGAAGTAAGAGTAAGCGATCTTCGTTCCATCTGGTGACCAAGCAGGATCAGAGGCATCCGCGCTGCCGCTGGTGAGTCTTGTCGGAAGGCTGCCATCGGCATTCATGCTCCAAATGTTAAAGTAGCCGTTGCGGTTACTTATAAAGGCTATTTTTGTTCCGTCAGGCGACCAGGCCGGATGCTGATCGCTCGCCGAATTGTTAGTCAGCCTCCTCGGATTGCTGCCATCCGGGTTCATCGTATAAATCTCGTCATTGCCATCACGATAACTGGTAAATGCGATTCTGCCGTTAGCAGATGGCAACACGCTTGCTGATGCTGGGGGGTAAATTGACGGCTCACCTTTCACAGCCACCGATGCTGATAGGCTGATGATGACGGCAAAGGTGATAACGGTTAATTGCTTTACGAGGCTTGAGTTTTTCATGTGAGTTATCTCCTTACAATCGTGTCAGGCAAAGTCGGACAGTAAGCTCCGGCGCTAACGTTGGGTTTCGTTGAATGTTGCTTCGCTGATTGAAATCTGGATGCCAGTAGGGCAATATAGGAACTGCCCAGAGTTAGCGAAAAGTTCCTCTCATTGACATTCGAAACGCTAACTGTCCCAGCAATGAGCTAAATCAGCCGCTTTCAATTGACCTTTGTGTGCGCACCTGAGCAGCGCGGTCACTGTTCACTACGCAGTTGATAATACAGATGGAGCTTTGAGCAGTCCTTAGACTTCTCTCAAAGCGTTCTCAAAGATTTCTAAAACGCGGTGAACATAGACTTGCACTACATCTATGAGTTTGGCTCTTTCCGTTTAAATCCACGCGAGCGTTTATTGCTGCGCGGAACGATGGTCGTGCCGTTAACCCCGAAGGTGTTTGATACGCTCATCGTGCTCGTACGCAACAGCGGGCACGTCGTCAGCAAGGATGAATTGATGAGAGAGATTTGGCCTGATATTCATGTGGAAGAGGCCAACCTGACACAAAACGTCTCTCTCCTGAGAAAATTGCTCGACCAGCGCGACCAGCAACACCCTTACATCGAAACTATTCCGAAGTTTGGTTATCGCTTCAGCGCAGACGTGCGAAAGGTATTGGCCGACGAGAGCGCTGCCACTGCGCGAGAGCAGGACGCTCCAGCCGCAGCCGCTCAAGAGAGGCCGGGCGAGCAAACCCAGGCTATTCAATCTCTGGCAGTCCTGCCATTTGCTAACGCCAGCGCCGACCCGAACGCGGAATATCTTTCTGATGGGATAACGGAAAGTATTATCAATAGCCTCTCGCAACTGCCTCCGCTGCGCGTCATGGCCCGGAGCACAGTTTTTCGCTACAAAGACAGGGAGGCTGATCCACAAAAGGTCGGACGAGAGATGGGTGTCCGCGCAGTGCTCATGGGTAGACTCCTTTATCTCGGAAACAAGCTTATTATTAGAACAGAATTGATAGATGTCTCGGATGGACGGCAAATCTGGGGCGAGCAGTATACCTGCGAGCCTTTAGATATTCTCGCTGTGCAGGCAGAAATTTCGCGTGAAATCTCCGAGAAATTGAAGCTGAGGATGAGCGGCCAGCAGAAGCACCTTCTAACGAAACGATACACGGAGAACACCGAAGCCTATCAGGCGTATTTGAAAGGACGTTACTACTGGAACAAGAGAACCGAAGAGGGTTTCAAGAAAGCAATCGAGTATTTCCGACAGGCCATCAGGGAAGACCCTAACTATGCGTTGGCCTATGCGGGGCTGGCTGACTGTTACAACCTGCTCAACAGCTACGGGTGGCTGCGTCCGACCGAATCCGCGCCGCTTATTAAAGCCGCGGCCGGGCAGGCGTTGAAGATAGACGAAGCGCTGGCCGAAGCGCATACCTCACTGGGCCACGTTAAGATGATGCATGACTGGGATTGGGCTGGCGCGGTACGTGAATTCAGGCGCGCCGTCGAGTTGAATCCGAACTACGCGACCGCTTATCACTGGCATGCGCTGTATCTGCGCGCGATGGGCCGCTTTGATGAGTCTCTTGCAAAAATCAGACAAGCGCAGAGTCTTGACCCTCTATCACTTATTATCAATACAGTTGTCGGCACACACTTCTATTACGCGCGACAGTATGACAAAGCGATAGCGCAATGCCGTGTGACTCTTGAGCTTGACCGTAGTTTTCGTGTTGCTTATGGCGTCATCGGAGCAGCCTATACGCAAAAAGGAATGTATAAAGAGGCCGTGGCCGAGTTGCGGAAGGCGATAAGCATTTCATCAGGCCCCGAAGGCTTGGCGATGCTCGGATACACTTATGCGAGGGCAGGGAGAAGGAGCGAGGCAGAGAAGATTCTCAACAGGTTGAAGAAAATGTCTGACCGAAGGTATATCGAGCCAGCCTCCATCGCACTGATATATACTGGCCTGACGGAGACAGAGCAGGCGTTTAAATGGATGGGGAAAGCATATCAGGACAGAAACGAACTGCTCTTAATGCTCAAGGTTGACCCGCGGCTCGATGCTCTCCGTTCGGACACAAGATTCACAGAACTACTGAGACGTATTGGCCTACATGACGAATAAGAGATTTCTTCAGAGTTTAACTAACAGACCAAACTGCGAGAATCAACTATCAAGCTTTGGCAAGAGGAGCAACCCTTCCTGCTGTCAGCGGTCAGAATAGTTTATTCGGCGCGACAGAAGACGACGAGCAGGACGACGGCGAGTCAAACTAATCTCTAACCCTATCCTGCAAACCACAGCAACACGCTCTTAGGACGCTACCCCTAAATCTTGACTTTTGCTCTGGCCGGGTATATCGTGCGGCTATACTTTTTTCTGGTTTTGAATTCTCAGCGCTCTTTTCCTTGCAAACTCTTTTAATCCACCCTGCTGCAAGGCTTCGCAGTTACTAACGGAGATAGCATGATTACGATTGACTTACCTGATCCACCCCTCTTTCGCGTCGAATTGACTCCAGACTCCCGACAGGTGCGAAGTGGCGAAGCCAGCGTGCAGCCGCCGAGCAGTTCGATAGAGTTGGGCCAGCCGACGGTAGTGCGTTTGACAAGCAAAACAGCCCAGGACGATAAAGAACTCGCCAGCTACATCGCCGCTGAAAAGGGGAAGTTTCAGTACAACTACGTTCGTCTTGTGTGCAGTTTCTATCCTTCCGAGGGTGAGCAGTTTGACAAGGCATGGCTGGAAGTGGAACTCGCCTCGGATTCCCCGAAGAGTGCGATCGCATGGTCTATGAACCCCAATAACGTTCACGAATCCGTGAAGCGCACATCAACAGCCAAGGTAGGCGCGGCGCTGAAATTCCTTTCGTCAGAGATGTCGGAATCAGCACAGGTTGACGAAAAACTCTATTCCATTCGTGGATACAGGGAGGCCACAGCCAAGCCCTTCTGGGAGATGAAACGCACAGACCTCGCAACGCTCGACGGGTTGTTCCACTTTCATCTGGTGGTGCGCTCGCCCTACCAGGAGGAAACCAGGGGCACTGTGAAATTTTCAACCACAATCGGCACTCGCAGGTTCCTGGTGTTCTATGACCAGCGTCCGAAGGACGTTCCCGTTGAGGAATTTTATTTAGGAGCAATCAAATGAGCGAATCTGCCGTCCTTAGCCTGTTCGAAGAACTCACGGAGTGTGAATCGCCTGCCGAGTCTATTGCCTTTGCCTTTGCTCATCCCGTTTTACTCTCTTCGGAATGGCAGGCACGCTTCGCGACGCACATGCAAACACTACCTGAACCGACACAGGCGCAGGCCGCCTATGTGCTGCACTCGCTTGGCCTCATGGTCGAGAGTCTCAACAGCGATATGACCAAGTATCCGTTTGGGCCTGGCCCGCTGGAAAAGCTGTTTGCGCGCATCCGTAAAGGCGAGATCACGCAGGCTCAAGGACTAGAGCTTGCCCGTCAACCCGGCACTTATAATCTGCTCTCTCTAATTTACGTGCGGGCTCTCTCAATTAGAGCTGAGGGCGCTGCCCGGAACAACAACTGGGAAGACGGCTTACTGATAGAAAAACTGATTCTTTCAGCCCTTGAAGCACGGCGTTCGAACCTTGAGGTTGAGCAGGAGGCGATGGATTTCTGCGCGACCATTCACTGGCTCGACATAGTGGCACGCGCAGTCTGGGACGTGCCCGATGGCTTACTATTTCGAGATGCCGTGGCGCGCGGCGAACAGTTTTCGAATACCATCAAAGACCCCAATGGATTTTACGCGCCCGGCGAAATTCTCTTTCGTCTGGGCGTCTTACATCTTGATCCGTATACAGGTGGAAGGACAACGGAGAACTATGAGTTGCAATGGCGTCTCTGGCACGAGCGACTCACACAAGAGCAGGCGGCAAGATACGCGGGCTCGATTGATGACGCGGCGCACATCCCGCCTCTCCGTGACGCGTTATTGAAAGCGGCTGAGTATTTGCGTCGCGCCGCGGCAGTTCGTGACGGAGTCAATCGTGGACTTGCGCTCAAGGGGATATTGCAAGCGCTGATATGGCAGCGTGTGGCGGGCGTGCAGGTACAATCAGACGAAGTGCAGGCCGTGGGGAGCGAAGCCCTGATTCTTCTGGCGGGAGATAGTCATGCGAGGATGCGCGCAGAGATTAAAAATATTCTCGCCTGGGATGCGCCGCAACCCACCGGGAGTTATGCGGAAGAGTCTGACCTGCTGGAGGCGCGACGAATGTTGGAGACGCCGATCAGTGAATGGCGGGAGAAGAATGAACCCGGAGAGATTATTCAACTATTTGTACAAACCGCTGATGCTATCAATGAAAAAGACGAGCAACTGGCATTAGACCTCTGGTTGGCCGTGCTTCCGCTGACCGATTCCGAGGACGAACAAATCAAAGATTCGTTTTTTCGCATGGGCATAACATTTGTGAAAAATGCGTTGGTTCCCAGAGAGCTATCAAGCGTCGAGGGGCAAACCGTTGACGAGCGAACGAAGGCTGCGGAAGAGATAGCTCAGAGTAATAACTGGAATGAACAAACGCGCGCCGCCATATTCTTCGGACTCGCTTTTGACACAACTTCTTCAGATGAAGAAGCGGCAGGACTCGAACTGCTTGCGCGCGGAATCGAGACCAGCCCCGAATTGGCAGAGATGCTGTCTCCGCTCTTACTCTGGCTCAAGGGGATGCTTCAAATCGGCGCGGCCGTCAACGCGTTGAATCGCGATGCCGTCGAGGAGGCAGCAAAGTATTACATGCAGGGCGCTTTTTCGTTCCTCCGCGCGCGCCTGCCGCGCATGGCAATAGAGTCGGTGCAGAGGACTTTAGACCTTGGTTTAAATCGCGATGCAGTGGCGCTTAATTCCTTCATCGCCGGAGCGAGCATCATTACGCTTGAGTTGGAGAATCAGCTTGGCGACTCCGTCATGGTTTCTTTCCAATATTACTACCGGCAAGTATTGGCACTGCTGGTTCAACAGAAAGCCAATGCGCTTTTACTGCTCCTTCTGCTTGAGGCAGCCAAGGGAAACCGCTTTGCGAACGCGCTCGCACAGAGAGGTCGCTTGCCGTGGCTGGAAACACCCGAAGCTCAAAGCATGCTCAGCAGCATAGAGGAACTGGAGCGGACGATAGACAGCGAAGCAGCCCCTTCCTCGATTCTCGATGACGAGACGCTCCTGACGGCCTACGTAAGCTCAAGAGAGATGAGAGGGGGAGCGACGCGCAGCGAGCAATTGCGAAATCTTCAAATCCGCTTCGACGCAGAACTGGATCGTCAACTGGCGATGCGCGAAACCTCCGCGCCGGATTGGATTCCTACGGTTGAATCTTTGCAGGAAGCACTCGGCCCGCGAGGCGTCCTGCTCTGCTATTTCATCGGCAGCGCCCCGCAAACGGGTGGGCTTGCCATTTACACGCTCGTTCTAACAGATCAGGATGTTAAGCTGTTTGTGGGAGTATCACGTTCGCTGCCCTCTGCGACCATCACCTTCGGCGATGGTGAGGAGGCGATTGCAGCAAACTGGTTGAGTCTTGTCGTCAAAGCAGTACGCGAGTCCGTGCAGATGGAACCCGGCCCGCTCTCCGCTTCAAGCGAAGCCTTTGACTTGTTGCATCAGGATAGCCAGCAATATCTTGCGAAAGATTTGAGTCAACTTCTGGCACGTTTGCGAGAAACGGGCAAAGACCACTTGTGCATCGCCCCGCACGGCCCGCTCCATTTCTATCCTTTCCACCTTCTAGGCCCGGAGGATGAGCCGCTCTCAAAGAACTGGAGCATGACATATCTGCCGAACCTGCAACTATTGTCCTCTGCACAGGAAAGTCCGCCGGCAGAGCCTCAGCACGAATTGGTGGCTATCGGTCTGGATTTCGACACGCAGAACCCGCGCGGGCTAGCGCCCCTCTCTGGCGCGCAGGACGAAGCTTCGGCTATCGCGAAGATATTTGGAACTAAGGCGCTCACAGGCAGCGCCGCGACAAAGTCGGCAGTCCTGGAAGCTTTGGCGACTTCGCGCAGGATTCACCTTGCCTCGCATGGCGAGCATCGCGTGAGCGCGCCGGCGTTTCAGTGTATTTACCTTTCGGGTGAGAAGGGTGAAGATATACTGTATTCCTATGAGGTCCTAAAGCTGGACCTGCGCGGTGTGGATTTAGTGACACTCAGCGCGTGCGAAACCGCTCTCGGTCGCTTCGATGTTTCCGACAACATGCGCGGCTTCTCCGCTAATCTTCTGATTGCAGGTGTATCAACGATTATCGGCACGCTCTGGAACGTTGAGACGAACGCGGCTGCTTTCTTTTTCGAGCAGCTCTATGCTGCTCTCTATCATGGCTCTCGAATAGGAGATGCATTTCATAGTGCCCAGTTACAAACGCAGACCCACTACCCGCAATACAGAGATTGGGGAGCTTTCTATCTTGCAGGTAACTGGAAGTAAAGTCTTTGGTCTCAAACTAAATGCCGTGTATCAAGGGTTTGAATGAATAGTCAGGCGGCCTGTCATCGAACGCTTAAGGTTCTGGCGGCTCAATCAATGCCTCGAAATTTGTGGCTCGCATCATCGCACCCGAGCACCTTGGCGAAGAGCCGGTCTACAAAGTTGGATACAGCGGCGAGCCTGAGAAGCAGGACTCGCCGCTGTAATTTTTCGCCTCTGCCGCTCTGGTGATTCCAGTGTTACTGCGGCAAATAAGCAGACGCGACGGGCACATCACCGCTTGAGCCGAACGTCACGCGTTGCACCGCGCCGGTTGAGCTTCTAATAATGTACCAATTGCTATCTGCCGGACGCCAGATGGCGATGTCGGCTTTTCCGTCCTGATCGTAATCGGCTGGCACTCGTACGTCACCGCTGTTGCCCCACCCTTTGACCATTGGCGTGTCGGTCCCGCTCTGAACGACGTACCAGTTGCTATCCGAGGGACGGAAGACGGCTAAGTCGGTTCTGCCATCGCCATCGTAATCAGCAGGTACTAGCCTGTCGCTGCCGAGTCCCCAAAGGCGAACCGTTACGGTGTTCGTCGCGCTATTGAGGATATACCAGTTGCTCTCTCCGCTTCTGAAGACCGCAACATCAGCTTTGCCGTCGCCATCGTAGTCCGCCGCGACAGGCGCATCGGTCGAGATGCCCCAATTACGGACGGTCTCGGTATTGGTAGCGCTATTGAGGATGTACCAGTTGCCTTCGGTCTTACGGAAGACTGCGAAGTCTGTCTTATTGTCGCCGTCATAATCGGCCGGGACAGGAATGTCGTTCGCATCGCCGCCCCAGTGTTTGATGATTGTCGAGCCGGTCGAACTGAGGATAACGTACCAGTTGCCTTCGGTCTTGCGGAAGATGGCGAAGTCTGTCCTGTCGTCGCCGTCATAATCACCCGGAACGATCTGGTCGCCCGGTAAGCCGTTAGTCCAGTCGTTTTGAAGGCGGAAGGCATTGGACTGGCTGTTGAAGACATACCAGTTGTGGTCGGTAGGCTGCCAGACAGCGATGTCCGAGCGGTAGTCGCCGTCGAAGTCGGAGCGCTGCTTGATACGCGCGAAATAGCGGACCAACGCGAAGTCTACGTTCCCGTTTGAGTTGGTGGCGAAACCAGCCACTACGAATCTCCCATTTGGCCGGAGGGCGATAGCGTGTGCTTCATCGTTTCTGGAAAAGTTGAAGACATCTGTGACCTGCCGTCCGCCGTCACCAAAGGTCGGATCAAGGCTGCCGTCGCTACGATAACGGAACACTTCGAAGTCGCCGCTTAGGCCGTTGATCGTAGGGAAAACGGCAAAACCTGCGGCGATGATTCTGCCGTCAGGCTGGATGGCGACGGCGCGGCCTTCGTCGTTCACGCCGCCGGGAAGAAGTGCGCCGGAACTGACTCGACCGTCACCGTCAAAAGTGTTGTCAGGAATGCCGGTGTTGCTATAACGCGCTAGAGCAAAGTCAGTATTGCCGCTCGTATTAACGGTGGAGCCTACTGCCACAAGCTTGCCGTCAAGTTGCAGTGCGAGCGCATACGCGATGTCGGTGCTGCTTCCGAAGGGCGTCGTAACCTTACCGCTGCCACTGCCGAACGTCGTGTCAGGCGCTCCGTTCGTGTCGTAGCGCGCGAGCGCGAAATCCCGCGTGGTGGCGATGACGGCAGACCCGGCCGCCACCAGCTTGCCATCGGGTTGCAGGACGAGCGCATACGCTTCATCGTTGTCACTTGCGCCGCCAAAGGCAGTCGTGACTTTGCCGCCCGTACCGAAAGAATCAACGGGAGTGGAATCATTAACTGTTCCGTCGTCAGCACTGCCATTCGAGTTATAACGAGCGAGCGCGAAATCTCTACCCGAACCAATCGTCGCATAGCCTGCGACAACGAGCTTGTTATCAGGTTGCAGCACAATCGCACGCCCGACATCGCTGCCGCCGCCGAAGTCGGTGGTCAGGCGGCCTCCGCTCCCGAAGGAGGCGTCGAGCGTTCCGTTCGGATTGTAGCGGACAAGGGCGAAGTCAAAATTCGTCGCCGTCTGCGCGTAGCCAGCGACGACTATCTTGCCATCCGGCTGAAGCGCAACAGCGTAGGCGACATCATCACCGCCTGCGCTAACAGCAGTAGTGACCTTGCCATTAGTGCCGAAGGTCGAATCGAGCGTGCCGTTTACATTGTAACGCGCGACGGCGAAGTCTAGATTACCGACCGTCGCTGATCCGGCGACGATTGTCTTACCGTCCGGCTGTAGAGCAACGGCATTGGCTTCGTCGCGGTTGCCGTTGAAGTCCGTGGTAGCTTTGCCGTCTCCATCGAAGCTGATGTCTGGATTTCCCGGGGCCGCTGTCGGGTCGCCATTATAGCGCGCCACCGCAAAGTCTTCGGAGCCAGTCTGGATAGTGCCCCCGGCGACGATTTTCCCGTTCGGCTGGAGAGCCAAGGCCGCTGCGGAATCATTGCCGGCGAAACTCGGAGCTACTATCTTTCCGTTCAAGCCGAAGGTCGCGTCGAGCATACCGTCAGCGTTATAGCGTGCCAGCGCGAAGTTATTGCTCGAACCGATCTGCGTATCATCTGTGCGTCCGGCCACTATGATTCTGCCATTCGGCTGGATAACGATAGCGTTGGCGACATCAGTAGTGCCGGAGAAATCGGTCATCACTCGACCTCCGCTCCCGAACGTGGAATCCAGGCTACCGTCGCTCTCATAACGCGCCAGCCCGAAATCAAAGCCCCCGCTGCCATTTGAAGCATAGCCGGTGGCAACGATTTTGCTATCCGGCTGAACCGCAACTGCCGACGCTCGATTAGCAATCCCGGCGAAGCTGGTCGAGACGAAGCCACCGTTGCCGAACGTTGGGTCGAGGCTGCCGTCCCTGTTAAAGCGCACGAGCGCAAAGTTGGAAAAGGGCGGCCCTGACGAAGTTTCTCCACAGACGACTATCCTACCGTCCGGGTGTAAAGCCGCTCCTGTGGACAGTTCATCTGTTCCGGGAATCGCAGCAACAGCTTTGCCGCCGTTGCCGAACGTGGGATCAAGATTGCCGTTGCTGTCGTAGCGTGCGACGAAGAAGTCATTACGGTTGCCGTTGAGGCCATGACCTGCGGCTAGAATCTGACCGCCCGGCAGAATGAAGACCGCATGTGCGCTATCGTTGCTGCCGGAAAATGCAGTGGTAACGCGGCCTCCGCTGCCGAACGTAGGGTCCAGGCTGCCGTTCGGATTATAGCGCGCCAACCCGAAGAGAGAGCCGCCGCTGGCCGGCGTGACATCTCCCGCCACTACGATTTTGCCGTCAGGTTGGATGGCTATTGCATGCACAGTATCAGGGCCACCGAAGAAAACGGTTGATACCTTGCCGCCATTGCCAAAGGTGGCATCGAGCGTCCCGTCCGGGTTGTAGCGGGCCAGCGCGAAGTCAGAGCCGGGACGGGTGTATGTGTATCCGGCAGCAACTATCTTGCCGTCAGGCTGGATGGCGATTGCCCGGATGCCGTCCGTACTGCTAGAAAAGTCCGTTTGAACGTTACCGTTAGGCGAGCCAAAACTGTGATCAGGACTGCCAGGCACAGCCTGCACGCTGCGCGATAGTCCCATTAACAACAGCAGCGCAACGACGGCGACAGCCAAGGATTTGCCGGCCTGCGACGATGCGACACGTTGAGGTCTGAAATTTGTCAGAGCAGACAAGAGAATAGAAGGGAGACAGTTTTCTGGATGTTGTTTGAGGCGCATGGGGTTCTTCTCCTTACTGGGTATGCGCTGCCTGTGGAACGGCGGCGCGGGGAATGGTTTGTGAGTTGGACAACAGAGCTACAATAGTGATGAGGCCCTGATGCGGAAAACACCTGAGCTATTCAAGCGCTAAATCGTTCTTTCTTAAAACAACAACTGAATGAAATAAAATCCAACTGTTAGTCGGAGCCGTTTGATTCCTGATTTTCCTCTCAAGCGTCCGGCACTGGCAACAAATTGAAAACGGTGTACAGAGCAAGTAGCAAAGCACGAAGCAGACTAGACTGATGAAAGGAGCAGAGTGGGAGAATTGGGTGCGTGTCATGGAGCAACTCCAGTGAAGATAGAGGCTTACTTATCGCCGTTCTTTTCTGCGAGGATGACGGCAGAGGTCGTAAACTTTTGGCTCTACTCAAAGAAACTTTTACGGAAACTATCTCCTCCGGCAGGCACAACGGGCTCATCGGGAGAAGCCTCTTCGAACCCAAGGAGTAAGTGATAGACACTAAATCTCCGGGCAGGGAAAAGCAAGAGCTATTGGTTGGTTAGGATGGCTATTTGTTGGCCCTGATGGTTATTGGTTGGCTAGTTTGACTATCTTCCTCGTCATCTCTTTCATTTCTCTCAAAGTATTGACTCCGATATTTCACAGGCGAGAGACCGTAAAGCTTCTTAAACGCTTGCGAGAAGTTGCTCTTATCCTTAAATCCTACTCGGAGCATGACCTCTTTGACACTCAGAAATGTGGTCTCCAACAACTCCTTAGCCTTCTGCATTCGTTGGACTTTGAGGTATTGCGTAAGAGAGAGACCAGTTTGATCCTTAAAGAGGTGGCGGAGGCGCGAGGGCGAGAGGTTCACCGCTTGAGCCAACTCTGCCATCGGGACATCCCGACATAACTCACCCGTTATGAGATGGACGACTCTGTGGATTCTCGGCTCCATCTGTTGGACCTCAGCGGCCGATTAGGACCTTGAATGTGTTAGGAGCGACGATCAATGGCAGGCAGACGTGCTCAGAGAGAGAGACACATGGCTGCGTGCTGAAGAGAGAAGCGCTCCTTATCAAGGCCGTTGAGTTGACTGAGTATCTGCCGTCAACAGGTTCAGCAGGGTGCTGAACGTGTGAGAGAAGTCTGGTCAAGAGTAGCCAGAGAAGACTTCAGCAGATAACTGTGATTATAGGAGCTTGCGCAAGAATAGTGAATACTGATTTTGCAAATACGCCGGAACGCAACAGAGTCATCAATCTTTGAATTTGCGTACGTGAGCGACGAGTGAGGCAATTTCATTTTGAGATAACTTTTCCGCGAAAGAGGGCATGCCCCCGCGCCCGTGCGTGATGGACGCTGCCATGCGTTTTTCGCCAATGCTTTCCTGCCACTTCCTGTCAGTCAGATCAGGCACGCCGGAGACTTTGCCCGCCAACGTCTCACCGCGCCCGTCTGCGCCATGACACGTCGCGCACTTCCGAGCGAACAGCGCTTTAACCGATGCCTGCTGCCTCGACGCGTTTTTCTGCGAGGGCAACGTCTCTTTCGCGGTCGCCGATTTGATGCCGCGCGAGCCGTGACCGGGCTGCACCAGGAAAAGAACAAGGCCCAGGCAGAGCACCCCGAATTTGAGCACTCTCAGCATGCTTTGAACTCCCATCATTTTCTCGTCCATCATGCCTTCCGTAGAATCATTCCTGACAGCCATCCATCTCCGGCAAATCCTTCTCCCGCGCGCTTGCTTCCAGCATGGAGGAGTTCCTGCTGGCGACAGCTTGCTTCCCTTGAAGCCGGGAAAGCTTCTTACTTCAGATCACTCGGATAATAGCCGCGCCATAAAATTCTGGAGCATTGGATAGGCTTGTCACTTCTAATCCGTACTTTGATATAAGTTCGATCTTGAGGAAGACCATCCTTTCCCGAAGACTTATCGTAAACAAAAAATCCTAACAATGAGCCTGACAAGGTATGACCATTAGCGTTATAGACATTCATATACTCGTCTATCATCTGTACCTCGAATTTATTGGCCGAGCCATCCTGAAGAATCATATCTCCTGCTGTTAATTCGAGATGATGATTGCCTGCAATGTCTAGAACTATCTCCTGCTGTTGCCTCATCGGGCTTAAAGGCTCGGTCGGCTTAATCTCCAACCATTCGGAGGTAATGGTCACCGGCCCGCTGATCTCTCTATCAAGATATGGATCGAGCTTCCTGTAGAGCGAGCAGGAAGCAGCCAGCGCAAGCATTAGTAGAGTTACACCGAGGATGCGGCGGCTGCTTCCAAACTGTCGTAACCAGCTTGCCATACTCTGCACCTTCCGCAACAAAGCTCTGCCAGATTATGAGGCATACTTTCAGCCTGGCATAGCACAATAGTGCGTCAAGGCGCGCAAGCTGAAAGAGAGTACTTTGGCACAGCCGTTCTCTCTCAGAAGGCGAAATCAGCGATAGCCATATAAGTTGCCGATGTCTTGAGCCAGTTTGTTGAAGAAGCCATTGAAGCCACCCGGCGCAGTTGTGTATTCAGTCCCCGGCGGCGACCCCGCATACGGATAGAAGTTTCTCCCTCTAATTAAATATCGGAGGTCGTTTTCAATATAATCCCTGTGGCCCCAGGGCGTCCAAGAATTATTCGGCGGCAGTCCGAGTTGGCCGGTAGCTCTGCGGAAACCCTCGCCGCAGTTGTTATTGAACAGATTATAGTCGGCAAAGAAATTCGGGAATCCCAAACCGCCCCCGTGACCATCGTAGCCATTCTTGATAGCATTCTTAAACGCCTCATTCTTTTCAGGAGAGCCGAGGTCAATAACATAGCCCATCCCTGACCTGAATTGCCGGTTGTGATCAATATAGCTTTGTGCCGGGCTGGTTTGATTCCACCCATTGCCTTCCCATGACCACATGACGCCGTCAATATTGTATGAGACGTGGCCTCCGTAACCATAGAAGCTCTCATAGACGGTCGAATTCCAGATGATGACTTCGACGGGGTCAAGCCCGTTCGGGTCGCGTAGACTAAGCGGATTATTTTTGACGTAAGCATAGAGGTTGAAACCACCCTGAATGCCAATCGGGTCTTCCGAGACAAATCTCCCGGCGTGCGGGTCGTACCACCTGTTTCTGTAGTAGTAGAGATTCGTTGCGCTGTCGAACTCTCTGCCCGTATAGCCGTAACGCGTCAAGGCGCTGCCTGTGCCAGCCCCGAACGCCTCATACTGAAAACGCTCGACCGCCTGGCCGCCGCCGTTTGTCAGCGCGGACGTGCTGCCCAGGTGATCCTGTATAAAGTAGAGCGCACCCGTCTGCGCGCTCGACTGCCGCAGATGCTCATCCACACTCAGCCCGTGCAGGTAATCAGTCTCGCTGCCGTTGCTGCTCTTGTCTGAAACGACGTTTAGACCGTCAGAGAGATAGGTAGCCGTCTCGCCCGCTGCTGTGCGGCTGGCGCGCCTGCCGAGCGCGTCGTAGCCGTAGCTGACAGACTGCCCGCTCGGCAGAGTCGCGCTTATCATGCGCCCGCGCGCATCCCACTGGAAGTTGGTCGTCCCCTGCGCATCCGTCCGGCTCGTCAGCTTGCCTTCATCGTTGTAAGCGTAGCTGGCTGCGCCAGCCTGTGAAATCCGATTCGCTGCATCAGCCGGAGCGAAGGTCTTCTGTCCGGGCAACTGCGTGGCCGAAGCCACGGAGGTAATCGCGGCTATCTCGTTATCAGCGGTGTACTCGTACCGATAATCTTCGATTGCCCCGGCCTGCCCGTGCGTCATCCGCGTGAGCCGGTTGACCTCGTCGTAGCTATAGGTGGTTGCCACACCGTTGGGACGCTGTAAGCTCGCGCGCCGCGAAACCGTGTCGTAGCCATAGGTGAAGACATCTGTGCCCTGAGTTATCGTCTGCGGCCGGCCTGCCGCATCGTAAGTGTAGACGACCGGCGCTTTATTCGCGGCTGTCATCTTCGTGCGCTGGTTCGCCGCATTGTATTCATAGCTGATGCGCCCGGCCGCGGTCGTCTCCGCCAGCAGGCGTCCCGCTTCATCAAAGCTGAGTTCGACGCTGCTGCCCTGCGTGTCGTCTATCCGCGCAATTCGCCCGGCCTGATCGTAGGTATAGGTGACTTGCGCATCAGTATAGTTGATAGCCTGCGGGCGATTGAGTTGGTCGTATGAAAGGGTCGTCCGTCGTCCCAGCCGGTCAACCGTCGCTTTGACGTTAGCTTGCGCATCATACTCAACGCGCGTCTCACGTCCCAGAGGGTCGCGGCTGGCTTTCAAGCGAAACATCTCATCATAGGTCCAGGTCATCGTGTGGCCGCGCTGATCCTGAAGCGCGGTCATATTACCTTTGGTGTCGTATGTGAAGCGGACTGTGCCGCCCAGCGGGGGAGTGATGCTCGCACGCTGCCCGCGAGCGTCATAGGTGTAGCTCGTGATGCGACCCGACGGCGAAATCTCGGAGATGACTTGATCACCCGCGTCGTAACGCATCCTCGTCACCCGCCCGAGCGGATCGGTGCTGGCCGTCAGCCGGTTCTTCGCGTCATAGGTCATCGTCCATTTGTGGCTGAGCGCGTTGGTGATGCTCAAGACGTTGTTATTGGCGTCGTAGGTGTAGAGGGTCGCGGCTCCAGCGGAGTTCGTCCCCGTCGTCAGCCGACCGAGCGTGTCATAGGCGGTGGTGGCGCGCCGTCCGAGCGCATCCACGGTCGCCGTCGGGCGTCCGAGGCCATCGTATTCTACCGTCACCCTGTGGCCGAGCGGGTCTATCTGCGCGGTCTGGTTGCCTTGCGCGTCGTATTCGTATCGTGTCGTGTGATTAAAGGCGTCGGTGATGCTGGTCAGTTCTCCGTAGGAATCATAGCCGAAGGTCGTGGTTTGATTGAGGGCATCGGTCATAGAGGTCATGTTGCCCTTGGCGTCGTAGGTGTAGGTTGTGACGTGGCCCAGCTTGTCGGTCATCTTCGTCATCTTGTTGAAGACCGGCTCATACTCGTAGCGCGTCGTGTTGCCGAGTTTGTCGGTCGTCGCCAGAACATTGCCACGCGCATCGAACTGGCGCGTTTCTTCGGGGCAGCCGCAAGAGCCTCGGGTCGAGGTCGGCAGGCTGGTAGCGATGTCTCTCTCTATCTGTGAGCTTTGGCCGAGCGCGTCGCTGGTTGCGATGACATACCCGGACGCGTTGAAGCGTTTGGTCTCCTTCCGCCCGAGGACATCTGTGATAACGACCGAAGTGATGGTTTGACCCGAGAAGGAATAGTCGTAACGCTCGACGCCGCCGTCGGCAAACGTTTGCGTGAGCACGCGCCCGTTGCCGTCGTAGGTCAGCCGCTTGACGACATTGCCGCGCCCGTCGGTGACGGAGGTCAGGTCGAAGTTGTCATAAGCGTAGCGGGTGACGTTGTTGAGCGGGTCTGTGACGGTTTCAAGACCGAAAGCGCCGTAGGTGTAGCGCCAGCTATGCCCGAGCGGGTTGGTGGCGCGCGTGATGCGGCTGCCCGAAAAATTGCCTTCGTATTCGAGCGTAATCGAGCGCCCGACAGGGTCTGTGATGCGCGTCAGATTAGTGCCCGAATAAGTGAGCGTCGTTGTATTGCCGTTCGGGTCAACTATAGCGACGGGCTGGCGGCTCGAATCGAAGCGCATCAAGCTGCCGTCCGTGGATTTATACTCGAACGTGCCGTTGCTCAATCTCCTGACCACAGCACCGAGTTGTGTGACCGTCCCGGTTGTGTTGAAGACGAGCGCACCGTCCGGGTCGGTGCGAAGATAGCTGAACAATCGTCCAGCCCTTTCGTTAGGCAGAACCACACGCCCCGCGCCCCCGGAACTGAAATCTCCTGTCAAGCGGATGTCGTAGTTGTCACGGTAGCCGCGCCCGAAGCGCCCGAAAATTGCGCCTGTGCGCGCCGCGTCGTTGCTGTAAACTCTGCTTAATCCGATGCTGCCCCGAGCGCCGCCGAGGGAAATGTCGGTGGCAGTCTCGATCTTGATGCCGGTTGAATAATCCACAGGATGCGGCCCGATACCCGACGGGCAGCCGCCCGGCCCGCCGGGGTTGCCGTCAGGACTCCCGCCCGGAAAGTGCCACGAAAAATCTAACAGCCCGTAAGGCTTTCCCGTGCTCGGATTAATCTTCGGCGCGATGGTGCGTCCATCACTGCTGACGCGCCCCGTGCCGTAGATGTACCACTGCACGGTGTCATGGTTGAAAGCGTAGAGCGGAACGTCCGTGTTCGGATTAAGCCCCGAGAGGTTTGGATAGACGACGGGAATCGCCACTCCGGGGTCGGGCTTAGCCCCGCCCGGCTGGCTCGTGTAGACGATGGCCGTCGAGATGTTCGAGGGCAGCGGCGCGGGCGTGCGGTCAATCGCCAGCGGTGTGATTGAGACGCGCGCGACGGGCGAGCCGTCGCGGTTGCGCAAGTTAGCTCCCGCTGGAATCGTCATCTGTAGATTGGGGACGCGCGGGTTGGCCGCAACGGAATTCTGATTTGGCACTACGTCCACTTCGTACTGCGTGTCAATCGGCGGAAGATAGAAAGTGTAGGGTACGACGTTGGCCTGGCCCGCGACGATCTTCGCCGGCTCAAGGATAATCGGGTAGGTGCGATTAGGCGCGCTCGCCGTGCGCCCGTCAACCATCAAGGGTCGCGCCGGGCCGGCTGTGATTCCTGAGAGGAGAAACCCGCCCGCCGCATCGGTCGTGGCCGTGCGCCCATCGAGCGAGACGGTCGCGCCAATGATCGGTTCTTTGTCAGTCGAAAGCACACGCCCGCTCAAGGTGGTCTGTCCGCCCGCGATGACGTTCAATGTCGCACCGGCCGTCTTCGTCACGTTGTTTCCTTCGACGCTGGCGACTGCGCGGACGTTGAAAGGATAGCTGCCCGGCGCGAGCGTGCCGCTGAGTTGCAGCGTCAGGACAGAGTTTGCCCCGGCGGTAATCTGCGCCGGGTCGAACGACGCCGTGACGCCCGCAGGCAACCCCGTCGCCGTCAATGTCGCCAGTTGGCTGAAACCTTCCTGCCCGCTGGTGAGATAAAGGACATAGGTGGCCGCACTGCCCTGTACGGCAGTCGCCGTCGAGGGCGCAACCGTCAGTGTGAAATCCTGCGGCGCAACGACCGCGAATAGTCCAGACGTGGTTGCAGTGCCCCCCGCGTTGGTCAACTCGATCAGACCGCTCAACGCGGCGTTGGGAACGAGTACGCGCACTTCGGTCGCGGTAGCGCTCTTGACAAGCGCAGGCAGCCGCGCCCCATTGGCTCCGGCGAAGGTCACTACCGGCTCGCTCGCAGTCACTTTGAGGGCCGTGCCCGTGAGCGTCACCTCTGTGCCGACCGGGCCATGCTTCGGCGTGAAATCGCTGATGACGGGCGCAGGGTAAGCGCTGACGACAAAGTCGCTCGGGCTCGTGCCCGTGCCGCCTTCGGTCTGCACGGTGACAGGCCCGGTGGCGGCGTCCGCCGGAACGATAACGGAAAGCTGTGTGCGCGTGGCCTGCGTCACCTGAGCAATCGTTTGCCCGCCTCCTGCTTGTGTTGAGCGTGTGAACCGAACCGTGTTGCGTTCCGGCGCGCGACCGTCAAAACGCGCGCCGTTGATCGTCACGGTATCGCCGAGGCGTGCGCTCGGCGGCGCGATGTCTGTGATAACGGGCGGTAGCAGGATGCGTCGCAGGACTTGATTCCCCGTGTCGGCGACGACGATCGCGCTCGATGGAGAAACAGCGATGCCGCGCGGCGTCAAGAAGCGCGCGAGGTCGCCCGCGCCGTCCGTCAGGCCACGGTCTCCCGTTCCGGCCAGTGTAACGACCGCCTGCGGTGAGCTGTTCGCCGCCAAGTTGGGGTCAACGAGACGCACCAGCGAGTTGATTGCATCAACGACGATGAGTTTCCCAGAGCCGTCGGTTGCGATGCCGGACGGCTCGGCAAAGCGCGACTGGCTGGCCGAGCCGTCCGCAAACCCGCGCTCCGCGCCCGCGATGGTAATCACCGCGCCGCTTGGATCAAGACGCCGTATGCGGTGATTGCCCGTGTCAGACAAATAGACGTAGACGTTCGCGCCGTCGGTGGCAACACCCATCAGGCCGTCGAAGCGAGCGGCGGGCGAATCATTAGAGCCGACTGTGCCATCGCCTGCCAGTGTTCGCACCTCTCCTGCGCTATTAATGGCGCGGACGGAGGCGTTGCCCGTATCCGCAACGTAGATGCTGCCCTGATTGTCAACCGCGATACCCTGCGGCGCATTAAAGCGTGCCTGACTGCCCGCTCCGTCTTGAAAACCAGCCGTGCCGTCGCCAGCCAGCGTCGTTACACTGCCGTCCGTTCCGATTCGTCGAATACGATTATTCGCGGTGTCTGCCACGTAGACCACGCCACTTGAGTCAACAGCGATACCCTGCGGGTTGTTGAAGCGTGCGGCGCTGCCCGTCCCATCAACGAAACCAGCCGTGCCGTTGCCGGCGAGCGTCGAAACTGTCCAGACCGGCGCGCCCGAAGCGTCCGGCTGATTGCGCACCATGCGGATGCGTTGGTTGCCGCCGTCGGCCACGTAGATGGTCTCGTCCGGCCCAACGGCCACGCCCGCCAGCGTGCGGAATCGCGCCTGATTGCCTGCGCCGTCAGCGAACCCGGCTTGACCAGCTCCGCCCGCGATGGTTGAGACCTGCGAGGCTGATGAGCCGGGAACAACTGCGGCTGCCACAGTAAAAGCATTCGCCAGGACGACTGATTCTTCTTCACTGCCGATTTGCGTCACGACGCGCGCTGTGCGCGGTTCGAGCGCAGCGGTGGGAGAGATGGTCACCTGCGCGACGGCGTTATTCGCGTCCGTGACAGTCACCGGGCCAGGAGCGCCGGGGGCTGCTCCGCCAACTGACACTTCGCCGCCGAGAGAGGCGCGCGTCTGCCCTGCGATCCAGTGTGTGTTCGTGCCGTGCAACGTCACGTCTAGAGTCTGTCCCTGCGTGGCGCGCGCAGGAGTGACCGAAGAAAGAGCGGCGGGCGGATTCGAGTTGCGTGTGGCCGTAATAGTGATCGTTAAGTATGAGCCGGGCGAGCTTTTCAGCGTCACCTCCAGCGTGTTCGAGGCCGCGAGCGTCACAGTCTTGGTGAGAGTCCCCACTGTCTGATTGAAATTGCCGGAGGTGAAGATGTCCGTTCCGTTGAGCTTGATGTTCGCGCTCGAAACTCTGCTGGAGCCGTCCGCGTCGCCGTTTTCGACCAGAACGGAAAACGGAGCGACAGCGTCTGCCGGAATCGTGAAAGGCGCGACGACGTTCACGGGCGCGCCCTGTGTGCGTGTAAAGCGGCGGGGGCCAAAGACGATGAAGGTCTCTGCGGCAGGCGCGCTTGCGGGCGGAGGCGCAGTCGTTCCGGCCAGGCGAGCGGCCCTCGCAAGCGCGCTCGCGCCGGGCGGAATCACTGCCAGCCAGGACAACACGAAAATCATCAACCAGCCCGTACTGCGCTGAAGACTGAATCTCGATGTGCGAAACGAGGCCCATCGCGCCCGTCTCATCGAATCAAAGGTGCTCTTAAAATTCGTTATCTTCATTCGTCAGTCCTCACCCGTCTCTCCTGAGAATGCTGTGCAAACGGTGATGCGGCTATGATATTTATCGGGCAATTCCAATATTCGTTAGACAATTCGATTGGCTAGCGTCCGGCAGTCGGCGGTCAGGCCAAATCTGAGACGACCACCGGCTGCCGAACGCACCCTTGAAGGAGAAGCGACAATCTCAACCCGGAGGCGCTCAATTCGTCGTGCGCTGGATACGTCGTCCAGACTGCGTGACGTAGGTCACCTGCGAAGGGCCACCGAAATTGGCCGCGACCTCAATGCGATTGACCCGCTCGCCGTCCATGAAGAGCGGCTCGGCTCTCGCTGTCAGGTCAATGACCGCCGACGCGCTGATGACGCTGATGCCCGTCGGCAGCGAGAGGCTCGCGCTGGCCGTCGAGGCAGTTTCGGTTCCAGCCAGCGCAGTGCTCTGCACCGTCGTGCGATTGCCTCTGCTCGGCGTGAGCGTTACCTGCACGACCGTGCCGACCGGCAGGTTGGCCCCTTCGAGCGCGACCGTCACGGGATTGCTCTGCGTCGTGGGCACGATGATGTCGGGCACGCCCTGCAACGAGCCTGTAGGCGAGGCCGGGGCACTGATGCCGCCGACCGACACGATGCGCAGCGATGGCGCGTTCGAGACCGTCACCGGGTGTGGAAGCGCGAAGCTGATGATGTTCGCAGGGGTGGTGTTGGTCGTGAGGGCGCTGTAATCGAAAGCCTCGACGCGGACGAAACCCTGACCGCCCGCGCCGCTGGACTGGCCGCTGAAACAGCCTGTGCCAGGCCCACCGTTGACAGGGATAGAGCCGCCACCCTTGACCGTATTGGCGATGAGCCGAACAGCGCCACCCGCGCCGCCGCCGCCTGTACCTGCCGAGCAGGTGTTGATGCCGTCGCCGCCTCTAGCCAGGATTGATCCAGTGAGAGTAATCGTGGTTGAGCTGGCGATGAGGATTGCACCGCCGCCGCCGCCGCCAGCACCGCCGCGGTTATTTGCGGCTGCCGCGCCGCCGCCGCCGCCTGAGCCGCCAATCAGCGGCAAGGCCGTCACGGCCCCGTAGCGTGCGCCGCCCTGACCGCTGTTCGTGCCGCCAGACCCGCCGAAACCGCTACCGCCGACCGTGGAATAACCGCCGCCGCCGCCATAGCCCGGCGGGTTAATACTCGCGCCGCCGATGCCGCCGCCGCCGCCGCCCGGCCCATCGCCCGGAATACCGCTAAAGGATTGGTCGAAGCCGTAGCCGCCAGCGCCGCCGTTGAAGCCGCCGGGGCCGCCGTTGCCGCCTGAGCCGTTCGAGTTGCCGGGTTTGCCGTCAATGTTGATAGTCCCGGCGATGACCACGTCGCCGGAGGCGAGAATCGTCACCGGCTTGTTGGTGCTGTTGCGGGCGAAGGTGATAGTCACGCCGCTCGGAATCGTGACGGTCGTGAAGTTGAAGACACCGCTATCGGGCACGACAATCGTTTGACTGGTGTTCGGCGCGAATGCCCCGTCGGCCCCGGTCGAACCGCTGCTGAAAGTATTCTGGGCGTGAGCAGTCAGGGCGGCGCACGCTAGTAGAGAGAGGAGGCTGACCGAACCGACCGACCCTTTAATCTTCAAGAGGTGTCGCCGGAGGGCCTCACAGTAGTTTACAAACATTGCTTTCTTCTCCTTACATGAGTGTTGAAGTGACGGTGGATTGCGCAACTGAAGACAAGAGACGAGGCCCACAATCGAAAGCCCCGGTCCCACTCATGGGCTAACGATCTGGATGACGTTCGTCCCGACATTGACGAACATCGAGTCGCCGTTCGGCGTCGTCACGACGACGACGCGGCTGCCGGGGGCCGCTCCGCTCGAAACCGCGAGCGTGGCCGTGAGCGTTGTGCCGTCGGCGCTGACGGACAAATTGGTGGCGACGATGCTCGTCGTGTCGAGCGTGCCGCTCGAATTGATGAACCTGAGATTGGTCGCGCCGGAGAGATTGACTCCGCTGAACGTGACGGTCACGGTCGCACCTCTCGACACGCTGTTGGGCGAAATCGCGTTGATGTATGGCCCGGTCGTCGCAGAGACGGCTGCGCCGTAGAAAGTTCCCTGCCCCGCTTCGTTGCCGTACTGAACGGCGATCGGAGGCGTGATGGCAGCCGACTGCGTGGAGCTACTGCCGCGTTGGACAGAGACGCTTCGGCTAATGGCCGTACCGGCCACGGGCGAGTTGCCGTATTGCACGGTCAAGGGCTTGGCGAGCGCGCCCTGTAATGAATCTTTGTCTCCGTACTGGACGGCCACGGGCGCTGCGCCTATCCCCTGTGAAGTAGGCACGGAGCCAAACTGTACGGCTACGGAAGCGGCGAAGGCCGACTGTAGATTATTGGGGTCGCGTACCTGCACCTGCGCTTCCCCGAAGCGTAGCGCATCGGCCACGCTTGTCGCGCGGATAGTGACGGGCGCGATCTCGCTGGTCGGCGCAGTGTAGATTCCAGCGGCTGAGATGAAGCCGACCGTGGAGTTGCCGCCGTTAATCCCGTTGACGCTCCACGTGACCGTTTGATCCAGCGTCGCGGGTAAGACCTGCGCCGTGAACTGTCCGCTCTGGCCGAAGTCAATTTTGGCGAAAGAGGGCGAGACTCGCAGGCCCGCGATGGTGAACGGCGCGGTGGTGGTGACGCTCCCGCGCGGGGTGGTGATAGTCACCAGGCCGGTCGTCGCGGCTTCGGGCACTTCAGCGACGACGATCGAGGACGAGGCACTGATGACTCGCGCGGACACGCCATTGAAAGAGACGTTGCTGACCCCGTTGCCGAAGCCGACGCCGGTGAATGTCACGCGGTCGCCCGGCAAGCCCTCATGCGGAGAGAATGTGAAGAGGGCCAGGGCGTCCGCTGCCAATCTCTTGATGGAGGTGATGTTGCCGGCTGCGTCGTATTCATAGACGACCGCCTCGCCCGTTGGCGAGATCACCGCGTGCAGGCGGCCGTTGTCGTCGTAAACATAACGCGTGGTGTTGCCTTGCTGCTGCGCCGTGACGGACAGCGACGCCGCCATGCAAACAATGGCGAAGACAAGTGCCGCAAAAGCGCGGGGCCATCTTTTTCTCACTTTGTGTTCTGCCTCTCTTGTAAGAGTTCGGCCTTCGTCTGGTGAACCGGCGATTGGTTCCCTGAGTTTCTATTTAACAGGCGCTGCGAGCAGCCCGGTGAGGGTCGGACGCGGTGGGGAGTCCTGCCCATGTGTATGCGTGAGCACACGCTCGTCAGTCCATTGTGGGTTGGCTGCGAAAAAGTTGACGCCGATGATGTCAACGAGCGGGTCGTCACGCCACAAGAGGTAACGAGCACGGGCGAGGTCGGCGTCCTTACTTCGTCCCTCACTAGCGTAAATCGGGGCCAGAAACTGGTGCGCACCGGCGTCCGTCGGATCAATCTGGAGGACCGACTCGAACGCGCCGCGCGCTTCACCGATGCGGCCCAGAGCATAAAGTGTTTGCCCTAACTGCCGCGCGACTTCACGGTCGCGCGGATACTCAACGGCCAGCTTTGCCAACTCGGCGGCGGCCTCCGCACCTTTCCCCTGGCTTCGAAGTAACAGCGCGTGATAGAAGCGCGTCCGCGCCAACTTCGGGTTGATGCGCAGCGCCCGATTGAGCAGTTCGGCGGCTTTGCGTAATTGCTCCCAGACAAGCCCGAACTGCTCTGTCTTCAACTCTGCGACGGCGGCGCTCGTGAGTGGATTCGGGTCCTCCGGGTTTAACTCGGCGGCTCGACGGAAAGCTTCGGACGCTGGGCCATACTGTGCCTGCTCCATCAACCCGATGCCGTAATCATTCCAGCGCAGGGCTTGCAGTTCGTGGTTAACTTTTTGCGCTGGCGGCGGGCCGCTTCTGTTCTTTCGTGAAGAGGCTTGCGGCCTGGCGATAGCCACTTCCGCCTCGGCCATGCGGACGATGGGAACTTTCAGAGACTCCGCTTTGTACTTGCGCAAGACGTGATCGGTGTACTCCTGGATAAAGCGACGGTAGTTGACGCGCGCGCGCAGCTTGATGGGAGCAACTTCTCCCGTCCTGGCCTCTGCCGGCACGTTGAAACGGAAGCGCGCCACGTCCGAGCGCCCCGGCGGAATCATGTTGTCGTAGGCTTTGACTTTCATTTCCCAGACTTGATGGCGTGTGATGACCCGCGCGTTCTCGTCGAGGATGAGTTGCTTGTAAACGTGCGCGCTCTCGTCGAGCGTTCCGTCCGCCTTAATGAAACCGCTATGGAAGATCGTCTTGCCGGAAGCGTCCAACGCTTCGAACTCCACCCAAGGCTCGTACATGTCGCGCAACTCTGGCGGGAAAGAGTGTGCCGCCTTGCGGTTGAAGACGACGACCTCGACCGTCACAGCCTCTCCCGGCTGGAGCATGACCTGATTGTCCGAAGTGGAATCGAGCGGTGCGTAAGACCTCCCGGTCGCCTCGCTCTTGAGCGCGAAGATGTCTACGCTAATAACCTTATTTTCGAGAAAGGCTCTGGTCAGCTCGAACTGTTTCGTGTGCCCGTAGTAGAGGGGTGTAATGGTGTTCGCCCCGATCCAGCGGTGCGAAGAGATGACGCCGTCGCGCGCGGAGGCGTCCTTCGAACTCTCGACCTTCGGCATGTGGCAGGAGCGGCAATCCACCTGCTGCTCGCGCCTGTAGTAAGGCGTCACCGTGTTTGTCGAAGCGCCCGACTGCTGCCACTCATCGTAAACCGAAAAGCCGCGCATGAATTTGTAGTTGTTCAACTGCGGCGGCACGGACGACTTGTGACAGACGGCGCAGAATTCCGATTGCTTCAGTAGCGGGCGCATCATCGCGCGTCGGTGACCAGGCACATCGGCCATAATGGTCGCGTCAGGCATGTCGCCAAAGATGGGAGTGCCATCCGCGCGCTCCAGCAGCGCCGGACGGCGAATGGTGTAACTGCCCGTCCCGTCCAGGCGCGCTTCCGTTATCGAATGGCAGACGGAGCACGTCACGCCCTCATCCTCCAACGGGCGCGGCCCCTTGCTGCCATCCATGAGCGCGCCGGAGAAGACAGCCACCGGCGAATGGCACGACTCACAGTGTTGCATCGGCTTGCTTCCACGCGCGTGTTCGAGAATGTCCACGCTCTCTTTGTAGAAGGGTTCGCGCGCGGAATTGCGGTGCAGCGATTCGGCCCAGGAGGCGTGGGTGTCCTTGTGACACGAAGCGCAGCGCGCCGCCGGGAAGAACTGGTCTGCGGGAATCAGCTTTCCATCTTCTGTGCGGGCGTTCGATGGGCTGAAAGGCGTGGAGACAGGAGCAAGGTGGGCAGCGACAGCGCCTGAACTGCTGACGGAGGTTTGCCCGATCGTAGTAGTCACAACTGCTACGGTTAATATCAGGAGCACCGTAAATAGCTTTATGCTCTTCATATGCGCTCTATCTGCTGGTTAGGCCCGTGCGTAGTCGCTGTAGCTGCGGTTGCGCCGGCAAGAGATACTTGTTCGCCGCATTGAGGACGGCGCGCAATGGTATGGGCAAAAGCCTACGGAAGGCTTAATGCGTAAACGATGTTGAATGTGGTAAAGGTGAAGAGAGCGAGACTCTTTACGCGATGACAGATTTCATGCGAGGAAAGCAAGGAAGTTTGCTTTTGAGCATTGTAAGTGTCATAGGGCGAGGCGCTGTCTTACTTTTACGTAGTGGGAGAACTTCAATGATACTGACGAGGTGTAGGCCTCGTGGTTCGTTACCCTTTAAGCGGACGCAGAGTACAGAAGTCGGGTGAATTTGTCAAGACAGTTACAAATTTTTCTCATAATCATCGCAATTAGGTGGGTTTTACCGTCCGTAGGGAGTGTGTCAGTTACATATAAAGGTTAAATAAAGGATTGGTAATATAATTGAAGCGCTGAGCTAATTGCCGCTGCTTGCGACTCGACTCCGCCGGCTGCGCGTCTCCCCTCTTACCCCCATTTAAATTCTTAATAATAATAGGGTTCAAGCCTTCAAGGTTTCTTCAAGGGTCAAGCCATTATATTTAGCCGTGTCCTGCGTGGATCATCATTTTGAGATAGCTCGCCTTTGTCGGCGATTGAACTCAATTCAGAAGCGGCATCGGGTCGTAAACATAAACTCAGATTCATAACCTCGCGCTTTCCGCGAAGAGTTACGAATTCTTCACCAGTAAAAATTGTGCTCAGAGTAGTTCTACGTCCAAAGCATTCTGTTTTAGCAGAGACTCGCGCACTTAAGAGTAGGCGTGTTCTCTCTCACTTCAACCTCGTACCTTTCCAAAGGAGAAGTAATGAAAAAGTTTACAACGGTTCTTTTAATGCTCGCCCTTTCGCTGATGGTAATTTTGCCCACAGCCGGTAAGGATAACGATAAAAAAACTGATAAGCTGGCGCGCGCCGAAGCAGTTAGCCTGATGCGTCTGCAAAGGAAACTAGCCAGAAAAGGCATTGCCCCCAACGACGTGAAGACCCTTCGCGTTTTCGAAGATAAAGACAGGACGGAGCGCGCCCATACACACGTGCGGCAAACGCATAACGGCGTTCCCGTATTCGGCGGTGAAGCTATCGTCCACCTCGACACTATCAACGAAGAAGAGACTGAGGAGATCACAGACACTTTAGTCCCCAACGTCAACGTCTCGACAGTCCCGGCCCTGACGGCTGATTACGCCATCACTGCGGCGAAGGCCAAGTACAAAGCGAAGAAGGGTTGCGACGACTGCTTAACGGATGCTCCGAAAGCAGACCTCTGGGTTCTTCGCCGCGAGGGTGTGGATCATCTCGTCTACCGCGTGCAACTTTCTCGTCTCGATGGTACGGAGCACACCTCTGAGCCGGTCTACTTCATCAGCGCTCATACGGGCGATCTGGTCTGGAGCTACGATAACTTGCAAACGCAATCTGCGACCGGCAGCGGAGTTTCGCTCTACAGCGGCACGCAGGCCATTAACACCTACAAGTCCGGCACCAGCTACTACATGGAAGACCACGCCCGTTCAGTCGGCACTTTCGATAACCGCAACTCGGCCTACGTTATTGATTCGCTCGGGGTTATCGCCAGCTACGGTACGAATTACAAATTCACCGACGCCGACAACGTGTGGAACACTACGGCGCAGAGGGCAGGCGTTGACGCCCACTACGGTGCCGGAAAGGTCTACGACTACTATCTCAACGTGCTCGGGCGAAACGGCATTGACGGCGCTGGCGGCCCGCGCACGCTGACTTCCATCAACGGCACGACCAAGTTCATCACCTCGATAGTCCACTTCGGCAGCCGCTTTAACAATGCCTTCTGGACGGACAGCAAGAACCAGATGTTTTACGGAGACGGCGACGGCACGACCTTCACGCCCCTCGTCACGCTCGACATCTGCGGTCACGAGATGACGCACGGCGTCACTTCGCGCACCGCCGGCCTGGTCTATTCAGATGAATCCGGCGCTCTGAACGAATCTTGGTCTGATGTCTTCGGCACGATGGTCGAGCTTTACGCCAACGGCGGCGTGGAGACTCCCACGACTTGGTGGATCGGAGAGAAGGCATATACGCCCGGCACAGCGGGCGATGCCCTGCGCTACATGGACACACCGCACAGGGCCGGCAATGCAGGCTTCTCGGCCGACGACGATCCAGATCACTACTCGGAGCGTTACACCGGCACGAGCGATAACGGCGGCGTCCACATTAACTCAGGCATACCCAATCACGTCTTCTACCTTGTCGCCAAGGGCGGCAATCACGCACACATACCCGGGCCTTTCGTGACGGGCATCGGCGCTGACAAAGCAGCCAAAATCTGGTACAAGGCGCTTACGACCTACATGACCTCTTCTACCAACTTCGCTGGCGCGCGTGCAGCTACTTTAAGCGCAGCGACTTCCCTCTACGGCGCAGGAAGCGCAGAGTACAACGCAGTGGCGAACGCCTGGGCGGCCTGCGGCGTATTCTAAAATCCTCAGCCGTTAAAGAGCAGGGGTTAAAAGAGGGCGCGAAGTCTGGCAGACTTCGCGCCCTTAAATTTTTTGACAGTATGGATTGTTAGGCCGCCCATCGGACTAAATCTTCGCGGCGTTAGCGCTTTTCTGAGCTTCGCCGCTTATTGACTTGACTCCGGCTGTGCCTGTCTCCTCTTATCTCATTTAAACCTTAGTAATAATAGAGTTTAAACTTTCAAGGTTTCTTCAAGGGTCAAGCCGTTATATTTAGTCCGTGTCCTCTGCGTGGACCAGCAATCTTTGATAGCCGCCCTTGCCCTTAACCTCTTAAAAATAGCGATTGCGGGAGAAAACAGTGGGAATTAGAGAATTAAATATGATGAGTGTTTCGCCCTCTCCACACCTATTGTATGAGAAGATCACGCCCCCGGCACTTCCCGCACGTTACCTTTCGCGCGGGCGGTTACTTTGTGCCGTCACGGAAAGTCTATCCTGTGGCTCGGCGACGATCATCAGCGGGCGGGCCGGGACGGGCAAGACTTCGCTCGCGGTTGAGTTCGTCCGCTCCGCAGGGCGCGTCACCGCGTGGTATAAAGTGGACGCGGCTGACGGCGATCTCTCCGTCTTCTTCAAGTACCTTGTTAAAAGCATCGCCTGCCAGCGACCGGGCTTCGGCGAGCAGATGACCATGCTTGGCACTGAATCGTTCGGGGCCGAAGACGTGCCGCTCATGGTCGAGAGCCTCGTCAACGAACTACTCCAGAGTGATGAACCGTTCTTGATCGTCCTGGACGATTTGCATCTCGTTTATGATGAAGAGTGGGTCGCCCCCTTCTTCCGCAGGCTGCTCCCGCTGCTGCCGAGAGAAGTACACGTCATGCTTATTGGTAGGGGCTTGCCGCCGACGCCGTTGTGGAGGATGCGCTCCAAGCAGGCGCTCCGTGTCATAGAGGAATCGGCGTTGGCCTTCACACTGCGCGAGGCAGAGGATTTGTCTGACCGCTATGGCCTAACGTCCGAGGCGGCGCTCGCGGCCTGGGCGGAGACTAAAGGGCGAGTTGGCCCCTTCGTCGAGAAGGCCCGGGCGGCAGCAGGTCTGGAGGCGGGAGACTGCTTATTCGCGCGCGGCCGGGGACACCGCCAGGCGAAACACCTTAGCTTGGTTAGGGGGCTCGCGTCCTAGACTCTAGCAGGCAAGACCGTGTCAGGTCACAGGCAGGGCCTCACGCGCCTCGGCCTGCTAGAACCGAAGAGACCTGACTTTATTTATATATGAGCCGTCATGTGCCCGGTGGCTCCGGGAATTTGGGCGGGAAGCAAACCGAGACGATGCTCAACGGATCGCAGAAGCGTCATCAAGATAAAGCTACTTCGCAGCCCGCTCCGGGGGAGGGGGCGAACAAGGAGGCATCCTTCTTCTTCCTGCGCACGAAATTGCTCCCCCCTCGTCCTGCACCGGCGCTCCTGCCACGGCCGCGGCTGATGGAGCGGCTGCGAGAGAACCTTTCACACCCTATCACGCTCGTTACTGCCAACGCCGGCTCCGGCAAGACCACGCTCGTCGCCGATTTCGTCAGGAATCTGGGGCCGCAGAGGTTCGTCTGGTATCAGCTCGACCGGGCGGACGCAGACCCGCTCGTCTTCCTCGGCTACCTGGCCCACGGCATCAGGCAGGCGGTCCCGGGCTTCGGCGACATCACCCTCTCTTACCTGGAGGAGGCCAGGAGCGATCTCGCCAAGCGGCCCGAACGTGCTCTGGACGTGCTCTTAAATGAAGTGCTCGACTCGGTCGAACAACAGCTCGTTCTGGTTCTTGACGACTACCATCACCTCGGTGCGGAGACGGCCGTCCATGAAATCGTAGACCGCTTGCTTCGCTACCTGCCGGACGTGTTGCACCTCATCATCATTTCGCGAGAGTCGCCTCCCCTCGCTCTCGTCCGCATGCGCACGCAGTCATCGCTCGCAGTCATCACCCGCGACGAACTACTTTTCACGGACGAGGAGACCCAGCAGCTTTTCAGGCAAGTCTTCGACCTCGAACTGAAACCCGAACAGTTGGCGGAGTACCGCGCACGCACCGAAGGGTGGATCACGGCACTGCAACTCGTCCGACAGGTCGCGCAGCGGGGCGCACTCGCGCACGACCCAGGGGGCTCGCCAGCGGCTCAAGACTTAACCGAAATCCTGCGCCAATCGGAACGCGACATCTTCGACTACTTCGCCGAAGAGGTTTTCGCGGACGAGCCGGAGGAGGCGCAAAAGTTCCTGCTCGGAGTCTCGCTGCTCGAAAGGGTGGAGCCGAGAGCGTGCCGCGAACTATTCACGGAAGTTAACGCCGTTGTGCTGCTCCAGACTCTAGCCCGCCGCAACGTCTTCGTCACGCTGGCCTCGGACGGCCACGGCGAAGAGTACCGTCTGCACCCGCTTTTCCGCGACTTTCTGCGCCGCCGCGCCGCCGACGAGACAGGGCGCGCCGAGCTGGCCGCCGAGCACGGGCGGCTGGCCGATTACTTCCTGCGCGATAAGTATTGGGAGCGCGCCCTGCACCACCTCATCGCGGCGGAAGACTTCGTGCGAGCGGCCGACCTCATCGCCGAGCGTGGGGCCGACTGGATAGAGACAGGCGCGTTCGCCTCGCTCGTCGCCTTCATAGAAAAGTTGCCGGCCGAGACGCTTGCGGCGCACCCGCGCGTACTCCTGCACCAGGCCGAGGTCGCGCGCCTATATGACGATCAGTTGAACGCCAGCGCGCTCTTCCGCCGCGCCGCAGCTCTCCTGTACGAGAGCGGTGATAATGAAGGCGAGGCCGAAGCTTTGCACTCGCTGGCGGCTATCAGCCGGCGTCGCGGCGAGGTCTCGGATGCTCTCGAATATGTCGCACGCGCCGAGGCCATCACGGGGGCGCGCTCATTCGTGCGCGTCCGCTGCGCCAACACAAGGGGCTTGTGTCTGAGTGCGGAGGGGCGCTGGAAGGAGGCTGAGCGGGAGTTCCGCGCGGCGCTGGGCATGGCCGAAGAGATCGGCGACGAATCTTTCGCGCGCATCATCGCGCACAACCTGGGGACGCCAGCGGGGATGCGCGGGGATTTTGTGGAGGCGATGCGCTGGCTGCGCCGCCTGATACGCGATGACCCGGCGCTCCCGGTCCCGCAGGAAACCAACGCCCATTTGAACATCGCCCGGTGTCACTTCTACCGCGGCGAGTTCGACTCCTGCGAGCAGCACTTGGAGCGCGCCATGCAGGGCTGTCAGACGTTCAACCTGATTTCGTTGCGCGGGGAACTCTACGAAGCTTACGGCAACCTGTACCGCGAACGTGGAGACGCGGCGCGCGCTGCGGAGTACTACGAGCGTGCCGCGCGCGCCTACGACGTGGCGGGCATTAAGCTCGCTCGGCGGGAGTTGCCGGAGGAGGGCGCCCTGCTCTCGCTCCAACTGGGGGAGACAGCCGCAGCACGCGCCGCGACGGACAGGCTTATCGCTGAGCGTCAGGATTCGGGCGACGAGGTTGGGGCGCTCACCGCGTCCCTCACGCGCGGCCGCATCCTGTTGGCGGAAGGCGAGCACGACGCGGCGCGGAACGACCTGGCCCCGGCGCTCGCTTACTTCCGCGAGCACAATCTTTTTTACTACGAGGCCCAGGCCAGTGCGGCGCTGGCCGCCTGCGCTCTTGCCTCTGGTTACGCCGGGGAGGCTGGCGAGCACCTCCGGCGCGCTCTCGATCTGGCCGCGCGTTACGATTACGACTACTGGCTGGAGCGCGAAGTCTCAAACAATTCGGCGCTGTTCATCTCGACCGGGGTGGCGGAACTTCTGCCGCCCGACATCCACGAAAAGTTGACGGCTGCACCAGCCGCTATCCCGACTTCGCCCGCTAAGGAAGAGGCGCGGCTCGCGGCCGGACTGGAGGTTTCGACTCTCGTGGCCGCCCCTGCCCCTGTAGATCTGACCATCAACCTGCTCGGCGCGGTCGAAGTTTACCGCGACCCGGCACGCCCTTTCGCGCCCGACGCTTGGAAGACAAAACGCTCGCGTGACATGCTCTGCTTCGTCGCCTCTCGCCGCCACCGGCGAACCTCCAAGGACGCCATCCTCGACGCCTTCTGGCCGGACGCCGAACAAAGCACGGCGGAGAAGAACTTCTACCCGACCATGTCGCTCGTCCGTAAGGCGCTTAACAGCAATCAAGCGGTCAGGCAGAATTTCCTAGTCTATCGCGACGGCGAGTACCAGCTCGATCCTGCCTTCACTTACCGCATAGACGTGGAGGAGTTTGACCAGTTAGTGGCCGAGGGTGAAGCCGCGCTGCGTTCCCGTCATCAGGAAACGGCCACAGATTCTTTCGAGCGGGCCGTGGCACTTTACCGCGGCGAGTTCATGCAGGGCGTTTACGACGATTGGGTGGATGAGCAGCGCGCCTATTACCACGAGCAGTACGTGCGGTTGCTGGAGACGCTCGCCAAGTCCGCGCTCAAGGTTGAGGACTGGTCGCGCTCGCTACACTACGCGCAGCGAATCCTACGCGACGACCCGTTCCGCGAGGACGTTCACTCGATAATGATGCGTGCGCACGCCGCGCTCGGAAACCGCGTGGCCGTGCGTGAGCAGTACGAAGAACTCAGGCGGCGGCTGCGCGAGGAACTGGGCGTCGAGCCGACCGTCGAGACTCAACGAGTCTACCGCGAGATGATGAAATGAACGCCCCCCAGGCTGACGCCTCCGTCTGCGAGCTTTCGGCGGGGCTGCGAAAATGTAACACGGCTGCAACACTGTTAAACACCCGTTTGGGTTATAATTTTTGATGGTTATCTGACACTTCGTGAATCTTCGCCCCTCAAGTATAGTAACTGTTTCCCGGCACCGGCTTCCACCTGCCGCGGGGAACTCACCATCATTAGATTCTAGCGTTTTGTAGTTTATCCCTAATGGATATTAAATTCTCGAACTCTATTCGGAAGGTGCTGGCACTCGCCCTCGCCGTCATCCTCGGCGCGTCGCCTGTCCTCGGGGGCATCCTCGTCCGTGGCACGGAAGGCATCACGATGACCGGCGCCGACGGCGTGTCCTATGAAAACCTGAACGGCATCACGATGACGGGGGCCGACGGACTGCTCGGCCTGAAAGCCAACGGCATCACGCTGCCGGTCATTACCGATGGCATCACGATGACGGGGGCCGACGGCGTAACTTACACGGGCATCAACGCTCTCAATGCGGCGAGCGCCGACGGCATCACGATGACGGGCGCAGATGGAATTACGATGACCGGGGCTGACGGCGCGACTTACGTTGTCAATTCCGTCATCGTCAGGCAGGCCAATGGCATTACGATGACGGGCGCGGATGGTATCACGATGACGGGGGCCGACGGCCTCAGGACGCTTGGCCTTGATGGCATCACTATGACCGGGGCAGACGGGATTACGATGACGGGAGCGGACGGCATCACGATGACGGGGGCCGACACTGTTCTCGCCGTCACAGGCGATGGCGGGCTGTTCAGCGTCAACCCGAACGGCATCACCATGACGGGTGCTGACGGCATTACCATGACCGGGGCCGACGGCATCACTATGACGGGCGCGGATGGTCTGACGACCATGTCCGACGTAGACGACCGCATGGCAACGGGCCTTCAGGGACTCGACCCGGAGTTGGCGCTCCTGCTCAACAGTGCGACGGACGATAGCAACATTAACGCGGTCGTGACGTTCCACCATTACCCGACTGACGCAGACCTGGCCTCCATGAGAAACATAGGCATCACTGGTGGCACGCGCTTCCGCAAGCTGCCGATGCTTATCTTCAGTGCCAGCCGGGCGCAGATCGTTAAGCTTTCACAACTCCCTTCGGTGCGCTCTATCTGGGGCAACCGCACGCTGCAATGGAACGCCGAGCAGACATCCGCCCTGACCGGCACGGGCCGCGTCTATGCCGACGCGGACCTGACGCTGAAGAACATGGGGCTGCCCGTCTCGGGCCGAGGCGTGACGGTCGCAGTCCTCGACACAGGGCTTGACGGGACGCACGCTGACGTAGAGGGGCGGGTCACGCGTAACGTCAAGCTGGCGGATCTTCAGGGCCTGTCGCCGCTGGGCTTCCAGTACCCTGCTAACATCGAAGGGCTCAAGAACACGGATCTGTTGGCCGGGCACGGGACGTTCGTGAGCGGCATCATCGCTGGCAACGGCGTGCGCTCGGGCGGAAGATATAAGGGGGTCGCACCAAACGCGAACCTCGTGGGTCTCTCCGCGGGCGACCCGAGCCTACTCTTCGTGCTCGCAGGCTTCGACTATTTACTGACGCAGGGGCCGGACTTGGGTGTGCGCGTCGTCAACTGTAGCTTCTCGGCCAACACGGTCTTCGACACGAACGACCCGGTCAACGTGGCGACGAAGATGCTGACCGACCAGAATGTGAACGTCGTCTTCTCGGCGGGGAACACAGGGCCGGGGGCGGACTCTCTGAACCCTTACGCGCTCGCGCCGTGGGTCATCTCTGCGGGCTCGACCGACTCTCGTGGTCGCCTGGCACAGTTTTCCGCGCGCGGCTCTTTTGGCAACGCGTCGGGAAGAAGGCCAACGCTCGTCGCGCCGGGCGTTGACATGATTAGCCTGCGCGCACAAGGCTTGAACCAGAACGGGCTGAACGGCCTCAGCACGGGGTCGGACACGCGGCTGCTTTCAACAACTGATTTACCCTTCTACACGGTGGGGAGCGGGACGAGCTTTAGCGCGCCCGTGGTGGCGGGAACTATCGCCCTCATGCTGGAAGCGAATCCGAATCTGGAGCCGACCCAGGTGCGCGACATTCTTCAGCGCACGGCCACCCCGCTCCCATCCAACTTTGCGCACGAAGTCGGAGCGGGACTGCTCAACGCCCACGCCGCTGTGCTCGAAGCGGCCTTCCCCACGCGTCGCATGGGGATGTGGCGGGCGGCGCTCAACCAAGGGCAAGTGCGCTTCATCAAGAACGCCCCGCTCGAATTTAGGGGCACGGTACTGCCGGGCTTCGTCTCGACGACGGGCTTAGGGATTCCGACCGACACCATCACGGCGTCTGTGCGCATCGCCTGGGGACCGCTCCTGACGGTCAACGACCTCGGGATGAAGGTTTATGATGGCGGCGGCGTTCTGCGCTCTCACGTCAACATGTTGAACTTGCCGGGGCTGACGGGAAGGAGCGAGGGGACTGAGCTTAACTCGCCCGCGCCGGGCACCTGGCGCGTTCAGGTTTTCAACACGCTGGGGATTGTCGGCACGCCCCAGCCCTACATCGGCAGGCTCGACGTGGAGCGAGTCGAATACGCCCCGCTTCTGGACATAAGCGGTTTGAGCCTAGCGGCGCAGAACGACATTCGCCAGAATTTGCGTTCGTTCGTGATGATGCCAGTGGGTAATCGCTTTTTCCCCGACTCGGGCGTGACGCGCGGCGAGATGGCGGCCACGCTCGTGCGCGGCGCGCGTGTCCCGCAGTACATGCCCGCCATCCCGACCTACTCGGACGTTCGCAGTTCCGAGCTGATGAACTTCGTCGAGAGCGTGCAGAATGCTCCGGCCGGCCCTCTGTTCTATGACGCCCCGGCGGGTGGAGCTTTTTACCCTGACAGCAGCGTCGCGCGGTTGGCGGCGGCCGTCGCGCTCGTGCGGGCTGCGGGACTGCGCGGCGAGGCGGAAAATTATACCGGGGCCATGCCCAACTTCGCAGACCTTATGGCTATACCTGTCGAGTACCGCGGCTACGTTGCCGTCGCACACTCACGCGGATTGCTCAAGGCCAACGGCCTCTATTTCAGCCCCGATGGCGTGCTGACGCGAGCCCACTTGGCGCAGGCGATGGTCGTGCTGGCGAAACTTGCCTCCTAGAAAAAACCTTGGTTTCCAAACCGCAGGGCGGAAGATTTGGATACACCAGCGCGTAGACCTCGGATTTACCAGAGACCCACTTGAAATATGACAACCTATGACGCGAACGACTCTTCCTATCAAGCTTCCATGATGTAGTTATATTTCTGACAGAGTATTGATTTGGGAACATATGGGATTATTATCTTGCGCTAAGGCCGGTATGAAGCGGCAAAGGATATTTGCCAGCGCTGCAAACACTGATTTTGGTTTTTTCATATATTTCCTCAAGCGATAGATGCCTAACGCCCGAATTAACCGGGCGGGAAATATTGAGAGACCATTTAAGTTCTCGATGACATCCGAGCTATTACTGATTATGAATCAGAGAGATCGTATTGCATTAGTAACTGGTGTCCTTCTCGGCGTTGGCTCTTGCTTTCTCATCTCTTTTTCCGGGATGGCGGCAGGGGCGGCACTGTTAGTTACTTTAATCATTTGTCCCTTGATTACATCCATGCTTGCGTCTGAACGTCTATTTCTGGCGGGCTTGGTGCCTAATATCTTAATCGCTGCTGGAGGTTCGATCTTTGGAGCCTCGTCTCCTTACAACCGCACGGCGTGGGATATCTGGCCCATAATTCTTAGTATGTTCGCGCTGGGCATTGTCTTCGCCTTGGTCATGGCCGGAGCAGTATGGGTAGTCCGCAAAAAGATAATGTGAGGTGAATGCTGACATCGGTCACGATGCCTAACAACTCATTCGACGGAGCGCGGATAGCGGGGCTTTCATCCGCGCGACTTGCCGCTCAGTCGCTAAAGGCCGAATTAATCCGGGTCGAGCGCCAGCCTTCAATTTACAGCAGGGAAAGAATCATAAGAAGAATGCTCTCCAAGCGTTAGGTTGAATGAGTTGTCAGGTGTGCCCGACATGGAAATGTAGCGAGCGTCTCCGCCGCCATCTAAACGCAACGCAATCGCCACCCAAACGCTACCTAACCGACCACTGCATGTGCGTATCTTAGGAACACTTGCTCCAACCTTCACGGGCTTGTATCGCCATTCTATCTTCGTGTGGAAGAAAAGATCGCAATACAGGCATCTCCAAATGCAGTCATCCTCCTGAAAGGAGATGTCGTGATGAAGTGTCTTCAACGCACTAAGGCGGACAATATTCCTGCCGGATTAATAGGTCTGCGTGATGTCACCAAAGTGATCGCTCTGGTCGGTCAGAAGCAACCTGAAATCTTCGCACACGTCCAACCACACGCACATGCCACGGCCAACCTGACCCGACGCTTTGCTCTTGCCAGTGGATATATCAGCAGAGGTAATATGCCGAAACTCGAAGAGTTGGAAGTGGGCGCTTACCTGCATGATGTGGGCAAATACTTCATTGCGCCCTCGGTGCTATTAAAGACGGGCGAGTTTGATGATGAGGAACGCGCGGCCGTTTCGCGCCACTCCATTCTGGGTGCGACTGTAATTTCAAAGCTTCCGGGCATGACAGAGGCAATCCGTCTGGCGGTGCTTCACCATCACGAACATTGGTGTGGTTCAGGCTACCCTGACGGTTTGAGTGGGACTTTTATCCCTCTGGCAGCGCGTCTCGTCTCGGTGGTTGACGTCTACACCTCGCTGCGCTCAAGGCGCTCCTATAAGCCGACGCTGACGAAACAGGAGGCCTTCGGCACTCTCAAGGAGATGGCCGGACGCGAACTGGATCCCTGTCTAGTCGAAGATTTTGTTCGACTGGTCTGCGATAGTGATCAAAGATAAGCGTCGGGTTGCGCTGAATGAATGGTCTTAATAGACGGTTGCGTTTGCAAAAATTTTCAGCCCAAGAGAAGGGGCTGCCGCTACACTAATCAAACTAAGGCGCTCATAAATTACCCCTTGTCGCGGGTCGCTGAAGCGGAACGGCTTTGGACTACTACTCTCTGGTTGGGGAGTGAGTAGTACTGCTGACGGATTCCTTACTGGCACATAGCTTTGCCCATAAAGTCGGCGGCTAGCCCAAGATATTGAAGGCGGCTCGGTTTGGTATCCAATATCAAGCACCGATTTTGACTTTATAGGCAAAGCCTCAACTATGTATACGAGATTACCATTGCATATCTCGTATACATCCTGCCTGTCATTTCATTTCTCTGGGAAAGACTTTCATTTATCCGATAAAAACCCCGTTTGAGCGGCCTTGTCCGATAAATTGGATAGCTCGTATCCAACTTTGGGGCTTGCGGGCAGATGGGTGTTAAGGCTCCGGGGTCTTCCCGTAAAGTTATAAATAATTGGGCTTAGGTCCGCCCGTGAAGGTTTTGTGAGAAGTGGCACGGTGATTGTAGTAAGGAGGGGCAGATCGTTGAAGAAAAGAGGTTCGGATGAGGGGAAAACGATTCCGAACCTCTTCTGGTCGCAAGCCGGAAGCCTCCAAATCCGGCAGCTTTAAGCGAACAGTCAACTCTTTGAATTTAATAACAATTTAGATGCTGTGCCAGTATCCCCCGCATTTGAGCGTGGCTTCCACGGAGAGGCACAAGGCAGAAAGGAAACACATTATGTTTCGCCGTTTAATCGCTCAATTGACACTCATCAGCTTAGTTCTAGTCTCTCTTCCCCTGACAACCTTCGCAGCGCCCCGCGCAGCAGCAGCCGTCGCCGCCCTCGAAGGACAGACGGAAACCTCCAAGCTCTCGCCCGAACTGCTCGGCGTAGCTTCCGACGCTGATTCCGGCGCGAACACTCCCGGCGGCAATGGCGGCGGCGAAGACGGCCAGATGCACACTCTGCGCGTCGTCATCCAGACCAACGGCGACTCGGCAGCAGCGCAGGAAGCGATTGCAGCCACGGGCGGCACGACCAGCAACAGCTACGACTCGCTCAACACCATCGTCGCCAACGTTCCCTTAAACAGCCTCTCGGCGCTTGCCAACCGCGCGGACGTCAACTACATCTCGCCGGACCGCCCGCTCAAAGCGCAGAACCTGACGACCGACACCACAGGCGCTTCGCAGGTGCAGGCTGGCTTGTCGCAGATGCCCGGCTTCTCCGGCAAGGGCGTCACCATCGCCGTCATTGACAGCGGCATCAGCGCCAGCCACCCCGACTTCCAGAAGAACAATAAATCGCGCATCCTCGCCGCCGTTGACTTCACGGGCAGCGCACGCACGGGCGATGCTTACGGTCATGGCACGGGCGTCGCCAGCGTCGCAGCCGGCAACGGCGCTGCCTCGCGCGGCTACGCTTCAAACTACGTCGGCATCGCGCCGGAAGCCAACCTCGTTGACCTGCGCGTCATTAACGAGAACGGCATCGGTACGACCAGCGCCACCCTGAACGCTATCAACTGGGCCATCGCCAACAAGGCGCGTTACAACATCGGCGTTATCAACATGAGCCTCGGCGGTTCGATTTATGAATCCTACAGGACCGACCCGGTTTGTCAGGCCGTCGAACGCGCCACACGCGCCGGCATCGTCGTCGTCTGCTCGGCTGGCAACTACGGCCGCACGACAACGGTCGTCGGCTACGACTCAAACGGCAAGCACGTCTACCAGCTTGCCTACGGCACAATCACCAGCCCGGCCAACTCGCCTTCAGTCATCACAGTCGGCGCGACCGATTCACGCTCGACCCTGAAGCGCTCCGACGACTACGTTGCGGATTATTCATCCAAAGGCCCGACCCGCTTTGACCGCCATGCCAAGCCCGACATCGTCGCTCCCGGCACGCGCATCATCGCCGCCATGTCGCAGGCACAGAACCCGGCCCTGATGGGCATGGCTCCCCAGAACATCCAGCAGCCCACCTCCGCCGACGCGATGCCGAACGCTTACTACAAGTTTTCAGGCACTTCGTTTGCCGCTCCCGTCGTCTCCGGGACGGTCGCGCTGATGCTCGAAGCAAACAGATCGCTCACCCCTCAAATCGTCAAGTCAACGTTGATGCGTACGGCGCAAGACCTGACGGCCGTTAACTTCCACACGGTCGCGCAGCGCGTCATCACACAGGGTGCGGGCGAAGTCAACGCAGTCGGCGCGGTGAAGATGGCGCGTGCCATTGACAACCATGCAGACCGCCTCGTCGCTGGCGACCATCTCTTTAAGCAGAACACCACCCTCAGCTCGCTCAACACGACCAACATCGGCAGCGAGAGCGCTCCCTTCAACGCACACGTCAGCTACGCTGAAGGCGTCTTCTACCAGGACCATCCCGTTATCGTCAACGGCATCCTCCTCGGCGACAGCACGCACGTCATCTCAAGCGGCTGGGTCTACAACAACGGTATCCTCCTCGGTGATGGCATCCTCCTTGGCGACGGTATCCTGCTTGGAGACGGTATCCTCTTGGGCGATGCCCTTCACACGACCAATGGCATACTGCTCGGTGACGGTATCCTCTTAGGCGACGGCATACTCCTCGGCGATGGCATTCTCCTTAGCGACGGAATTCTCTTAGGCGATGGCATCCTCCTTGGTGACGGTATCCTCCTCGGTGATGGCATTCTTCTGGGAGACGGAATCCTCCTCGGCGACGGTATCCTGCTCGGCGACGGAATCCTCCTTGGTGATGGCATCCTCCTCGGCGATGGCATACTCCTTGGCGACGGAATCCTGCTTGGCGATTAATTAACATCAAGCATCAACTAACAAACAGCGAGGGGAGTTAAGCCTAACTTAACTCCCCTCGCTTATTTAATGCCCTGAGTCCATAGGCAGGACAATTAGTTTTGACTCTGAACCTCAGGCTTTGGACTTTGAACTATTTTCACACGTCTTTCCAGCGCAAGGCTCAAGCCCATGATGAAATAAAAGATCATCGCCACTTCCGAATCGCCCAGATTATAATGAACCATCCCGCTCGCAAAGAAGCCTACTAATCCGCCGAGCGCTCCGAGCGCTATCCCGCGTTCGACCCAATCGTCCAGATCCTCCTGACGAGCAAGCCGCCACAGCATCCGTGCGTAAAGGCCGAGCAGCAGGAGCCACGCGACGAGCGTCGGGATGCCTCTCTCAAACGCCAGTTGCAGCGGCGTCGAATGCAGGTGGCCCACTGGAATGCGCCCGCCCTCAAACATTCCCCACTCACGCCAGTGTCGCTTAATCGAGTCCATCCCGACGCCCAACAGCATGTGTCGCGGCCTGCTCGTCAGTAAGTCAAAACTCTCGCGCCAGACCGTCTGCCGCCAGGCGATTGACTGGTCGTTCCTGTCGTAGAAGCCTACGTTGCGCTGCTGCCTCAGGATAAGCCAGCCGCCCAGCACGAGCGGCAGCGCACAGCCTGCGACGACCAGCGCCGTCCGCCTGCTCGTCCCCGCCAGCACCATGACAAACGCAGAGAGCAGCAGACTCAGCCATGAGGCGCGCGTCACCGTCAACAGCAGAGCGCCGCTCAAGCCTCCCATCGCCACCAGCAACAGCAGGCTGCCCAACTCCCGCTTCTCGCGCCGCGCTATGAAGAGACCGAAAGCGAGCGATGCTATCAACTGTAAGGCTTCGGCGTAAGTTACGTAGTGGCCGTAAAAACCTGCGGCACGCCAGTCGCGCCCGCGCGACCAACTCTCCACGCCGAGCCTCTCAAGCGCAGTAGTCCCGGCCAGCAAACGCCCGCGCGGCACTTCCAGCACAGGCGTCCACTCCACGCGGTAAATCTTCAAACGCGCCGTCAACGCATCGTTCGCACCATTCCTGTCGAGCGCCGCCGCCAACTCTTCCGGCCCATAAACCTTGCGCCCGTCAACTTCCAGCACCGTATCGCCGTTCTGAATCGGAGTCGGCGTCAGAGTCTCCCCGTTTCTGAACACAGCGGCCTTCAGCGGGCTTTCGTTCGTCAGCCCCTCAATCTTCACCCCGCGCCCTCGCACACGCTCGCCCATCGTATAAAAGACGCTCACCATGCACGACGCCACCAGCACAACTGCCAGCCCTTGCATCACACGCCGCGAGCGCACGTTGAACGCAACCAGATAGACGATTGTAAAAAGGCTCGCCCCGCGCAACTTGCCGAGCGATTCCGTCTGGTCGTAAGAGAAAACGGCAGAGATAAAGGTGAGTATGAAAAAGCCCAGCAGCGCGTAATCAATTGGTGTCCGCCAGACGCGCGGCCGCGGTGCTACCAGCAAGCGCACGCCCCAGACCAGCATCCCTCCCATCCAGCTAATCTGCGTCGCCGCAATAGAGTGCGGCGCAAACAGCGCCATCGCAAACAGCCACACCAACAGCGCCTTATCAAGCCAACGGCTAAAGGGACGCGCACTCCCGCCTCCCTCTTCGCCGCCCGCGAAATCCCTCTCTCCAACGGCCTTCTCCGCCGCAGATGAATCCATAATCTAACCGGCCCTTCAGGAATAAACCGCGAGCCGTTACAATAACTTGAGTTCGTACTTATTAAAAGAGACTAGCTGCTAAGCGACTGGATAGTTTTTCGATGATGAACACCACAAAGATGCGCAGAACCCTCTACGTTTTCGCCCTGATTCTTTCTCTCTTTTCCCGTGAAATCCTTGCGCAGGACGATCTAAGCATCCTTACTCCCTATAGCGAGAAGGCCCTCGCCCTTCTCAATCATCCGCAAGTCAAGCTCGCCTTCCAGCACGTCGAACGCAACCGCGAGGCTATCTTGCGCGAGTGGATAGCCATCACGGAAATCAACGCCCCCTCAGGACACGAAAAAGAGCGCGCCGCCTACATCGAAAAACTTCTGCGCAAATACAAGCTCGACGACGTTCGCTACGACGGCGCAGGAAATCTCATCGCCCTGCGCAAAGGCACAGGCGGCGGCCCAACGATCGTCTTCGACGCCCACCTGGACACAGTCTTCCAGCCCGGCCTCCAGATCAAGGCCACCATCCGCGACGGGCGCATCTACGCCCCCGGCATCGGCGACGATTCACGCAACATAGAAGCCCTCCTCGCCAGCATCCGCGCTCTCAACGAAGCCAAAATCAAGACCAGAGGCGACCTCATCTTCCTCTTCACCGTCAACGAAGAACCATCGCTCGGCGGCGCTAAATTCTTCATCAAAGAGAACAAAGGCAAGTTTGACCACTACGTCGCGCTCGACGGCGGCTACGAGGGCTTCACCTACGGAGCCATCGGCATCAACTGGTATCGCCACCACTTTATAGGCCCTGGCGGTCACACCCTCACCCGCACGCCCCCCTTCTCCGCCACACTCCCCCTCGCCCGCGCCATCTCCCGCATCTACGAGCTACACGTCCCCGACGATTCAACCTCCCGCCTCAACATAGGCATGCTCGGCGGCTCCGAAGTCGTCAACGCAAAAGCCGCAGACGCCTGGTTCACCCTCGACCTGCGCTCCACAGACAACGCCGTCATCACAGACCTTGAACAAAAAATCGCCGCTATCCTCCAGGAAGAAGCCGCCCGTGCCAGCATGACCCTCAAGACCGAAATCATCTCCACCTCCCCCGCTGCCCAGCTTCTCAATCATCGCAACTCCCATCTTGTCCTCACCGCTGAAGCCGTCCACCGCGCCCTCGGCTTCGACCCACCCATCACCACCACCGGCTCTAACAACTCAAGCGCCGCCCTCCGCGAAGGCATCTCCGCCATCTCCACCGGCGCAGGCCCTTGCGCCGGCGCTCACTCCCTCACCGAAAACTGCGAAATCGAACCCTTCTACAAAGGCATCCGCAAGGTCATCCTCCTCCAACTCGCCCTCGCCCAGCTACCCTAAGCCCATTTCCCCCTGCAACTTTTCTTGCATTTACCACTAACCCTAACAAATCCGCACAAGCATTTCTTGCATAGGGACAAAAAAATATTGCTTTCCGCCCCCCACAGCGCTACTCTCTCGCCCCGTTAGGGACTCCTCGCCGGACATCACTATAACTTTCCGGCGCTATCATTAAGCACACGAATACTACGCCGCCCCTGATTCAATTTCACGGGCAGCCTAATTAATTTGAACTAAGCGTGTCCCCTAGAACAGCGACAGCACGCTCTGCACCAAGTTCAGCGCCATCTGCGTGACTGGATCAACGGCCTCGTTACTTTCAGTTATTTGACCTGTGACGCCGACTCCAGTTCCTATCTGGCCTTCTGTCGTTGATGAAGGTGGGGGCGGTGGGTCTACGACTCCAGTTCCTATCTGGCCTGCGACTACGGGTAACGAAAGGACACAGGTCAGTAAGCCAACTGCGCAAAATTGTCGGACGCTTTTCATAGTTTTCTCCTGAAAGTTGTTATGTTATGGGGTTAACGACAAGATGCATATGCATCTTCACCCAGTTGAGTTTTATCTTAACACTCTGGCAATAGTAGACACGCTTTTTCAATTTCTTCGGTAACTTCGCTGGCAACTCAACGAGAAGGTAACCTCACATGAATTTATCGAATCAGTTGCTCAGTCAAATAGACAATTCAGGTCTCAGCAATAATGAGCGAGTGCAGTTTCGTTGCAAACTTGCCAAAACACTTGAAGAGTTAGGTAACTATGATGGAGCGCTCAACGCCATGGGTAACCTATGGCAACGTGTCGGTGAACGCCCTTCACTTTTAAATCTAGATCAGATAACTGCAGCAGAAGTTCTATTGCGAGTTGGTGTGTTAACAGGATGGATTGGTAGCGTCAAACAAATTGAAGGAGCACAGGAAACAGCAAAAAATCTAATTAGCGAGAGCATCACTATCTTCGAAGATTTGCAGGCTGAAGATAAGATAGCTGAGGCACAGACTGATTTAGCGTACTGCTACTGGCGCGAAGGAGCATTTGATGAAGCGCGCGTGCTCCTACAAGAGGTACTACGAAAACTTAAAAACGAAAATAGAGACCTCAAAGCCTTAGCGCTGCTCCGCAGCGCAATGGTTGAAAGATCAACTACTAGATACTGTGATGCTTTGCGCATTCACAAAGAGAATGCACCTCTGATTGAAGAGAGTAGCAATCTTACTCTTAAAGGAAGATTCCATAATGAGTTTGCAACAGTATTCGAAAATCTAGCAAGAGCAGAACATAGGGATGATTATATTGACCGCGCTCTAGTCGAATACACGGCTGCAAGTTTTCATTTCGAGCAGGCTGGGCATGTGCGCTATCATGCTTGCGTCGAGAACAATTTAGGATTTCTTTTCTTTACCATTGGTAAATTCGCTGAAGCGCATGAACATCTTGATCGTGCGCAAGCGCTATGTACGAGTCTCAAAGATAGCGTTCACTTAGCGCAAGTTGACGAGACACGAGCACGAGCATTCTTAGCTGAGGGACGCGTTGCGGATGCGGAGAAGTTGGTTAGGTCGGCGGTGCAGGTGTTGGAGAAGGGTGGGGAGCAGGCGCTGTTGGCGGAGGCTTTGAGGACGCAGGGGACGGCGTTGGCGCGGTTGGGGCGGTATGGGGAGGCGGAGGTGAAGTTGCAGCGGGCGATTGAGGTGGCTCAGGAGGCGGGGGATGGTGAGGGGGCGGGGCAGGCGGCTCTGACGCTGATCGAGGAGTTGGGGGCGCAGCTTAGTAGTGAGGTGTTGAGTGCGACGTATGAGCGGGCGGCGGAGTTGTTGGGGGATTCGAAGCATCCGGGGATTATTGCGCGTTTGAACAAGTGTTCGCAGCGGGTGTTGCATTTGCTGGTGTCGTGTCCGACGCAGATAGATTGGAGTGGGTTTTCGTTGAGGGATGCGGTGCGGCGGTATGAGAGGCGTTTTATTGAGCGTGCTTTGCAGGAGTCGAAGGGGTCTGTGACGCGGGCGGCGCGGCTTCTGGGGTTGAAGCATCAGACGTTGATTGCGTTGATGAAGAGCCGTCATCGCGATTTGATGGCGGCGCGGAAGCCTATCTCGCGGCGCAGGCGGAGTATTATTCGTAACTGGGATAAGTCTCCGAGGAAGATTGCGGGGAAGAGGGTGAGAACGACGGCTACTATCCTGCATGTCGAGGATAGCAAACTGGTGTCGGATGCTGTGAGGGAGACGCTGAAGAGGGAGGGGTGGAAGGTTGAGTTGTGCGCTGATGGGGAGCGGGCGCTCAGGCTGCTTGAAAGCAAAGTGCCGTATGACTTGCTGCTGTTTGATAACGACTTGCCGGGGATGAGCGGGTTGGAATTGGTGCGGCGGGCGCGAAAGCTCGTGCATCGTCGTGAGACGCCGATTGTGATGCTGTCGGCCGTCAATTGCGCGAAGGCAGCATTGAAGGCGGGCGCGAATGCCTTTTTGCGGAAGCCGGAGGATGTATTGACGCTGGCTGAAACCATCTCTGGATTATTGGCTGAAAAGAAACAGGCCGAAAAGTAGGGGCAGGGCTTGTCGCTGTCCGTTGTTGTAAATAGAAAACGCGGGTCGCGGAGAAGCCCTGGCCCTATGAATGATCGTGTGCTGTAGTCTGTTCTAGTAAGCGTCGTCGCCGCGGAGCATGACGGGGAGGGTGCGGAGGATGATTTTGAGGTCGAGGAGGAGCGACCAGTTTTCGATGTAGAAGAGGTCTATGCGCACCATCTCATCGAAGGTGAGGCGGTTGCGGCCGGAGACCTGCCAGAGGCCTGTGAGGCCGGGCTTCATGTCGAGGCGCTTGCGATGCCAGAGTTCGTAGGCTTCAACTTCGTAGGGGATGGGCGGGCGCGGGCCGACGATGCTCATGTCGCCTGCAAGGACGTTTAAGAGTTGCGGCAGTTCGTCGAGGCTGAGGCGACGAAGCACGCGCCCGACGCGTGTGATGCGTTTGTCGGACATGAGTTTGTAGGCTGGTTTTTGCTCGTCGCCGAGGTTAGTGTCCGGGCTTCCGGCGATGTACTTCCGTTGATATTCACGATGCGACGCGTCGTCGGCGTTCGTGCGCATTGTGCGGAATTTGTAGAAGAGGAAGATGCGGCCGTCCATCCCGACGCGTTCCTGTTTGTAGAAGACGGGCCCACGCGAGTCGAGCTTAATGAGCACGGCGACGACAACGCAGAGCGGAGAGAGCAGCAGGAAAGCGACTGCCGCGATAACGATGTCGGAGATGCGTTTGGCGATGCGCGCGGCCGAAGAGAGCGGCTCGCGAAAGAGACGTATCATCGGCAGCGCGCCGATCTGGTCAATCTCCGTCTTGCGCGGCAGGCAGTTAAAGAGCGACGGCGCAATCCGAAACTCTACGCCGCGACGACGCCCCACACGCATCATCACGTCAAAGAGCGCGTCGCCTGAAACTCTAGGGTCTGTGATGATCACTTCGTTGGCGCGCGATTCACGAATGGCGTCGGGCAAGCCGCGTATATCGCTGACGACCGGCACGCCCTCGAAAGTTAAAGGCACGCTTTCGTCAATCACACCGTTTTCGACCACCCCTATCACGCGATAGCCGAGCGCGGGCCGCTCGCGCATCTCCTTAATGCAGAGCGCCGCTTCAGGGCCGCGCCCGACGACGAGCGTTGGAATCAGATTCACTTCACGACGCCGCGCAAAACTCTGCGCGCTTCGCACAAGCAGCCTCACTACTGCAAACGCCACAAGCGCCAGCACGAAGTCGAGCACGAAGACGCCGCGCGCATATGAGAAGGCGCGAAACTCGAAGCCGCCGCGATAGAGGAATGCCGCCGCCACTATCAACAGAGTTCCGATGGCCGTCGCCTTGAAGACGCGCACGCTGTCTTCGACAAACGAAAACTCGCCGCGCAGACGATACAGGTCGTAATACTTCAGCGTGAGCACGCGAATCGGCACGATGAAGAGCAAGAGTGCGCCGTAGGGCGCAAACTTCTCGCTCCACATCAAACGGCCGCCCGTCTGTTGAAGAACATTGTGGCCCTCGCGCAGGTAGAAGGCCGCTGCAAAAGAGAGCGCAGCGAGCGAGACATCCGCGACGATGAGCGCAAACTTGACCGCGGGAATAACCCACTGCGGCGCTCGCGCAGAAGCGCGCACCGCACGCGCTTCGCTCAATCTCTCTTTTAGCTGTTCAGCTCTCATTAAAGACAGTAGTGAATAATGCGCGACGAGCGACGAGAAGGAATATGGATTTTAGCCTGTCGCTTACCGTTCGTCACTCTCCGAGTATCAAATCCGCAACTTCGGCGCGCACGCCTGTGGCGCGGCGTGCACGCGTTTTATGTTTCTTTTCGATGGGCAGAGATTCGAGGTCTTCGCGCGTCGTGATGCGGCGCAGGCGGCCCTCGCGCACGAGTTCTTCGTCAACGGCAGCCCAGCGTCCTGCGTAGATAGTGGCGGCAGGGACGCCAAGCGCAGCCGCTTCGCGATTCATCGTCCCGCCTGCGCTAACGACGAGGTCGGCTGATGCAATTAGGTTTGCGCCATCGAGCGCAGCGCGCGGCAGTATCATGTTTGGGCAGCGGAGCGCGGCGTATGTCTCGCGTTGCGCTTCCGTGCGCGGCAGCAGCATTACTTTAACTCGCTCGCTCGCACAGAGGCGTTTAATCAATTCATCGAACAACTCGTTTTCAAAACGATGATAAAGCGCATCACGCGCGGGCGGACGGACGACGACGAGAATATCATTGGAGCTTACGCCGAGCATGCGCAATGTTTCCTCGAAGCGAGGGTCGGGCGAAAAGTCTGCCAGATAGACATCCTCTTTCGTTCCGTTGTAGCGCCGCACTTTTGCTGCCCGCGCGCCTGAGCGCTTGAGTGCATCGGCAGGAAAAGAGCGCGGCACGATGACGCGCGATGCGAGCCTGAAGGCTACATGATTAGCGGGCTGGTGTTCGTAGTCCATCAGGGTGACGCTTCTGATGCCGAGGAAGCGTGCGGCGGCCGTCTGTGCGTAAGAATTATGGCTGACGGCCAAATCGAATTTGCGCGTGCGCGCCCACTTCCAGAGGGCCGCAGCGCGCCCCACCAGATTTCCAGCCTTGCCCGTTAATTTGCGCCCGCCATGAACGCCGATGACGAACGGCGAGAGGCCCGCTGCTTTAGCCATCTCAACCGTCTGCGCAAACTCACGTGCAGTCGTCTCCACAGTCGCCCCACGCCGCTCAAATTCGGGAATCAGCGCGCGAAAGAATGGCACGTGCGGCGAGTTTGCCAGGTCAATCCAGATGTGCATAAAGCGAAACGATGAAGTCAGAACTATGAACGATGAATGAAAAGAAGGAATCTAACTTTTACTTCATCGTTCATCCTTCCGCGTTCATCGTTTCCAGAAGTCTTGCCAGCGCATAGAGCATCCACGCCTGCGACCATCGCATGTAGGGCGTGCGCACGGTATAGAAGCGGCGGCGCTGGTAGTAGAAGAAGCCGCGCGCATCGCGCAGATTGCGCACGGCCCAGAGCGCAATCTTTCCGGCTTGACGTTGGGCACTTGCATCTATGTCTTGCAGTTCGAGCAGGGCGACGACGGCAGCGCCTGCCGAATGTGCGTCGGCCGGGTAAAGTTTATCATGGAAATATTTGGGCCACCCGTCTGCGAGGAAGAAGTGCTCGCGCCAGAATTGGTAGCCGCGTTTGATGGCTTCGTTGAATTCGGCGCGGGCTTCCGTGCAACTGTTTGTGATGCGCGCGAGGCTGGTCAGGACAAAGGCCGTGTGGAAATTGTCTGCCCACGATTGATAGCTGTCTGCGCCGTAGGCCCAGGAGCCGTCTTCGCGCTGGCGCTGCACGACGTAGCGCGCAGCGCGCACGGCCCATTCGCACAACTCTTTTTCACCCGTCAACTGACCGACCGCAGCTAACGTTTCGGCAGCGAGCAGGCTCGCGTTGAAGACGCGCGTGCGATCAAGAGGCGAATAGCTCCAGCAGACTTCTCGTTCGGTTTCGACTGTGCGATGAAGGTCATGCTGGATAAACTCGCAGGCGCTGCGCGCAACGCTCAAGTATTCTTCGTCGTGAAAGTCGCGCGCAGCTTCGACGAGGGCGCGTGCGGCAAAGGCTGTGGGCACAATGGTCGGCGTTCCCCTTGGAGCGAAGAAGGCGCGGCCCTGCCAGTCGAAGTTGTAGCCCCATGCTGCGCCCGATAGTCCTCCGATTCGTGCCGAGAGTAGTTCGTTTAAGAGAGCGCGTGCTTCCTGCTCGGCAGTTTTCGTCTTCTCCCGTCGCCAGCGAGACAGTTGGGCCAACGCAAAGAGCGCCGTGCCCTTCGAGTTTTTTTCAGCGGGGACGCGCGCAAGGGGGCGGAGGTTGACGGGCGAGCGTTTGAAGGCTTGTGTCCAGAAGAGGCGCGCGAGGCGTGAGCTTTTAAGCGGAGTCGCCTGAAACAAGCGGCTGTTCAATGCGTCGAAGGGGTCGTGGCCCGCGTAAGCGCGCTTGCGACACCATTCCGAGAGTTGGTCGTGGGCGCGCTCTAGTTCGCTGTAGGATTCGCTCAAGGGAAGATTGGATTTTGCCTAGTGCGCGCTGCTGCTACTGCTGCTGCCGACGGATGTTTCGATGCGGCGCGGCGTCTCTATAAAGCTCTCGTGCCAGAGTTCAAACATGAGCAGCGTCCAGAGCAGCTTGCGATGATTCGCCTGCCCGCGCTCGTGCTCATTCTGCAAGCGCTCTACGTAGGCGGCATCGAAGAGTCCGGCTTTGCGTATGCGTTCGGGCGCGAGCAGGTCGCGCGCCAGCGGGCGCAACTGGCCCTTGAGCCATTCCGCGACCGGCACGCCGAAGCCTTTCTTGCCGCGACGCGTGACAAAGGGTGGTAACAAAGGCGCGCTCGCTCGTTTCAAAATGTACTTGGACATGCGTCCGCGCAGCTTGTAGTCGGGGGGCAGGGAGGCCGCAAATTCCGCTACGTGCGGGTCCAGAAAGGGCGCGCGCACTTCGAGCGAGACGGCCATGCTGGCGCGGTCAACCTTTGTCAGGATGTCTTCCGCAAGATAAAGCTGCGTGTCGAGGCTTTGCATGCGCTCGGTCAGGTTGTCTGCGTCGCAGTCTGCGAGCAGGCGGCGCGCTCCGGCGTATATGTCGCCGTCGCTGGCGCGCTTGGCGTCCTCCATCAGGAGCGATTCCTGCTCGCTCTGTGTGAAGGAGCCAAACCAGATGTGATGACGCGCAACGTCTTCGTGTCCCGCTCCGGCGACGAAGCGGCGCGCTTTAAAGTCGAACGAGAGATTCTTGGTTTTGACGGGCAGACGCCGCACCGCAGGCTCAATCAGTCCGCGTCGCACAAAGTTGGGCAGACGCATGTATCGTTGGGCCAACTCGTGCGCGTAATACATCGGATAGCCGGCGAAGAGTTCGTCGCCGCCGTCGCCGCCGAGCGCGACCGTGACGTGCTTGCGCGTAAAGCGCGAGAGCAGGTAGGTCGGAATCAAAGAGGGATCGCTGAAAGGCTCGTCCATCCATGAGCCGATTTCGCCGACGAGATTGGCTGCAAGGTCAACACTCAAACGCTCTTCGTGGTGGTCAGTCCCCAGATACTTTGCGACCGCACGCGCATAGGCCGACTCGTCAAAAGATGCCTCCGCAAACGAGATGGAGAACGTCTTGACGGTCTCGGATGAAGCGCGCACGGCCAAGGCCGCAACGGTCGAAGAATCAACGCCACCCGAAAGGAGCACGCCCAGAGGAACATCCGAGACAAGCCTCATTTTGACGGATTCGGCCATCAGCTCGCGCAGTCGCTCCGTGGCTTCATCTTCACTGGGCACTGGCTGCTCCGTTCTGTAGCTCAAACGCCAGTAGCGCCTGACATCAACGCGCCCGTCTTCAATCGTCAACATGTGCGCCGCCGGTAGTTTCTGTATGCCTTCGTAAATCGAGAGCGGCGCGGGCACGTAATCAAAGGAGAGATACTGCCGGAGCGCGTTGAGATTAAGGCGCGGCTGAACCGAAGGGTGCGCGAGCAGGACTTTCGGCTCGCTGGCGAAGAGGAAAGTATTATCGAAGACGCCCCAGTAGAGCGGCTTTTCTCCGAAGCGGTCGCGCGCTATCAGCAGGCGTCGCGAGCGCGCGTCCCAGAGAGCGAAGGCGAACATTCCATTGAGATGTTCGACCATCTCCGTGCCGTATTCTTCGTAGAGATGCGGCAGGACTTCCGTGTCCGACGCGCTGCGGAAGCGATGGCCGCGTGCTTCCATTTGAGCGCGCAGTTCGCGGTAGTTGTAAATCTCGCCGTTGAGCACGACCGAGATTTGGCCGTCCTCGCTCATCGCAGGCTGCTCGCCCGTTTGCAGGTCAATGATGGCGAGGCGGCGCATGCCGAGCGCAACGCCTGTCGCCAGCATCGTGCCCTCGGAATCCGGCCCGCGATGCGTCATCCGTTCGCACATCGCGCGCAACAATTCCAGTCCGCCCACGGGCGGCGGCACACGCGCATCAAGGTTGGCCCATCCTGTTATTCCACACATAAGAAAAGTGATGAGTGATGAGTAATGAGTGATGAGTGAGAAGCTGTTTTTAACGCATCACTCATCACTCATCACTCGGTGTTGAATCCTATCTTTTCGCGCACGGCGTAAATCGGTTTGGCCTGCGACTCGTGATAGGTGCGCACCTGCATCTCGGCGAGCAGGCCCATCAGGAGAAATTGCACGCCGACGGCAAACATGACGATGGCAAGAATCGGCAGCGGCGTCTGCACGAAGTCTGCCTTGTGAATCAACTTGAGAAAGATGGCGTAGAGTCCAGAGAGAAATGAAACGACGAAGGCCAGCACACCGAACGTGCCGAACACGTAGAGCGGCTTGGTCTGGTACGAGGCCATAAACTTGACCGTCATCAAATCGAAGACGACCTTGATGGTGCGCGACAGCCCGTATTTCGATTTGCCGAGCGTGCGCGCGTGATGCTCGACAGGGATTTCCGTAACGCGCGCTCCGGCCCATGAAGCGTAAATGGGAATGAAGCGGTGCATCTCTCCATAGAGGCGCACGTCTTCCAAGGATTCGCGCCTGTAGGCTTTGAGCGAGCAGCCGTAGTCATGCAGCGGCACGCCGCCAATCCAGGAGATTAAGCGGTTGGCGAGCATTGACGGGATTTTCCGTGTTATCAATTTGTCTTGACGATTTTTGCGCCAGCCGGAGACGACATCATAGCCTTCGTCGAGCTTGTTGAGCAGCCTCACGATGTCTGCCGGGTCATTCTGCATGTCTGCGTCCATCGGAATCAGCACGCGCCCACGCGCGGCATCAATTCCGGCGGCCATCGCAGCCGTCTGCCCGTAGTTGCGTCGCAGCGCGACGACGCGAACGCGGCTGTCCAGTTGGGCCAACTCTCGCAGGATGGCGAGGCTGCCATCGCTTGAGCCGTCGTCAACATAAACAATCTCGGCGGAGCGTCCGAGCTTGCGCAAGGCATCATCGAGCTTCGCATGAAGAGGACGCAGATTCTCCTCTTCGTCGAAGACAGGGAGGAAGACGGAGATGTCCGGCCCGCCGCCATCGTCGCTCGCGGGAATCTCCACGCGACGCCGCCTGACAGTCTCTTCGTCGTCGCGCCTGATGATAATCTCTTCTTCCTTATAGGTTGTCATGCAGTCGTCAAATCTGTCCGAGAGCGTCCCCGGCTATCTCTTCTCAGGCAAAGGCCAGCCTTGCAGCGGCCCGTCCGGCAATAGACACCTTATCCGGCGAATCAGTATAGCAGCCGGAGGATATTGCTAAAACGCCGACGGGCTACTAACTTTGGCCGAACCCGCGCGCGTTCTCTCTATGACCCGCACATTCTCTATGAGATGCACAACCCCCGCGCTCGCCATAATCGTCACCAGCGGGATGATCGGCAGGCTATATCTGGTTTCAACCCACATCGGCAATTGAGCGAGCAGCAGAAAAATCGGAAACAACGTCAGATGACTCAACTCAACAAAGCGCTTCCTCTGCGTATAGACGCCGTAGAAGGCCACGCTCCAGAACAGCATGTGACCAAAGACGAAAACGATCTTTCTGAAAACCACTATGAAGCGCGATTCCCTGAGCGCCTCCTGAAAGGTTAACGTGGAAGGGTGCAGCCAGTAGTCGCCGCTGTCAATAAAGAGCCTTGGATATTGTCTGGCACGCACGGACAGCCAGTGCAGCGGGTCATCCGCAATCCGTCTTAAAGCCATTCGCAGCAGAATTCTATCCGCCTCTGTTTCGCTGACGCCCGAGACATCCACACGCAGCACAGGGTCGTTGATAACAGCAGTCCACACGTCGTCGCCGACAACCTTAGTCTCGATAGTGCCGACCAGGAGGTTAGTTCCCCAGCCGGAGGCCGCAATCGGAATCGGCTCTCCGAAGACGATTGCGTTACGCACAATCCAGATGGACGAGACGGCCAAGGCCGCGCACAGTATTAAGAGATGCACGCGCCAGCGCGCACGCCACGCAGGCAGCAGCGAGAGCAACGGCAGCACGACCAGAAACGGCAGCATCGTCGGGCGCGTCAGCGCGCCCAGCCCGAAGAAGATGCCCGCCCAAGTTGGCTTTTCGCGTCCCCAGAGAAAGAAGCCGCAGGTAATCAGAAACGTAAAGAGCGTCTCCGTCATAATCGCGGCCGTGTAATGACTGCTCAGCGGCGCGAGAGCCATTATCGCTCCGGCGATGAGAGCTACCGGGCGATTGAATTTATCGTGGGCCATCAAATAGACCAGCCCGACTGTGGCTGCGCCCAGTAGAATCTGCAACAATATGATAGCAGCGATTGGCGGAGACTCGCCCCACCAGAAAGCGGCTATGAGCGCAGGGTACAGCGGCGGCCGACGGGCCGTCGGCAGCAACGCTCCCGCTTCCGTCCCCAGACTGAAACTATGATGGAGGACGATGTTCTTCGCCAGAGTTAAGTATTCGGGTGAGTCGCCCGAACTCCACACTCCTGAACGCATTTGGCCGAGTCGGATGAGCAGCCCCATGCCGGCTAAAGCCAGAACATCGGATGTCGCACGTTTCACCTTCTTCTTCCCCTTGTTATGCAGAGAGATTAGTGTCTCTCCGCACCTCCCCGGTTTTCAGTAAATCCGCTCTACCTCTTTTGCGCTCAGCGGGAAGCAACAAGCGACGAGCGAGAGAGAAAGCGCCCGCTCGTTTCGGGCAATGCGGTGCACAGGTTAAGGTTTCTATTCGACTCGCCGCGCGAGGCACAGGGCCGAGACGCCGAACGGAAAATTCATGCGGCGCAGCAACGCGCTTTCCGCTCCGAGCACGCGGCCCAGCACGCCGTTTAAGGCCGAGACGTTGATGTTGTTTTCCGAAGCCGGTCGCAACCCGGTCGCGCGCATCACAACGCGCCCCATCAAAATCGGTGCGAAGAAACTGAGATTGGCGTAGGTCGCGCGCTCCACCTCGTAGCCAGCCTCTTTGAGGACGCGCCGCAATTCCGGCAGACGGTAGCGTCGCCTGTGATGGCTCACGTCGTCCTGCACGCCCCAGAGAAACATGAAGGCGGGAACGAACAGCAGGGCGCGCCCCGACGGTCTGAGTATGCGACGCATCTCCCGCAGGCCCGCCACATCATCGTCCAGATGCTCTACAACATCAAGCGCCGTCACCAAATCAAATGAGCCGTCCTTATAAGGCAGCTTTTCCGCCTCGCCCTGCCGGACGTTTGTCAGGCCGCGCGCGCGGCAGAACGCGAGCGCTTCGGGCGAGACATCAACGCCCTCCACCTCGCCATAGTTTCCCAGCAACTCCAGATTCGCGCCCGTCCCGCAGCCGACATCCAGAATACGAGGTCGTCCATTTTGCAGAGAGTCCTGCTCAAGCTTCCGGCAAGCCTCTTCAACGAAGGCTGCTATGATACGCCGCCGCCCGACAAACCACCAGTGAGTGCCCTCGACCTCATACATAATCCCGTAGGTATGCTGCTGCATCTCCTGCGGTAGTGTTTCACTAACATTTTTAGTTGCGGTTGACATCTTTCAGCCTGCGGCACTTCCGTTATTGTTTGCTTGCTGCCTGTTCGCTACCTGCTCGCCGCTGATGCGGCCAAACCCGCGCCAGCTATTTTTATTATGCCATCCGATATTGACATCCTGCGCGCCCACCTCTCTCCACCATTCTTCAAACTCGCCGCGCGAGATGTAGTAAGCGGTCGGCGCAACCAGATGGTCGAAGACGATTGTGTGTTGCTCACGCCAGCCGAATCTTGAGAGTGTATTCAAGTAGTCATTGTAGAACAAATGGCGCGCGAGTGCAGCGCCGCTCGGGCGACGATTGAGCGGGCCATAAATGAGCTTGGTCGCTGCGTAGAGCGCGGCGGTCGGCAATTTCGACAAATGAAGAAGAGCGCGCTGGTTAATGCGCGAGGTGAAACGCTCGCGCACGGGGTTGACCCAGCGTGTTATCCAACCGTTGTTCTCCGCCCCGTAAACCCACGCCGAAAGATGACCGCCGTCTTTGACCTTCGAGGCCAGAGAGCGAAAGCCGCCGCGCGGGTCCGGCAGATGATGAAGCACGCCGACCGAAAAAGCGTAGTCGAAGACGCGCTTGAGCGGAAGCTGGTAAATGTCCGCCTGAATGATGTGCGCGTTCTCAAGCTCGCGCGTCGCCGCAAACGCTGTCTCGACGGCCGCGCTCAAGTCAATGCCGATAATCTCGCGCGCGTTCCAACGCGCAGCAAGCTGCGTGTGCCGTCCCTTTCCGCAGCCGCCTTCGAGCACAATCTTGCCCTGAAAAAAGTCTGGCTTGACGGGCGCTATCCAGTTTAGGAATTGCTCTTCGTATTTTTCGTCCTGCTGTGTGAAGTGCTGCCACTGCCAACCGAAGTTAGCGGCGGTCGCAGCCTTCTCTTCTTCCACCCTGCCGAGCGGCGCGAAGCGCGGCACACCGCGCACGACAGGAAACTGGCTGTCGCAGTTCGCGCAATCAAGGTCGCCCTCTAAGATCTCCTGCTCTTCCCGCTTTGCGACCGACAGCAAGCGTAGCTCCCCGCCGCACTCCGGGCACGCCAGATACTCCAACAACCTCTGCTTCATACCTTCAACCGGCAGCGTCTCGGCCTTCAAAGCCTTCCGCCGCCCTGCTTCCCTTCCCTCGCTCTTAAGTTAACGCCCTTCCTTGCGGACGCATCTTCCTCTGCTTCGCCGCATCACAAACAATCTCTACGAGCCTGCACGCTGCCAGCCCTGCGAAGACGAGCAGCAACGACTGCATAGGCAAACCGTAGCGTATCTCCATGTGGAGTGATGAACCGACGACAAGATAATAGAGTATGGTCGCGAGCAGCAGCCACGCCGTCCGCCAATCCCTGCGCAGCCCCAGCCAAATACCCGTCAACATCAACGGCAAAGCCAGATAACGGAAGACGCTTTGCAGCATCCCCAACACGTTGACGAAAACAGCCGCCACGCCGCCCTGCCACGCTACAGGCAAAGACTTGCGACTCGTGACATTGATGCCCGCGCTCCCATAATAAGGCAAAGGCTTTCCCGCATACTTCAACATGCCCCACATGCGCCGCGCCATCACGCCCGCGTACCAGACAGGATGCGCCGCAATCACCTTCAGCGCCTTGCGCGTGCGCGCACGGTCACGCTCCACACCGTCGGGCCAATACAATCCGAGCGGAGCGTCCGCCGCGAGTCCCATCTCTTTGCGCTCCTGCTCGATGAGCGCCGCGTCGCCAAAGACAGCGCCAAACTCCGCCGCACGCTCCGTCTCCCCGATGCCTTCCCATAGATTCGTGCCCGTCCCCAGTCCTGTCGGCACAAACGCTCTGAAGGCGACACTATTGCGCACGACAACCGGCGCAATCAGCAGCAACGCACCGAGCGTCACCATCAGACTAAGGCGTGCGCGACTTCGCTTGCTGCCCTGCGCAAAGAGAAAGAGCGCCACGGCCCACCAGACGACCAGCAACAGCGCGTTGGCACGCAGCCAGCAAGACGCTCCAATCATCAGCCCTGCGCCGAGCGCCCACACCGCGTTATCACTTTTCGCTGCGAGCAGCATCATCCAGACGCCGCCCATCACAATCCAGTTTGTCGGCGCATCGGCCATAGGCGTCGCGCCGTAGAGAGCCAGCAGCGGCGAGAGCGCTGCGAGGACACCTGCGCACAATCCGACTCGCCAGCCGTAGGCGGTCGCACCCGTACCGACGACGAGTAAAACTGAAAGAGCGTCGAGCACCCACTGCACGTTCTGCACGACACTTGCCGAACGTGCGCCGCCAACGGCGTAGATGAAAGACAGCCAGAGCGGGTAGCCGGGCGGATAAACGGCCGCCTCCGTTCGCGAAGGGTCATCAATCCAGAAGATTGACGCACGATTGTCTAGAATGTCTTGAGCCTGCTTGTCAAAAATCGCGTACGTGCCCGATTGAAACCATCCGGGGTCCGACAAATGAGCGCGGACGAAGTTTGCCGTCAGCCCGCGCACGATGAAGGCGAGCAGCAGGACACTCAGGATGAAGAGAGCACGCCGTCGCATCTCTTTCGAGAGATTGATGAGGGGCCAACTCAAGCGTCCTCTTTCCTCTCATCGCGAAACCATTTGACGAAGCGGCTGATGCCTTCTTCAATCTGCGTCTGCGGATTGTAGCCGAGCAGGCGGCGAGCCTTCGAGACATCTGCAAACGTTTGCGGCACGTCGCCCGGCTGCATCGGCTGGCGATTAATTACGGCTTGCCGGTCAAGATTTTTTTCGAGCAGCGCAATCAGTTCGTTTAACTCAACGGTGCGCGATTCGCCAAGATTAAAGACCTCGTAATCGCTCGCAGTGTAGTCAATCGCGGCGCGCACGCCCGCTATGATGTCGTCAATATATGTGTAATCGCGGCGGGTCGTGCCGTCTCCGAAGACGGGAATCGGCTGGCCCTCGTTAATCAGTCGCGCAAACTTGTGAATCGCCAAATCAGGACGCTGGCGTGCGCCGTAGACCGTGAAAAAGCGGAGGCAGATGGAGCGTATGCCGTAGAGATGCGTGTAAGTATGGCAGAGCAGTTCGCCCGCCGCTTTAGTGGCCGCGTAGGGCGAGATGGGCTGGCGAATCGGGTCTTCCTCGCTGAAGGGCACTTTCGCGTTGATACCATAGACGGACGAAGACGAGCCGAAGACAAACTGCCTGACCTCGTGCGTGCGCGCCAGTTCCAACAGATGAAGTGTGCCCGTAATGTTCGTCTCATTATAAAGCTGCGGCTGGCTCAAACTCGGACGCACGCCAGCACGCGCCGCCAGATGAACAATGACATCAAACTCCGTCTCCGCGAAGATGCGGGCCAGCGCCTCGCGCTCGCGTATGTCAGCCTCGACCAACCTGTACAGTTCATGCTGAAGATGAGAACGTACGTTCTCGCGTTTGACGCCGGGCGCGTAGAAATCATTGAAATCATCAACCACCGTCACACGCCAACTGCCCTCCGCCAGCAAGCCGTCAACCAGATGCGACCCGATAAAGCCTGCGCCACCCGTTACGAGAATATTTTTCATAAGCAGTTATCGGTTTTGAGTTTTCAGTTTTCAGTTAAAAGCAAGTTGTCTTTGCTGAAAACTGAAAGCCGGAAACTCAAGACTGTTTACTTCGTCGCGTAAATCCAGAGATGCCAACCCCAGCGAGCGGCCAGACGCTTTTCCGCCGCACGCGAGAGAAGCGGGCCGACGACGGGCAGCCAGCGTTTGTTCAAAAAGTGTGTTGCCAGTTCGACACGCGAAAAATCTTTGAATAGCTCGCGCGCCTGACGGCGAGAATAAACGCGCGCCAGCGGATTGTTTGCTCCGTCCGTGTGCTGGCTCAGGAATTCATCCGGCGAGAGATAGCTGCGCGCATCGGCCTTGAGGCTCTGCGCGTGTTCGCGCAAACTCTCAAGGGGTTCGCCCGTGATGCGATGCACCAGTTTCAATCCCGGCCCAAATCTGAGCAGGTGCGCGCCCGCGCGCCGGAAGAGACGAATGTTGACGCGGTAATTATACGAATCGCGATGATAGAGCATCACGACCGCTCGCCCACCGGGGCGCAACACGCGATGGACTTCGCGCACAGCGCGCTCCGTGTCCGGCGTGTGATGCAGCACGCCGTGCGAATAGACGAGGTCAAAGGATTCGTCAGCGAAGTCGAGATTCTCCGCGTCGGCCGTGCGGAATGTTCCCGGCAGATTGAACAACTCGAAACGCCTGCGCGCCAGAGCAACAGCCGCCTCCGTCAAGTCAACGCCCGTGTAGATTGCTCCGGCTGTGGCAAACTGCGCGCCGTCCGTGCCGAGGCCGCAGCCTATCTCCAACACACGCAGCCCGCGCGCCGACTCGAAATCCGCAGCCGCCGGAATGTGCCACTCCTTCGTGTAGCGGTGCTCCTCGACGCGCTCGTAGAAGAGACGCGTGCCCACGGGTGCGTCCGCAAACTTAGTGCCGCAAGGGTTAGCCTGCCAGAAGGCGCGAACGCGGTCTTTCAAACTTTGCTGAGCATCTAACATCGTTTGTGTAAGGCTAACACGCGCCGCCAACCAGTTGAAACTACGGACAGTGATGCACACAGAGCGAAGCGAGCGGCCGCGTGCAAACTCGAAAAATTAACATGCCCCCGCCCCGCGCGACAAGGAGCGCTTAACCTGTTGGCCGTGCGTATTTCAAGGAAACGCGAGAATCTTCCTCTGCCTCGTGCCCGTCGCCGGAGCTTCGCAGCGTCTCTTCCGAAGCCCAAGCTCACAAAAAAGCTCGCCGCGCTTGCCCTCTGCGGAAAAGACGGTTAGTATCTTTCTCAACAAGGCGTTGAGGCTGAATGTCTCCGCCAGAGAGCGCAAGCGTGGTGAGGACGCTTGCGCTCTCGCTTTTTACGGGGCTATTTCCACAGCAGCATCGCTCCCGTTTTCCTGATTATTTGCCCTGCAAAATTGTCAAAGAATTTGCATTATTGAGCGCCTGCGAGATTACTCAATAAAATTGCATAAACCGCACGAAATAGTTCGTCGCTGTAAGATTTTTTGGATTGACTTGCAGGCTCAACCGAATAAAATGGCAAGCAATCGGATATGCGCGCATATCCCTCACGATCTCCCATAGATTGTGAGCTACGAAACCGGCGTGAGGTGAGGACACGCCGGTTTCGGTTTTATAGGACTAAGACTTTTATCGAACATACTGGCGAGAAGCGGTTACGGTTTACCGGCGACCGAGAGAATCCGCTCTATTAACTTTTCATCGTTTGGCAGCAGGCCCGCTTTGACGAGACGCGGCGTGAGCACGGCCCAGTTGCTATCCATCGCGAAGACGCGACGGAAGAGCGGGAGCGATTCTTCGACGCGCTTCATGTTGACGAGCGCGACGGCGTGCCAGTAGATCATCTCGGCATTGTCTGGAACGAGCGCTTCCGCTGCCGAATATTCCCTGAGCGCGCCTTCGTTATCCTTCTTCTCGACGGCAAGGTCGCCAGCGTTCATGTGATTGTAGGCACGCTGCAACGTCACTAGGCGTCGCAGTTCCTTCAAAGGCTCAGGGTTATCGTCAACCCTCAAATCGAAGACTCTATCCTGCCAGGAGCGGCCAGTCGGTTTGCCCGAAACGACAATCAGCGCCGCCGATTGCCTGCCACGAATATCTCCGCCCTCTGCCTGTGCAGCATCGAGCGCAGCCAGCATACGCTCTGCCAGATCGCCCTTCGTCGTCTCAAACGCTTTTGCCATCGCCGGCCAGATGCGGTCGTTCGCCATCATGTTTGCCTGCACGGAAAAATTCTTGCCGACGATGTGGCCCGCCGCCTGTATGTCGTTCTTCCCCGTCCACGCATCAACGCGGCCCTGCGCATCAATCATCGCGACCTGCCGCACATCGCGCCCTTCGTCTCCGGCCAGGAGGGATTTCAAAGCATCTGGCGCGCTGCGGCCCACGCGCATCAAATCCAGCCCCAGCTTGCCGTAGCTGGGGTCAACGAACGACTGCGTCGCGACAGCGCCCACGCCAGCCTCGGCCCATGGCACGATTGGCCCAACCGAAAACCAGTGTGACTGCACGGCCACGCCTATTTCGCCCGTCGCAGGGTCGCGTGCAACGATGGAAAATGTGTGAACGGGTCGCAGGGGACGCGTGCGCGTTTGAGCTTGCGGCTGCCGCTGCTCCTGCGCGCCGGAGTTAACAGTCATCAGCATTGCGCCCAAAGAGACTGAGGCTGCGAGCATCACAAGCACAAGCATTCTTCTCATCCTTTTCATCTCCATGAAAATTATTCCGGCGAGCTCTTTCAGTCAATAAACGCGCGTTGCCAGAGTTCGAGCGTCAGCAGTTGAAAGACCTGCAAGTTGTAATCTTCTCTCCCGGATAAATTGGCGTTGATGATGCGCCGGATTTCCTGAGGGTCGAAGAGGCCGCGACGACGCACTGTCTCAACGGATAATAAATCTTCGACCAGCGGGCGCAATGGCCCACGCAGCCACGAGCGAATCGGCGCACCGAAGCCCGCCTTCTTACGCCACACAACATCTTTAGGAAGAAATGCTTCGGCCACACGCTTCAAAATATACTTGCGTTTCAACCCGCGCAGTTTCAAATTAGGCGGCATGCGCGCGGCCAACTCCACCAGTTCGTGATTGAGAAAGGGGACGCGCACTTCCAGATTCGCGGCCATCGAAGTCTTGTCGGTCGTCGTCAGGTTAAGACACGGCAGAAAGGTCTTCAGGTCAACGTAGAGCAGTTGGTTGAGCGGTGCTGCACCGTGGACGCGCGCGAAGTAGCGCCTGTGCTCGGCGTAGGCATCAAGCCCGCGCGTGGCCTCTCGCATGTAGTCCGTGTAAAGCCGCTCTTTCGCAGTATCGGTGAAATAAGTGCCGTAGCCTAAGTAACGATTCTCGAAGTCGAGGGCGGCGCTGCGCGCAAACTTCTTGGCGTTCCTGAGCGGCGCGGTCAGTTTTCCGGGCAGACCGCCGGGCAGAGCCGAAGCGACCGCGCCCATCAAAGGGCGACGAAGCAGACCCGGAACGGGGTCGAGCGCGCCCGCTATCTTCATCGCCAACTGTCGCGGATAGCCCGCAAACACTTCATCGCCGCCCATCCCCGAAAGCATTACCGTCAACGTCTGACGCGCCGCGCGCGAAACAAGGTAACTCGGAATCGCCATATCAATCGCCGGTTCGTCCATGTGATAGACGAGCTTCGGCAGTAGTTCTGCGACATCCGGCTTGAGCATAATTTCGTGGTAGTCAGTTTCGAGCAGTTCGTTGACACGACGCGCCCAGACGACATCATCTGGAATAATGTCGTAGCGTAAATCTTCCGCCTCGATGCCGATGGTGTAGGTCGAAACTTTTCGCCCGCCGCTGTGGTTCTTCATCAGCGCGACGATGGTTGACGAATCAATGCCGCCTGAGAGAAACGAGCCGAGCGGCACGTCCGCAACCATCTCCATCCGCACAACGCGGTCGAGAGTTTCCAGCACACGCTCCCGCCACCACTCTTCGCTGCGGCCCGTCTCAATCTCGTCAAAGGATACGTCCCACCATTCGCGCACCGTCGCTTGACCGTCGCGCCGCACGGTCAGGACGTGCGCGGGCGGCAGTTTTCTGATTTCACGGAAGAGGGTCTGCGGGTCGGGCGTCCAGAGGAAGGTTAGAAACTGGTGCAGCCCTGCGGGGTCAAGTGCGCGCTCGACCATGCCGCTCGCCAGAACGGCCTTCACTTCCGAAGCGAAGATGAAGGAAGCGCTCTCGCCATTCTTTTCCGGCACGCTGGCGTAGTAAAGCGGCTTGACGCCCAGGCGGTCGCGCGCAAGCGTTAACTCCTGCTCTTGCTCGTCCCAGATGGCGAAGGCAAATATGCCGTTCAGACGCGGCAAACAATCCGCGCCCCATACGGCAAACGCCGTCAGTAAGACTTCCGTGTCCGTGTCAGTCTGAAAACTGAGGCCGCGGCTCAGTAGCTCTTCGCGCAGTTCGCGGTAGTTGTAAATCTCGCCGTTGAAGGTGATGACGAAGCGGCCGTCGCGCGAGAGCATGGGCTGATGACCTGCGGGGCTTGGGTCAATAATCGCCAACCGGCGATGCCCCAGCGACGCGCGCCTTCCGGCCTCGTCTAAAGGACGCGGAGTGGTCCACACGCCTTCATCGTCGCGCCCGCGATGCTCTATGCTCGCGAGCATCGCGCCCAAGCGCGCTTCAGGGTCTCTGCTAATCAGTCCGGCTATGCCGCACATATAATCAACCTAAACTGAAACGAAATTTTCAGCCTTTATCCTTCTCAACCGCCTCGGCCGCGGCGTTCTCGTCTTCCTTAAAACACACGCTGTTGACTTTAAACTGCACGACGCCGATGAGCAGGAAGACGACGCCGAGTATGATAGTCAGCGTTCTTCTCTCATTCGTCATCACGGCCGCGTAGAACCACAGCAGCCCCGCCATGATGGAAATCCAGGGAGCTATCTTTGAGCCTCTCATAAGTTGCCTCTAGCTAATTCTGCATTGCTTCCGTCATGCCTGACATTCTTCTTCGCCAGCGCTTCTTCAATCAGGTTGCTAACCCATTCGGCGCGTGCGTCCCATGTTCCGTTTGCGACTGCTGACTGGCGTGCGCGCGCTGCTGTTTCGTCATGCTCGTTGAGCGCATCTTCGATGAGTTGGAGAAAGGAGTCGCGGCTGCGCGCGATGCGGAGCACGTCCTTCAGCGGCTCATACTCAGGCAGCGGCGCAATGACCACGGGCTTGCCCGTCGCCAGATACTCGCGCACCTTGATGGCCGAGCCGTAGTTTGTAAACGCCTGCTCCGTCTCCCACGGCAGCACGCAGACATCGAACCCGGCTGCATAGCGCGGCAGTTCATCGTATGCGACGGGCGGCAGAAAATGCACGTTCGGCAAATCCTCTATCTCCATCCCACGCGACTTGTTTCCGATGAAGACCCAATGCCAGAGCGGGCGTTCGCGCGCCGCGCGCTTGATTAACTCCTGGTCAACCAGCCAGGGCTCTATCGCGCCGAAGTAGCCCAGACGCGGGCCCGGAATGCGCGCAACTTCCGCAGCCACTTCGAGCGTGTTGCTGCCGACACGCGACCAGTGCTCGAAATCAACCGCCTGTTCGAGCAGGTATGAGCGCTCGCGTCCGCGCGTTGCTTCCGAGAGAAGTTTTCGTCCTGAATAAAAGATGATGTCGGCGGAATCTATGGCGCGCTCGTGCAGGCGGCGAATCGTCAAGGGGTCGGTCGCGTGGTCCATCGTGTTTGCGTCATACTTATCCGAGACCTGATAGACGACGAGCGATTCGTCCAGATGATTTATCATCTCAACTGCGGTCGGAATTGCGAGCCAGAGAATCGGGCGCGTGAGGCCGCGCCGCCGCGCCAGCGCGCCCACCTGTATTGACAGCAAACGGCGATTGGCGGCACGCGCCGCACGACTACCGAAGAACGGCAGAGCGGCCGGCGAAACAACCGTGATGCCTTCCGCCGTCACACGCGCCAGCTTCGCGTAAGAGCGCAGCTTACGCTTAATGCGCGGCAGCAAATCTTTGTTCGTTATTCCGGCCAGCCCCATCGAAATCGAGTTGACGAAGATGACCTTATTCCCGGCCCGCGCAAAGCGCCGCATCAGATGATTCTTCGAGTGCGGGTGGTGATACCACCAGTCCTCGCCGCCGAAGCAGACGATGCTTTTTCCTGAGAAAATAAGCAGTTCTCCGCGCTTTTGAAGTTGGTTTTGACCCTGCTTTTAGCCCTTGAGGTACTCAAAGGGTACTCAAGATACATAGGGTCATTTTCAAAATACTAACACGCACTAAATCGTAAGCACACAAGCGACAGAAGAATTTAAGGATAAAGTCTTTACATTTTACGGCTGGCCTTTTTCTACTTTTTCATTTATTTCGTAGTCCATAGAAGTTCGGACTATTTATGTGAGAATGCCTTGACGCGATGGATAAACAAAAATCACAAGCCTTTTTAAAGGAACTTGGAATACCAGCTAACGCAAGAGTACGAACATTAAACTTAACCAAAGATAATTTAGGTAATCAGTGGAAAGGTTACAGTGTGCTTTTAATAGGTGTTCTAGTTAAACAAATTCCCCAAACAACCTTGCCCTTTCCTTTATATCATCTACACGAACCTGATGAAACAGAGTCCAAAATCCTGCAATTATGGCTTCAAAAGATAACTTATGCTGACTCGCCTGTATATGGCGAAGTACGTTGGCATCCTAAGAATGGACTGAACATCGCTATTCGTGGATTGGAGAAAGAAGCCGATGAGCAAGATGTTCGGAGAGCGTTAGAAGGGCTTCGCTTGCTATCCACAGCAGCGTGGCAAGCGACAGAGATACTTCCGAAAGGAAAACGGAAAAAAGGACGCACTAAAGGCTCTGAGCTTCTTGGTAAACTTAGTGTGGATAAATTTAAGAGAGAGTACAGAGACCTTCGAGATACTTACGATAGCCATAAACTTCACCTTCCTACGCAGATTGATATGGCAGAATTTCTTAACGTAAGTCGCACTACTCTCTATCGTTTTATGAAGCATCATGGTCTTAAATGGCCTCCCATCTAGTTTTTGAGTGAAACATTTCTGAAACACCCATCAAATCAGACGAAACATTATTGAAACAAGAATCCAGACTAGCGTTTGAGATAATAGGGCTATTCGGACGGGGATAAAAAAGGATTTTCGCACCGAATGCGGGGCTTAGGTAGTCCTGTGTCTTTAGGTGTGCTCTTTCAGAGCATGAAAGAAAAAGCGCGACGTTTGGAGACGCCACGCCATAATTACAGAAGGAATTTAACTATGGATATTTTAACACAATCAGCGAACGTAAGAGAAGTTTCAGAAGATACTCAAGCACTAACCAATGTACAGAAAATACGCGAATCATTATCCGTTTTATGTGATGAAAAAGCTGGAATCATAGAGCTTCGTGCATGGACTCGTAATGATGGCATCCAAAGCGGTTTTTACTCGGACTTGAATAAGTTTGCAGAAGATGCGGCACAGTTGGACGAGAGCGGAGATGCTGAGTGCATCGCTATTACCATGAATCCTGTTAGCCGTGAATTGTTCTTTCGTTCACCTAATCGTTTGCATCAAGCTGGCAAGGGTGAAACGACGGCTGATGAGCATGTTCTTAGCCGCAGATGGCTATTGATTGACTTCGACCCTGTACGTGACTCGCATACTAACTCTACGAGCGAAGAACACGCGATGGCTCTTAACAAAGCATTAGCAGTTCGTGAATGGCTTACAGAACGCGGTTGGCCTATGCCTGTACTAGCCAGCAGTGGGAACGGCATACACCTTCTTTATCGCATTGAGTTAGCTAATGACGATGCCGCGAAGCAGCTTGTAAGAAATGTTCTAAAGACAATCAATGAGCAGTTTTCTGATGGCAGCGTTGAAATAGATACGTCTGTCAGTAACGCCTCGCGCGTTGTCAGGCTCTACGGCACTACTAACCGCAAAGGCGAGAACACTGAGCAACGCCCTCAAAGGCTCTCACAGTTGTTTTGGGATGAGATTCCTTTGGAGCTTAACCCTGTTTCAGCCTCGCAGCTACAGGAGCTTTTACCGCCGAAGAAAGAGGCATCCCTTAAATCTGCAAAGGCAGTTCACGCGGTAACGGCGGGTGAGTGCATACCTAACAAGCGACGTAATTCAACCTTAACGAGTTTGGCAGGGACAATGCGGCGTAGGGGAATGCATGAACCTGAAATACTTGCCGCACTTCTAGCGGTGAATGAGAGACGGTGTGAGCCTCCTTTGTTGGAAGCAGAAGTGAGAAGCATTGCTAAATCTATCAGCCGGTATAGCCCGCAAGAAAACTTCTTCAGCGAGAATGAAATTATCGGCACTGCTTTGGCTACGTTAATACAAGCCCCGTTGTCCGATGCTGGCAACGCGGAGTGTATGGCCGCACTATACGGAAGCGAGTTTCGCTACGACCATACGCGCAAGAAATGGCTTGTGTGGGACGGCATCAGGTGGAGTATTGACGAGAAAGGCTTATCTCGCAAACATGCCGTCAGGGTAGTTAGGGCAAGGCATCAGGCGGCGATAGAGTTACAAGACTTGGACACCCGCAGGCGACTTTCGCAATGGGGATTAGGCAGCGAGAACATCAACCGCATTACCGCGATGTTACAGATGGGGCAAGTGCTAGAACCTTTCAGCACAACCATAGAGCAATACGACTCTGACGTGTTGCTTGCTGCTACACAGAACGGGACGCTGGATTTGAGGGACGGAAGCTTTAGAGAATCCAGACCGGAAGATTTCCTGACGAGACAGTTGAGAGCTACCTTCGATTCTAACGCATGTTGTCCTCGTTGGGAGCAGTTCCTAAATGAGATATTCGGCGGGGATGAAGAACTCATCAGCTACATCCAGCGTGCATTCGGATATTCGCTTACAGGTAACACGAGCGAACAAGTAATCTTCCTCTGCTACGGGAACGGGGCGAACGGCAAGAGCGTGTTCCTTGACGTTCTGAGCGAACTCTTGGGCGACTACGCCGGAACTGCAAGCTTCGAGACGTTCGATGCTGGAAGGCGGAGCGAAGCCAGTAATGACCTTGCGGCGTTAAAGGGCAAGCGCATTGTGACGGTCATTGAAACGGAAGAAGACCGCCGTTTGGCTGAGGCGAAAGTAAAAGCCGTAACAGGGCAAGACGCAATCTCCTGTCGCTTCCTTTACGGTGAATACTTCACTTACATTCCACAGTTCAAAATCTGGATGGCGATAAATCATCTACCCATCATAAGGGGAGTTGATAGAGGCATCTGGCGCAGAATCCGCGTCATACCTTTCCTGCAATCATTCGAGGGCAGAGCGGATAAGGGCTTGAATACAAAATTACGTCAGGAACTATCAGGCATCCTGAATTGGGCTTTGAAGGGCATAAAGAAGTGGCAGGAGCAGGGCTTGGGAGAGTTGCCGAAAGCCATGAAGGAAGCGACTGAAGAATATCGCCGCGATAATGATTCCATCGGACAATGGATAGAGGAACGTACACGCCTGAATCCGATTGGAATGATTCGCGCCAAGCTAGGTTATGACGACTACTCAACATGGGCAGAGGAACGCGGAGAGCATCCGTTTAACTTAAAGAATTGGGGAAGGTCGCTGGCAGAGCGTGGATACAGAAAAGGACGTAATAGAGACGGCTATCATTACTTCGGTCTGGAATTAGCCAGATAACTTTGATGTACGTTATGTATGTTGTGAACCTTTTAGGCGGAACTTCCTCTTAATAAACTCTCATGTGGGACTTCCCCGATAAATGGTTCACAAACATACATTCCTACATAGATTGTGGCCTGTAGAAGCTCAGATAATGAGTTATACAACGTCAACTCTCTATTTTTGATGTTAAACTCTTTTGATTCATGGCTTTAGATGATTCTTAGCTTCATGCAGGAGTTTTGCACATAGGAGTTTACAAAATTGCAGCTTATAAGGGTTGCTTCACAAGCTTGAGAGAGAATTTAAGAATTTACTCAGGCCACCCCCATCAAGCCCTAAATGGAGTCTCTTAACTGACTCATGAAAAATTCTTTCGCTCTCAGGAATTTTATACAAACTGTTTGGGACTTAACATGCAGACTAATCATTAAACACGAAATTGCAAGTAATAGCGCCCGTTATCTTCACGGGTAGAGTTACAAAAAATTGTTGCAATAAATCTTGCAGGGCGTTACTCTATGCGCCGTGTCGCCCCGTCCGATTCCTCGGCATACCGACACTAAACACACTTATACTCAGCCGCCATTTACGGCAGCTAAAATTACTGGATTCGCGTGTCTGTTAGAGCAGGGACAGCACGCTTTGTAGTAGATTAAGCGTAATCTCTGTAACTAAATCGGTAGATACCGTTTCGGCTGCTGTTGGCGGCGGTGGCGGTTCAATAACTCCATTGGGCATGTTTCCGGCATTGGCGTAGACGGAGAGTAATAGTACAAGCGTTACCGCTCTCAGAACTTTCATTTCTTTTTCCTCTCGATTTGGTAGGATTTGATACCTCTAGCCGCCACGTTCCTTTACAGCGTGGCGGCTTTGGTGTCCTTGCTGTATTTTTGGATAGATACAGAAAGGCAAGCCTCACATGAATTTAGCAGATAGCCAACTGAAACAACTAGATAACCCTTCGCTCACACAAAACGAGCGCATATTGCTTCGCTGTCGTCTAGCTTCTGAGTTCATCCATACTGGACAATATGAGTCTGCAAGCGAGGCGTTAGGTGAGTTATGGGAAGGGGTCGGCAAACGACCAAAGATAGAGAAGTTGAAAATCCCGACAGCCGCCGAGGTACTGTTACAGTGTGGCACTCTTTCTGTTTGGCTAGGTAACGCTCAACATATCCCAAAGTCACAAGAAAAAGCTAAAGACTTGCTCTTTGAAGCCCTCCGTCTATTCAAAGCGCAAGACCAACATACAAAGGTCTCCGAAGCTCAGTATGAACTTGGTATGTGTTACTTCTGGCTTGGGGCATACGATGAGGCGCGAGTAGTTCTTGATGAGGCTCTTAACAAACTAGAAGACACCCATTTAAAAGCGAAAATTTTGATTCGCCGCTCTATCGTTGAGGTGTGGACAGGGCGCTATCACGATGCTTGGAACGTTCTCGAAAAAGCACAAGAGTTCTTTGAAACAAGTGGCAACGCGCTCAAAGGTAGGTGGCATGGTCAGAAGGGACTCGTCTTACAAAGATTAGCCCTCACGGAGAAACGACCAGACTATGCCGATAGAGCCATTATGGAATTTACCGCAGCTATTTATCATTATGAGCAAGCGGGGCATGAAAGATACTGTGGCAACAACCTTAATAATCTCGCCATGTTGCTATATCAGCTAGAACGCTATAGTGAAGCTCACGAAAGCCTAGACCGCGCACAAGACATTTTTAAACGATATGAAGACCCCGGTAGCCTCGCGCAAGTAAATGAAACAAGAGCGCGAGTGTTCGTTGCAGAACAACGATATGAAGAAGCCGACTGGATTATTGCTAGTGTTATTGAAGCCTTCGAGAAAGGCAGCGATTACGCATTACTGGTTGATGCGCTAACGCTTCAAGGTTTCGTATGGGCAAAGCTCTACGCACGTGAAAGCTCAATAAACATTCTGAATCGCGCTATCAGTACCGCTCAAGAATCAGGCTCATTTTTCAATGGTGGATTGGCGGCTTTAACTCTCATCGAAGAACACGGCGAATCCCTTACTGAGAAACAGATTTATGCTGCTTACCAGCGTGCCGATGAACTGCTCCAAGACACACAAGATACAGAACACATAGCAAGACTTAGGGCGTGCGCTCGTACAGCGATAAGGAAACTTTTAGGAGTGCAACTAAGTGATGAAGATTTTGCATTGACGAATGTAGTTGAAGCTTATGAGGCGCGTTTTATCTCAGAAGCATTAGAAACAGAAGAAGGCAGCATTACGCGGGCAGCTAAGAAATTGGGCGTTAGCCATCAGCTACTTGCTCACACACTGACAGCAAGACACAAAAACTTACTTGGACTTAGAACTCCTGCTAAACCTCGCAAGCGAAGCATTGTTAGACATCGAAACAATCCTCGACCTATTACAATCTTGCACGTTGAAGATAATAGGGCTGTGGCAATGGCCGTTAGAGATACTTTCAAAGCGGAAGGATGGAACGTTATCACGTCTGACGATGGAGCTATGGCCTTAAAGATGATTAAAGGTGAAAATCATTATGACTTGCTGTTAGTAGATAATGATTTACCTAACGTTAGCGGACTTGAGATTGTGCGTCGAGCGCGAGAGTTACCCCACCGTAAAGACAAACCCATTGCTATGCTTTCCGCTAGTGATGTCGGAGCGGAGGCATGGAGAGCGGGTGTAAGCGCATTTCTAAGGAAGCCAGAGGATATAAAGAATTTAGTAGAGACCGTAAATCGTTTATTATCACAGGGCAAATTTACCCCAAGAAGATAACTTAAGGGTCTGTAATCACTCTTCTGGCGGTGAAAGTTCGTTCAAAACCTTCTGAGCTTCTGTGACTTCAGAGTTGTCTACCCCCAACCGCTCTACCAAAACTGCTAAGCCTTGCGTGAGTTGATTTCTTGCGCCCGTAATATCATTCAACTCTCTTAATATAAAGCCGAGACTAAGACGCGCGAAGGCGATTAAGGGATGAGTTGATTCATAGTATGTTTCCCTTATTTGTAATGCCCTTTTTGCTTCCTTCACTGCTCTTGAAGGCTGCCCTTTGTTTACATACGCATTAGCAATATGACTCAAGTGAATAGCTACTTGCGGATGGTCAGGGCCATAGTAAGCTACATCTATTTTCAGAGCACGCTCGAAGTATGATAATGCATAATCAATGTATCCCAAATGACCAAACACACATCCTATATTATCAAGTGTAATTGCTACACGCGGGTCATCTGGCCCATAAGAAGCTTTGGCAATCTCATTGGCTCTAATGTAGCTTGCTAATGCTTTAATATATTTTCCGGTATCTGTATAAATTAGTCCAAAATTATTGAGTAAAGCTCCCACTGACTCATTATCCTTGCCTTTTTCTCGCTCATTTATTTCCATTGCAATAGATAAATGGTGTATTGCAATGGAGTTCTCTCCTAAGTGGTGATACACCTGACCTAGATTCGTTCTAATATCAGCGACGGATGTTGAATTGTCCCCGTAAATACGTTTAACGATTTGTAGCGCACGTTCGAGCGCCTGCTTCGCATTTTCGTACTCGGCTCTGGCAATGAAATAAGTGGCAACTTTATTCAAGAGTTCGGCCATCGGATAAAAAACTTGATTTAGCTTCTCCGCATAATTCATAGCGACCAAAGCGTGCGGGAGTAATGCTGCACATTCACTCCACTTGCGAGCATCTTCAGTTTCAAGTGGGAAAACAGAATTTATGATACCCACAATTCCCGCCGCTAAATTTTCTGATAGGTTCTTTAGATAATCACGGGAGATTGCCTGAAATAAGCGGTGAATGGAAAGACTACTTCCAATTATCTCTAATAGCGAATAACGCCGAAGTGTTGCTACTGACCCATCTACATTTAGTTGACTAAACTGTGTTCTATCATCTGGATTGGTTGAAATCTCTACAATCTTGTAGAGAAGAGATTGAGGAATACTATCAGGTGCTAAGAAGCCTAAAAGCGCAAGTACCCCTGTGACGGAGGAAGATTCTTTTACAGCTTGTTGAAATGAAACCTCCCAAGTAGTCCGCACACTCGCAGGATAATTTGTAGATATGTTTCCAAGACTGAGTAGTTCTACTTGATATGTACGGAAAAGCTGTAAATACTCTGTTATGGATTTACCTGTTTCTTCGATGTAAGCACCGGCTTGTTCTAAAGCTAAAGGCAAATCACCTAACTCTTCTGCCAACTCGCCGCATTTATCATCATCCTGACCTGTCCGCCCTTTAAGAAAACCGATAGATTCTTCACGACTAAGAACATGTACAGGGATTGAATCACCAATACCTTTCCAATTCGGATTTCGTGACGTAACAATCACATGACCACTATCGCTTTGCGGTATGTAATCTTTAATCACTGCTGGCTCTTTAGCATTATCAAATATGAGCAGCCAACGGGTATGCTGCCCAAGCCATTTCCGTACGACTTCAATTACGATACGTTGGTCTTTAGTCTCTTGTTGTTGGAGATTAAGTTCCTTAGCCAAAGTGGAAAAGTCTGCGGATAAAGTATGAAACTCTTCAGCACGAATCCACCAAACAATGTCATAGTCAATAGAATTACAATAGGCATATTCAACAGCAATTTGAGTTTTACCTATTCCTCCTAAGCCATGTATTGCCTGCACTAATGAAATAGATTGATTTGTTAGCAAAGTTGAGCGGAGGCTGGTAAGAATTTCTTCACGCCCGGTAAAATTAGGGTTACGATTATGTGGAACATTCCATATAGGCGGAAGTGTTCCGGGGAAGCGCGGTTGCTTGGAGAATGCTCTAAGAGTTGTTACCGGAAAATTTGGAGGACTCGACGGCTTAACCCTTGCTCTTAATATCCCTTCAAGTAATTGTTTCTTTGTTGCTTCCTCCTCTAAACCAACAAAATCAATGTAAACAATCTGTGGCAGTAAGCCTCCAAGATTACATTCTCTAACACGAATAGGTAGGAGTAGCCCATTTTCTCCTGTTGGGTCTTTGGCAAAAGCAGCAGCCCATTCTGGTTGTGTGAAGTTTGATGCGATGTAATCAGGGGACAGTACAGCAATGGTGCGCTCGGCTTCTATAGTAGCCTTCTGCATATTCAGCACGAAGTTGGAGCTTGGGCGAAAGTCCCAAGCCTGAAGTATGGTTGTATAACCAGCTTCCTCTAGCTGCCATGCTATCCATTCCGCCCAAGCACGGTCAGCCTTGTTATAGCTAACGAAAAAGTCTTTCATTCCGTAGTTCGTACTACATAGGTTTCAGCAATTAGGGCCTAGCGCTCAATCATTGTAAATAAAAAGCAACGTCAAATTTTTAGCCCATAGTAAGAATTTGTTTTCTCTTCCTCTTTCCATTTGTCGCCTATCCTTTTGAAAGCGATATAGTAGCTCATGCCGTTTTGCCAAGCTTGCCATACTTCTTCATAGATATAACCCCTCTTATAAAAAAGAAACTCCTCCGCACAAAGGTTAAAGTAATCATTAAGTGTGTTTTCCTCATTCGGGCTAAGTGGCTTCTGTGGGTCTTGAATAACTATCTTATTTAGTCTTCCATTTAGCTTGTCGTAGCGCGAGTTAAATTCTGTAAACAGTTGTTTGAAAAGCTCTAGCTCTTCTAGCTTTTCTTTTTGAATAAAGTAGAAGAAAGAGACTAACCCTCCGACGAGTGTAATGAGTAAACTGATGTCTTCTCTCGTCCTAGAGCTTTGTACAAACCAAACGATGACGGCAACCAGCAAGAAGACTATAATTGGCGCGTAGAATTTAAAGGCGAATCGCTTTAAGGTAATGTCTATCATATTCTGATTCGGCAACTAACGCGGTAACTCTCTCATGCGCGGAGTGAAGGTTCGGTGAAACAACTCTGCCTCTGACTTTAACCAAGTGTAAGAATCATTCCAAGTGGATTTATCCGCGATGTTTATGCCAGAACGGTATAACACAATTCGACAAGCGCCCCTGTCAGGTAGTTCCTGCCACTCCAAAGTTCCGGTTTTTTCCTCAATAGCTTGCTTATCCCGCTCAAGCAACTTGAAATTTCTTTTTGCGTTATCGCCACTAAGATAGATTTCACAGCCCAATCGTCTTTTCTGTGAACTGGCTGTTACCGAAATTGCAAAACCACTACGCCCAAGCGATATTGCATACCAATGCCGCGTACTTTGTTTGTTCAAGCTGAGAAACGTGCCTTGAACCCTACAAAACTCTGTGAATCCCTTCCAGAACTCAAGGTAAAGCCCTTCGCTTCTCCCTCTGGAAATTGGCGCTGCGTTTGAGTCTAGTTGGGTAGGTACTGTTTCTCTATAAGATTGGGACGGGGTTTGGATAACAAGCGTTTTCTCTGAATCAAAAGGAGCAGATAATAACGAGCCATCTGCTAAGCAAAAGGCGAACGTATCATCCGAATATGTGCGGCTGCATTGAGGACATCGCTTCATTAGATTCATCCATTATGCGGCTTGGTGGTAAATGCTATGTTCGGCATCGGCGTAAGCAGAGTAGATATGCTTGTAGGCTAACTCGCACTTCTCATCGTAAAGCTCTTTTGTGTAAGTTGTTGGAAGCATATCAAAGAAATCTCTGATTGTTTCTTCTACTTCTGCGCGAGCTTGCTGCTTCAATCGCCAATCCAAAACAAGCTTTTCACGCTTGAGAGTGTTCAATAAATCCTTTGCGACCTTCTTTACTTCTGCCTCTTCTTTAGAGGTCAATTTTGGCTCTGGCTTAGTGAGAATGTCGAATAGAGCAAGCTCTTCTTCTTTTAATTCTTCTCTGATATGGCGTTGTTCTTCTTCGGATAGGCTCTGTGCGAAGTTCTTCAACTCTTCAAAGAAAATTTCTATGTTCTGACTTCCGGCGTTGTACTCATCAACCATCTGCTGAAACTTTTGCAGATAATCAATACGCGAGTGATTTAGTTCGACAAGATGCTTCAGTCTTTGCTCGATTAGCCCGCGAAGCTTTTCGGCTTCTGTCCGCTTGTGAGTAGATTTATTGAAGCGTGCGGCTAAAGTTTCAAAATCAATTTCGCTGAGATTGACCAAGCCAGCCGATTCGAGGTCTTGTCCAACGGGTGCTTTAATGACGTAGCCTTCGGTTGCTATTGATTCGTCAAGCAATCCTTCGACCTCGCGCATGATGTCTGATATGTCGGCTGGTTCAGAAAGCGAACGAATCTTTTGCACTAGCACTCCGAAGACAACTGCATCATAGGCTATTTCATTCGCGGCTTTGTCTGGAAGTATGGCTTTGTAGATACGAACAACTTGATTAGCTTTGAGCAGGAAGGCTTTCTTATCTTCTTTGGTAGCTATTAAGGCTTCGACGGCATCATCAAGCAACTTCACGCGCTCAAACTTCGTTGCTCGCTGAATTGCGTCAATGTCAACGCCTTTACTCTCACAATAAGCACGCGCATCTGCAATGAAGGTTTTAAGCTCGTCAACTAAGGCTTGCTTGTTTTCAATCGGGTTATCCAATATACCGCTAGTAGAACCCACAGCAGGCGCGGCATAGATGGCGAGAGCTTTTTGTAGGTCACGAAAGACATTCGCGTAATCAACAATCAAACCTGCGACCTTGCCCGGTGCGACACGGTTTGCTCTTGCGATGGTCTGCATGAGGGTGTGATTACGCATTGGCTTGTCAAGATAGATGGTCGAACAACTCGGCACGTCAAAGCCCGTTATCCACATCGCGCAGACAAATACAAAACGAAGCTGGCTGTTAGGGTCTTTGAAAAGCTCGTCAAGGTTTTCGTTGACCATCCGGCGACGGTGCGGCGTGATGTCAACGCCCTTCTTTTGCAAGTCTTCGATTTCGTTCTGAGACTGAGAGACCACAACCGCCATATCAATCTCTTCCATCTCTTTGATGAGGGATTCAAGGCGCGAGCGTTCTTCATATGTGGCGTTCGGGAGTTGCGCTTTGAGACTTGCGAGTTTGGCTTGCCAGTGTTGCTGTACCTTATCGTACATCTTTACGGCTGTCGCCTTGTCAATGCAAATCATCATTGCTTTACCCTTGTAGCCACGTCCTAGAAAATGCTCGACCACATCGGCGGCGATAGTTTCGAGTCGCTCATCACGGGTAAAGATTTGATAATCGCGTGAGAACTCACGTTCAAGCCGCTTCTCCTGCTCTTCGCTAATCTCCGCTTCTTCAAGCAACTGCTCCATGTCTTCGTTCAGTTGCGGGTTTACGAGTTGCAATTCCGGGACGCGGTTTTCGTAGTAGAGCGGGACGGTTGCGCCGTCTTGAATTGATTGGCGGAAGTTATAGACGGAGACGTAATCACCAAAGACTTCGCGTGTGCGCTCCTCTTCACCTTCGATTAAGGGTGTGCCCGTGAAGCCGATGAAAGCGGCGTTAGGTAGAGCGTTTCGCATATTCAGAGCGAGCGTGTCGTACTGGCTGCGGTGCGCTTCATCGGTGATAACAATAATGTCTTTACGGTCTGAGAGCTTCGGGTATTCCTTGCCGTCCGTTGTGCGGAACTTTTGAATCAGGGTGAAAATGTAGCGATGGTCTTCCTGCAAAAGTTGTTTTAGATGCTCGCCGCTTCCGGCTTGTGCTTCTGCCTCGCTGATAGCTCCCGTTGTGACGAAGGTTTTATAAATCTGCTCGTCCAGTTCGTCGCGGTCTGTAATGACGGCGAATGTCCAGTTGCCTTTTATCTTGCGTAGAATCTTTTGGGTGAAGAAGACCATCGAGAGGCTTTTACCTGAGCCTTGCGTGTGCCAGAAGACGCCGAGACGCCCTTCGTTGTTTTCAATCTCACGAACAGCTTTGATAGCACGATTCACGCCCAAGTATTGATGATTCTTGGCGACCTTCTTAACGAGTCCGCCACGTACTTCTTCAAAGACAGTAAAGTTTTCAACTACGTCTAAGAAGCGCGTAGGCTCGCACACGCCGCGCAGGACAGTTTCGAGCGAGATAACGCCCTGCTCTTCTTCGTCTGAAATCTTCTTCCATTCAAAAAAATGCTCCCACTCTGCCGTGAATGTGCCAATGCGTGTTTGGCTGCCGTTGGACAGAATGATGAGCGCGTTGGGGATGAAGAGTTGTGGGATAGCAGTTTTATAGTCGCGCAGATTGTCTCTATAGGCGTTCTCAATCGCCCTGTGCGATGCTTTCAATTCGATGAACAGCAAAGGCAAGCCATTTACGAAGCCGAGCAAATCAGAGCGGCGTAGATACAGTTCGCCTTGAATCCAGAATTGAGAGGCAAGAAAGAAATCGTTGTTTGCGGGATTCGCCCAATCAATAACTTTCAGTGTCTCAAACGTCGTGCTGCCGTCTTCGCCTTTGACCGAAACCTTAACGCCGTCTTTTATCAAACGGTAAAACTCTTGATTCGCGTTGACGGGAATCATTGCCGAACGGTCACGGGTTAGCTCTTCGATGGCTTGATTGTAGGCATCATCGGGCAAGTTGGGATTGAACTCTTTGAGCTTTGCCAGCAAGCGACGGGTGAGAATCACTTCACGGTTGTTCTTGCGACCTTCTGTGCCGTTTGCGCCGAAGGTCTCTTTGAAGAGATTTGCGGGAGTCCAGCCAAGCTCATTCAACAACTCAATCGCGGGCTGTTCGATGAGCGAGTCTTCGGTGTAGTCGTTAGCGGGTGAGCGCGGAGGAGTCATAATCAATCATTCATAGGTTCGGGAAAGTTGGAAACGTCTATTTCACCTGAAATCAGTTTTGGTAACAGCAAATCGCGTGTCTGTCTCAGATTACGAATCTTGAAGGTTAAGTTTTTTATTCGCGTCAATGTTGGTTCAATGAAATCGGAGAACCGTTTTCTCAAATCCTTAGTTGGAATATAGACGGGATACTTCAACAAAGCAGCCCAATTAGCACGGGGCATGTTCACGCCGTTCGATGTTTGTGTTGCGTGCTGCACGAAAGTATCACTTGAAACTACGCAGAGAACAAAAGGAAACATTTCGCGTTTCTTAGCCTCAATCACAATCGCATCTGTAGAGCAAATGCCATCAATAGGTGCGACTGATACTTTGTGGAAATAAGGACGGATTTTTCCGAACAAGATATTTCCTGCTTTGAAAATGTGTTTCGTGCTTTGAACATTTTTTGCTTCATCCCAATCCATTAAGGCTATTGAGCGTCTTGGAATATGTTCCAATCCAACATAAGGCGTTGATGACTCAACTTCGCTTGGGCCAACCGTATTTCTTACTTCCTGTGCAATATCGCCAAGTTGTTTTGCGTTCCATCCGAAAGGAATCAAGGCAAGTTCACTTTCAACCATCTTGACATTTTCATGTCCCGGAAAACGAAACCATACAAACCACTCTTCATAAATCCGCCGCGCCATCTCTTCCAAAATCTGAATCCGTCGCGTGTTGTTTTCGATGAGGTCATCGTAAGCTGAGAGTATCGCTGAGATTTTCCGTTGATACTCTAATTTTGGAAACGTGAAATCGTAATTTTTTATTGCGTCTAAAGTAATGCTTGCTTGGCTTGCCGCCCCTTGAGCGCAACCGACGATGTAATTCTTAAATGTAGGTAGTTTGAGAGCATAAAATAGAAATCCAATGTCAACTGCTTTATTCGGAATGATTTTTACCGCGTTCTGATTTAGCAAAGCACCGTTAGCTTTAATTGGCACTCGGATGACTTTCCCGACAACGGATTGAGGGTTGGTAGGCCACGAACCAACAGTTTGAATTACTACGTCATTTGTCTTTAGTGTATATCTGCGATAGTTTGCAGAAATATCATCAGGTATTCGAGATAGTCCTTCAACATCAATGGAATCGTCCGTGAAGTTGCTTACCTTTACTAAGGGCACGCCAACGTTCGAATACCATTGACTCTTGAAAGCGTAACCTTTCAAGGTTTGGATAAGTTCACCTAACTTCGATGTAGTCCAACCGTTTTCCATTAAACGTTCTCAAAAATTCTAGTTACGTTTGCGGCTATCCGTTGCTCTAATTCCCGTCCTTCTGCGTTCAAAACCTCAAGCTCTTCATTGAGTTCCTCAAACCTTTCCAAGAAATCGAAATCTTCGGCGGCACGTTCGGACACTCCAACATATCTGCCCGGATTCAAACTCCACCCTTGCGCCTCAATCTCAGCAACCGTCGCAACCTTGCACATGCCCGCTACGTCCTGATAGCGACCAGCAGGAAACTTTTCCTTCATCATCCCTTCGCTGCCCACATCCGTCTCTACTTCTTCGCCACGATACAGCCGCACGACGTTCGCCAGAAACTCTATCTGCTCATCCGTAAAATCTCTATGTGAGCGGTCAATCTGTCTGAAAACGTGCCGCGCATCAATGAACAGGACTTTATCTTTGCGCTCCGTCCCGGCTTTGCCTTTGTCATAGAACCAGAGCGTACAGGGCAGCGTGACGGTGTAGAACATATTCGAGCTTGTAGCAACCATCACATCAACTGCGCCTGCTTCAATCAACTTCTTCCTTATCTCTAGCTCAGAACCCCGCGCATCGCTCGCGGAGTTCGCCATCACAAAACCTGCTCTGCCTAATTCGTTCAACGTTGAATAGAAAAGCTGAATCCACAAATAATTTGCCTTATCGCTTGATGGAATGCCCAACGGAAAACGCGGGTCGTCTTTGACGCGCTCTTTATCAACGCTAGGTTGATTAAAAGGAGGATTAGCCATCACGAAATCAAAACGTCCTAATGAGTTATGCGGGTCTTCGTAATAGGTATTCGCTTCGCGTATGTCGCCTGACAATCCGTGCATCGCTAGATTAAGCTTCGCCATTCGCAAAGTCTCTGCGACTTTCTCAATCCCGAAAATAGTTATCTCTTGGCTCGGATTCTTTTGATGATTACGAACGAAGTTTGCACTATGCACGAACATCCCGCCCGAACCGCAAGCAGGGTCAAAGATGCGCCCGTGAAAAGGCTCTATGATTTCGACAATCAAACGCACGATACTTGAAGGCGTATAAAACTCTCCGCCCTTCTGCATCGTCTCGATTGCGAAGTTGCCCATGAAGTATTCGTAAATCTGCCCGAAAGCATCGCCCTCGATTTCGAGCGGTGAAAGCAACTTCAACATCTCAACCAAAACAGAGTTTGTAATGCGCTGGTAGGTGCGCGGCAACACTCCCTTGAGTTCTTCATTCGCTTCTTCAATCGCCGCCATCGCATCGTTGATGGCCTTGCCTATGTTCTCGCCTTCCGGCAGATTCAAAAGGTGAGAGAACCGCGCCGCATCCGGCAAATAGACCACGCCCAAGCGTTGATACGATTGCGGTGTTACAGTTCGCCGTCCGCTTCCGCCCGATTGCAGTTGTGCTTGAGCATCAACAAAACGCTTCTCCGCGTAACGCAAGAAAAGCAGGCCAAGGACAGGCGCAGCATATTCATTAGGTCTTAACCCTGTATTCGCCCACATTTGGTCTGCCGCAGCCCACAGACGCTTTTCGATTTCGTTAAGGTTGGTTGCCATTATTGACTATCCCAATTATTCAGATTCTTGGGGAGGTATCTGATTAAGAGCTATTTGTGCTTGTACAGCTTTATCCAATCACCGTTCAAGTCTTCGATATACCAAAAATGCCAACCGTTGACGGTTGACCTATCTACTATCGCTTTCGCCGCAGCCGTAGGCGTGTTGTACTTCCTGTTTTTCAAAGTAATAGTTCCGTCGGGGTTCAGCGTAGCGGTGTACTTCTTGCCTTTATACTCCCGGAAAAGAGGCGTGGACTTTGATACTAAACCCTTCAACGTGCGTTTACCATTAAAGTCCTTCCCGTGTATAGCTTGTTTCTTGGCCTTGTTGATACCGAACAGCCCTTGAAATTCATCCATCTGCTTCTGTCGAACCATCTGCATAAGCTTCTTTAGTAACGGGCCGCTCGATTTGCCTTTAGGCACTATGCGATTGCCCTGCGGATTAGCAATCCGTACCAACAAAGATTCAATCTCGTGTATGTGTTCTGCCTTTCGGACGAGGTAAAGGCTAAAGTGTGTCCAACTCGCTAAATGCCTATCACGAAGATGCTGTTTGACTCTCTTCTTTAAGTCGGTTGACTTTCCCACATAGTAAAGTTCGCTTCCATCATATAAGGCGTAAATTCCGGGAGAGTTGCCGACGAGTTCGGTGATGAGGCTGAAATACTTCCTGAACAAGTCTTTTGATACTTTTTCTACTCTGTTTATAACTAGGCTTCGCGGTTCTTGTTGAATATTGGACTTTCGTTTTTCAGCGTGAGGATTCATCAAGAAAGTCTCCTATTTAGTTTTAACTTTTCGCGCTGATTTTTTCTCTTCATTCACGCGAACAAACAAGTCAGCAGGCTCACAGCCTATCGCTTCGCATAAAGCATCAATAGTATCTAAGCTTATCATCCTCATTTCACCGCGCCATAGTCGCGCAGCCGTTCCGGGCGGAACATTCATTCTCTTCTGTAGCTGATAGGCAGTAGTAATTCCTCGCGCTTCTGCGTTTTCTCTTATTCTTAGTTCAACCATACTCGCCAGCATAACACAAAAAATATTCGCAGAAAAGATATTATTATCTTGTATAATATTATCAAATCTGCTACTATACCTTTGTCAGTCGGGGATAGCCGACAAACTCAAAACCGGAGAAAAGAAATGATTGAATTGAAGTCGAAACAGCAGATGGAAAAAGCCATCAAGAGAGCACGACAGCAAAAGCCATTCGTTCGCGTTCGCGGCTTCCGTTGGTATGAGGTCAAATCCAGCAATGGCGATAACGTGTACACCATTCACTTTTACAAGCGAGGCAGACAGAAGTTAGCTGAGTGTAATTGCAAGGGGCACGAACGCGGCTATGTCTGTTACCACATCGCCGGAGCAGCAGCCGTCCACATCGGCATCGCAGCTATGCGTCGAGCAGCATAAGCAACGGGCTTACCAAAAGATTCGCGGTCTTTCGGTAAGCCCTTCACACCAACTTTCCCAAACTGGAGAAAATTAGATGCAGGACAATTCTATATCATGGGAGCGGTTATTAGCAGAAGCCATCTCAAAGCCGGGGCTTCTAGCCGCCGCGTATAACTCATTCCATTCCTATTCTATTGGAAATCAACTCTTAGCAATGGTTCAGTGTGAGCAACGACACATCACACCCGGCCCTATTGCTACCTTTCCCGCATGGAAGGAGAAGAACCGCTACGTCAAAAAAGGCGAACGTGCCTTAACTCTCTGTATGCCCATAACCCGAAAGACCGAAGACGACGAAACCTACACGTCATTCATTTATCGCAATCGCTGGTTTGTCTTGTCACAGACCGAAGGCGAAGAGATAGAGCAGACCGCACCGCCAACGTGGGACAAGTCGAGGGCACTAGCTGAACTTGGCATCAGCGAGATTGAATTTGACCTCACGAACGGAAACGTTATGGGCTACGCGAAAAAGAGAAGCATTGCTATCTCACCTTTAGCTTTCGCACCCTTCAAGACTCTCTTTCATGAATTAGCCCACGTCACTCTAGGCCACACGGCAGAACTCGATTTTTCGGACAGTGAGAGCACGCCTAAGAGCCTGCGCGAGGTTGAGGCGGAAAGTGTCGCCTTAATTCTGTGCGAGAGCCTTAATCTTTCCGGCGCTGATTACGCGAGAGGCTACATACAGAATTGGCTGAGCGGCGATACCATTCCCGAAAAGAGCGCACAGAAGATTTTTAGAGCAGCCGACAGGATTCTAAAGGCTGGCGCACCCGTAGCAGTAGCAGAGGCAGCGTAATGTCTCTTGGGGCTTAAAGAGCATTAAAACTAAAGCGGAGTGGAGCGTGTTAGCAGCACTCTCCACTCCTTTACACCAACCCCTTCCCGTCAAGAAAGGTAAGAAGATGCAATCTAATAGTAGCAATTCGCACGCTAAGACTGCAAAACCATCAAGTAGTTATCCAATCATTCATAGTCGCCCTTTAGGGCGAATCATTGAACGCGGCCCGAATCAATTTTTAGTGCAAGTGCATTCGCATACTGATAACGATGGACGCAAGAAACGTTACCGAAAAACATGGAGCACGTTGAAAGAAGCTGATGCGGATTTAGCGCGTGTTATCGCTTCGAGGAATCGCGGCAAAGTCATTACCGATACAAACGAATCGCTCAAATCTTTCATTGAAAGATTTTTAAGTGAGGCTCATGTCCACCGAGTAAAGTATTACGTTCATGCGAAAGTTGCCGGAGCGTTTAAGTATTGGGTCTATCCGTTTCTAGGCCATAAAAAGGTTCGTAAAATTTCTGCTGTTGATTTTCAAGACCTTTACGCAACTCTACAGAATCTCAAATCAACGCGAACGGGTAAGACTCTATCGCAAGCAACGATTCAACGTGTCCATGTCCATTTACGTTCGGCGTTTAATTGGGGAATCCGAACGGGACAACTAAGCAAGCATCCGATGGAAGGCGTAACGGTTCGCAAAGTCCCTCGTCAGAAGATGACAACCTTTAGTGAAAAAGAGATTCAATGTTTCTTTCAGGAGTGGGAGCGTTATAAAGCGGAGCGACCTTTGAGGATTCCTTACGGGCCTATTTTTTATCTTGCCTACGAAACTGGAATGAGGCCGGAGGAATATATTGGGCTGCAATTCTCTGACCTTTTCTTAGAGGCCAATCCGCCGCATATAAGGATTCAGCGCGTTGCTATCCGTGATATAGCGCGGGGTGGTTGGTGGTTTGATGAACCTAAGACCCAACAGAGCGTTAGGTATCTTCCTATCACTTCTCAACTGGCCGAACTATTGAAACAGCACAGGCTAACGCTTGAACAGTATAAACAGCAACGCGCGGATAGATGGCAGGAGAATGATTTGGTATTCCCGAATCAAACAGGCGAACCGCTCTACCAATATCTTCTTTCTGATTTGTTTCGAGCGATTGTTAAGCGCATAGGGTTGAATCCAAAGGCGTACAGGCTCTATACATTCCGTCATTCAATGGCAACGCAAGCCATCGCGCGTAAGGTGAATGTGAAGGCCATTAGCGAGAGGCTTGGACATGCTGATATTTCACGTACCCTTGAGACGTACACTCACGTCCTACCAAGTATGCAGATTGAAGCTGTTGAGACGCTTGCCGCAATCGCTTATTTACGCCCGCAAGAAACCGAGCAACCGCCGACCATTGACACGACTGCCGGAGATTTAGAAGCATATCCAGCATAGATACAGCGCGGCCAAAAAAGTTTTGAAGGCGTCAAGACATTAAATCTTGATGCCTTTTCTTTTGTTACGATATTGGGGTACTCAAGAGGTACTCAAAGCAAATCCTTGTTCGTCAGCCCGGTCAGCCCCATCGAAATCGAATTGACGAAGATGACCTTGTTTCCGGCCCGCGCAAAGCGCCGCATCAGATGATTCTTCGAGTGCGGATGGTGATACCACCAATCCTCGCCGCCGAAACAGATGATGCTTTTTCCTGAAAACATTTGAGGCGTCTTATTACAACCCACGCACGGCCCTGAACGCATCCAAGCGCTGTTGGAGATTACAAAATCCGAACTATCGAATAGTATCATTAAAGGAATGAAAGTGAGCATGAGGCTCTGAAGGCTGATTATGATGAAGGGCATGCTATTGATGAAGAGGGCTTTTATTGTTTTTCTCGTTGTGGTTTCGGTCGCGACTGTTGCGGCGGCGCAGAAGGGTGCGGTCAAACTCGAAGGGCAGGTGGTCTGTTGTGCTGAATGCTGGGCCGAAGCTGACCGTACAAAAGTGGAGTATGGAACGGCGGAGGATCTACTGAAGGCGCAGTCGTGCGTTGCGGGCGGCGACCCGACGCTGCTGGCCGTGCGCGAAGGCGCTGGCTTCACGCTCTACCAGTTAGAGCAGGGAAAGTTTCGCCTGCCGGGTAAAGACTGGCTTGAGTTCGTCGGCCGTCGCGTGAGCGTGACGGGCGAGGTGCGAAAGAAAAAGGACGCGAGCATTATCAGAGTTGACACGCTCGCAGTCGTCGCACAGAGCATCGCGGAGCGCGAGGCGGCAAATGTGGTCGGGAGCACGGTTGATTTGACGCTCAAGGATTTGCAGGGCGCAGAGCAGCGTTTGAGCGCGCTCAAGGGCCGCATCGTCGTCCTGAATTTCTGGGCGACGTATTGCGCGCCGTGTCGCAAGGAGATGCCTGATTTGGCGGCGATTCAAAACGAGTATGCGGCGCTCGGCGTGCAGGTCATCGGCGCATCGGCCGACGCTCTGGAAGAGCGCGCGAAGGTTTTGCAGTTTGTAAAGGAGACGCGCGTCAACTTCCCCGTCTGGATGGGCGCAACCACTGCCGACATGATGCGCTTCGGACTCGGCGCAGCTCTGCCGGGCACAGTCATCATTGGCAAGGACGGCCGCGTTGCGAAAGTCATTTCCGGCATCGTCAATCAAGCGGAGCTTAAAACGCAGATAGACGCGCTGCTCTCCACAGCGGAAGCGGCGGCGACAAATGAGCGCAAGCCAGAACGCACGCAGACTGCCAGCGCGAAGCGGCGCTCAAGCGAAGCGTCAACCGTTCCGAGTTGACCTCTTTGACCGGGCGAAGGTCGCGCCGTGAGCGGGACGGAGACAACAGATACGCAGAAGTGGACGTACGGTGTGCGCCTCATCGCCAACCAGATTGACAGGGCGACGTGGCGTAATACGTTGACGTATAGAATTCACCCGCGCGTGTCGGTCGGCGTGGAGTACAATCCGCTGGCGGGCAAGGTTTCGCCGCTGGCAAACGTCGTCGTGCTGACGGAAAAAGAGAAGCGACCGGCGTTGATTATTGGCACAAGCTCAGACCGCATCGGCACGCCCTACGGCCAATCTTTCTACGCGACCCTAAGCAAGAATCTGCGGCGCGAAACAGGCTTGCCCATCGCGCCCTACGTCGGCGTCAGCTACGGCACGTTTGAAGACAGGCTCCGGCTCATCGGCGGCTTGAATCTAACCTTCAACGAAAGATGGAGCGCGACCGTCCTCTTCGACGGCGTGCGCCTGCATCCGCTCTTGACTTACACGCGCGGCCAGCACCAGTTCGGAGTCATCATGGAACGCGGTCGTAATCCCGGCGCAAGCTACAGCATCTCATTTTGAACGAGACGCGAGTTGGCCCATCACCTCGTCGGAAGCTAAGGCTTTCAGACGACGGCCTGCGGCTCATGCGTTCTGTTTGTAGTAATCAACTAACTCCTGCACAGCCGCCCTGTCATCCTCCGTCAACTCCATGAAGGCGACGCCGGAGCCTACTTGCAAGAGCGTGTACCTGACTCTGCATTGAAGGATGTGCTCATCTCTCAGGGAGAGACGAAGAAAGACATGCTGGTCAATGAGCAGTTTGAAGGTGGTTTGAATAAAACAACCGCCGAGGCTGATGCTCGTCACGCGCCCGTCGTTAACACACTGGCTCGTCAAACCCCAGTTGACGTTAAGTGACAATCTGACCCGCTCGTACCTGCGTTTTTCTCTTGGCTGTTCTTTAGTCATAAGATGAGGAATCTCTTCGCTGGTTAAAGCTCGGTTAAAGGCTATTTTCACGAACGAGGAATGCAAGCGATTGCTAGACCAACCGCATTGACAGCGCCCTGCGCGAACGCGCAGAGAAGCTACGACGGAATTCTACCACGCGAGCGCTTTGACAGTCTCTCTCTCTGTGCGGGCGCAATCAATCGTCGTTACAACTTAACGAGTGAAAAAGTTTACTTCTTAAACTTACGAGCCGCAGACGGAAGCGAGCCTTCTCGCTTCACTTGCGCGCGGTAATGATGACGTTCCATCCGAGACCGCGACGGAGGCGCTCGAATAATTTGTCGGAGACGAGCGCGTTAAAGACGCTCAATTCTTTGCGCATCATCTGCTCGACCTCTATCCTGACTTCGCGGAAGGGTGCGAAGAGCGAGCGCACCTGCCTGCGGCTATAAACTTTGACAAGCGGGCGCGCACCAGTTGAAGAATATTCGACGTAGCGGCTCATAATCTCTCCGGGCGAATGGCCGCGCAGGAAGTGGCCGCGCAGGAGCCCTCGATGCAGGATAATCTCGCTCCAGTAGTAAAGCGAGTGGCGATGATAGAGCATCACTTTTGCCGTTCCGCCGGGACGCAGGATGCGGTGCGCTTCGCGGATGGCGGCCTCCGTGCCCGGCGTATGATGCAGAACTCCGTTTGAGTAAACAACGTCGAAGCTCTCGTCCATGAAGGGCAGGCGTTCGGCGTCGGAGAGGACGAAATCAGCGTGCATCTGGTAGAGGTCGAAGTGCAGGCGCGAGACTTCAATCGAGCGCGGTGTCAGGTCAACGCCCGTGCAGTGTGCGCCGCCGCGCGCAAACTGCAAGAGGTCTGTTCCCATCCCGCAACCAATCTCCACAAGACGCGCGCCCGCGAAATCATTAAAGCCCATCACCAACGGCATCCAAGGCGCATACTCCTGATAACGGTTGCGCTCGACCTCATCGAAAAATTCGCGCGTCGCAAACTTATACTTCTCACCGTATTTCGCGCCGCACGGGTCGCCTGTCCATTGCTGACGTGCGCGCAGCTTTTCTTCCGCCAGCGCCGGTTGCTCCTTTTCCTCAGCCTTCACCGTTTAGCTTCTCCATCAAACTCAAACGTTAACAGCCCACGCTCTATATGCATCCAGCACGCGCCGCGCGTTGTGTTCCCACGTGTGGTGCGCAACCGCCACCCTGCGGGCCGCAGCACCTAGACGCTCGCGCAAATCCTTCGACTTCGCCAGCCGCGAGATGGCCTCGCTCAATTCACGCGCATCTCCCGGCTCAACCAGAAGCGCAGTCTCTTCGTGTGAGAGCACATCGCCTATCTGCCCCAAACGGCTCGCGACGATTCCCTTGCCCATCGCCATATACTCGAACAACTTCGTCGGCGAGCCAAAAAACTCGCTGCCGTCTGCCAGCGGCACATGCGGCGAGACGAGCACGTCGCAGGCATCAAGCAAAGACGGCACGCGTTCATGCGAGACAGCACCAGTAAAGATAACGCGCGACGAAGCGCCGCTCGCACGCAAGTTATTCTCAACCTCTTCGCGCAGCACGCCGCTCCCGACCAGAAGAAAACGCACGCGCGCATCCGACGGCATCAGCTTTATCGCTTCCGCCAGCGCGACGACGCCGTGCCACGGGCCGAAGCTGCCGACGAAGCCGACGAGCGTTTCGTCATCGTCAATCTCTAACTCACGCCGCACCCGCTCGCCTCCAATCTGCGGGCGAAAATGTTCCGCGTCAACCCCGTTTGGATTAACGACGATTTTCTCAGGGCCGATTCCGGCGCGCAGCAGGTTGCGCTGCTCGACTTCCGAGACGACGAAGATGCGCGTGGCCGCACGCAGGTTAACGCGCTCGAAGCGTTCGAGCAGGCCGAGCATTTTAATCTTGTCCCAGTGTCTCCCGACCCAGACTTCCGAGCCGTTGAATTCAAGAAAGAGCGGCAGCCCCGTTCGCAGGGCGGCTGCGACGCCAGCGAGCGTAAAGCGGCTATAGCGTTGATAAATAAAGTGTGGCCGCGCTCTTTCAATCTCGCCGATGGCGTCGTGCGTGAACAATAGATTGTTGTAGAGGTCGAAGGCTGCGCGCGTCGAGCCGGTGGGGCGCGGCCAGATGATTTTAAGCTGCGCTCTTCTTTCGTCAAGGCCCGCTATCTCGTCATTACTGATGAGCGTCAGGCTCGCGCCGAGTTTGTGTGCGGCGTTAATGAAGCCGTTGATGTGGCTCGCTGCGCCGCCAAGTTGTGTGCCCGGCCCAGGCGTCGCGCGTAAGTAAGTAACCCTCAACTCTCCGACACTCTTCGCGTCGTTTCGCCTCTGCTTACTACCGGCGAAGGCATCGCCCGCGACTGCTCGCTCAAGGCCGCGCAGTTGTCTTTTAGCGCGGGCCATCGCCATGCCGCTGATGCCAGCTTCACGCGTCAACCGCGCAGGCCCGGCCCACAGTACGCGACCGCGCGCTTCATCACGCACGCCGCCGTGCGCGTCTAAGATAACGGAGCGGCGCGCGCCGGCCAGCGCGCCGAAGAGCAGAAAAGCGTTCTGCCCGCGCTGCCACGCCAGCCTTTCCGTCGAGACTGCGAAGATGTCGGGGCGACGTGCTCGCAAGCGTGCCAGCCTGTGGCCGAGGCTGCCGTGTTCCAACTCCGAGCGCGGCATCTCTTCAAGACGGCTGTTCGGATAACGTTTCAAGAGCGACGCGCTCGCCCGCTTTGCGTCGCCGCTCAAAGCGACGAGGACGATCTTCAACTGTCCGCCCTTCAAAGCCTCTTTTTCAGTTTCCTGTACCTTCATCGAGCCTGTCCGGCGGAGACGCTGGGACGGCCGCGCCCCAACATCAGCAGCAACTCGCGCAACTCAGCCCTGCCGGGCAAGAGCGCTTCAACCAGCGAGCGCCCGGCACGCGCGCGAAAATAGAGAGCCACCAGCGCAAAGATTATCGTGTAGCTCAGGGTCGAAGCCAGCGCCGCGCCGCGTGCGCCGTATGAGGGCGCGAGCACAAACGTCAGCGCGATGTTTATCAGCAGCGTCGCAGCCCAGAAGAGCGGAATCGCAGGCGGCAACCCTTCCGCGTTGAAGTACTGCACCAGCACCGATTCGATGCCGATTAAAAAAACACCCGGCAGCAGAATCAACAACTGCACGGTCACATCCTTGAAGGCCGCGCCGTAGAGCAGCGGCAACAGAAAACTCGCGGGCACGCTCAACAAACAGATGAGCAGCATGACGAACGTAGTATGTCGCGTCACACGGCAGGTCAGATGAGCACGCGTCTCCTGCTCGGCCGTGACGCGCGGAAATAGTAGCGTTGCAATCACGCCCGGCAGCACCATCAGCATCATCGCCACCTGCGAAGCCACACTATAAACTCCGGCCTCGGCCGCCCCCCGAAAATGATTGACCACCAGCAAGTCGGCACGAAAAATCAGAAGCCCTGCGAGCGTCGCAACGTGAAACTTAATGCCGTACTTCATCATGCGCCGAAGCAAGCGGAAGTCAAACCGCCACGCGGTTCTTTCTTCGCGCCCCGCGATGTGTCGCCCTATCAGCCACACGATTAAGAGGCTGACGAGGATTGTCGCGGCAGTGTTCAAAGAGACCAGCGTCCAGAGGCCCGCGCCGAGCAAGAGCAAGGCCAGCACGGCGTTAATCAGCACAAACGATTGGCCCGCGACATCCAACTGGTTAAAGCGGTCAATGCGCCCGACGGCCAGAAAAATATTGAGGCCCAGCAACGTGAGCAGTTGAAACGGAATCGAGACGGCGGCAATCCCTATCAACTTCGGCGAGATATAACCAAACAACACGGGCTGCTTCATCGCCAGCAACATCAACCCGATTGCCAGCACACAGCCTCCCACGAGCGCGAACAGCAACGAATTCATCGCAGCGGGCGCATAGTAGCGCCGCTCGTCCTGCGCTATAAAATATGTATTGGCCGACGGCAGGCCGACGCTTGCGAGTTGCACAATGGTCGCCACGGCAACGTTAATCACAGCCAGCGCTCCAAGCCCTTCCGCGCCAAGCCAGCGCGCCACGATAACGCCTGCGCCGACGCTATTGATTGTCATCAACACGCGCGTCGCAAACGTCCACGCGACGTGCATCGAGAAGCGACGTGCAACAGGTGCGCTTGAACTTGAAGACGACTCTGCTCCGTGTTGCTGTGCAGCATAAACGCGATTCGTCTTCGCGTCGTCGGCGCTGACCGGGGTTTTGTCTATCTCGTGCTCCAACTCTTTAACGGATTTCTTCAAACTGAACTCTTTAGTGCCGGTAACGCGCCGTGGAATTAGTCAACATCACAAACGCTTCCGTCGTCGCATCTTCAGGAACGCTCGACCCAACGTTCGTACCAGAGGCTCAAATTCAGCAGACTCCAGAGATGAAAGCTCCAATCGCGCGTTCCCTTGCGATGTTCCTCTATGAGGCGCGCGACGAAAGCGTAGTCAAAGAAATCGCGCCGCCGCATGGGGCCTGCCAGAAGATGTGAATCGAAGAGATGGCTAAGGCCGTTTCTGAACCACTCGCGAATCGGAGCACCAAAGCCGCGCTTGCGGCTGTAGAGCAGATCGTTGGGCAGTATGCCTTCGAGCGCACGCTTGAGAATGTGCTTGCCGCTTGCGCCCTCAACCTTCAAAGAACGCGGCAGCCCCATCGCATACTCGACCAGATGGTGGTCCAGAAAAGGCACGCGCGCTTCAACCGATGTCGCCATCGTGATTTTGTCAACGCGCATCAGGAGCAGTTCCGGCAGGCGCAGCTTTAATTCAAGGTAAGTCATCCTTGAGAGGAAATCCGAGTCGGGTCGTGCCTCTTCGATGTGATTCAAATAAGGGCTGACGGCTGCGAGCGACGAGAGGTTGTTGAAACGTTTGCGCATTTGCTTTGAGAGCACGCGCGGCTTGAAAGCTTCGTCGTAGACGACAGCGCCGCCCCAGAAGAGCGGTTCATCAGCGCCAAGACGACGAATCAACTCGATGGCCGCGCGCTTTCGCCCCGTCGCTTCGAGCGCGGGGATTGTCAGAGCGCTCGCCGCGCGCCGCATTATGTGTGGCACGCGTTCGGCGTGCTGCCAGAATTTTTCGTAGATGCGTAGGTGTCGAACGTAGTTTTCGTAGCCGCTGAAAATCTCGTCTGCGCCCTCGCCGACCTGCACGACAATCGTGCCCGTCTCGCGCGCAAGACGAGAGACATAATAGAGCGGCACGCAGACGGGGTCTGCAATCGGCTCGTCCTGATGAAAAACGAGGTCTGGCAAAAAGGTGCGCATCTCTTCTTCCGAGATGATGACCTCGTGATGGTTCGTGCCGAATTCGCGCGCGATGCGGCGTGCGGAGTCCAGTTCGTTTAAATACTCCTGATCGCGGAAACCTACGGTGAAGGTTTCGACGGGCCGCGACATCTGCTCGGACATCAGCGCGACGTTGGCCGAAGAATCAACGCCGCCGGAGAGAAAGACGCCGAAGGGCACGTCCGACATCATGCGTTTTGTAATGGAAGCACGAAGCAGGCGCAGGATTTCCTCTTTGTGCTGCTCATCGCTCGCGGCCGCGCTTGTTTGTTCGGGCGGCAGCGCGTCCCAGTATTGCCTGATGCTGACGTGGCCGTCGCGACTGACGGTTAGCATGTGGCCTGCCGGAAGTTTCTGTATGTCGCGGAAGAGCGTCTGCGGGGCGGGCGTGGTCAGGAATGTCAGATAATGATAAAGGGCCTGCTCGTCAACGTCTGGCGTGACAGATGGGTGTTGAAGAATCGCCTTGATTTCGGAGGCGAAGATGAAGCGGCCGTCCTTGTGATAGTAGTAGAGCGGCTTGACGCCGATGCGGTCGCGCACAAGCACGAGTTGTTCGCGCTCTTCATCCCAGATGGCAATCGCGTAGTCGCCTTCAAGGTCTTGCACGAAATCCAGCCCGCGTTCTTCGTACTGATGAAGGATGGTTTCGGAATCCGTGCGCGAGCGATAGCGATGGCCGCGCTCTTCCAACTTCGCGCGCAAGGCAGCATGATTATAGACTTCGCCGTTGAAGGCGAGCCAGACCTCCGTAGTGCAGCCATGCATCGGCTGATGACCGGCGGGCGAAAGGTCAATGATTGAGAGACGACGGAAGCCGAAGCCGCCGCGTCCTCCATCGAAGATCAACTCGCCCGTATCATCCGGCCCGCGATGCGGCATCTGGTCGCGCATGCGCTCGACGAGCGCCCTTTCGACGCGCCCCTCATTCGCCCCATACTCCCACACTCCGCAAATACCGCACATAGCTTAAACTCTACACGGACGACTCTGGAATTCCATTCAAAGCTTCACGCTGAAGCCTGTGTCGCCTTCTCCTGCTTGCGCCGCAACTCCCGCGCTTCAGTAATCAGTTTGACTCGCTTACGCTCATCATCATTCATGCAGACAGGAACTATCATCCACGCGACCGAGAAGGACGCTTCCGTTCGTTCAGTCCAGCAAGCAGAGACGGACGGAAGCTTCGCGCCGTAATCACGCGACGTAAAACGCTCTTCCAACTCCGGCTCTTTATTCAACTCAAGAGCGGCGACGTACAGTCGCGCCCCGCTCATCTTATCCCATGCTTGCAGGATATTGTCACCCCCTATGCTGATTTCAAGGCCCGCGTCGAAATGAAAACGGAAGCGATAGGTATGCTCTTCGCCCGCTCTGGCTGAAAAAGAATCTTCGATAAGCCAGAGCCGCCGCGCCTTATCGAATTCGACCGAGCGACGATGAATGACGGGTTGCGACAAACGCGCGTAACCGTGATGCTCCGCGACAACGTGGTCGCGCTCCGAAGTTGATTCCCAGCGAATCACGCGCGGGCGAGCTTCGTTACCGATGACGAAAGGCACGCCCTCATCCGTGCTGTTCTGTTCAATTCCGTCCACTTCGACGGTCGAGTGATAAGCAGTGGAACGGAAGAGATGGCGCTCATGCAAGTCAGCGCTATAAACGAACGTGGCCGGGTCAACGATGAACGGACGACGGCATGCGGAGACTTCGATACTCAAAGCGTCGTTGTGCCCGTGTGAGCCGCGCCCGTTAATGCCGCTCGCGCTTGCATTGAACAGCAGATACAGATCGCGCTCGCGCATCAGGTATGTTCCGGCATGCGCGAAAGCCTGCGAGCGCGCGCTCTCATCCGTCGCTTTTAATCTCTCGTAAGTTTCGACGCCTTCCGCGCCCAACAGCCAGAGCAGTTCCTCCGGCATCCCTTCTCCGTGCGCTAGTTTGAAACGCGGCTCATCGAAGAGGGCAGCACCGAGCGCCAACACGTAAGCGTGATCGTCCGCCCTGCGCTGAACGATGGGCAGAACCTGGCCGCTGTCCGTATCGCCAATGAGGGGCGCGCGGCCGTCTGGACGCAGGTAGGCGCGTACGTAATCAAGCATCGCGCGCAGCTTGCGCCAGTATTTATCAGTAACTTCAATGTCGTTGGCGCGGCAGAGCAGGAAGGAATAGAGAAAGAGTTCGAGCGCGAGGCGATGATAGCCGGTCGAAGCCTCGAAATCCGCGCCGTCCGCGAGCACCTGCTTGTCCATCTCCGAGAGCAACTCGCGCAATCCGAAGGCACGCCACGCGGCCGCACCGCGCAATTCCGGCAGCATCACTCCGAGCCACAACAAGCCTACGACATCCGAGAGATAATGATTGCTCGTCGCGATATAAGAGAATTCAAGATGACGACGAATGTGCTCGCCGTGTTGCTCGAACATTTCAAGAAACATTCCGAGCCGGACTTCCGTGAGCGCAGGCGAGCGACGAAGCATCTCGAAGACGGCCAGCAGATTCATCGCACGCAAAGCGACTTCCATCGCGCAGGCCCAGTTTGCACCGCGTCCTCTGGGGTTCTGCGCGCGCCAGCTTTCGAGCTGCGCGAAAATCTCATCCGCGAATCTCTCATCCGTCGTCACAGTGTATGCACGAGCAAGCGTCGTGAGATGCGCGAGGCGGTTGACTTCCCAGAGGACGCGCGCGTCCGAGCCATCATTGCGCGCGAGTCGCACGTCGCAGTGATAGTCGAGCGGCCACAACTGGCCGGAGAGCGGGTCGCGTCGCCAGTCAATCTCAAGACCGAAACTCTTTTCGCCAAAACCGAGCACACTCCAACGATGCTCGTCCGCGATGCGCGCCGCGCGTTGCAGCAACTCTTCAGTCTCAGATGGGAAAAGCTCTCGCTGTAGGCTGGCGGTTGCGTTAAGCGCACCGGCGTCCATGCCGGGCAGGAATGCCGGAGACTGGCGCTCACGGAAGTGAGCGAGCAGTTGCGCAGTTGTGAGGCACGCAAACTCCGCGCGGAGGCGAACGGGGCGCGAGTTCAACTTGTCCAGCATCGCGCGCTCGCGCCGCTGCCGGAGAGCAACACGACTACGGCGCAATGCTTCGCGCGCGACCGCACGCGCGTCCACCTCCCCGCGCAACGCACGCTTCATCTTTCTCAAGAGGCTCATCCCACAGAAAGGTTAAAAGGGGAAGAGGGGAAAAGGGAAACAGGAAAAGACGAAGCGTTCAACTTGCGCCAGCGTCTGGTTGTGCCCCTTTTACACATCTCCCTTTTAGCCTTTTCCCCTTTCCTGTATTGCGTCGAGGATGCGGTCTGCCGTGTGTCCGTCCCAGAGAGGCGGAATGCGTGGGCGCTCTTGCTGTTGCTGCGTTTCCATCTTGCGGTCGAGTGCGGCGAAGGCGGCCTCTGTAATTCGCTCTGTATTTGTGCCGACGATGGTGTTCGTGCCCATCTCAACCGTGATGGGACGCTCCGTGTTTTCGCGCAAGGTCAGACAGGGAATCGAGAGCGCGGTCGTCTCTTCCTGTATGCCGCCGGAATCTGTCAGGACAAGCCGCGCGCCGCTATAGAGACGCAGGAAATCCAGATAGCCAAGCGGCTCTATGAGACGCAAGTTCGCGCAGCGCCCGACTCTTTCCGTAAACGAAAATTCATCGAGACGAGCGCGCGTGCGCGGGTGAACGGGAAAGATGATGGGCAGGCGACTGCTTATCTTTTCCAGCGCGTCTAGGATGCGATTGAATGTCGCAGGGTCGTCAACGTTGGACGGACGATGAAGCGTCAGGGTCGCGTAGTCGCGTCCTGAGATTTCGAGGTCTTCGCGGATGCGGGAGGCTGCGGCGCGTTTGAGTTGACTGAAGAGCGAGTCAATCATCACGTTGCCGACGAAGCGAATCCGCTCTTCTGGAATTCCTTCGGCCAGCAGGTTTGCGTCGCCGTCCCTTGAGGGTGTCAGGAGCAGGTCTGCGATCTGGTCTGTCAGCAGGCGGTTAATCTCTTCCGGCATCGTGCGGTCGCGGCTGCGCAGGCCAGCCTCTACGTGGGCCACCCTGATGCCCAGCTTCGAACAGACAAGCGCGCAGGCGAGCGTCGAATTAACGTCGCCGACGACCAGCACCCAGTCAGGCTTCTCCCGGAGCACGACAGGCTCGAAGCTCTGCATCACGGCCGCCGTCTGCTGCGCGTGTGAGCCGGAGCCGACGCCCAGATAAACGTCCGGCTCTGGCAAGCCGAGGTCGCGAAAGAAAGCATCGGACATCTGCGCGTCGTAGTGCTGCCCTGTATGCACGACGAGCGGCGCAAACTCGCCCGCGCGCCGCTTCATCGCTTCGACAACCGGCGCGACCTTCATAAAGTTGGGCCGCGCGCCGACAACGTTAATGACTTTGAGCATGTATGAAAGTGATGAGTGATGAGTAATGAGTGATGAGTGAGAAGCTGTTTTAACTTGTCACTCGTTGCTCATTATTCATCACTCTTAAAGTCGGATAACGCGTGCGAGGCTCCCGCGTCGCAGTTCGCCGTTGAGCGCGTTGCGTGTGTCAACGATGAGGGGGGCCAGTTGGGTGACGCGCCGGTAGTCTAGCTGGCTGTGGTCTGTGACGATGACGACGCAATCTGCGTCACGAAGTTCTTCGTCCGTCAGTTCAACGGAGGAGAGCGGTTCGCCTCCGGCTTCGGTGTGTGCGTCGTCGAAGCGCACTTCCGCGACGAAGGGGTCGTGATAGCGGACAATCGCTCCCTTCGCGCGCAGGCGATCAATGATGGAGAGCGCAGGGCTTTCGCGCACGTCGTTGATGTCCTTTTTGTAGGCGACGCCGAGGAGCAGCACGCGCGCGTTCTTCATAGCCTTCTCTGCATCGTTTAAGCCGTCGGCGACGAGCGTGACGACGTGTTCCGGCATACGCGAGTTGACCTCTTCGGCAAGACCTATGAAGCGCGAATCGAAGCCGTGCTGTCGTGCCTTCCATGAAAGGTAATGTGGATCGAGCGGAATACAATGGCCGCCGATGCCCGGGCCTGGATAGAAGGGCATGAAGCCGAAGGGCTTGGTCGCCGCCGCGCGAATCACTTCCCATGTGTCTATGCCGAGCGCGTAGCAGAGGCGTGCCATCTCGTTAGCCATACCGATGTTGACGGCGCGGAAGGTGTTCTCCAAAAGCTTCGCTGCTTCGGCGACGCGCGCCGAACTGACGGCGTGAACGTCTCTCACAATCTGCGCATAGAGATGAGCGGCGACGACTGTTGAATCCTCCGTGCAGCCGCCGACGACCTTCGGGATGTTGTGAGTTTGAAATTGCGGGTTGCCGGGGTCAACGCGTTCGGGCGAGAAGGCAAGCAGAAAATCTTCGTCGAGCTTGAGGCCCGTCTCTTCAAACATAGGCAGCAGCACTTCGTCTGTCGTGCCCGGATAGGTCGTTGATTCGAGGACGACTAGCTGCCCGCGTCGCAGGTTGCGTGTAATCTCTCCGGCCGCCGCCAGAATGTAGGAGACATCAGGCTCCTTGGTTTTTCGGAGCGGTGTGGGCACGCAGATGATGATGGCGTCGCAATCCTTCAGGTCGTTGAAATCAACGGTGGCGCGCAGGCGTCCGGCCTCAACCATCTCGCTCACGGCTGAAGAGGAAACATCGCCTATGTAGGAGCGGCCCGCGTTGATTTCCGCCGCCTTCTGCTCGTCAACTTCAAAGCCGACGGCCGTAAAACCTTTCTGCGCAAACTCTACGACCAGCGGCAGCCCGACGTAGCCGAGGCCGATGACGCCGATGCGCGCGCTCCTCTCCGTTATCAACTCGATCATCTCTTTTTTAATCATGCTTAAGGCTCTCGTTCTTCCCAGTCTTGTTGGTTCAGTTTCACAGGCAGGAGTGATTCTTGAAGCGCCCCGCGGACACTCCAATAAGACTATGTGAGCGCGAGCGCGACTGTCAAGAAAGCAACTCGGAAGGCAGCCAGCGGCGGGAGAAACCATTAAACCTGAAAAGTTATTCCTTCATCCGGCGACCTCTATGCTTCCCGCTCATGCCTTGCTCTTGACAGTGGGCCAGGAGGCGTTCAATATCCACGCGCTGCGGAGTGTGTAGCGACGAGGGTTTGGCCGCGCGGCGCTTGCTTTTTGTAGGCGCTCGTCAGTTCTCTGGAGACAACGCACCTTCGCAAATCTTTTAAACAGTTAATTGAAAGGATTTCGGAAACATATGCTTGAGAGAAACGGACGGAGCGGTGTGGCGTTTGCGTTGGTGTTGCTACTGCTCGGCTCGCTGACGATTTCGTGCAGCGCGCTTAAGAAGTTGTCGGGCGGTGGCGGCGGGATTGACGAAGCCAACAAGCTTGTCCGCAGCGCAAACGAAGACCTCAAGGAGATCTCTAAAATCGCGCAGTCGAACAAAGACCAGGAGAGCCGCATCAACAAGCTGCTCAACAGCAACGACCTGCCGGGCGCGAAGCAGGCGATGGACGATACGGTCAAGGCCATTGATAACGGCCTGGAACGCGGCAAGAGCGCCGCCGATAAGTTTGAGCAAGCCTCGAAGCTTGACGTTGATCAGGTCTATAAAGATTACCTGTCGCTCAAAACACAGTCGCTGCGCAAGACCGTCGAGGCTTTCGAGTCTTTGAAGAAGGCCATCACCATCCTGCGCGACAACATAGGCGGCACGGACAAGGCGGCACTCAAGAAAGCACAGAACGACGCCGTCGCATCAGGCGAGAAATTCGACAAACTGATAGCCGAAGCCGTCAAGCTCGACCGCGAGGCCGACGACATCGCGCGCAAGAATCCAGACAAGATTAAACCCGCATCTTAAAGACAGTGATGAGTGATGAGTAATGAGTGATGAGTGGAAAACCTGCTTTCTGTTACTCATTACTTATCACTCATTACTCATCACTGTCTTCACCCTGAATCTCGATGAATGATTCCGCGCCGAAACTGGTTCGCGGGCTGGGCCTTCTCGATGCGACGATGATTGTCGTCGGCTCGATGATTGGCTCTGGCATCTTCATCACTTCGGCGGAATCGGCAAGGCTTGTGGGCGCGCCCGGCTGGCTGCTCGCGGCGTGGGCGCTCGCCGGTGTGCTGACGATAACGGGCGCGCTCTGTTGTGCGGAGTTGGCGGCGATGTGGCCGCGCGCCGGTGGGCAGTACGTCTTCCTGCGCGAAGCCTATGGCCCAGCGACAGGCTTTCTCTTCGGCTGGGCGCTTCTACTGGTCATCCAGACGGGCACGATTGCGGCCGTCGCGGTCGCCTTCGCAAGATTCATGGGCGTGCTGACAGGCAAGGTGGCCGCCGACAACTACCTCATCGCGCCGCAACACCTCTGGGGCGGCTACGCCATCAGCCTCTCAACAGAACAACTCGTCGCCGTCCTTCTCATCATCTTCCTCACGCTGACGAACACGCGCGGCCTCAAGACAGGCAAGCTGATTCAAAACACTTTCACCTTCACGAAGACTGCGGCGCTCGTCGGCCTCATCATCGCCGGCCTCGTGCTCGGCCACAACTCACAGAGCGCAGCCTACACGTCATCATGGTGGAACTCCTGGGCCAACGGCTGGCGTCCCGGAGTCGCACAGGCCGGACTTCAAACAGCGGGCGGCCTCGCGCTCGTCATGCTTCTCGGTCGCGCGATGGTCGGGCCGCTCTTCGCGCAATCGGCATGGAACAACGTGACGTTTACGGGCGGCGAAGTCCGCGACCCCGGGCGCAACCTGCCGCGCTCGCTGCTGATAGGCTGCGCGGCGGTCGTCCTGCTCTACCTGCTCGCGAATCTGGCCTACGTCGTCACGCTGCCGCTCTCAGGAATTCAGCAGGCGGCGCAGGGCCGCGTCGCCACCGCTACGATGCAGGCCATCTTTCCCACGTTCGGCGCGACGCTGATGGCAATCGCCATTATGGTTTCGACCTTCGGCTGCAACAACGGTTTGATTCTGGCCGGTGCTCGCGTTTATTACGCGATGTCGCGCGACGGCCTCTTCTTCCGGCGCGTCGGGACAGTCAATTCGCAACACGTTCCGGCGGCCGCGCTCATCGTGCAGGGCATCTGGGCTTCATTCTTAACGCTGCCGCGAACCGTCACAACCGACGCCGCCACCGGCAAGGTCACATACGGCAACGTCTATACGCAACTGCTCGAATACATCATCTCGGCCGACCTCGTTTTCTACGCGCTGATGGTCGGAGCCGTCATCGTCATGCGCCGCAAAGCCCCGCAGCTTGAGCGCCCCTACCGCGCGCTCGGCTACCCGCTCACACCCGCCATCTACATCCTGCTCGCCACCCTGCTCGTCATAGACCTTGCCTACCTGACGCCCTCAACATCCGGCATCGGCTACCTACTCGTGCTCACAGGCATCCCCGTCTATTTCATCTGGCAGAAGAAAAGCAACGATGAACGCAGAAGCGTGAACACGGAACGCAGCAACGATGAATGATGAACAATGCACGCCGAACGTGGCAGCGATGAATGACAGGCAAACTGCTTCTACTTCATCGTTCCGCGTTCCTACTTCCGCGTTTACTTCACCCACTCGTCCGCCACTTCCGTCTCGACCTTGACGGGCACGCGCTTGACATACTCTTCTCCGGCGGAGCACATCGCGTCTTCCACCCTTTTAGCAATCTCCTGCGCCTGACCAGCATCGGCTTCAACCACGATTTCGTCGTGCACGATGTTGACGATGCAGGCCGAAGTGTCGCGCAGTTGGTCGTGAAGAAGACGCAGCGAGCGCTTGAGGATGTCTGCGCTTGAGCCTTGTATGGGTGTATTTTTTCCGTTGCGTTGTGCGAGCGAGACGGCCTGACGGTCTTCCGAGTCGAAGCGGAAGCGAGCGAGGCGGCCTGCGACGGTGCGCGGCGCTGTGCGTTCGCGCACGGCCTGACGGGCGGCGTCGCGCAGCCACGCGTCTAGTTGGCGGTAGGTCGAAAAGTAGCGGCGCAGGATGTCTTCGGCTTCGGTTTGCGAGAGCCCGGTCATCGTGGCAAAACGCTGCGCGCCGATACCATAGACGACGCCGAAGTTCAGGCGCTTGGCGAAGGAACGCTGCTCAGCAGTGACATCTTCGAGCTTCACGTTGAAGACCTGAGCGGCCGTGACGCGGTGCAGGTCCGCGCCGGAATTGAAAGCGTCAATGAAGCCTTTATCGCCTGTGAAGTCTGCGAGGATGCGTAGTTCTATCTGGCTGTAGTCGCTGATGACGAGCTTTCTTCCTCCGGGCGCGCGGAAGCAGCGGCGATACTCAATCGCGTGCGGCACTTGTTGCACGTTCGGATTCGTGCAGGCGAATCTTCCTGTCGGCGCGCCGATCTGTCGAAAGTCTGCGTGGATGCGCCCGGTCGTCGGATTAATCTCGTTGAGGATGTTTTCGCCGTAGCTCGTCAGAGCCTTCTGCACGGTGCGGTATTCGAGGAGCTTGGCAACGACCGGGTAGTCTGCGGCGAGCGGTTGCAGTTTCCAGTTGCGCGTCGAATCGGGCACGGGCACGTTGAGCCGCTTTAAGGCTCTGGTCAACTGAACGTGAGAATCAATGTTGATGTCAACGCGCTGCGGGCCGAAGAAAGAGCCTTGCGCGCTCTCCTCTGCAAGCATCTCCTGCAACTCTTCTGCAAGTTGCGCGCGCTGTTTTTCGACGACGACCAGTTGCTCGCGCCAGCGATGCTGGTCCAGGTAGATGCCGTTGAGTTCCAGCGTGGCGACCGGCAACACACACTCGAATTCAAGCTGCGCACAACGCACGAGGTCTTCCGACCTGAGCCTTTCAATCATCTTGTCGCGCAAGGGAACGAGCACGGCGGCGTCAATCGCTGCATACTGTAGCTGCGACTCGGAAAGCTCTGCGCTGGCCCAATCGCTGAGGCGTTCGGCCTTGTCAATCGTCTCATTCAGATAACGCGCGGCGACGGCTTCAAGATTGTGACGCTCTTCCTGATCGCCAGCGGAAATGAGCTGGCTCGCAAGGAGCGTGTCAAAGACACCGCCGAGTTCGACGCCGAGGGCGTGCTTTGTCCACTTAGCATCAAACTTGGCGTTGTGTGCAATCTTGACGGGACGCGGCGCAGCAAGGAGGTCGCGCAAAGGGGCTAGCGCTGCGCTCTGTTTCGGGTCATTGTCCGCGAAGAGATTGAGGTCAATCAATGAAACGCCGTCGGGCGCGGCCAGTTGCAGCAGCCGGAGACGGCCGCGATAAGGGTCTAGTGCTGTCGTCTCCGTATCGTAGCCGATGGCCTGAAGCTTTGAGAGTTTGTTGACGACGGCGCGCAGTTCGTCGGCCGTCCTGATGAGTTGATAAGAAGGTGTGTCCATTTAATCTCTCGCGCCAATCAGGTAGACGACCGGCTCACGGCCCGAAACGGCAGCCTCGTGTTCTGTCTGCGCGGGCAGAAAATCGCGGTCGCCCGCGCGCAAGATATACTCTTCGCCTCCGACACGCAAACAGAGCGCGCCGCTGATAATCCAATGCGTCTGGTCTTCACGGTGAGAGTGTGCGCCGTAGGTTGTGCCCGGCGCGTCGCTCCACTGGAAGACGCGATAGCCTTCCGACTCCAAACGTCGGCGCAACTCCGCAGCCTCCGGCGCTTTATTTTCGCTCCAACGCTCGACTCGCAAACTCAAAACTACTCACCCTCTCTTAACTTTCAGGTTCGGTCTTCAAACTAATCCGGCAACACTTTTACGCACCGATGTTGATTGCTCTCGTCATCAGAAATCAACAGCAGTCGTAGTAACAACTACGACTGAGAGACTTCTGCTCGTCGTTCGGTGTCGGCCCTGACGGTTGAGAGCAGCAGCATGGCGGCGCTGGCTCCGATGACGGCGCTCGTGATGAAGGCCGCGGGTGCGCCGTGTAAATCCCAGAGCGTGCCCATCAGCAATGATGCAGGCAGAACCGTAATGCTGAACGCCAGATTATACAATCCGTAAGCCGTGCCGCGCTGTTCGGGGCGCACGAGGTCTGCGACCAGAGCTTTCTCCGCGCCTTCGGCCAAGCCGAAGTAGATGCCGTAGACCAGAAAAAGCGCCCAGGCCATCCATGCCGAAGTGACGAAGGCGAAGCCCGCATAGACGGCGGCGTAGAAGAACCAACCCGAAGCAATCAAACGTTTACGGCCCAAGCGGTCGGAGAGGTCTCCGCCGACGAGCGAGCTGAGCACCTTGACGATGTGCAGCGCCGCCCACAAGAGCGGAATCGTGGCGACCGCGACGCCAGCATCGTTAGCACGCTTGATAAGAAAAGCGTCCGTCGAATTAGAGAGCGTGAAGAGCGCGATGATAAGGAGGAAGCGTTTGAAGTTGCTGTCGAAGCCGCGCAATGAAAGCGTCGGCTGCGGCAACTCTCCATCGTCCGTTCGCCGCTCTCTAACCGTCTCGCGCACGAAGAAAGCGGCGACAAGCACTGCGGCCAGCGCCGGAATCGAAGCGAAGAGAAAGACCTTCGTGAAATCGCTGGTGGTCGGCTGGTCTCGATTGGCTGCAATCAGATAAAAGAGCAGGTAGCCGATGAGTGGGCCAACGACAGCGCCCGCGTGATCCATCGCGCGATGAAGACCGAAGGCCAGCCCGCGTTTTTCGATTGAGACGGCATCAGCCACCATCGCATCGCGCGGCGCGCTGCGGATTCCCTTGCCGACGCGGTCTGTTATTCGTATCGCAAAGACCTGCTGCCAACTGCTCGCAAACGCCAGGAGCGGACGAGCGAAACTCGCCAGCGCGTAGCCGAAGACGACCAAGCCTTTGCGCCGCCCGCGCCGGTCGCTGAAGTATCCCGCGAAGAGCTTGAGCAGGCTCGAAACCGTCTCGGCTGCGCCCTCTATGATGCCGATGGCTTTCGGTGAAGCGCCTAGGCTAAGCGTCAGAAAGAGCGGCAGGAGCGGGTAGATAATTTCGCTCGAGGCGTCGTTTAAGAGACTGACGAGGCTGATGGCGAAGACGTTGCGCGGCAGGCTGCGGTAGCGTTGCCAGAGGCCGGGCATGCGCTCATCGAGCGGCTGCGGGCTGATGCGCGCATCGAATCGGTCAGCCGCGTCGGTGTCAGTTTCCGCCATGAATAATTTTGCAGCCGCCCGTTTAACGAGAGTTGGTGCGCCGCGTGTTACCTGAAGGATTGCCTCCGGCCGGTGTGCTTGAGCCGCTCTGCCACCACCAGACCGCGCCACCCGACAGCAGCAACAGGACTATGATGCCGACGAGCACTAAGCGAATCGCCATCCGAACGACGCGCCGCAACACAATCAACAGCAGCGCAATTGCCATCACGGCAACGACAATAGCAATAACGGGAGTTTCCATAACGCTCAAGAATTCAGGAGTCCAGAATCAGAAGAATCAACACACCGCGAACAGGAAACAAACGAAAGCGAGTTTTGCGACATGCTGTTACGACTTCCTGCTTCCCGCTTCCGCCTTCTGCCTGTCATAGCTCGCTCGCACGATGGTCTTGATATTGCCGCGAATGTGAAAGTCGCCTTCTATCTCGACGCGCAAGGGGTCGCACGCTGCGACGAAGTCTTCGAGAATGACGTTGATGACGTGTTCGTGAAAAATCTTCACTTCGCGAAACGAGTTGATGTAGAGCTTCAAACTCTTCAATTCGATGCAACGTTCTCGCGGCACATACTCGATGCGGATGACGGCGAAATCCGGGAAATCGGAGAAGGGGCAGATGGCCGTAAATTCGGGTATCTCGAAATTGATGCGAATCTCACGCCCGACATATTCGTAGGCGAACGTATCGAGCGGGTATAGCTTCATCTCCTCGCGCGGTGTGGAACGGATGTCCAACCCTTGCGCGTTGGCGGGCGGCAGATTCATCTCAGTGACAGACATTCTCTAAACTACTCCTCACATGTTAAAAGCAAATCTTACCCGCTGCGGAAGGTAAAAGTAAAAAGGCCACAGGCAAAAGTTAACGAACAGGCGCTTGCTCCTTATCAGAGCTTTGCTTTCTCTCGTCTCCGTTCAGCATAAAAATAACCGGGGCAGCGCTAACGGCCGTCCCGGTCATTTTTAAGCTGTCGCGTGATTGATTATTGCGAGGCGGAAACCAGAAGCTTCCGCTGCGCGCAGGTCGTTTACAAAAGCTGCGGTTTAGGAACTAGCGCCGCTCGCCCTCTCAAGCGTGCGCACGCGGTCGTGCGCTTCCTGCACCTGTGCATACTGGCTCTGGACCAGAGAGCGAATATTTTCGGGCAGGTTTTGTTCCAGCGCGTCCTTGTAATTTCTGACCGCGGAATCTTCGCCGCGCTCGCATTCGGCGATGATAGCGCCCTCGTCTTTGCCTGTGACGGCGGCTTTGATGTCCATCCAGCCGCGATGAAGAGAGGCTGCGATGCTGCCTGTCTGTTCGGGGTCGCCGCCGAGGCGTCGGACTTCGTTCTGCAAGTCGCCGACAAACTGCGCACGCTGTTGCGAGTAGCCCAGAAAGAGCTTCTTCAGTTCCGAATTATTGACGCCATCAGACGCGGCCTGAAAACCGTTCTGCCCGTCTCTGCACGTCTCTATCAGATTGTTGAGCGTCGAGATCGTGTTGTCGTTATCTATGGTCATTGGTGTTTCTCCTTAGTTCGAAATTAGATTTGACGAGCGGCGGCGCTCCAACAGAGCCTTGAGTTAAGCCGCCGCTAAAACTTATCAATAAGCGGGTCTTGCCGGCCCGCCGCTGCCGCGCCCGATGGCGAAGAGCTTGACGAGCACCAGCCCCGCTATGAAGCCGCCTATGTGGGCCATGAACGCCACGCCGCCGCCGCTCTGCGGGCCAGCGCCGATGACGCCCCAAGCGCTAATTAACTGGAAGACAAACCACAGCCCGATAGCGACGATGGCCGGAACAGTCGTCAGCATGCGCAGCATAATCACGCGCACCTGCCTCTTCGGAAACAAGAGCAGATAGCCGCCCAAAACTCCCGAAATCGCACCCGACGCGCCGAGGCTGGGAATATACGGATTGTCGCCAAAGGCGAACGTCGAGAAGACGTGTGCCAGCGAGGCTATCAATCCCGTCAGCAGATAAAAGATTAGATACCTGATTCGCCCCAAAGCGTTTTCAAGATTGTCGCCAAATATCCACAGGAAGAGCATGTTTCCGAAGAGGTGCATCAATCCGCCGTGCATGAACATGGACGTGAGCAGCGTGATGTAGACAGGGCTTGGCGTCTCCGCCAGATTAATCGTGGCTTCCTGTGTGCCCACCTTAATCGGAACCGGCCCGCTCACGTCTCTCCCGGTTCTGATCTCTTCAGGGACTGTTGAGAAGCCGGCTGTAAACTTATTGTTGGCAGACACTCCTTGCAGGAGAAAGAAGACCAGCAGGTTAATCACAATCAGCATGTAGTTGACGAAGGGAGTAATCGTGCGGTCGGAATTGTCGTCGCCTATAGGGAAGATCATCTCAGCATATCTCCTCAAGCAAAGCGCCTGGCCCGCGTGGGCGGCGTACGTTCTTAAAATCCGCTGCCGCCTGCGCGAGTTGGCGCGAGTCCGAATCACTTGTTCGCGAGGATGATAGCCGTGCATCTGTAAGCTCAGGCTTGACGGCTCAGCCGTAAAGCTCTTGCACCTGCTGTTCCGCGCCCTCGTATAAGAGGACTAAAACGGAAACGCGCGGCTAAACTCAAGCCGCGCGTGATTTCGGTTGTTCTAATGAGGAAGGGCGAGCAGCGGCGTCAAGAATTATTCTCGTACACTTTTATACACGCAGAGGACTGCTTTCATTTCGCTTTAATGCCGTACGCGCGGGCTTGCGACGCCCGCATGAACAATCGCCGGTTCGTGTGGTTTCAACAACTCGTAGCCTTCGCTCCGTGCGACGAACGTGGCGGCCGTAATATCGCCCGCCACGTTTAAGGTCGTGCGGCACATGTCAAGAATACGGTCAACGCCGAGGATGATGGCAATCAAGGCGGGGTTAACGTTAATCGTCGCCAGCACACCGATGATGAAGGGAATAGAACCAGACGGCACGCCCGCCGTCCCTATGCCGCCGAGGATTGCCAGATAGACGACCATCAACTGCTGTCCGAGACTTAAGTCAACGCCCGCCAGTTGTGCCAGAAAAAGCACCGTGACGCCTTCATAAAGTGCCGTCCCGTTCTGGTTGGCCGTAGCACCCACGGTCAGCACGAAGCTGTTAATCTCCTGCGGCACGCCTAAGTTTTCCTCCGAGACGCGCAAGGCCGTCGGCAGCGTCGCGTTAGACGAAGAGGTCGAAAAGGCTGTCAGGATAACGGTCTTGATGCGCCGGAAAAATTCGAGCGGGCTGATGCGCGAGAGAAAATAGACGGAGAGCGAATAGACGCCGAACATGTGGATCGAAAGACCGAGCAGCACCGTCAGCACAAACCAGCCGAGCGCCTGCAACAGATCGAGACCGAAGCGCGCAGTGTTATTGAAGAGCAGGCAGGCGACCGCGTACGGCGCAAACTTCATAATGATTTCGATTATCTTCGCCGTCACTTCATACAAGCCCTGAAGCCCGCGCAGGAGCGGCGCTGTCACCTCGACGGGGATGAGCGTGATGGCGACGCCGATGATGAGCGCGAAGAACATCAGGTGAAGCATGTTCGGCGTGTCTGACTGCGCCGTTGCGCCCGCGACAATGCCTGACACGGCAGCCAGCGGATTCTTCGGCACGATTGTCGTCACCACCTGCATCAGAGGCGTCTCGGCCGTCTTAGACTTCGTTGCAGACTCCACCTGCTTGCTCGCGTCCGTGCCGTAGCGCTGTTGGAGCGCGGCGGAAGTTGCCGCATCAACACGCTCTCCCGGCCTGATTGTGTTGGCAAGAGTGAGACCGATGACGACCGAGATGGCAGAGATGACAAGACAGTAGGCGAACGACTTTAACCCGACGCGCCCCAATTTGCGCACATCGCCAATGCCCGCGACGCCAACCACCAGCGACGAGAAGACCAGCGGCACGACTATCATCAACAGCAGCCGCAGAAACAACTCGCCCACAGGCCGCGTGAAGTGCTCGACGATTCTGACCACCCAAGGATGGTCGCCTCCGACCGCCGCATTGACCGCCACGCCCGCGACAACGCCGACCACCAGACCGATGAGAATGCGCGTGTGCAGCGGCATCCCCTTCGGCCTGTCCGGCGTCTCGTCGTCGAGGTCCGTCGTCACCTCACGCTCAAACGCATCCGACTCAATTTCCGGCTGCGTCAATCGCTTCTCATCTTTTTTGTCAGCCATCTCAACTCCAAATAATAGTGATGAGTAATGAGTAATGAGTGATGAGTTAAAAGAAAGAGTTTGCTACTCATTACTCATCACTCATCACTCATCACTGTTTTTACTTTCCCCACCGCAGTTTTTCGCGCAGCACTTCAAAGTAGTTTCGGTTGGGCGGCTGCACGATTCTGAAAGACGTGTGGCTCTTGCGAATCAGGATGCGGTCTCCGACTGCGAGCGGGAGACCGACCTGCCCGTCCAGAGTCAGGAACACTTCCTCGTTCGGCGTTCTCAAAAAGACTTCAATCACCGCGTCGTCGGGCACGACGAGCGGCCTGTCAGAAAGCGTAAAGGGGCAGATGGGCGTAATGACGACGGCGTTCATCGAGGGATAGATGACTGGCCCACCGGCTGAAAGGTTGTAGGCAGTTGACCCTGTAGGCGTGGAGATAATGAGGCCGTCGGCGCGAAAGGCGCTAATGAGTTGCTGATTCAGATACGCCTCTATGTGCACGATGCGCGAGAGCGCAGACTTGTTGACGACGACATCGTTGAGCACGCGACTGTGCATCAGCCTGCTCTCTTCACGGTAAAGCTCGACGGCTAATCTGACGCGCGACTCGATGCGATAATCGCCACGGAAGACGGCATCCAGCCCCGTGAACATCTCCTCGATGCGAAACTCCGCCAGATAACCGAGCGTGCCGTAGTTGATGCCGAGCACGGGCACGTCCGCCTCGGCCAGCAGTCGAGCAGTCGCAATCATCGTCCCGTCGCCGCCGAGCGCGACGACGAGTTCGACGTTCTTCGCTAGTTCGTCATGCGAAACGATGTCAATGGTTTCGCCCGCACCGCATTCGGCCCGCGCCTGCTCTATTTCCGGCCCGCCGAGCAGCCTCACTCCTCGCGCGTCGAGCCATTCGGCCAGCCGCCGCAGCGTCGGCACAGCTTCAGCCAACTGCGGCTTGATGACCACACCGACCCGTCGAATGTTTGAAGTTGCCATGCGCTGAAACTTTCAGACGAGTCTCAAGGCGCGTCCGACGCTTACCTGCCGCGCGCCGGGCGTTCTCTGCGAGCTTTCCTCTCAAACGCCCTCAAAGCTCAAGGGGGATTCCGCTGTTCGTGATGATAAAAGAGACGGCTCGGATAATACTCAGCGGAGCTTTGGAGTGTCAACAAACTTCGTAAAGCGTCAGCGCGTCAGTTTGAATCTTGGGTATTTGAAGTTTTCAGTAGTGGGCTGCCGGACGAGGGCCGCAGGCGCAGCGGGTTGAGTATCTTTTCATCAATGCCGTGCGATATTCGGCCAAACTTGTGTGTTTCGATGTAGAAAAACTCCGGCAGTCGGACGCGCTCAAGATGTGACGGCTTGTAATAATGCGGGTTGAGTACGGTTGCGGTGAAGACGCCTGCCAAACAGGTAAGAAGCGCGGCGGCGATGTGAAGCGAAAGGCGTTTCATCTTTCCGAAGCTGGGCGTGTGGTCGAAGGCGCGTCGGGACTTTTTCAACCTGCGCCCCTCTATTCATTATTCACGAGCGGCATTTCAAAGCCATACTCTTTCGAGTTGTTTGAATCGTTCAACTCGCGATAGCCGCACTCTTTGAAGCCGAGGCTGCGGTAGAGGCGATGCGCGTCCGTAAAGCGCGTGTCGCTCCAGAGAAACATGCGCGGGCTGCGGCGCTCTCTAGCGTGTTCGATGGCAAGGTTCGTCAGCCTGCGTCCCCAGCCCTGTCGCCTGAGAGACGAATGCACATAGAGGCTTTTCAATTCGCTTGCGTCCGCGTGCAACTGAACTGCCACGGTCGCGCGAATCACTCCGTCTTCCTCGACAACCCAGAACTCGCCGCCGCTCCGGCGAAAGTAAGCGCCGGGATTAAGCAGGTGACGCTCCTCGTTTTCGGCATCGAGCTTGCAGCCGTACTCCGCATAGACGCCGTCAATCAATTCCAGAATTGACGGCACATCCTTGCTCTCGACAAGACGCAACAGCAGCGGCATCTTCAACACTCCCGGCTCAAGATCTCATTGCAGCTTGATTGATGACAGGCAGGCTCGCACGCTTTTTCTGCTGAGCGCGATTATTAAACTGTCGTGCATGGTGCGTGTAGCTGCCCTGCGTGCCTCTCGTGCTCCAAACGCGCGTGAGTCGTTTAAGCTCCGCGCCGTCCGATGAAGGGTCAACGAGCGTGAGCCAGAGCGGCGTCGGCAGCCAGTCCCACGCCGCGCCGTAAGCCATCGTGTTCAACTGTTCGACGCGATGCTCGGCGCGAGTTTGTAAACTCATGGGCGGCAGGTCTTCCCAGTTTTCGTAGCACGCGTGCTGAATGCAGGGCGCTGGCTTGGCCCTGCGGTGAACGAGGCAGCCCGCTTGCGGCTCGTAGAGCGGGCAAGAGTATCTTTGCGCAAACGTATCGCCGCCCGCGTGTAAGTTGTAACGCTCGACCGCTTCGCGCGCACGGCGATAAACATTGCGACGCTCTGCTTCCGTCAGTCGCGGCGTGAGCCGCAGAGTTTCGCGGATAGCAACGGCCTCAAGCCGTGTGATGTGCACGTTGACGAAATGCGCGTCCGTGCAGCAGACGCCAGCGGTCGGACAGACACGACAATCAACAGCCTTCTGTTCGTAGTTAAACCTGATGCCTGTCTGGTAAGCAGCCTTCACCCGTTGGAGGCGCGCGAGCGCTTCCTGCTCAGGAGTTAAAACGCTCATTCAAGCAGCCTTTTCATAGAGCGCCAAAAATTCCAGATTTCCGTCCGCGCCGCGAAGGGGCGATTCCATCACGCCGCACACTGCGAGGCCCAACCGTTCGGCCGCCGCATTAACTTCTTCCACAACTCTGCGGTGCTTCAAAGGGTCGTTGACGATGCCGCCCTTGCCTACTTCGCCGCGCCCGACTTCAAACTGCGGTTTGATGAGCGTAATGATTCGCCCGCCAGCGGTCAACAGCGGAACAACTGCGGGCAGCACCTTCGTCGCCGAAATGAAAGAGACATCCATCACCGCCAACTCGAATTTTTCCGCGAACTCTTCCTCTTTAAGATAACGCGCGTTGACGCCCTCGCGCGCTTCGACTCTCGCGTCCTGACGCAAGCGCCAGTCTAGTTGATTGTGCCCGACATCAACTGCGACGACACGACGCGCGCCGTGCTGCAACAAACAATCCGTAAAGCCGCCGGTCGAAGCGCCCACATCCAGACAGTTAAGGCCCGTCGCCTCAACGCCAAACTTTGTGAGCGCCGCTTCCAGTTTCAACCCGCCGCGCCCTACGTAGCGCGCGGCCGGGTCGCCCTCTCCCTTGACGCGCAAGCTCGCCGCGGGCTCGACCATCTCCGAAGGTTTTTCAACGCGCTGCTCGTTAACCAGCACCACGCCCGCCATCACGAGCGCCTGCGCCTTCGTGCGCGACCCTGCAAGCCCGCGCTCGACCAGCAGCTTGTCTATACGCTCACGCTTCATTCACGAGCCACTATAAAAAGGTAAAAGGTAAAAGTAAAAAGGCAAAAGGGAGGCGGAAACCACTTTTAATAAAACTGGCTTCCCCTCACTTTTGCCTTTTACCTTTTTACTTTTGCCTTATCTTAAGGCTGCCGGCCCTCGAAGATGTCGCGTATGCGGTTAATCTCCTGACGGGCGCGCTCTACGTTGCGCGGAACGTCCAGCGGATTGTCTTCGTTCTGTTCACGCTGGCGGCGACGCGCTTCCCTTCTCTCTTCCCTGCGGCGCTCTCTGCGCTCCTCCCTGCGTTCTTCCCAGCGCCCTCTCCTATCATCGCGCTCAACGATGTCAGGCTCTTCGACCACTGGCCTGTCCCGTATGACAGGTGGCGTGGGCCGTGTCTCATCACGTTTGTCATCACGCCTGCGAGTCTCGCGGGAAGCTTGCCTGTCGTCGTCGTCATCATCAGAATCGTCCGCGGGCTTGCGCTCCGAATCTTCGACGGATGGCGCGGCCGGGATTCGAGCTTCCTCTTGCGGCTGCTGCGTCTCCGGCTGGCTGACAACTGGCGGCTGCTCTAGCTGCGGCTCAGGCTGGCGCGCGGCCTGCTGCGTTTCGTCGCTCACAGAAGGCTGCGCGGCGACAGGAGCAGACGCCCTTGTGCGGCTCTGGTAAAGACCGATGGCGAGGCCGCTGGCAATGCCGAGGCCGACGGCCGCCAAGATAATCAGAATCAGGGTCGAGCGTTTCCAAGGAGATGCCGTTGCTGTAACGGCCACCGCTGGCGTATATGAAGCGCCGTCCGGCTGCACACCGTAAGCGTCCTCGGGCGGCAGCGCTACGGGTTCGGCCAACGGCACGACGGGTCGCGCCGAAAGCGTCGCTTCGGTATCAAAATGTGGTGTGGAAAGCGTCTCTTCCGGCTCAGTCCCGGTCGGAATAATAATTTTTCGTCTCTGTTCCATCTTGCTTTATAAGTTGCTCTTAACAAAGGGGGCGTCGCCTCGCCGCGATTGCAATTTTATTACTAAACTGAATAGCAAAATTAGGGCCACACGAGGACAAAATCTGTCGCCGCCAAGAAAACGCTGTAAAAGCTCCCTTTTCAGCGCAAATCTTTGATGCGCCGGAAGCCTTCCGAGTGGGCTTTAACGTCCTACTGGATTCCATCTAGTGCATAAAAGCGATGCGCCCGCCCATTTGCGACAACGGACGAGCGCAGCCAAAGTAGGAAGTGGGAACGCGGCAGCGATGAACTGTTAAGCAGCTTGCTTTCCGTTCATCGTTCCGCGTTCCGTGTTCATCGTTTATCTATGCACTTTCTGGCGCTTGGCGCGGCGGCCTTCGAGGACTTCGATGCTCTCTTTGACGCGCGTGTAGATGCCATCAGGGTCGAGGCCGTATTTGGCGAGCAGGAGTTTGGGGTCGCCGTGTGTGACGAGGCGGTCGGGCACGCCCATCCTCACAACGCGCACCTGATCCTGTAGGCCGTTCTCTTCCAGAAGCTCCATGACGGCCGAGCCGAAGCCGCCCGCCAGATAAGCCTCTTCAACCGTGACGATGAGCCGACGCGTGCGCGCTAACGCCAGCAGCAGCCCTGCGTCGAGCGGCTTGACGAAGCGTGCGTTGACGACCGTCGTTTCAATCCCCTCAGTCGCCAGTTGCTCCGCGGCCTTCAGGGAGGGATAGACCATCGAGCCGTAAGCGATAATCGCCACGTCTCCACCGTCGCGCAGGATTTCGCCCTTGCCGATTTCGAGCATTTGCGGCTCGCGGCTGATGTCCGCGCCGACGCCGTTGCCGCGCGGGTAGCGCAAGGCCGCAGGGCCTGGATATTCAATCGCAGTCAAAAGCATGTCGCGCATCTCACCTTCATCTTTGGGAGCCATGACAATCATGTTGGGCATGGGCCTCAGGTAAGCGATGTCGAGCAGGCCATGATGAGTGGGCCCATCGCCGCCGACGATTCCGGCGCGATCAAGCGCAAACGTAACGCTCAACTTCTGTATACAGATGTCGTGCATCACCTGGTCGAAGGCGCGTTGCAGGAAGGTCGAATAGATGGTGGCGACGGGCTTGAGGCCCTCGCAGGCCATGCCTCCGGCAAACGTGACGCAGTGTTGCTCCGCGATGCCGACATCGAAAGCCCTGTCAGGAAATTTTTCCAACACCTGGTCAATACCCGTGCCGTCAGGCATCGCCGCCGTCAAGGCAACGATGCTCTTATCCTTTGCCATCAACTCGCACATCGTCTTGCCGAAGACGGCAGTGTAGGCCGGAGCGGAAGGCTTGGCCGACTTGACGGGCTGACCCGTTGCCAAATCAAACGGGCCGGTAGCATGCCACGCGTAATAGTTTTTCTCGCCCGCCGGATAACCCTTGCCCTTGGTCGTCAGCGCGTGAACGATGACAGGCCCATCCTTAATCTGCTGTGCTTCGCGCAGAGCAGCGACGAGGGCGCGCGGATTATGGCCGTCAACGTAGCCTATGTACTTGAAGCCTAGTTCGCTGACGAGCGCGCCGGGCAGGACGGCCGCAGCGAGCGCGTCCTTGACGGTCTTCGCGGCGTGATGCAGCCGCTCGCCAAAGGTCGGGATGGAAAGCAGCGTTTCCCCGACTTCATCCTTGAAGCGATGATAGCCTTGCGCGCCGCGCAGGCGATTGAGATAGCCCGTCAATGCTCCGACCGCTGGCGCGATTGACATCTCGTTATCGTTAAGGAGAACGATAAGGCGTGTCTTTAAGTGGCCCGCCTGATTGATGGCTTCCATTGCCATGCCGCCAGCTAGAGAAGCGTCGCCGATGACGGCGCAGACGTGATGATGTTGGCCCAGGCGGTCGCGTGCGACGGCCATCCCCAGAGCGGCGGAAAGAGAGGTCGAAGCGTGGCCCGCGCCGAAAGTGTCATACTCCGATTCTTCACGCTTGAGAAAGCCGCTGATGCCACCATACTGCTTGATGGTCGGAAGCTGGTCGCGGCGACCCGTTAGAATTTTGTGTGCATAGGCTTGATGGCCCACGTCCCAGACGATTCGGTCAGCGGGGCTGTCGAAGGCGTAGTGGAGCGCGACGGCGAGTTCTACGGCTCCGAGCGAAGCGCCCGTGTGTCCGCCGATGCGCGACATCGTTTCCAGAATGTACTGGCGAATCTCCGTCGCCACGTCCTGCAACTGCTCCGGGCGCAGACGGCGCAGGTCTGCGGGCGAATTAATCTTATTTAAGAGTTTCATTGCGTCGCCATTGTAACTTGGGTGTCGGGCTTTTGCCATCTCACAAAAAACTCACATTCGAGTGCGCGAGCGGTGGCGAAGCGGCTTCAAGATGGCTCATGCCCGCCTGTGCTTTGCACTGCAAAGGACTTCATACACTAAAAAGACGCGGCGGTCAACACGTTTCTCGCGGGCTTCAGGGCTGCGGCCTGTGCGTAAAGCTGACTGGCGTTAAATATTTCAGACTAAAGCATCGTGTGCTACGTCTAAAGGGTTGACCTCAGGGAAGTGGCGCTCGGAGAGAGGCAAAAAAGTCTCAAGCGGGCCGCCGTCATTCAACTATTAAACGGAATTAGCTAAGGAGATTTGAAGAGATGTCTTTGTACACGAAACTGCGAGGCGTATGCCTCGGACTGATGTTGGCTGTTGCCTGCGCCGGGATGGCTTACGGGCAGGAGGCCGGGAGGGCCGAGCAGGATAGAGGCCCCGGCAGAGTGCAGCACGAAGGGCGGCGCGGTCCGCGCGGGGGCATGCGCGACCATAAGATGATGGGGATGATGCGCACGCTCCGTGAACTGAATTTGACGGAAGCGCAGCAGCAACAGGCGCGCGCCATCTTCGAGCGGCTTGCGCAGACGACGAGGCCGCAGCGTGAGGCTTTGATGCAGTTGCGCGAGCAGCGCGAGCAGGGCGCGACGGATGAGCAGTTGGCTGAGCGTGCGAAGCAGTTGCGCGGGGAGATACGCACGGCGATGCAGAGCGCGCGGGCGGAAGTCGCAAGCATACTGACGGCGGAGCAGCGCACGCGCCTTGAGCAGATTGAGCAGGAACGCAAGGCGCGGCACGACGAGCGTCGTCGTCAGCGCTCTGGACGAGAGCGAGATAACGAGCAGTAGGGTTATTGACGAAAAAGCGTTGACGCTTATTCAAGCGACGGGCGGCGGGTTGAGAGTTTCTTCTTGACCTGTCGCCCGTTAGTTGTTAACGGACGCGACTGCCCCGTTGTGCTTCAAGGCATCACAACTCTTCTTCTGCTTTTCAGTCATCACTTATCACGCGCCGCGCACTTCTTCGACGCATCGCTTGTTAGCCGTCAGCAATCTTCCGTCTTAAACGCAGCAGGGATATTTCCGGCGGCACGCCGAGGCGCAAGGGAAGGCCGATGACGCCTGTGCCGCGCGAGACGTAGAGTTGTGTATTGTCGCGGCTGTAGAGGCCGCGTAGGTATTTGAGTTCCTTGGAGAAGCGTGCGGGAGCGCCGATGAAGGGGAGGCTCAGTTGGCCGCCGTGTGTGTGGCCGCTGATGATGAGAGAAACGCTGCGGGTTTCTGCGAGGTCGAGGACGCGAGGTTGATGGGAGAGAAGGATGGAGGGGCGGCGCGGGTCTATGCCGTGGAAGGCGCGCGGCCAGTTGGCGGCGTTCCAGCCCCAGTCGTCAATGCCTATGAGTTGGAGCGTGTCGGAACTGCGACGCAAGGTTGTGTTGGCGTTGTTGAGAACATTGATGCGTGCGCGTTCGAGGGCGCGACTGGTGAGTTGAGGGTCTGTGTAGTGGTCGTGGTTGCCGAGCACGGCCCAGACGCCGTAGGGCGCATGGAGTGTGCCGAGGGCTTCGGCGCAGGGTTCTATGTAACGACGGTAGGTGGTGGTGTAGTCGCCCGTGAGCACAATCATGTCTGCTTGTGCGCTCTGGGCCAACTCGACGACGCGGCGCACTTCGTCAATGGAGACGATGCGGCTGTGATGAATGTCCGTCAGTTGGGCGATGCGGAAGCCTTCGAAGGCTTCGGGCAAATCGCGTATGAAGATGTCGGTGGTGTTGAGTTGATACGCGTACGGCTCGATGAAGGTGCTGTAGGCGGTGGTGGCCGAAAGGGCGACGAGGGGCGTGGCGGCCAGGCCCCGCAGGAATTGGCGGCGCGTGAGATTAAGCTTCGGCATCAGCCGCAGATTGTATAACGCTCGTGCTTTGCACAGAAACTCTTAGCCTTGATGCTGGAGTCAAACTGCTAGAGCATGAGAGCACGGCGCAGTTGAAAAACATCTTCGATGAACTCTCCGGCGGCGCGTAAAAGATGAACGGAGAATCGCGTCTGTCCCTCCAACGTATGAAGGGCTAACAAGCCGTTGGCTCTTTAGCTTGAGCACATTTCCTGTCGCGGCCTGCCGGAAAAAATCATAATTGATAAGCGGACTGAAAAGGAGTATAAGGGCGTATCTGTTAATAACGCTCGGTTCGGGCAGCAAAACCTCACGTCAGGCGCAAAGAAAGTAGTCAGGCTTTAATGCAGGATTCCGGCCGCAGAAGTAGTCTGAAATTCAGGCGCGGCCAAACAGGCGAGCAAAGGGTTTCTTTTCAAACAGTCAACCGGCCAGCAGTTTATTGAGAAGTGCTCATTCGTTTTCAGTGAGTGAGGGGCGATCTTCTGCTCTCACGTCAAGAGAGTTGTTCTGGCGGCCGCTTCCTGCCGCCGTAACAGCACCCGACCAACCGCCCGACCAAAGAAGAGGAGACACATTATGACCGATACAAAGAAAGGCTCGACCGGCTCGAAGAAAGGCTTGACGCGCCGGAAATTTCTGGAACGAGTCGGCGTCGCCGGCGGCTCCATCGCGCTCTACGAGACGATGACCGCGATGGGCTTAATCAACACGCCAACGGCGTGGGCCGGGCCGCTCAGGCTTCCGCAAGACTCCGGGGCCAACAAGACCGTCGTTATCCTCGGCGCTGGCATCGGCGGCATGACCGCAGCCTACGAACTGGTCCGCGCCGGCTACACCTGCCAGATTTTTGAACTAACAAATCGCGCGGGCGGGCGCAACCATACGGCGCGTCGCGGTACAGTGCTCGTCGAACAGAACGACGACAAGACCACCACCACGCAGGTCTGCAAGTTTGACGAAGGACTCTACCTGAACCTTGGCCCCGGTCGCATCCCCTACCATCACCGCCGTCTGCTGCACTACTGTCAGGAACTCGGCGTCGCCCTCGAAATCTATATCATGGAGACGATGGCTAACCTCTTCCAGTCGGACAAAGCCTTCGGCGGGCAGGCCCAAATTCGCCGTCGCATCGCCAACGACATGCAGGGCTATATCTCGGAGATGCTCTCGAAGGCCGTCAGCCAGAACGCACTCAATCAGGAACTCAGCGAAGCAGACCGCCACCAGCTTCTCTGCATGCTCAAGGTCTACGGCGACCTAGGTGAAAACGACCCCTGCCGCGCCTGCGGCAACACCGTCTGCAAGACCTGCAACAGCACTTGTCAGGAGTGTGTCAGGTGTCAGAAGGAATGCACGAACTGTTATCTCTACAGCGGCTCGACGCGCTCCGGCTGCGACGACCCCATGACCGTCCATCAACCCTGCGACCCCGAAGAACGCCTCAAGCTCCAGGACCTCCTCAACTCGCAATACTGGAGCCACCGCTTCTACCAATCCTTTGAATACGAATGGCAGCCAACGCTCTTTCAGCCCGTCGGCGGCATGGATAAAATCGTTGACGGCTTCACGCGCAAGCTGGAGCCCATCATTCAACGCAACACGGAAGTCCGCAACATACAGGTTGAGAATGACAGCGTCACTGTCACCGTGCTCGACCGCGTGACAGGCCAAACGCGCAGCGTCCGTGCGGACTACTGCATCAGCAACATCCCCTTGCCCATCCTGCAAAGCATCAGGAACAACTTCTCGAAGGATTTCGACGATGCCGTCAAGCGCTGCAAATTCGCAGCCACCTGCAAGCTCGGCTGGCAAGCCAACGAGCGTTTCTGGGAGTCGGACAAAAATCAGATCTACGGCGGCATCAGCTACACCGATGACCCCATCACGCAGATGTGGTATCCCTCCTACGACTACTTCACACAGAACGGCACGCTCACAGGCGTCTACAACTATGACAGCGATGCCATCGCGTTTGGCAACATGACGCCGGAGCAGCGCGTTCGCGCCGCACGCAAGGGCGCTGTTAAGTTTCACCCCGAATTCGCTGACAACCGCATCGTTCCGTCTGACCGTGCCATCTCGATTGCGTGGCACAAGATTCCGAACGAACGCGGTGGGTGGGCCGACTGGAATCCGGCCGACCAGAAAGACAACGAGGCTTACGCACGCCTGCTCCTGCCTGACCGCCGCTTCTACGTCGTCGGCGATCAGGTCTCAACCCTGCCCGGCTGGCAGGAAGGCGCAATGATGTCCGCCGAGCACGTCGTCGGGCAAATCAATAACCCGCAACTGCTGAAGACCGCGCCGCGTGTCCTGCGCGCACCCAACTCAAGGCGTCTGGTCCAAGGCAGAAGACAGTAAAAGAAACGATGAACGCGGAACGATGAACGATGAACGCGGAACGATGAACGCGGAACGATGAAGTTAGAAGAGCTTGCCTTTAACTTCATCGTTCATCGTTCCGCGTTCATCGTTTCTTTCTTCGCTGGTCATGTTTCAAATGTTCGTGGCAGAATGGCGGCCATGAAAGCTTTGGATGAACTGCTTGAGAAGAATCGCCTCTGGGCGTCGAAGATAAAAGCGTCCGACCCTGACTTTTTTGAGCGGCTGTCACACCAGCAGTCGCCCGCCTATTTGTGGGTGGGCTGCTCGGACAGCCGTGTGCCCTCCAGCACGCTTGCAGGACTTGCGCCCGGCGAGATGTTCGTCCATCGGAACGTCGCCAACGTCGTCGTCCACACAGACCTCAACTGCCTCTCTGTGATTCAGTATGCCGTCGAAGCGTTGAAGGTTAAGCACATCATCGTCTGCGGTCATTATGGCTGCGGCGGCGTCCGCGCGGCGTTAGAGAACAGCAAACTCGGCCTGATTGATAACTGGCTGCGACACGTGCAGGACGTGGCCGCAAAGCACGCCGCTCTGCTTGCCAGCATCACTGACGAGACGGAGCGAGCGAGCAAGCTCTGCGAGTTGAACGTCATCGAGCAGGTCACAAACGTTTGCCAGACGACCATCGTGCAGCAAGCATGGGAGCGCGGGCAGGAGTTGTCCGTCCACGGCTGGATTTACGGCCTCAACGACGGCCTTCTGCGCGACCTGAACCTAGGCATCACGCATCAGGACGAACTAGCGGAAGCTTACGCCACCGCCATCGCCGCCACCCATCGCGGCGCGGCTTCGTCCGCTTGATAAAATGGCTTGTCCTAAAGCTTCGCGGGCTGGCAATCAGCTTTAATTCCGGCAATCGCGCCTGGCCGGAACAGTAGTCGAGTTGGTCTCAACGGCTGCTGTTCCGGCTCTTTTTGTGCTCTCAAAAAAAAAATCCGGCGGAAGTGATTTATATTCGCGGCCGTTTGCGCGTTATAGAGGTAGAAGCCATTATTACAGACTTTTAGGAGCGCGAAATCATCATGGCGATGAAACCTTTCATCAGAATCATCAAGCGGGGGCAGAAAGCAGTCGAGACGCAACAGGCAGAGAGCTGTGCAACGGCGGCGCGTGCGACGGACGCTTCCTCGTCGCGCGTCATCAAGAACACTGTCTCCACATGGGTCAAGGAATTTCAGCAGCGCGGCCGCACCGACGCCAAACGCGCCTTCAATAACCTTTTCAAAGAACCGCTGCCTAGCCCGAGCGAGACGTAAAGCGAGATCGAGTCTCGCTCGCGGAAGTGAGTTCGGGTTTCCGTTCGTGCGTCTGGTGTCCGTCTAAATCTCTGCTCTTTCAGCCAGCCTCAAGCTTCCTCCTTGCCGTGTCCCGGCCTGCGTGATATTTTCAGTTGCCCCGCAGCTCTGACATCAAAATGGCTGAAAGCTTTGCGCTTGATGCGTATATGAAAATTTCCCTGCGCGCCTGTGGTCCAGAAGACGAAGCCTTTCTCTATCAGGTTTACGCCAGCACGCGCGCCGACGAGATGGCCCTCTCCGGCTGGAACGAGGAGCAGCGAGATGCTTTCCTCAAGATGCAGTTTAATGCGCAGCAGCGCGCGTACGCGTGGCAGTTTCGCGAAGCGGAGCACTCCATTATTCTGGTTGACGAAGAAATGGCCGGCAGGCTCATCGTTACCAGAACAAGCGCGGAGATCCGTTTAACGGACATCACGCTCTTGCCCGCGTATCGCAACAAAGGAGCGGGGACGCTTCTGGTAAAAGAGTTACAGGCCCAGGCGCGCGAGGCCAATCTACCGCTTCGCCTGCGGGTCTTGAAAACAAACACAGCCGCCAAGCGCCTTTATGAACGGCTCGGCTTCTCGCAGACGGATGGCAGCGACACGCACTGGACGATGGAGTGGACGCCGATGGCTGCCGCGTAAAAGTCTGTAGCGTTGTGAGAATGAGCGTGATTTGGCAAGTCAAACTTAAAACGGAGGCGTTGACGAAAGGAGACGTAAGATAAGCGTGGGTGAGAAACTAACCTTAGCGGCATTTGCCGAGAATTTGCAGACGAAGTTTCAGGCTTCGACCGAAGAGCTGAAGGCCGTGGAGCTTTTGATGGTCAGCGCGGAAGATAAGGGTTCGGGCGAGCACGAGGAGCAGTTTTCGATTATCTTTCGCGGCCCGCTCGACACCTTTCTGAACCAGCGTACATACATGATGGAGCATCCACGCATGGGGACGTTTCCCATCTTCCTTGTTCCCATCAGAAGAGACCAGGACGGTTTCTACTACGAAGCAGCCTTCGCCCGCATGCTTTAGAGAGAACGGTCGCATTTATTATGCCCGGAGAAACTTCATCAGAGCACAATGCGCCGCTCACACTACGCCCGGTCGCAGCCGAGGACGAAGAGTTTCTCGTGCGCGTCTATGCGAGCACGCGCGCAGAAGAACTGGCGCTCGTTCCATGGAACGACCAGCAGCGCGAAGCCTTCGTCCGAATGCAATTCAACGCTCAAAGGCAGCACTACCAGAGCAACTTTCCAACCGCTTCACACCACATCATCGAACGCGACGGGCAAGCCCTCGGTCGTCTCTATGTTTTAAGGACAGACGATTTCATACGCATTATGGACATCACGCTGCTGCCTGAGTTTCGCAACAACGGCTCCGGCACAACGCTCATTAAAGACCTGATGAATGAAGCCGCCGCCTCCCGCAGGCCCTTGCGCATCTACGTCGAGAACTTCAATCCTTCGCTGCGTCTCTTCAATCGCCTCGGCTTCAAGAATGTAGACGAACAAGGCATGCACTTGCTGATGGAGTGGAACGACAGAGACGACGAGAGCGGCAGCGAATAATTCCCGCCCGCGCGTTCATAACGCCAACCCACATTCAAACGGCCCACTCCGGCGCGCCCCACACCATCCTCTTCGAGACAAACTCGCTGAAGACTGGCATGGGCCGCGCCCGGAGCGGGTCGCTATAGCTTTCTTCTCAGGATTGTTTATCGGCGCGCAGGGTCTTCCGTTTACAGTCGCCGGTTGATGACTGCCGTGTAGAGTTGTTCGCGAGCGTTGGGACGGTCTGTTGGCGTGATGAACAGATTGAATTTGCCGAGCGCGGCGTGCTCGACCGTATAAGTATCCTGCCGGAAGCGCGTTCGTTCCGGCCCGCGAAAAGTCAGCGTGAAGCATTCTCCGACGGGCGTCCGGCGCGAATTTCTGGCAACGACAAGCGGGGTTTCTTTGACTTCAATCAGTGTGATTTCGGCGAGCGGAACGGAGTTGATGATAAAGATGCTGTTAACGTAGGGCGTGAAGGTCGCTCGCGTATAGTTATAGAGTGGGTCACGTTGGGCGGCGGCAGGGATGGGAAAGCCTTCAGTTTGTTGCTGCCCTGCGGCGATTGTTGTCAGGCCAAGGGGAAGCGCTGCCGCAAGAGCAATCATCGTGCTGGCGCGCAGGAAGTTTCTTCTGGACACAGTCATAGGGGTTCTCCAAAGACACGGGGTTCGTACTGCTTGTTAAAGGTATTACTGGTCGTTTGTGGAAGGGCCAATCTCCACTATATCGGAGACTATACGAGGCAGTGTATAACTTTTTGCAGTAAGTTCCAACATCCTATTTGAGGACCAGCAAATTTTTCTGCAAATTCGCTAATCTTAATGCTTGTATGTTTGCCGACTTCAGATTACAATCGCCCGGCCTCGTTTAAGCAATTCTTGACAGCCGTTCTGACACTGCTCCTGCCCAGAAGCTTGAGGAAGGTATCAGGGCGGCATCCAGACAGGAACAGTAATCCCAAACAGGTAAACCAGCGGGCGTACTTTCTTTTCCTTTCCCCCATAACGGGAAGGAATGTGCAGTTGAACCTACAGCGGAGATAATTCTATGGCTGAACCATTTCTTGGTGAGATCCGAATCATGAGTTTCAATTATGCGCCGCAGGGCTGGGCGATGTGCAACGGACAGTTTTTGCCCATCAACCAGAACCAGGCGCTCTTTAGTTTGCTCGGCACGATGTACGGCGGCAACGGGCAAACCACCTTCGCGCTCCCCGACCTGCGCGGCCAATCTCAGCTCCACGTCGGCGCTGGCTTTACACAAGGCCAGAAGGGCGGCGAGCAGGCCCACACAGTGACCATGTCCGAGATGCCAGCGCACACACACTTTGTGTCGGCTTCGACGACGACCGGCAACACGCCAACCGCCATCGGCAACTTCTTCGCCGTGGCAGGCAACGTCTACCGCACGGCGGACAACCTGACGACGCTTTTGCCCGCGACCATCACGAACGCCGGCGGCAGCCAGGCACACGAGAACATGCAGCCGTATCTGGTCTTAACGTTCTGCATTGCCCTTCAGGGGATTTTCCCATCCCGCAACTAAGGAGAGATTAAAAGACTATGGCACAACCATACGTAGGAGAAATTAGAATCTTCGCGGGCAACTTCGCCCCTGCCGGATGGGCGTTCTGCGAGGGGCAGTTGCTTCCCATCTCTGAGAACGAAACGCTCTTTCAATTAATTGGCACGACCTACGGCGGCGACGGAGAGGAGACTTTCGCCCTGCCCGATTTGCAAGGCAGAATTCCCCTCCATCAGGGCAACGGTTTCGTCCTCGGCCAGAGAGCAGGCGTTGAGGAGGTGACGCTGAGCACCCAGCAGATACCGATTCACAGCCACCCGATGCTGGCTTCGACCGGCCCCGGCAACGTCAATACGCCGATTGGCAACGTGACGGGCGCTTCGGCTGCGATCAAGATTTACGCTGCCGACGTGCCGACGGGCAATATGAACGCACAAGTTATCGCTCCCACCGGCGGCAGCCAGCCGCATACAAACTTTCAGCCGTACATTTGTATCAACTACATCATTTCCCTGTTTGGGCTTTTCCCGCGCCCGTCTTAAAGGAGGCTTACATGGCAGACCCATTTGTTGCAGAAGTTCGTATCTTCGGTTTTAACTTCGCCCCGACCGGCTGGGCGCAGTGTAACGGGCAGATTCTCCCAATCAGCCAGAACACGGCCCTCTTCAGTTTGCTCGGCACGACCTACGGTGGCAACGGCCAGTCAACCTTCGCCCTGCCCAACATACAGGGCCAGTGCGTTATGCACCCCGGACAGGGGCAGGGGCTTTCCCTGCACGACTTGGGCGAACAGTCCGGGTCGCAGTTCGTCACGCTGCTTGAATCCGAGATGCCCGCGCACGGCCATTTCATGCGGGCCATCACAGAGAACGGCGACGTGCAGACTCCGCAACCCACCGTCACACTCACCCGTTCGAGCGATGGCAACGCCTACATCGCCAGCAACGCAGGCTTGCAGAATATGGCCTTTCAAATACTCTCGATTGCTGGCGGCAGCCTGCCGCACAACAACATGCAGCCGTATCTGACCCTCAATTACTGCATCGCCATGCAGGGCGTCTTCCCACCACGCAGTTAAGGCGAAAGACACGGGCGCTCGTCTTCAAGCGGCCGCCTGTTAATAGTTCGCATGCAGAGGGTGCGATGCTTCAAACGGAGCCTCGTGCCCTCTGTCTTCCGCCCTGATTCCCTCATTCCGCTTGAATTTGGTCCAGACACCCGGCTTCTGATTCTGAGAGAATATTGGCCCAGAGCAGTTTACAACCGGGCGGTGAGCAGTTTAGAATATGTTGCGTCAAGGGGCGCGTGTGCGTGACGGTCCCGTACCAGCATTCCTTGCAACTGCGCCTTTAGTATCTATGCTTAGCGCCCGCACTCGTTTGAATTGAAGTCACCGTAGCCGTCACGCCTCGATGATAGCGAGAACCTATTGCATACCAATTCCCCGGATTTGACACCGCCCGATTGTGTGGCCGCCGTCAGATAGTCAACTAGTAAGGAGACATGATGAGACACCCGTTCCCCACTTCCACCCGCTCTGCCATAATTGTGTTCGTACTCGGCTTTAGCCTTTTGATAGCTCCGCTCTGGTCTGTGGCAGCAGCAGCACGGCCCAAATCCGCGGCGCGGCCAGCGGCAAAGAGTACTGCCTCGGCCGAAGCTCTATTCGCAACACCCGCGCAGGCTTCCACGACGACAGCCCTCCCGGCTGACGGCAACGCGCCTTCAGCCGTCAACATCGTGGCAACAAAGGTGGATACGTTCACAGACGCCGACGGCGACAACAAGGCCGAACCCGGCCAGACAATCACCTACGATGTGACCATCACCAACAACGGCGACACGGACGCGACGGCAGTCGTCTTCAACGACACGGTTGACACCAACACGACGCTTGTTCCCGGCTCTGTCAACACGCAGCCGATTGCGGTGGCCGATGCCTTCAACGTGCTCGGCAACGTCCGCATTCAAGTGCCTGACGGCGCGAGTGACCTGCTCAATAACGATTGCGACCCGGACAATGGCGTAGGGTGCAGCAATGCTGGACTGACTATCACGTCGCTGACGGGCGCTGCGACTGACAACACGCTCCCCTTCAGCGTCACGACCGCCAACGGCTCGACCGTCACGGCCAGCGCGGCCGACGGCAGCTTCCAGTTCAACCCCGCGCCCGGCTTCGAAGGCACGGACACCTTCACCTACACCGTCAGGGACGCCGGAGCGGACAACACGCCCGGCAACGCCGACGATAAGACGGACACGGCAACCGTCACCCTGACCGTCGCGGGCATGATTTTCTTCGTTGACGACAGTGCGGCCTCCGGCGGCGACGGTCGCCTGACCAACCCGTTCAACTGCTTCGTCGGCACAAACTGCTTCGACGACACCACAGCCGATCAGGCTGGCGACAACATCTTCCTCTTCGACGGCGCATACGCGGGCGGGCAGACGCTTCTCAACAATCAAAAGCTGATTGGACAGGGCGCGCCCAACACGACGACGCTCGCCGCGCTCGCAGGCGTCACCGTCCCGGCACACAGCGACGCGCTGCCGGGGCTCAGCAACAATCCGGCCAACGTCGTTATCACGACCTCTGTGGCCGCGACCAACGCCATCACGCTCGGACAGGGCAATACCCTGCGCGGCTTCACCGTCGGCAACACGACCGGCGCGAAGATTCTCGGCAACAACTTCGGAACGGCCACCATCGGCTCGCCCTCAGGAGCAAGCGATATAATTTTGAACGGCACGGGTCAGGCGTTGAGCTTGACGAACGGAACACTCGCGGCGCGCATCGCGAGCATCACATCGGACGCCTCCGCTGCGGCGGGCATTCTGCTCGACGCGACGGCTGGCAGTTTAGCTGTGACGGGCGGTGGTTCGCCTGCGACCAACATCACAAACTCGACGGGCATCGCCATCAACGTGACGGACTCCAACACAGGCGTCGCGCCGACATCAAGCATCAACGTTGATTTCGGTAACACAAATGTTGCCGGGTCGGGAGGAACGGGCGTGAGCCTCTCGAACAACGGCGGCACAATTACGTTTGCCGATCTGGATATCGCGCCGAATGCGAACCAGCGTGCGCTTCACGCGACCAATAGCACGGGTGCAATAACGACGACGAGCGGCACTATCAACGGCAGCGGCGCGACCGCCGTCGAATTCAACAACGCATCAGGCACAGTCCCGCTCAACATACAGTTTACGACCGTCAACGCCAACGGCGGCACAAACGGCATCAAGCTTTTCAACACCTCTTCGACGGGCTCGCCCGGCGGCTTCCGCGTGCTCGGCAATACGAGCGGCAACTGCGGCGGCACAACCGGCGGCAACCCGACTGCCATCGCCATCGCTTCCAACCCCGCTGACTGTTCAGGCGGCGATATTCGCAACACCACCGCCGCAGCGAACCAGACACACGACGGCAGCGGCATCAGCTTAACCAATGCTGCGAACGTCTCGCTGACGCGCGTGCGTATTCGCGACAACGGTAACTACGGCATACGCGGCACGGGCAGCATGGGAACCTTTACGTTGACCAACTCGCTGATTGACGGCGCGAACGGCAACAACACAGGCGGCTCGTTCCCCGAAAGCAGCATTCTCTTTGACAACGTTGGCGGCACGGCCTCCATCACCAACAGCAACGTCAAAGGCGGCTTTGCACACAACATCAAGGTTGACAATCAGACGACGACCTACAGCATCACCATCACCGGCTGCAACATACGGGACACCAACGCTTCGACCAACGGCGACGACGGCATCACGCTCGAAGCCGAAACGACAGCGAACCTGACAGCCGTCGTCAACCAGAATGTCCTTGCTAATCACGGCGGCGACCATTGCAACGTCACAGCCATCAACAACGCCATTCTCAACATCACCTTCAACAACAACACGGCGACCGGCGGCCACGTCTCCGGCGTCGCACAGACAGGCATCTTCATCTTCGGTAGTAACTACGACGGCGGTGCTCAAGCTCAGGATTTGACGTACCAGATTATGAACAACAACCTGAGCGGCAACATCTCCGGCGGGTTGATTCACGTCAACAAGGGCGCTGGCTCTGCCACCTTCGGCGGTGTTATCAGCGGCAACACGCTCAACCAGTCGTCCTCCTCCTCCGGCATCCGCGTTGAATCGCGCGGCACTGGCGCGCACAACGCTATCGTCAACAACAACACCATCACCAACGTCAACAACATAGGCATCCTCTTCGAGGCTGGTGAAGGAAGCGCCGCCATCAACGGCACGGCCAGCGGCAACAACATCAGCTCGCCCGGCGGTGCTGCGCTGCACGGCATGTACGCGAACGTCGGCGTGCTCGCGGCTGACACCAACCAGGCTTGCATGGACTGGAGCAGCAACCAACTGACCAACGCTGCCAACGAAGCCAACGGCGGCGCGGACATACGCCTCCGCCAGCGCTTCGGCACGCAGATTCGCCTGCCGGGCTACGCCGGACCGGGCGATGGCAGCGGTATTCCTGCCTACATGACCGGCACGAAGGCGAACGTCGCCACCACTATTACGCCGTCGTCAACCTCCGTTAATTTCACAGGCGGCGGACAGTGTACGCAGCCCACTATGCCAATTCAGGTTGAGGACACAGGCGCTCCGAGCACCGACGATTCGACCAATGCTTCTGCGACGCAGCGCACGGATGAAGGCGTCACCAGCCGTCCGTTCGTCTCATTCCCGCAGGCATCGAAGCAAGCACCCGCGACACAGCGCGTCGTGGCTCAGCCCGTCGCGCAGCGGCAGGTTGCTCCTATGACGAGATTTGTCGGCGGCACAAACGCACCGACCGGCGGCTCATTGCCCGTCAACGTCGGCACGCTGCGACCGGGCGATTCCGTGACCATCACCTTCCAGGTCACAGTCAACTCGGCGGCCACGCTGGCAGCCGGCACAACGCAGGTTTCAAATCAAGGCTCCATCACTTACGCGGGCGGCCCGCCTCAAGGCGTGCCGACCGATGACCCGTCTGTCGCAGGCTCAAACAACCCGACCGTCACGCCCATTGACTTTGCCAGCTTCTCCATCAGCAATGTCATGGTCGCTGAAGGTGCAACCGGGCTGAGAACGGTCAACCTGACGGTCACGCTCAACCAGACGACCAACTCGGCCACGTCCGTTCAGTATGCGACCTCCAACGGTTCGGCCACAGAGCCTGACGACTACGTGAGCGTTGGTCTGACCACTCTTAACATTCCGGCCAACACGCCTTCGGCCAACTTCACAGTTCAGGTCAAGGGCGACATCATTCGCGAGGGCAACCACGACTTCTTCGTTGACCTCTCGAACCCGACCGGCAATGCTGCCATCCTCGACAATCAGGCCACCGTCACCATCGCTGACGACGAGCCGCAGGTCGCGGACATCTCCGGCGACGGCTTTACGGACGCAGCCATCTGGAATTCCAACAACGGTCAATGGTTCGTCGTCAACAGCGGTACGACGACAGCCACGCTGGCCGCAGATGACTGGGGCCGCGCCGCTCTCGGCGACGTTGCCGTTCCGGGCGACTACGACGGCGATAACAAGATAGACATCGCCATCTTCCGCGTCTCCGAAGGCAACTGGTACATCCTGCAATCGAGCGGTGCGCAGCCGAACGTCAAGGTCGAGAACTGGGGACAATCGGGCGACAAGCCCGTCCCCGGCGACTACGACAACGATGGCAAGACCGATGTCGCTGTCTTCCGTCCGTCGGAAGGCAAGTGGTACGTCAAGCTGAGCGGCGGCGGAACGACTGCCCAGAACTGGGGCATCTCGACCGACAAGCCCGTCGTCGGAGATTTCGACGGCGACGGTAAATCTGACCTTGCGGTCTTCCGTGGCTCAGAGGGCAACTGGTACATCCTCCATAGCTCTACGGGCACAAACGTCATCCAGAACTGGGGTCTCGGCACAGACAGCCTCGTCCCCGGCGACTACGATGGCGACGGCAAGACGGACATGGCCGTCTATCGCTCAGGCACTTGGTTCATCCGCAACAGCAGCGGCGGCTCGACCGTCAAGAGCTGGGGCAATGCAACCGACCTTGCGATTCCGGGCGACTACGATGGCGATGGTAAGTTTGACATCTCCGTCTGGCGCGGCACGGAAGGCAAGTTCTACACAATCAGGAGCACAGACAACACAGTGCTCTTGCAGACGATAGAGGTTGGCGGCGCAGGCGTCGTGCCCGTGCCAAACGCCTATCTACCGCAGTAGTAGTTGTAGTAGAACAAGGCTGAACAGGGACGAAAGCGTGGCTGCTCAAAATTGAGCAGCCACGCTTTTATCCGCCCGAACCTGAATGCATAGACGAGAAGGCAGGGGCGCAACTAATAGAGTCGCGCCCCTTGCCTTCGATTCCAAGCGATTGCCCTCAGTATAAAATCTTGACGCGCCGCGAGCAGAAAGCCTATTATCATTTCAGGCTTCGCAGGCGTGCCCCTTTCATCTGTGCGCGCCGAACCCGCCGGGGAACGGGCCTCCTTTAATATCTTACAAGCCTCGCGCTTCATTTGTTTTCCACAACAGCCAGCGCGTTTGTCTCAAACTCGTCGCAGTGTGTCTTTCGGACAGAAGTGGCCTCTGGCTCTCAGTGCCTTCGCGCCGCCAACTTTCTCTGGCCTGCGACTGCCGCCAGTTTGTCGTCCCCCGATAGTCGGAATAGCCGGAAAGGAAAGTAGTTCAATGTTCCCTCGCAGACAAAGAATCATCAGCGTGCCGTTGCTTGTCATGCTGATTGCCGTCGTGTCGCTTTTGAGCAGCGCGAGCGTGAACGCAGGCGGGCGTCTGGACAGCCGCTTCAACCCTGTCGTCGAAGGTCTCGGCAACACGCCGGTCAGGGCCCTTGCGGCTTACGCCAACGGCAAGACGCTCATCGCCGGAGACTTCACCGTCAGCAACGGAATCGGTCGCACTCGTCTGGCCCGCCTCAACGCCGACGGCTCGCTCGACACCTCCTTTAATCCGGGCGCGGGAGTCAACTCGCAGGTTAGCTCCATTGTCATCCAGCCGAACGGATTGATACTCGTCTGCGGCGGATTCACCAGCGTCAACGGGCAGGGGCGTAAATACATCGCACGTCTCAACCCTGATGGCTCCGTGGATACGTCTTTCAACGACGCGGGAGCGAATAGCAGTATTAGCGCCGTGGCCTTGCAGGCTGACGGCAAGATTCTCATCGGCGGCTTCTTTAGTCTGGTTAGCGGAGTCGTGCGCAACCACATCGCGCGGCTCAACGAGGATGGCACGCTCGACGCTTCCTTTGTCGCCAGCACCACTAATTCGGTGACGGCTGTGTGCGTTCAGGCGGACGGTAAAATCGTCATCGGCGGCATCTTCGAGGGCGTCAACGCGACCGCGCGCAGGGGCCTGGCGCGGCTCAACGCGGACGGCTCGCTCGATGCGTCGTTTAATCCCGGCACGGGAGCAGACTCGAACGTGTATGCGGTGGCCTTGCAACCTGACGGCAAGGTTATTGTCGGTGGAGAGTTTACGCTTTTCAACGGTGTCAGCCGCGCACGCATCGCGCGTCTCAACGTGGATGGCTCTGTTGATGCATCCTTCAATGGCGGCTACGGGGCTAATGCGACCGTTTATGCGGTGGTCTTGCAGGCGGACGGCAAGGTCGTCATCGGCGGAACATTTACCAACGTCAACGGCGTAGCGCGACGCCGCCTCGCGCGCCTGCATACGGACGGCACAGTGGACACGTCGCTCGACACGACGACGGGCCCAGACACCACCGTGCTGGCAGTGGTCGTGCATCCTGCCGACGGTCGAATCACCATCGGCGGATTCTTCACCTCCATCAACAACGTAACGCGCACTTACATAGGGCAACTCTACGCGGACGGCTCGCTCAACAACTCATTCAACACGAACATCACGACGGGCGGCATCGTCTACGCCATGGCCCTGCAACCTGACGGAAAAGCTATCATCGGCGGCGACCTCGTAGCCGTTAACGGCGTCGGCCGCACACGCCTCGCGCGTCTCAATGCAGACGGCTCGCTCGACCCTTCGTTTAATCCCGGTACAGGGCCGAATCGGACGGTGCGCGCCGTCGCCTTACAGCCCGACGGCAAGATTATCGTCGGCGGCATGTTCAACAGCATCAACGGCATCCCTTGTAATAATCTCGCGCGGCTCAACGCGGACGGCTCCGTTGACGAGTCTTTCAATCATGGCGCGGGCGTGGACGGCACTGTCTATAGCGTGGCCTTGCAGCCGGACGGCCGCATCGTCATCGCCGGATTCTTCTGGAACGTTGACGCGTTCCCTAGCATGTACATCGCGCGGCTCAACGCAGACGGCTCTGTGGATACTTCCTTCAATGTCGGAAACGTTAGAAACGGCCCGGCCTACGCGGTCGCCGTGCAGCCTGACGGAAAGATTATCGCAGGCGGCGGCTTCGCAGACTTCAACGGTGTCTCGCGTCAGGGCATCGCGCGCTTCAACGCGGACGGCTCGCTCGACGACACATTTCAGATTGGCACAGGCGCGGGCAACGTGGTCAATGCGCTGGCGATACAGCCCGATGGCAGGATAGTGTTGGGTGGAATTTTTACTACCTTCAACGGAGTCAGTCGCAACAACGCCGCGCGTCTTAACACGGACGGCTCGCTCGACCCTTCGTTTAATCCGCCTCCGACGGCCAATAGCTGGGTCTACGCAATCGCAATTCAGGCGAACGGAAAAGTAGTGCTCGGCAGCAACAACGCCCTCGTGAACGGACTGACGCTGCCGGGCATCGCGCGCTTCAATAAGGACGGCTCGCCCGACGCATCCTTCCGTCCCGGCTCCGGGATAGATGGCACAGCCTACGCGCTCGCCGTGCAGCCCGACAACAAAATCCTCATCGGTGGCAGCTTCAATAGCTACAACAGAGTTCCCCACGTAGGCATGGCGCGCTTGTTCGGCAACGGCAGCGCGGCGGGCGATTTCGACGGCGACGGCCGCAGCGACATGGCAGTCTGGAACGCAAACTCCGGCGACTGGTCGCTTCTTGAGAGCTACACCAACCAGATTCGCACTCAGTCGGGCTGGGGCAGCGGCAGTCTCGGAGACAAACTCGCGCCCGCGGACTATGACGGCGACGGCAGCACGGACATAGCGGTCTGGCGTCCATCGGAAGGCAACTGGTACATCATCCAGAGCAGCAACGGCGCGGTCAGTCTACAAAACTGGGGAGGCGCGGGCGATGTGCCCGTCGCGGCAGACTACGATGGCGACGGCCGCGCAGACGTGGCTGTCTTTCGCCCCTCGGATGGCAACTGGTATATACGCAACTCCGCAACCAATACGGTGACAGTCAGAGGTTGGGGACTCTCTACGGACAGGGTTGTTCCGGCAGATTATGACGGCGACGGCCGCGCCGACATCGGTGTCTTCCGTCCACAGGACGGTAACTGGTACATCATCAACTCCGCGACCAACACTGTGACCATCAAAGGCTGGGGCGCGCTCGAAGACAGAGCGGTCGCGGCAGACTACGACGGTGATGGGCGCGCGGACGTGGCCGTCTTCCGTCCCTCGACCGGCAACTGGCATATCCTCAACAGCGCCGGCACGACATCCACCGTCAAAGGCTGGGGCGACTCTACAGACCTTCCCATGCCGGCGGACTATGACGGCGACGGCCATGCAGACATCTGCATCTTCCGCCCCGCAGACTCCGCCTACTACATCATCCAGAGCACTACCAACACCGTTCGAGTGCAGAACCTCGGAGACGGTTCGACAGCGCCCGTCCCTAACTCTTACAACGCTCAATAGCAAGCGCGCGGGAAGTTTTGGAAGTAAAGAGCGGCGGCTCAGTTGAAAGCTCAACTGAGCCGCCGCTTCTTAGTCTGCGCATCCATCAGCGCGACGGCAAACTTATTTAACCAGTTCGGTCTGCCCTGTCGTCTGCTCCTGCGCGGCAGTGGGCGGCGGTGGCGGATTGGAGACGAGGCGTTCGAGCCCCGCATCGAGCACGTCGCTGATGCGCGTGGCGGGAATAATTTCAAGTTCGCGGCGCACGTCTTCGGGTATCTCTTCTGCGTCGGCCTCGTTGCGCGCGGGCAGGATGATACGGCGGATGCCCGCGCGGTGTGCTGCCAGCACCTTCTCCTTGATGCCGCCGACGGGGAAGACAAGGCCGGAGAGCGTTATCTCGCCGGTCATGGCCGTGTCGGAGCGGACGCGGCGGCCTGTGAAGAGCGAGGCCATCGCGGAGGCCATCGTGACGCCCGCGCTCGGCCCGTCTTTGGGAATCGCACCGGCGGGCACGTGCAGGTGCACGCCGTAGCTCTTGAACATTTCAGGGTCAATGCCAAACTCGGCTGCGTGCGACCAGAGGTAAGAGCGGGCCGCACGCGCAGACTCCTGCATCACTTCGCCCAGTTGGCCCGTGAGCGTCAGCCCTGCGCCGCCCGGAAGCAGCGTCCCTTCTATAAAGAGCACTTCGCCGCCCATCTCCGTCCAGGCCATTCCAGTCGCCACGCCCGCCGGCAACTCCTTGCGCGCCTCTTCAGGATAAAAGCGCGGCGCACCCAGATACTCTTTAATGTCCGACGCTTCAACCGTCACACGCTCCACCTCGCCCTGCGCAATCTTCAAAGCGACTTTGCGCGCGATGCTGCCGACGGTGCGCTCCATTTGTCGCACGCCCGCCTCGCGCGTGTAACGCGCAGCAATCAAAGCAATCGCTTCATCAGTCAGAGCAAACTGCTCATCCGTCAATCCGTTTTCCCTGACCTGTCGCGGCACTAGATACTGCCGCGCGATGTGCAGCTTCTCGCGGTCGGAGTAGCCGGCGAGCGCTATAATTTCCATGCGGTCGCGCAGCGGTGCAGGGATTGGCCCAAGCTGGTTGGCCGTCGCGATGAAAAAGACGTTCGAGAGGTCAAACGGCAAATCGAGATAGTGGTCGCGGAACGTGTTGTTCTGCTGCGGGTCAAGGATTTCGAGTAGTGCGGCCGAAGGGTCGCCCCTGTAGTCGTTGCCGAGCTTGTCTATCTCGTCGAGCATCATCACAGGATTATTGACGCCCGCCCGTCGCAAAGACTGTATGATGCGGCCCGGCATCGCGCCGATATAGGTGCGACGATGGCCGCGCAACTCTGCCTCGTCTCTAACCCCGCCAAGACTCAAGCGCTCAAACTCTCTACCGAGCGCACGCGCAATCGAACGTCCCAGACTCGTCTTGCCGACGCCCGGCGGCCCAACGAAACAGAGGATAGGACTCTTCGCTTCGGGCTTCAGCTTAATGACTGCGAGAAATTCGAGGATGCGTTCCTTGATGTCTTCGAGGCCGTAGTGGTCTTCGTCAAGGATGCGGCGCGCTTGACGCAAGTCGAGCTTGTCTTCGGAAGCCTTGCGCCACGGGAGTTCGAGCACGTATTCAAGATAGGTACGGATAACGTGGTAGTCGGGCGCTGCGGCCGGCAGCTTCTCCATCCTCTTCAACTCGCGCTCCGCTTCCTTACGCACCTCTTCGGGCAGGTCTGCCGCGTCCAGACGCTCGCGCAACTGTTCTGCGTCGGCATGCTCGCCGCCCTCGTCGTCGCCCAGTTCCTTCTGTATCGCCTTCATCTGCTGGCGCAGTATGTAGTCGCGCTGCGCCTTGTTCATCTCGCTCTGCGCCTCGTTGGCAATCTTCGAGCGGATCTGCATGATTTCGACTTCGTGTGCCAGCGTGTTGTGCGCAAGGCGCAGCAACTCGTCAACCGTCGAGGCTTCCAGCATCTTCTGTTCCTGCTCGACGCCGAGGTTCAGAATCGAAGCCAGAAAATATGCGAGCCTGATAGGGTCGTTGGCCTGCAACACAATGGCGCGCACTTCGGGCGGAACCTGCGGCAGCATCGCCAGCGCTTGCTGTATCAACTGCTGCACGTTGCGCCTGCTCGCTTCGACCTCGTCCGCGTCAACTACCTTTAAGTCAGGCAGTATCTCGACGCGCGCGCGAATGTAGGGCTGCTCCTGCGTCCAACCCAAGACGCGTATCCGCTCCTGCCCCTGCACGATCAGGTGCAGCCCTTCCTCCACGCGCTCCATGCGCTTAATCATCACGAGCGTCCCCGTCTCGTAGAGGTCCGGCGGAAGCGCTTCCGAGCCGGTCACGTCCTCCCGCCGCAGGCTGATGCAGGCCAGCAGTTTCTCTTCTGTCGCCAGCGCCGCCTCGACCGCAGCGATTGAACGCGGGCGTCCGACGGCGAGAGGAACAACCGTCTCAGGAAAGAGCGTCGTCGCCTGCAAAGGCAACACAGCGATCTCGAAGGGAACGGCCTGTGCGCTCTCGTTCGCGGGCGTGCCCGTCGTCGTCTCGCCTCCGGCTTGACCGGCGTCTGACTGCGGCGTTGGTGTTTGAGGCGTTCGCGCCTCCTCTTTTTTCCCGATGTTCTCAGACATAAAAGTTAATACGGGAGACTGGTCTCAACAGCAGAACTCAAACAAGGCTTTGCGGAGCCTCGTAGAAGTATGAAGCGACGGTGAAGAGCAATCGCTCGCTCGGCGGTCGCACGGACTTTCGGACTGCTGCTTATTCCACCTCCCGCCCTTCCCTTGTTCCCCGCAGATGCAGGACAAGAAGGCCGTCACGATAGTCGCGCGCAAGGTGCGCGTCCTCTATGGAGCAAGGGAAGCGCAGCGTTTTCTCGAAGCGGCTGTAAGTGATTTCCAGTTGTTGATAGATGATGCCTTCGCCGTAAACGGTGTCGCGGCGGCAGCCCTCTATGCGCAGCGTCGAACCGGCGACGGTAATCTCCACGTCCTGCACGTTGACGCCCGCCAGATCAACCTTGACAATCCAGCCGTCGCTCGTCTGGTAGACATCGGCGGCCGGACACCACAAACGCCTGCCCGGCTGCACACGCCGCCCGACAGGCATCAACCTAAAATAACGGTCAACTGAATTAGCCATAAAAACAGTGATGAGTAATGAGTGATGAGTAATGAGTGGCAAGCTAAAGACGAACGCTGAGCGCTCGCCGCTCATCGTTTATTTTTAACTCATTACTCATTACTCATCACTCATCACTTCTTTTTTACCCGAATATCTTGCTCCAGAAGGATGCGCCGCTCGAAATCTCTTCGAGGGCGTCAGCGAGTTCTTCATCCTCTTCTGTTTCGAGCGCGATGTCGGCCATCGAGATGATGCCGCGCAGGTTGCCGTTTTCTCCAACGACGGGGATACGGCGCACCTGCTTGTCGCCCATCTTGCGAATCGCGTCAATCACACGGTCGTTCGGCTTCGCAGCGTGCACGTCCGTCGTCATCACGTCTTCGACGCGTGTCGTCTTCGTATCCTTGCCTTCGGCAATGGCGCGGATAACTATGTCGCGGTCTGTGATGAGTCCGACGAGTTTGCCGCTGCTGCGCAGACGGTTGTTGACGCGCGGAGCTTCCGAGAGCGGCTCGTCTGCGGCCAGCGCCGGCGTCTCATCCAACTCTATGACGGGAATGATGCCCGTATCTTCGTCCTTCATCATCCGTGCGACTTGTTCGAGCGTGCTCTCGCGCGTCGCAACGGTCACGTCGCGCGTCATAATGTCGCGACAGCGCAGGCGCGAGCGCGAAGCGCGACGACCGCGCCCGACGCTCCTAGTGCCGCGTCCTTCATCATAGTAAGAGCGGTCGTCGTCCTGCTCGTAGTCGCGATAATCGCGCGCATCCGTATAAGGGGCGGAGCGCCGGCCGGAATCGCGATAGTCTTCGCGGTCGTTGTAGCCGCCGCGTCCCTGTGTTCCGTAATTGCCGCTCTCGTAATCGCGCCCGCTGCGCGCAGGGCCGCCGCGTGCTCCGTATGAATCGTCGTAGCCGTAATCTCTGCCGCGCGCATAATCGGCGCGGCCATACTGCGAGCGGTCGGAGCCGGAACGGTCTGCGCCGCTGCCCCAGCCGCCGCGACCAACACCACCACTGCCACCGCCGTAATAACCGCCATCATCATCTCTATCGTAACGATTCCTGGACATAACCCTTCCTCCCTTGTCTCTCTAAAATGAAAACGTCGCGCCGCAAAAATTCCGGGCGCGTTGCAGCCATCATTGCGCGACACGACCGCACCTGGCCCTCACGCGGCCTCGCAAAACTCCTTATTACCGACTCAGGGGAACTGATGAGTTGATTATACTCACTTCAGCGCAGATTGCCACCATGAAGGCAAAAGCAGGCGGAAAGGTGAAGGGGGAAATGGGTAAAAGGGGAAGAGGGTAAAAGGAAAGCCGCTTGCTTTTCCCTTTACCCCTTTTTACCTTTTACCCATTTCCCCTTTCCTCTTTCTCTTTCGCTGCGTAGGGCTGGCGCGGCTTTCGCGTCCCGGAACTCTTTGCTAGGATTTGTCACTGATGCAATCTTCCGGCAAACAGTTTGGCAATCTCCGAAGACCGAAGCGCGAGGGCAAGCTGATTACGGTCGGGCGCGTGGAGGATGTTCCCGTGGGTCGCGGCGCAACCGTGGAACTTCTGGACGGAACGGAACTGGCGCTCTACAACATCAATGGAGAGTTTCACGCCATCGAAAACTTCTGCCCGCACAAAGGCGCGCCCTTAGCAGACGGCCGCCTCTGCGGCCACGCTGTCGAATGCGACTGGCACGGCTGGCGCTTCGACGTGCGCACAGGCGAAGGCTTGACCAACGGCATCGGCGTCGAATCCTACACCGTCGTCATCGAAGACGGCCTCATTAAAATAATGGTCTAAAGTCCAAGGTCCAAGGTCCAAAGTCAGGAATCATCGTCTTGACTTTGGACCTTGGACCTTGAACTTTGGACTAAAAGTTTTATCCGTCGTTACCGATGGCTTCGACGGGGCAGGCGGCGAGGGCTTCGTCGCAGAGGGCGCGCTCTTCTTCGTTTTCGGGTTGCTTGAAGACGTAGGAATAACCGTTGGCGTCCGAGCGCGTGAAATTGTCGGGGGCCGTATCGCGGCAGACATCGCAGTCTATACACTGCGTATCCACGTAGTACGTGCCAGCGGCATTCTCCTCGACGCGATCATTCGGGTCAGCCACTACTGCTGCTCCTCCTTCCGGCTTCTCTGACAAGCGACGAGTGACGAACGACAGACAAGCGAGCTTCGCGGCCCGCGCTTCATCCATCATTCGTCACTCTTGCGAACTGTTTTACTTAAACCCACAGCATCAGGTCAAGCAAGATAAGACGATGAACGATAAGCGATGAGCTAAGCAGAATTTGTCTTTTCACTCATCACGCATCACTCATTACTCATCACTGCTTTTTAAGGGTGCGTCATCTCTTCTGGTTTGACGTACTCGTCAAACTGCTCGCCTGTCAAATATCCGAGTTCGATTGCGGACTCACGCAGCGAGAGTCCTTTCTTGTGCGCGTTCTTCGCGACCTGCGCGGCCTTGTCATATCCGATGTACGGGTTAAGCGCCGTCACGAGCATCAAAGAGTTTCTGAGGTGCTCGTCAATCTGCGCGCGGTTGAGCTCGATGCCGTTGATGCAGTAATCAACAAATCCGTGGCAGGCATCGTGTATGAGCCTGATGGAGTGCAGCAGGTTGTGAATCATCACGGGCTTGAAGACGTTTAACTCGAAGTTGCCCTGCGACCCTGCGAAGCCTATCGCCGCGTCGTTGCCGAAGACCTGCACCGCCACCATCGTCATCGCCTCGCTCTGCGTCGGGTTGACCTTCCCCGGCATAATCGAAGAGCCGGGTTCATTCTCCGGCAGCACCAGTTCACCGAAGCCGCAACGCGGCCCTGAAGCGAGCCAGCGTATGTCATTAGCAATCTTCATCAACGAAGCCGCGAGCGTCTTGAGAGCGCCGCTGGCAAAGACCATCTCGTCGTGCGCAGACAGCGCCGCAAACTTGTTCGGGTGCGCCTTAAACTCCAGGCCCGTCAACTCCGCTATCTTCGCCGCAGCCCTCTCCGAAAACTCAGGGTGCGCGTTCAGGCCCGTGCCGACTGCCGTGCCGCCGATAGCCAAATCTAATAGGCCCGGCATAACGAGTTTTAGTCTCTCTATGTCGCGCTCAAGCAAGCTGGCCCAGCCGGACATCTCTTGGCCCACCGTCAAGGGCGTCGCGTCCTGCAAGTGCGTCCGCCCGATCTTGACGACATCCGCATACTCCCGCGCCTTCGCGTCAATCGCTGCATAGACCGTCCCGACCTCCCCAATCAACGCCTGCATACGCTCCGCCGCAGCGATATACATGGCCGTCGGAAACGTATCATTCGACGACTGCGACATGTTCACATCGTCGTTCGGATGAACAGGCTTTTTACTCCCCAACACGCCGCCCGCCATCTCAATCGCACGATTCGAGATCACCTCGTTGGCGTTCATGTTCGTCTGCGTCCCGCTCCCCGTCTGCCATATCTTCAGAGGGAAGTGCTCATCCAGTTTCCCCTCAATCACCTCGTCCGCCGCACGCGCGATCAGCCGCGTCTTCTCCTCGTCCAGCTTCCCCAGCTCGCGATTAACCAGCGCCGCAGCCTTCTTCAACACACCCAGCGCACGAATCATCTCGCGCGGCATCCTATCGTCACCAATATTAAAATGAATCAGAGACCGCTGCGTCTGCGCGCCCCAATACCTATCCGCCGCGACCTCAATCTCGCCCATCGAATCCGTCTCGACGCGCGCCTTCGCCCCCGCCTCTTCCTTCTGCATAGCTTCTTGTGACATCAGAGCTTCAATCCTTTTTCCGTTAACTAACGTTCGCGAACTACAGATTATTTTACACCCTTGCACAAAGCCACGCGAATTCACCGCCTCGCCCTGCGCCGCGACTTATACTGCCGCCTGATTTCCTCCTGCCTCACAGGGCCGGGCAATCTTTCCGGCAATTCCAACTCGTCATCAATCAAAGCCTCCACATGCACACCGGCCACGCGCGCATATTGCAGGAGAATCATCAGCGGCGGCTCGTTTCGACCTATCTCATACTTTGAGATAACGGTGTATTCAATCTGGTCTTCGACTCCCAATCGCCTGAGCATCTCAGTCTGAGAAAGTCCTAGCGCGTTCCGAATTTGTAAAAGCTTTTCAGCCAAACGTTCTGGTCTCGGACGCACGCTGCCCATCAGGAAGCTCCTCCTGATGGGACAGAAGTTGCAAGTTTTCGCTTGCAACTATGAATAACTATACATACAATCTGGCTGCGTAACTTGTTCGCCGTGAGTATGAACCTTTCATCTCTAACGGCGATGCTCATTTACTCCACTCTTGGGATTGAGCTACGCATGACCGTTGCCTGGTTTTCAAACAATAAAGAGCGCGCATCATACCAGAGCGCACGCCCCTTTTACATCACTCTTCTAACAGAGAACACTTACACCATGTCCATCCCCTCCATCCTCTACGTCGAAGACAACCGCCTCCTAATGCAAACCGTCAAAGACATCCTCGAAATGGCAGGCTGGCACGTCGAACCCTGCTCCGATGTCGGCATCGCCCTCGGCCTCATGGAAACTCGCACACACTACAACCTACTCCTCCTCGGCAACGAGCTACACGGCATAACCGGCCTCGAACTCATCAGCCGCGCACGCCAAATCCCCCACCTTCAACAAACACCCATCATCCTCATCTCCCTCCAAGACTGCGCCCAACAAGCCCACCTCGCCGAAGCAAACGCCTTCCTCCGCAAACCCAACAACCTCGTCGAACTACTCGACACCATCCGCCACCTCCTTGCAATTTCCGACGAGAGATAACACGCACTCTTTTATCTCACAAAATATATCACTCCTTGCTTACTTATCACCTTCAACAGGTGCGCCAGCTTCTTTCCAGGCTTTCCAGCCGCCGGTCATGGAGTAGACTTTGCGGTAGCCCATGCGTTGGAGGTTGTCGGCGGCGAGGGCGGAGCGGTAGCCGCCGCCGCAGTAGAGGATGAGTTCGGTGTTGTGGTCGGGGACAAGGGTTTCGATGTCGCGTTCGATGACGCCGCGGCCGATGTGTTGTGCGCCCCTGGCGTGGGAGTCTTGCCATTCGTTGTCTTCGCGGACATCAATGAGGCGGGCGGCGGGGTTGGCGGCCAAGCGTGCGCGTGCCTCCGAGACGGTGAGTTCGCAAATGCGTGTGCGGGCGTCGTCAACGAGTTGTAAAAATCCCGGCGTGTGTTTCATGTTTGGTTAAGCTCGCTTTCTTTTGTTGATGATGACGGGGGAAGTTTTTCCGCGTCGGAGTATAACTGCTCTTGACTTTCATTTTGTGAGTTTGTTTAGATGTGCAAGCTCTAAAACCCATGTGGAGGTTCCCTCAATGTTTAGAAAGTCTGTTGGTGTGCTGCTGGTGCTGGCGTGTCTGTCTCTGATCGGCTGCGGCAAGAAGGACGACGAAGTTAACGCCTTTATGAACGATTTGAACACGTTTACCGACGAGTTGGTGAAGAAGGTCGAAGCAGGGCCGACTCCTTCGGCGGGCGCTGACGAGGCACAGAAGTATTTCGATTCACGCAAGGCCGATATACAGGAGAAGCTTAACTCCGTTAAGAAAATCGGTGAAAATCAGGTCTCGGAAGAGACCAAGAAGAAGATGACCGACGGCCTCTATAATAACGGCATGAAGATCGGCAAACTCTCTGCGAAGTATAGCGCAGACCCGACGGCCGGGCCGAAGGTGCAAAAGATAACGCAAGACTACATGGCACTCTTACGTTAGAGAAAGCTTTCGCCAGTCTCCAACCGAACAGTTTCCATTAGCAGCCGGAGAGATGCGTGCGTGTGGGGCGAAACTCTCGTTTCGCCCCGCCAACGCGCGTTCGTTTCCTACTGCCACGGCCTTCCGTCTCAGTCCGCTTTCCTCATTCCCGTTCGATTCGGTTCGTCAAAGCACTTTCCTGAGAACTCGCGGCGATGGTCGGGCGGGCGCGAGTGTGGTGTGCCTGTGCGCAGGCGCGCGGCGATTGGAAGAAAACTCCGAGACAGACTATAATGGCCGCTCTTTTTGATTAGCACTAAGATTAACCAAGCTGCCAGCTTTTCAGCCGTCAGCCGCCGAAGCCGGGCCGTCTCGCTCACAGCAGACGGGCTCCGGCTGGCTCGCGCGGGCTGCAAACCGGCAAAGAGAGGATACTGGAACATTGGCGACGGAACAGTTTGACGTAACGATTATCGGCAGCGGCCCCGGCGGTTACGTGGCGGCGATTCGCGCGGCGCAGTTAGGACTCAAGACGGCCATCGTCGAGAAGGATAAGCGACTCGGCGGCACATGCACGCTGCGCGGCTGCATCCCGACCAAAGCGCTCCTGATGTCTGCGCACGTCTATGAGCAGGTGCAACACGCAGCGGGCTTCGGCATACAGGCCACAGACATCAAGCTCGCCTTCGCAGACGTGCAGAAGCGGAAAGACAAAATCGTGCTCAAAAACTCGAAGGGCGTAGAGTTTTTGATGAAGAAGAACAAGATTACTGTCTTTAACGGCTACGGGCGGCTACAGCTTCCCGGCAAGGTCGAAGTGACTGCCGAAGGCGGCAAGAAGGAAACAATCGCGACCAAGAACATCATCATCGCCACGGGCTCCGTCGTGCGCCCGATTCCGGGCTTCGAGACAGACGGCGAAAGGGTCGTCAACTCCGACCACATACTCGAATTGCAGAAAGTGCCGAAGTCTTTAATCGTGATGGGCGCGGGCGCTGTCGGCGTCGAGTTTGCTTCCGTCTATTCGCGCTTCGGCTGCGAGACGACGATTGTCGAGTTGATGCCGCGCCTTCTTCCGCTCGAAGATGAGGAAGTCTCAAAGGAACTCGAAAAGTCTTTCCGTAAGCGTGGCATCAAATCGCAGCTTGATACCAAGCTGGAGAAGATGGAGAAGACGGACGCGGGCGTCCGTCTCACGGGCAAGACTTCCAAGGGCGAAGCGGTCACGCTCGAAGCAGAGATGCTGCTCGTCGCCGTCGGGCGCATGCCGTTTATCGAAGGCTTGGGCCTTGAAGGGACGAAGATAAAGGTTGAGCGCGGCACGATTCAGGTTGACGAATTTCTGCGCACGGGCGAACCGAATGTCTACGCCATCGGCGACGTGATTCCGACGCCGTGGCTCGCGCACCTTGCGTCTAAGGAAGGCATTCTCGCCGTCGAGCAGTGTGCGGGGCAGAAAGACTTGCACCCTATTAATTTGCGCCTCGTGCCCTCCTGCACTTACTGCGACCCGGAAGTCGCCTCCGTTGGTTTGACCGAGGCGAACGCGAAGAAAGAGGGCTACGACGTGAAGGTCGCGAAGTTTCCCTTCTCTGCTTCAGGCAAGGCACGCATCCTCGGGGAAGAAGAGGGCTTTGTGAAAATCGTCAGCGAGACGAAGTATGACGAACTATTAGGCGTTCACATCATCGGGCCGCACGCGACCGAACTCATCGCCGAAGCCTGCGTCGCCATGCAACTCGAATCAACGGCCGAAGAGTTGGGCCGCACGATGCACGCGCACCCGACCATCGCTGAAGCCGTCATGGAATCGGCCGAAGGCATACACGGGCTGACGATTCACATGTAAAAGCTGGCGTTTAAAAGTCAGCAGTTAAAAGCCGGCGGCCCTTTAGTTCGCTTACGCTTTAGCGGGCAAGCGGCAAGCGGCCGTGGCCCAGAAGAGACAGTACAACTCACAGGAATGGCTAAGAAACAGAAAACACATGCAGACGCAGCGCACCGTACGGACGCGCCCGCCGCGAAGCTGACCTGCACGAATGAAACCGAGCTTGCGCCGGAGCAGATGCTTGAGCTTTACCGTTATCTGAAGCTGACGCGCATGGTGGAAGAGCGGCTGGTGAATCTCTACCGGCAGACGAAGGTAGTGGGCGGCGTCTTCCGCTCGCTGGGGCAGGAGGCGACCGCAGTCGGCACGGCCTACGCTTTGAGGCCGCAGGATTTCATCACGCCCTTGATACGCGACCTCGGCGCAGTGCTCGTCAAGGGGATTCGTCCGCGCGAGATTTTCGCGCAGTACATGGCGAAGGCTCTAGGGCCGTCGGGCGGCCGCGATCTCAACATCCATTTCGGCGACCTGAGCAAAGGCTTCATAGGGCCTATCTCTCACTTAGGCGACATGATTCCAGTGATGACGGGAATCGTGCTGGCCGCGCGTATGCAGCAGAAGGACATCGTTGGCCTCGCCTACATAGGCGACGGCGGGATGAGCACCGGCGCGTTTCACGAAGGCTTAAACTTCGCAGCCGTCCAGCGTCTTCCCCTGATAGTCGTTGCCGAGTACAACCACTACGCCTACTCTACGCCGACCTCGAAGCAAACGGCCGTTAAGGATCTGGCAGAGAAGGCCGCGGGCTACGCCATTCCCGGCCACATCGTTGACGGCAACGACATCATCGCCTGCTACGAAACGACAAGGAAGGCTGTGGAGTATGCGCGCGCGGGCGGCGGCGCAGTCCTGATTGAAGCCAAGACCTACAGGCGTAAAGGCCACGCGGAGCACGACGACCAGCGTTATGTTCCGCCCGGCGAGGCTGAAGAGTGGGAGAAGACGAACGACCCGCTTGACCGCTACGAAGCATACTTGCTTGAACGCGGCACGGCCACGCGCGAGAAGCTCGACGAGATAGGGATGGACGTTCAACGCGAGATAGATGAGGATGTCGAATGGGCCGAGAACTCACCGATGCCCGAGCCTGAACAGGCTGCCCACGGAGTGTTTGACAATTCGATTGTGCCGCCCGCGTTCAGGCCGAAAGTCTTGAGCGAATAGCCCGATAAATATGGCTTATGAGTCGGTTGACCAATTGCAAAAGGTCTTGGCAAGCGAAGTCTTTCATTACGCTAAAGATGCGAAGAAAGCCGCCGGCCGGGCGCTCGGCACTTTAGTCGAAATCATCACTTTTCATTTATTAAAAGCCTGGGGATTTGAGCGCTCGATAGCTATCGAAAGGTCGTTGGCTGAGTACGGCAATCCAGAGATTACGCATAACGTCGAGTATTCACTGCATCCCATTCTGCGCAAAGAGACTCTTGCGCTGCGTCCGCCAAGGCTGCCTGCCACCTCGACGCGCATTTTGTTTGAACTAAAAGCCAGAGATTTTTCCCTCGCGGATTTTCAGAGATTAGACAATAGACTCTTAACAATAGATGGCATTTTACGAAACGCCTGTACAATCGCGCGTGGCAATGAGAGCCAACTGGTTGCAACTCTGGAAGCGAAAGGCCCTGACGAACTGCAAATAGGAATCGCAGAGCAATACGCCAAGCCTTATGCGATGTTTGAGTGCAAGCGGGTCGGCATCGAAGAGGGAGCGAAGAAAGGGCCGCAAACGATAGAGAAGGCTAAACAGGGAGCTTATGTTGCAAAGACCGTCTCTTCGTTATACAAAATCCGGCTGGCCTCAGGAGAGTTGCTAGGGCTGATTTACAAGTCTGACCAATCTCTTTATGCTAAGCCTTACTCCGAACTGATATATGAGATAGTAGCGTCGGATGACCCCGAACTGCTGCGAGATTTTATTCTGACAATCGGCGTGGTCAGCAATCATGGCAATTGGTTCACATCGGATAATCACAACAAGGAGCTAAAAGTTTTAGCGCAATCTTACGATTGGCTCCTCTTTCTAAGCGATGAAGGGCTAGCTGAATTCATAACTGAAATGCTGTTGACCCCAGCCCCGCTGCTGAACCCGGCCCGCTCAGCTTTTCTGATGAGCTACACGGTGGAAAGCAAGGGGAATCAATTCACCAAAGTGAGGATGAAATACGAGGCGGACCAGGTTCTGCAAAATTATTTCACGGAAAATCTCTCACGCATTGAAGGATGGTTTAACGTCATCGCGCCTAAAAATAGCTCGATAAGCAAGCTCAAAGGACAAGTTTCAGAATTGCGTGCTAAAAACTGGCACGCCATACACTCATTATGACGGCTGGGCGAAAAGTTATCGGTCAAAGTCAGGATTGGGGAACACCTCCAAAATATGTTAATGCCGTCAGGGATTTTTTTGGCGGTATGATTCACCTTGACCCATGCTCGAATCGTCATTCCATTGTCAACGCCGTAGTCGAATACTCGCTACCGAGGTGCGACGGGCTGAGAGAAGCGTGGAACTTTCCAACAGTCTATGTTAATCCTCCTTATGGCATTGACCAGGAGCACGGAACATCCATCAAAGATTGGCTCAGGAAGTGTGAAGAGGCCAATCGGCTGCATCAATCTGAAGTCGTCGCTCTGGTTCCCGTAGCGACTAATACAGGCCACTGGAAAAAATATATCTATGGGAAAGCTACCGCCATTTGTTTTCTCTACGATACGCGGCTGCGCTTCTTGGTGGATGGTCAGGATGCAGGAAAGGGTGCGCCGATGTCATGTGCTCTTGTCTATTGGGGTCGCCATTTCGAGCGCTTTTTTCAGACGTTCATAAAATTCGGGGCGGTTGTTAATATAGAGTCTCTAAAGGGCATCACAATCGGGGAAGAGAGCAATCAGCAAAAGTTATTAGACGCGGCAGTGATGGATAGCGTTTAGACAAACTGCTCATCATCAGCCAGAAATCCACAAGTATGTCAACAGTAACCAGAAAAGAGCATAAGTCGAACCGTCCAGCGCGCGGCGGGGTGGCAACGTTTGTCGAGGCGATCCGTCAGGGCATCTGGGAAGAGATGGAACGCGACGAGAGCGTCTTCGTCATCGGCGAAGATGTGGGCGCTTACGGCGGCGCGTTTAAGGTGACGGATGGGCTCGTGGACGAGTTTGGCGAAGGGCGCGTGATTGACACGCCGATTTCGGAGGCTGCCATTGTCGGCGCGGCGTGCGGAGCAGCCTTGATGGGGATGCGGCCCGTCGCTGAGTTTCAGTTTATAGATTTCATTTCGGCCGGCTTCGACATGCTGACCAACTACGCTGCCAAGTGTCGTTATCGTTGGGGCGCGGGGCTGGCTACTGTCTTTCGCGGCCCGTGCGGCTCCGGCGTTCATGCAGGGCCATTTCATTCTCTCAACGCCGAATCGTTTTTCCTGAACACGGCCGGGCTGAAGATCGTCGAGCCTTCGACCGCCTACGACGCTAAGGGCCTGATTAAGGCCGCGATCCGCGACCCGGACCCCGTCATCTTCTTCGAGCACAAGAAACTCTACAGGCTGCCGCGCCTGCGCGAAGAGTTGCCGGAGGACGACTACATCGTTGAGATCGGGCGTGCGCGCACGGCGCGCGAGGGGCGCGACCTTTCCATCATCACTTTCGGCGCACAGGTCCTGACCGCGCTCGATGCTGCGGCAGAGCTTGAGAAAGAAGGATTGGACGTTGAAGTGATAGATTTGCGCACGCTCGCGCCGCTCGATAAGGCAGGGATTCTCGCGAGCGTGAGGAAGACGAGCAAGGTGCTTGTCTTGCATGAAGCATCGCGGACGGGCGGCATCGGCGGCGAGATAGCAGCCATCATCGCGGAAGAAGCCTTCGAATGGCTGGACGCGCCCGTTGTTCGCGTCGCTTCGATTGATACGCCCGTGCCATATTCGCCGCCGCTCGAAGAGTATTATCTGCCGCAGACGAAAGACGTGCTGGAAGCGGCGCGCAAGCTGGCAGCGTATTGATGAAGAGAGAGCAGGCGGCCCGTTGTTAAAGGTTAAGCGAATTGCCTGACTAACTGATTTCCTATTGTTAAGGAGCATGAACTATGCCGAAGTTTCTGATTGAGCGCGAGATTCCCGGCGCGGGTAATCTGTCCACAGACGAGCTACAGGCTATCTCGCAGAAGTCGTGCGGAGTGTTGAGCAGCATGGGCCCGCAGATTCAGTGGGTCGAGAGCTACGTGACGGACGACAAGGTGTATTGCGTCTATATCGCGCCGGACGCAGAGATGGTGCGGGAGCACGCGCAGCAGGGCGGATTTCCCGCCAACCGTATTTCCGAAATCAAGTCGGTCATTGACCCGACGACAGCAGAAGGATAAAGAATTTGCGATTTTAGATTTGCGATTTTTGATTGAATAAAGATTAAAGATTTAATTTTAAGTTGCTGTCCTTATCCAATCGCAAATCAAAAATCTAAAATCAAAAATGGAGACGTTATGAGCACAGAAGTAGTCATGCCGCAGATGGGCGAGTCCATCGCGGAGGGGACAATCACGAAATGGCTGAAGAAGGTCGGTGAACGCGTCGAGCGCGACGAGCCACTGTTTGAGATTTCGACCGACAAGGTTGACGCGGAGATTCCAAGCCCTGCGGCCGGAACGCTGACCGAGATTAAATATCCAGAAGGCGCAACGGTCGAGATTAATACTGTGGTCGCCGTTCTGGACGGCGGCAACGGCGCACAGGCAGCGCCCGCTGCTGCACAAACTGCGCAGGCCGGGATGACAGCACCCGCGGCGCAAGCCGCCGTCGCATCAGAACCGCCGCCAGCGCCAACTGCACAGACGCAAACGTCCCAACAGCCGGCACAGTCAGCCAGCACGCAGGCAACAACGCCGACTACGACTACTTCTTCCGCGTCTCAGCCACAGCAGCAGCAAGCCTCTCAAAGCGCGCAGGCTGAAGCCGCCGCACCCGCAGCCGGCGAACAACGCTCCACTGCCAAGGAAGAGGGCGCGCAGTCTTCATCTGCCGGAGACAACGGGCGCGAGCAAACGGTCGAAGAATTGCGCCGCACCAAGTCGAGCCCGCTTGTGCGCAACATTGCACGCGAGCACGGCATAGACATCTCGCGCCTCGAAGGCACAGGCATGAGCGGCCGCGTCACCAAGAACGACATTCTGAGCTTTATCGAATCCGGCGCAATGATGTCGCCGCAGCAGGCTATGCAGGGCGGAGCGTCGGCCGCAACGCCGCAAGCGCAGGTTGCGCCGCAAGGCTCTGCTCAAACGCAGGCCGCTCCCTCAATCCAGCCCGCAGCGGAAGACCGCGTCGAGCAGATGAGCGTGATGCGCAGGAAGATTGCCGACCACATGTTGATGTCGCGGCGCACGTCCGCGCACGTCACGACCGTCTACGAGATAGACATGACGCGCATTGCGCGCCTGCGCGACGAGCACAAGCGTTCCTTCAAGGAACGAACCGGCACGAAGCTGACATTCATGCCGTTTATTTTTCAGGCCGTCACCTCCGCGATTCGCAAGTTTCCCATCTTCAACGCGCAGGTCAGCGGCGAACAGATTATCTACAAACGCGACATCAATCTGGGCATGGCCGTCGCGCTCGATTGGGGCCTGATTGTGCCTGTCATCAAGCGCGCAGACGACCTCTCGATTTCGGGCCTCGCGCGCGCCGCCAACGACCTCGCGGACCGCGCGCGCACCAAGCAGCTCAAGCCCGACGAAGTGGCTGGCGGAACGTTTACCATCACCAATCCGGGCGTCTTCGGCGGCCTCTTCGGCACGCCGATTATCAACCAGCCGCAGGTCGCCATTCTCGGCGTCGGCGTCATAGAGAAACGCCCCAAGGTGATGACCACAGAGGACGGCGACGATTATCTGGCAATCCGTTCCATGGCCTACTTTGCCCTTAGCTTCGACCACCGTATTATTGACGGCTCAGACGCGGAGAAGTTTCTCTCCTACGTTAAAGAACTTCTCGAAGCCGGGCAATTTCAAGTTTAACGATGAAGTAGGAACGATGAGCGCGGAATGAAAAGCAAGCTCTTACTTCATCCTTCATCGTTCCTACTTCCGCGTTCCTTTCATTGCATTCGGCTAGCGATTCGATGATGAATCTCCGTATAAGCGGCTGAAAGCTGCTTTTCGTGTTCCTCTAGCTTGACTTCCCCCGCCGGTTAGATAGAATTCGCGCTTCAACCATTAAGTCCAAAAACAAGTGGTGGCTTGGTCTGATTTCGGTTAAAACTCCTCGCAAGTTTTGTTGGTTCGGATGAGCGGTCAACTCAAAAACGGTCGGCTGTCATCTACCAATGTGAGCGATGGCTGGACTCTTCGGCAGGCAAACTCTACGGACGAAGGAAAAACGTCCGCGACGATGAAACGTTCTTCCGAAGAGCAAACTTTAATTTAATCAAGATGGAGATTCAGGATAATGATCAATAAGATTCGAACGTCTCAAGTGCTGGCACTGGCCTTCGGCCTCGTGCTTACCTTGGCCCCGGCGGCGCTCGCACAGGGCGACTCAATGGGACAAACCAGCGCCAATACGCGCACGGTCGCCAGCGGCCAGAAAATGAAGATTCGCGGCGTCGTTACGCACCGCGATGCCGATACTTTTACCGTGCGCGACGATAACGGCGTGGAAACCGTCGTCCGGCTGGCCGACAACACCACCGTGAAAACCAAAGGCGGCTTCCTCCGCAGCGGTAAAGACTACGGAACGACGAGCATTCTCCGCGGCCTCTACCTCGAAGTCGAAGGACGCGGCGACTCTTCCGGCCAACTCGTCGCGCAGAAAGTGCGCTTCGGTGATTCGGATTTGAGGGCGGCGCGCACGGCTGAAGCCCGCGTTGACCCGGTCGAAAGTCGCGTCGGCACGGCCGAGAATCGCCTCGGACAGGTCGAGCAAAACGCGCAGCGCCTCTCAGGCCAGATTGATGAGTTGGCAGCCGTCTCCAATGCCGCGAAGGGCGGCGCGAAGGCTGCGCAGGAAACAGCCGATGCGGCCGTCGCAGGTGTCAACCAGACCAACGAGCGCATCTCGGCTCTCGACGACTACACTCCGCAGGAAACCGTCGCAATCAACTTCCGCGTCAATAGCTCGGTTCTCTCGCGCGAAGCCAAAGAGCAGTTGGACGACCTCGCCAACAAGGCTATGAACGCGCGCGGCTACGTTATCGAAGTCTCCGGCTACACGGATGCCAGCGGCAGCATTGACAAGAATCGTCGTCTCAGCGCAGCGCGCGCCGACGCGGTCGTCCGCTATCTGGCGGAGAATCACAGAATCCCACTCCGTCGTATCATCACGCCTTTCGGCTACGGTGAATCAAACGCGGTGGCAGACAATCGCACACGCGAGGGACGCGCGCAGAATCGCCGCGTCGAAGTCAAGATTCTCGTCAACCGTGGCTTGCAGCAGGGCGCTCCCGTGATGAACACGCCTTCCGGCTCGGCTTCAACAACCAATCCGTAACGGTAAATGAAGTGATGAGTGATGAGCGACGAGTGATGAGTTAAGGGCGATCTGCTTTTACTCATCACTCTTCACTCATTACTCATCACTATTTTTTTGCCAACCATCATGCCGTCGCGTGGCATCAAGTGATAAGATAAATGCTGGCGAGCGATTAGTGGCGCGCTGGCGGCTTTGAGGGAGTTGGCTTTCGATGTCTCTGTTTCAAAATAGAATGTTTAGTTTGAGAATGCTTGTGTTCCTCTGCGGGACACTGGCTTTTCTTTTATCGGTTGTCATTGCAGGCGCGCAGCAGCCTTCGCCGCCGCCACCTCCGCCGAAGGCAGAGACGCAGCCTGCTCCATCGGAGAGGACGCCGGGTGGAATCAAGCCGCCGATGGCGAAGCCGACGCCGAGCGATGATGACAATGATGATAACTACGATGTCGTTCGCGTCAACTCGAATCTGGTTGTCGTGCCCGTCTCCGTGACGGATGCTGCGGGCCAACCCGTGCTTGGGCTGACGACGACTGATTTTCGTCTCGAAGAAGAAGGACGCGCGCAGGAGATAGCGCAGATTGGCGACCCCGAACAAGTGCCGCTCGACATAGCGATTCTGTTCGACGTTTCGTTGAGCGTTGAGGCACGCTTCGATTTCGAGAAGGAGGCGGCTGCGCGTTTTCTCAAGCAGGTGATGAAGGCTGGCGACCGTGCGACCGTCTTTACAATCGGCACGAACCCGCGTCTCGAACAACCGCTCGACAATTCGGAGCGAGTCGCCGCGCGGATAGCATCTCTCAAGCCCGCCAAGGGAGCGACGGCCTTCTACGATACGGTCGTAGAGGCTGCGCGTTATCTGGCGCAGAACACTCCGGGCAGTCATCGTCGCGTCATCGTCGTCATCTCCGACGGCGAAGACACCTACAGCGACAAGATAAAAGCTGCCATCGGAGCGACGCCGCAGGAGCGAGATTCAGTCAGGCTCGACGACCGGCTGAAGATTCACAACCGAGTTATACTCGAAGTTCAGCGCGAGGTGCAGAAGGCCGAGATTGCCTTTTATTCCATCAATCCGAGCGGCGAAGCCCTGAAGCTCAACGTCATCAGCAAGCGCGCCGAAGAAGGCATGGAGCAACTCGCCGCTGCGACCGGCGGCACGTCTTTCGTCCCCGAAAAACTGGAAAACCTCGCTGCCGTCTTCAGCCAGATTGCCGCCGAACTGCGCTCGCAATACCTGCTTCAGTACTACTCCAACGACGAATCGCCGAGCGGAAAATTCCTGCGCATTAAAGTCGGCGTTCCAGCCCGTCCACAGCTTCGCATACGCGCTCGTCAGGGTTATTATACGAAACGCAAGTAAGGGCGAGCTTCTGCGTCCATTCTTCTGTGAACATCAATTCGAGGACTGAAAGGAATCCCCCAATGAAGCGTCTCGTCATACTCCCGCTGCTGCTCTTCTGCTTTGCCTCAATCGCTCTGGCCCAAGCGCCGGGCGTGAGAAATGTCGAAGGAACGATCTGGGATGGCACGGTTCGCGCCCCGGATTCTAACGGAGAATTTCACGACAACATCTACTGGATTGAATTTCTGCCCGGCAATCAGGTTCGCTGGAGTACGAACGGCAACGTCTATACGAACGGCAAGTGGCGACAGAACGGGCGCGCCGTCAGCCTTGAGTTGAACGACGGTTATTCGACGTGGCTCGGAACCATTGAAGGCAACCGCTTGAGCGGCAACTCCATCAATAAGCTCGGCCACAAGTGGAACTGGGTCTTAACGCGTAGAGGCTCCGCAAACATGGGCGGCGGCACTAGACCCATTGCGCGGCCCACAGACGGCTGGATTAGATATAGCTCAAACGAAGGCCGCTTCAGCGTCCTGCTGCCCGTCCAGCCGAAGGTGACCAGCCAGCCTGTTGACACGGCCGCCGGAAAGTTGATTAACAACGTCATCTTCTCGCAGACCACCATGGCCGCTTACGCCGTCAGCTACGCGGACTATCCGCAGAACAACGCAGACCCGCAGCAAGTGCTCGACAGCGTTCGGTCCGGCGCAATCACCGGCATCAAAGGCACACTCATCAGCGGCAAGAACATCATGCACAAGGGCTATCCCGGCCGCGAGTTTCAGGCATCAACAGAGGGAGCGCTCTATACGTCCAGAATCTTCCTCGTCAACAACCGTCTCTACCAGATGGTCGTCGTCGCGCCAGCCAACAAGTCGAGCGCCGACGACATCAACAAATTCCTCACGTCCTTCGACCTGAAACTGGAAGAACAATAAAAGGTAAAAGTAAAAAGGTAAAAGGGAAGACGAAGAGCAAGCCTCTCATCTTCCCTTTTGCCTTTTTACTTTTACCTTCTTCAGCGCATTTCCAGCAGCACGTCTGTCAGGCGATTAACGACGCCGAGCATTGACCTTCCGGCCTGGTCGAATTGATTAGCGGCAGCCTGTTCTTCAGCCGTCGCCGCGCCGTTGGCAACGCCCGCCAGCCGCGTATAGTAGCGCTGCAATTCAGGCGTCGTGCGAAAGTCTATCTCCAGTTTATCCAACCCCTCGCGCACGTTGCGCAGGCTCGTCTTGACCGACGCCTTGCTCTTCTGCGTCTGCTCGATAACGGCGGGCGAGACTTCATTGCGCTGCTGTGCCGCGTCGGCCGTTTCTATGCTTTTCGCCACACCGCCCAGCAGATACAGAAAGCGCGTCAGGATTTTAATCTGCTCTGCGACGCGCGCCGCTCCGGCCGTGCGCGCCTGATTCATGCTCTCCGCCGCAGGCACTTGCGTCCTCTGCGAAGCGGCCGGACGCGCCGTTGTGCGCCGCGTCGTCCGCTGTCTTGTTTGCGCTAAAGCAGAGGCGGGGAGCAATAGCAGGCACGCGATTGTCAACAGATAAAAACGTCTCAAGATGTTTTCTCCTTCTCCGGCCCATAGCGGCGCGGCCCATGAAAAACTGAATATTGTCTGGCGCTCCAAACTATTCTGCCTCAGGCTGCGGCGTCAAGTGTTAAGCCTCCCCTTTCTGCTCGCTCCTTAATTCGCCGCCCGCCGCCCCCTACTGCTACAATGGCGGCTGACGAATTAAAGACACTATTCAAACTACGATGAGTTTAAGACGCTTGCGGGTGCGCCGGCTTGGACGCATGGAATATGGCGCGGCGCTCGCCATCCAGAAAGAGACGGAGTTGGCTGTCCGCGACTGCCAACAACCTGACACCTTGCTCCTCGTCGAGCATCCACACACATTCACGCTCGGTCGCGGCGCTCGCCAATCCGGCATCGTCGCTTCTGCTGACATTCTGCGAGAGAGAGAGATAAGCGTTTTTGAAACCAATCGCGGCGGCAAGGTCACGTATCACGGGCTTGGACAACTGGTTGGCTATCCCATCATCAATCTCAGCCCTGAACGCGAAGACGTTCATCGCTACGTGCGCGACCTTGAAGAAGTGTTGATGCGCACGCTCGCGGATTTTCAAATCGAGAGTTTCCGCATCAAGGGCCTGACCGGCGTGCATACAACCGAGGGCAAGGTTGCGGCCATCGGCGTCCACATCGCGCGCTGGGTTACAACGCATGGCTTCGCACTTAACGTCACGACCGACCTCAGCTTCTTCAATCTCATCATCGCCTGCGAGGGCGAGCCTGTAACTTCGATGAAAGAACTGCTCAAACGCGAGCTTTCGCTCAGAGAAGTTGAAGACACCATTATCATGCGCTTTGGAGAAGTCTTCGAGTTGAGTCTGGAAGAGACGGAAATTCAATTATGCGAAGAAGCGATTTAGCCGACGCATGTTCGGCAGAGAGTTTTGAGCCTTAGTCAAACTGAATAAGCCCTGGTCAAAGTTGAAAAATGTTCAGCCTCGAACTAATCAGGGAAGCGCACGCGCGCATCCGTTCAAGCGTTCATCGCACGCCCGTCATCACCTCGCGCGCATTCGACCATGCGGCTTCCGTTGCGGCTCGTGAGGAACGGCGAGTCTTCTTCAAGTGTGAGAATTTCCAGCGCGCGGGCGCGTTCAAGATTCGCGGCGCGACCAACAGGATTCTGTCCCTGACGGAAGACGAATTGCGACGCGGCGTGGTCGCCTTCTCATCCGGCAATCACGCGCAGGCCGTAGCGCTCGCCGCTCGTGAAGCGGGCACGCGCGCCGTCATCGCGATGCCGACCGATGCGCCGCAGGCAAAGGTCGCGGCCACACGCGGCTACGGCGCGGAGGTCGTCTTCTACGACCGCCAGCGCGACGACCGCGAAGCTTTTGCACGCGACATAGCGGAGCGTGAAGCGTTGCTGCTCGTTCCGCCCTACGACGATTATCTGATTATGGCCGGGCAGGGAACATGCGCGCTCGAATTTTTTGAAGAAGTGCCTGAGCTTGATTGCATAGTGACGCCCTGCGGCGGCGGCGGACTCTTCGCGGGCGCGAGCACGGTAGCTAAAGCTTTGAATGCGCGCGTGCGCTGTTTTCCCGTCGAAGCGGAAACGGCTGACGATACGCGTCAATCATTTCTGAAGGGCGAGCGCGTCTCCATTGCGCCGCCGCCGACCATCGCAGACGGGATGCGTAATCAATCTCCGGGCGTGCTCACGTTTCCCGTGCTGCAACAGACGGCCGAAGCGGTCCTGACAGTTTCAGACAGGGAGATAATCGAAGCGCTGCGCTTTATCCTCTTCCGTATGAAAATCCTCGTCGAGCCGACGGGCGCAACGGCCGCCGCTGCCGTGCTCTTCAACAAGCTCCCGCCTGAAACGAAACGCATCGGCGTCGTTCTTTCCGGCGGCAACGTTGACGCTGCAACCTTAGCGCATCTTCTCATGCTCAAAAGCGACAACGAGGGCGCGCAGGTGTTAGAATAGTCGTCATCAATTAACCTACAGCTTGCCTGAGCGAAAGTAGTTTTCACTGTTTTTGTCTATGGCTGTTGATGGCTAATGGTTGGAAGTTTTCATTACCGGGGTAAAAATTTAGTGGGCCGCGAATTAAGAGTTATCAATACAACGAGGACGAGGCCGAGAGAGCCGAAGCCTGAGTGGCTGAAGATTCGTCTGGGCGACCCGTCGAACCAGAATCACGTGCTCAAGCTGATAGAGGGCTTGAACCTGCACACCGTTTGTCAGGAAGCACGCTGCCCAAACATCTTCGAGTGCTGGTCTGACAGGACGGCGACCTTTATGCTGGCCGGAGACATCTGCACACGCCATTGCGGCTTCTGTGCGGTCGGCAAAGGACAGCCGGGAACGCTCGACGCGGAAGAACCGCGTCATGTCGCGGAAGCCGTGCGCCATCTCAATCTGGCCTACGCCGTTATCACTTCCGTTAATCGCGACGATTTGCCGGACGGCGGCGCAGCCCACTGGGCCGAAACCATCAGGCAGGTGCGCGCCCTTAATCCAGACTGCAAAATCGAAGTGCTGATACCAGATTTCAACGGTGACGAAGCGGCGCTCAACAGTGTGCTGGATGCGCAGCCGGACGTGCTCAATCACAACACGGAGACCATCGCGCGGCTCTATAAGCGCGTGCGGCCAGACGCGGATTATGCGCAGACCTTACAGCTTCTCAAGCGCGCCGCTGAGCGTCGCGACCGGGAGGCGCGCGGGATGCTGACCAAGAGCGGCATCATGGTCGGCCTCGGCGAAACCTTCGATGAGGTCGTCGAATTGATGAAGGATTTGCGCGCCGTCTCCTGCGACATTATGACCATCGGGCAATACTTGCAGCCTTACGAGCGTCGCCTGCCCGTCGAGCGTTATGTCACGCCGGAAGAGTTTGCACGCTACCGTGAGGTCGGCATGGCGATGGGCTTTCATCACGTCGAGTCAAGCCCGTTGACGCGTTCCTCCTACCACGCGCGCCAGCAAGTCGAAGGCACGTCACAGCAGGAAACCGAAGAAGCCTTCGCATCGTCCAGGTAGGCAACTTCGTTTTTGCCATCGGTTCTCAGTAACGAAAGGTTTCGGGCTCAAGTTTTTTTTGAACTCGACTGATACCTTGAGCGTGTGAGGGTATTGAACAGTCGTACCTGATGCTTCGTTGCGATAAGGAGAGACCTTATGAACTTTATTCGAAAGGGAGCAGCGTCCCTCATGCTGGCGCTGTTAATCTGTATCGCTCAGCCTTGTCTGGCCCAGACAGAGAAGGCGGTGAACCCGACGCCGCCCGCCGCCGCATGGAAGGGCTTCACCATCGTGCAGTACAACCTACGGCAAAAGGACAAACACTTCCCGGTTGAAGTCACTTACACGACGATGGGCGGCCTGCCCATAGAGGTCTTGCTGAAACAGGTCGGGCTGCGCAGCTACTCACCGAAGGTTGTAACGGCAGTCAGGCTCGGATGGCACGCGGTCGTCTGGACCAACAACACGGACTTGCGCGACCCGGAACTGGAAATCGTCATCAGCGGGCAAACGCCCGTTATCAACCTCATCGCGCTAGCGCAGAATGAGAGTTGCGATGTCTCTATGAATGCGATGCCGCGCGGATTCTCTAGGGCGGAGAAGAAAATCGAGACGGGCTTTCCCCTGCTCTCCCTGAACGACATCAGACCGTTAACAGCGGACGGAACCCTGCGCACGATGAAAGAGAGATACGCCTTCATCGTTTATGTTAACGAAGTCCTGTTCGCCGACGGAACGATGTGGCAGGCGAAAGGGAAACCGCCGACGCTCGATGATGCGACCGCAGGCAAGTAGGGCCGTCTGAGATTATGAAAGCTGTCGTCTTCAAACAGCACGGCGGGCCGGAGGTGCTTCAGTACGTTGAAGCGCCGGAGCCTGTGATCAAGGCTAACGAAGTGCTGGTCGAGGTGCGGGCCTGCGCGCTCAATCATCTGGACGTTTGGGCACGGAAGGGTCTGCCCGGCATAGAGATTAATCTGCCGCACATTTTAGGCAACGACATCGCGGGCGTCGTACGCGAAGCGGGCGAACTCGTCACGTGGGTGCGCGCGGGCGACGAAGTGATGTTGCAGCCGGGCGTCTCCTGCGGCCACTGCGCGGAATGTTTGCGCGGGCAGGACAATCTCTGCCCGGAGTATGACATCCTGGGCTACAGGCGTGACGGCGGATATGCGGAGTTGGTCAGAGCGCCCGGCGTCAACGTGATTCCGAAGCCGCAGGGTTTAAGCTGGGAGGAGGCTGCTGCGCTGCCTCTTGTGACCGTAACGGCGTGGCACATGCTGGTGACGCGCTCTAACTTGCAGCCGGGAGAAGATGTTTTGATTCACGCAGCGGGCAGCGGCGTCGGCTCAATCGGAATACAGATCGCGAAGCTTCGCGGCGCACGCGTGATAGCGACCGCAGGGTCGGACGAAAAGCTTCGTAAGGCACAGGAACTCGGCGCGGACGAGGTCGTCAACTACACGCGCGAGGATTGGCCCAGGCGTGTGCGTCAACTGACGAACAAGCGCGGCGTTGATGTGGTCTTCGAGCACACGGGCGCGGAGACTTGGCCCGGCTCGATTGCCGTGCTGGCGAGAAACGGGCGGCTTGTGACCTGCGGCGCGACCAGCGGTTATGATGCTGCGACAGACCTGCGACAGGTTTTCTATCGCCATATCTCCTTGCTCGGCTCGTTTATGGGTTCAAAGGCTGAACTGCTTGACGCGATGCACTTCGTTGAGAGCGGTGCTATTCGTGCGGTCGTTGACCGCAGCCTGCCGCTCATGGAAGCACGACGCGCACACGAGTTAATGGAAGACCGCGCGCAGTTTGGCAAGCTCGTGCTTGTTCCCTGATTTCAATCGAGCTCTGGCAGGGACGACTTTTAGTGTCGCTCGCGAATGAGTTTATAAAAGCCGCTCCAGCTTTCCTTACAACCTTAATCCAGCCATGCTCGCTTTATGGCCGTGGTGTTTCATTCACATTCAGCGGCGGCGGCGGAGTGTTTGTCTCATCTTCGCTCTGAGTGTCTGCGTCGTCATCGGTGGGCTCTGCGTCGTCCGTCTCTTCCGTGGCTTCGGGCGGAGGCTCGCCTTTAACATCGCGGATGCGGAGCACCGTGCATTCAACGTCTTCGTAAACCTTGTCGAACCAGCCGCTATCCATCGCGGTAGCGTAAAAATTGTCGTGCACTTCTTCGTTGTCGGAGAAGACGTAGCGTGCGCCGAAGCGTTCGCGAATCAGTGGCCCAGGGTCTTTCTCTTTGCCGAGCGTGATGTTGACGTAGAGTTCAGATAGCTCCCTGTTACGGTCGAGCAGGTAAGTCGGGTCGAGGCCGGAAGTGTAAGCGTGCGTGGTGTCGAGGTAAAACATCTTGGGGAAATCGTCCCAGTCTGTGTTGAAAATCAACTCTCCGGGCGGAACGTTCGCTTTAATCCATTCCATCCCGTTGCTGTAGTGTTCCGGGCCGTGGTCCTGCGCGATAGACTTTGATGTCTCGTAAACGTTGAAGAAGAGGATGGTGGAGAGAACTGCGACGGCGGCCGCAGCGCAAGCTCTGTCCCAGCGACGATAGATGAAGTAGACGGCGAGGCCGATAGCGATCAGCGCCGCTCCGGCGACGACCTCAACCAGCACACGGTTGAAGCGTGTGATGAAGTTTGGATTTTCGTAAAACTGAAGCGCGATGAAGTAGAGCACGACGCCGAGGCTGAAGCCGATGAGCGCGATTTCCGATTCGAGCCAGTGGCGCAGTCGTTGTCGTCGCTCAACTTCGGGCGGCTCGTGTCTATCGAGAAACGGCAGTAGTTCGTCCATCACGTTTGACGGCAAACTTGCGGCCGCGGTCGTCCTCAAGCCTTCCAGAAGCGGCTGTAGGGAGAAGGCCGCGAAGAGCACTGCAAACGGCGGCCAGTATTCGACGAAGCGACGGTAGCGGAAGCTCAGAATCATCAGCAGCGTCGAGAAGATGAGAAAGAAGAGCGGGCGCGCAGCACGCTTGCGCTCCAACCCGCTGTAGGCCACGTAGCCGACGACCATGGCCGCAAACGCGATGAAACAGCTTCCGAGCAGATACCAGCTATCGTACGGATACCACTCCTGTCCGACGGCGGTCGAGAAGTTTCCCGTCTTCGCCTTCATCAGAATATGCTCTATGAGCAGGCGTACGTTTTTGGGAAAGTACGGATTGATGATGAGGCCCAGGGGAACGCCGACCAGCCACGTCCACACAAACGGACGCCACTCGAAACGCCGCTCGCTCCATGCAATGACACACGTCCAGACAAGCGCCGCCGCCATCAGCGTCACAAAAAGGCTGTAGGTCCAGACGAAGAGAAATGCGAGCGGAGCCAGCCAGACGTATCTTCTCTCAAAGAGCAGGTAGATGCCGATGACCATGAAGATGATGGCGACGGGCGGCGCTTTCGCCATGTTGAGGCGATAGAGAAAGGGCGCGGAGCAGGCGAGCAGCGCAATCAACCAGATGAGCGTATAACGGATGCGATAGCGCACGATGAGCCAGTAGCAGGAGAAGACTGCCAGACTCGCGTAGAAGATGGAGGCCACTTTCGCGCCCGCGCGCAAATCTCCAAACCATGTGAAGGGAATCTGTAGGATGTGGAAAAAGAGATGATGGTCAACGTAGTCGTTCGGATTGAGCGTCGTCAGCGGCAGCCACGTAAACTGCGGCGGCGTCAGATGCCCGCTCGCGACGCGCTCCCACAACAAACGGCTCCACTTGATGTGGTAATAACCATCGTAGTCGCCGCAGCAGACGCCCTGTGTCGAGAGTTGCAGATGACGGAAGACAAGGACAATCGCCACCAGCCCGACCAGCAGATAAAGCATCCGAATGAGCCTGTCCGAACCCCAGGACGGTTGCGACCGCTCTGCCTTCTCAACCTCCGCCCTGACCGTTTCCCTCACCTCACCCATCTGTCAGCCCTTCCTCAAAACAGAAATCAAAAGTCGGGAATTTCGGAATCCGAAACAAGCCGCCGCCAACGTTTTATTTGATAACTTTGATTCTCCAGTGCTTCAGAATTCGCGGCTCTCTGGCTTCCGTAGTCTCTTTAGTCTCTCAGTCGTTCGATTAGTTCAAGCAGGGTCATCGGGTTGATGGGCTTGGTGAGGTGAGCATTGAAGCCGCTCTGGATGGCGCGCGCGCGGTCGTCGTACTGGGAGAAGCCCGTGACGGCAATCATCGGAATGCTCTGGCAGTTTGGCAACTGTCGCAGGGCGACGGCCAGTTCGTAGCCGTTCATCCCCGGCATCCCTATGTCTGAGACGACGACATCAAACTGCCCTGTGCGCGCAGCGTTAAGAGCCTCGGTTGCGTTAAAGGCCATCACGGGTTCGTAGCCTGCGTGCTGCAAAAAGAGGGCTATCATCTCGGTCACGTCCGGGGCATCGTCAACGACGAGCGCTCGTGGCTTGCGCCGCTCTCCCTCAGGGGATTCGTCCGCCCCGGTCTTGCTCTCGACCGCGCTCGCGCTTCTTCTGGTGGAAAAACGGCTCTGCTGAGAAGGCATCGGGTGGATGACCATCAGCGTATGCAAAGGGGCTGTTACCGGGGATGCTTGCATCATCAATCCTTTCTCACTGCGAGGGACTGATAGTGTCCGATGTCGTTAGAGTATTTAATAGTTCGGTTAATTTACCAGAATAATCGGGTGCTGAAAAGCAACGCGTGAACGCGGCGGCCGTTGAAGGACGAATTAAAAGCAGCTTACCTGTCATTCAACCGCTTCGCGGACTTCAAGCGTTCACGCGTTGCTCTCATTGCAGGAGTCGTTCGATGGCTGCGATGAGTTCCGAAGGCTCAATCGGTTTGGCGAGATGTATATCGAAGCCTGCTTTGAGCGAGGCCGCGGCGTCTTTCTCCGCGGCATAGCCTGTGAGAGCGATGGCCGGAACGTCGCGCAGGTGTTGTATCTCGCGCAAGCCCCGGAGCAGCGCATAGCCGTCCATCTGTGGTAGCCCTATGTCGGAGACAATCAGGTCAAACTTCGTCGTGGCTGCGATGCGCAGGGCTTCCGCAGCAGAATCGCAAGCTGTCGTGCGATAGCCGCGACGGCCGAGCGCGGTCTGAAGCAGAGTTAAAGTGTCTTCGGCATCCTCGACGAGCAGCAGGTGCGCGCCCTGTGCCGGAGACTCGCTCTCAGCAACAGCATCAGCAGCAATCTCGGACTCCACAGGCGACTGAAAACGCGGCAGGTAAACCGTGAAATGACTGCCTTGATTCACGCCCGCGCTTTCCGCCACGACGCGCCCGCCGTGTGCTTCGACAAAACTCTTGACGAGCGCCAGCCCGATACCAAGCCCACCATGCTCTCTTGTCTTCGATTCGTCGGCCTGACGAAAACGCTCGAAGACGTATGGCAGGAAATCAGCTCGAATCCCCTCCCCTTCATCTTCAAAACGGACGCGCAACTCGCCGCCATCAACCTCACACTTGACGCGCACGGTAGAGTCTTCGCGTGAAAACTTGATGGCGTTGTTCAGCAGATTCCAGAAAATCTGCACGAGCCGCACACGGTCGCCGAGCACCGTCGCCTCTTCTTCATCGCAAGCAACCGTCTCTATCCTGATCCGACGCCTGTCAGCTTCGGGCTTGACCGTCTCGACGGCCTCTTCCAGAGTGGAAGGCAACCCGACAGGCAAACTCTCTATGCGCATCTTGCCGCTCATAATGGCCGACATGTCAATCAGGTCGTTGATGATGCGCAGCAGGGTGTGGGAGTTTTTATCAATGATGGCGAGGCTGTAGTCAAACTCTGTCGTGGGAATCATGCCGCTGCGCATCATGTGCAGCCAGCCGATGACGGGTGTGAGCGGAGTTCGTAGCTCATGTGAAAGCGTCGCCAGAAAATTATCCTTGGCGCGATTGGATTCCTGCGCGGCCTCTTCGGCGCGTTTCTGGTCGTCTATGTCCGTGCTTGTCCCAAACCACTTGACTATCCTACCTTCGCCGTCGCGCATAGGAACGCCGCGCCCCAAGTGCCAGCGATACTGCCCGTCGGCCGCGCGCCTGAAACGATACTCTATCTGGTAGCTCTCGCCCGTTGTGACCGCTCTGGCCCAACGCCTGAGCGCCATTTCGACATCATCAGGATGAAGGACGGGCTGCCAGCCCCAGCCCATGGTCTGCTCCATCGTCGTTCCCGTATACTCGAACCAGCGCTGGTTGTAGTAGTCCAGATAGCCGTCTGGGCGCGCAGTCCAGACAATCTGCGGCATCGCGTCGGCCAGCGAACGATAGCGCTCTTCGCTCGCCTGTAGTTCGCTTTCCGCCTGCTTGCGGTTGATAAACTGACCTATCTGACTGCCCACTGCGGCCATCACCTTGAGCAGGTCTTCGTCCGGCGGCCTCACCTCGTTGCTTAAAAACTCGACCATGCCGAGCACTTCGCCGCCGAGCAACACAGGAAAACCGAAAGCGCTGCGCAGATTTCCTCTGATGGCTGCCGCCCTGCGTTGAAAGATTTCGCTATGCGCGAGGTCGTCAATCCAGACGGGCGCGGCATCCGACCAGACGCGGCCGGGCAAGCCCACACCCTTTGCAAACGTGATGCGCCGGCACAGCGACTCAAACTCCTCTACATCCACAGAAGGCGCGTGCCAGAGTTCGACGCAGCGCATCATATTCATGTCGCGCTCCACTATCCAGAAAGCTCCCACTTCCCAGCCCAGATGCTCGCAGACTGATTGCAGGATGCTCAGCGCAGCCTCTTTGATAGTTGCCGACTCGGCAAGCGAGCGCGTCACGGCATACTGTGCTGATTGCCGCTGCTCGGTTCGCCTGCGCAGAGTGATGTCGCGCGCGATGCCCGTGAAAAAGCGTTGTCCTCCTCGTTTGAATTCGGCGAAAGAGAGTTCCAGTGCTATCTCCTGCCCGTCTTTGTGCAGGCCGGGGAGTTCGACGGCCTCCCACGAGATATGCTTATGTCCTGTCTCGACGTAGTTTTTGAGGCCCGCCCGGTGAAGATGGCGCAGGTATTCCGGCATCAGCATGGTTAACTCACGCCCGTGCATCTCTTCGATGGTGTAGCCAAAGATTTTCTCTGTGGCTCGATTGACGTATGTAATACGGCTCTCTTCATCAATGGTGATGATGGCATCGGAGGCCGTCTCTGCGACGATGCGGTAGCGCTCTTCGCTCTCGCGTAAATCGAGGCTCTGGCTCTCAAGTTCCTTCTTGTAGAATTTTTCCAACTCCTGGTTAGCGTCTTCGAGTTTGTGTCGCCGCTCTTCGGAAAGCTTGGCCGATTGCACGAGGGCCAGAGCGCGCGGCACGAGCGGCGGCAGCACGATGGCAGTCGCAACGGAAGCCACGGCCGTCACCATCTTGACGTATCCCGCGAGCCAGTAGGTCGCATGATAGGTCGTATAAATCTCCATAAAGTGTGTGCCGCCGCAGGCGATGATGAAGAGGCCGAAGGCGAGGAAGATCCAGTGGAAGGGGATGTCGCGGCGCGCTCTGTAGACCAGATACGCCAGCGTCAGCGAGATGGCGACGTAGGAGAGGCCAATCAACAAGTCGGAGCTTAAATGCAGATATACCAACTGCGGAATGAAGAGGTAGCAATGCGCGTGTGGCATAAACGACTTCAGGCCGTCGCCCGTCGCCAGCAAATTCGACGACAGACCGGGCCACAGAAAAAGCATGATTGCCGCCAGCAACAGCAGTCCGATTCCGTAGTTCAGGACGGCCGCCTTCGGCAGCAGCCTCCGAATGTTTCTCTGCATCTTCAAAGCCTCCCGGCAGGTTTAACTCTGCGCCTTCAAAGCGCTCCGTGCAGCGAAGTCGCGCAAATTGGTCTTGACCAGAGTTCTCTCGCGCAACTGGACAACACACACTCTCTGTGCGTGCGCGAAGCGACTCGTGAGTGTTCGACAGTTGACGAGAAACTATCGCTTTCGACCGCAGCGCGTCAACTTCTTTCCATTCACACTCTCCAACTCTCTAACCGCTAGCCAATTAATTTTCGTGACACGAGCCGGAGAGTTTGATACGGTGTGTGCGTTTTAGGCCACTATAGGAAAGGAAAGGGAAACAAGGGAGACTATGCCAACGAAAAAATCGAGTAAGAAATCTGGTGGGTCAGGCGGCGGTGGTAAAGGAGCTTCATCCTCCGGCGGCAAGAAATCGTCGGGCGGAGCGCAGGGCGGCTCGAAGGGTGGTTCGAAGGGCGGCTCGAAGGGTGGCTCTTCCGGCGGCTCTAAAAAGGGCGGCAGCAAGAAGGGCGGCGGCGGCGGTGGCGGCAAAGGGAAATCCCTATTCTCGCCAAAGGTGAAGAAGGCTGTCGGCGACATCCTCGGTGCTGCTGTCGCGGGAGCAGCGAAAGGTGCGGTCGAGGAATTAGTGCCGAAGGTCGAGAAGGCGGCGGGCGTTAAATCAAGCAAGAAGAAACGGTAGAAAAACTAACGAGCCGCTTTCAGTGCACAAGGGACAGTTGAAAGGGCAACTCCAAGAAGAGTTGCCCTTTCAACTGTCCCTTGTGCTGACGAGCGACGATTCCGTTTTGCCTCAAGCGCGGACGGGGGCGCTGGCTCAAACGTGTCTCGTCTTTCGTTGCCTGCTACCGTTACGGTTATCAACCGTAGTAGACCTTGACCTTACACTTCTTGTTGACGCCAAGCGAGTTGAGGTCAATGCTCATCAACACGTTGTCGTCTTTGTCCGTGATGTCAACATAAGTCAGAAATACTCTGTCCGAGCCTCTCGTCTTGTTCCTGAGTTTCTTTCTTCTTCCGGGCACAGAGCCGTCGTCATCAAATTTATTGTTGATGCTATCGGCATACTCAAGAATCACAGACCCGCCCGTGATGATGATTGGCTCTTCTTCTGGACTCGACGGTGCTCTCTTCTGTGGTTTTCTCTGTGGGATAGCGGCTCTCGCTGTGCTTGTCCTCTTTTTAGCGCTCACCATTTCGGCTGCTCCTTTAATGTTGGGGTGGAATCACTTTAACTCGGCGAGGAGGTCGCCGAGTTGTTGACGATAAAACTTAACGTCCGGCCTGTTAAGGTAACTATTGTAGGCAGCGGTCTGCCACTTCTGCTCAAGACCTGCGAGCAGGGCTGAAGCGCGCACGCCATAATCGCGCGCCTGCTGTGCATTGCCCGCGCGCTGGCTGGCGCGGGCAGCGATTAACCACGCGCGCCATTCGGATGCTTGCTGGCCCGCGCCGTTGAAGCTCTCCTGCGCACGGAGCGCGGCCTGAGCGGCCACCTGCGCGTCGTTGCTCTCGATGGCCGCTTCGGCCAGAGCAAGCAACGCTTCCGAGAGTAGCCACTGGTCGCCCAGATGCGTCGCCATCGTGACGGCTTCCTCACACAGCGCACGACCACGCGCTTTCGCGCCGGAGAGAACCTGCGACAGCCCCAGAACGATTCTGGCTTGAATGGCAAGATTCGTTGACTGCGTTCCGGCCATGTCGAGCGCACGCTGGCTTTCGGCCTCCGCGTCCGTAAAGCGACGCTGGCTCAACATCAGGGCCGAGTTCGCTTGATGAATCGTCGCCAGCAGCGGCTTGTTTCCGCCGTCCGGCCTGACGGCGAGCGCGAGCGCCTGCTTCAGCATCTCTTGCGCTTCATCATAACGGCCCAACTGCCAGAGGATGTTGCCACGCTCCGTCAGAGCGTAGGGCAGACTCTTCTGGTCGCCCAGGCTCTTCGTCAAAGCATATCTCTCTTCAAAATGAGAGAGCGCTTCCGTGTACCGTTCCTGCTGCGCGAGCACCGTGCCGATGCCTTCGTGGGAGATTGATTTTTGCGAGAGGTCGTTGACCTGTTCGGCGTCCTGAAGTTGTTGCTGGTAAGCACGGAGCGCTGCGTCGTAGTCGCCCTTCAGGCGGTTGGCACGCCCGAGCAGAGTCAAAGCCTGCGCAGTCTCTTTGCGGTAGCTGGCCTGCTGGTAAAAGGGGAGCGCCTGCTCTATGTAGCGCACGGCTTCATCAGGATTGCTCTGTTGAATGCGCAGGCTGCCGAGCGAGAGCAGCGCGCGTGCCTCGTTGCGACGCGCTCTGGAGCGCTGCGCAAAATCCAGCGCCTGACGGAAATACTTGTCCGCGTCCATATAATCGCCGCGCAGTAGAAACGCGTTGCCGAGGTCAACGAGGCCGCGCGCCGTCAGATTCTCCATCCCGTTAGCCTGCGCTAACTGGACTGCATCAGCAGCAAACTTCTGCGCCTGCGCCGTCTCGCCCTCACTCTGGAGCACGTAGACCATCTGCAACATGGTCTTAATCTGCTGAAACTGGTTGTTGGTGGCGCGCGACAAATCGAGAGCCTGCTGGAGTTGCCCGCGCGCGTCTGCGCTTTTACCGACTTTGACGAACAACGCACCGCGCTGGAAGAGAACTTCGGCACGGCCTTCGACGTTGCCAAGCGCCTGATAGATGGTTTCGGCTTTGTCGAAGGCGGCCGCAGCGCTCGCCAAATTCTGCTGTCGCCCGTAGAGCATGCCTGCGCGAAGGTACGCCGTTGCATACTGCGAGTCTATGTTTGTTGCCTTGACGTAGCTCTCAAGAGCCTGCTTGCTGTCGTCCGCATTCTCGAAGGCGCGTCCCAAGTCCACGTAAACGTGTGCCTGATTGGGTAGCTGCCGTGCAATCTCGCGATAGGCATTGATGGCCGGAGTGAAATCGCGGCTGACGGTGGCGATGATGGCGTCTAAGTAGAGACGGTCTAGTTGCGGCAAGGCGGAGCGGTCGCCAACCAGAGAACTGACGCGCAGCATCTCGTCTTTCGCGCGGTCAGTGTAGTCAAGCTCCATCCATGCTTCGGCAAGGCGCGCGTGGGCCAGAGCATACTTGTCATCGGCCGCGATTGATTGCTCGAAAGCCTTGCTGGCCTGATAGTAAGCACCATCGCGCAGGGCGCTCGTTCCTGTTTGATACCAGCGTTCGGCTTCGGCCGACGGCTGGTGCGCACGCGGCCGCAAGCTACGCACAATCAGCCACCCGACCAGCGCAGCCAGCACAACTCCTACCACTACTATCCCGATGGGCAGGCGCGGACGACGCATAACGTCCGAGATGGTGCGAAGCGCACTCGGATGAGAAGTGTCTTGAACGGGCGAGAATTTTTGCGTGCGCGTTCCGTCCAGCTCTTGGTCTTCGAGCGTGGCTTGCGCCGCCTGAAGGTCTGCGATTAATTCTCCGGCCGATTGATAACGCTCTTCTGGTTTCTTCGCCAGCGCACGGCCTACGATACTGTCAAGCAGCTCCGGCACATTAGAGTTAAACGTCGAAGGAGGAACGGGGTCAACGTGTATGACGTTGTAAGCGATCTCTATCAGCCCTGCGTTGGCAACGGAAAAAGCTGGCCTGCCCGTGATGCATTCGTAGAGGACAGCGCCGAGGGCGAAGAGGTCGCTGCGCGCATCAACGGGCGCTCCCTTTGCCTGCTCCGGCGAGAGATAAAGCGGTGTTCCGACGAGGATTCCGCTCTGCGTCTGTGTCTCGCGGAGGGTCTGCGCGTTCGGGTCTGTAGACTGCGACGATTCATCGCGCAACTGCTTGGCGAGTCCGAAGTCTAAGACCTTGACCTGTCCCTGCCGGTTGATGATGATGTTTGAAGGCTTAATGTCGCGATGGATAATGCCTCGCGCGTGGGCTTCGGAGAGCGCGTCGGCAACATCAGTGATAATCCTGACTGCGCGCCCGAGCGTCAGGCTTTCTTCTGCCAGAAGCTCTCCGAGCGTCTGCCCGTTGACCAGTTCCATGACGATAAAGGGTTGGCCTTCGGCAGTCTCGCCGTAGTCGTAGATGGTTGCGATGTGCGGGTGGCTGAGCGCGGAGACGGCACGCGCTTCGCGCAGGAAGCGTGAATAAGAATGGCGTTTATTAGAGCCGTTGGTCGGCAGCTTGATGGCGACGCGGCGGCCAAGGAGCGTGTCTTCCGCGATGTAGACAGCGCCCATCCCGCCCTCGCCGAGCCTTCCGATAATGCGATAATGCGAGATGGTCTGACCGATCATAGGGGACGCGGGTGGCGACAGCCGAAAAGATAAAAACAGCGTGGGCCACATACGCGGGTTCTGGGCGTGGCCCGGCGAAAGCACTAACCAGATTGGCCTGCATACTACGCCAAACCCTACAGCATTACAAGAGACAGAAATGTATGCGGAAGGCGTAAGCCGTAAGTAGAGAAAGTTTGTGAGAACGGAAAATCGGAAGCATCCGTTTGCTGCATCTTATTCCCTACTGTGGGATTCTGCTTTTGAGTCTTCCTCCGGGATTCTGTATCCTGAGTTTGATGTATCCGGCAGGAAATCTTTTTATCCCGACGGCGCACGGTCGTCTCGAAGCGATTTTGAAGCAGCCGCACAAAGAGACTGCTCGCGGCGTGGCGCTCGTGCTTCACCCGCACCCGCTCGGCGGCGGAACGATGCACAATAAGGTTGTCTTTCGTGCAGCCAGCGCGCTCAATGATGCGGGCCTCACGACGTTGCGCATAAACTTTCGCGGCGTCGGGCAAAGCACAGGCACACACGACGAAGGGCGCGGCGAAACGGAAGACGCACGCGCGGGCCTCGATTATCTATCCGGGCATTTCCCTGACGAGCGCATCACGCTGACCGGGTTCTCCTTCGGCGCGCGCGTCGGGCTTGAGGTCGGCATCCATGATGCGCGCGTCCATCGCCTGATTAGCATCGGCACGCCCGTTGACAAATACGACTTCTCTTTTCTGACAAACTGCCGCAAGCCTATTCTCTTCGTGCACGGCGACCGCGACGAGTTTGGCAGCCTCGATAACCTGCGCGCCCTCGTCGCAAAGCTTCCGGCGGAAGCACACGCCCGGTTGCAAGTCATCGAAAACGCAGACCATTTTTTCGAAGGACGACTCGACGCCATGAAGCGCGCCATCACAGACTGGATAAACAACACGCCCTAGCATCTCAAGCCATGAACGAATACAACGACCCGGCCATTCGCATCACACTACTGCCCCGCGACACCAATCCGCAGGGAACGATTTTCGGCGGCATCATCCTCAGCTACATTGACATGGCTGGCGCTATCGAAGCGCACCGTCGCACGCGGCTCGAACGCTTCGTCACGGTCGCGATGCGCGAAGTCATCTTTCACCAGCCCGTCTTCGTCGGAGACCTCGTTAGCTTCTACGCCGAGACAGTCCGCATCGGCATAACGTCTATCACCATCCGCGTCATCGTCGAAGCTGAGCGCCACGGTGGAACTACCAGCGAGCGCATACGCGTCACCGAAGCCGAAGTCGTCTACGTCGCCGTTGACGGCCACCGCCAGAAAATAAAAATCCCGAAGGAAGTGAAAGAAGTGATGAGTGATGAGTAATGAGTAATGAGTTGAAAATAAAGCACAATGAGCGCTGATTGTTTTTCTCTTACTCATCACTCATTACTCATCACTCATCACTGCTCGTTTAGTTGAGTCGTGCCTGAAGGCGATGGAGGGCGAGGGCGGCCTGTGTGTAGCGCGGCTCGTGTTCGAGAGCGAGGCCGTAGTGTTTGGCGGCTTCGAGCAGTCGGCCGCGCTGTTCATAGACGCGGCCAAGGTTCATGTGTGGGAAGGCATAGGATTCATAGCGCGGGGCGATGAGCGCGAGCTTGAACCAGCGAATCGAGTTGTAGAGGTCGCCTTTGGCGACGAGGTAGCTGCCGATGTCGTTGTAAGGATTGCCGAGCGTTGAGTCAACGCGAATGGCTTCGAGACATTCGTCAATGGCATCGTCGTAGCGATTCTGAAAGCTGTAGACCCAGCCGAGGAAAGTGTGTGCTTCGGCAGTCGGGTAGGTGGCGATGGAACGCTGGTAAAGCTCTATCGCCGCCTCGTAATCCTTCTGCTGCTGGGCCTCGAACGCGCGCTCGAAAAGTTCAATCGCTTCACGCCTCCGGCCCGTCGAAACATCGTCGCGAAACATAACTCAACTACGGAACTCAGAAAGCTCACGCTTAAAGGTCAGAAACCGGCAAATACTTCCGCGACCGCTCTCCTACTATTTTTCGCAGCCTTCTGGACGGCGCGTGCGTTCTGCTTTCTGTTGATTCTTCCGTCCGTACGCGGCGCGATTGTTTTGACGCCGGCGATGGCTTTCCGCAGCACGTCCGGCGCTTTCGGCCCTGCTTCGGGTTTAACTAAAAAGCGTGCGCCGCGAAACATGTCGTAGCCGTCGCCTGCGTCAACGGCAAGGAACGTGCTTGTCGCGAGCGTGTAAGTTTTCTTGTCGTCGAGGGGCTGGCCTTTAACGGTCACTTCCGTGACGCGCGACCCTGCGGGGCGTGAGGTATCGAAAGTGAAACGAATCCCTGAGACCTGCGGGAAGCGACCCGGCTCCGTGTCTTCGGCGCTGCGGCTGACGCCGTGTTCGAGCGCCGCGCGAAGTTGCGCGCCCGTCACTTCTATCTTCACGACCGGGTTGGCGAAAGGCAGGATGGAGAGCACATCACGCTTCGTCAGTTCGCCCGGACTGATGATCATGTCGGCGCGAATCGAGCCGCCGTTAATAAGCGCCACGTCCGCACCGACTGCCGTGCGAAAGGCGTCTGCAACGAAATTGCCGACGTTTGTCTCACGCGTGCGGTTCGCTTCCGAGCCTGCGTCCAGCTCGACATCCGTGTGGCCGACGCGCTCGCTCAACTCCGCAAGCAAATCCTTATAACGTTCCGTGACGACTGAGAACGCAGGGTCTGAAGCGATGTCGCTCGTCACCGGGATCACTTCCCAGTCTATGCTTTCAAGCGTGCCGCCGTTCGCCTTGATGTTGAGAGTGATGCGGCCTAGCTGTCGTCCGTCGGAAGTCATCTTGAAGATGGGCGTGCGGCCCGAAAGGGATTCGAGCAGCGTATGCTCGTGTCCGCCGATGATGACATCAATCGGAGCACAACGCGCCACGGCCTTGTCCTCCTTCATCGTCAGGTGCGTCAACGCGATGATGATCTGCGCTCCCTGCGCACGCATCAAGGGAACGATGCGTTGCGCCGTCTCGCACACGTCTAAGAATTCAACGTCGGGGCCGGGCCGCGAAGTCTGTTTCGTTTCCGGCAGCACGAGGCCGAAGAGGCCGACTTTAATAGTATCGAATTCGCGTATGACGAAGGGCGGCGTGTCTCCGAAAGGCTTGCCTGTCTTCTTGTCTATGACGTTAGCGCCGAGCCAGCCGAAGCGCGATTCCTTAATGCGCTCACGCAGCACATCCGGGCCAAAGTCAAACTCGTGGTTGCCGAAGACAGAGTAGTCAAGCCCTATGGCGTTCCAGGCGTCTATCATCTGCCGCCCCTTGTAGGTGTTCGACTCGACAGAGGGCGAGATGGTATCGCCGCCCAGAAGAAAGAGCGTGTGCTCATATTGCGCGGCGAGCTTCCGGCGCAGCGTGGAAAGCCGCGCCATGCCGCCGCTCGCGCCTCTATCAACGGGCAAAAACTGGTAGACATCGTTAACCTGCAAGAGCGTCAACTGAACTGTACGCTCCGTGGCTGTCTGTGCCGCGGCGTTGAAGGCCGCAAGCAGCAGGAGCACTATCGCGAGCGACGAGCGACGCGGAAGCACACGAAGAAAAGGCATCAATTCATCCTCCACGGGAAATTCGGCCACGAGCACCTCAGGGCAGCAAACCTCTCATCCTGCTTTGCACACACCGAGCGCGGCGGCTAGTGAGTCTCGGAAGGCTTGGATTATACTCGCCCCTCGCAGCGTGCGACAATTCCGCGCACCGGCTAACAGCTCCGGCCCGCAGCAACAATTTTATGAAAACTCGTAACACCCTGAGCATTGAGATGACGACCGACGTGCCCGCGACGGAAGCGGGCGACTGCATCGCCGCCTGCGTCTTCACGGATGAGCCGCGCGTCTCACGTCTGCCAGCAGATTTGTCAAGCGTCGTCGGTGAACTATTACGCAGCAATGAATTCAAAGGCGAAGCTGAAACATCTATGCTGTTGCATACGGCTGACGAAGAGGGCCGTCCGCGCCGTCTGCTGCTCGCAGGCGTCGGCGCTCACGGTGATTTCACGCCGCGCACGCTCAGCCAGACGGCCGGAATGTCCGTGCGTCAGGCGCGAGAGAAGCATGTCAGGCGTCTTCAGTTCATCCTGCCTTCTTCCGATGACGAAGAGGCCGCTGCGTTTTCCGCTGCCGGAGGCGCGCTGCTCGGCCTTTACGAAAACGACTTCTACCAGAATCAGGATGAGAATAAAGCTCAACTGGAAAGCCTGACGCTCGTTGTCTCCGAACAGAACGACCGGCTGCGCGCAGCAATCAAGCGCGCTGCCATTATCGCCGAATCAACCAACTGGGCGCGCGAGTTGGCAGACGAACCCGGCGCTAATCTGCCGCCGCGCGAGTTTGCGCGCCGCGCCGCAGAGATGGCAGAAGAGTTTGGCTTGCGCGTCGAATCGTTGAGCGCCGGAGAAATAAAGGAACGCGGAATGGGTGCGCTTCTAGGCGTCGGGCAAGGGTCGCACGAGCCGCCCGCGCTGATTGTCGTCCGCTACGAGCCGGAAGATGCGACTGAGTCAAATGAACTCTACGCCTTCGTCGGCAAGGGCATCACGTTCGACACGGGCGGCATCTCGCTCAAGCATGGCCTGGACATGTGGGAGATGAAATCGGATATGGCTGGCGGCGCTGCCGTGCTTGGTGCGCTCAGGGCCATCGCGCAACTCAAGCCGCGAAGGCGTGTCGTCGGCGTTGTCCCCGCAGCCGAAAACATGCCTTCGGGCAGCGCCATCAAGCCCGGCGACATCGTCAGGACTTTAGACGGTCGCACGATTGAAGTCGTTGACACTGACGCCGAAGGTCGTCTCGTGCTGGTTGATGGCCTCGCTTACGCAAAGCAACTCGGCGCGACACACATCGTTGACCTTGCGACGCTGACAGGCTCAATCATCATTGCGCTCGGTGATTATCGCACAGGACTCTTTAGCAACGATGACGCTTGGGCCAATACCGTGCTCGCAGCCTCCGAGCGTGCGGGCGAGCCTACGTGGCGCATGCCCGTCAGCGACGACTACAAGAAACGCATCGAGAGCCCCATCGCTGATTTCAAAAACTACGGCGGGCGGCCCGACGCGACGGCAGCGGCGCTCCTGCTCAGCAAGTTTGCCGCCGACACGCCCTGGGTGCACTTGGATATTGCGGGCACAGCTTGGTACGACCACGCGCACCCACATGCGCCCGTCGGAGCGTCCGGCGCAGGCGTCGGCACGCTCGTCGAACTCGCCTGCGATGAAACGCAGGCAGCCTGAATCGCTCGATGTTAAAAATCCTGCTTATCGGCCTTGCGGGTCTGGTCGGGACGCTCTTGCGCTATTGGCTGGCGGAAGCGGTCGCGCGCCGTTACGGCGAGACCTTTCCGTTGGGAACGCTGTTGGTCAACATCGTCGGCTGCTTTCTGGCCGGGCTGCTCTTCTACCTAATGCAGGAGCGTTTTCCCGTCAATCAAACGCTACGCGCGGTCGTCTTGGTTGGCCTGCTTGGCGGCTTCACTACGTTTTCATCCTACGGGCTACAAACTTTTGCGCTGCTGCGCGATGGTCAATTGGCTTTCGCGCTCCTGAACATGGTCGCCTCAAACGCGGTCGGGCTGCTGATGGTGTGGGCCGGATATACTTTGGCAAAAGCTTTTTAGAGACTGCACGAAGAGATTTTTATTCGCAATGACTGAACGAACCTCGCTGCCTTACAATAACCTGAGTCTTCAGCTTTTGCAGTTAACGTGAAAGATGGCGCTTGACGAGACAATTTTTCTGACGGGCTTTCCGGGCTTTATCGCCGGGCGGCTGGTTGCGCGCCTTGCTCAGGAAGGAGCGCGTTTCCTGTTGCTCGTGCAGCCGGCGTTGATGGAGCGTGCGCGCGAAGACGCGGCGCGTATCAGCGCGGAGACGAATCAACCCGCCGCCAATTTTCGTCTTCTTCCGGGCGACATCACGCAGCCCAATTTAGGACTTGAGCCGGATAATTTGGCAACGGCGCGAGCAGAAACTACTGTCCTCTTTCACCTCGCGGCCATCTACGACCTCGCGGTCGAACGAGCACCGGCCCTGCGCGTCAACCTTGAAGGCACGCGCCACACAAACGCCTTCGCACAAACGCTTCCACACCTGCGTCATTATCACTACGTTTCGACCTGCTACGTCGCCGGCCTCCGCAAGGGACTGATTCTGGAAACCGAACTCAAACACGAGGCCGGCTTCCGCAACTACTATGAAGAGACGAAGTATCTGGCCGAAGTCGAAGTGGAACAACTGAAGGCGAGTCTGCCGGTTACGATTCATCGCCCGTCTGTCGTCTGCGGCGATTCGCGCACGGGCGAGACGGCCAAGTATGACGGCATCTATTATCTGATTCACTATCTGCGAAAACAGCCGCGGCTGCTCTCGCTCATCAACATCGGCAACCGGCAGGTGCGTCTCAATCTGGTCCCCGTTGACTTTGTTGTCGAAGCGATGGCTCATCTGGTGAGAGAGGAGCGCGCCATCGGCTCGACGCTCCAACTGGCAGACCCGCAACCGCTCACTTCCGGCGAACTCTTCGACACAATCGCCGCCGTGCTCGCAGGCCGCGCCTCGCGCCTGCGCCTTCCCGCCCCCCTTGTCAGAACATCGCTCGCCCTCCCTTTTTCTTCCAAACTGACGGGCCTCCCGCACGCCGCCATCCCCTACTTTTTTCTCAGCCAGACGTATGACACGGCGCGCTCACGCGCACTCTTGGAACCGTATGGCCTGAGTTGCCCGCCGTTTCCATCCTACGTGGACGCGCTGGTTCGCTTCGTCGAGAAACATCCGAAACTATAGCGCCGGCATTTTCTTTGCGGTCGCCTCTTGACAAGGGCGCAGTTTAGAATTATTCTAAATCCAGTTTAAAACAATCATGGCTAAGAGCAATGGAGAGCAGGGTGGCGGCGAGACGTTGACACCGCAGCGCGAGACCGTGTTGCGGGTGATCCGTAAGAGCCACAACCACCTGACGGCGAGCGAGATTTTCGAGGCGGCGCGGCGGCTGAGACCGACCATCAGCTATGCGACCGTCTACAACTCTTTGCGTTATCTGAAAGATGCGGGGCTTATCCGCGAGATTCATTTCGGCAACGCGGCGAGCCGCTACGACCGTGAGACAGGGCGGCACGACCACGCGATGTGCACGCGCTGCGGCAAGCTCGTTGATTTCGACCTCGATTTGACGACCGAACTGATGCGCGCGGCGGCGCGGCGCTCAGGCTTCAAGGCCGAAACCGTTCACCTGACGCTTCATGGCCTGTGCCCTGATTGTCGTGTTCAAGCGTGAAGCACAGGCAGTTCGTGCAGTTTTTTGTATGACATGATATTCGATGCGATGCGCTCTTTTAGTAGTTCTCGATCGCGTCGGTTGATGAAAACAAATTTTCTTGAAAGGGATGGAGAAGTTAATGCAAGCGACAGCAACAGCAATGGAAAAAGCGATGGTCGGCCAGCCGGCTCCCGATTTTGATATGGCCTCGACCAAGAACCTTGAGACGTTGAAGGAGAACGTCAAACTTTCCGACTATAAAGGGCAGTGGGTTGTGCTTCTGTTCTACCCGCTCGATTTCACATTCGTCTGCCCGACGGAGTTGACGACCTTCAGCGACCGCTACGAAGATTTTCAGGGCATCGGCGCTGAGATTATCGGCGTCTCGACCGACTCGGTCTATTCGCATCGCGCATGGATTAACACGCCGCGCGACAAGGGCGGTGTGGCCGACCTGAAGTATCCGCTGGCGGCGGATTCCACCAAGCAGGTAGCGCGCGATTACGGCGTGCTGATTGAAGACAAGGGCATCGCGCTGCGCGGCCTCTTCGTCATTGACCCGGAAGGCATCCTGCGCTACAAGGTGATTCACGACCTTAACATCGGGCGCTCGGCCGAAGAGACGTTGCGCGTCATACAGGCTTTGCAGACCGGCGGACTCTGCCAGGCCGAATGGAAGCCGGGGCAGGAAACAATCAACGCGTAAGAACAGTGGCGAGTGACAAGTGACGAGTGACGAGCAGGAACGAGGAACAAGCAGTGAGCGCTTGTCTTTAACTTGTCACTCGTCACTCTTCACTCTTTCATCGAGGTTACGATTATGCCGATGAGAATTGGAACGCAGATGCCGTCGCTGGACGGCGCGACCGAGTGGTTTGGCGCAACGCAGGCCCACGCGGAGGTGGAAAGTCGTAATCGTCCGACGCTGGTGCATTTCTGGTCTGTGAGTTGCGGCATCTGCAAGGAAAACATGCCGCGCGTCGGGGAGTGGCGCGACGCAAGACACGACGAGGGCTTGCGCGTCATCGCCGTTCACATGCCGCGCTATGAGGCCGACACGGATGTCGAAGCCGTGCGCGAAGCCATCAGTAAGTACAACATAACGGAGCCTTGCGCGGTTGATAATGAGCACAAGCTGCGCGACGCTTTCCAGAATGAGCAGGGCTACGTGCCAGCCTATTACCTGTTCGACGCGGAGGGCAAACTCAAGTGCTTCGCCGCCGGCGAACGCGGGCTAAACATGCTGACATCAGCGCTGGAACGCGTGCTGGCGGCAGCCAAACAGGAAGCCTCAGCTTAACTTCCCGCCAGTGTCTTTGACATGAGTTTTTCTCATGCAAAACACAGAGGCGGCACACATCCCCTCTATTATCTCCCTGACCCCGCCGTTGCAGTTTCTCCGCTGAATCCCCCGCGTTTGTCAGATTAGTTTGACTCCTTAACACGGTTACCGCGTTATCAAGGGGGAAAGTCAATGCTCCAACGAATAACGAGAGATGGGCTGGCAAGGATGAGTGCGGCCGCCCTTATGCTGGCACTGCTGACGAGCGTAGCGCTGGCGCAAAGCGAAGCGCGTTATACGGAACTGCCTAACTTTCATCAAGTCAATCCGCAACTTTATCGCGGCGCTCAACCACGCGCAGGCGGCATCCGCAAACTCGCGCAGCTTGGCATCAGGACGGTTATTAACCTGCGCGGCGAAGACGAGAATACGCAGGCCGAACAAAGAGAAGCAGAGGGCCTTGGCCTGCGTTATTTCGCTGTGCCGTTGGCGGGTTTGCATCGCCCTTCAGACGAGCAGGTCGAGCGAGTGCTGGCGCTCATCAATGCTTCGGAAAACCAGCCGGTCTTCGTCCACTGCCGTCACGGCGAAGATCGCACGGGCCTGATTATCGCCGTCTATCGCATCACGCACGACGGCTGGACAGGCGAGCAGGCGAAAACGGAAGCCAAACGCTACGGTATGAGCTGGACACAAATCGGGATGAAAGACTACATCTCTGATTACTACAGAGACAGGAAGATGAAGGCCCACTAGGAAGCCCGCAGGACATGATGCTCCGCACACAAGAGCAGCCGCTCTTTCAACATGACGGTCTTACTGTTTGCCGTCGCAGGCGGGCTAAGTCAAGTAGTCAATGATTAAGGACAGCAGGTAAAGGCTGAGCACGATTGAGCCTGCAAGTAGCGCAATCAGAATCAGTATAATCACGCCGACGAAAATCCAGTCGCTCGTTCTTCCCTTCTTCGCTTCGGCGGCCGTGACGGTCGCGCGCTGGCGCAGCAACTCGACGTTTTTCTGGTTAGACTTCCATGCCACGTCGAACAGATCGCCAACCACCGGGATCGAACCGAACACGTAATCAAGACCAATGTTGAATCCCATCCTGAGCAGCGTGACCTTCGGCACGCGATAGCGCACGCCCGCCGCCAGGATATAGAATGAAGCGAGCGCGGCGGCCGTGTCCCCGACGCCCGGAATCAATCCGACGAGCGCGTCGAGGCCGAAGCGCCAGCCGACGCCGGGAATGCGAAACAGCCCGTCCATCCAGCGGCTCAACTGGTCTAAGCTCTGCTCAACCTCAACCTTTGAATGACGCGCAGGCCGCCCACGCGTTTCCACACTCTTCGCGACTTCTGCCTTCTCTCTCATCTCCGTTTATCTGCTCCCCTTAATCCGTCAGTTCACCGCTTGAAGCATAGCAGATATTTGTTCCAGATGATGTGATTCGCGCTTCAGGGATTAAACAAAAGAGTGGCCGGAAACTACCAGTTCCCGGCCACTCTTTGCCGATGAAGATTGATTGACTACGCGTTTGATAACTCTCTAATAGGGGCTGCCCAACTCCTGTGTGGTTTTGACTTCCCTGTATCCGGCAGGAATCTCGAAGAGCGATGCATCAAGCGGACTCTTCGAGATGTCCACAACTTCCTGCGTTGATGTTGAAGCAGGGATGTTCATGGAGGGTTCATCTGCGCCTGTGTTGAACTTCATTCTGGTGGTCGTCATCAACGGATAACCAGTATTGACCACACCCTCCGTTTTGTAGCGATACTCGTCTACGCACTCAGACTGTTCCATCGGAAACACAGGCGCGGCTGCGTCCGTCTGGCAATTAAAATTGGCGGGAAGGCTGACATACCAGCCGTCCGTCTCCATCTCCATGTTCATCGGCGTGCACGCGCCTTCGGAGGCGACGATGACTGTCTTCGACTTGATGTGCTTTGCCGTCAGGCCCAACATCTCTTTGCGTTCGCCCGTGTCTGTGCTGGTCGTGGTGTATGTGATGACGCCGCCGCGGCGCGTGCGCGAGCCTGCGCTTGGTGAACTCGCGCCGCCCTGTGCGTTCACTTTATCCAGCGGTGTGATGAGATACGTTCTGGTCTTATCGTTGAGTTGAATCATGCGCTTGAGGTCGCATTGATAGATGATTGTGTAGCCCATGCCTTCTGTTCGCTGGCGCGTGCCCTTGATATAGGTTGTGCTGATCATGCTCTGGCCGCTTGCCTCGCTCTTCGTGGTGATTTTAATGTCGGCCAGGGCGACGGAAGCCGAACAGAGCAGAGCCAGAGCGAGCGTCGTGGACTTTATCAGCTTGCGACCCCAGAAGGTTTGCGCCCACTGCACGCGCGTCTCTGCCTCGCTCAGCGTTGCTCTTTGCGCGCCCCTTTGCAGGCGGCCGCGAAAGGCTTTGATTCCCGTCAGGCGAGAGAGCCTGAATTTGAGACTTGTTTGAGGCTTACGATTGTTTCTCAGCATTCGTGTCTGTCCTTTGTCTTTGCACGTAAAAAATTTTGGTGTCCTACATACAAACGCGGGAAACGTCGCCGGAATGAATCAAAGGTTGATGGAAAATGAAGTCGAAGGCTATAGTCTAACAACTCATTCGACGCTGCCGCTCTCGCAGCGTTTCTCATCACAGCGTCTTGTTTCATCTGCCGGACAGATGGACGGACTCTTTCGCTCTGCGAGTTGATGTAGAGCTTCAGTTGATTCACGAAAACTCGTTGACATGCCTCTCCAACTCTGATATTTAGTGCCCGTCAGTCAAAACGGTTTCGAGCCTTCGGTCCCACGATCTCTGACCCGAAGCCCTGCAATCAGAAAAAGTAGACAGTAGGTAGCGAGCAAGCCAGAGGTAGCTCATTCGGCCCTTTGCTTTAACGTTTCCGAAATCTTACAAGGGCAGTCTTCACGCAAGAATAGACGAGAGTTCCAACCACTGGCTTGTGCTCCATTCACTCGAAGGAGGACATGCATGCGAACATCAACGACTAAACGCGGTGGTACGCATTACTGGAGACGTTTTGCTGCTCTCGGTCTGGCCGCCCTGCTTGTTTTTTCAATCCTTAATCTGGACGGCTACAACCCGCAGGCGCAACGGCGTCGAGGAAATCAGGCCAAGGAAGGGCGACAGGAATTAAAGACGGGGAAGACTGAACCGACCGAGACAAGGGGCGCGCCTTATCCGGCCGCGAAACCTTCAGACAGGATTCCAAATCCTGACCCGACGCCGATGCCTGTGCCCACAGGCCGGAAAGTCGGAGACATGAGGCCCACGAGTCCCGCATCGGAAGTGAAGCAACTCACCTCGCGCGACGGGAAGGTTCCGCAGCCGACGAGAAAGGATGAACGCGCGCATCCGACTGCTTCCGCCGTTCAGCCTTCAAGCCCACTCTTATCTACCAGAAATCCGACCGAGCCGCCTTCTCTTCTTCCGCCTCCCGCTCCACTCTTCTTCAAGCAATATCGCGAGCTTAACAACTTAATCCCCAACACTTCCGGGTGTTGCCCGGAGATTAGTTCGAGTGAGAACGGGCAGACGATAATGATGACCGCCAACAACTGGATGTCTCTTTCCGAAGACGGCGGCGCAACGTTTTCCAACATCAACCCGACCACAATCTTTCCTCAGAGCGACGGTGGCTTCTGCTGCGATCAGGTCGTCGTCTACGTTCCACGGATAGACATGTTCGTCTGGCTGCTTCAATACTGGTCATCCGGCGGAAAGAACCGTATTCGTCTCGCAGCTCAAACTACACCACTAGTGCGCAGCAGCAACGGCACGGCCTGGACTTACTGGGACTTCGTCAGCGACACCTTCGACACAGGCTCAAGCCTCGACTACAACGATGTCTCCTTCGGTGAAAGCAGCTTGTGGTGGACCAGCCAGAACGGCACAGGGCGCGTCGTCGTACGCATCCCGCTGAGCGAAATCGCCGCGAAAAGCACTATCCACTTCGGTTATACCGCCGGAACAGATGCCTTGTGGTCGCACCTGACACAGAATGCGACCAATACGGTTTACTGGGCAGGCCACGTCAGCAATAGCGAGCTTCGTGTTTACAGTATGCGCGACGGGGACGGTTTCTACTCGTGGCACTCGGTGACGGTCAACAGTTGGCCCAACGGCACTAACAGCACGGCGTGTCCCAACGATGTGGATTGGATGACGTTCGAAAGCTGGAAGCATTACGTCTTCGGAAATGCTATGCAACGCGGCAGCGTGTGGTTCTCATGGCTGGCTGCTGCCGGAGGAAACTTCCCGCGGCCTCATGTGCAGATGGTGCGCATCAATCCGTCAACATGGACGCTACAGGAGCAGGTTCAAATCTGGAATCCGACGATTGCTTTCCTCGATGCCCACTTATCCACGAACAGCCAGGGAGAGCTAGGCATGGAAATCGCGTTCGGCAGCGGCGGCTTTTATCCGAGCAGCGCAGTCGGCGTCTGGGGTGATTTTGTCGTCTACTATCCGAGGCTCAGCACGCGATGTGTTCAGCGTTGGGGAGACTACAACCATTCTCGCCGGGCCGCCTCGAACGGAGCGGAATGGGTCGCCGCAGGCTACACGAACGAGACTAACTCCTCAGGCGGCAACATCGTCATCCCACACTACATAAGGTTCGGCCGTTAAGGCAGTACAAAACGGCATGAGCGGCGGGCGCAGCCCGACCGCGAGAATAAGATGGGCCATGTCATGCGTTCATCTATAATGAACGCATGACATGTCTTTGCCGTTCCCGTTGGCCTTAGTCAGCTTCGCAGAGTCGGAGCGCTTGTCAGCGCACGGCGAAAACCTGTGTGAAATAAACGCGCCCATCGGCCCCGCGTGCGATGCCCAGGCCGGAGCGCGTGAATTCGCCGTCCAGAATGTGATCGCGATGACCTTCGGAGCGCATCCACCCGACGACAGCACAGAGGGCAGCGTCTGCGAAGCCTTTATTGTAAGCCAGATTCTCGCCCAGACGTTTGAACCCTGCGATGCCGCTCGCGCGCGAACGCTCGCGCAATCCCTGCCCGTCGGGCGCTTTGTGGCTGAAGAAGTTCTGTCGCGCCATCTTCTCCGAGTAGGTGCGCGCCATGCGTGTCAATTCTGCGTCCCAGACGAGCGGGCGCAAACCCTTCCTGGCCCGTTCGGCGTTGACAAGTTCGAAAGCGCGAAGCTCCATGCTCGCCGCAGTCGAAACTACGGTTGAAGCATGGCTGTTTGACGAGACGGCTGCGGCGGCGCGAAACGCCACGGGCCTTGTTCCACTGGTTTGTCCGAGGGCTGCGGCGGGCATTGCCGTCAGGCAGCCGATGAACATTAACGTGTTGAGAAGAAGCGGGAAAAGGATAGACCTTGCGGAAGAAAACATTTTGACCTCACTTCGGTAGCCGGACAATCTGCGGTCTTTTCGGACGACAGACTCCTGGCTTTGCGAACCCGCATCGCTGCGGGAGTGCCTTTAATCGGTGACGTAAAGGAAACTACTTGAGACGGCTCGCCCTTTGGTTTCAGGCGAGAAGAAGGAAGGAACGCAAGGTGAGAAACTTTTTCACCTCCGGCAACCAGACATTCTCGTCTCAAACGCTGAGAACGAGAATCACGGCTTTGCGTCCCTGCCTCGCGACAGGTTTGCCTTTATCGTGCGTTATTTGCAAAAGAACGATGCTGTCAAGGCTCATCTCTCAGGGACGAGAGCAGCCATTAACATAATATACAAATGCGAGCTTGTTTTGCTACAACTTTCTTTTATCCGGGCAAAGTAAGTTCGGGAAACCTACCGAATCCTCGTCATCTGCTGCCAGAAGAATTTGCCGAGGCGCGCAAAGGCGTTGCCGTCGTTGCCCTTGTTGATGTTGGGATTAATGCCGAGCGCGAGCGCGAGTTGAGGGTCGGGCGGAGCTATATCTTCGTCGCCGCGTTTGGACGAGAGCCAACGATTGAAGGTGCGAGCGACGGCGCGGCGCTGTTCGAGCGGCGCTTCCGCTATGAACGCGCCGCGCAGGTCGTCCATCTCCGCTATCTCCAGCATGTTTGCCTTGTAATAACTCCGCAGAGCCGCGAAGAATTTTTCGTCGCCCATCAACTTTCGCAAGGCCGTAAACATCAACGCGCCCTTACTGGCGACGATGGCCGTGTACTGAAAGAAATTCCGATACTCGCGCGCCGCTCTGTCAGCAGACATATCTTCGCCGCCAAACGTGCGATAGACTTTGTAGACGCCGCGCAGTTGGTCGTTCAAGGCGGTCGCGGCACGCTCTTCGCCGTGCACCTCCTTGTAATAAAGCAGCGCAGACCATTGAGCCAGCGCTTCATCGAGCACAGGTTCGCGCTCAGGATTATTACCGATGGTCGCGCCCCACCATTGATGCGCGATTGTATGCGCGACCGCGAATTCCAGACTATCTTCGAGCGAGGCGCGCTGGTCGCGCACTATCTCCGGCAGATTGCGCATCGTGGGCGAATCGAAATCAACGTAGAAAGCGCTGGCGATGACGCCGAGACCTGTAAACTCTGCGCTGCCAAGCCCAGCGACGAGCGGCGCGTCAACAATGCGGACGCTCTTCAGCGGCAATTCTCCGAAGCGCGCGACATAAACGCGCACGGCTTCAGCCGCAGATTTCAGCACACGACGCCCGACCACCTCATGCTCCGCCATAAAGACGGACTGCACTTTCACATCTCCGACAGAGGTTTGCGCCGAACGGAGCGTGCGCCCGGCAACGATGGCGAAGTCGCGTAAATTCTCTCCCGCAAACTCGCGCGTCGCGCTGCCCTCGCGTTGAGCGGCCGCGCCCCTTTCGACCGCTTCGCCTGAACTGAACACCTGCACGTCCGCCGCAGCATTAATCGTGACACGATAATCCGCCACTTCGGCAAACACTTTATCGCCGATGCCCGTCTCAATCTTTCGCTGCCATTCGTCTCCGTCTCTGGCAGCCAGCACGGGATACCAGGTTCCGAGCAGCATCACGCCGCGACAGCTAAAGTTGAGGTCACGCGCGCGACGCACTTCGCGCTCGCTCCTGAGCACAGCCCCTACCTGCTGAAGAACGTGCACGACGAGGCCCGTCTCTTCCGGGTCAATCTCCGGCACGATGCCTTTGAACTTCAAGGCAACTTCAGTCGCACCGCCCGCCGCCACTGGCTCGCGTAAATTAACGCGCAGCAGGGTCGAAACTTCGTCATACGCAAACGCGAGCGGCGCATCATTTGCGACCGCGCGCACTTCCGTCACCTCAAGGCGCGGCTCATCAGCAGCCGCTCCGCCTGTCGCAGAAGATTGCGCGACGCGTGCGCGCATGTTCGAGTAGAGATGAAAATAGATGACAGAGGCGGCGCGATTATCCTGATTGACCCAGCGTACGCGCTCAACGCCTGTGTAGGTGCGCTGGTCGAAGTCGAGCGTGAGATTGATGTCGTAGCGTGCGCGCTCGCTGCCGGTCGTTTCCTGTCGGGCGGGAGGTGCGCTAGCAGCAACAGTGGTAGTAGTCTCCGCCTGCGCAAAAACAGCATGAGCGGACGCGGCCATGCAGCAGAGCATGACGACAAGCAAGCTCGCACGGCCAGTTGGCCGTCTGTTTAGTTTCAATTCTGTGGTCGCTTGCTTCAATTCTCGGCTCGTTTCTTCTTCTTCGTGTTGGCGGCAGGAGTTTTCTTCTCCGTCTTGCTGCGATTTTCCGTGGCGCTTGCTGCTGCGGGGCGCGCGTTTTCCGTGATGATAATACTGCGGATCACGTCGCCGCGCATGATGCGGTCAACCGTCTCCATGCCTTCGCGGACGCGACCGAAGACCGTATAGCCGCCGTCAAGGTGGGGCTGAGGCGAATGTGTGACGAACCACTGCGAGCCGCCCGTGTCTTTGCCGGAGAGCGCCATGCCGACCGCGCCGCGCTCGTAGCGCGCTTCGTTGATTTCGCAGCGAATCTGGTAGCCGGGGCCGCCGTTGCCGTCGCCGCGCGGGTCGCCGCCCTGCACGACGAAGTTTGGAACGACTCGATGAAACGTAATGTTGTTGAAGTAGCCGCGACGGGCCAACTGTACGAAGCTGTCAACCGTGAGCGGCGCATCTTCCGGCAGTAGTTCGATGACGAAAGCGCCCTTGTCGGTCGCAACTGTGGCCTGCACTTGCCTGTCAATTCTCGCCAGCGCACGCTCGTAATCGGCGGGCGTGTGATTGGTTTGCACGGTCGCGACGCGCGCCAGAAAATCGCCCGCACCGTTCTCCTTCAGAAGCGCGGCAGCACGACGGCGAACAAGATAATCGGTCGAGTTAAGCGCGGTCTTGAGCGCTTCGTTGGCGGCTGCTGTCTTCTGTTTGCCGAGCGCGTCCAGAATCGCGAGCGCGGCGTCGTTCAATTCGTCCTGCTGTGTGCCGGGCAGCGCCGCTATCAAAGCGCGCGCGTTCGCTTCATCCGGCGCTAACTCGCTTAACAACTGCGCGGCGGTCGCACGCACGACGACATCCTTGTCCGTTAACTTGCCGCGCAACACTTGGCCCAGATCGTTTGGCTTGAAGGCTGCGAGCGCCGTCAGCACATCGGGCGTGGCGAGCGCAGGCGTGCTCGCATCGTCGAGCATGGAGCGCAAAGCAATCTGCGCGTCGGCCTGTAGGCTGACGATGGTGCTGCCTGATGCTTCGGCAGTCATCGCTGCGAAATCGCCGAGGCCCTGCGCCAGACTCGAAACCTGCCGCCAGTTTCTAGCCGCGCCGCCACCACTTCCGCGCGGCATGCTGCCCGCAAGCCTTTCAGGATTGCTCTCGCGCAAATAGATGGCGGGCGCGATGCGCGCGAAGGCAATCTCGATTTCGGGGTTCGTAGCGCCTTCGGCCGTGCGAAACTCTCGCAGCCATGCGACGGCGCGCGCATCAGCCGTGTTCGGCAGCACACGGCTGAGCGCGGTCGCTATCTCAAGCAACTCGCCCAACTCCGCAGGGCGTGCCACATTGCTCGTCTTCGCCGCCAGATAAGAGGCCGTCAGCGCAGCCGCACGCTGCAACAATGGGCCAGCGGCCCGTGCATCCTTGAGAAGTGCGAGAGCGCGTATGGAGCTGACGCGAACACGTTCGTCCGTATCGTTAATGCTGCGATTGAGCAGAGACTCGAAGGCAGCTTGATTTTCGGCCGCGCCGAGTGCGCGCGCAGCATTGGCCCGCACGACGGCGTTCGTGTCGCCGAGCAGTAGCTCACGCAATTTGTCGCTTGCGTCTTTGGCGCGCAGGCGTGCGAGCGTGTTTCCTGCGTCAGCGCGAATACGCCAGTCTGCGTCCGTTAGAAAACGAGCGACCACCTGACCGGCATTCTCTGGACGCGCACGCAGGACAGCGGTCAGTCCCATCAGAATCACATCCCTGTCCGGCTTTGGCCCACGACTGCTTTCCGCCGCGAGCGCACCCAAGATGGCTGCACCGAGCGTGCGACCACGCGCCTCATCTTCCTTCGGCAGCGCCGCGACGATTTTGCCGAGCGCTTCAATGGCGCGCGCACGCACTTCGTCAGACTTGTTTGAAAGCTGTGCGCCAACCGCATCTGCCGCCGCAGCCGACTCCGTTTCGCCGAGCGCGAAGGCGGCCATCGCACGCACCATCGTTTCCCTGTCGTTTTGCAGCAACGAAATCAGGGAGGCGACGGCGCGTTCGTCTCCGATGCGACCGGCGGCCAGCGCCGCACGCCGGCGCACGCGAGCGTCTCTGTCAAACATCAGAACGCCCAAATCCGAAGCCTCCCAGCGTCGTTCATCTTCCGCACGCACGATGCGCAGCAACACTTCGCTTGGAATCGCGCGCGTCGTCGTCGCACCCTTCGACGCGCGCTCAGGCGACTGCTGTTTCTTCTGCGCCACGGCATCGCTCTGCCAGAAGAGAACGAGCGCGCAGGCCAGCGTTGCGATGATAAAGGCTTGACTACGACAAACGGACGGCAGCCTTCGGCTACGATGATTTTTCAGACGACGATTTTTAATCATAATCAACGGTTGGCGGCAAGCACTCCCATAATAACACTTCAAGGCTTGTGTCGCGCCATCCAGCAGGGGAGACTGACGCTTTTATGTATCGTGGAGACGCGCCGCTTCTGTCAAGCCCGGCGGGAGTCGCAAAGCAGCGCTCCGAACTCGCGGTTGCGCGCAATTGTAAATCAATGTCACAATCGCTCTCATCTTCCAGCAAACCCGACACCTGTCGGATTATTACTGCGCAGTCGTTGGCTTGCCTGATGCCTGCCGTCGTTTTTACGGCGACATCAGGAAGCATAAGCTACGGCATCACTCTTGCCATTAGTGCCATGGATTGATTCGACAACTTGCTAACGCCGGAGAAGATGAATGCTCAAAAAATACGTGTCGCTCTTTCTGGTTCTGCTGCTGACGAATGTTTTTCTGGTCGTGCCCGCTCAGGCGCGCACGCGAACCGTCAAGCAGGAGCAAACGGTAGAGGAGATTAAGATTAAGGTTGCCAAACTGGGCGTCGGCGCGAAAGCCCGCGCGACCGTCCGCATGAAAGATGGAACGAAGATAAAAGGCTACATCACGGAGGCCAGAGACAATGACTTCGTGATTCGCGACCGCAAGACGAACGAGCCACACGTCATCAACTACACGGACGTTGCCAAAGTCGAAAAGAACAGCGGACATTCGACGGCCAGAAATCTTGCCCTCGGCATCGGCATCGGAGCAGGAGCAGTTCTCGGCATTCTCGCACTTCTCATCGCCAACTTAGACTAAGCCGGCCCACCCCTCGCTTAAGTTGCGGCCGCGCTTTCTTCCGCGATGCGCTCGATTTCGATGAGCGCGTCGTAGAAGGTAGCGCCGCCGCCCATGTCCGTGAGCGCTTGTGAAGTCAACTGGTTGATGTTCTTCTGTCCGGGCGAGAGTTTGTTCCACCAGACGGAAGGAGAGACGACGACGCCTGCGCGCGCACGCGTCGTCACCACCGCAGAAAGCTCACACGCGCCGCGCTCGTTGAAGGCGCGCACGCGCATCCCCGTTTCAATACCGCGCGCGGCAGCATCCACAGGATTGATTTCAACGAAGGGGCGCAATTCCTGTCTTAGTTGCTTCGGCAGATTGGCGAAGCTTGAGTTGAGAAAAGCGTGTGCAGCGGGGCTAATCAGCGCCAGCGGATAACGCGCGGCCAACTCAGGCGCGCTCTGCACGGATTCACTCGGCGCTATAAAATCTGGCACGCCGTCCAAACCTCCGGCCTCAACTTTCTCCGAATACAACTCACACTTTCCCGAAGCGGTTGGGAAACCACCTTCTGCAAATGGCGCGAAAGTGTCGGGCAGGTTGAGACGCATCCAGCCGCGCTCGCGCAGACGCTCAAGCGTGATGCCCGCCAGAGTCTTGTGATCTGTATCGAGCGCCTGCCGCGCGATGTCCTCATCCGAATCCTTGAAACATTCTTCCTCGAACCCAAGCCGCGCAGCAAGGAGACGGAAGACTTCCGAATTGCACTTCGACTCGTAAAGCGGAGCGATTGCAGGTTCGTTGATGACGAGATAGAGATGACCGTAAGCCTTATGTAAATCAAACTGCTCTAGCTGCGAGGTTGCGGGCAACACGATGTCTGCGTAGTCGCAGGTGTCTGTCATAAACAACTCGTGGACGACCGTGAACAAATCCTCGCGCCGCAAGCCTTCGAGCACCTTCGACTGGTCTGGAGCAACTGCCGCCGGATTAGAGTTATAGACATACAACGCGCGCACGGGCGGGTCATTCACCTTCAGCAGGCAATCACCGAGCGCAGACATGTTGAGCACGCGCGGGGTGGGCACAGGCATCAGGTCTGGGCGTTCGAGAACGTTGAAGTTGAGGGGAAACGTGCCGCTCGTCGAAAGCAGCATGCCGCCCGCTGGGTCGCGCCATGCGCCCACCACCGCCGGCAAACAACTAAGCGCGCGGACAGCCATCCCGCCGCCTTTGTGTCGCTGCAAGCCGTAGTTGATGCGGATCACGGACGGCTTCACGCTCGCATAGAGACGCGCGAGACGCACAATCTCCTGCGCCTCAAGTCCGCAGATTTCTGCGACGCGCTCAGGCGGATACTCGCTTGCGCGACGGCGCAAGGCTTCAGCGCCAACCGTGTAACGCTCCAGATAATCGGCGTCTTCCAACCTTTCAGCGAAGATGACGTGCATGATTCCGAGCGCCAGCGCCGCGTCTGTTCCCGGCAGAAGAGCTATGTGCTCGTCACACTGGTCGGCTGTGCGCGTGCGGCGCGGGTCAATCGCGATGACGCGAGCGCCGCTTGCACGCGCCGCCGCGATTTCCGGCCAGAGGTGCACGTTGGCCGTAATCGTGTTTGTGCCCCAGAGCAGAATCAGCCGCGCGTCTCTGAATCTTTCGGGGTCTGTGCCGATGGTTGCGCCGATGGTCGCCTTGTAGCCAGCGCTTCCTGCGGACGCGCAGATTGTGCGTTCGAGTTGTGATGCGCCGAGGCGATGAAAAAAGCGGCGATCCATTGACTGCGACTGGACGAGGCCCATCGTGCCGCAATAACTGTAAGGCATGATGGTCTCTGCGCCCTCGCTTGAGTGCGCAAGCTCGGAGAAGCGTGCTGCGATTTCATTGAGTGCTTCCTCCCAGCTTATCTCCTCAAATTGGCCTGAGCCTTTTTTGCCTGTGCGACGCAGGCAGGTGCGTATGCGGTCGGGGCTGTGCGTGCGCTGTTCGTAGTTGGCGACCTTCGTGCAGAGAAAGCCGCGCGTGAAAGGATGCTCCGGGTCTCCTGCGACGCGCACGGCGCGTCCGTCTTCGACCGTCACCAGCATCGCACACGTATCAGGGCAATCGTGCGGACAGGCGGCCCGGACGATTGTCTGGCCGCGATTCGCGTTTCCGTTTTCAGATTTCTCGATTTGCAGGCTCATCTCTTGTCGTTCACCTTCAAACTATTACTTGATTCTCTCTGGCTCTCATCGGGTGGCATCCTTGCGCACAAAGGGCGGCTCAACTTCCGTCGCGGTGAGCAATCCGTAAAGACGCGGGCGGCGATAGGCGTTGCCCCAAGTCTCTCGCTCGCGGTAGGCGCGTATGTCGTCCATGTCAAACGATGCGAGATAAACATCCTCGCGTTCTCCAGCTTCGACAATCAGCGTGTTGCGCGCATCGCCATCCGTAAAGGGATAAGCGATTCCGTCGAAGGCTACGGAGTGACCGTTGTTCTGCGGGGCTGCGTAGTTGGTCATTGCAACGCCGACCATGTTTTCGTACGCACGAGTTTTAAACTGACTGATGCGCGGGTCGTCAAGCTGACAGGCGTTCGGCGTCAGGATGAGTTCTGCGCCTTTCAACATCAGAATCCGTGCGCTCTCGGGAAACTCACGGTCGTAGCAAATCATAAAGCCTACCTTCACGTCGCCTTGTTCGGTGTCGAGCGTGCAGACTGGGAAATCGTCGCCGGGCGTGAGCGCAGCCTCCAGGTCAAACTCGCACGTATGAACCTTCGCATAGGTCAACACGATTTCGCCATGACGATTTATCAGAGAGACGGAGTTGCGCGGAGCGCCGTTCCAACGTTCGAGGTAGGAGAGCGCAATCGCCATCCTTAGTTCTCTGGCAAGCTCTCGGAAGTGTGTCACGAACGGGTCGTCGCGATTAATGGCCTGCGCTTGCCAACGTTCGCGCTCGCCTTCCTGCTCTCGATTGTAAAACGTCATCCCGATGCTCCACATTTCAGGAAAGAGCGCGATGTCAGCCTTCATCTCACGAGCACGACGACAAAAGAGAGCTCCTTTGGCAAGGTTTGCACCAAGGTCAAGACCGCAGCCCGTCATCTGCAACAAGCCAACTTTTATTACTCCCATAAAACTTCTCAAAGCGGAGATGCCGATTCAGAGCGCAACTTAAAATGAGAGTAACGCTAACCCGACTGAGAGTTTAGCAAATGAACAGGGATTTGGCCTCTTCCGCGCGCGAGTAGAGAAAGCGAGAGGCGCTTTGAACATGCACGTTCAAAGCGCCCCTGCTCTTTTACAGATGAGAACGCGCCTTTTAGGTCGGGGCGTTTGAGGCTTTCGATGTTTCGGCCTGTTTGGCTGTGCTGTCGTTCGCGGTGGTCGAAGATGTGGCTGTGTCCGACGTTGGCTTGATGCCTGTGGTGTCGAGCACACCATTGCCGCGCGCTGCGCCCATCGCCTTCTTATCCTGCGCTTCCCTGAGTTGAATCATCCGGCAACTGCCTTCGAAGGTTGCGCCCTGCTCGATGACGAGCGACGGCGTTTCGATGTCGCCTTTGACTTTGGCTGCGCGGCCGAGTTCGAGACGCTGGCTGGCCGTGACGTTGCCGTTGACCGTGCCGTGAATGGTCGCGACCGCCACGGCGATGTCCGCATCAACCTGCCCGTTGTTGCCGACGATTAAAGTGCCGCCCTCGGATTTGACCTGTCCCGACAGATGACCGTCCACGCGCAGCATCCCCTTAAAGCTCGCTTCGCCCGTGAGGGTCGTCCCGTTGCCGACAAAGCCGCTCAGAACCCCATCCTTGATGTCGCGCGCCAACGATTCGCTCTCGGTCACGGGGCGCGAGGTGCTGGCGGTATCGGCCTGCGGCCTGTATTGAGTGTCTGCCGCCTGCTGATTCTGGTAGGGCTGATAATTCTGCTGAGACGCATTGTATTGTGTGGCCGGATTGTCGGTCGTGTGTTCATTATCGGCTTGGTCAGCCTTCGGATTCTTTCCCATTCTGAGCATAACGAAACCTCCGCATGTTGTGTCGCACTGGCTTTCGGAAACTTCACAGGGCGACGGTGGTGCCGGATGAGGCAACAATGAAACGCGCAAATTGTGGCACGTTGGTTAAAAAAGCCAGCGCGTGATTGCTGGCCCAGGCTATCATCGGCTTCGTTGGTCGAGCCGGACGACTATCCCCTTCGAACTCGCGCCCATCATAATGCGAAGTTGGCGAGCCTGTCCAGAAAAAAGGAGGAAGGCAGAGCGCGTTGGCGCTAAACGCGGAATGAACAATCAACTGCTCTTCGAGTCAGCCATTCAGCCATTCAGCGTTCAGCGTTTATCGCTACTGCGCCCGCCGTCATCGTTTATTGACATCAATGCTTGCGGCCAGCACGTCGTTGAGTGCGCAGAGCGTGACGCGCTTCGGTGATTGCGGCAGGGGCACATCCGTCAGGTCAACCGTAGAATTGCCGACGATGACGGCAGAGCCGAGCCGCGTCCAGCCCTTGCCGAAGTCTGCGTAGATGGGCACGAGCATCACGAAGTCTTTCGAGACGCCTGATTGCGTGACATGCGCCGTCAAGAGCGTCTTGCCTTCCGGCCCCGGCTTGAGCGAATAATCGAGACGGTAGCTGGGCATCTCCGTCCCGTAGACCCACTCGTTGAAGAACCAATCCATCAGCCCGTTTTTATCAACATTCATAGCTGGCAGCATGTACTTTTCGACTGCCGCTTTGAAGTCTTCGGTCGAGATGTCTTTGTTGTAGTGTGTCCTGACGAAGTCCGTCATCATCTCGCGAAACTTGGCATCGCCGCCGCCGCGATGGTCAAACATCATCATCCGTATCATGTGCAGAATGTAAGCGCCCTTCGGATAAACGAGATACTGATAGGCGGCGCGCGTCTTGCTGTTGCTCAGGCGATAGCCTTGTGTGACGGGGCCGATGGTGTAGGGCTTGATGCCTTTAGTCGCTTCGGTCGCGTCCACTATCCGCTTGCGCTGTTCTTCCCAGTAGTCGTTAAACTTGGTCAGGTCTTTTCTGACATACTGCACATAGAGCGACGTGGAAAACTCCGCGAAGCCTTCGCTCATCCACTGGTCGTGATAGCTGTTCCAGCCGACTATGTGACCCCACCATTGATGCGCCACTTCATGCGGCCCAACGTACCGCCAGAATGTGTCCGTGCCGCCGCGCGCTCCGAAAAGCTGCATGCGCTGTGTGCCGTCAATGAAAGCAAGATAAGGCATGAAGACAAGGGTGGGCCAAGCCTGACCGAAGAAGCCTGCGGGCTGCTGCGTCATGGCGATGCGCGTGTAGGGCAGCTTGCCGAAGTAGGCGCTGTAGATGCGCGTCGCGTTCTGCGTGTCGTTTAAGGCGACGCCGCCCATGCTCGAAGTGGAGATGGAACTGAGCGTTGTGCCCGTCATCACGCCCTGCGTCTGAAGACGGTCCAGATAAATCTGCAACTCTTTCAACTCGTCCGGCACTTCCTCGTTGGCGTAGAACTCAAGGGCGAGGCCCGTGTCCGCATCACTCAACTCTTTCTTCTTAAACTTACCGTAGTTGAAGCCCGCGACGGCCAACTCCGTCCGTCCGCTCGTCCACTTGGAAACCTTTGTGTCGCCGTCCTGCGTTTCAGCCCGGTCGATCGCGCCGATGCCGACAAACATGTTGCCCTTCGGATAACGGAACGTCATTTCAAACGTCGCGCGGTCGCCAAACTGCACGCCGCCGTTGTTCGGATACCACGTGTGGCGTGCAACGGGATTCAGTATGTAGTTGCCTCCGCCCGAATCCTGAATCGCGCCTTCGCCTTCATACTGGACCAAGAGCTTATATTCTCTTCCCTTCTCCAGAGCCTGCGGAAAGATGACTGCGAAATCAGCGTCTTCATCCTTCGACTCCTGTATAAAGCTCAACTCGCGATTCTGCTCATCCTGCACGCTCTTGACGCGCAGCGTGCGATAGAGATTAAACGGCAGCACGCGGCTGCCCGCGACGAGCGAGCGAAACGTCACATGGTCGGCAGCCAGAAGCTTTGTGCCGCGAATCGTGCCGTCAATCTTGTGGTGTGTAATATCGAAGACGCGCGTGTCCTGCGAGCTTGTGGCCGTTCCTTGCCTGTACTCTTCCGCTAGATGAAAGGCAGTCCAGATTCCGCCGTCGGATTCGCCGTAGCTGATGAGCGCCACCTCTTCGGGGGCGACTTCGGGGATGCCGAGCGGGTCAACGTCGTAAATGAGTTTGCCGAAACGCTTGCCGTTGATGAAGGCTATGAAGAAGCCTTGGCGCTCCGGCGCATAGAGGTCTGCCAGCGTGCGCAGGTCAAGGTTGGTGCGGAGTTCTTTGCGCGCAAGCGTCTCCTTATCGCGATAGAGTTCGCGCGCACGCGCTGATTGCGCCCCGCCCGTCGCCATCTGTGCGTTGGGCGACTGCTTAATCTCCTCAAACGTGCGGTCTGTAAATCTCAGCACGAGGGAGTTGAACTGCTCGTGCAGCCCCGGCTCTTTCGTGAAGATACTGATACTGTCCTTTTCAACATTCGTCGGCGGCACGAGGCCCAACTCGCCGTCGCCTATGAAGACCGCGCCGACGTTGCGGCCTTCGATTGTGCTTAGAAAATAGAGTTCGCCGCTGCGCAGCGTGAAGGTAGCCGCATCGCGTTTGAGAACGAGGTTGTTAACAGTTGCAACGCTTCCGCTGAAAGCATCCTGACCAATGGACTTCTGCCGCAACTGCATGTAGACGGAATCAGTATTTGCTTTTGTGCCGCTTGCGCTGACAGGCACGAGTCCTTCGACGGGCGCGATTTCGAGCTTAACGTCGAGCGTCGCCGCTTTATCTTCCGCGATCTGGACGCCCTCGCGCCGCGCCTCGCTAAAGCCTGGAGCTTTGACGCTGATGAGATACGCGCCCGGCGGAAGGCTCGCGAATTTGTAGCGGCCCTCATCATCCGTCGTCGCCGCAAATTTCTGGTCGCCGGCGGCGGCAGTCGCCGTCACACTTGCGCCGACAATGACAGAGCCTTTCGGGTCGGTCACAATGCCTGTCAACTGTCCGCCCGCAGCATGTGTAATGACAAACGGCAGGGCCAGCAAAAGGAGCGAGAGAAGCAGGGTAAGCTGTTTTCGGTAGGACATGAGTTTTTTTGAACCTCGCATGTAGGGCAATGCTCAAGGCTTGAGCCGATTGCTGTGGGTTACGGGAATTCGGGGAAAGACGACGAAATGAAAGTCGCTGCCGGAAGCTGCTTCGTTGAGCTCCGATTAAGGCTGAGCGACGCGCATCCGTTATGCGCCGGAGTTATTCAGTCTTTAGACTCTGCACTTGAGTTTGCTTCGCTGACACTGACGGGATTATTTGGGAATGCCGGCGAGGCCGAACGGAAGAGCATTAAAGCGCCGCTCATTATTTATGTCTCGGGGCGCGGCTGTCAAGTGTATCTGCACGGTTGTCAACGGTATGGCGGGCGTGGCATTCTGAATGAGCAAAAGGTTTTCAAGAGGGAATTTAAGACGCGAGATGTTTGCTGAAAGCAAGATAAAAACTAAGCTGCTGCGCCGTATGGGCGAGGCCATCAAGGATTTCGGGATGATTGAAGAGGGCGACCGTGTGATGGTCTGCCTCTCTGGCGGCAAAGACAGCTACTCGATGCTCGATCTGCTGTTAGACGTAAAAGCGCGTGCGCCCGTTTCATTTGACGTGCTGGCCGTCAATCTGGACCAGAAGCAGCCGAATTTTCCCGCACACGTTCTGCCGGAATACTTGAGCAGTCGCGGTGTGCCCTTCCGCATCGTCGAGCAGGACACTTACTCAATCGTCAAGCGGCTCGTCCCAGAAGGCAAGACCTACTGCGCCGTCTGCTCGCGGCTGCGGCGCGGCATTCTCTACAACGTAGCGGTCGAAGAAAAGTGTACCAAGATTGCGCTCGGCCACCACGCGGACGACATCATCACTACCTTCCTGCTCAACCTCTTCTTCGTCGGCTCACTGAAGGCGATGCCGCCCGTCCTGCGTTCAATGGACGGTCGCAACACGGTCATCCGCCCGCTCGCATACTGTCGCGAGCAGGACTTAACGGAGTTTGCCGCCGAAAAGAATTTTCCGATAATCCCCTGCGACCTCTGCGGCTCGCAAACGAACCTGAAGCGTGCGCGCATTAAGCGACTGATAGGCGAACTGGAAAAAGAGATTCCGCACATTCGCAGCTCTATGCTGACCGCACTCGGCAACGCCGTCCCGTCGCACCTGCTCGACCCGGCCCTCTTCGACTTTAAGAACCTGACGCCGGGCATAGGCGACATCGCAGCCGAACTCGATCTGGCCGTCGGCCACACGGATGTTGCAGATGGCCCAACGCTCGTCTCCATCATGTAAAAGCTGTTCAGTTGTCCGCAGCCGCTTATGGCAAGCACAGCCAAAAAACGAGAACTGGACTTCACCGCTTTTCCGCCGGGCACTATCAACGAGTACACGACGCTGCTCTGCCTGGCCTGCATCTTCGACCTCTTCACGGCGCAGTTGAATCTAGCGCCGCGCACGGCCTACTCCGAAATTAAGCGCTACGCTCCGACCGTTGATGAGTTGACAACTCTTACGCCGTCGCGCCCCTTCTTCCAGAGCGAGGAAAAGAATCCGCGCTGTCCTCACTGCAGCTCCGCCAAGCGCTGGCACGCGCGCCTCGACACTTATCGTATCGAAGGCGGAAAGACGACAGACGCCGCGCGCCGCGCGCTCGTCAAAACCCTGCCGAAGTCAGACGAGCAGTTTCTCGTCATCGAAACCAAATCCGACCGCCGGACAGTCTTCTTCGAATGGTTAGACGCGCTCGGCAGCCGTCTTGATTTCGAGATGGAAGGGTGGCTCATCGAAGTGACGCGCGCCTATCTGGAAAGACTTGAGCCGAAGACAGATTGGAGCGGAGTCTTCGAGAATCTGCGCGCCGTTCGCCGCTCGCAGCGTCTGGAGGAAGGATGGGAGCGCGACGGCTTAAGGCTTTTCCTCTCGCCCGCGCTCTACAACGACGCGCTGCTCGTGCAATATCTCGTCAGCCGCAAACACACGCACGGCGGCAGCACTCTCGAAGGCCGCCTCACGCTCCTTGAACTCGTGCGCCGCCTACGCTACAGCGGCCACCTCAACGCGCAGGGCATCACCGAAGGCGACCAGTTCGAGGTGCTGGAAAAACTGATAGAGCATTTAACTGGCGGCGAGGGCGCGCTGAAACTCTACTACATAGTTGACCGCCGCGACTTTCTCGAAAAGGTGAAGACGGTCTACGCGCGCTACGCAACATGAAGGATGAAGATGAAACTCTGCGCAAAATCACCTGCTCAGCTTCAACAGCTTCCCTTTCATCCTCTCTAACAACTCTCGCCTCTCTCTAAGTCTATTTTTTACACACGCTCTACTATTTCTACATTCTCATCCCAACTCTTCCATATCCTCGGCCACGAGCGAATAGAGCACTGCGTCGTGCGCCGCGCCATGAATCAGCAGGCGCTTGCGCAGCACGCCTTCGCGCAACGCGCCTGCCTTCTCCGCAACGCGCTGGCTCGCATGATTGCCGGTTGCCACAACTATCTCAATGCGTTGCAGACCGAGTTGGCGAAAGCCGAAGCCCGCCATTAGACGTGTAGCGGCGGAGGCGACGCCGCGCTCCGTGCGACTCGTCCTGACCCAGTAGCCGAGGTTAGCCATCTGATGTACACGATTAATCTGGTTCAGCCCGACGCCGCCTAGGAAGTCGCTTGTCTTCGCATCAACGATAGCAAAGCTGTATAGCTCTTCCTCGCCCGGCCCAGCTTTAAGCGAGTTAATGAAGGCGACCGTTTCATCGCGCGAGTAGGCAGGATGACACCAGGGCAACCAACGCCCGACCTCTCCGATTGACTCGCGCACAGCGTCATAAACGGCATCAACATCGTCAGCGCACAGAGGTCTGATTAAGATGCGGCCATCCGATAGCTCAGTCTTCGTGGATTCTCTCATCAGAGTTTAGAGTTGAACACCAAACGTCAGTGCGACGACGGATGAAGGAGCGGCTATCTACGATAATAATTGTGCGACGATGGCCGCGACGTGTATCCGGGTCGTGTCCAGAAAGGGAATCTTGCGGTCGGCGTCGTCGCGCAGAATCAGCGGGAGTTCAGTTCCGCCTAAGATAAGAGCCTCGATGCCATCCTGCTCTCGCAGGCGCTCGGCTATCGTTAGCAATCGCTCGCGCGTCTCAGGCAGGAAATTTCCGAGCACCAGTTCGTTCACATACTTGTCGTGAATGTAGGCACGTTCCTCTCCGTCGGGCAGGACGAGCGTCATGCCCTTCCTCGAAAACACTTCCTTGTAGAATCGCCCCTCCATTGTGAAACGTGTGCCGAAGAGACCGAGCCTTTTCAACTGCAAACGCGCGGCCGCCTCGCAAGTCGCTTCGACGATACTGATGAGCGGAATGGGCGATTGGGCGTTGAGTTCGTCAAAGACTATGTGCGGCGTATTGGCAGAAAGCAATCCGAAGCTTGCGCCCGCGTGGGCCAACTTTCGCACTTCAACGAGCAGAAAGTTCGTTAGTCCCTTCAAATCATTCGCCTCAAGGAGACTCACCATCGTCTTCAGGTTAATGCTGTTGATGATGATTTGAGGATAACTGTCGTCCTGCGCCTGCGCGCGGTAGGAGGCGATAATCTGCTGGTAATAATCAACGGTCGCCTCCGGCCCAGTGCCTCCGATAATCCCCACAGTCTTCATCCTGCGACCTCCCGGCAAACCAGCATCAAGCCATGAATCAACGCCTGGCCCAATATAATACCAGCACGTAGATGCAAGCCAGCCCGACGCAGATGACACCACCTATAAAAGAGATGGGCAACAGATACGAAGCATTGCTGCCGTCCGTCGTTATCAAATAGACCCACTCGTCGAGCGCCAGACTAAGACCGATGCCGAAGCCGACGGTCGCTGCGTCCGTCAAACGGCTGCGCTCTTTGAAAAGGAGGGCCGGGATGCCGCAGAAAGTTATGAGCAGGAGACCTGTGAAGAGATGATGTACGTTGTAGGGGCCGACGTTGAAATCCGTGTTGGGCGAGATGTGCAGGTAGGCGCGGATAATGATGAATGTCCCCGCGAGCGATACGAGCAGCAATAGAGCGCGTCTCTTATCCATCGTCTTTCTCCCCTTGCTCTTAATAACGACGGATGGCGTTGGTTTATTTCATCAACCGCGCGCAACGTCTTCGGGTTTGAGTTGCGTATTCGTTAGCGAAGTTAAAACGTGGTCGCGCCAGTGGCCCGCTATCAGCAGGTAATCGCGCGCGTAGCCTTCGACCGTAAAGCCCAATCTTTGGAGCAGCCGCCCGCTCCGCTCGTTTGTCGGTATGTAGTTAGCCATAATCCTGTGCAGCCGCAACTCGTCGAAAGCATATTTGATGGCCGCCGAGAGCGCTTCGCGCATCAGTCCGCGCCCCTCCTCGCGATGGTCAATGCTGTAGCCTAAGTAGCAAGCTTGAAAAGGCCCGCGAATGAAGGCAGAGAAATTGCAGACGCCGACGACGCGCCCCGACGGCTGTTCTCGCCCGGAGATGACGAGTTGCAGAGACCTGTCCTGCTCGAAGCTCTCACGCGCGACTTCGAGACGCTTGCGCCAGTAGTCTTCGGTGTAGAAATCAACGGGCGTGTGCGGCGACCAGGGGGCAAGGTGCTCGCGGTTGTCTTCAAAGTAGCGAAGCATTTGCGGCGCGGCATCGGGCGGAGGAAGGGTCAGCAGTAGTCGTTCAGTTTCGATAAGGGGAAATTCATCGTCTCTCATTATTGTTTACTTGTAGTTCAATCGGGGCCGAACTTATTGCACGGCTTTCATCCTTCATCCTTTTTGCACAGGCGTCCGGCGGAAGCGATGTGTGATGGGGCGGCGGCGGCCGATGCCGATGGCGTTTCTGGAGATAATCAAAGGCGGCGGCAGTTGGCGGCGCTTGAATTCGTTGGCGGGTGATTCGACGCGGTTCAGTAAATCATAAACGAGCGAAGGGTCGTGTCCGGCGTTGATGATTTCTTCGGGCGTGGCCTTCTGCTCGAAGTAGAGGCGCAGGACGGGGTCAATCTGCGCGTAGGGCGGGAGGGTTTGCTCGTCAAACTGTCCGGGCGCGAGTTCCGCCGAAGGCCGCTTTTCGATAATGGCGCGCGGAATAATCTCGCTCTCGCGATTAAAGTGTTGGGCCAACTGGTAAACCTCCGTCTTGAGGACATCACCGAGGACGGCGAGGCCGCCGTTCGTGTCGCCATAGAGCGTGCAGTAGCCGAGCGCGAGTTCAGACTTGTTGCCGGTCGAGAGCAGGAGGCGTCCTTCGTTGTTAGAGATGGTCATCAGTATGTTGCCGCGCAGTCGCGATTGCAGATTCTCGGTCGCGAGAGACGGTGCATCGCCGGAGGGACGTGTGAGGTTGAGCTCCGCCGTCAAAACTTCAAAGGCCGCTGTAATCGGATGCTCTACTGTCTTCATGCCGAGACGTTGGGCCAACAGAAGGGAATCATCTATGCTGCCGCGCGACGAATAGGGCGAGGGCATCATCACGGCGAGCACATTCTGAGAGCCGAGCGCTTCGCATGCGAGGGCCGCGACGACGGCCGAATCAATGCCGCCGGAGAGGCCGAGCACGGCCGTCGTAAAACGGTTCTTGCGCGCGTAGTCGTGAATGCCTAGGACGAGCGCCTGATGTATGGTCTCTATGTCGTCGCCGGGCAGGCAGTGTTCGTCGGCCACGCCGCAGTCCAGATCAACGGTTGCGAAGAATTCCTCGAAGGGCGGCGCTTGCAGGATAATCCTGCCTTCACAATCGGCGACGATTGATGCGCCGTCGAAGATAATCCCGTCGTTGCCGCCGACAAGGTTAACGAAGACGATGGGCAAGCCCGCAGCCTTCGCGCGGTGCGAGACCATAGAGCAACGCCCTCCCATCTTTCCCTTGTTGAAGGGCGAGGCGTTGATGGAGACCAGCAGGCTCGCGCCCATCTCGATTAGTTCGTCGGCGGGGTCGTGCGGGTAGAGCCGCTCTTTCCAGTAGGTCTTATCGTTCCAGAAATCCTCGCAGATGGAGACGCCGAGCCGCTGGCTTCCTAAAGGAAAAAGATGGCGCACGCGCGACGGCTCGAAATAACGCGGGTCGTCGAAGATATCGTATTCCGGCAGGAGCGTCTTGTCTGCAAAGCCGAGCAGTTCACGATTGCGGATGACGGCGGCGGAGTTGTAAAGCCTGCGTCCGGCCGTTGCTTCAGTCGGGCGGACAGTTCCGACGACGGCCGTGATGCCTTCCGTCGCGTTAATAATCTCGTCGAGCGGCGAGAGAACACCGCGCACCACGTCGCGGTCCAGAAACCAATCAAACGACATGTAACCCTGCATGGCCGTCTCCGGCAGCACTACAAGGTCGGAGCGGTCGCGACGCGCACGCTCAAACGCACGCAGGATGCTCGCAGTGTTGCCCTCGTAATCGCCGTTCGTGGTATTAATCTGCCCGATTGTGACTCGCATAGCTTCGATTTTATCACCGATTTACTGTCTATCCATCAAACCGCTTCGCTAATTGAGACAGAATTCACGCAAATCCACTTTCATTTTTTGTAAATCCTCTTGCATTTGCTGCTACTCAAATAACATTCGCTGCAAACCCAGTTGTATTTGCTGTCGTTCGAGATGGATTTATTGTAAATCCACTTACAGTTGCAGCAAATGCAACTGAATTTGCTATCAATCTACTTGTGTCAGTAGCAAATCCATTTGCTCTTGCTCTAAATCCAAATGGATTTGTTATCAACCGAATTGGATTGACACTAAATTGATGTGGATGTTCTCCGAACCAATATGCATTTACTGTAAATCCAAGTGAATTTGCTTTCTCTCCAAAAGCATAAATAGTAGTCGGAAGACGGGAAATTCTCGAAACTACTCAGAAAATTTGCATCTCAAGATGAATTATTCGCCGTGGCCTCCGCCGCCCGGCGTTTCGATTCTCACACGGTCGCCAGCTTCGAGTTGCCAGCTTCCTTTGGACGCAATCCGGCGCGCACGATTGTTGTGGATGATGGTATCGCGCCCCTTGCTTCCGTCTTCGCCGCCGCTGAGGCCGTAAGGCGCGCGTCGCCTGCGGTCTGCGAGCAATGACATGCGCGCCGGAACGAGCGTTTCTATTTCGCGCACGACGCCGCAGCCTCCGCGCCATCGTCCGCGCCCGCCCGAATTTTTGCGTATGCCGTAGGCGCGCACGCGCAGAGGGTAGGCGTATTCGAGCGCTTCGGCGGGCGTGTTGAGGCTGTTGGTCATGTGCGTGTGAACGGCGCTCATGCCGTCGCTTGCGGGTCGCGCGCCCATGCCGCCCGCAACAGTCTCGTAGTAAGCAAACTCAGCGCCGTTTCGCGGGTCAATGCCTCCGATGGTCAGGTTGTTCATAGTCCCCTGGCTCGCCGCCGGAATCCGACCGGGCAGTGCTTTGGCTAACGCGCGCAGGAGCACGTCAACGATGCGCTGCGACGTTTCCACGTTTCCGCCCGCGACCGCCGACGGGTGAACGGCGTTAACGATACTGCCCTGCGGCGCGAAGACTTCAATAGGCTCCATCAGTCCCGCGCTCGCCGGAACGTCTGCGCCGACCAGACAACGGAAGACATAGGAGACGGCAGACACCGTGATAGCTTCGACCGCATTGATAGCGCCGACGACCTGAGGCGAACTGCCCGTAAAATCAACCAGCACCCGCTCGCCCTTAATCACCACGCGCGCACGAATCCTTACCTCACCCTCAGCCACCCCGTCATCATCAAGCGCATCCGTATCAATGTACTCTCCATCAGGTATCTCACCGATAGCGCGTCGCATCATGCGCGCCGAATACGCTATCAAGTGCTCCGCATACTCGCTCGCTTCCCTCCGCCCGCGCCGCCCGACGATTTCCAGCAACCGCGCAGCGCCCGTCTGCAAAGAGCCTATCTGCGCTTCAAAATCCGCGCGCCTCTCCACAGCCCCGCGCACGTTCGTCAGCACCAACCGCATCAACTCGACATCAACACGCCCGCCACGCACAATGCGTACGGGCGGAATCCTCAACCCCTCTCCATAAACATCCGTCGCCATCCCCATCGAACCCGGACTCGCCCCGCCAATGTCCGCATGATGCGCGCGATTCGCAACATAAAACAACGGAGGAAAGAATGTGGGTAAACGGGTAAAAGGTGAAACGGTGAAACGGTAAAACTGCGAGCCGTTTTTACTAACCCTCTCATCCTCTCTCAACCTTCTTCCCTTTCCCCTCTTCCCCCTTTCCCCCTTTCCCCCTTTCACGTTTCCATCTTCTACGGGCCAGACGCCCGCGACGAGCGTCACATCCGGCAGGTGTGTGCCGCCTGCGAAGGGGTCGTTCAGCGCAACGACATCGCCGGGTGCGATTTCAACTTCACGGAGCGCGGCGGCCACGGCCATCGGCATCGAGCCCAGATGAACAGGCATGTGGTCGCCTTGCGCAATAACGCGCCCCGTAGGGTCAAACACTGCGCAGGAATAATCGCGCCGCTCCTTGATATTTGGCGAGAAGGCCGTGCGCCGCAACGCCAGCCCCATCTCTTCTGCGACCGAAGTGTAAAGCGCGCGGTAGATCTCCAGCGTCGTCGGGTCAAAGGCCGCCACGCGCTTTTTCCTCACACCTTCGCGTCGTTGCCTGCGCACAACGCCCGCGTCTAGTTTGTTTCTTTCTCTCATGGCTCGATTATCAGGTTTCCGTCCAAGTCCACGACGGCGCGTGCGCCGGGCGGAATCAACGTCGTCGCGGAATATTCGACGACGACGGCAGGCGAACTCAGCCGCGCTCCAGCTTCCAGTTCATCGCGCACGTAAAGAGAGGCACGAGTAGCCTTGCCGCTCTCGAAGTAGACTTTCACTTCAGCGCTTGGACGCGCGACTGCGCGCCGCCGCGTTGCAATCCTCGCGCGCTCCGTCTTCAGTTTTTCGACAAGACCAACAGACCGCAGCCGCGCGCTCACTATCTCCACAATGTTTCCCCGCTGCGCGTAACCGTAACGCGCATGGTGCGCCTGATGAAAAGCACCGGCCACATCATCCCTGCTCGAAAAATCTATCTCCAACTCGAACGACTGCCCTTTGTAACGCGCGGCCAGACGACGCTCGTGTCGCTGCCGCGCGTCCGCGAATCCTTCGAGGCGAAGCGCTGCGCGCGAACGTTTTTCCATTTCTCTAAACACACGTTCGAGACTCGCGCGGCTTGACGCAGCCGCTTCCAGCATCACCGTGCGGCTCGTGTCCTTGACAACATCTGCGCCAAGCGCGCCGAGCGCGGAGAGAGCGCCAGCCGCACGCGGCATGATGATGCGCGGGATGCGAAGCGAGCGCGCAAGCTCTACAGCATGGAGGCCACCCGCGCCGCCAAACGGCAAAAGCGTAAACTCGCGCGGGTCGTAGCCGCGTTCGACCGAGATAGTACGCAGCGCTCTTTCCATCCCCGCGTTAACCACGCTGACCACGCCGAGCGCTGCTTCACGAACGCTCACGCGGCGTCGTGCCTGCGTGCTCATCTCCTGCGCGAGGCCACTCAACGCTTCGCGTGCTCTCTCTTCGTCAAGCTCAAAATCTCCGCCGAGCAAGGACACGCCGCCGAAGCGGCCCAGAACTAAATTAGCGTCTGTCACGGTCGGCAACACCCCTCGCCCGTAACAGGCAGGGCCGGGGTCAGCGCCAGCCGATTCCGGCCCGACGCGCAAGGAACCTCCCTCGTCAACGCGCGCAATCGAACCGCCGCCCGCCCCGACCGTGTGTATATCCATCATCGAGACGGCGACGGGCAGCCCCGCGACTGTCGCTTCGTTCGTCATACGCAATTGCGCGCGCTCGCAGAGAGCAACGTCCGTCGAAGTGCCGCCCATATCGAAGGTGATGATGTTGGCGATTTTGAGACGACGCGCGATTGCGAGCGCTCCGACGACGCCGCCCGCGGGGCCTGAAAGAATTGTCCGCACAGGTTCGCGGGAAGCCGCCTTTGCAGAGATGCCGCCGCCCGATGATTGCATCACGCGCAAGCGCGGCGCGTCCTCTTCCAGCCTGCTCAGGTACGCGCCCATCAGCGGTTGCAAGTAAGCGTTAATCGTCACCGTCGAGGTGCGCTCATACTCTCGATACTCAGGCAGAATCCTATGCGAGACTGAAAGCGGCACGCCGAGCTTCGTGAGCGCAGCCTCAATCCGTCGTTCGTGCTCAGGGCGAACGAAGGAGAAGAGCAGGCAGACGGCGACGGCTTCGACGCGCGCACGCTTCAGCTTTCCGATTAACTGTTTGAGCGCGTGCTCGCTCAAAGCTTCCAGCACTTCGCCGCTCGCGACGACGCGTTCGCGCACGCCGAACCGTAAATCATCCGGGACGAGCGGCGCTGGCCTGCCAGCATTAAAGTCGTAGAGAGAGGGGCGCGCCTGTCGTCCTATGACGAGTACGTCTTCAAAGCCAGCGGTAGTGACGAGCGCTGTGCGTGCGCCGCGTCGTTCAAGCAGGGCGTTCGTGCCGACCGTTGTGCCGTGTACGACCTCTATCTCGGGCAGCGGCACGCCCGTCTCGCGTGCGATGCGCTCTAAGCCCTCTATGATTGCGCGCGATGGGTCGGCGGGCGTGGAGGCGAGTTTGAAGAGACGCAGGCGGCCTTTTGACTGAAAGACAAAATCCGTGAACGTGCCGCCCGTGTCCACGCCGACGCGCACGCGCTGCTGCTGTCGCTTCTTTCCCGGTCTCATTTTAGGCTTTGAATGCTTGAACCTTGAGTTTATTAATCACGTATAATCAGGGCCGCGCGCTCTTACGGTCGGCACGCGCCCTGATAGTTTTCGCTTTACGTTAAGTCAAACGTAAAAACGCAGATGCTCATCTCTTTCACATCAGGAGTCTTAATCATATGCTACGCCGTCGCTTTTTACACATGATTCTTGCGCTCGCATTAATCGGCCTCAACTTGCTTGCGCCCGCCGTCTTCACCGCCGCGTCGTTTCCGCAAACGCAGGCGCAGGAATCGAAAGCCACGCAGGCCAGCGCCGCGCCCGATTTGGCAACGCGCCTCGCCGCCATCGAAAAGATTGTCGAGGAGCAGCGCAAAGAGAAAGGCATTCCCGGCCTCTCGCTGGTGATCGTCAAAGACGACAAGGTGATTTACGCCAAAGGCTTCGGCTTAAGAGATGTCGAGCGCAATCTGCCCGTCACACCCGATACGCTCTTTGCTATCGGCTCATGCACGAAGGCTTTCACGGCGATGGCCGCCGTCATCAGTCAGGATGAAGGAAAGCTCTCGCTTGATGACTCGCCGAAGAAGTATCTGCCGTTTTTCAAAATAGCGGACGCGCGCATTGATGAGAAGATAACCATCCGCGATCTGCTCTCCCACCGCTCAGGTCTGGCTGGAACTGACATCGCATGGTACACGGGCGTGCTCAATCGTGAAGAGGTGATTCGCGCCGTCGCAATGGCGAAGCCGACCGCGCAGTTGGGCGAAAAGTTTCAGTATCAAAATGTGATGTATAGCGCGGCGGGCGAGGCGGTGGCGCGTGCGCAGAGTTCGTCATGGGAAAAAGTGATTGAGGAAAAATTCCTGAAACCGCTCGGCATGAAAGACAGCCGCCTCAACGTGCGTGAGATGCAGCAGGCCAAAGACCATTCGCTCGGCTACGACTACAATCTTGAAACCAAGCAGACCCGGAAGCTTCCGATGCGCGATTTAACGAACATCGCGCCCGCCGGAGCAATCAACTCAACGGCGCGCGACATGGCCCAGTGGCTACGGCTGCTCACGGGGCGCGGCCAGTTTGCGGGCCGTCGTCTCGTTTCCGAAAAAGGCTTCGAGCAACTCTTCGCGAAGGTGACGAACATCGCAACGAATGTTGACTACGGATTAGGCTGGATTGTCACGGACTGGAACAAACACAAAGTCGCCATGCACGACGGCGGCATTGACGGCTTCAATTCGGAGGTCGCGTTCATGCCCGACGAGAAGCTGGGCTTCGTGTTGTTGACCAACGTTTCGCAGGCGCGGCTGATGGGTCGTGTCAGGAATGCTATCTGGGAGAATCTGGTAGGGAAGCCGCAAGGTGACAAAACAGCCTCGGCTGCGAAAGATGCGGCGGATGTTGACAGCATCATGGCAAGCGCCTCCACCGCAGACTTCCAACGCGAAGTCGGCGTTTATAATCTGGCGGAAGCAAATCTTGACATGGAAGTGAAACTCACGGACGGTCGTCTAGTGCTGACCGTGCCGGGCCAGCCCCCGTACACGCTCGAAAACGTTGGTGGTCGTCGTTACAAGTTTCTGACTGACGCGCCCGGCGATTTCTTCATCACCTTCCGCCCGGTCAAAGACAATGAGGGCGAAACGGAAGCCTTCTTGGAACAGCCGCATGGCAACATCGTCCTGCGCAAACGTAAAGCCGCCGATGCAGCCGCAACGGCGGAAGCCAACGCGAAAGCGCTCGCGGAATACAACGGCCCGCTGAAAGAAGCGCTTGGCGAATATGAGAGCGGAGGCTTTACAGTCAACGTCACGGTCAGAGACGGCAAGGCCGTGCTCGTCGTGCCGGGCCAGCCAACTTACGCACTCGTCGAAAAGGAGAAAGACCGCTTCTCCACGCCCCCGCTGCCCGATACTTACAGCGTGCTCGTCAAGCGCGACGCGGCGGGAAAAGTGTCTGCGCTCGTGTTGAAGCAGCCCGAAGGCGAGTTTGAACTGAAGCGCGTCGCGCAGTTTACAGCGCCCATCAGTGTTGACGAGTTGATGTCGAAGGTGATTGCGGCCCACGGCGGCGAAGCCAACCTGCGCAAGCACAAGTCGCTGCTGATGACCTACGCGCTCGACTTCCCGACTCAGGGACTCAGCGGCGAAGGCTCAACCCGCAGCCGTGCGCCAAACGCCACATCACAGGAGATTACCTTCAGCGCGCTCGGCAAAAAGATTGGCTGGCTGCGACAGTTTTTCGACGGCACAAGCGGCGGCACGGAGACCAGTTTCATGCTGCCCGAAACTCTGCCCGCCAAGCAGATTGAGAACGCGCGCGTCCAGTATGATTTCTACTTACTGCCAAACTGGAAGACTCTCTTCAAGAGCGTCGTCATCAAGCGTATGGACAAGGTTGACGACGAAGATGCTTACGTCGTCGTGATGACGCCGGAGCGCGGTAGTCCTATCACAGACTACATCTCGACCAGATCGTTTCTCATCCTCAAACGAGAAGTGCTCGCTGCGGGAGACTCGGACGACAACGGCCAGACCGTCGAAACCTATAGCGACTACAGGCCCGTGGACGGCGTGATGATTGCCTTCAAGACCGTTCAGCAATCAATCGGTCTGGGCGAGGTCGTCATACAGCTTAAGGAAGCAAAGTTTGACGCAGCATTGCCCGATTCGATTTTCCGCGCGCAAGGGAAATAAGCGAGCCTCCTGGAAACGGAGACGCTCCGAACACAAAAGACGCGGCTAACAGAATATTAAGCAGATTCTATTATAAAAAGGCTCGCTATTCAGACTCTTTCGCGCTGGCCGCTCTCGTTTGAACGACGCGCGCCGTCAAGGACAAGCTGCGTGCGGTAGCCGTCTTCGAAGGTTGCGGCCTCTTCGATGTGCGTGCGTCCTTCGCGCAGTGCCTCGACGATGGCACGCGAAAACGCCGTGAAGCCGCGCGACCAACTACTGTCGCGCATGCCCGCGGCCATTTCGCCGCGCGGCGTTTCAACTTCTCTCCACTCTCCTTCGCCCATGCGCGCCTGCCAGAGGATGCCTTCATCTTCAATCATCAACGCGCCCTCCGAGCCAAAGATTTCCAGGCGGTGTTCGGGGCGTCCTGGCTCTACGACCGAGAGCGAGATTGTGCCCGTCGCATCTTTCCCTAGTTTGCTGTCGCCGAAACGGAGCAGCAGATTGGCCTCGTCGTCAGTCGTCACAGCGCGCAACTCGTTCGTCTCTTTTTCAACGCGCTCTCTGACGTGCGTGCTCAGTTGGCAGGAGACTTCGTAGACTTCCGTGTCGAGCAGCCAGCGGAAAGCGTCAACGGCGTGTGAGCCGATAGCACCGAGCGCGCCGCCGCCCGCTTCGCTGTCAGACCACCAATCCCATGCGCGTTCAGCAGACGAACGGAAGTCGGAACGGTAGAGCAGCTTCGCGTGGCGTATCTCTCCTATCTCGCCATTCAACAGCATCTCGCGCATCCTGCGACGGCCCGGCACAAATCGCAGCTCGTGGTCAATGAGCGCCAGCACACCTGCCTTGCTCGCACGCTGTCGCATCGCATCCGCCTCGGCAGCATTCATCGCCGTCGGCTTTTCGCAGAGGACTGACTTGCCCGCTTCGAGCGCTGCCAGCGACATCTCTGCATGCGTCGAGGGCGGTGTGACGATGCTGACTAAGTCAACATCATCGCGCGCGATGATATCGCGCCAATCTTCCAACACGTGTTCAATCTCAAACTCGCGCGCGACGCGTGCGGCGTTCTCGCGATGGCGGCTCGCGATTGCGACGACCCGCGCGCCCGCGCAGGCGCGAAAGGCCGGAATCTGCGTCGTGCGCGCAAAGCCCGCGCCGACGATGCCGATGCCAATCGAATCTTTTTTCTCCCTCATCCACTCATCCTCTCCGCGCCTCTCGCGCGCCAACTCGAAGCCGGCAATCACACATCCAAAGACTACGGCTGACGGGCAGCGCTTGCTCCGTCGCTTGATTGCAAAGCCGCTCTCAAATTGCTAGTCTGCCCGTCAGGCTCTCTAACAATATCACGAGCGGGGCGGGGCGACGAAAAGTGCGGTCGAGCAGGTTTGAAAAACTGCGAGGCCGGACGCACGGGCCTTGAGAAATTATGCAGGATGCAAGAGACGTGAGACGCGTCAAGACGGACTTAAGCTGCTACTGGGGATTGACCGACGCCTGCCCGCGCAACGGGACGATGACGAGCCTCAGCAGCCGTGGATGTTTTGTTAAGACCACGGCCGTCACCACAGACGGGCAGACCGTCTTCGTCAATTGCTGGCTACCCGAACGCCGCTGGATGATGCTTCGCGGCTCGGTCATCTACCATATAGACAAGGTCGGCTTCGGCATGATTTTTACAGAACTCGACAAAGAGCAGCAATCAACAATCCATTCCATGATAGAGCATTATAGAGACAACCCGGTCAAGTGAAACGATAAACCGGGAACGCCGCAGGCGATGAATGACAGGCAAGCTGCTTTTCAATTCATCGTTCCGCGTTCATGCTTCAGCGTTCATAGTTCATCATTACTCTCCTCCTTGTCTTTCCGTCCCAACACAAAAAAGTTGCGGCCAACGAACCGTTCGTTGGCCGCAACATGTCCGGCGACGGATAGAGAGGGAAAGGAGAAATCCCACTCACAGGACTATCACACCACCGGCAACTCGAAAGTAATCCACGGCACACGCCGCCTCTTCGCTAACCCTGTGTGCTAGCGCGCGTGGCAATTCCTTGTGGTGCTTTCGCTCTCCTGACGACTGAAAGCTTTCTCCTGTGAGAGCGTGTCTCGCGTGGGCCTACTTGGCTTCCGACATGGCGGCGATGTAGCAGCCGCGCGCCGTCGTCGTCAGCGGATTTTTCGCCATCCGTACGTCCGAAATCTCGATGGGGAAATCGCCGCCCGCGTTGAGCATGCTCTCAAACTTTTGCAGGAAGCCCGCCGGCTTGGCCGTTCCGCCTGCGAGCACAATCGGCATCGGACGCGTGAACTTCGGCAACTGTCCCGAAGCACGGAGCTCCGAGCGCAGACGGTCAATGAGAGTTTGCAGCACGTCTTCGTAGTAGATATTCAGAGCACGGCTGAGGTCGTCTTTGGCCGGACGGAAAAGGTCCAGCTTCTCTTCCTTGAAGAGACGGACGCGCGTGAACGTCTCGTTGAGCACGCTGGCGACGTTTGAGTCTATGTAATCGCCGCCTTTGGGGATGCTGAAGGTAATCATCGGCATCGCCATAAACGAGATTGAGACGTTGCACATGCCGCCGCCGCAGCTAATGCCGATGCCAGTGAAATTCTCATCCTGCAATTCGGAGAAGACGACCGCCTGACCTTCGTTAATCGCACGCGCGTTATAACCGAGCGAAGAGAGAAAGCTCTTCAGCACGGCTTCGTGATAGACGAGGTTGCCGTTTGCGCCCTCGCCCTTGCCGGGCACGCTGAAGCAGAGCATGTCGCCCTTGCGCGACTGCGGGATAAGACGCTTGATAATCATTTGCAGGATTTGCTGGCTCATCTCTTCCTGCGGATTAAGGACGCCGTGCTGCATGGGACGGCGCGCGTCGGCGTGCAGGAAGCTGGCGAAAAAGTCTGAGTCGTTGCCGTAGACGTAGATGCTCTTGCAGTTGCGCTCGTAGACCATGTTGCGCTGCCTGAGGACGTTTTCGGCCATCTCGGAGGCGGGAACGGCGACGAAGGCGTTTAACTCCGACTTGCTTTCCTCGCTCTTCGCGCCGTCGGCGACGACGATGCGGCTCGTTCCAATATCGAGACCCAGAGCGCCCGATTTCAAGGCGGCGACTTCCGGCTTCTCAACCTTAACTTGATTCTTCTCTTCCATGATTTTCTCCTTAAAGTTTTCTTTCCGGGCTCTCTTGTTTGCGGCCCGTGGGGTTTCAGGTTATGACTGGCGCGAGTCCTGTTTACAGGCGCAGTCGGTTGATGTCTGGGAGACCCTGCTTGTGCTCACGCCTGCTGGCAGGCGCGTGAAAAGTGTTTACCGGGGCTGTCGGCGGGTGCGGTGAGCCGTAGGCTGAGCTCCGGCTCTTCCTCCGTGGTCGAGTTGCGGAGCGTGCGCTGTTGGTTCATCTGTTCGAGAAAGCGCTGGCGCATCTGTCTTCGTAGTTCATCGGGCTTCATGTTGCTGTCGGCGGCGCGGCGCTGAAACTTCTCTTCGGCCTCCTTCACGCCCGACCAGAGAGTGCCGCCAAGCATGCGTATGGTCTCGGAATCATAGGTGAAGCCAAACTCGCTGATGCTCGCCGGCGCGACCTTGTACTTATCCGAGAGGCCCATCGCGGCAAACGGGAAGTTGCGCGCCCAGTCGTGATGAAAGCAGATGAGCATGTTTGAAGGATTGACGGAGACGAGGCCGTGCGTGACACAGTTTGTGTCCGAGAGGTTGTAGCGGCTGCGCAGGATTTGCGTCAGCAGACGGCCCGCGATTAACTGCGCTTCCGTCAACTGCTCTGCCAGCGAGTCGGCCTTGCTGTTGGTTTCAAAACAGACGCCCAGGAAGCTGTCGTTGAGGCCGACGTAAACGCCCTTGCTGTCAGACCAGACGGAATTGCCGGCATGATTAGCAGCTTCATCATCCTTCACGATGCGGTAAATCTGCCCGAAGCGGTCTATCACGTAGTTGTAAGACTTATTGCGCCTGACGTATTCGAGCAGGCCGCGACTGTGGTTTTCGATTGACTCATTGTTATCGGGTGTAAACGATGTCAGGTGGCTTTCGGAGGTGTGATAGACGATGCCGACGGGTTCGTGCTGCGCCTCGCCGCTGGGTGCGCCCGTGCCCTGTTGAAAGACCTGATAACTGCGCGGGCGATTCTCGGTTTCGTAAACGGTCAGGATGCGACCGGCGTTGCTGTAGCGCTCCGTGTCGTCCTTCGCTTCGACGAGCCAAACTTTTTCGGGCTGATAATCGGGCAGGTAGCCAGCGTTGGTCATCGCAAACTGGTCTTTGCCTGCCACGGGGTCGTCGCTCGCGAAAACGTGTACTTCGTAGCGCTCGGCCAGATAGTCGTTAACTTTATGCGTTGACCATGCGGCCATCGTGTAGAGGCCGAAGAGCGTGATGGCCGCGAACACCAGCCCGACGCTGTATGTGAGATAACGCATGCGGTAGCAGTAAAAGAAAACCTGCGTCAGCACGGGCGCGTTGCTGCGCAGCAACAGTTGGCGGCGTTCGCTACGCGCCTCAGGCATCAGCTTTCTCAACTCGTCGTAAACCAGGCGATAGAAACAGAACTCAAGAAGCCGCTGGTAAAGCTCCGTCTTCTTGAAAAACTCGAAGCGTGAAAGGCGTCGTTCCAGTTTTTCGCGTGTGGCTGCTTCCTGCGCCAGCGTGTGATTGAGAAAACGCAGGCGCGCTTCCGGGCGCTCGAAGAAGTGAGCGTAGCTCTCGACAATCTTCGAGTAGGTCATTGTCGTGTCCTCAAGCATTCGCTGGCTCATAGCACGATTCTTCCCCGGTCATCTACGCCCTGAAGTCCGCCCTCTTGACTCCAACAAACGAGAAGCCTACTTTCCACCCTGAGCTTCCGTGATAATGAAACTATCGGCCGCTCCCTTAGACTTCATCTCGTTTCCATAACGCGCGGCCTCTTCTTTGTTACTGAAACGACCTGCCTGCACCCTGTACCACGTGCCGCGCTTCGGTAGTTCCACCGTCACGACGCGCGCGTCAAAACCTGTCGCCTGAAGGCGCGCGACGCGCTCGTTGGCCTGCTCTATCACGTTGTAAGAACCTATCTGAATCGTGAAGCCGCCGGCTTCCATGCTCTGCGATTGAGGAACAGCAGCGGGCGCGCTCCTTTTCGTCTCGGCTTCAGACGGCGCACTCTCGACGGCCGGTGCTTCCGGCTCTTCTGTAGTCTTCGTCTCCGCTTTCTCCTCGATTGCTTCCGCCTCTTTTTTCAACTCGACGGGAGCAGGCGCGCCCGTCTGCGACGAATCCTGCACGCTTGTCGCGGCAGGACTTGTGGAGGCAGGCTGAGGCGGCTGCATGAGCGTTTGATTCGTAGCCTTGTTGCTCGGCGAAGTGAAGTTTGAGGCGACGCTCTGTTCCTGCTCGGCCGGCTTCGCAAACTGGTTCGAGAGGACGATGACCGCGATGAATGTCATGCCGCAGACAACAAGCCAGAGCGGAGAAATCCGCATCAAGCGCATGCCCATACCATGACGGTCGTAGTCAGCCTTAGCTTCTTCGGGCGTGCTGAAATTGAAACTCGGCTCGTTGGCGGCCTCAGCGACCTTCTCCGGCTGCGACTCATCCTGTAGCGGCAGGCTGCAAGCCTCCGTCAAGACTGCAAGCTCTTCCGTCGCGCCTTCGTCCTGACCAGCCAGCACGTTTTCCTCGACGGTCGGCTCAGTTTCGACAGACGAGACGAGCAGCACATCTTCAACCGCGACATCGGCCGGCTCGTCCATCTGTTGGCCCATCTCTGGAGTTTGCGGCAGCACGAGCACGTCTTCCGCATCCGGCTCGGGAGGCGAAGGAATCGGAGGCATCGCTTCCGCGTCTGCGTCAGCCGCAGCTAGCGGCGCAAGAAATTTTTCGTAATCATCGGGCAGCAAGCTAGTCTTGATTTCGCCTTCGACCAGCATGGCTTCGAAGGTGGTTCCGCATCGCACGCAGGCGACATGCGTCTCGAAGGCCAGCGGCGCGCTGTCAATCAGACCTTTAAACTCACATTTGGGGCAGGTGATTCTCATAAGTTCACTCCGTTCTCTACTTATCGCTTCGGGCGGCGCACTCGCTCAGGCAGCAACGTACTAAGGCCCGCCGCTCTGGCCGGACTTTTTTTGGTTTGCCTTTATTTATTCGCTGATATGCACGCGTGTGGGGCCGGAAGCAATAAAACCTGGGGCATTTGGTTGAAGGAGCTGGAACGCCTTTTGACGTTCAATTCGCCTTTGGCCCGCAGTCAGCGTGGCGCGGCGACCTGCAAATCTTAAATTAACAACGATTTTTAATCAAGTAAAAAATTGTTTTTAATTTTCCCCGTTTGCTGTTATTATCAGCAACAGCCAACAGCACAGTGCGTTGGCTTACTTCTTTCACGCCGGAGATTGCTCTTTTTGCGGCCAGTTTTATCAGGGGTTGAAGAGGCATCTTCCTTTCTGGCGGGCAGTTGTCGAAGCCGCTTTTTCAGGACAGACGCCGGTTCAAACCATCCCCGACTGATAGCCTCGCTCTCAAGCGTCGCAGGCAAAAGGGCCGCAACCTTAAGACTGATCAGCGCCTAATACACCTCGCAAATTTACTTTCGGGACATCTCATCTAATGATAGCCGCAGGTAGTCAACGCTTAAGCAGGCCATTCATGTGGCTGGTGGTCGCAACGGGTGGCGGAGTCGTTCTCTTATCAACGCTCGGCCTGTCAATCGCTCGGATAGACGTTCCGTTGCTGCTGCTGGCCCTGATTACAATCAACATCGGAACGCGAATCACGATTAAAATCCCTCACGTCAGGGGACAGGTTTCGCTTTCCGACACGTTTATCTTCCTAGCAATCCTGCTGTTTGATGGCGAGGCGGCCGTCTTGCTGGCTGCGCTGGCGGCGCTCTGTGCGTCTCTGAGGCTGACTAAAAACCGCAGCCTGCTGCTCTTCAATCCGGCTGTCACGGCCATCACGACCTTCAGCCTCATCTGGATTCTAAGGCTCTCGTTTGGCTCCATCGCAGATTTGTCGCGCAGCCTCTCCCCGCTCCGGCTCATCCTCGCCATCGGCATCATTACTTTCGTGCAGGCAGTAACTCATGCCGGTGTGCTTGCCATCAGCGAGATTAAAAACTCCGGCAAACAGCGAGGGCGTTCATGGGGCAGCGCTTTCTTCTCGACCCTCGTTACATACTTCGCCATCGCAGCTTCGGCCGGAATGACAGCCAAGCTGGTCAACATCGCAGGCTTTTATCCCTCGATTGCCTTCACCACGGTCGTCGCCATCATTCATTTCGCTTACTGCACCTACTTCAAGGATGCTTATCTCTCGGCGACGGAGGCCAAGCAGTTTGAGAAGCGTGTTGCGACCCTGCGCGAAAGTGAAGAGTTGTTCCGCAGCGCGTTTGATTACGCGGCGATTGGCATGGCCTTAGTTTCGGCTAAGGGGCGTTGGTTGCAGGTCAACCGCTCGCTCTGTGAGATTCTCGGCTACGCGGCGCATGAACTTCTCGCCACTAACTTTCAAAGCGTGACGCACAAGGACGATTTAGGCTCTGCGCTGGCAAGCATCAAGCAACTGCTCAAAGGCCACCTTCCGACCTACCAGATGGAGAAGCGTTATCTTCATAAACAGGGCCACACGGTCTGGGTGCTGTGGAGCGTTTCGCGTGTGCGCGACTCCAACACCGATTCGATTCACCTGATTTTTCAGATTCAGGACATCACAGACCGCAAGCGCGCCGAAGACCGTTTGCTGCACGATGCCTTCCATGATGCGTTGACGGGACTACCGAACCGCGCTCTCTTCATGGACCACCTGAAGCTGGCGATAGCGCGCACGCAGCGCAGCGACAACCAGATCTTCGCCGTCCTCTTCCTTGACCTTGACCGCTTCAAAGTCATCAACGACAGCCTCGGCCACATCATCGGTGACCAGCTTCTCGTCGGCATCGCACGTCGTCTCGAAAGATGCCTGCGCCCCGGCGATACTGTGGCGCGCGTCGGCGGCGACGAGTTCACAATCCTGCTCGAAGATTTGCAGGACGAGCCGGAAGCCATCTCGATTGCCGAGCGCATCCAGAAAGAATTGAAAGTGCCCTTCTCTTTAAACGGGCACGAAGTCTTCACCACGACCAGCATCGGCATTGCGCCGAGCACGACCGGCTACGACCAGCCCGACGACATCCTGCGCGATGCGGACACGGCCATGTATCGTGCCAAGTCCTTAGGCAAGGCGCGTCACGAAGTGTTCGACAAGACGATGCACGCCGTCGCCATGAATCTACTGCAACTGGAGACAGACTTAAGGCGTGCCTTAGAGCGCAACGAGTTTTTCGTTCAGTATCAGCCGATTGTTGCTCTGGACAATTTCAACCTGCGCGGCTTTGAAGCTCTCGTGCGCTGGCAGCATCCTGAGCGCGGGCTGATTTCTCCGATGGACTTCATTCCTGTGGCTGAAGATACGGGCCAGATTATAGCCATCGGTGAATGGGCTTTGCGTGAAGCTTGCAGGCAGATGCGGCGCTGGCAGCGTCGTTATGCTTCGGACTTGCCGCTCTTTATCAGCGTCAATCTTTCCAGTAAACAGTTTGAGCAGCCGAACCTGATAGCGCAGATAACGGAGATTTTAGAGGAAACGAAACTCGACCCGCGCAGCCTCAAGCTTGAGATTACGGAAAGCGTGGTGATGGAGAACATAGACACAGCCACAGAGATGCTCAAGCAGATGCGCGCGCTCGGCGTGCAACTCTCGATTGACGACTTCGGCACGGGCTACTCCTCCCTGAGCTACCTGCACCGCTTCCCCATAGACACCTTGAAGATTGACCGCTCCTTCGTTATCCGCATGGTGGACAATAACGAAAACATCGAAATCGTGCGCACCATTATCATGCTCGCACAAAATTTGGGGATGGATGTTGTCGCGGAAGGCGTGGAAACGAAAGAGCAGTTGGCACTACTGAGAAAGCTGGGCTGCGAAAACGGGCAGGGCTACTTCTTCTCGCGCCCGACGCACGCCAGCGGCGCTGAGAAGATCATCTCCGACACCTGCACACACTTGCAGCCTCTTCCAAACGTTGAGGGCGGCACGGAAGCGCCGCATAGAGTCAAGGCCATCAAACCCGTCATGGCGGCATAGCAATGTTGAAGATCAGCGACCGTAGAGAAGCAAGACGTTTTCAAGTCAGGCTCAACGCGCGTTGGGAAGGAGTTCTCGCGCAGCGTACGGGCACGATTGTTGACATCAGTTCGACCGGCTGTTTTCTGTTGACGAGCGATGAGGTGACGCCGAAAGAGTTAATCCGCATCGAGATTCAACTACCGACCGAACGCTGGATTTATCTCTGGGCCGAAGTCGTCTACCAGATTTCCGAGATGGGCTTCGCGCTCCGCTTCACTGGCTCGACCGAAACCGAACAGGCGATGCTTAACCTGCTGCTCGACAATCTGGACGAGAGCGCCCCGGCTTAAAACTCCAGGACTTTTAAGAAGAAGATGAAGGACGCAGCGCCCAACCTAAATCGGAGGCTCAACGAGGTTCTGGCGAGAATAGAACCGCCTTCGCTGCAAGAATCCGTCTCTGAACTGTTCAGCAGGCTGGTTGACTTGCTTGATTATCTCAACCTGCTCGAAGCCTGCCTGAAATCCGACGAGACGCTGCTCAATTCTCATGTCATCTTCAAATCGCTGCACGAAAAAGCCAGAGAGATCATCACGGACATCGAAACGAAGGCCAAGCGTGCGGACGGAATAAGCCCTGCGCTCGATAGCCTCTACGACAGCACCATCTTCGCTTTCCAGCACGAGCTTAAAAGAGTCCGCAATTTCATCATCCTCAACCCGGAGCAACCGCTCGAACAGATGCGCACGGAGTTTACGCGCGCTCACGGCATGCTGCGCAACTGTACGCAGCAGACCATCATCTCCATCTCCGTTATCTTCGATTCCTCGCTGACAGGCGACCAGCTTTTCGACGACTTCAAACGCAAGCTCGAACAATCGGTCGTGCTCTGCGAAGCCCTTGCGATACTCATTGAGCGCGTCAATCGTGCGGAGAGCCAGCGCGATGTTGATTCCTACTTCGCGCTCATCGAAGCGCTGGCCGTCTTCGAGTCGTTCATGCACTACCTGATGTTCCGCGATTGGGCCGAAGTCCAGAAGTTTATGGAAGAGGTCAAGGAGGCCAGAAGCGAATTCCAGCTCTGGCCGCTGCTCAAACAGTTTGCAGCCTATCTCGACACCCTGCATTGCCACGTCCGCATGCGCTCAGTCCTCTACAATCATCCGCTCCAACAACCGACCATGCGTATTTGATCGGAAAGCTATCAGTCGGCATTTAAGCGGTAGACATAAAAACGAGGCTGCTCTGGTGTCACAGAGCAGCCTCGTTTTCTTGTTTGTTAATTCTCCGGCCTCGAACCAATGCCCTCACGAGGACTTGAACCTCGAACCAACGGATTATGCGTGCCAGCTACGGCTTTCACCGCCTTTGATTCCGAAGAGAAATCAAAGTTTGTGGTCTGGACTTTCCCTTCGCTTTACGCGTCTATCGTCAAGTCTCTACACCTTTCTCGCTTGAAAGCGAGACTTGGCTCGGGATTACCTTATGGCTTTCGCCACTTAGGCTTCCCCGAATTTGACAGATTCTACGAGCATACCTGAAAACAAATTCGCAAACTTGTGATGTGATACACTCGCAACCCACATTGAAAATCATATGGAAACAGCTTGCATTATTTGTCAGGCGAAACTTTCGGGACGGAAAACAAAATTCTGCTCGCTCCGCTGTAAGAACGCTTTGACGAATAACAAGCATCAGAACTATCTCTCTCAGCAACAACGCGGACGCCGAAGAAGGCAACTTCTCATTCAACAAAAGGGAGGCAGGTGCGAGGCTTGCGGCTACTCCAAAAATCAAGCCGCGCTGGCCTTTCACCACCTTGATGCCTCTCTTAAATCCTTTCCGATTGACATCAGAGGTTGCTCCAACACTTCATGGAAAACGCTTCTCGAAGAAGCGCAGAAGTGCCAGCTTCTTTGTCTAAACTGTCATGCCGAATTTCATAACCCTGATTTTTCCACTTAGAATCTTCAAAGATCGAGTCCGCTGCTCTAACCATTGAGCTATGAGGGCACATCAAGAACTGCTAAACCTCAATGCTTAAACTCTAGCGAAATTTGCGGCGCGTGGCAACTGCACCGTGCCGCTCGTTTAATTCCGTAGCTTGAGCGCTGCTCTTATCGTTCGTATAAGTCGGGCTCAGGCGCTTGCCGATGCGGCCGCCTGATATTCGGGTGAAGCCATGAGCGCTTCAATCTGGCGTAGGTGTCGGTCTTCGTGGATGCCAATCATCAGGAGCCACTGATAGAGGTTGAGCGGGCCGAAGGCCGGATGCGGGTAGCGCGCTTCGCTTAAGTCAGTCGCTTCAAAACGCGGGCGCAGTTCGCTGAGACTCGCGCGCGATTGTCGCAAGCGTTCGAGCGAGTCATGGATGGAGACGCCGCCCTGAGGCTGAGCGGTTTCCGGCGCGACGTACTTCTCCTTCAGGCTGCGCTCGATAATCTGTTCGAGCGAGATTGGATTGAACGAAGGTTTGTTGGCGTCGCGCCCGGAGCCAGCCTTTTCGGTCTTGTTGACCATCACGGTCATCAGGCCGAGAAGACGACTCTCCAGAATCGCCAGGTGCTCGACTATCTCCGCGATGGACCAGCCGCCGGATGTGGATCGAAAGTTTTCCTGCTCGGGGCTGAGACCTGCAAGACGCTCTTTGAGCCGGCTGCGCGTCTCGTCTATGGAATCAAAAATTTCAGCGACACTGTGATAAATCATTTCAGACTCCTCGAAAGAATGGCCCTCTACTTAACAAAGCGCGCGACAGTTTAGCACGAAGCGGCGTTGCGGCTATCAAGCGGAAACGATGCCGGAAGCCAACTGAGGAGCGCCGCCTGCGGGCTTAAGTACAACTCATGCCAGCGTGGATATTCGGGCGCGCTCGGATAGACGCGGATGTAACCCGTCTGTATGAGAAGCGTCGAGGGCTGCGCCCATTCGAGACGAATAATCGGCGCGAAAGACTTAGGCGGGCTGCTCGCCGCAGTGCCTCCCGTGCTCTCCTTCTGTTTATCGTTAGCGCTGCCGGATTTTTTATCCTTAGAGAGGTGCTGCGCGTCGAAGGCGGCTGAGGCTGCACGCAGCGCATCACGCAGAGGGATGCGCGCGGCCGTCGGCGTGCTGCTCGCGGCATCGTAAATCCAAACGTCCGTATCGTAGGCCGTGGCGATTTTCGATGAATCGGGCGACCAGACGGGCAGCGCGTCCTTCAGTTCGTCATCGAGCAAGCGCTCGCGGCCGTCGAGTGTGAGCACACGCGGGCGGCCTGCCGGGGCTTGCCTGGCACCCTCCGCCTCTTCCCATTCCTCACGCTTACAGGCGAGGGCAGCGATGGCATGTGCGTCGGGGGCCCACGCGAGATGAAAATAGATGAGGCCGTCGCGCGTGGTCAGCGGACGAAGATTGAACCCGTCGCGGTCGCAGACGTAAATCTGCTCCGTACTGAACGCAGGCACGGGCGCGAACGCAGGGCCGACGGATGGAGCGGGCGCTGGCTGTCCGATTTCGGGCGGCGCGCTGGTGTCCGGCGGCGGCTGCTCGGGCGTGAGAGCTTTACGCGCGATGAAGGCTATCTGCGCGCCGTCGGGCGACCAGGCGACGATGGGCGCGAAGGTGCAGGAGAGTTGGGGCGGCGTGACGTTGCGCAGGAATTGCCCCTCGACGGAATACATGTCTATCCGAAACTCGCCGCGCTGCAAGTCGCCTGTCTCGTAGAGCGCCAGCACGCGCTGCCCGTCGGGCGAGACAACGCCGCGCACTAAGGCTTCCTCCGTGCGTCGCGTCTCGAAATCCTGCTGTACCTTCTCGATTTTCGCGGCATCGTCAGCAAGCGCTGGCGGCGTGGCGTTGGTGTCGGGTTTGAAACTGAAGGCGAGGCGCTGCGCCGGTACATCGCGCAGAGAAACGGGGCGCACGCTCTCCGTCTCCGCATCCTTGCGACAACCGGCGACAAAGCAAACGAAGACGAGGATAAAGAGCGACGCTAGAGCGCGGTTGATTGTTTTCCCTGAGTGCATCTGACGATTCATCTGAACCGCAAATGATAGGGAGGCAGGTGCGGCGTTGTCAACGAAGCGGCGTGTAGGCGAATTGATGAGACGTATTTAACGGAGAGATTGTAGCCTGTTCGCGGTCGCCTATGATGTCGCGCGCGAGCGTCGGGTCAAGAGCGAGCAGTGCGCGCATAGTGTTGCGCGGGCTAAGGTGCGCTTCGTCCGTCTCGTCTTCTTCAACGCAGTTGTGCTCGACGGCGCGAGAGAGGCGGCGAGCGAGCTTTTCGTTATTCGGCGTGCGCGTAATGAAGGAGCGCGCGGCCATCGCGCCCACGAGGTCGCAGGTCAACTCTTCGGGACGCCGCCCGTAGATGCGCAGGCCCGTCAGGCTGGCGGCCCGACGCCCGACGAGACGGAACAAATTTTGCAGACCATCTTCCCTGCCGTCTGCGATGTGCGTCAGTTCGTGGGCCAACACGCTAACCATGCCTTCGTCGGACGGAAGACCTGCGAGAAAGATCGTGCCGAAGTAGATTGTGCGCGGGGTGCTGAGGATGACGGAGGCGTTGTCGCGCAGTTCTACGTCAGGCTCTATACGGTTTACGGCCATCACGCGCAGGGCCGCCGCGCGCACTCTTTTTTCGTCAATGGCGTATTCGCGCGCCAGTTGTTCGATGGCCGCGACGACCAGATTCTTCGCGACGGGCAGCAAGCGGTCTGCGCGCCGCGCTCCGGCAATAGCATCCGCATGGCCGAGCGGCAGGCTGGGACGCGCCTGCATGACATCAATCGGCACGCTGCCGAGGGGGTCGCTGGCGCGCTCCGTGCAGGCTGCGCCGATTGCGCGCTCGACAATGTCGCCCTCATCAACGACGCGCGGGCGCACCTGCGTCGCCGGAGGCGTGCCGCTCTTCCATGGCGATTCAGTATCCTGTGCGCGAACTACTGCCGGTGCAAAGGCGGCGAGAAGGAGAAACGCCAACCACAAGGGCAGGATACTGAGACGACGATTGGCGGAAACACGACGAAGAGAAACATGCTGGCAACAAACGCGTTCCGACTCGTCGTGCCCGGATGAACGCACGTTTCTGCTTCTACGCGTCGTTTGTATCTCTTGCGTCTTGTCCTGCATCACTTGTTTTGCCAGAGGGGTTTGCGTTTTTCCATGAAAGCCTCTATGCCTTCATGTGCGTCTGCGGTCTTCATCAGTTCGTTCAAATATAAATCTTCGACTCTTCTGAGAGCATCGTCAAAGGAAACGCCGTAGCCGATGTCAATAGCGCGCTTGGTCGCTTCGAGCGCGGGCGCTGATAATTCTCTGAGTTTGACGAGCACGTCCTGCGCCTTTTGCTCAAGTCCTTCGGCGGGAACGACGTGATTGACGAGGCCGAGACGCAACGCTTCACGCGCGTCAATCAGGTCGCCCGTCAGCATCAACTCTCGCGCGCGTTTGTCTCCGATGATGCGCGGCAAGAGAATCGCCGCCACCGGCGGAAACACGCCCAGCTTAATCTCCGGCTGGCCGAAGCGAGCGCGCTCGCTTGCCACTACAATATCGCAACCCGCCACAAGTTCGCATCCCCCGCCAAGCGCCGCGCCGTCCACAATCGCGACTGTCGGCTTTCCCGATTGCTCCAACGCGCGGAAGATGTTGTGAAACGATTCGAGCATTTGATAGACGGTTCCCTCGACGTGCTCTTCAACGGCCACGCCCGCGCTAAACGCACGCGAAGCGGCCGCCGCATCGAAGACAATCGCCACCAGTTCGCGGAGGCCGGCGCAGATGCCGATGGCATCATTTATCTCGCGCATCATCGCGATATTGAAAACGTTCAAAGGTGGGCGCGCAAACGTGATGCGCCCCGTGCGCTCTTCGATTCTGAAACGTATGTGCTGATAATCCTCACTCATAAAGCCGCATTACAGTGTTGTGCCCTCCGTTCCTTTACTCAGACACGATTTACACTTCGCTATTATCCCTTCATCAACGGCGCTCCGAGCCAGCCCTGATAAAGCCGCGTCTGCTCTGCGGTCGGCTGCTCAACCGGGATAGGTTGATAGCTCATGTTAACGATACGACCGAGCTTGATGTCGAAGGTGCGCAACTCGTCTGCGCGGAAGACGGTCAGGCGCACAGTGTCGCCGACACGCTTTTCGCTGATGCGCTGGTTAAACTGGTCGCGGTTGACGCGAAAACCGTCGAGCGCGAGGATCTGGTCGTTGGCGTTGAGTCCCTGTTCATATGCGGGCGCGCCTGCATAAAGTCGGCGGACGAGCAGCCGGTCGTTGTCCTGGTTCAAGTCCGCGCCGAGGTATGGGCGCTCTGCGCCGCTCGCCGGTTCAAGACGCAGGCCGACATTCGCGAGAATAGCATCGTAGGGCAACTCCTCACGCCCGCGAACGTAGCGCGCGAAGAAATCTTCGAGACTGCCTCCGGCCATCATCTCCGAGGCGCGCTGAAAATCTGCGGGCGTGTAGTTGCGGTTCTTCTTGTAAAAGTCCGTGTAGAGATAGCGCATCACGTCATCCAGAGAACGATTGCCGCCGGACATCTTGCGTATCTGTAAATCGAGCAGCAGGCCGAGCAGCGCGCCCTTGTCATAATAGGAGATCTGCGAGTTAACGGAATTTTCGTCCTGACGGTAATACTTAACCCACGCGTCGAAGCTTGCCTCTTCGGCGCTCATCACGAGACGGCCCGGCCTTGATTGCACGTCGCGGATTGTCCCGGCGACGAGGCCCAGATAATCCATGTCGGAGATAAGCCCGGCCTTGCGCAGGAAGAGCGCTTCGTAGTAGGCCGTGACGCCTTCAGCAACCCAGAGCAGCTTCGTGTAGTTTTCCTTCGTGTAGTCAAAGGGGCCGAGCACGTCCGGGCGAATCCGCTTGACGTTCCAGAGATGAAAGAATTCGTGTGAGACGAGCGTTAGAAAGTCCAGATAACCGGCCGGGTTGAAGCTGAAGCGCGTGACGATGAGCGCTGTCGAATTGAGATGTTCGAGGCCGCCGCCTCCGGCCGGGTGCAGATGCAGTATAAACGTGTAATCACGGTAGGGAATCTCGCCGCCCATCATCTCGATTTGTGTCTCGGCGATGCGCTGTATGTCGCGGCGGATACGCTCCGCGTCGTAGTTGCCTTCGCCGTCAATGACGATGCGGTGCGGCACATTCTTCACATTGAAGGAGAGCGTCTTGAAATTGCTGACCTCGACGGGCGAGTCGTAGAGAATATCAAAATTTTCTGCGCTGAACGTGTTGGGTTGACCGTTGACGGCGGGCAGACCCGTCGCTATGTTCCAGCCTGCGGGCGGATTGACGACGAGTTTTGAGTCTGCCTGCAAGAATCCGTCCAGGTACATCAGGAGCGCTGCGTTGTTCCAGAAGGCATGGCGGTCGTTCAATTCATTTGTCCGCACGGAAAGCTCGTTGGCGTAGACTTTATAGGTGGCTCGCCAGTCTTTCGATTTTGCGGTATTGATGCGCCAGCTATTCTTGTTGAGCTTCGTCCAATCGAGCGGGCGATTTGTCACGGCGTCCGTGGCGGCGAAGTCCTGCACGTGTCGCTCAAACTCGCGGACGAGATAAGAGCCAGGCGTCCAGACAGGCATCACCAGCGTTTCCTGCGCAGGAGCAGACTGCTGCGCCCCGCGCCTGACGCGCACCTCTACTTCGAGGAGGTGCGTGTGAGGCTTCGTCATCGAGACGGTAAACGTAATGTCAGGCGGCGCTGTCCGCGCATTACTCTGCGCTTGGGCCAGAGAAGAAGCGAACAGCAGAACGATTGCCGGCAAAAGCAGCGCGTGTGTGCGAATGGAACGCATGATGATAGTAAACTACCCTTCTTCAACTGTGATGACCGATGGAGACTCGAACGCGCATCTTACTATGAAATATGCCGCCGGTCTAAAGCCTTCTACGGCGGCTCGCGCTTGACGGCTCACAGGCGGGCTGCGAAACTTTTGTCACGAATAGCGTTTAAGCTTCGGTTTTTTCGAGTTGAAGGAGAAGAAGCGCATGGTTGTCTTGGCCTGTGCGAAATGCGGCGCGAAGAATCGTGTGGATGAACGCGCGGCGCGTGCGCGTCGTCCCGTTTGCGGCAAGTGCGGCGCGGCGTTGAAAACGGCCGCCGACGCCGCGAGCGCAAAGACGAGCCGACCGCTCGTTGTCACGGATGCGACCTTCGAGCGCGAGGTCTTGCAGGCGCGCAATCTGCCTGTGCTGCTGGATTGCTGGGCTCCGTGGTGTGGGCCTTGCCGGATGATAGCGCCCATCCTGGACCAACTGGCAGCGGAATCCGGCGGTCAATACTTAATCGCCAAGCTCAACGTTGACGAAAACAAGAGAACGGCCGCGCAGTTTAGCATACAGAGCATACCGACGATGCTCGTCTTCAAAAACGGAGCGCTAGTTGATCGCTTCGTCGGCGTGCAACCCAAGGAGATACTTGCTGCGCGGCTGGCGAGCTTAACGTAAAGCGGACGAGCTTAGACCAATCCGGCAAGACTAAGGACACTAGAAGTTTGTCGAGCGCGACGATTATTAAAAACGCTCTTAGTTAAACGCGAAGAGCAGCCTGAGGGGAGAAATTGATGTTTAGAAGATTGATTGCTACCGCGCCCGTGTGGTTTACCGTCCCGGTGCGCTTGACGCTGGGGCTTATCTTCATCGGACACGGTGCGCAGAAAGTTCTAGGCGCGTTCGGCGGCCGTGGGCTATCGGCTTCGGTGGCGGGCGACGCGCCATGGTTTTTTATGCGTCCGTCGTGGCTCTGGCTGGGTGCGGCCGCCCTGTCCGAATTCATCGGCGGCATCCTCATCCTGGCGGGCTTGCTGACGCGCGTCGGCGCATTTCTTATCGCCGTCACGATGTTTGTCGCCATCTTCGCAGTCCACTGGCCCAACTTCTTCCTGACCAACCGCGGCATCGAATTCGCGCTCGCCCTGCTGGGAATGGCCGTCGCGCTCGTCATCGCGGGCGGCGGAAAGCTTTCCGTTGACCAACTACTCTCCGGCGGGAGAAGACGATAAAGGCAAGTGATGAGTGATGAGTAATGTGTGATGAGTTAAAACAAATTTCTTATCACTCATTACTCATCACTCATCACGTCATCACTTCTTTATGAAACGCTCGCCGCTGCTCGTTATCTTCATCACGGTCTTCATTGACCTCGTAGGGTTCGGCATCGTCATCCCGGTGCTCCCTTATTATGTGGAGGGAACATTCAAAGCGACGCCGCGCGCCGTCGGGCTACTGCTGGCTTCCTACTCGGTCATGCAGTTGATTTTCACGCCCATCCTCGGCAGGCTCTCGGACAGATACGGGCGGAGGCCAGTGCTCTTTCTCAGCCTGCTCGGAACGAGCCTCGGCTTCCTGATGATGGGTCTGGCGACGACACTCTGGATGCTCTTCGCAGGCCGCATCATAGACGGTATAACGGGCGGCAACATCTCCACGGCGCAGGCTTACATTGCCGACATCACGACGCCGGAGAATCGTGCGAAGGGGATGGGAATCGTCGGCGCGGCATTTGGCTTGGGCTTCATCTTCGGGCCTGCCATCGGCGGCATCCTCAGCCGTTGGGGCACACACGTTCCGTTTCTCTTCGCTGCCGGTCTGGCCTTCAGTAATGCCATACTGCTTTACTTCGTGCTGCCGGAAACAGTCACGCCGGAGCATCCTGCGCGAGCTTCAGCCGCGACTGGACGCTGGTCTCAACTCGCGCGCTCGCTCAAGCAATCGCGCCTCGTCGTTGTCCTCGCAATCTACTTTCTGTGCATCGTCGCCTTCTCGATTATGACAGCCTCGTTTGCGCTCTTCACGATGTATCGCTTCGGCTACGACGCACATGACACGGGCTGGCTCTTCGTCTTCGTCGGCATCATCGGCGCGATTATTCAGGGCGGCCTCATCGGCCGACTCGTCAAGCGCTTCGGTGAAGTCGCGCTGGTTGTGACGGGCGTGTTTCTTTTCTCCGCCAGCCTTTTTGTGATTCCCTTTGTCAGACCGCAGTCGGGTTTGCTCGCGCTGCTGGCGGTCGGCGCAACGTTTGCCGTCGGCAATTCGCTCTCCGGCCCGGCTCTGCTGGGCCTTGCCTCAAAGAGCGCCGGACGCGGCGAGCAGGGCGGCGTGCTCGGCGTCACACAATCGGTCGCCAGCCTCGCACGCGCAATCGGCCCGGTCGTCTCCTCCGCGCTGATTTACAGTGCCGTCGTCACCTACGGCGCTGACCAACTGCCACATCATCTAAGCGACCACTCCCTGCGTCTAACCTTCTGGACAGCCGCCGCCATCATGTTTGCAGCCTTCCTGCTCTCCCTCTACTTCACACGCGCGCACGCCGCAAGAAACAACGCGGAAGCCGGAAGCATCAAGGATGAACGCATAGCAATTTAACTTAAACGACGTGAGGCGCGACCTAAGGTTAGGCATCCTTATAGCGGAGCTAATTGTATCGTTCTGCTGATGTCGAATTGACGTTAAATAATTTCTCCCTTACCAGATTGAAGGGAGCGTGGTTTCGTCTAGTTCGAGGATGTCTCCGTTTGGCAGGATGTGTATGATGCGTGCGCCGCGTTTGCGCAGCGGCACGGAGAGCAGGCCGACGCGATGGCAGTTGGCGCGAGGCTGTTGGACATGTTTCGTGAGCGGTTGCGATTCGGAGCACATGATGGCAACGCGCATCTCGGCCGCGAGTTCCATGATTCTGTCCAGCCCGCGCGCAAGTTCGTCCGCAGGGGCTATCACCTTGCCGCCGCATTCAGGCAGGTGTTCGTAGCCGATACCATTTTCACGCAGGTTGGCTTCGAGCACGCGCCCGTTATACTGCGGCCAACGCGAGCGCGCCGCGCTGCGTACGTCGCAGACGAACGCAACATCGTGCTCGCGCAGGAGCGCCAGAAAGTCTGCGAACGCATGGCGGCCGTGCCCTATGGTGTAGATGACGGGTGTGGAAGAAGAAGACATCAATTCCGGCTTTTCATTAACTTAAGAATCAACCGCTCAGGATTTTCACTAACTAAGAATCAACTGCGCCGCTACTGCTTCTGCCACTCTCGCAGCAACTCGTCAAACGATGTTCCGACCAGACGCCCGCCCGTGAACATCTCAACATTCGTCACATCTGCAACGGCGAACGGAGGCGTCTCGAAGGCCCGCATCTCTTCGTCTGTCTCAAACTCCGTCTCCGCCAGAATCAAGCCCCACAGCGCACCCAGAAATACGTCTATCCCGAAGGCTCGCCCCTCGTGCTCGAAAGCGTAGCGATTCTTCCGCAACTCATTGCCCTCGAAGACCGAGAGCACTCCGTATTCATACTCGGAAAGGTAGATGTTTGTGATGATTGTCCGCGAGAAGTCTGCTGCGTCGGGCGCAAACTTTTGCGTCAGCTTCCAGCGCTGCTCTTTCGTCTGCGGCACGCGTATTCTTCTCAGCCGCAGGCGTGTGCCTGTGATGTAATTGTCCCAGATCTGCACGTGACGGCTGGCACGCGTCAGCCCTTCAGGCAATTCCTCCAACAGAAATCGCCGCTCCCGCTCCACACGCGCATACTTACCCGAAGACATAAAAGAAGTGATGAGTGATGAGTGATGAGTAATGAGCGATAAGCTATTAACTCATCACTCATCACTCATTACTCATCACTGTTTTTAAGCGACCAGTTCTTGCTCTTGTTCTTTGAGAAACTCGCGGGGCGCGACGATGTGCCCGGCGATGGCCGAGGCGGCGACGACGTAAGGGCTGGCGAGATAGACTTTGCCTGGTCCGCTGCGGCCGGGGAAGTTGCGATTCTGGGCGCTGACGGTCACGGTGTCGGGCGATTTGGAAGCACCCGGTCCGGCGTTGATGCAAGCGCCGCAGGAGGGGTCAATCAATTCCGCACCGGCGCGCTCGAAGATTTCGATGTAGCCGCGTTCGCGCGCATACTGCTTTATCTTCTGTGACCCGAATTGCAGGTAGAGATGAACGCCCGGCGCGACGCGCTTGCCCTGCTCAAGGGCGCTTCGGAGAACCGCCGCGTACATGTCCATGTCGGCCATCTTGCCGCCCGTGCACGAGCCGCCGTAAGCCGCATCAATTTTCACTTCGCCTGCGAGGTCTTCAATCGCCACGCCGTTGCGCGGGTCGCCCGGTGTGGCAACCATCGGTTGAATCTCCGCGAGGTCAATCTCAAACGTTGCAGCATATTCGGCGTCGGGGTCGCTCTTCAGAAACCCTTTGCGCACCTCTTCCGCATCGAGGCCGCGCGTGCGCGTGATGTAATCGAGCGTCACGTCGTCAGGCTCTATGATGCCGGTAGTGCCTCCGGCTTCGACGGCCATGTTGGTTAAGGTTGCGCGCTCGTCCATGGGCCAATCCCTGAGGCCGTCGCCCGCAAACTCCAGGACTTGCCCGATGCCTTTGCCCTGCTTCATGTAGTCGGTCGCGAGGATATAGAGCATCACGTCTTTGGCCGTCACATCGGTGCGCTTTTCTCCGTTCAGCACAAAGCGGACTGTTTCGGGAACACGTATGCGAATGTCTTTCGTGTACCACGCGTTCGCCATGTCGGTCGAGCCGACGCCGAAGGCGAAACAGCCGAGCACGCCCGCCATGCACGTGTGCGAGTCTGTACCGATAACAATCTGGCCGGGCAGCGCGATGTCTTCCACGACGGCGTTGTGGCAGATTGCTTCAGAGCCGCCTTCGGGACTTTCGCCGTAGAGGCGTATGCCCTGCTCCGCTGTGAAGCTGGCCTGCGTGGTGGCAAGCCCGTCTGCGCGTTCGAGCAGCCCCATCTCGCGATGCTTCTGCGGCATCACGCGGCCCAGAAACGTCAGGTGATCGCGGAATGCATAAACGCTTTCAGGCTCGGTGACGCGCGCATCCTTTCCGAGCGATTGCTTGAACAGGCTTTCGGCCATCGGCGTCACATACTCGTGCGAGAAACGCACGTCAGCAACCGCAAAGAGCGCATCGCCCGGCTTGACCGCCTCGACTCCGATTTGACCGGCAGTGACGAAAGCGTGGCGCGCGATGATTTTTTCCACGATATTCATCGGCCGCTTCCGTGTCTCAAGTGGCGGTGGCGAAACTTCGCCCGCGAGCCGCGCCTTGTTGTAATTGAAGAGGCCGCCGTATTCGACGATTGATTTCGAGATGGGGTCGAGCCCGCGTGTAAACTCTTCGAGCGGAATCTCTTCGTTGTTGCGAATGCGTTCGATGAGGCCGAAGTCTGTAGAGGTCAGAAGGCCAATGTTCTGCGAGTTTTGCCCGTAAATCTTCTCTATGGTCTGAGCGATAACGAGTTCGATGCCGGCCCATTTTTCAGCATACGGCGCTGTCTCGCGCGACGAACCGCAACCCTTCGAAAGCCCTGAGACGACGACCGCGAAGCCGCCATTTTTGACTTCATCCTTCTGCACGGCCTGCTCGCGCATCCCTACATAAACGTACTGGCCCAGCGTCTCGTCGTAGTAAAAGCAGACCCAGCCGGGCGTTATTTCGTCCGTCGAAATATTGTTCATCAGAGCGAGCGACGGGTCATACGACAAATTCTCGCCCTCTTCGAGCTGCTTGCGAATGAGCGCAGTATCATCCGTCAGAAATAGAATGCGGCCATTAAACTTAATGCGGTCGGGCCTTTTGGCAATCTTCAACACGGCGTTAAAATCCCCCAGTTTCTACAGTCAACAAATTAGCGGTTTAGCGTAAGAGATGATTATAAACCGAAGCTGTGGAAATGTCTCACCGGCCTCCCGGTTTGCCGGAGCGAGTTTATTGAATAGCCGCCGACACTCTGGTACATTTTCTCGACCGACAAGCTCTGGAATGCTCGCCTCCTGAGGTCTGTACTTCGTGAACATTCACAAGATAAAGCGCTCGCTGCTCTCCGTAGTGGTGTTGCTGGCATGTGCGTTGACTGGCTCTGCACAGCAACACGGCGCGCCGCCGGCGAGGAGCGAAGCTGCCGCAACACAAGGTGCGCGGAGCTATCTCTTCGTCAGCCCTAACAGGCGCGAGAATCTGACGTTGGAGGAAGCTCTGCGGATGCTCGATTCGCCGGAAGAGTTGGCGTTGATTCTGGAAGGGCGCAGGCTCTCCTGCCGTCTGGAATTGAAGGCCCGGATTGTCAAGACGATTGGAAGCTGGACTGACGGCGCAGAGCATTCGACGATGCTCTTTGTGCGCGCGGACGAAGAGACTGCGCGTTATGCAGACGCTTACTTGGGAAGGCATGGGCGGCAGAAGAGCGTGCTCTATTTTCAGCAACGCGCGGGCGGCCGTGCGCTGATGTACGTGCTATCTTTACATGGCGACAGGCGCAAGCTGGCGCTCGCGGCCAAGACGCTCGACCGCAACGGCATCTCGGACAGGACGCTCGTGCCAACCGCAAGAGGAACGTTAATCTACGTAGTTGACCTCAAGGGCGAATTGCGAGAGCGGATTGCTGTGGCCGCCAGAGAGTTGAGGGCGCGTTATCGTGTGCTGGAAGGAACAGGGGATTTCATTGGCGACGACGATAGGGAGAAGGCGCAGCAGGTGTTCTCGGAAATCATCGCGAAGTATGAGCGGGAGCATCAGCCGGTGAAGAAAGAGTGCGGGCGGGGATACGTTCAGACGCAGCTTTCCATGAGTTGCTCAACATTCAAGCTGGCGGCGCGAAGTGTCAGGATTGCATCAATTTTAGAGAGGTAAAGATGTCGGGTTTACGGAGCGTCGCCCTTCTAAAGGTAGTCTTCATCCTGATGACGATAGAAGCAAACGCTATAGCTGCGACTGTCTCTGCGGAGTCTGCTGTTGGAGCGCAGGCGGAAGCAAAAGTAGTTTCCATTGGTGAAGCGCGCAGGCTCGCGTTGGGAGAGGTTGTGACCGTCGAGGGTTCTGTCATCGTTCCGTCGGGGGCTTTCAAGTCGAGCATTTCGGATGAAGGGTTTGCTGTTCAGGACGGAAGCGGCGGCATCTACGTCCGCATGAGCGTGAACATAGGCTTGAGCGTTGAAGAGCGCGTGCGCGTCACGGGCAAGCTGGCTGAGAACAACGGGCTGCTGTCAATCGTCGCTGAGAGCGTGAATGCTGTTAGTAAACTCGGTCGCGGGCCGGAGGTTATGCCGCTCAGAGTCTCCACAGGAAAGATAAACGAGACGACGGAAGGGCGGCTGGTGAGAGTTAAGGGAATGATTACGCGCGCGGTCGTCCATGATGCACCCTACGGCAGTCGTCTTTTCATCAACGACGGGACGGGAGAGATTCAGATTTACGTTAGCGCTTCGTCGAACATTGACCTGAGCCGCCTTCACGCGGGCCAGCGCGTGAGGGTTGTGGGCTTCAGCGGGCAGTATAAAGAGCACTACGAAGTCGAGCCGCGCTTTCAGTCCGACATCCGCCTGCTCTACTGGAAGCGTCGCCCAGCGCCTTGACAAACTCAAATGCAGGATTAGAATAACTCTCGCGCCCGGACAGGTGCTTTTAACGGAGATGTGGCCGAGTGGCTGAAGGCGGCGGTTTGCTAAACCGTTATAGGTCAAAAGCCTATCACAGGTTCGAATCCTGTCATCTCCGCCAGAATTTGAAACGATGAACGCGGAACGGTGAATGATGAAGTTGCTGCTTCATCTTCCATTCATCGTTCCGCGTTAATTGTTGATAGTTAAACTATGACCACTCGCGTTCGTTTCGCACCATCGCCTACAGGCTACCTGCACATCGGTTCGGCGCGCACAGCGCTCTTCAACTGGCTCTACGCGCGCAAGAGCGGCGGCCGCATTCTCCTGCGCATCGAAGACACGGATCTGCAACGCTCAACGGAAGAATCCACACGCTCCATCCTCGAAGGCCTGGAGTGGTTGGGTCTCGACTACGACGAGGAGATTGTCTTTCAGTCTGACAACGCGCCGAAACACAGAGAAGCGGCTCTGCGCCTCATCGAAGCTGGCAAGGCTTACAGGGATTTCACGCCGAAAGAGGAGCGCGCGGACGCGACCGTCAAGCAGGGCATCATTGATAGAGCGCGCGAGCAGTCTGCCGAAGGCAGAAACATGCGCAGCAATCCTTTCCGCGATTTGTCGCCGGATGAATCAGCTGCACGCGCCGCTGCGGGCGAGCCTTTCGCCGTCCGCCTGAAAGTCCCGCGCGAGGGGCGCACGCGTTTCGTTGATGCCGTCTACGGAGAACAGGAGCGCGACTACGCGGAGATTGAAGACCTTGTGCTGCTCCGTTCGGACGGACACCCGCTCTACAATCTGTCGGTCGTGCTCGACGACATAGAGATGCGCATCACGGACGTAATTCGCGGGCAAGACCATCTGACCAACACGCACAAGCAAATTCTGATTTACGAAGCACTGGGCGCTCTACCTCCGCGCTTCGCGCACCTGCCGTTGATTCTAGCGCCCGGCGGAAAGAAACTGTCGAAAAGAATTCACGGTGAAATCGTTTCGCTGACGACTTACCGCGACGCGGGTTTCCTTCCCGCGGCGTTTCGCAACTTTCTTGCTTTGCTTGGGTGGGCTCCTACAGGCGTTCAATTCGCAGCCTATGCGACGCTGGGCAACGAGGAGGTTCCAGTGGATGAACGTGTTGGCGAGTTGATGACATTAGACGAGCTGGTCAGAAACTTCTCCCTTGAGCGCATTCACCGTAACAACGCAATTTTTAATTTCGATGCCAACAATCCAAGACGCTGGACGGATGACAAGGCGCTCTGGATGAACGCAGAGTATATTCGAACAATCCCATTCGCGGAGTTGCAGCCGTTCATCAAGGCGGAGTTGCGCGCCGCAAGGTTGTGGCGTGAGGAGTATGAAGAAGACGAGCGCGAGTGGTTTGAGCAGACAGTCGAACTCATACGCCAGCGCTTTCACACGCTCAAGGATTTCTCCGAGCAGGGCCGCGCCTATTTTTCCGACGATTTCGATTTTGACCCGGCGGCCTTGAAAAAGAATCTGCACAAGGAGCCGCGCCTGCGCGAGTGGTTGCCGGCACTGGCCTCGCGTCTGGAGGCTGTCGAGCCTTTTACGGCCGCGACGAGCGAGGCAGCCCTGCGTGCTTTCGCTGATGAAGCTAATGTGAAGGCCGGTCTCTTAATCAACGCCTCGCGCACGATGCTGACAGGGCAGTCGGTCGGGCCTTCCATGTTTGAAGTCTTCGAGGTTATCGGGCGCGAGCGCTCAGTCCGTCGCTTGCAGAGCGGCGTCGCGTGGGCTGACTTTGCAGGGTAGTTTGAGCGCGGAAGACTGCCAGACTGCTGTTCTATTTTGAGGAGTATGAAATGCTGAAAAAATCGGCTCTCTTTATCTGCCTGACCTGTGCGCTGGCCCTGACCTGTTTCGCACAGAACACAAATTCAAATACATCAACGCCCCCTTCACCTACGCGCAGGCGAACGTTGAACATCAACAATAACACACGCCCTCCCGGCACGCAGGAACAAGGCGCAGCGCAGCCGCAGGATGAGACTTCCAACCAGACGCGCAACGCGCGCCGCTCTCGCAACCAGCAAAAGGGTGCTAGTGCTCCCGGCGCAAAGGGCGTGCTCGCAGCCTTTGAAGACTTGCTCAACGGCATTCGCAACGCAGACGTTGAAGCCGTCACGGAAGCCTACTGGAATTCGCCGCAACTGGTTCTCTTCAACAACAACGGCACGGTCACGAAAGGCTGGGAGCAGATGCGCAAGAATCGCGAAAGCTCCTACCCGGAGATGAAGGATGTCAAGCTGGACGTGCGCGACCTGCGCGTGCAGATGTTAGGACGCGAGGGCGCGCTTCTCTCCTGTTTGTGGACGCAGTCGCAGACGTTTCGCGGCCAGTCGGAAAGCGCAACAGGTCGCATGACGCTCGTCTTCCGTCGCGTCGGCAATGCATGGCGAGCCATTCATCTGCATACATCGCCCGATGCGCCAGACCCTTCACGCGTGCTGCCATCAGAACAAACGCAGACCCCTGCACAGAAGAGAGGACAGTAGGAATCCGGCGGGCGGAAAGCATCTTGCTCAACTTGAAAACCGCGCTTTCCGCCTTCATACTCCATCCCCTAAAGACTTGCCCCTGACGAGCCCCCGCTGATTAATGATGCGGCGCACCGCAAGTGTGTTGAACGCAAAAGACTGCGGCGTGCCTTTCAGACGGACGTTTCAAGATGAGGTGAAAATATGGACTGGATGAATCAACTGGGTGGAATCTTGCAGCAATATAACGGCGCGCAACCCAATCAAGCGCCCGATACCGTTGACGACGATTTCGACCAACTGGCGCAGAACGCGCCGCCCTCTGCGCTCGCTGACGGATTGTCCGCAGCCTTCCGCTCCGACCAGACGCCGGAGTTTGGGCAGATGGCCGCCAACCTTTACAGCAACTCCGGCGGGCAGCAACGCGCCGGAATTCTCAACACGCTCCTGCGCGCAGCAGGCCCGGCCATTCTTTCGCAAGTTCTCTCGCGCGGCGCAAACAGCGGCGGCGCGAGCAGTAGTATCGGCGGCGGCGGACTCGGCGGAATCATTGACCTTCTGCGCGGCGGCCAACAGGAAGTGACGCCCGAACAGGCCGAACAGATTCCGCCCGAAGCCGTCGAGCAGATTGCACAACGGGCACAGGAGAAAGACCCTTCAATCATTGATCGCGTCAGCGATTTTTACGCCGAGCACCCGACGTTGATTAAGACGCTCGGCGCGGCCGCGCTCACCATTGCCCTCGCTAAAATCGCGCAGCGACAAACCAACTGATAGAGTTGGCAAAAGTAAAAAGGTAAAAGGCAAAAGGGAAGATGAGAGACAAGGCTCTTTATCTTCCCTTTGCCTTTTACCTGATGAAATCTGGAGCAGCAGCAGCGCCCGTGCTGAGACTTCTGTAGGGATGAGATTATCGCTGACGCGTGTTTTGCGGCGCATCAACTTGCCAGTGCGCTGGGCCGCGCTCGCTTAACATCCTTGAGTAACATTTCAAACACATGCCGTGTGAGTCTTTAGTGTTGGTGCGACGAATGACCGCATCGCACCATGAGCAGAGCACGCTGAACCTCGGTTCACCTTTTTCGTCTTCCCTATGCATAACCCGAAAACCCCTCCCATCATGCTCGTTCCTGAAAAAAGAAGGGTGAGCCAGCGACAACTCACCCTTCCAACCCTCCCTGGTTCGTTCTGTCCGGCAAGGCCGGGCGGTTGTCCACTCGTGCGCTTGCTAGACCTTGTTATCAATGAGCGGTCTTGCTACTCACCGAAATGGGCCGGGCAATCGAACGCGCGCCGCTACCTGAACTTACGAGAGCACGCCGGTTTGCCACGAAACTTTTTCGCCTTCTATCGCCGGGAATCTCTGGCTCTCTCACATTCCGGCGAGTTCTTTAGACTAAGGCGCTACCTGGTGTTGAGTGTTCATTGCTGAACAGGGGGTTTTCGCTACCTAGAGGCTGAGAGGAATTTTAGCGATAAGGCCGGAAGGCCGTCTGTACGTTTGAGTACAATGCATGGGAAGCATAATTATTGTGCTGCTATGGCCGCGCCGCCCGGGAGTTTAAGACTTGATTTTGCTGAGAAACGGAAACTGCCCGCGGTCCTAATCAATCAACCGAACTGGAAAGAGAAGACCGCCCATACTCACGCACGGGCGGTCTTTCGGTGAACTGTTGGGATTGGCCTGTGGGCCGCTCAAGTGTGCGCGGTTGCTGTCAACCCTGCACTACAGAGAGCGAAACTACTGGACTTGGAATCCTAACAATTTCAGATTATCAGTCCAGAGGTCAGGCCGCAGCCACCTCACTGTGATAAGAACTCATACTTTGTTGATCACCTCCTTTCCAGTGTTGCGCCGATAATAAATGACAATAAGTTGTGCGTCAAGCATCTTTTTTGTGCTCTATCTTGTGGCTTTACTTTAAGCCTCGCGGAGGTAAGCCAGCCGCCCTCCCGTGTAGACTGCACGCGCGTGCTCAAGGCCGAAGAAGTAGGCCACCTCGCGATAGTCCGCACAATCATGTACGACGAAATCGGCGCGCTTGCCTGTTTCCAGCGACCCTGTTTCCGTCCCTCTCCCGAGGCTGTAGGCGGCGTTGATGGTCGCGGCGGTCAGGGCTTCGGCCGGCGACATCCTGAGATGCGTGCAGGCGATTGAGAGAACCATGGGCATAGAGGGCGTCGGCGACGAACCCGGATTAAAATCTGTGGCGAGCACGACCGCGAGGCCCGCATCAATCATCTCGCGAGCAGCAGGATAACGAGTGTGGCCCAGAGCATAGACGGAAGCCGGCAACAGCACAGGCTGCACACCGTCCTTCTTCAGGGCCGCTATCCCTGCCGCGTCTGTGTGTTCAAGATGGTCTGCGGTCGCAGCCGAGAGTTCTGCCGCGAGCTTTGCGCCGCCCGAGAGCGATAGCTGGTCTGCATGAAGACGAAGCTTGAGGCCATGCTCGCGCGCCGCCATGAGAATACGCCGCGTCTCTTCAACCGTAAAGACCTTCTCTTCACAGAACACGTCGCAATACTCGGCCAACCCTTCTTGCGCCACGCGCGGCAGCATCTCTCCGATGATGAGCGCGACGTAATCAGCGCGCCGCTCACGGTACTCGTCTGGAATGTCGTGTGCGCCGAGAAAGGTCGGGACGTAGCGTAGCAACGTTTCGTCGTTTAACTGCCTGATGGCCCGCAGCAGTTTTAGTTCATCTTCGACTGACAGGCCATAGCCCGACTTGGCCTCAACGGTTGTCGTGCCCGTTTGCAGAAACCAACGGCTGTAGCGGCGGCCCGCTTCAATTAGTTCGTCGAGCGTGGCGGCGCGTGTGCGCCGGACGGTCGAGCGGATGCCGCCGCCACTGGCCGCAATCTCCTGATAAGTCGCGCCCGCTGCGCGCTGCTCATACTCGTCGGCACGCGTGCCCGCAAACACAGGATGCGTGTGTGCGTCAACGAAGCCGGGCATCACCACGCGCCAGCCCGCGTCAAACACTTCCACGCCAGCTTCCATCAGCGGCCCAATCTCGCTGCGCCGCCCGACCTGCTCAATGCGCCCGTCGCGAACAAGCATCGCGCCGTCTTCGATAATCGAAAGCTCACGCATCTCTGCGCCCGTGCGCGGGCGGGCCGCGCCTCCGAGCGTGACGAGTTGAGAGCAATTGATGACGGCGAGCGTGTCGGACACTTTGTTAGTTCAAAGTCTAAAGTCCAAGGTCCAAAGTCCAATGCCGGATTTAGACTTTGGACCTTGGACCTTGGACTTTGGAAAGTTCTTATTTCATATAACGGTCCAGAAAGTCTGCGACGAGCGGATAGACGATGAGGCGGTTCGAGAGCTTGGCGACACCGTGGCCTTCGTCATCGAAGAGCTTGTATTCGACGGGCGCATTTCTATCGCGCAGGGCTTTGACAATCTGTTCGGCCTCCGTGTAGGGCACGCGCGGGTCGTTCTTGCCGTGGATGACCATCAGCGGCGTCTTTATCTGGTTGACCTTGAAGAGCGGAGAGATGGATTTAAGAAAATCAAGGTCGCGTTCGAGCGTGCCGTATTCAACTTCGCGCAGCTTGCGGCGATAGCCGGAAGTGTTTTTGAGAAAGCTCTCGAAGTTGGCGATGCCGACGGTGTCAACGGCAGCGGCCCAAAGCTCCGGGTAGAGCGTGATGGCGGCGAGCGTCATGTAGCCGCCGTAGGAGCCGCCCATGACGGCGATGCGGCGCGCGTCTGCCCCGCCAGAGGTCTTCAGCCATTCGACAGCCGCCGCCAAATCCTTCACCGAATCCTCGCGCTTGCGCACGTCGTCAAGGTGCGCGTAGGTCTTGCCGTAGCCGGTTGAGCCGCGCACGTTCGGAGCAAGCACGGCGTAGCCGCGCGAAATAAAGTATTGATAGATACTGCTGAAGCCGGGCGTCTCCTGCCCTTCCGGCCCGCCGTGAACAGAGACGAGGACGGGCAACTTCCCGCCTGCCGCCGGCGTCTGCGGGCGGTAATACCAGGCAGGTACTTCGCGCCCGTCGAAGGTCTTGAAGCGAATCAATTCCGGCTCAACGAAGGACGACTGCGGAATGCCAGCGCGCGAGCTGCGTGTGACTTGACTGAGAGCGCGGCTCTTCAAATCGTAGAGCCAAACATCGGAATTGTAGCGTGCGCTGTTGAAGGTTAAGACGAGCTTGCTGTTGTCCTTTGAAAAATCGAGAGAGCCTGCGAGACCTTTGCCGGGCAGCTTGACGGTCTCGGATTTCGCGGAGAGCTTGCCGTCTGCGCCGAGCTCGCGAATGTGCAGCTCGCTGAAGCCGTCGCGGTTGATGGTGTAGGCAAACATTCGCCCGTCGTCGGAGATGGCGGTCGAAGCCAAATCCCATTGCGTGTCATCAAGGATTTCGACGCTCTTGTTCGACAAGTTCATGCGTGCCAGTGAGGCAAATTCGCGTTTATCGTTTGTGCTGAGCAGGATGTATTTTCCGTCGCGCGTGAAATTGACATCTTCAAACTCGGCTGAGCCTTCATGCGGCGTCAGGTGCGTCGCCTGCTTTGTCTCAAGACTCACGAGATATAAATCGTTATCCTGACTGAGCTGCTCGTTGGCATGAGAGACGACGAGCCAGCGGTCGTCGAAAGACCATGCAACGGGGCTGTTCGAGCCGTCCTGCTGATAGACAAGCTCTTCGCGCCCTGAGGCTACGTCCATCACGTAGATGTCGAAGAAGTCTTTGTTGCGCTTGTTTGATGAGTAGGAGATTTTCTTGCCGTCGTGTGACCAGCCGCCGAAGTTGTGACGAATCTTCGGGTCGTTGGTTAAGGCTCTGATTTCCGAGCCGTCAGGCGAGAGCCAGAAAAGCTGCGAGTTTTCGTCGCCGCCGCGCGCTTTGCCGAAGACGAGGCCGGAGCCATCCGGCGACCAGCGGACGAAGCCGACGCTGTCAGGATAGAAGGTCATCTGCTCCGGCCATCCGCCCTGCGCGCCGACCATCCAGACCTGCGGCGTGCCAGTGATGTTGGTCAGAAACGCGATGCGGTCTGCGGTTGGCGAAAGCGTCGGCGAACCCGAACCGCGGATGTTCAGGTAGCGCTCGATGCCGTAGCGCTCGCGCTGCGAAGCGCCTCCGCCGGCCGGCTGCGCGTCAGCCTCGCGTGAAGATGCAAACGATAGCAAGAGAAGAATAGCGATGAGCGTGGCCTGTAGTTTACGCATTGATTAACCCTCCTGTTGAAAATTCGACTGTTGATTCATTTAGTCATGGATTCATTCAAACCATTTTCTGCGCTGGTCAATGTTTAAATGAATCAACGACTAAACGATTAAACTGATTACGATGTGTGGTCGTGGACGATTCGCCAGCCTGCTCTGGTGCGACGGAAGATGAGCGTGAAGCGACCGTGCGGCGTGTCGTTGGCGCGCGTCAGTTGCCAGCGACCGAGCACGACGGCCGAATCCTTGTTGATGGGCCTGATTTCGAGGTCGCTGAAAGAGAGTTGGCCCATCTTCTCGCGCGAGTCGTAGCTCTTCTTGTAGCGCGCGAGCACGGTGGCCCAACCGCGCGTCAGGTTGTCGCCGGAGACGAAGGTGATGTCGTCCGAGCGCATGTAGCCATCCATGTAGCCTTCTATGTCGCCGCGATTCCAGGCAGCCGCCTGCGCATCCAGAACGGCGCGCACAGCGCTCGCAATCTTCGCGTCAGCGCGGCCTATTTTCGGTTGAGCAGTTGCGCCTGTGCTCTCACCTTGCGCGAGTGCGACCGCCGGAATTGAGAGTGCTATCGTCCAGATTAAGAAGAGTACGGCGGCGAGCAGTTTTCGCTGCATAAGAATCAACTCCCGATTTTTGTTGGATTCTCGCTGGAACAGAACTGAAATATACTTGGAAGGAATGCCGTGCGGCAACCTCCGGCTGCGCCTTTTGCCGGTTGGCGTTTTGCCAAGAGCCGCGCTGCTCAGTGGCAGCTTGCCATGCCGCGCCGCGCTCAATAGTCTGCAAAGCCGCGCCTTCTGGGCCGTCCTTAGCCTTGGCACGAAGATTGACTATTGCACGGATGAAGTTTGAAAACGGAGGCTCGCAAGGGGCGAAGGAGAAGGCCATGAGCAACACAAACGAAATGACCAGAGGTATTCAGTGCACAGCATGTGGAGTGGTTAACTGGCCGACCGCGCCGCGCTGCATGCGTTGCAACACGACGCTCGACAAACGCACGCCGCAGCAGCAGGTGTTTTCCTACAAGGAAAACGGTGGCATGACTTTCTCGCAAAGCGTCGCACGCTTCTTCGAGATTGTTGACTACGTGTTGCTCCTCCCGGCCGGCTACGGGCTGTTGATTTCACTGATATTATTAATGAGCGCCCCATGGTTTCCGCTGCTCATCATCTTCTGGTCCACATGTGGATGTTTTCTGCTGCGCGGCTTTTTCCTACACTCGCGAGGGCGTCTCAACAACACTCAGGTCACCCGTCTCTGGGCGGCGACGATTGGCTACAACATGGTTGACCTGCTTTTCACGTGGGTCATCGCTTCTTACGATAATGCCCCCACCTTTTACTATTTCGGACTCTGGCCGCTCACCGTCGTCATCCTTTCGGGAATGGCGCTGATGAGCGAGAACCGCAGGAATCAAGCCGCTCTTACTAACTGACAAAGCTTCACAAAGCCGACTGAGATTCGAGCCACGCCCGCATGTCATCGCGCATCGCGGGCGTTATCTCATGCCCCGCATCATAACTTTTAACTTCGACCCTCTCAGCCCTCAAGGCTAACTGCGCGGCGTAATCGCGAACGCGCGAGGGCGTATAAAACTCGTCGCGCGTGCCGTAGAGATGAAGGATGGAAGCCGACGTTGGACGGTAGAGATGGCTGGTTTCCCAGTCGCCGGGTAGGCCGCCGCAGATGCCTACGACGCCGCGTAAAGTTTCGTTGTGAGTGAAAGCGAAGCGGTAGTTGACGGCGCAGGATTGCGAGAAGCCGAGCAGGAAAATGCGCCGCACGTCAGCTACGCCTTCATCAACGAGCGTTGTAATTAGATCTCCAAGCGCCTGATGATGGAGCGCAATCGAGTCTTCGGGCCGGAAGCTCGTCACCCAGCCGAAGCCGGAACGGAGCGGCCCGCCCTCTTCCTTCGGCTCTCGCAGGTGTTGATGAAAACCCTGCAAAGAGGCGACTGCAAAACGGGGCGGCGAAATCATTCGCGCCTCGCGCATCATCTGCCGCTTGTTTGCGCCGTAGCCGTGCAACGCGATGAGCAGCGGGCGCGCGGGCTGCCGGTCGTCGCCTTCAGGCACGTAGAGGTCGTAGTAAAGTTTGATGGAGGCTGTCAGGCTGCGCTCAACATGTGTGGGAGAAGCATCTGCGTTATCGGTTGGGGGCATAGGCAATCATCCATTCTCAGTTGATGTAGCCGCGCGGGCCGCTCTCTTCATCTTCGGCTGTCCCTTCGAGGGCGAGGGTGTTTTCTTCTTCGAGCGCCCAGATGTCGTATAGCTCGGGCGGGACTTCGGTGACGAAGCGCGAGGGCTTTTGCACGATTGTTTGACGGCTGTAATCTGTGACCATCAGCGGGTAGGTGATGTAAAGCTGCTCGGCTGCGCGCGTCAGTGCGACGTACCAGAGGCGGCGTTCCTCTTCTTCGCCTTCCGCTTCGCGCAAAGAACGCGGGCTGGGAAACTTGCCGTCCGCCGCCCAGATAACGAAGACCGCGCGCCACTCCAACCCTTTAGCCTGATGCACGGAGGTGAGCGTCAGAAGCTCATCCTCGTCAGCACCCATCACGACATCTTCGCCAGCCATTGACTGCGGCGCGCCGTAGCGCTCGGTCGAGAGCAAGGCGAGCTCGGCCAGGAAGTCTTCGGTCGAATTGTAGCGGGCGCTGTAGTGTGCGAGTTGGCGCAGGTCTTCGAGGCGCGCTTCGGCGTTCTCGTAAGTCGCGGCGAGGTGCGCTTCGTAGCCGCGCGCGAGGATAAGCTCTATCTGCCGCGCCGGAGAGGTACGCGTCTCGTCCTGTGTGAGCGCTTCAAGGAGCGAGAGAAATTCTATCCAGCCCTGACTGCGACGCTGCGGCGCGGCGTGAAAGTCTGCGCGGCGGACGAGCGCGAGTGGGTCTGGCGCATAAGCTAATTGCTCCCAGATACGGTTGGCCGTCGTCGTGCCGACCTGCGGAATCATTCGCAGGACGCGCTTCCATGCAAGTTCGTCGCGCGGGTTGGTGATGATGCGCAGGTACGAGACGACATCCTTGATGTGTGCCTGCTCGAAGAAGCGAACGCCGCTGCGAACGCGGTAAGGGATGCCGCGTCGTGTTAGTTCGAGTTGAAGCTCAAGCGAATGGTAGTGTGAACGGTAGAGCACGGCCACGTCTTCGAGCGGGATGCCTTCGTCGCGTAGTTCGAGAATACGTGCGGCGATGAAGGCGGCCTGCTGGTCTGCATCGTGGCAGGGGACGAGCGCAGGGGGCAGACCTTTAGACGGGCGCGCGGCGCGCAGTGTTTTGGGAAACTGCTTGCGGTTGGAAGCGATGGAGACGTTGGCGAGGCCGAGGATTTCGGGCGTCGAGCGATAGTTTGTTTCGAGACGATAGACGCGCGCTTCCGGGTAGCGCTGCGGAAATTCGTAGATGTTCGTAAACTCCGCGCCGCGCCAGGCGAAGATGCTCTGCGCGTCGTCGCCGACGACCATCACGTTGCGATGCTTGACGGCGAGCAGGTCTATTATCTCTGCCTGAAGTTTATTGGTGTCCTGATACTCGTCAACGAGGATGTGCTGAAACTGTTCAGCGTAGAGCGCGGCGATGTCCGGCTTCTCAAGGAGCAGTCGTTTCCAGTTGAGCAGCAGGTCGTCGTAGTCCATGACGTTGCGCTCGCGCTTGCGCTCCATGTAGAGCATGTCAACGCGTTTGATGCTGGATGCGAGCGGCTCAAAATGCGGATAACGGCGCGCAACAACATCTCCGATGGGCTTGTCCGTATTATTGGCAAAGCTGATGATGTCCTGAAGGATTTCGGGCTTCGGAAAGCGGCGAGATTTAGTGTCAATGCCCGCAGCGTCAATGCAGGCGTTAACGAAATCCTTCGCATCTTCCGAATCAAGAATCGTGTAGTTTGACTCAAAGCCGATGGAGGCTGCGTGGCGGCGGAGGATGAGGTTGGCGATGCGATGAAAGGTTCCGCCCCAGACGCGGCGCACGTCGCCGCCGTTGGTCAGCAACTCGACGCGGCGCAGCATCTCGCGTGCGGCGCGATTGGTGAACGTCGCCAGCATAATGCGCGCGGGCGCAACGCCCTGTTCGATGAGATACGCGACCCTGTAGGTGATGACGCGCGTCTTGCCTGAGCCTGCGCCCGCGACGACGAGCGCTGCGCCCGCCGGTGCGAGCACCACCGTATACTGTTCTTCGTTAAGCTCCGCACGGTATCGCGCCAGCTTGTCCGGCACAATGGCAGCAGGCCGTTTGATGACATAGCGCTTCATAGGCTCTGAAGCTTCGCTTATAGCACGTAAACGATTGATGAGGGAAACGCCACTGTCGTTTAATCCGCAGCGCTCATGGTTTCTTCCAGTGTCTTCTGCTTCTCGACTTCGTTTTCGGATTTCAGAAGCGAGGTTTCATACTTGATGTCGCCGAGCATCGTGTCCGCGACGGCTTTAACGAAGCCGAGGATGGCCGGCCCGAGCACGACGCCCGGAATGCCGAAGACGAAGACGCCGGCGACGAGCGCGAGCAGCATCCAGTAGAAGCTGAAACGCCCTGCGTTCTGGCTCGCCAGTTTGGGGCGCAGCAGGAGTGAAGAGCCGAGCGTCATCGTTATCCCGACGCCAAGATAAAGAGCGGCGCTCAAGGGCTGGTGGCGAAAGACGAAGAGGTAAATCGAGATTGGAATGTAGACGGCCCACTCGCCTAAGAGCGGGAAGAAGCCTGTGAGAAAGGTTGTAATGCTGAGCACGACCGCCAAGGGCACGCCGAAGATGATATTGAGCACGAGAATCACGAATGCCTTCAGCGATTGGTCAATGAAGACGGCGCGCAAAGCGCCACGCAGAGCGCCGCCGATGTTTTCCGTCAGTTTCTCATAAAGCGGGTGATATTCGCCGGGGACGCGAACCTTGATGTAGGTGCTGATGCGTGCGCGCTGCGTGAGAACGTAGTAGACCGTAAAGAAGAAGAGCGAGAGCGAAGCCAGCAGGAGCGCGCCCTTCTGGCGGAGGTCTTTAATAAAATCGGCGGAGCGTGTGACGGCTTCGGTGAATGCCGCCTGAAGCCCTGCGCGCGTGCCCTCGCGCGTGGTCGGCAACACGTCGGAGAGCGCTTTGCTGATGGCGTCAATAATCTCCTCCTGCCTTTCCTGCACGATTGTCGAATAGTTGGAGAGTTCGTGCCAAGCGTAGGCCGTGAGCGAGATAAGCGGGACGACGATGAGAGCGATGGTAATCAGGGCGCTGCCAGCGCGGCGACGCAGGTGAGTCTCCAGCCAGACCTGAACGGGCAAAAGATAAACGCCCGCGACGACGCCGAGCAGCAACGCCACTATGACCTTGCCGACGAGCATCAGGAAGAGGGCGATAGCCAGCGCGACGACGATGCCATAGACCAGAATCCGCTTGGCATCGCCAACCGTCAACTCACTCAAACGCTTTGAGTCGCTTTTCGACATGAGAGGCTTTCTTTAAGACACGTGTGCGCGTTCTCGATTACAGAGTACCGTAACGCGCAAATGTGTTAAAGCGCTCTCCGACTGTCAACGTTTTCGTCAAGGCGATGGAAGCGATCTGGAATTATGAACGGCTTTATTTGATTCTGACGGCGAACTGCACGCTGCCGGAATTGTTGGGAGCAGTCGGGCTCAGGTTTCCGCCGAAAGACCAGCGAACGTGTGTGACCGTGCGGTCGTAGCCTGCGGGCGCACCGCCTGCGCCGCTCACGGGCGTGTAGGTCCACGTCGCGCCATTGTCGTTTGAATAACGGATGGTGACAGTGAGGCCGGTCGTGCCGAGGTTGGTCGTCGCCGAGCCGAGCTTGAATTCGGTGCTGGCGGGAATGTTGTCTGTGACGACGAGATTGAGGGCGGGCGCGTTGCCCGTATTGTTGAAGCCGATGGTGTAGGTCAGGTCAGCGCCAGGGATGATTTGCGCAGGGGCTGTCGGGCTGACGCTCTTTTGCAGCGTGACGTTCGGATTGTAGGGCAGCGCCGTGATGGTAAAGCCTGTTCCGTAGTCTGCGTTGTAGTGGTAGCTGCTGCCGGAGAAATCCAGAATCAGGGTGTTGGCGGTTGTCGTGCCGGTGGAGAGAATCTTGACCGTGTAGGTCGTCACGACCGTGCCGCCGACTTTGCCGCCGGAATAGTTGTTTGGCCCAACGCAGCTTCGATAGTTGGGACTCAAAGGATTGTTTTCCCAGCCGCAGCCGTCGGCGTAAAACTTATTGTTGGTCGCTCCGCTCGGAGCCGTGTAGGTCGTCGAGATGGATTGCACGAGAAAGACGACGTTCGACAGATTCAAAAAACATTCAAGCTGCTCGTAGCCTTGTGTCGCCGTGCTGGCCGAGACGGTGTAGTTGTAAGTCTGCCCGACGAAAACGCTGGTCGGGCCGCTGATGGACGAGACCGTGTTGCGCCCCTGCGAGATGAGATGTTCGACGTAAAGCTCGCGCGGAACGGGCGTACTAACGGTCGCCACACCATCGCCCGTCACCGTAATGTGATAGCGACGTGCTGTGTCGTAGGCGGCGGAATTGCGCGTGACGGTGACGGGATAGTAGAGGTCTACGCAAGTTCCGGCGGCGAGCGAGTTGACCGTGACGGTGCTTGAGCCGCTCAGATTGACAAACGGGTTCGTGCTATCCCAGACGAAAGTGCCGACGACGTTTGTGACGGCTGCCGAGCCTGTGTTGCAGACGCGCGCTCCAATCTGAAACGTGTCCGGCCCGTCCGTAACCCTGTTGCTGTCGAGGCCGATGACATTCCAGGTGGTCGGAGTCACGGTCAGACCGGCGTAGGCGCTATGCACACCCCAGCCGCCGAGCAGGAGCGCCAGCAAACAGGCGCGCAGCAAGAAGACTTTCATTCCGGGTTGAAAGCTCTTGGAATGTCGTTTTACAAACATTGCCTCAAAGAATTATCCGCTGGCGGCTCGCGAATCTCCACAAACGCTGCCGGCAAGTTATAACTAATTGAAACCCTATACTTTTCAACTGGCGCTTGGGCCAGAGTCTTGCCGATATTACTTGATTCGCGCAGTAAAGCGAACGCTCCCTGTATTGTAAGGAGAAGTTTGACTGAGATTGCCGGTGAAGCTCCAGCGAATGTTTGTCACCGTACGGTCATAGCCTGCGGGCGCGCCGCCTGTGCCGCTCACGGGCGTGTACGTCCATGTTGTCCCATTGTTGTTCGAGTAGGCGACGCCGACGGTGAGGCCGGTCACGCCGAGGTTGTTGACGACGGAGCCGACTTTGAATTCCGTGTTGGCCGGAATCGCATCCGCTACGATAAAAGTGGCAGCGGGCGAGCCGCCGCTGTTGGTAAACGTGATGGAATAGAGGAGGTCTGTGCCGGGCAGGACATCCGCGACCGCGTCAACACACTGCGAGCCGCTGAAGACACACTTGACGAGCGCGACCGCAGGCGGCTGCACGACGGCGATGTTGTTGCTGAATTCGGAGGTGGCGCTGGTGAGCGTGGCCGTCGCCGTGAGCGTCGTTCCGACGGCGACTCCGCCCGGCGCTGCGATGGTGAACTTGAAACGGTTGGTCGTGTCCGTGCCGACGGTGAGACCGTTGAAGGGGCTGGTGTATGTGCCGGTCGTCGCATCGGTGTCGGAGGCAGAGCCTTCCGCAAGCGTGGCGAAATAGGTCTGGCCCTCGCCGAAGCCGCGCGGGTCGGCGGCGGCGATGAAGAATTCGAGCGTCGCAGTTGGCCGCGCGAAGCCTGTTAACACGAGATTGCCGCCCGTCAGCGTGGCGCTGGTGATAACTGGAAAATTGAGCAGGCCGTTGCCGCCCGCGTCGGTGTCGTTATTGTCGTTTGGTGTAACGTAAGGACTCGTGCCGACGTTATCGTTGTTGCCGGTGGCGCTGAGGTCTATGCCGATCTGGCCGGAGGCTGCGACGCCGTTTTTGTTGGTAATCGTGCCGTTGGCGAAAATGGAATTGCGTGTGATGGTGTTCTGTGTGGAGGCGACGGTGACGTGGACGCCTGCGCCGTAGTTGGCCGTGATGATGTTGCGGTCAATGGTGCTGCCGCTGCCGTAGACGCGGATGCCGGCCGTCTCGACGTTGGCGTTGGGGCCGACGCCGTTGCGCGTGATGGTGTTGTTGACTATGTTGTTGCCGCCGCTCGACTGGTACATGTCAACGCCGAGCGCTTCGTTATACTCGAAGCGATTGCCGCGCACGGTATTGGAGCCGCTGCCGTTTTCGATGTCAATGCCGTCGAGGTTCGAGTTGCCGATGCCGTTGCCGCGCACTTCGTTGTTTTCGACGACCCAACCGCTTGAGCCGCCGCCCAACTGAATACCTTTGCCCGCGCTGAAGCCGATGAGGTTGTTGCTGATCGTGCCGTTGTCGGCGTTGATGCAGCGAATGTTGTCGCCTGCGGAGAGGGCAGCGCCATTGTAGTTGGCAGGAAAACTGGTGGCCGTTGCGCCGACGATGTTGCGCTCGATGAGTGTGCCGGTGAAGCCCGTGTTGATGCGAATGTTGGCGTTGGCATCGCTGTTGGCCGCTGCGCCGAAGCCGTAGATGGCGATGCCGCGAATGGTGACGTTGCTGGCCTGAATATCGAGGCCGACGGCCGTGGCCGATGTGCCGACAATCTCTATGTCGGGGATGTTGACGGTGGAGAGCAGCAGAGCGCCTACGCCGACCGTGCCGCCGACGCCGAGCGAGCCCGTGTTGGTGTTGGTCTGTGTCGTGCCGTCAATCGTTGTGCCTGCGCGCGTGATAGCGGGAAGCGCGCCGGGTACGCTGATGACGACGATGTTGCGCGTCGTGCTGTAGCCGGCGTCGGAAGTCGGGATGCTGAAGTTGATGGTGTGTGTGCCGGCGAGGGCGTTGGCTTCCTCGATGGCGGCGCGCAGGGTGCAGACGCCGCTTGAGCCGTTGCTGGTTCTGCAAATGCCGTTGCCGATATTGCTGTCGCCCGTGTTCGATGAACTGTTGACGGTGAAGGTGGCGGCCGCTGCCTGCTGCGACGTGAACGCACAGGCGAAGCAGAAGGCGAGCAGGATAATGACACGACGAACGGAGACGCGCCGCGTTAGTTGCGGGCGTGTCTGTTCGCGCAACATCATTGTCGTGTTCTCGCGCACTATTATTTATTCTCGCCGCTCTCTTGTTGCTGTCCCTGAGCTTTGCTGTTGTCGTCGTTGTTAGCCAATCCCTGTCGTGATGTGCCGAAAACGTCGAAGAGGTTGGAGAGCTTGGAGGAGACTGTGAAGTAGAAACCGCGACGGGCCGGAAGACCCGTGCGAGCGCCTGACGGTTCACCTGCGCGCGTGAAGTTGTAGCCGACGCCGAGGCGCAAATCCGGGAAAGCCCAGAAGCCAAGCTCCGTGCCGTAGACGGAGCGCTGCGTGCCGGAAGAGGGCTGCAACAGCAGGCGCGCTTCACCGGCCCAGTCGAAGCGCCTTGTTAAGCGATACTGGACGCGCGCTTGCGTTAGATATGTCAGCGTCGAAACGAAAGGCAGGTCGGGCTGCCCGTTGGCGTTGAAGCGCAGGGCGAAACGTCCGTAAAGCTCAAGGGCTTCGGTCGCCTGGAAATAGCCATCGGCCGAGATGGAATCAATGCGGTCGCGAAGGGGCAGCGTCGCAGCATCGCCGTCATCCTGAAAGATGGAGCGGTGTGTGTAGCTGAAGAGCATCCCGACGCGGTCTGATTCGAGCGGGCGAATAGCGAGCGCTGCCATCGCGTCGAGCGAAGAACCATTGCGCCCGCCGAAATTGCCGCGCGCATACTGAAGCCGCGCCATCGTCGTCATGCCGGGACGAAGACGGCCAGCCGCGCCGAAGGAGAGAAGTTGGCCCACGCCGCCGCGATTGCGAAACTCGTAGCGGCCCGTCGCGCGGAAATCTTCAACCGGCGTCCAGCCGAAACCGGCCGTCAGGCTATCGAAGCTTTCGCCGTCGCCCGCGACGTGAAAGCCGCGCTCGTAGCCCGCTTCGAGCGAGAGCGAGTCGGAGACGGGAATGCGATTCTGAAGACCGACGACGGCAAAGCTGTCTGTTCCGTTGATTCCGTTTTCAAGCTGGTAACGGCCCGTCGCTGAAGTGTACTTGCCGAAGCGCGTCTCGACGCCGATGGCCGTCTCGCGTCGTGCGCCGGTAGAGGCAAAGCCTGTTTGCGAGTAGTCTCCGATGGGCGTGATGGGAGCGGAGGCGAGCCGCTGTGTGAAGAAGAGGCGCGTCAGTTGGTTGACACTGTAGTTGGCCGCAATCGTCGTCTGGTTCGGATAGGTCGGGTCGGCCTCGCCCAGATTCTGCTCGCGCTTGACGGAAACCTGTAGCTTGTCTGTGACCTGCGCTTCGACGGCCGCTGTGATGAGGTTGGATTCGGTGGTGCGTGCGGAAAGGTCGTCTGTGAAGCTGCGGTGATCGTAGCCGAGATGAAAGCGCACGCGCTCGTTGATGGTCTGTTCCCATGCGGCCGAATACGTGAGGCGCGAATTATCAACCAGGCTTGTACGGTTGCGCTCCGACATGATGCCGAAGCTGAACGTGGAATTAGCCAGCGGCTTAAACTCAAAGGCGGCTTCGCCGCGACGCGAGCCGGGTGTGACGGTCGCTCCGAACGGATTCAGAAATCCGGCCGACGCGCTGCTGAAACGCGCACGCACGCGCGCCTGCTTGAAACTCAAGGGCTGGTCAAGCTCAAGCATGTAAGCGTCGCCGTTGTGCTCGGAGTCTCCAGTCTCGAAGAAATTGCCGCCGCCCATAATCTCGCCGTGGCTTCTGGCCCATGCGAAACGCAGCGCACCATTCTTCGGCAAAGTCTTTTCGCCGTCTAGGCCGCCGAGCATGAATGAGCCTAAGTCTGATTGCCGCTGCGAGATAGCGGAAAGACCGAGGCGCAGGCCCAGACGCTTGAAATTCTTTTGTGCACGCGCGGTGTAGACGGCAGAGGTCATGTCTGTGGCGCGATGCTCGTAGGTGGCGACAATCTGCACAAGGTTGAGCGCGTAATCGAAGGTCGAGATATAACGCAGGAAGAAAAGCTCGCCCGTCGTCGGATTGAGGTTATAGTCAATGGAGCGCACGAGCGTTTCGCGCGAGAGGATAATCCCAGGATTGCGGCGGTCGCGGACTTCAAGCGCGATGGTTTCCGAGCCGGGCAGAATGTCCGTGTGCGAGAGACGCAGCAGGCCCAAACTTCCGGCGGGGAAAACGTCGCGCGCAAACGTCGTATCGGGGCGCGCGCCCGTCACCGTCACGAAATCACCCTCGGAGTTTTCTAAGTGTAACTTAACGCCTGTGAGCTTGCGCGAGTATCCGGCGAGGCTCAAGGTTTCCATGTCGGCATCGAAGTCGCCGAACATGGCATAGGAGCGTCCGCGGTCAAGACGCGCGTAGAGCTTGGAGTTTGACTGCGCTGCCTCAAACCGCGTCGAAGAATCGCCGAAGAGCGGATAGGCGCGGTCGAGAGGATCTAGCTGGAAGAGACGGTCGCGCCCGGCCGTGCGATTGATGGGGCGCATGCTGTCGTAGGAGAGCGTCAGCATGTTGCGCGGGCTAAAGACAGGGCCGTTGTAGAAGAAGCTGATGCGGCTGCGGACGTTGCCCTCTTCGCCTCTCAAAGAGACTTCCGGGATGCCCTTGCCGATGCTGACATCCGCGAGACCGACGAGGATGGTCGGCCTTGATTCAGGTGTGATACGAACGGAAGCACGCGCTTCCTCGTCGCCAAGCTGGGCGCGCAGGCGTGCTTCGCCGGGCGTTCCGGCGGCAGTCAACTTAACAACCGCTTCGCCGCCCGTGAGCGCGACTATCAACTGGTTGGTCGGTTGATTGTTTGTTTCGCTCAGTACAGACTCGGCGCTGCTGCTCTGCTGCGCGCGGGATGATGAAAGCTCTCTTTCAGCGCTCTTGTCTTCAAGGCGTTGCAGGCTTCCGGCGGAAGCTTCGATGCCGACCTGTGTGTCGGCGGCGGGGTTGCCCCATTCGTCGAAGGCGCGCACGCGCAAGAGGCTCGCATCGCGTCCGTTGGCTTGAATCTCCGTCTTCTCCGGCACAATCTCAATCCGGCGCGCAGGCCCGCGGCCCATCACCGTCAACTCTTCCGTCTTGCCCGTTGTGCCGTCCGGGCCAACGGCGCTCACGCGCAGGCGGTTCGGGCCGGGGCGCAGGTTGATGCCGATGAAGGTGAAGGTGGAGACGCGGTTTTTCTGGTCGAGACGGCTCGTGCCGATGCTCTTGTCGGAGATGCGTTCGTTGTTGACTTCCAGACGGATGTTCCAATCGAGTGCGACGCGCGCCTCCAACTGCATAGCGGGCGACATCACTACCGAATTGGCCGCAGGCGAAAGCACGCGCACTTCGCCGGGTGCGACCGCTTCAAGGGTTTCGGTCGAAGCGATTTCATAAGTGCCAGCGGAGGTTGGCTGCGCAGAAGTCGCAGGCGCTTGCGCAGGCGCGGTGGGCTGGCCCGGCGTCTCCGTCTTTCTGGTGGCGTTCTTCTCAGTCGAGTTTGTGTCCGACACGGGATGCGAAGCGCTGGCGTTTGACGAAGAGGTGGAAGAAAGCTTCGCTGCGTTTTTGTTGACGAGCGCGAAGTTTTGACGGAGCAGCGCGCCGCCGCCGAGCGGTGTGCGGAGAAGGCGCGTCCAGCTACGCCCGGAGAGAGTTCCGCTGTCTGTTAACTGATAGCCGGCGGGTAGCGTCACGGAATCAAGCGCGATGACCTGCGCGCCGTCTCCGAGCGAGGGGAAATTGTAGAGGCCCGCAGAATCAGTAATCACGGACTGGCCGTTGTTCAGGAAGAGACGAACGCCGGGCATCGGCTTGTCGTCCGTGTCAAATTGATTGTTGCCGTTGACATCCTCGAAGACGCGGCCGACGACGACCTGACGCGTCGAGAAGACACCGCCGCCGACAAAGACTGTCGCACGCGCGGGCGCTGTCTCATCGCGTTCGCCCGAAGGGAAGAGGCCGACGGCCATGGCCGTGTTATCGCGCTCGCCTTCGCCGGCGTTTGCGCCGACGCGCACGCGATAAAGGATGCGCGCGGTCGCTCCGTAGCCGACTTCACCGAGACGAAAGATGAGCTCGTCGCCGCGTATCTCAGGCTCTATGGCACGCGTCGGGGGTTGGCCGTTGTCGAGGCGCGCTGTGCCTGGAACGTAGTGGAAGGAGACGGGCAGGCGGTCGCGGACGATGACATCACCGATGACGGCGGCCGCAGGATTATGGACTTCGATGCGGTAGGTCAGCGTGTCGCCGATTTCGACGCGCTGGCGGTCAACCGACTTGGAGATTTCAAGGCCACGCTGCTCGTACATCGGAACGTTGAAAACGAGGCTGGCGAGATTTTCGAGCAGCACGCTGTCGTTCGTTACGTCGAAGCTTCCGGCGCGTGCGATGGGTTGGCCGTCGAGGGCGCGGACGGTCGTTGCATAAAGCCCGCTCGCGGTCGGGCGAACTGTCAACTCAAGCATGCGCAGGCGATAGCCTGCCGCTGTGACGCTCAGGAAGTAGCGGACGGAAGCTGCTTCTGTGCCTAGTTGTCCGGGCGCGAGCATGAAGCTGAAGTGGCCGCCCGTCGGCGTCGTGAAAGGATTATCGTTGGCTTCGTTGGGCGTGAAGCCTGTGTTTGAAGCGAGCGGGAGCAGCACGCCGTTCGGCTGGTCTTGAAAGAGAGTCAGGCGCGCGCCCGCAATGCTCTGGCTGCCGCCGCTATGGCCGCTGTAAACAGTCCCGAAGGGGTCAACGACCGCAACGGTCGAGGAGCTTTGAGCGGCAGGCGCGTTGTCTCCGGCAAGCGTTGCAAAGTTAACTGCGCCAGCGCCGGGCGTAATCTGACCTGTGACGCGTGCGCGCAAAGCAATTTGCACGACTTCGGCGGCCGCGACCTGCGGCAGCAGTAGCTCTATGCGACGACTGTTGGCGCGGCCCTCGTCCGCGTCGTCTGCATCCGTCAAAGAACGCTGACCGAGGCGGAGCGTGCCCGGCACGTATTCGAGACCGGCTGGCAGTTCGTCAACGACGTGGACGCGTCGCGCCGTCACGTCGCCGCTATTGCGGAAGGCAATCGTGTAGTTGAGCGTCTGGCCGGGCGAGGCAGAGACGCGGTCGCGATTTTCAACCAGCTTAAGGGGCGGCAAATCTGGAGCCGAAGGGTCTGTCAGGCGTGCGCCGCTGCCGACGGCGTTGATAATCGTGCCGTCGTTCTGGGCGAGGCCGTTGACGGACTGCGTGACGTTTGAGCGGGCAGTAAGATTTATGGTGAGGCGCGAATTGAGGGCGGCGTTGTTAGTGTCAACGACGGCGATGACGCCTATGCAGCGGCCCGGTGTGAGACGCGGCGAGAGGCCCGTGCCGATTTGGACGGGCGTGTCGGAATCTGTGAGCGTGCCACTTGCGTCCGTGTCGAAGTGCAGGCTGAAGAGGCTTGACGGGGCGGATACTTCTGCGCGCGTGATGGTGTAGAAGTCGGGCGTGTTGCCCGTGTTGCAAACGCTGAAGAGGCGTGTGACGCGCTCGTTCGGAGCAACACTACTGGAAGGCTCTGTTTCGTCGGGCGTGACGTTGAGGGTCGAGACGGAGAGGACTGTGATGGTGACGGTGGGAGAAGAGGTTGAGAAGGTTGCGCCGGAGTCGTCGGAGTAGGTCGCGTCGGCGCGGTTCGAGATGCGGCTGCCCGCTTCCGTCGGTTCGTCCGGCAGCAGCAGCAGCGCGAGATTCGTTCTGGCAGAAACCAGAATGATCGCCATGAGGAGGATGGCGCTCATAAAGCTTCGACTCTTGAAAGGGGCGAGCGACATAATGAGTACGGAAGTGGGAGCGATGAACGCGGAACGATGAAGTAGAAAACTCAAAACTTCTTATTCATCATTCCGCGTTTATCATTCATCATTTTCAATGCGGCGCGGGAGGTGTCTGGAACGGAGCACGTGTTCGTGACCCACCTCCCGCGCCGCCGACCATTCAAGCAGCGCAGATAAGGCTTACCTGCTTTACTTGATAGCGCGTCGGAACGTGAACGTGCCTGAGGCTCCCGGCGCAAGACTTGCGATGGTGTCCTTGAGGAAGTTAGTGGTCGCTGTGACAGCGCCAGCAGTTGCCCCATCCGTGATTGTTCCGCCGTTGGAATCGGACGGAGCAGGCACGAGTACCATCGTGGTCGTAGTTGCCCAGTTGTTTGTGCCAACGCTGCCATCTTCGGAGATGACAATGTTGGTGGCCGTCAAGAGTCCATTGTTCGCGCCAGCGCCATTGCCGCCGGTGATGTTCTCGTACGCGATGGAATAGACGATGACTGCGCCGGGAACGGCGTCGGTCGGGCCGCCTTTGCCTGTGCCGTTGATGACCTGCACGGGCGTCTGCTTGACGAGACGGATGAAGCCCGTGTAGGTGCGGTCAATCGTGTTGTTGACGGAGGCGGGCGTGTTGGTCGAGGTGGCGCGCAGCACCACGTCGAAGCCGGTCAGCACGGTCTGGCCCGAAGGCAGCGTGACCTGCACGGTGTAGTTGGCCGTCGAGTTGCGCGCGACGTTAATCGGCACGCTGCCAGCCTGATTACCGCTGTTGACAGTGACCGTGCCGTTGGGCGTGGTGATGACAATCACGGTGGCGGAAGGCAGCGACGCGAAGTTCGTCACGGAGAGCGTGTAGATGTCATCGGCGTTGCCGGTGTTCTGCACGGTGTTGGTGAAGTTGACGACGCCGCTGGCGTTGGTGTTGCCGCCCGGCGGGATTCCGGCGATGCCTGTGTTGACGCTCTTGTTGGTGAAGTCGTCGTTGGTCGTGCCGGTCGGGCCGGTGGCGGCGGGGAAGCCGTTCGGTCCATTCAGGACAGAACCCTGCCTGGCAATCAAGGTCGGAAGCAACACACCGTCGCCGTCAACGTTACCGGGCTGCGAGAGGTTGCTGCCGTCCGGGAGGCTGCCGGCGGGGCTGAGGTCTGCGCGGCCATTACCAGCGCCCGCAACCGTGTCGCCCGATTGGTCTGTAATCTGATTCGAGAAGCTGTTGTTCGCGAAGGAATCAACGATGGCGAGCACAGGGATGTTGGCGTTAGCGTTTGAATCAATCGTGACTCTGTAGGAGAGGTCGGTCGTGCAAGCGCCGGCCGCGAGCGTTGCGCCGCGATTAAACGCGATGCGACGAACGGAGCTGAGCGTGCCCGGCGCGGAGGTTGACCAGTTAGCGACGATGGGGCTGACGGTCAAAGCGTCGGTCGAGTAGAGCGTGCCCGCCGGGAAGGTCTGCCCGGAAGCGAGCGAGGTCTGCAAGGGTACCGGCACGATTTCGAAGACGCCCGTACGGAAGCCGACGGGTGCGTTCGTGAGCGTGATGGAGGCTGCGGCCTGTGTGCCTGTGTTGCAGGTATGGAACTGCGTGTAGGTGATGTCGCTGCCGGGGGCAATCGGTCCAGCCGGAGCGGTCAGGTATGTCTGAAGCGTGGCATCAACCAGAATGGAGACGCTGTAGTTGCCGCGTCCTTCGGAGCGGCCGTTGACGCCGGCCGTCGTGTTGCGCACTTCGTTTGCGGAAAGGTCCGCGACGGCGTTGTCGCCGTTGCCTCCGCCGGGCGTGTCGCCAAGCTGGATGGTGATGCTGCCCGTGGCGCTCGCCGGAACACTGTACTTAACGACGACAGAGATGCTGCCATTCGCTGCGACCGAGGCCGATGTAACAGGCAGCGGGTTCGTCAGGATGTTAACGTCAGTGCCGTCGAAGCTGCCGTTACCGTTGGCGTCAACGAAGGCTTGCGTCACGTTGGTCAAATTGATAGCGCCGCCAACGACGAGGCTCGCGCCGTTAGCCTGAAAGGTCACGGTGTCGGAGAAGTTGCCGGTGTTGGTGACTGTAAAAACGACCGAGGCATTGGTGTTGCCGGCGACGACCGAGCCGCTACCGCCGTCGGGCGTAATCGCGAGTCCGGCCACGTTGGCGACCGTGACGACGACGGGCAGCGAGGTCGTGTTGTATTGAGTGCCGCCGCCGTCTTCATAGCTGGCTGTAGCTGTGTTTGAAATCTGCGTGCCGCCCGCCGTTTGCTGTGCGAGAGCCGCCGCGCCGAAAGCACAAGTGAGCGCCAGCAGGCTGAGCAGACGCCACAGCCCCGTGCTTCTTCTCGTGGGGGAACAATATCTAGTCTTCATTTCGATTCCTCTAATAAGTTTGGATGGGTGCGGAACTGCCCACTCTCTTGCGGGGTGTGACAGCAGTGCAAGGGCGCGGGGGTCTGGCTCCGGGTTCGGGTGCTACGGGGTTCGGGAGCCGGAAGGTGAAGCTCTACTTCACGCGCACTTTGTAGGAAGCCATCAGCTTGCCGCCGTCTGCAAGCGCATCGGCCCACTCGTAGCGCACCTGCGTGTACATCGAGACGGGAGCTGCGACGCGCTTCATTGAACCGTCAGGCTGCTTCTCTTCGATGGTCGGCTGCTTCGAGTAGGTCTGACCGTTGTCAATGCTATAGGTGACGGAGGCTGTGCCGTCGGCGGTCGCAGAACCGGCGATGAACGTCGTGCCCTGCGGAATCTGTCCGACGGTCTTGTACTGGTGAGCCGGAGCAGTGCCTTCGTTTTCGGAAGTGATGGTCCAGTCCAGGGTTTCTCCCGGCAAAACGGAAGCGACCTTCTCAACCGGCAGGCGACCTTCTTTGCGTTCGACCGCGCCGGAGAGTTGGACTTTGACTTCCGGGCGCTTGTTCGACGCCTGCGAAGTGTACTGCCTCTGTGCGAAGGCCGCTGCGCCGCCTACGACCAGCAGGCAGAGCACGACCACGGGCAGTGCGCGAAAATTTTTACTTAGCTTCTTCATCATTTTCTCCTAGATTGATTCCCCGCTCAGGGCGAGGAGGATAGAGCGAAAGGTTTTTACGAGCGGGATGCGTATCTGAGAACAGATGACGCACGCATCTCTCTTGTTTCGAGAGCGCGCGCGACGGCATACATGAAAGTCTCAACTGCAACGGGACGTGGCAGAACAGCCGCAAGGCGTGCGTGCGCGGCCGTGCGCATGACTTCCGATGGGCGCTTGTGTAATCCGATGAGCAAAACGTCTGGAGCGAGTTCCTGAATAACTTCGATAGCACTTGTGCCGCCAAAACCCGGCATGTCGAGTCCGAAGGCGATAAGGTCAATCTGTCCGCCGACGGCCTCGCGCAAAACATCCATCGTGTGTTGGCAGGTCGTGGCATCGTGCTTGGCCGCGACAAGCGCCGCTACAAGCTGGTCAGCCGTGGTCCAATCGTCGTCACAAATCATCACCCGTGCCATCCCTTGCTCCCTTTTCAGCTAAACTCGGCAACTGGAAAACACAGGTGCCCACGAGTGAGCACCCTAACAAGCACCGTGCCGTCGCTTCAGGAGCACACAGGGAGAAGCCTTAAACGCTGAACTAAGAGGACTTATGCTGTAACGATGAAGTGCGGCTGCGGGGCGCTTGTAGGGCTGAGACTGACAGCCGGGGCTGAAATTTTGTCAGGCGGCTGACGTTTTGTCAGTCAATCAGGAGACGGTTGAAGGTCGCGTTGCAGGTTAATCCGGGGTGTGTTGCAGGCTAATCTCTGGCGCGCGTATAGAAAGGCTCAACGTTCTCCCGCAGGAAGTTGGAGATCACGTCGTCGCCGAGCCTGATGAAGGTGATAAACTCATCTTCCGCGAGACTCTCTTCGGCAATCTCCATCGCTTCGGTCGGGTCGTAGTTCTCATCCGCTCCGACTGCGATGATAAACTGCGGCAACTGACGCTGTTCGGGCTGATGAAGTTGGGCCAGATAAGCGACCTCGACCCAGTTGTGAAACGCGAAGGAAGCCTTCAGGTCTTCAATCATCTCCTGCGGGTAGTTGGCCGGTTGCGAAAAGAGCAGCGGCGCGTCGGGATAAAGGCCGATGATTTTCAGTCTCTTCATCTCCGAGCCGTCGAGCATACGGCGCACCTCATCCGGCTCAAACTCTTTTCCGTAAGCAGCGCCCACGTTGAGAACGACGTGCGCGCCGTCAAGGATGGTCAACACCTCGCGGCCGCCTCCATGCTCATGCCTGAAATCTTCCAGACCTATCGCCCGCGCGAATGTCTCCAACCGGCCGAGCGATGTAAAGATGGGAACGACCTCTTTCTCGCCCTGCATCACTGGTTGAATGCGGACACCGATTTCGTCGTAGATGGCGAGGAAGAAAACTTCACCATCGAGCAGTTCGCGGTAGAAGCGAGGGCGCTGCGTGGGGTCTAGTGCCGCCGCTGCAAACAACTTTTCAAGCTCGTTGGCCGGAACGAACTCGGGTGGCTTCTCGTCTGCCATTGTTATGCACCTTCACGCTTCAAGAAAACTCACAACGCTTCACTTGCTGACCACAAGGGTCGCGACATAACGTTCGCGCCTGTTGGTGACATCCTTCTCAGGATATGGGTCAAGGTTGATGAGCTTGATATTGTAATTCTGAAAGCGCAGTTGACGCGGCTCGATGCCCGTATTCAACTCGACACTGGCGGCCTTGCCTCTGCCCTTGCTGACCTGCAAAAGAATCTTGCCGTTGCCGGCCCAGATGCAGTTCACGCCCTTAGGGCAGCGCGAGTCTTCCTTGACGAGGCTGAAAGAGATCTTCAGGCCCTCTTCCCTGATACCGACCTGCTCGCCTACCTTGAGCGTAAACTCACGACCAAGCTCCGCGCGCTTAACCTTGGATGAAGGGTCTGCGGTCCAACCCGTCATCAGGAACAACAGAGAGAAGCAAACAAAGAGATTCATAGCTGTCTAACCTCAACGCTGAAAATCCGACTCGAACCAGATTTACTCGCCCGCGCTGCCATGTGCGCCCGCGTCTCGTTCATACTCGCGCAGCTTGCGATAGAGCGTGCGCGCAGAGATGCCAAGCACGGCCGCCGCGCGCTCACGATTACCGTTAGTTTCATCCAGCACGCGCAGTATGTGCTGGCGCTCAAGTTCTTCCAGCGTGACAGGAGCAGTCGGCTTCAAGCTCATGGTTTGTAAAGCAGCGTTGTCCTTCGTCTCCTGACCTGCTTCAACTGCCGGCAAGACCTGCGCGGCTTCAATCATATCGGTGGAGGCGAGCGCTGCGGCGCGCTCAAGACAGTTGCGCAACTCGCGCACGTTGCCGGGCCAATCATACGCCTCAAGCTGGCGGCGAGCTTCCGTTGAAAGGTTGAGCGCGGGACGATTGAAGCGCTGACGATAGAGCGTTAGAAAATGTTCGAGCAGCACGGGGATGTCTTCCGCGCGCTCACGAAGAGGCGGGACGTGCAGCGAGACTACGTTGAGGCGATAAAAGAGGTCTGCACGAAACCTTCCGTCCTGAACGTCCTGCTGAAGATTGCGGTTGGTGGCTGCGATAACACGCACGTCGGCGCTCTGGTCGCGCGTCGAGCCGACGCGACGAAAGCGTCCCTCTTCCAGAAAGTGCAGAAGCTTGACCTGCATCGCGTGCGGCGTTTCGCCAACCTCATCAAGAAAGAGTGTCGCGCCATCAGCCGCTTCAATGAGGCCACGCTTCAGGCTGTTTGCGCCCGTGAATGCTCCGCGCTCGTGGCCGAAGAATTCCGATTCAAACAGAGTATCCGGCAGCGCGCCGCAGTTGACTCTGATGATGGGCATCTCGCGCCGCGTGCTGCGCGCATGAATGTAGCGCACGAGGACATCTTTGCCCGTTCCAGATTCGCCCGTAATCAGCAGCGTCGAATCAACGCGTGCGGCTGTTTCGGCCTGCGCAATGATGCCGGACATCGCAGCGCTTCTGTAAACAGGAATGGGCCCACTCTCTTCATCCGTAAACGCAGGCTCACGCACGGCCGCGCGCAGGCCCGCGTTCTGTCGAATCAATCTTCTCTTCTCGTGGGCCTTGCGGATGACTGCTTCCATCTCGTCGAGGCTCGCGGGCTTCGTCAAATAATCGTAAGCGCCGAGGCGCATGGCTTCGATGCCTGTCGCAAGCGACGTATCGGCTGTGAGCATGATAACTTCCGGCGCGTCTTCCATCCGGCGGATTGCGCGCAGGGCTTCAAGGCCGGACAAACCCGGCATCTGTATGTCGAGCAACACGACATCGCAATCCGTTTGCAGCAAAAAATCCAGAGCCTCCTGCCCGCTTGCAGCCGCAGACGTATCAAAGCCTGAGCGCGCAAGCTGGCTCGTCACCAATCTGCGCAGCAGGTCGTCGTCGTCAACTAAGAGAATGCGGACACGTTTGTTCATAGGCTTCTTAATACTTCGATGCGATAGACGCTAACGAAGAGTCAGAACTTTTCTCATCATTCTTTGTCGGGAGCGCGACGCGGCAGCCAGAGGCGAAAGCGGCTGCCTGCATCCTGCTTCGATTCGACGGTCAATGCGCCGCCGAGCGCTTCGGCCAGCGTGTAGCAGATGGCGAGGCCGAGGCCGGAGCCTTTGCCTGGGTCTTTCGTCGTAAAGAACGGGTCGAAGATGCGCACTAAGAGTTCGGGCGAGATGCCGTGGCCGCTATCGGCAACTTCGATGGCGATGCGCTCGCCCGCGCGCAAAGTGGAAATCGTTACCTGCCCGCTCTCACCCACAGCATCCAGCGCGTTGCTCAAGAGGTTGTCTAAAATCTGCCTCACCATTCCTCCGTCCGTCGCTATCTCACCTAAGTTAGGGTCAAGGTGCGTGATGACAGAGACGCTCTCTAATTGAGCGCGCTGCTCTGTCAGCCGTGCGGATTCGGCAACGAGGGCGTTGAGGTCGCAGAGTGCGCGCCGCGCGCGACGCTGGCGCGCGAGGTCGAGCAAACCGCGCGTTATCTCTTTGCAGCGGAAGACCTGCCGTATAATCTCTTCCAGATAATAGTTCCACTCGCGACTCTCGGCCAGCGCGACCGTCTCCGGCGTCTCACGCATGTCGCGCAGGGTAGCTTCCGCACAGGTATTGATGGCCGCCAGAGGATTGTTAATCTCGTGGGCCACACCGGCCGCAAGTTGGCCCACGGTTGCAAGCCTGCGCGAGCGCGACAACTGTTCCTGCATCTCAGACAGTTCCGTTACATCGCTCCATGTGATGACGCTCCAGAAAGACTTCGGCTTATTGTCTGGAGAACGTGAGTCTGATTTAACTGCCTGCGACTTTGAATCATGCTGCCGGGAAGATAAACCGGGGTTAGTTGATTCCTGATTTGCTGCTCCCAATTCAAGGCTCGTCAACGGAGCGACCGACACGAGATAACGCCTCCCGTCTTCCGCCTGTAGCTCGAAGGATGAAGCTGTGCCCAAGCCCTGTCCCATGTGATAAGCGGCTGCGCGTTCGCCGAAAAGGCGCGCGAAAGCATCTGCGCACGAGAGCCCTATCACCTTCGGAAGCGGCAAATCCATCATCTCGGCCGCGTGTGCGTTGCAACGCACAATCTGCATCTGCCCGTCGTGGACGATGATGCCGTCAGGAATCGCGTCGAAGGTCTGCTCCCAGATTGTTTTAGCCGTCACGACTGTTTCCAGCAGTCGCGCGTTTTCCAGCGCCAGCGCTGCAATCTCCGCCAGCGCCGTTAAGAGTTGCTGCTCCTCTTCCGTAAAAACGTGGGGCGTGCGGAAGCCGACGGCGAGCGCGCCCAATCTCTCTCCGCGCGCCTTGAGCGGCACAAGCGCAAGGTCGCGCACACCTTCACTGCTATGCAGTGGAAAGTGGCTGGCCGGAATCTCCTCGCTCTGGCCGATGCCATAGAGAATCACTATCTCACCGGCCTTTGCCGCGCGCTCTGCCACCTCGCCGCGCAGCGCAATGACGACCTCTCCCTGCTCCGCGCCCGTGTGCGAAGAGAAGCCGCTCAGGGCTTTCCACGTAATTGTTTTTTCGGCGAGAGAAAACGTTGCGACGCTGGTTGTGTCTGCGCGCATCGTCCGTCGCACCATCTCCGTGACGGTGTGCAGCGTCGCAGCGCTTTCAGCATGGTCTATCAGAGCAGGCGACGGCTCAAACATCCGGCTTGCCTCCTCGCCAGCAATCGCTCCGCTCTCGTCGCCTGAATCTTTCTCTCGGTCGGTCATAGGATTCACTCGTGCCAATTCTGTCGGGTGCTTCCGCTTTCAAGACTTTTAATTATAGCCGAATCCTACGCGCTTCGCTGTCAGGAATTTCTTTCAGATGACGCTCAGACGCGGCGGCAGGCGCAGCAACTACGGCTGCGGCAACTCTCGCTTAACAAGCATTTACAGTCCGGCACAACTGTTGCCCACTCGGAGCGGGGACATGGATTAGCGAAAGACAACGATAGGAGAAAAAGTCTTAATGCGAAGAACAACACAACTCAAATTATCAGCCGGCCTCTCGATTTTGATGCTCGCTATTGCAACGCTCACGAGCGCGCACGCACAGACGACAAACAACAGGGCTGCTTATTCAGACTCCGTTGATTCGACCCGCTCGCGCACTACCGGCAGCGAGCCGGAAACCAACCCCGCCAGCCTGCTGCGCGCCGCGCGCACCATCTACATACGGCCCAATGACTACATTGATGCCGAATATCTCGAATACAAGCTCGACAAGTTGCCTGATTTTCAACAGTGGCGGCTCGCCTTCATCAAGGACATGGATAAAGCAGACCTCGTGCTGGAGATTCATCGCAAGGCGCTCAACTACATCTTCAGCATCGTTGACCGCGAATCGAGCATCGTCATCGTCAAGGGAAAGGTCGTAGCCATCAACGGCCTCGTGGCCGCCGAAGACATCTCAAGGCAGATTGTCAAACGCATGCAGGCTGTGCGCGCACTCCCCGTTGATGAATAAAGCAAAGAGGGTTGTCTTCCAACGTATTATTCAACGGGCGGAGGTAAATGTCTCTACTATGAACGCGCGGCACATCATATCATTCCTGCTCATCCTCGCAATATCTCTGGCAACAGCCGTCCATCCAGAGGGCACACGCGCAAAGAATCTGCGCGCTGTTGCCTTCAAGGATGAGGTGCGGCTCACGCCGGAAGAAGAATTAGAAGCACGCGAACTGGCCGCGCGCTTCGTCGAGCGGCTGAAGACGACGCACGATATTGGACCAATCGTTGACGAGATGTTCGTCAACGATTTTACGGCGCGCTTGCGGCAATCGCCTCCGGGATGGCTGCCTTGGGTCTTCTTGGACAAAGCGCTGGTTGCGACGGCAAGCCCCGCTGAACTGCGGCGTTACTACGTTGCTTCGTTAAACTTTTACACTCTGTTCTATGAGATTTCCAGAACGGTTGCGAAGCTCAGGCAGCAGACTGAAGGCGACGAAGATGAGTTGGATTTTCACAATGCACTGACGCCGGAGATACTCAACGTGCTGCTCAGCGACCCTGTTATCGCTGAGCTTGCGAAAGATATTAAGAAGGATGAAAAAGATGCAACCGCAAAAGAAGAAGACGGGAATCAGCCTCCGCAGGGCCGAGATTCGACGCCGCCTGCGAACCCGACGACGGAAGCTGGCGACGACAGCGCAGCCGGAAAAAACGAGATGGAAATCATCAAAAATTCTCGTCAACTGAACGGCGTTTCGACAACCTTAGAGAAGACCTGCGAACTCATGCGCAAGCGGCTCGCAACTCTTCCAATAGTTGCGCCCAACAACGACGACACAGACACCCGGCAGGCTCGACCCGCATTCGACCCTGTCACCCTTGATGAAGGCGAATACGGCTACCCTCAAGGCACGCAGGCCATCCACGTTAACCTCCTGCCCTTCTCCATACACATCATCAGAGATCAGGGACAACTAAAGCTCCTGACAGTCTCAATCTACGTTGATTGAACCGGCAAAAGATGAAGGCGACGCCGGAGAAGCGTCGCCTTCATCACACCTTAACTTTCCCGCTGCCCTTAATCCCCCGCAGGCGCAACCGCCCTGACAGCCTCCGAGACTCCGTCAGCATACTTCTTAAAATTCTCGTTGAAGCGGCGGGCCAACTCGCGCGCCTTCTGGTCGTAAGCCTCAGGGTCTTTCCATGTGTTGCGCGGTGTGAGCACTTCTGCTGGCACGTCGCCAAAAGACAAGCTTTCGCTAACAAATTCAGCCAATCTCTTGACACGTACAACAGAATCGTTGTACAACGGCGGCGTTGTACGTGCGGAGGTGTTTATGATTACTAATCGAGTTGGCGCGCCCGTTCGAGGAACCGATTTTTATGGTCGCGATGAGTTCGTCAATCTGATTTGGGAGAAATTAAAGGCTGGTAACGTATTGCTGGCGGCGCCACGCCGTTTCGGCAAAACAAGTGTGATGTATCGCTTGATTGATAACCCTCGTCAGGAATGCAAAATTATTCATGCAGACCTCGAACATCTAACCGAGCCTGCCGACCTGATTACATCGCTGATAGAGCAATTAGCTAAAGATGATCTTTCCTCAAAGGTCGTCCGCAAGTTGAGCTACTTCCCAAAAACTCTCTGGTCACGCTTTCGAGCCAATTTCGAAGAAGTGGAACTGCTGAAGTTGAAGATTAAGCTGCGTGAAGAATTACGTTCAAACTGGCAGGAAAAGGGAGACGAGCTCTTCAAACGCGTAGCGACGATGCCAGAGACAGTAATCTTCATTCTCGATGAGTTCCCAATGATGATTGATCGCATGGCTCGTTCGAATGCTCATTGTGAGGAAGCAAAGACGCTGCTTCGGTGGTTGCGAAGGCTACGCCAGTCGCCGGAGATGGGGAATGTGCGCTTCCTGATTGCCGGTTCAATTGGAATCGGCCATGTGCTGAGCGATCTCGGCGAGATAGCCGCTATAAATGATTTCGAGCAGGTGCGGCTCGATCCATTCACGCCAAAGGTTGCCGCAGCACTACTAGATGAATTGGCTGCGACGCACAAGCTAGCCCTCTCACAACCAAGCAAACGGAAGATGTTACAGGTGATTGGCGTTCCGATTCCTTACTTCGTGCAAGTCATTTTCTCGGAGGCCGCAAAAGCATACGCTCAGAATAAAGAAGCCGTTACTCCAAAGCGAGTCGAGCAGATTTATCGTGACAAAGTACTGGGCGTTGATTGTAAGACATATTTCGATCATTACTATGGGCGATTGCGCGACTACTATAGACCTGACGAAGAAAAGGCCGTCAAGCGTATACTTCGTGAGCTTGCAGTAGTCGGTGCTCTCACGCGTGACGCCTGTTATCAATTTTACAAACTTGAAATCGGTAGCCGCGCCAACATCGAAGACTTCAACCGATTGATGACTGATCTTGAGAACGATTTTTACATTCGCTTCGATGCAGAAGCACGCCGGTACGAGTTTGCGTCTAAGCTGCTCCGTGATTGGTGGCTGCGGCATTACGCGATGGAAACAAGTCTTTGAGGTGTTGCGCTATGGAACGTCTATACAACCCTGACTTAATGTCTAAAAAAGAGATTAAGGATACTTTTGTGGCACGTCAGGAATTGGTTGATGAAATCGTTTCGCTCATTAAGCATCAACCTAAAGGCGCTGGCGTTCAGCACGCCGTTATCATCGCGCCGCGCGGCATGGGTAAAACGACCGTGCTCCTGATGGTGCGATTTGCGATACAGGACGGTGAGCTAGCAGACTCCTGGCAGGCAGTACAGTTTCCCGAAGAAAGCTACAACATCTACGACCTGGCTGATTTCTGGATAAAAATCCTCGACCACCTTAGCGAAGCGACTGGCGATGCCGAGATAAGACATCGCATAGCAAATCTGGAACAAGATTATCCGAACAATGATGACTTGCAGGAAGCCGCGCTCGCCCTGCTTAAAGACTGGCGGCGCAAACACAAAAAGCGTCTCGTTGTGCTGGTTGATAACTTTGACATGATCTTGGAGCAAATCAACGATGAGCGCGACAATGCGCGGCTGCGCGACGTGTTAATGAACGATGGCACGATGATGCTCATCGGTGGTGCGACAACTTTCTTCCACGAAGCACGAGCTTATGACCAGCCGCTCTACAATTTTTTCAAAATCTATGATCTTCCCAACTTAAAGTTCGAGGAGATGCAAGACCTGCTGCGCCGCCGCGCGTCTATAGATAAACGAACAGACTTTGAAGAAACGCTCATAGCTAACAAAAGTCGTCTACGAGTGCTCGAACACTTCACCGGCGGCAACCCGCGCCTCGTGCTAATGCTTTATCGGGTGATAACACAATCGAATATTTCTGAGGTTAAGCTCGGCCTTGAAAAGTTGCTCGACGAAGTGACCCCTTATTACAAAGCTAAAGTCGAAAGCCTACCACCACAGCAGCGAAAGATTCTGGATCATATCGCACGCGTCAGCAGCCAGACGAACGAGGGGCTAACGCCGACCGAGATTGCCTCTGCGACTCGCATGACTCCGAACCAAGCTAGCGCGCAACTCAAACGGCTCGTTGAAAACGGCTACGTCCAAGCAGCCAATCTGCGCGGGCGCAGTTCTTATTACACTCTATCCGAACGCCTCTATGCTATCTGGCATCAGATGCGCTTTGGTCGGAATGCCCGTGAACGGATGAGCTGGCTGGTAAGCATTCTGAAAGCTCTCTATGACGTGGAAGAGATGGGCACACAGGGTGAGCTGTTAAAAACACGTTTCCGCGAGCACTTAATCGCGGGACGTTTACATGAAGCGCGCGATACGCTCGAACATCATCATTACTTAGTCGAAGCAATGGAAGGGTTGCCAGTTCACATAGAAGCTCTGGAAGGAGTATTTCGTAGCTATCTCGATATTGGAGCTACTGAATTCCAATCAGGGCAAATGGTCGAAGCACTTCAGCATTTTGAGAAAGCTTTGGAGCTAAGCCCAAACTCCGCAGAGATTCTAAATAATTGTGCCCTGACACTCTTTGAGATGGGACGCTACAAGGAAGCTATAACTAAATTTGATCAAGTTATAGAGATTAAGCCTGATACACCCTATGTTTGGTTCAATCGCGGCGTTGCGCTTATTAGGCTTAGCCGTCACGAAGAGGCCGTCGAAAGCTTCAAACACGCATTAACAACTGACCCTACGAATCCTTATGCTTTGCAAAATTTAGGTGTTTCGCTTTCTAAATCGGGCAAGATAGAGGAAGCTCTTGAAAGCTTAAAACGCGCAGTAGATATTAAGCCGGATTACGCCATTGCTTGGTACAACCTCGGCAATACGCTTGGCCGTTTAGATAGAACAGAAGAAGCAATCGCCAGCTATGATCGCGCATTGCAGGTGGAACCTGAATATACCCCAGCATTACACAATCGCAGCCTTGAATATCTGGTTAAATTCGCAGATCACATATCTAAGAACGAGATTGATTTAGCGAGAGAAGCTTGGAACAATTCCAACATCTCTGCAAGAAGCATCAACGACAAAAGATGGATAGAGTTTGCGGCGGAAGGTATCTTGATGGCAGCTTTGTTTAAGAGTTCCGACTTAGCTTTGCAGCTAATTCAAGAATCAGGCTTAGAAGAGCAGTTCTTCTCATTATCACGTGCGGTTGAGTATATTCAAACAGGCGACGAAGCTTTGCTGGAAAAGCTTTCACCAGAGGTACGCGGCATAGTCGAAAAGGTTATAGCCAGGCTGCGCCAGTCCGAAAACCAAACAGATAAGGCTAAAAATAAGGAGCCCGTAAAAAAACTGAAATCTGGCTCACGTCAACGCACAAGAAAGCAGTTGCGGTGAAGCGAGCAAAATTGCTTGCGGCACTTCTCAAATAGTAAAGGGCGGCAACATAATCGCGCCGCCCTTTACTACTAAGTCCTTTCTGTCTACCTTTAATCTCCGGCAGGCGCAACCGCCCTGACAGCCTCCGAGACTCCGTCAGCATACTTCTTAAAATTCTCGTTGAAGCGGCGGGCCAACTCGCGCGCCTTCTGGTCGTAAGCCTCAGGGTCTTTCCATGTGTTGCGTGGTGTGAGCACTTCTGCCGGCACGTCCGGGCAGGAGGTCGGAATGTTGAGGCCGAAAACGGGGTCGGCCTTCGTTTCGATTCCGGCGAGTGTGCCGTTGAGGATGGCGCGAATCATGGCGCGCGTGTAGGAAATCTTCATGCGCTGGCCTTCGCCGTATGGGCCGCCGGACCAGCCCGTGTTGACGAGCCAGCAGTTGGCCTTGTGTTCGGCCATCTTCTTCCCCAAAAGATCCGCGTAGACGCCCGGGTGCAGCACCATGAAGGGAGCGCCGAAGCAGGTTGAGAATGTTGCTTCTGGTTCTTTGACTCCCTTTTCCGTGCCCGCGACCTTCGCCGTGTAGCCGGAGAGAAAGTGGTACATGGCCTGCTCAGGGCTGAGGCGCGAGACGGGCGGAAGGACGCCGAAGGCGTCGGCTGTTAGCATGATAATGTTCTGTGGATGGCCCGCGTGGCCTTCGGGCACGATGTTTGGAATACTTTCGAGCGGGTAGGCTGCGCGCGTGTTCTCGGTCTTCGCTGCCGAGTCTAAATCGAGCGCGCGTGTTTCGGGGTCGTAGACAACGTTTTCCAGTACCGTGCCGAACATGCGCGTCGTGCGGTAGATGTCGGGCTCGGCTTCGGGCGAGAGTTTGATGACTTTGGCGTAGCAGCCGCCCTCAAAATTGAAGACGCCGTTGTCCGACCAGCCGTGCTCGTCGTCGCCTATGAGACGCCGCTCCGGGTCTGCCGAGAGCGTGGTCTTTCCTGTTCCAGAAAGGCCGAAGAAGATTGCAACGTCGCCTTTATCACCGATGTTGGCGGAGCAATGCATACTCATCACGCCGCGCTGCGGCAGCAGGTAGTTGAGAATGGTAAAGACGCTCTTTTTGGTTTCACCCGCATAGCTTGTGCCGCCAATGAGGACGAGGCGCTGGCTGAAATCCATCAGGATGAAGGTTGAAGAGCGCGTGCCGTCGCGCTCAGGGTCGGCCTTGAAGCTGGGCAGGTTGATGATTGTAAATTCGGGCTTGTGTTGCTCGTCGCCAGCGTTATTGATGAACATGGTGCGCGCAAAGAGCGAATGCCAGGCGAGTTCGGTAATGATGCGAACGGGCAAGCGATAGCGCGGGTCGGCTCCGGCGAAAGTGTCCTGCACGAAAAGCTCGCGCCCTTGGGTGTGGGCCATCATGCGGTCGCGCAGTGCGTTAAACTTCTCTTCGGTAAACTCCTTGTTCACCTCGCCCCAGAAAACATTGTCCGCGCTCGAAGGCTCGCGGACGATGGCCTTGTCTTTGGCGGCGCGGCCCGTGTGTTCTCCAGTATCAACGATGAGCGCTCCGTGGTCGGAAAAGATGGCCTCTTCGCGGCGCGCAATCTCTTCATAGAGTTCGGGGGTGTTGAGATTCCAGTAGACGGCGCTGGCTTCGTTGATGCCGTAGCCCTTCAAGCCTCCCTCGCCAATCCTGCGGCCTTCATGCCGGGTCTCTCTTTGGGTCACACTAGAAGTCATCGTTGCTCCAATCGTTAACGGCTTTCGCTCTGTCTTGTTTTATCTATCTTAACGGATGGCAGGTAGACGCGCACTTAAGAGAACTTCGGTCGTATGAATCATCCTGCCTCTTCATCGTCTCTGGCGGTGCGGCGTTCGCGCGCCAACTCGCGCAACGCTACGGAGAGGTCGCGTGCGGCGCGTTCAAGCCTGTCGGCGCAGGCTTCGAGCTCTTCAATGTCATTGCGCGAACGGACGGTGACGGCCGCCAGCGCATGTTCGATCTGTGTGTTTAAGCGCGCGGCTTCCGTTTGCGTCTCTTTTTCGGCCCGCGTCAGCGGAGCATCGGTTAGTTCTGGTTGACTGCTTGCCATTGATTAAACTGCCGGACGAGCACGGTTGCTTTCCGACGCCTCCCCCTGTGCGCTCGTTTCTTTCACACCAGACTTTAACAGCGCACCCTTCAAGTGAAAATATTGTGACGGTGTTCTTAACAGTCTTACATCAACCGCAGCAGCAGAATCAAGTCCGAAGCAGCCCACTCAGACTACTAAGCAGCAAAACCCTCAGGATTCTTCCGAAAAATCCTTTTGCTTTTTTTCCGTTCCTTCTGTTATTAGCTTGAACGATGACGAAACCGTGCCGGAAAGATTTTACCAGAGCGGAGTGGGAATTAATCGAAGCGCACAGGCGGCCTCGGCAGGTGCAACGCCTGTTGAGCGCGATGCCTTACAACCGCGAGCCCGGGCCAGCAACCCTGCGCAGCTTCCGTGAAGTCGTCAGGCGACAGACGGCCCACTGCCTCGAAGCGGCGATGGCAGCAGCCGTCATCCTTGAGCAACACGATTACCCGCCGCTCGTCGTCAGCCTCGCTTCGCAAGACCTGCTCGACCACGTTGTCTTCGTCTTCCGTCACAAGGGCCTGTGGGGCGCAGTGGCCCGCTCGCGTGACCTCGGCCTGCACGGCCGCCGCCCAGTCTTCCGTCATCTACGCCATCTGGCATGGAGCTATTTCGACCCTTACGTGGACGAAACCGCGCGCATCACCGGCTACGGCCTCGGAGACCTGCGCGAGCTTGGGAATTACGACTGGCGCTTTTCAACAAAAAACGTCTGGAAGGTCGAGCGCTACCTGCAAGAGATACCGCACCGCGAAATTCGCTCATCCGACAAACGACACCAACAACTTCTGGCCCGCTACAGAGAATTCAAGAAACAGTATCCAGACCGAGCGCCTGACTACTTCGCCAACCGTCACCAGTGGATGCTGTAAAAATAACCTTAGGGTTAATGCATGACGTGTTTTCTCGCCGCGCGGCTATGCTTTCTGATGATTTTGCGCCTCAAGGCTCTGCGGTTCATCAAGACGCGCGTTCTGTTGTGTGTGCCGGGATGATAAACGCGGACGCGCCGCGAGCGGGTGTATTGTCCCTGAGCCAAACAAACGCAGCCCAAGAGCAGAACAACGCTTATGAGCAGGGTGATTATCTTTCTCTGCGGGCTTCTCATTTTCCCCTTCTCCTTATCGAGCACTTACAAGGCAAGTGCGTTTAAGAGAGCAGCGGCTCATGCGTCCGTCATGTTGCGCGGCCGGTTATCCTTCAAGCTGCCAGACGAACGTTTTAAACGGCCCGATTTTCGACACCTGGCCGACCATGACTTTCGCCAAATCTTTGAGCGACCCGCCGAGCGATTTATCGCTGGTGAAAGTTAAAAACTTTCCGTTAGGGCTGAGGCTCGCGTTCACAATCGCGTTGGTCTCAATGTCCTGTAGCAACTCGCCGCGCCTGTCCCAGAGCTTGACGGACGTGCCTGCCGTGATGAGAACATCGCCCGCCGGACTCCAGAGGAATTTATCGAATAAATGGTCAAAGGCGTCGTGTCCCTTCGTATCACGCAAGGATTTGATGAGCGCGCCCGTTTCGGCGTCCCACAGGTGCGCGATTAAGCGTCGCTTATCTTTGACGATGCCGCCAAGGAGCGACCAGACGCTCGGAGCGTTTCTGGCCTGCGTGACCAGAATCTTGCCGTCCGGGCTGTAAACGAAAGTCTGATTCCAGTCAAACTTTTCTTTGACCGCTTTCTGGTCCAGCCTGGCGATGAGCGCTCCCGTCTCCGCGCTCCAGAGGCCGACTTCACCTTTGCTTGATTTCGTGACGAAAGATTTGCTCGTCGGATTCCACTCGGCGAAATAGATGGTCTCTTTCTTCGAGCCGACGGTGTGCAGCAGTTTGCCTGTCTCCGCTTCCCAGATCTTAACGATGCCGTCATCAAACGTAGAGGTCGCAACGAACCGGCTGTCGGGGCTGAAGCGCACGCCCAGCACACTGCCCGTCTGTGGGCCAAGGTTGGCGATTAAAGCTCCGTTTGCCGCGTTCCAGAGGCGCGGCGTGCGGTCGCGTGGAGCGGTGACGATGAAGCGCCCGTCGGGGCTGAATTCGCCGAGCGTCTTTCCAACGCGGTCTTTCTTCTTTCCAGCTTCAACGTAACGGTCTAAGGTGAACTTCAACTCGCCCGTCGTGAGGTCGTACACAAGCGCTTTGCCAGATTCCTTGGCGCGCACCAACAGCAGCTTGCTATCCGGGCTGATAACACGGTCGCTGATGTACCTCGTCGGCAACTCCTTCAACTGTTCATCCAGAGTCGGCCCTTCGTAGCTGCTTTCGGTCTGCCCTGTTTCGTTGTTGTAATTTGTAGTGTACTGTGCTGTGTATATCTTTTCGTAGTAGTTGATGGGAGCGGTGTCTTCTGCAAACTCGCGCAGCAGTTTGCCGTCCGCCGCGCTGTAGAGCCGGACGCGGTCTGTGTGAACCAGAAGCGCGCTGCTGTCGGGAGTGAAACGGATTAACTTCACCGAGAGCAGGCCATCTGACTTAAACTCAGCACGCACCTTCCCGGTCGCAACATCGTAGAGCGCAATATTCCTGAACATCACTGCCAGCGTCTTGTTGTCAGGACTCCACCAGTAGACGAAGCTCTCCGTTATCGTGTGCAGCAGCTTCGCCGTCATCTTTGGCGTCTGCGCCCGACCCGGCTCGTGAGGCGAAACGGAAAGAGAAACAAACAGACAAACACAGATCGCGAGCGAGCTCATTCTTCGCATCTCCTGCCTCCTTAACTTACATCACCGACAACATCTTTCCTGCATCATTTGAATCCGAAACAACCAGCCTGACGTTTGCACTAACCCGCAGGGCATTCCGCCGTCAAAGTTCTCTCTGAGAGTCAACAGTTAAGCAAACTCTAGCGCTATTTGAAGTTCAGCACAAGGATTTTATACGACCCGAAGATATTATGATGCTTCGACTTTGGCGTTGCTACAACTTTTTTGTAGCCTCAATCCGAATCCGTCAGGGCTGAAGGCTGAATCAAAGCCCGCTGGCGCGCTCTGCTGCGTGCGCCGCGAACGGTGTGCGTGACGACGGCTGCGATGATAATGCAGCCTCCGACGAGCGCCCATGCGGACGGCCTTTCGCCCAAAACCAGAAAGACCCAGACGGGGTTGAGCACTGGCTCAATATAGCCTGCGATGCCTGCGTCGAGCGAGCGCACGCCGCGCGCCATCCCGAGCGTGAAGAAGGTGTAGGCGACGCCAATCTGAAAGACGCCGAGGAAGACAACGCTTCCGGCATCGGTCGCGGAGATTCGCGGAAGAGCGGCGAGGCCGACCTGCGCGGTAATCAGCACCACGAGCAGATTGCCGTAGATGACGGATGATGCGCGGTTGACATCCTGCGCGCGGGTGACGAAGCAGGAGGAAGTAGAAGGCGAAGCAGAGGCCCGAAGCCAGCGCCGCAAGATTTCCCGCCACATCCTCCGGCCTCAATTTCCCGACGAAGAAGAGCGACATTCCGGCCAGACAAATTGTGACGGTCACAAGATCGTCTAAGCGAAAGCGCTCTCTGTAGAAGAGAGGTTCGAGCAGCAGCACGTAGATGGGCGCGGTGTACTGTAGGAAGATGGCATTGGCTGCGGTCGTCAGTTTCGTGGCGATGACGAAGAGCAGCAGCAGTGCTGCGTAAAGAAGAGAGGCCAGCAGGGAGACTGTGTTGAGGCGGAAGCCTTCGTGCCGTGTAAAGAATGCGACTGTGAGAGCGGCGAGCAGCGAACGATAAAAGCTCAACTCGTAGGCACTCAGCGAGGTGGCCTTGATAAAGAGTCCGCCCGTGCTCCACAGCAGGGCTGCGAAGAGCACAAGGAGAATCGGAGAGGTTGTCAGCAGACCGCCGACGCTGTTGCTGCTACTACTGCTGCTATTGCCGCCCGGCTGCTCTACACGACGCTTCGACAAGGGAGTTTTAGTTTAGTAAGTCCTGCGACGTTTCTTTCGATGTTTCGTTGCCTGTGGCGTTCGCTTCGCGCAGCGCCGCGGTCTCCGGCCGCTGTTGCGCCGCACGCTCGCTCTGTAGGTATTTGCCGAAGACACCGTTCCAGGGCGGAATGACGATGGAGACAGCGCCCGTTGACTGGGCCATGCAGGCCAGACGAATGATAGGCTTCGGCTCTGTAGTGTCTATGTAGCCAAACTCTTTAATCTTCTTTCCCTCACGCGCGCCGACATCCGAGAGCTTTTCAGCGCCGCCGAGCACGCCGACCCAGCACGTTCCGCAGGAAGCCGAGCGACACTCGACAGGGATAGGCCCTTCGATGCAGCGCGGGTCAAGAGAGCGCCAGTCGCGCGAGTGGTCGCGCGCGGCGGCAGCGGCCAGATCTTCCATGTGAATCAGCTTGTAATGCGCGCGGGCGTCCGTCTCATCGAAGGTGACAGTCCATTCCTTGTCCACCGTTTTGAGAAAACCGAGGATGCCCTGGCTGTCGTCTTTCGCGCGTTCTTTGAGAATCTGTTCGGGCGTTTTTTTGGCGCGTCGCGCGTCAAGCTCTATGCGGCCGGGCGCGGCTTTGAAAGCGTCAAGGCCCGCCTGATGAACAGTCATAAAAGCAACTGCCGTAATGCCGTTGAGCAGGGATTCGTCCGTCTTGAGTTGTGAGGCCGTGTTGCGTGCGACGCCGAGAATCTGCGAGGCCAGGTCTGCGTTCTCCGTTTCGGTGTAGGCTGAGGCGTGTGCTTCGACGGCCCTTTTAACATCGGGCCAGTAGCGATGTCCGTAGAGAAATTTGTGGGATGAGTCAACCTGCTCCGCGAGGGAATATTTGCCCTGCAATAGGAGACGGGATGCTAACGCCGCAGGGTCTTCCGCTTGTTGCAGCGCACGATGAAGTCCGAGCGGATAGAAGGCAAACCAGATTTGCGTTGCCGTTTTATCAACCTCGTGGACGGAGCGCGAGATGGTCGTTAAAGCCTCCGACCACGTTTCTTCGTCCTGCCAGTTAAGGAAATTCTCGAAAAGAGTTTCACTCTGACTACTCATCGGACAAACCTCTCTGATTTCCGTGCGTAATTGAAACTTGACACTCTAACAGCATCCGTCGTCAGGCTCAAAGCGCGGCGCTTGAGGCGAGCGCCGAAAAGCCTTGTCGCGCAGAGCCGCGCTGTGTTAACTTGCGCCCTATAAAGACAGGGTTAGTTCTGACGCACAATCTCGCGCCAATCCAGAAAAATATCGCTATCTTAAAGAGCCTTGGAAGATGGAGGAGCAAGACGATTATGGACGTTAAGAGACCGACGGCTTTGAGCGAGCGCTCGGCCGATGGCGCTTTCGGGTTTTCAATTGCAATCGGGCTGGGGTTGTTGCTGTTTATCGTCGGGCTGATCGTCAGCCTGACAATGGGCGAGGGAACGGGTGTTGGCCTTTTGTTCGGAATTCCTCTGATGATGGCCGGAGTGATAGTGCCGCTCTTTATGATGCGCCAGAATTTCGCGGGCCGTAATATCGAAGCGCCCTGCCCCAACTGCGGCGCACCCATCAAGACCTCCGACTCGACTCTAAAATTCGAATGTCCATCCTGCCACAAGATGATTCTGGTGCGCGACGCACAACTGCATCTCTCCCAGTAAACAATTAAGCCAGACTCGACGACGGCGCGCGAGTTAGAAAAAGTTGACGCGGCGAAGATGAAAACTTCGCCGCGCCCGTTTGTCTTGCTCTCCGCTTATAGCCTTTGACGGCCTGCTTACGGAACAGGCGTCACTCTCATCCACCAATCTCTGCTCAGATAATCGCTCATCGTCAAAACAAAGAGAATCCCCAGCCAGAAGAAGCCCGCGACGACGACGACCCAGATGAGCCGCGTGCTGTAGCGGACGTGCATGAAATAGAGGACGACGAGCGTCGCCTTGATGACGGCAATAGTTAGAGCGACGACCGTGTTCGCGCCGTGAAAGAGACCATCTAAGTCAACCTTGGCGGCGACGACCGTTAACAAAGTGCCGAGCATCAGCGCGCCGAAAATCACGAAGTAAACTTTTTTTGAGACGATGTGTTCCGACATGAGCTTTCAAACCCTCCTCTAATGGCCTGCTTCCAGATGCCTGCCGAGCAGGTAGAGCAGCGGAAAGAGGAAAATCCAGACGATGTCAACAAAGTGCCAGTAGAGGCCGGTCAACTCGACGGGCGCGTGATACTCCGGCGTGTAGCGTCCGCGATAAGCGTAGTAGACGAGGAAGGCGAGGCAGCCTAAGCCGATAATCATGTGCAGCGCGTGCAGGCCCGTCATCGCAAAGTAAATCCAGTAGAACATCTGCACGTTCTGGACGGTCGTGCCAGCGGGCAGCGCCGCCTCCCATCGGAAGCCCGTGCTCGGAAACAGGTGGTCTCTGAATTTTTCGGCATACTCGGAGCCTTTGATGACGAGAAAGGCCGCGCCCAGAATCATCGTCAGCACGAGAAAGATTATCTGGTTGCGGCGGCTGCCCGTTTGCGCGAAATAGACGGCCAGCGCCATCGTCAGACTACTGCAAATCAGCACGACCGTATTGATGCCGCCCAGCACAACGTCCAGATGGTTGCTGCCCGCGACGAAGCCGCCGGGAAACTTGTAGCGATACAGAAGGTAGGCCATGAAGAGGCCGCCGAAGAACATAATCTCCGTGACCAGAAAGACCCACATCCCGATTGAGCCTGCCTCGCGCTGCTGCTCAAGATTATCGAAGTGGTGCTGGAGCGCGCTATGATGTGTTGCCTCAGCGTGACTTGTAGCCAAAACTTTTTACTCCCCGGAAAAGATAATGATGAACGATGAACGCAGCAGCGATGAATAAGAGATTCCCTTGAGTCCATTGTCTTACTTCATCGTTCATCGTTCCTAGTTTATCGCTGCATTTCAAACTCTGTGGTCGCTCGCTGGCAAATCCTCTCTGGTTTCAATCGGATGATCGGGCTTATCGCCCGACTCGAATTTGCCTATGACCTGCAATTCCTCCGGCGGCGCAAACTCGTAGGCTTCCCATGTGACGACCGGCGTGGCGACGAAATTTTCGGTCGGCGGCGGGCTGGCCGTGCGCCATTCAAGGCCGGGCAGCATCCACGGATTAGCCGGAGCAACGCGACCGTAGCGCATTGACCAGACCAGATAAATCATCGGCAGCAGCATCCCCACGCCGAGGATTGAAGCGCCAGCGGTCGAGAAGACGTTGAGCACTTGAAACTCATCCGCGTAAGCGTGATAGCGGCGCGGCATGCCCAGGTAGCCGACGAGAAACTGCGGAAAGAACGTCAGGTTGAAGCCGACGAAGATGACGAGCGCCGCAAAACGCGCCCAGCCTTCAGGGTACATGCGGCCCGTAATCTTCGGCCACCAGAAATGCAAGCCCCCTAGATAACCCATCAACGTTCCGCCGACCATCACGTAGTGAAAGTGTGCGACGACAAAGTAAGTATCATGTACGTGAACGTCGAGGCCGAGTGCCGCAAGGAAGAGTCCCGTCATGCCGCCGATGAGAAACAGTCCGATGAAGAAGAGGCCGTAGAGCATCGGCGTGTCCCACGAAATCGAGCCGCGATAAAGCGTCGCCGTCCAGTTAAAGACCTTGACTGCTGAGGGAATCGCGACCGCGTAGGAGATGATCGAAAAAATCATCCCGGCGTAGACCGATTGCCCGCTGACGAACATGTGATGTCCCCAGACGAGAAAGCCGAAGACCGCAATCGCAATGCTTGAGAACGCGACAAACGAATAACCGAAAATATTCTTGCGCGAAAAGTTGGCGATCAACTCGGAGATAACGCCCATCGAGGGCAGAATCATAATGTAGACGGCCGGGTGCGAGTAGAACCAGAAAAGATGCTGGAAGAGCACGGGGTCGCCGCCGAGCGCGGGGTCGAAAATCCCTATGTGCATCAATCGCTCGAAGGCGAGCAGCAAAATCGTGATGGCGATGACGGGCGTGCCGAGAATCATAATCAGGCTGGCCGCGTAGTTGGACCAGACGAAGAGCGGCAAGCGAAACCAAGTCATGCCGGGCGCACGCATCGTGTGAATAGTGACGATGAAGTTTAAGCCCGTCAGAATTGAAGAGAAGCCCGTGATGAAGATGCCGAGGCCGGTGGCGACGACGTATGTGTTAGAGAACGTTGTCGAGTAAGGCGCGTAGAACGTCCAGCCCGTATCAACGCCGCCGTTGACGAGCGCCCAGAGCGTGAAGAGCCCGCCGACGGTGTAGATGTACCAACTGAGCAGGTTAATCTTCGGAAAGGCCAAGTCCTTGGCCCCGATCATAATCGGGATGAGAAAATTTCCGAGCACCGCCGGGATTGACGGTATCAGGAAAAAGAAGACCATGATGATGCCGTGCTGCGTGAACACCTTGTTGTAGGTCTGCGCCTGAAAGAGATCGCCTTTGGGTGTCAGCAGTTCGAGGCGAATGAGCATCGCGTAGACGCCGCCGAGCGCGAAGAAGATCGAAACGGACGCCAGGTAAAGCAGCGCGATGCGCTTGTGGTCTTTCGTCAGCAGCCACGACTTGATGCCGTACTTCGCGTTGAGATAATTGACGCGCGAATCAACCGGCGTTACAGGCTCAAACTGTTCGAATTCAAATTTATTATCCATAACCTTAATGTCCGACTACCTCTGCCCGTTTTGATTAGCGCGGGGCGGAGTCGCGCCGACGGGGTTGGAGCGCTGCTCATCAGGATTGCTTGCGCCCTGTGCTTCGGGTGTGGCTGCTCCTGTGCGCGGATTATTGGAGCGCGCAGGGGCGGTCGTCGAGACGCCGGAAGTCTGATTCGGGCTGAGCGACTTGATATAGCTGATGAGTTGAAGCATCTGCTCCTCGTTAACCTGTCCCTTGAAGGTCGGCATGATGTTCTGATAGCCCGCGACGATTTGCTGCGACGGGTTCAGGATAGAACTGCGAATGTATGCTTCATCGGCACGGACGGTCTGCCCGCCTTCAAGCTGCACTTCGCTGTTTAAGAGTCCGACGAACGAAGGCCCACGACCGCCCTCGCCGTTTGCACCGTGGCACGAAGCACAGCCAAGCGTTTGATACAACTTCTGCCCGGCCGCGACGGGAGATTCCTGGTTGGCGCTGCCGCTCAGCCAGTTGTCGAAATCAGTTGACTCCATGACGACGACCCAGCCGGTCATGCCTGAATGGTTTGTGCCGCAGTATTCCGTGCAGAAGAGATGGTAGCGGCCCGGCTTGCTGGCCTCGAACCAGAAGGTCGTATAGCGGCCCGGTATCACGTCGGTCTTAAGTCGAAACGCGGGAACGAAAAAGCTGTGGATGACATCTTCCGTGGTCATCGTCAGCTTGACCTTGCGCCCGACTGGGACGTGCAGTTCGTTTATCTCGCGCTGGCCCGTCGAATGTTGAAACTTCCACATCCATTGCTTGCCGACGACGTAAATCTCCATCGCGCTCGACGGCGGGCGATACTGCGCGAAATAGACGCTCGCTCCCCAGACGAACATGCTCATCGCGATGAGGAAGGGGATGACCGTCCACATCGTTTCCAGCTTGATTGAGCCTGCGATGGGGCGCGGAATCTCGTAGGCCATCTGGCGGCGATACTTGACGACGAAATAGATGATGGCCGCGCTAATCAACACGGAGAAGAAGATTGTCACCGCGACCATGTAGAGATAGAGCGCGTCAACACGACGCGCGAGTGTTGAGGCCGCCTCAGGCAAAAATGGTATCCACGATTGCATCTTACGCCGTTCCTCCCTCGCTCAGCCGCGCACCATTTGTTCCCCTGCGGCGCAGTATAAGAATCAAAGAAGCGATGCCGATGAGACTCACGATGCCGCCCAAACGCATGATGTTCATCACTACCGGGCCATACTTGCCTGTCGCAGGGTCGTAGTGATAGCAGTAGAGCAGCAGGCGGTCTACGGGCGAGCCTATCTTGTTTTCCGATGCCTCTATCAAACCGAAGCGCAAATCGCGCGGCGCATAATCAATGCCGTAAAAGTAGCGCGCGATTTTGCCCTGCGGCGTCAGCACGATAATGCCGGAAGCGTGCGCAAACTGGTTGGTCGCCGCGTCGTAATAGTAGTTAAAGCCGACGGCCTTCGTTAGCTGCTCGATTGAGGATTGGTCGCCGGTCAGAAAATGCCAGCCGTTTTCAGCCGCCGGCCGCTGGTAGCGCACCATGTAGGAATGCTTTTTGGCGCGCGCAGCTTCCGGCCCCTCGCGCGGGTCAAAACTCACCGTCAGGATTTCAAACTCGCGCCCGGCGTTAAACGAAAGTGTCTTGACGCTGCTCACGAGTCCGTTCAAGACCTGATTGCAGAGCATGGGGCATTCGTAAAAGACGAGAGCAAGAATGACAGGCCGGTTCGCATTGAAATACTCGGCGAGCCTGACTTCGCGGCCCGTCTCATCGCGGAACACGAGGTCGAGCGGCAACTGCTCGTTTAATCGCTGGTCGAGGCTGACCTTCTGCAAAGCGGGCGGCAGGCCCGTCGAAGGCTCACCGATGCTCGGACGCTGCCCGTAGAGCGGCGAACCGACGCGCGGCACGCCGGGCTGCGCCACTGCCGAAAGGCAAAAGGTAAAAGGTAAAAGGTAAAAGGTAAGACGAAACAGCGTTGATGCCACACCTTGCAGCCTACGCAATACACGTCGCCGCGACTGTCCGCACAGACGGCCTCCCTTGTCTTCTACTTTTACCTTTTGCCTTTTTACTTTTACCTTCATCACTGGTCTCTCTTTTCCAGCATCCGGCCGGAGCTTTCGTAGGAGGGCACGTCTTCGCCCTGCGCGCTCGGCTGCTGTTGTCCGGGTTGCTGCGCTCTCGTCGGCAGCTTCTCTTCGAGAAGCTTTTTCTTTGCCTCTTCGATGGGAAGGCCGACGGTCTTTCCAGTCTTCGGGTCTACGGTTCCCTTTTCAAGCTGCTCTTTCCAGAGCTCGCTGAGGACTTCCATCTCCGCCTGCGGCTTGTTGAGTTCGAGGCTGACGCTGCGCGTCTTCTCGTCGTAGTTGCCGATTTTCTTAATCTCTTCAGCGTTGACCGGCATGTTTTTGTCAATCTGCACGCCGAAGGCTGGCGCGCTCTGCAAGCGCGGCTCAGGCGGCACTTTCTCGCTCGCATGGAAGGCCATCGGTCCAGCCGGATTTTGCGCCTCCATCCTCGCCTCGCGCGATTCGAAATACTTGAAGAGCAACCACATCAAAACGCAAACGATAACGCCGAAGACCAGCAGCCCGCCGACGAATTGCAGAATGGCTTTGACATTCACGTCGCTCTCTTCGTGTGCAACATCCGGGTTCTGCACGTGCGAAACGTCCGGCGTCCTGTGAATGTCGTCATGTTGACGAGACTTCTTCATTTCAGTTAAACCCCTCGATTGATTCATTCAATCCTTGACTGCGTGAGTCAAGGATTGAATTCTTAATGATGATGCGCGTGTTCGAGAGCCTGTTCGAGATACGGGTCGTTGATGGGCAGCAGTTGCCGCTTCTTCAGTTGCCACGCGAAGAAGGCCACCCACAGCCCGCCGAGCGCCACGGGCGCAACGATGTCCAGCAGGCTCACCCCTATGTGTTCGGGGCGAAACGTCGGCGTGATAATCCAGAACAAATCAAGAAAGCGCATCAGGAAAACGACGACGGCAATCAGCGCGAGGCGGCGCGAGTTGCGCTTCAGGTCGCGCGAGAGCAAGAGCAGAAACGGCAGCGCGAAATGGAAGATGACGACGATGACGGCAATCCAGCCCCACCCGCCGCGCGATCTGTGCAAGTACCACTTGGTTTCTTCCGGGATGTTGCCCGACCAGATGATTAAATACTGCGAGAAATTGAAGTAGGCCCAGATCATCACGAAGGCCAGCAGCAGCTTGCCTAGGTCGTGCAGATGATGCGGGCGCAGTACGTCTTCCAAGGGCTTCCGTCGCGCCAGCCAGACCATGACCGCTATCACAAACGCAAACGCCGTCAGCACCCACCCGATGACAAAGATGAGGCCGAAGATGGTCGAGAACCATTCCGGCTCCAAGGACATCACCCAGTCAATCGAAGCGAACGTGACGGTCAAAACAAGCAGCACCAGCCCCGGCCCGCTCAGCAGTTGCAGGCTGCGCGAAAGACGACGGTTAGCCGTCCTGTCCTGTTCGGCGGACCACCTGTTTAAGAGCAGCATCAACACGGCCCAGATTGCGAAGTAGATGGCTGTGCGAATCAGAAAGAACGGCACGTTGAGATACGCGTGCTTGGATTCTACCAGATGGCGGGCCACAGGCTCTTCAATGTGTTCGGGGTGAACCCATTCGTAAATGTGTTCGAGTCCGAAGACGAGCGGAACGAAGAGAATGAGCATCAAGGGCAGCGTGCGCGTTCCGGCTTCGAGCACGCGACGAATGACCAGCCCCCATGCGCCGCCCGTCAGATGTTGCAGCATCAAGAGCGCCAGGCAGCCGACGCTGATGCCGACCCAGAACACAAACGCCAGCAAATAGGAACGGAAAAACTGCGCCACTCCGCCACCCAGAGGCGGAGGCAGGAAGATACCGACGGCCAGCAGGACTGTGAACACCAGACCGATGATGAGCGCCCGCTGCTGGTAGCGATTGACCTCAGTTGGAACTGTGTACGTCGCGTCCAAGATTATTTTGCCCCTCCGGCGTTCGGCGCTCCCGGCGCTGCTTGCTGCTGCTGCGGCGCGTTTGCGTTGTCAGCAGTCACCCCGGCCTGCGACAACTGCAACGCGCGTATGTAAGCGATGATGGCCCAGCGGTCTGCGGGTGGAATCTGCGCCGCGTAGTTGGGCATCGAACCCCAGCCGTTTGTAATCACGTCGAAGAGATGCCCGACACGCGCCGCGCGCAACTCCGGCGTGTGATATGAGGGCGGCTTGCGGAATCCGCGCCTAACAATCATGCCGTCGCCGTAGCCCGCATCGCCGTGGCACATCGCACAGAAAATCTTGTAGCGCTCCTGCCCGCGATTAACGACCTCCGCCGTCAACGCAAACGGAAACGTCTCGACATCATTCGGGTCGCCCTGCGCGACTGCGCCGCCCCTTTGATTGGGCGCACCGTTGTTCGCGCCGGACGTGGTAGTGCCGCCCGCCTCTGTTCCGCCGCCTGATGCGTTCGAGTTTTGAGTATCGAGCGTGCCCTGCGGCGAGGTGGTTTGTCCTTCGGGCTGCGCGGCGTCGCCGCCGGACGTGCGGCCGCCTGCGTTCTGTGCGGTGGCGGCCGTTGTGGCCGCGCCTGTACGGCTGCGGTCAATCTTTCCTGTGTAGAACTCCGTATCGTTTCTCATGTAGCCGCGCGCGACCGTGCCCTCGACGAGCGGGCGCGAGGCCAGCCCATCTTTGAAAAAACCGCTCGGCTCATACGCCTCATAACGCGGCTGGTCCTGCATGTCCTGCCGGCAGCCGACGGCGAAGAAAAGGCAAAAGATAAAAGGTAAAAGGTAAAGGGCAGAACGATGTCCAAAGCCGCGAACATGAGTTCGAGCTTGGACTTTCGACTCTGGACCTTGTGCCTGCCTGTTCTTCACTTTTACCTTTCGCCTTTCTACTTTTACCTTGAATTTAGACTTCAACATCAACCACCTCGCGCGCGTTCAGCGTCTGCATAAACTTCAAGGTCTTGTCATACTCAAAGAGCGGGTCTTTGGCTTCGATGGCGAGGAAAAAGCGGTCGCGGCTCGCCAGTTCGAAGTTGGGCGCGTTGAAGACGGGATGATAGGGCTGCGGCAGATTGTTCAAAGCGAGCATGCCGAAGACGGCGGCTAAGGCCGCGCAGAGCACGGTCGTCTCAAACGTAATCGGGATAAACGACGGCCAACTATGAAAGGGCCGCCCGCCGACGTTAATCGGGTAGTCAATCACAGACAGGTAATACTGCATCCCGTAGCCGAGAATCGCGCCGATGATGCCGCCAATCAAGACCAGGAGCGGCATCCCCGTCTTGTGAAAACCGATGGCTTCCTGTAGCTCCTCAATCGGGTAGGGTGTGTAGCCGTTAATCATCCTGTAGCCCTCCTCATAAGAGCTACGCGCCGCAGCCACCAGATCCGTAGGGTTATCGAATTCCGCCATCAGTCCGTAGAGCGGAGGCGTTCTGACATTCAGCGCTGCCGTCGTGTCTTTATCCATCGCTTAACCTCAAAAGCAGTAATGAGTGATGAGTAATGAGTGATGAGTTGAAAACCAAGAGCACTGCTCTCATCACCGTTTCCCGAAGACTCGCCGCACGTTATAGATTCAAACACTCATCACACATCACTCATTATTCATCACTCATTACTCATCACTCATTACTCATCACTTCTTTAAACCGCTTCCTCTTCGATTTCTGCTTCCGGCAGGATGGTGCGCATCTCGAAGATGGAGATGATGGGCAGGAAGCGTATGAAGAGGAAGAGCAGGCTGAAGAAGAGCCCGATTGTGCCGATGAACATCGAGAAATCCCAGATGGTCGGCGCGTACATGCCCCACGATGAGGGCAGAAAATCCCTGTGCAGGCTGGTGACGATAATGACGAAGCGCTCCAACCACATGCCGATGCTGACGATGATGGAGATGATGAACAGCAGCAGCAGATTTGTTCTAAAACGCTTGAACCAGAGAAGCTGCGGCACGAGCCCGTTGCAGAGAATCAGGAGCGCGTAGGCCCACCAGTAAGGCCCGCGCATACGGTTGAAAATCATGTACTGCTCGTAAGTGTTACCGCTGTACCAACCGAAGAAGGCTTCCATCGCATAGCCGTAAACGACAATCAACCCCGTGGCGAGCATCACCTTCGCCATGTTCTGCATGTGGCGCATGGTGATGAAATCTTCGAGGCCGTAAAATTTTCTGAGCGGGATGGTCAAAGTTAAGACCATTGCGAAGCCCGCGTAGATTGCGCCGGCGACGAAGTAGGGCGGAAAGATGGTGGCGTGCCAGCCGGGCAATTGCGAGACGGCGAAGTCGAAGCTGACGATGGTGTGCACGGAGAGCACGAGCGGTGTCGCAAGGCCCGCGAGCAACAGATAGGTCGCTTCATAACGCGCCCAGTGGCGCGTTGAGCCGCGCCAGCCCATCGCTAAAAGTCCGTAGGCGATTTTCCAGGGCTTACTCTTCGCGCGGTCGCGTAAAGTCGCGAAGTCAGGTATCAATCCCACAAACCAGAAGAGAGCGGAGACGGTCGCATAGGTCGAGACGGCGAACACGTCCCACATCAGCGGGCTACGGAACTGCGGCCAGATGCCCATCGTGTTCGGATAGGGCAGCATCCAGTAGGCGAGCCACGGGCGGCCCGTGTGCAGCAAGGGAAAGAGTCCGGCGCAGGCGACAGCAAAGAGCGTCATCGCTTCGGCGAAGCGGTTAATGGAGGTGCGCCATTCCTGACGGAGCAGGAGCAGGATGGCGGAGATTAGAGTTCCGGCGTGGCCGATGCCGATCCACCAGACGAAGTTGATGATGTCGAATGCCCAGCCGACGGGGACGTTGTTGCCCCAGATACCGATGCCTGTGACGACCAGATAGGTAATCGTCACCAGCAGCAGTTGGGCCAACATGAAAGAGATTGCGAACCCGACGTACCAGCCGAGCGGGGTGCGGCGCTTTAAGACCAGAGAGCTAATCTTGTCCGTGACAGACCCGAACGTGTGGCCCGGTTCGATGACGGGGACTGTCTTATGAATGCCTACTTCGCGATGTGGTTGTTCGACCTTTTGCATGAGACTCAAGCCTTCTCCCCAAGCTCAGGATTGGGGTTGCGGAGCGCCGACAAGTAGGTTGTGCGCGGCTGCGTGTTGAGGTCTGCCAGCAGCGAATAGTTGCGCTGCTCCTTCTTCAACTGCGAGACGCGTGACTTCGGGTCGTTGATGTCACCGAAGACGATGGCGTCCGCAGGGCAGACTGCCTGGCAGGCCGTAACGATCTCGCCGTCGCGTATGTGGCGTCCCTCCTTTTCCGATTCAATCTTGGCCGACTGGATGCGCTGAATGCAGTAGGTACACTTTTCCATCACGCCGCGACTGCGAATGGTCACTTCAGGGTTGCGCATCAACTGGTAGGTCGGCGTTGTCCAATCCTGATAAAGCAGGAAGTTGAAGCGGCGCACTTTGTAGGGGCAGTTGTTTGAGCAGTAGCGCGTGCCGACGCAGCGGTTGTAGACCATGTTGTTTGTGCCCTCCGTGTCGTGAACGGTGGCATGAACAGGACAGACAGGCTCGCAGGGCGCTTGCTCGCAGTGCATGCAGGGAACGGGCATGAAGTATGGCCCTTCGGGGTTGTTGGTGTCCGCGCCTCCGAAGTAGCTGTCAACGCGCAGCCAGTGCATCTCGCGGCTGCGCATCACCTGCTCTTTGCCGACGACAGGGATGTTGTTCTCACTCTGGCACGCGACGACGCAGGCCGAGCAGCCGACACAACTGCTCACGTCAATCGCCATCCCCCAAGCATAACCGTTGCCCTGATCCTTGTAGTCGTAGGGCGGATACATTGACTCGCCGTAGCCGGGTTCGTGCACCTCCTCTTTCGCGTATTCGGGATGCTTCAAATAGTCTGCGAGCGTGGCCGAACGAACGACATCGCGATTCTCCATATTGAAATGAAGCTGCGTTGTCGCCAGCTCCGACTGCGCGCCCGATGCTGTGACTTTCGCGTTCACGCCGAACCAAGGCGTGTCGGCGGTGCGAATCTCGTAGGCGTTGAAGCCGACGTTGTTTCCGACGCGGCCCGCGCGGCGTCGTCCGTAGCCGAGATGAACGGTAATGCAGTCGTCAGGATGTCCGGGCTGTATCCAGACGGGGACGGGTTTGCTGACTTTGCGTCCGCCGTATTCGAGCGTCACAGTGTCTGCAAAAACATTGCCGCCGTGTGTGCCAATCTTATTGACGAGGCCGAGGCGCTTGGCCGTGTTGGGACTCACCATGGCGGCGTTGTCCCATGTGAGCTTCGTCAGCGGCTTGGGCAACTCTTGCAGCCAGCCGTTATTGGCGAAGCGACCGTCGTAGAGCGTCGGGTCTGTGCGGAAAACGATTTCGAGCGTACTGCCCTGCGAAGGCTGCGCGACGGGAGACGCGGACTGGTCCGGCGCTTTGACGCTCAGGCCGGTTCGCGCAGGCAACGTCGTGTTCGCGATATAGCCGTCGTGAACGGCCTGCCGCCATGCTTTCTCGAAATCGCCCGGCGAGGCCAGACGTTGAGAGATGAGAGGCGAGCTACTGCCGCCGCCCGCTGTTGTTGCACTCGCGGGAGGACGGCTCGCTACGTTTGCGTTCTGCGGAGCAGGAGTTTGCGACGGCTGATTGCCTGTTGGTCTTTGATTGTTAGCTGGCGCTTGCGTCTGACCCGTGGGCGGCGCTGCCGCTGCTCCTGCGTTGTTAGTCCCGCTGCCTCCTGTCATCTGCCCTTGCCAGAAATCACGTATGATGTCGTAGCTTTTGCGGTCGAATTGATTGGAGAAGACGGCCAGCATCTCGTGGGCCGTGCGTCCATCGTAGAGGGGCGCGATGAGTGGCTGTATGACGGAGACTGTGCCGTCGTAGGAGCGCGCGTCGCTCCACGATTCGAGGTAGTGCGCAGCGGGGATGTGCCAGTGGGCCCACTCGGAAGTCTCGTCCTTATAGAGGCTCAGGTGAACGCGCAGCTTCGCTTTCTTGAAGCTTTCGAGAAAGTTCAAATCAGCGGGCGCGTTATAGACAGGATTGCCGCCGAGGACGACGAGCAGTTCGACTGCGCCCGCGTCCAAATCTCGCACAAGCTCGCGCAGCGATTGCATGTTGCCGCCGAAATTCGCAGGGGTAAACTCGATTGGGTCTGTGTAGGTAACGGTCTGGCCTGTGTTGCCGAGCGCGTCGTTCATCGCGTGGGCCAACGCATGAACGGCAGGCGATTGTTCGTCTCCTGCGATGACGATGCTGCGCCCGCGCGACTGTTGCAGGTCGCGGACGAGAGCGTTAATCCAGTTGGCGTGCGGGCCTGTGGGCGCTGCTGCCTGAGCGCCGCCGGAGTTGACGCCCAAAGCTGCGGCGACGGCGCGTGCGAAGCCTTCGATTTCACTCGGACGGAGCGCCAGCTTATGGTCTGCCTTCGCGCCTGTGGTCGTCGGCGTGCTTTCGACCATGTAAAGGCGATTCATGTCCGTCTTGCCTTCGACGATGCGACGCTTCGAGGCGAAGTCGCGCCCGTACCATAGATTGCCGGGGCCGCAGGCCAGAAAATCGGAATCAATCGAAAAGATGCGGTCTGCGCGCTCGAAGCGATAGATGGTGTTAACGGGTTGACCGAAGGCTGCCATTGCGCCCGCACGCGCGTTGTCCCGCCCCGCAGGCTCATACTGATGCCAGCGCGCAGCCGGAAATTCGCGCAGGATAGTGTCTAACTGGAAAGCGAGCGTCGGCGATGTGACCGTCTCGGTCAGAAAACGAAGGCCAGCGCCGCCGCCAGCGCGCATGTTTTCCAGGACCGTCCGCATCTCGCCGAGAAAGGCTGTCCAGGGGCGTATCTCTTCGCGGAAGGTGAGGGTCTGCGAGCGGTCCGGGTCGTAGAGGCCGAGCAGGGAGGCTTGCGCGAAGAGGTCTGTGGCGCTTGAGCCTTGAGCGTCCGCGCGGTCAGGATAACGGCTGTTCGGGTGGTCCGGGTTGCCCTCGATTTTGGTCGGGCGTCCGTCGTTACTTTTGACCAGCAGGCCGGTCGCCACGCCTCCGAGCGGAAACGCGGTCGCGAAAAAGAGCGCCTTGCCGGGAATCATCTCATCCGGCGAGTTGACGTAAGGAACAATCTTCTCCGGCGGTTGGTAGACGCAGCCCGAAAGCCCCGCGAGCGCCAGCGACGCTCCCATCAACTTCAGGAACGTGCGCCGCTCGACAGCGCTATCCCACTCTTCCGCGTGCTGCGGATATTCGCGCTCCACAAACTCGCGAAACTCCGGCGTTTCAGCAAACTCTTCGAGGCTGCGCCAGTAGTCTTTGCCCTGCCGTTCCTGTTGGGCCAGCACGCGCTCGCGGATTAAAGCGAAATTAGTCTGACTCTCTTTACCATGCATCTAAGCTTTACCCTTCAATCTACCTGTGACAGGTCGAGCAGCTTTCGAGAATATTGCGTTTCTGAATCTTGTATTCGCCGACAAGCCTTCTTCCTTCGGCTATCTCTTCGTTCGTCGTGTTTTGCGGCCGCCACTTCATGTCGAAGATTTTGTCCTTCGGCCTGACGAAGCGCTCAGGCGCGCGGTGGCATTCCAGACACCACTCCATCTGCAAAGACGAAGCCTGATAAACGAGCGGCATCTCGTCAACGCGCCCGTGACAACTTGAACAACCGACGCCCTTGCTGACGTGTATGCTGTGATTGAAATAGGCGTAGTCCGGCAGGTCGTGAACGCGCGTCCACTCAATTGGCTTGCCTGTGCGCCAGCTTTCCCGGACGGGTTCGAGATAAGGACTGTCGGCCCAGATTTGCGAATGACAGTTCATGCAGATTTTCGTTGAAGGCATTCCGGCCGAGGCCGCCGTTTCGACAGAGGTATGGCAATAACGGCAATCAATGCCGTCGTCGCCCGAATGGTGCTTGTGGCTGAATTGAACGGGCTGCTCGCGCTCGACGAAAGCTCCCGTATTCCACGACGAGCGATTGATTTCGGCCAGCACCCAGAGCGCAGCCAGCAGGATAAAGATGGCTCCGAAAATGCTCAGCTTAGCCAGCACATTTGTGCTGTGATGAAAGATTTGCGGCATCGCGCGCGGCCTTTCCTTATGAACCTTTCAAGCTTTGCGTCCGGCAGACGAAAAACAGGCAATGCAGGCATGCGGAAACCGACTTGAGACTAATAGGCACAACCCTTTAGCGGAGTGCTCAACATACAAGTCGGTACACGAACGCCTCGGTTCTCCCCCTCGATTTCGTACTGCTTTGAAGTTTCGTGAGTGATACTACTTTTTTTTTAATCCGATGTGCAAGTTTTCACTTAGATTTAAATGATGAAAAGTTTTGCCGACCAAACGACACTATTTCTTATTTGCCACGAAAGCGTGTAGAAGAGTATTAGAATCTTTGCCGTTCGACGGAGCACGAAGGCCGCGCGTGGATTTTGTGTAAGTAGTAGTATTTAATGGCCGCGCGAGGGGCGGGATTAATTTGAAGACGGACATTTTCAAAAGGGAGGGAAGATAAGTGAGCAGCAAGGCGAATCAAAAAAAGCGGTCGGAGAACGAAAAGCAGGGAGCGGGTGCTGAAAAGCGTATGCGGCGCGTGAGCAAGAAGGAGCAGATTATAGCGCTCTACGTCTCAGGGATGAGCGAAGTCGAAGACCTCGCCATCATCACGGGGTCGCGACCGTCTTACGTAGGGTCTGTCTTGCAGGAAGCTGGGCTCATTAGCAGCTACTTCGACCTCTATACCTCAACGTCTCATCCGATGAACGTCTATTCGAAGTTCTTCGCCAATAAGCTCGGCTTCAAGGACGAGGAGGCGGCGCAGGCTTCCATAGAGTTGATTGACCGCCTGTACGGGCAGTTTGAGTTTGCGGAGGATCGTGCGGGCCAGCACCACGCGTTGATGATGGCGCTCGTGATGTTTGACCGCGCACGCTGGACGGGCAAAGGACGAGAGGCAGACATCTTCCGTCGCTGGCTCACGCTGCGGCTCGAAGAAGCAGATTTGACGAGCGAGAGCGAAAACGCAGAAGGCGGCGACGAAGAGAGCGCCGAAGAAGAGAGTGACGCCAGCCTCGAAGATGGAAGCCTCGCTGAAGGTTAATGCTTGCGACGGTAGAGGTCTGCGATGCCGACAGTCATGCCTGCGAAGACGCCGACGCGCGGCGCATCGCGGTTGAGTCCGAAGCGCATTCCGGCATCGAAGATGAGACGGCGGTTCGCTTTATAGGTCAGAGCGCCGAGCGCGTAGAGGCCGGGCGGCAACACGTCGTCCTTGCTCTGTCCTGACAGTTCGGCTTGAAAGCCGAAGTTGTTCTCAAATTCGCGCGAGACGGCGAGAGCGGCCTGCCCGCCCGTCACCCATCCGCTTTCGCCCTCGCGCCCGATAATCAGGTAAGCGCCGTTAAAATCCACGTCAGTCTCGCCTATCTTCTTGCTTAAGAGTAGTACGACTTTGTGGTCAACGCGGCCCGTGCCGAGTCCTTTTTCGGTGCTGGCCGAGGGCAGTTTCGCATAGTAGGCGAAGGCGAGCGCAGGATGCTCCGCGGTGTCTTTGAGCGCGACGACCTGAAAGCCTATGCGCGTATCACCGATGCCGGTCATGCGCGTGCCCTGCTCGTCGGTTTCGGATTTCAGCGTGTCGAGGTTGAGTTCTAAAAGCAGCCGGCTCGTGGCAGCGAAACGCAGGGCCAGCGGCAGGGTCTGCTCTGTGCGAAAATCACTGGCGCGAAAGTTTGCGTCGTAGCCAAACTCAAGCTGAAGCACGCCCGCCTTCTGAAACTCCGCAGGGTTAGCCACACCGGGCCGTCCCGGCTTGATAAACTCCTCTTCCTCAAACGATGTCGTGCTCTGTGCCGGAGCGACTGTGGACGGGAGCTGGTCTGTCGTTGTCACTAAAGACTGCTGCCCACGCGTAGCCACGGCTGTTGTGATGAAAAGCAGCGTAGATAATGTCAGGCTGAAAAGCGTGCGCCGTTGAGTTTTCTTGATACTGAACGAGTGAATGATGATGGGCTTGGTTCTCATTCTTGGTTATCACTCCCTGTTTGTTCGATAACAGCAGTCGTTCGGCCTCATTGCCTTTTCTGGTACTCATCCAGAAACTTACCGACGAAGTTGCCTTCTTCAGAGCCGTCTGGCCTGACAATGGTCCAGTCGAGCAGTTCGGATTCGGGGAAGCTGTAGCTCTCGCCTCCTTTGTAAGCGGTGATGAACTGCACGTCGCTGGCGATGATGCCTTTAATCTTCCCGTCTTTGATTTCGCGGACGGCAATGAAGACCTGCTCGAAGCGTCCCTCTTTGTCGTGCAGACGGGTGGTGACGTAAAACGCGTGTCTGGGGGGAAGCCCTTTGAGGTATCTGTCGCGCGCTCCGGGGTAGGTCTTGCGCGCCTTTTCGACGTAGGGCTTGATGGCGTCTTCGTATCTTTGAAGCTCGTCGGAGTTGACGCTGACGGGCTTGTCCTGCAGCGGCGTCGGAGATGCTTGCGGGGCAAGCTGCGGAGTTTGCGGGCTGCTTCCCGTTTGCGCTTGGACGTGCGCAGCACAGACAAGCGCTAAGACCGCGAGGACGACGAATCGCGCGAGGTGGTTCATGTTGTTACCTTTCAAAGGAAAGAGGGGAAACGTCGTTAAGCTCTAGAATGATGTGGGGGCGGCTGCGTCGCGCGCCAGCATCGCAGCGCCGACGGAAACGGCGTCTGTGCCGAGCGCGGCGGCGGCAATCTGTGTGGCCTCGAAGCAGGGTTGGAAGGCGCGGCGTCCGGCTTCGCGGATAATCGGATTGAGAATCAACTCGCCCGCCTCCATCACGCCGCCGCCGAGCACGATGCGCTCGATGTTCAGCAGATTGATGACGGAAGCGACGGCCGCGCCGATATACTTGCCTGTTCGCTCAATCATCAGGAGCGCAAAGTCGTCGCCGTTTTTGGCTTCGCGTGCAACGTCGCCCGCCGTGAAGTCTTCTTCGATGGCGAGTTTTGAGAGCGAGGATGTGTTGTCGCGGTAGAGACGTTCTTTCGTGCGGCGAACGATGTTTGGCGCGGACGCGACCGTCTCAAGGCAGCCCGTATTGCCGCACATGCATTCGATGCCTTCGGCGTCAATCGTGATGTGTCCAAACTCACCTGCAAAGCCGCTCGCGCCGAGCCACAGCTTGCCGTCAAGGATGATAGCGCCGCCGATGCCCGTGCCGATGGTGGCGAAAAACATGTCGCGGCTGCCACGGCCCGCGCCCACCTTATACTCTCCGTAAGCGGCGGCGTTCGCGTCGTTTTCCAGTTCGACGCGCAGGCCCGTGGCCTTCGTCAGTTCGGAATGAATATCGCCGCGCACGATTGACGGCAAATCGGTCGAGACCAGAACACGGTCAGTCTGGCGGTTGACGAGGCCCGGAATCCCTATGCCGATAGCCGCGATATTCGGTGCAAGGTCGCGCAATTCAGCGACGGCGCGCGTAACCTGCGTCGTGATAGCTTCCCTCTCAAGCATGGCTTCGCGGCGCTCTATGACGCGCCCGTCTTCCGTGACGAGCGCAGCATGAAGCTTAGCGCCGGAGACATCAACGCCGATGTAATGTGTTGCTGATTGAAGCGAACTCGCCATTTTTCTGAAGCGTGTCAAACGCAGTCAACAGTACAAGCTGCCGGAAGGGCGGGAAGCGCGGGCATTGTAATAACGATTCCGCGGGGCTGTCAAACAACGCCCTCTCCGTGTAGAATGACTGGGTGATTTTTGATTCGCGATTTCGGATTTTGGATTGGAAGCAGCCTGCAAGAGATTATTAACAAAATGCTTTCATCCCTGCGAAATTGCGTATCGAAAATCTAAAATCAAAGATTACCGATGAAAATTCGCTCTCTCCTGCTGCCGACCGATTTTAGCGAGTGCGCCAACTACGCGCTCTCGTATGCGTCGGAGTTTGCGCGGGAGGCAGGAGCCTCTATTATCTGCGTGCACGTCATCGAGCCGGTCGTCCCCACTGTCGGTTATTCGGGCGTCACAGAGCCTTTGCCGATGGCCGACATCAGCGAACAACTCGAAGACTCCGCAACAAGGGAGCTACCGAAAATCGCGCAGCACGAAGCCTGCTCCGGGCTGGCGGTCGAAGAAGTCATCGCTCACGGCGATGCGGCCTCAGAGATTGTCCGCGTCGCGAAGGAACGCGCAGTTGACCTGATTGTGATTTCATCGCATGGCCGCACGGGGCTTGGAAGAATGCTCTTCGGCTCGACGGCCGAACAGGTCGTTCGCCATGCGCCGTGCCCCGTGCTCGTCGTCAAGCCACCGCCGGAAGAAGAAGGAAATAGGCAGTAGACAGTTAGACAGTTTTCAGTCTTTAGTTTTCAGTTGAACTCAAAACTAATACTGAAAACTAAAACTGAAAACTCGTTTTCATGGATATTAACGAACTCATCAAGGACTACGGTTTCTATGCCATCTTCTTCCTGACAATGTGGGAGGGAGACATCACGCTTCTGCTCGCAGGGGTGTTGGCCCATCACGGGGCGTTTGGCGAGTATGGTTTCGGGCAGGTCTTTCTGGTCGGGACGGCGGGCGGAATGGTTGGCGATAGCCTCGCCTACAGCGGCGGGCGAGGGTTTGAGGCGAGCGTCCGCGACTTCCGTTTCTACAGGATGGCCGCGCCGCGCATTCAGCGGCTCGTTGATAAGTTCGGCACGCTCTCCATCTTCCTCGTCAAGTATATCTACGGGCTGCGCATCGCGGCCTGCGTCTTCTACGGCGTCGGCAAGATGCGCTTCACGCGCTTTCTGCTGTTGACGTTTTCGAGTTGCGCCGCGTGGGTGCTCGTCCTAAGCGGCCTCGGCTATTTTTTCAGCGGCGCGATTACGAAGTTTATCGGCGATTTTCAGGACATCGGAAAATACCTGCTCGTCATCTTCGTCGTCGGCATCGCAGGCTTCTATTTGCTCGAACGCTTCTGGCTCTCGAAGAAGGTCGAGGAGGCAGACCCGGAGAAGTTGCAGGAGTTTGAGCAGGCGGCACAGGAGAAATTGCACAACATCGGCCAGGAAATTCGTGAGACGATGCACCTGCCGCCGACACCGCGTCGTAAAGAGAACCCGAAGCCGAACCGCCCGACACCGAAAAGCGGAGAGACAGGCGGCGATTAAAGACAGTAATGAGTAATGCGTGATGAGTGATGAGTAGAAACCCGACTGCTTGTCACTCATTACTTATTACTCATTACTCATTACTTTTTTGAAAGGAAATTTATTTCCCAAGTGATAATTGAAGCATCCACGCCGACGCGCGTTGATCTGGCCGGTGGCACGATTGATATCTGGCCGCTCTACCTTTTTCATCCCGGCGCGACGACCGTTAATTTCGCCATCAGCCTGCTCGCCTCCTGCCGCATCGAGACGCGCGCGGACGACCGCGTCATCCTCGAATCGCGCGACCGCAAAATCTCTTTTGAAACTAATCTCTCAGGCATCGAAGAGTTGATTCACGAAGAGAGACTTGAGCTCATCTCCAAGCTCGTCCATTTCTTCAAGCCGGAAGTCGGCTTTCATCTTCTTGCCGATAGTCAGGCTCCTGCGGGCGCAGGGCTTGCGGGCTCAAGCGCGCTCAACATCGCCTGCATCGGCGCGCTCAATCGCCTCGTCGGCAATCGCTATGACCAGCGCAAGTTTGCGACCATCGCAGCCAACATCGAGACGACCGTGATTCGCGTGCCCGCGGGCTTTCAGGACTACTACTCTGCGCTCTACGGCGGCACAAGCTGTCTTCACTTTCGCCCCGACGGCATCCGCCGCGAAGCCCTGCGCATTGACGAAGAGACGCTCGAACGCCGCATTAGCATTTGCTACACGGGCGAGCCGCGCCTCTCCGGCACAAACAACTGGGAGATTACCAAGCGCCACATTGACGGCGACCCGGAGCTGTTCAGGCTCTTCGACGGCATTCGCGATTCAAGCATCAAAATGCGCGAGGCGCTGCTGGCAAATGACTGGCAGATGGTGAGCCGGACGATGAGCGCCGCCCACCCGAACCGCAAGCGGCTTGCTCCCGGCGTGACGACGCCGCAAATGGACATGCTCGTCGCGAAGGCGCTTGCAAATGGCGCTGAAGCCGCTAAGGTCTGCGGCGCAGGCGGCGGCGGCTGCATCGCCTTCCTCTGCGCCGAAGGCCGCCGCACGGATGTCGAACGCGCCCTCTCGGAAGAAGAAGGCGTCGAAGTCCTCGACTGGAAACTGGCCCGCGAGGGTCTGGTGATTCGCGAGAGTTAATCTTTTCAATCAGTAATGCTTCAGCCCGTTAATCAACTTCCGCAGCCAACGGTGAGTTGAAAGATTTAGCCACACTTGCTGTAGCCGGAAGCTGATTTTACAATCAGCTTAACGCGCCAAACGGTCTGCTGGGAGCGAGGGATTGGAGGTTGGGTCACATGCCTGAAGTTTTGTCTCCGCAGAAGCGCGACCACGGATGGGTCGTTGCCATGACTCGGGAAATGGCATCCGAAGCCGGTGTTGCCGAAGGCTCATTCCTCATCTTTTATCTACGCGATGGTCAAGTCTCCGCAGAAATTCTGCCGCCCGCGACTGAGAAGACGAAGCAGGGCGTGCAGGAAAGCATCACGAAGTTTAAGGATGCCTTTACGGAGATGAAACGGCTTGGCGATTGACCGAATTATTTATCTGACTTACGCAGAGGCCGTGTTAGAGCACATCGAGTTGATGCGCGCTCTGGAAGAAGTCAGGTAGGGAATTTTCGACCGCTCACTGCTACAGTCGGCCCTGGCACGCCCGCAGCAGGCAGCCTCTTATTATCACGCTGATCTGCCTGCGTAAGCAGCCACACTCTGCTTTGGTCTCATTAAGAATCACCCCTTTGCTGGCGGCAACAAGCGCACCGCCACACATCTGACGGATAGATTCCTCAAACTCAACGGATTTGAAATTATCGCCCCGGCTTCGGAAGTGCTGGAAATGGTGTTAGCCGTTGAATCCGACCAATGGGACGTTGAGCAACTCACACACTGGCTGCGTGAACGTGTGCAACCGATAGCTTAAATCAAGCTGCTGACGCGCTGACTTTACTCTCCACCCAATAGCGCTTTGCGTCGTTTGGCTTCAGCGACGACCCGTTTGAGGCGTTCAATCTTCTCTTCTTGTGTCTCGCCGGGGACGGGGCCGTCAGCGCCGGGAATCGGGCCTAGGCCGTGGGTCGAAGAGTGGGCGGACGCAGAAGGAGCGGCAGTAGCGGGCGGCACTGTGTCGGGCGCGAGGTCTGCGGGAGACTCGGGCCCTGCGACGGGCGAGGCCGTTGCCGCCGCCGGACTCAAAGGCGCAGCAGAGGCCATGCCGGTCGCGGCTTGAGCTTCGGCGGCAGGACGATGAGCATCAGCCTGTGCGGAAGAATCCGTGCCGGAGGTGGTGGCTGCGGTCGGAGTAGTGCGCGCAGTGGTGGCGGCGGCGGTCGTCTCTGCTGCTGCTTCGTCTCCTTCGAGCAGGGCCTTGCGCCGTTTGGCTTCGGCGACGACCGCTTTGAGGCGTGCGATTTTTTCTTCGGGAGTTTCGCCTGGAACAGGGCCGGACGCGCCCGGAATCGGGCCTAGGTCTGCGGCCGACGGTGCAGCAGGTCTTGCTTGAGCGGCGGGCGCTGCCGCCGTTGGCGCTGTTGGCGCGGGTTTGGGAGTTGCTGCTGCGGCTGGCTGAGCGGCAGGAGTTGCTGCGGCTGCGCCTTCTTCGCCTTCGAGTAGAGCCTTACGGCGTTTGGCTTCGGCCACCACGGCCTTGAGTCGCGCGAGCTTCTGTTCGGGCGTCTCGCCGGGCACTGGGCCTGATGCGCCGGGGATTGGCCCAAACTCTGTTTCTGATGGCGACTTATGGGAGGCTGGCTTCGCTGGCGTTGCCGGTTTAGCTGCTGCTGCGGTGGCGGGCTTGGCGGCGTTTGCCGCTGCTGCCGGCTTGGCGGCTGGCGCGTGTTGCGCCGCGGCTTCGACGAGCACGTAGACGCCCTTGTCATTCTTCTTGATGGCGGGCAGTGAGCCGCCCGCAGCCTTTAAGAGCGCGGCCAGTTCTTTTTCGACGAAGCGCTGCTGCTTGTCAACGTCGCGGACGTGGCCCAGAGGTGGGCCCATGTAGAGCGTGCCGCAGGATTGGCATTTGAAGAGCACGTCGTCGCCGCGCAGGTGTTTGGCTGCGTCTTCGCCGCCCGTGTGCAATTGCTTGATGTGGCCGTTGCAAAGCTTGTTCTTTTCGTTCCGGCGGTTGCAGACGGTCTGCGCGTTGGTGATTTTTTCAGGGACGCTCGCAGTGGTCGTCAGTGTCGTCGTCGCTTCGGCTGCCATAGCTCTTCTTCGCTTGCTTCCTTACTGTTTTTGGAGACTACTTAAATTGTGCGCTTGATTTCTTCTTCGTGACGTCGTTCATCTTACAAAAGAAAGGGCGCAGGGGGAAGAAAAAAGAGGGAGCGCGGCAAGCGTTCCCATTTTTGCCTTTTACCTTTTTAGTTTTGCCTTTATATTGTCTGGCGCATGCTGAAAAAGTTGTTCGGTGCTCTGTGGCGCGGCGCGCCGAAGAGTGTGCGCCGCTTAACGATGCGCCTGCTTGAGCCGCGCTTTGCAGTCACGGCCGGGGCCATCGTCTTAGACGAGAAGGGGCGCGTGCTGCTGCTCAAGCATGTCTTTCGCGTCGGCTCTGGCTGGGGCATTCCCGGCGGCTTTATCGAAAAGGGCGAACAGCCGGAAGACGCCGTCCGGCGCGAACTGCAAGAGGAGATTGGACTCAAACTGGAGGAAGCCGAACTGGCTTTCGTGCGCACGCTCAAGCGCCCCACACAGGTTGAAATTATTTTCCGTTGTCGCCCGCAGGGAGAGTTTGCGCCGCGCAGTGTTGAGATTAAGAGCGCCGAATGGTTTGCGCCAGACGCTTTGCCCGACGGTCTCAGCCGCGACCAGCGGCAGTTAATCGCACGCGCGCTCGGTAAAAAAGCAGTGATGAGTAATGAGTGATGAGTTAAAAGACAGTTACTTTTTCTTATCACTCATTACTCATTACTCATCACTCATCACTTTTTTAATTCGCAGGAGAGAAGAGAATGGTAAATCTGATTCCATCGCCCGACACCGTGATGCAAATCCTGAAGCGCACGGGCGCTTTCCGTGAGGGCCATTTTATTTATCCTTCGGGCAAGCACACGCCGCACTACTTTCAGATGCCGCTGGCCTTCCGTTATTACGACACGGCGCGCGTGCTGGCCGTCGCGCTCTCGCGCATGTTTCGCACAGACCGCGACATCGCCAGCCAACTACCGAAGGTTGCCATCATCAGTCCGAGTTCGGGCGGCATCCCCGTGGCCTTCGGCGTGCGCGAAGCCTTGAATGCCGAACAGATTTACTGGGCCGAGCGCGAGGAAGGCAAGCGCATGTTTCGCCAGTATGTCAATCAGGGCGACATCAATCCCTGCATTATCGTTGACGACATCATTCGCAGCGGCCACGCCATAGAGGAGACTGCCGAACTCGTCAAGAAAGAGCTCGGCGCGACCGTCGTCGGCTGCGGCACAATCGTGCGTTTCACCTCCGCGCCCGACCGCATCGCAGGCGATGTCCCCATCAAATCGCTCATCGAATTCGAGTCTAAAATGTACGAAGACGCGCAGAGCTGCGCCGATTGCAAGGCCCACATACAGGAGGAACACGTCAGGTTCTAAAAAAGTGATGAGTAATGAGTGATGAGTAAAAGAAAGAGTTCTTAACTCATCACTCATTACTTATCACTCATCACTGCTTTTATATCTCATGCCGGTTGGCGAGCGCCTTGTCCATCGTCACCTCGTCAACGTATTCGAGGTCTGAGCCGACGGGCATACCCATCGCGATGCGCGTGACGCGCACGCCGAGCGGCTTGAGAAGGCGGCTGATGTAGTTGGCCGTGGCCTCGCCTTCGGTATTCGGATTGGTCGCCAGAATCACCTCGCGCACGTCCACGCCATCGTTATTCTCCGGCTTCAAACGCGGCAACAGATTTTGCAGGTGCAGGTCGTCCGGCCCGATGCCGCGAATCGGCGAGAGGCTGCCGTGCAGGACGTGGTAAAGGCCCTTGTAGCTGCGCGTCTTCTCGACGGCCACCAGATTATAAGGCTCTTCAACCACACAAATCATCGAGCGGTCGCGCCCCGTCGAAGAGCAGAAACGGCACGGGTCAACGTCCGTCAGATTATTACAGACCGTACAGAAAACTATCCGCCGCTTGACTTCCCTCAAGGCTTCGACAAAGCGCTCGACATCCGTCTCCGGCACGCGCAGGATATGAAAGGCCAAACGCTGCGCCGTCTTGTGCCCAATGCCCGGCAAGCGTTTGAACTCATCTATCAGCTTCGTGACTGGTTCGGCGTAATCAAGCATAAGAGCAGTGATAAGTAACGAAAAGAAGTAATGAGTGATGAGTAATGAGTGATGAGTTAAAGCAACTGTCTTTTAACTCATCACTCATCACTCATCACTCATTACTATTTTAAAGGAGTCCCGGCGGAAGCATACCGCCGAGCTTGCCTTTCATCGCTTCCTCAACCTTACGGTTGGCTTCGTTGAGCGCCGCGACAATCATGTCTTGCAGCATCTCCACATCACCCTCCTTGACGGCCTCCGGGTCAATCTTAATGCTTTCGACTTCGTGATTGCCGCGCATCTGGACAGTGACAACACCGCCGCCCGACGAAGCTTCTACGCGCAACTCCTCCATCTCCTTCTGCATCTTCTCCTGCATCTGTTGCGCCTGCTTCATCATCTGCTGGATATTCATCCCACCGGGAAATTTCATCGCCCTTTACCTCGCTTCGCTTTCATCCATAAGTTTGAAAAATTCGCTTCTGCCGTTCATCCTAACTTTCCTCCCGCCCGAATGCAACGCCCGCACATAGACGAAACGCAGAAAGGCATGGAGACGGTTGTCGTTATGTTTTCCGAATTATCATTGACTAACCGCGCAGGGCTGTCATATTGTCCAGACACTTCGTTAATCCGGCGGGCCGGGTCGGAAGAAAGAGAGGCGCGCGTGCGTGGCTCTCAGGCTTACGGCCTTGCCTTCGTGGTTTCCCGCTCAGGCTTCTTCCGATTTCGTCTTGAAAGGCGGCTCTTAAGGATGGGCACTAAACCGATGGTCTTTCCGATGGATGGCAGCGGCAGGATCTATGCTCTGTACGATGAGAACGACGAACAGATTTGTACGGGTTCGCGTGAGACTTGCTATCGCCTGTTGGAGTTGATGTTGAGAACGAAGAAGCCTGCCATTGACGTGCAGCCGCAGGCAGCCGAACAGCCTGAGCGCGCTTTTCAGGCAGCGGGCGGCGGCCATTTGAAATAAGGAGCGCGGCGCTCTAAAGCTTCCGCGCTCACTCCTTATCCCGGCGGCCAACTCATCCCGCGCCCGCCGAGCACATGCACATGCAGGTGAAAGACAGATTGGCCCACGCCCGCGCCCGTGTTAATCACAGTCCGATAGCCGCTCTCCGATAATCCCTCTTCGTTGGCGATGCGCGCCCCGACGCGCAGGAGATGGCCGAGCAGCGCTTCATCGCGCTGCGAAGCGTCGTCGAGCGAGTCCATGTGTTCGCGCGGGATGACGAGCACGTGAACGGGCGCTTGAGGGTTGATGTCGCGGAAGGCGACGCAGCGTTCGTCCGTGTGTAAAAGGTCTGCGGGCGTGTCGCCTGCGATGATCCGGCAAAAGAGGCAGTCTTGTTCAGCCATAGAAGTTTGGTGACGATTGACGAGTTAAAAACTAACGAGCGCGTAACCGGCGAGTTATCAAGAGCGCCGGCAAACGCGAAGCGTTGAAAGACGAGCGATAATGAACGATTAACGACCCGGCGGCAGCGGCTCGCAAAAGATGAGCGCGTTAACAAGCGCGTAAACAATAGCTTGTTTCTCGTCGCTTGTCACCAGTCTTGTTCTCAGGCGTCTCCGTGCCGCTCGCGCGTTACTCTTCGCCCATCATAGCTTTTGAGAGCGGGCCGGTGACGGAATCCTTCAGGCGCTCGATGCTTGCCCCGACGCTCCCGAGTTTCGCTTCAATCTTCTCGTAGCCACGGTCTATGTGATAAACGCGGTCAATAATCGTCTCGCCCTCGGCGGCAAGGCCCGCCAGCACGAGCGAGGCGGAGGCGCGCAAATCCGAAGCCTGCACGCGTGCGCCCGTCAGGCGCGTCGGCCCTTCGACAGCAGCCGTGTGCCCGTCTATCAAAATCTGCGCGCCCATGCGCTGCATCTCGGAGGCGTGCATGAAGCGGTTTTCAAAAATCGTCTCGTTAATCACGGAACGACCACTCGATTGCGTCATCAAGGCCATGTACTGCGCCTGCATGTCTGTCGGAAAACGCGGGTGAGGCTCCGTCACAACGTCGCAAGCCTTCAAGCCCTTCGACCCGCAACGCACATGCAGCGTGCTCTGGTTAACCTCGTCTATCTCAACACCAACTTCGCGCAGTTTAGTAATTACTGCCGACAAGTGTTCTGGATGACAGTCTTTGATTTCGAGTTCGCCCTTTGTGATGGCAGCGGCGGCAATGAACGTGCCCGTCTCGATGCGGTCTGGAATAATCGTGTGCTCAGCGCCGCCGAGGGCTTCGACGCCCTCTATCTCTATGGTGGGTGTGCCTGCGCCGCGCACGCGCGCTCCCATCTTGTTTAAAAGCTCCGCGAGGTCTTCGATTTCGGGTTCGCAGGCGGCGTTGTGCAAGGTAGTGCGCCCTTCGGCGAGCGTTGCGGCCATCATCAGATTTTCCGTGCCCGTGACGGTAACTTTCTCGAAGCGGACGGTGTTTCCGCGCAGGCGTCCCGGCTTCGGCGCACGCGCGACGACATCGCCCGACTCTAACCCGACTTGAGCGCCCAAGTGTTGAAAGCCGGCGAGATGCAGATCAATCGGGCGTGTGCCGATGGCGCAGCCGCCCGGCAGAGAGACTCTGGCCTTCCCGAAACGCGCAAGAAGCGGCCCTAATGCCAGCACGGAGGCACGCATCGTTTTAACTAACTCATAAGGCGCTTCGAGCAGTTCGATGTGGCGGGCCGTAATCTTGTGAGTGCGCAGTTCAGGCGTCAGCACGGTCGCTCCGACATCCTCAAGAAGGCGTCGCTGCGTGATGATGTCGCGCACGTAAGGGATGTTGTGCAGCGTGACGGTCTCAGCCGTCAGGAGCGCCGCGGCCATACACGGCAGAGCGGAATTTTTCGCGCCGCTGATAGCCACGCGGCCATGCAGTGGGCGTCCGCCCGCAATCCGAAATTTATCCATAGAAGATAGATTAAAGTAAAAAGGTAAAAGGTAAAAGGCAAAAGTGAAGGCAAGAGATTCGCTCTCGCTTCCTCGTTCTTGCTTTTTGTCTTCTCTTACTTTTACCTTTTAACTTTTTACTTTTTCCTTGCAACGACCGTGCGCGGGATGCCCTGCAAATCTTTGCGAATATAGAGCAGTTGCCAGGGCTGCGCGTCGAAGAGTTGCGCGACCCGCTCATGCTGGTCAAAGCCGATTTCCAGAAGCAGATGCCCGCCGGAATTGAGAAAGCTCGCCGCCTCCGTCGCGATGCGCTTGATGACAAGGAGGCCGTCGTCACCGGGCGTCAGCGCAAGGCGCGGCTCGTGCTCTCGCACTTCGCGTTGCAGCCCGTCCATCATGCCCGCCGAGATATACGGCGGATTGGAAACAATCATCGAGAAACGCGCGTCGGACGAACGGAGAGCGCTGAAGCAATCCGAAGCGATAAATGTCAGGCGGTCGCTCACGTTGAGGCGCGCGGCGTTGCGTGCGGCGACGGCGAGAGCAGGCGGCGAGATGTCGAGGGCCACGCCGCGCGCGTGCGGCCTTTCGTGCAGGAGCGTGATGATGATGCAGCCTGAGCCTGTGCCGACATCACAGATGAGAGACTGCGGCTGCTGTTGTTCAGTCTCTTTCAGAAGCTCGATGGCCGTCTCGACGAGTAGCTCGGTTTCGGGTCGTGGAATCAGCACGTCGGGCGTGACCTCGAAATCGAGGCTGAAGAATTCCTGACGGCCTGTGATGTATTGCAGCGGCTCGCCCGCAGCGCGCCGCACAACAAACTCGCGAAAGCGTTTCAACTCATCAAGGCTCAGCAACTCGTCTGCGTGTGTGATGAGAAAGGTGCGGTCGCGCGCCGTGGCGTGAGCGAGCAGAGAGCCTGCCTCGCGCCGCGCCTCCGGCACGCCCGCCTTTCGCAATACATGCGCGGCCTCCACGATTCCCTGCGCGATTGAAGGCAGATTCATCACACGGCAACTTACCGAGTGACGGCTTAAAGCACAAGCCTGTGGAAGCAGACCTTACATTGGAAACGTTAAAGACGGCCGCGCACGTTTGTTTCCAACGGCGCGGCCGTCTCCACTTCCGACTTTCTTTGTCCTCACTTCATCAGGCAGGGTTGCCGGCCTTAACGGCTTCAGGTGCGTTGCTTCTGGCCGTCGTGGGTGGAGGCAAGCTGCTCTGGCGTTGAGTTGAATCTTTCGCCTGCGTCTTTTCGGGTCGCACGTCTTTCCGCGCAGCTTCCACGCTCTTCATGCGGCAATTGCCCTCGAAGATTGCGCCCTGTTCGATGACCAGCAACGGAGCTTGAATGTTGCCGTGCACTTCGGCGGTGCGACCCAGTTCGAGCCGTTCGCTGGCGATAATATCACCGTTGACTGTGCCGTTTATTTTCGCAGTCGCGACCTGTATGTCTGCGTCAACGCGTCCGCCGGAACTGACAATCAGTGTTCCCTTTTCAGAGTTGATGCGACCCGTCAGATGGCCGTCCACGCGCAGCATCCCTTTGAAGACGGCTTCGCCGGAAAGAGTTGTGCCGCCGCCGACAAAGCCGCTCATCGTTCCGTCTTTAATTTCGCGTGCGAGCGATTCGGTTTCCGTCAGCGCGCGTGTCGCCTGCGGCGTGCGCTCGCTTTCGGGCTGCACGGGCGGCTGCGGATTATTGTAGGCGGGCGTTGCCGCTGGCGGCGGTGCTGCTGCCTGAGTGGCGTACGGCGCAGGCGCGTTATACGTCGGCTGTGGCGCTGCTGCCTGCTTCTCGTTTTCGTTCGGTTCGGCTTTCGGATTTCTTCCCATTCTTAACATTTCAAATTTCTCCAAATGATTTAGTATCGGGCCGCACATCGCAGACGGACATCCATGCACCGCCTCACACACAACCCTGACCCTGACTTTCCATAAGCCAGTTCGGCTAGTGAGATAAGTGATAAAATGAATCCACCGGCGAGTGGAATAAGGGCAAGGCTCTCTTGCGTTTGAAGAAAGCGTGCTCATAATAAACACAAAGCCGTGCGGCGTATCATTGCATTGTCGTTATATTTTCAAGTCGCCGCAAGGAGGACAGCGGGCGCGCGGATGTGTCGAGCTTGAATTTGAAGGTGCATTTTAGTCTGGAGTTTACGCTCACTATCTTCCACCCCTACAGCTTTTCAGGCCGGAGCAGATTGGACGCTTAACGCCAGTACCTTCTATAATGCACGGCAATCGTTACGCTCTAACAGCTTAACAGGGATTCGAAAGCGCGCGTCGCCTTTTTAACGGGCCGTGCGCGGTCGAATCTATTCAAGGAGGTACTTACACGGATGCAGGCGGAATTAAACATCGAGGGGATGCACTGCGATTCCTGTGCGGTGGACATCAAGGAGACTCTGGAGGAAACGGCGGGCGTCTTTAAGGCTGACGTGACTTTCAAGCGCAAGACGGCCATCGTCGAATACGACGAGGAGGTCGTGCAGCAAACGACGCTCGTCAAGAAAATTCAGGACTTGGGTTATCAGGCGACCGTTTCGGGTCAGCCGCAAAGCGAGGTCGGGGCATGAGCAAACAGCAGGAAGGAAGAGGGATGGACAATCAAAAGCAGGATGCAGTGGACGACCGTGGCACAGACCAGAGCGCAGGACGCGCGATGCTGAAGAAACTGCGCGACGAGGGTTTTGAAGCGAGCGACGAGAAGCTGGCTATTGCGCTCGGCCGTCCCGTTGAAGAGGTAGGAGCCTGGACGAGCGGAGCCGAGCCTGTTGACGACGATGTCATTATGAAAGCACGCGGGATTGCGAAAGAACGAGGATTAACAATCGAGTAGAGGCAGGAGACAGAAGTCAGGAGCCGGAAGGAAAGAAACGCAGGAAGAACGGAAAATCAAAAAGTGTTTGCAGCCTCTTAGTTGGTTGCAGTCGCTTCTTCTGGATTCTGACTTCTGAATACTGCTGTCCGTTGAGTTATGCGCGAAAAGATTGAGCGGGCGACCGACGCGCTCATCGAATCTTACACAGGCGCGGGCATCAAGATTCATCATCTTGATTTTCAACCGTTGCCGTCGCACGCGGAGATTATCCGCGTGCTCGTGATGATTCACGAGTTGCTGTTTCCCGGCTACATCGGCAAGCAGGAATTGACGGGCGCGCAACTGCGCCTGCACGTCGAATCGCGCATGGCGTGGCTCTACGAGAGTTTGACAGAGCAGTTCAAACGCGCCATCTGTCATGCAGCGCGCGTCGAGTCGAACTGCGACGTGACGGAGAACGAATCGAGCGAAGTGGCAGCAGCTTTTCTTGCCGCGCTGCCGCGCCTGCGCGAACTGCTGGCGACGGATGTGGCCGCCGCTTACGAGGGCGACCCGGCCGCCACCTCGCTTGATGAGATTATCTTCAGCTATCCGAGCATCTACGCCGTGATGGTCTATCGCCTCGCTCACGAGCTTTTCAAAATGGGTGTGCCGCTCATCCCGCGCATTATGACTGAGCACGCGCACCACCGCACAGGCATAGATATTCATCCCGGCACAACCATCGGCGCGCGTTTCTTCATAGACCACGGCACGGGCGTCGTCATCGGCGGCACGGCCGTCATCGGCAACAACGTCAAGCTCTATCAGGGCGTAACCCTGGGCGCGTTCTCTTTCGACAAGGATGCCACGGGCCAACTCGTGCGCAACACCAAGCGACATCCGACCATTGAGGACGACGTGGTGATTTACGCCGGAGCGACTATTCTCGGCGGCGAGACTGTCATCGGTCGCGGCAGCGTCATCGGCGGCAACGTCTGGCTGACACACTCCGTCCCGCCCGGCACGCGCGTCCTACAGGAATCACCCAACCTACGCATCATTCCGCCCGACACGGCCGCCGCTTCATAAGTTAAGCCCGCAAGAGCGAACAATCATCTTCGAGAGCGGCGCGAGGCCGAACCGCAGGCGCGAGGCTATCTGCTCGTCGCCAGCAATATTGCTATCCCGATGGCAAAGAAGATGACGAACACGATGACCGAGTAAATCACGATGCCTTTCGTGTTCGATTGACCGCTCTTGCCGTTGTAGGCCATCCCACACTGCCCGCATTTGACGTGGCTCAGCATCTTCGGCCCAAGCACTCCGCCCCACCATGTGAACTTAACAGGCTGCGGCTCAGGCATACGGCAGCGCGGGCACGGCATATAACGACTCGCGCCCGCTTGATTTGGCTGGTAAGGAGGCTGCTGATAATAAGGGTTCTGCTGGTAAGCGTTTGGCGGATATTGATTCGGAGGATACTGATTCGGCGGATACTGGTTAGGTGGATAGGGAGCGTTCGGATACTGGTTGGGCGGATACTGGTTCGGTGAATACTGGTTTGGCTGCGCTTGCTCTTGCGGCGAAGGATTCTGCGGAGACTGGTTCTGCGGGTATTGATTCGGCGGATAACCGCTCATGGCCTTTTCCTTTCATTCAGGGAGAAATTAAGTCTGTAGGAATCACTGCGCGCGTCTCTACATCTCTCGCGTGCGCGCGTGGCGCGAGAATATATCACTCTTTCGTTCCTCCCGCGACGTTAAGTTTTGACTGCCGCCGAACGCCCGTTTAATCATAATTCGGAAGCCAGCGCAGATTAGAACTTTCCTGTCAGTACAAACGAAGTGAGTTTCGTTTCTTCCCGTTAGTGATTGAACCCCCGGCCCGCGTGGTGTCGGGGGTTCGATTGTTAAAGGGGAGAAGTTAAACAAAGTTGGCCGGACGAAGGAGACACAAGCCTCGCTTATGAGCGCACTCTCAAAAAGCATTCTTCTCTTCGCTTTAAACTGGCTCGACGCGCAGTTGACCATCATCTGGGTGCGCGCCGAACTGGCGACGGAAGGCAACGGCCTGATGGCTCATCTGCTGGAAATGGGCAACGGGCCGTTTCTGGCGACGAAATTAGCGATTGGCGCGTTTGCAGCCTACGTGCTTTATCGTTGCGCTCATCTGAAACTGGCGCGGCGCGGAATGACGCTCGCGCTCTCAATCTACTTCGCCATCATGCTTGTCCACGCCGCGACAGGGATGTCTGCGCTCGGCTGGCAAGCGCCCGAAACCGTTATTGCCTTCCTCGGCGGCCTCCAGAACAGCCTGCTCGCCATCTTTTCCTGACCGCATCCTTCAAAAAACAGGGTCACAATTTCGCAGAAATGAGGTATAGTGAAGACCTGCGCCGGGAGCGCTGGGTCGCGCCAGTCCAATTTTTCTCTCCCTCGGTCGCCCAAAATTTTTTTTCCGTTAGGCGAACATTTTTACAGAGAAAGCATTGACTCTGGAGGCCAGCAGCGTTAAAGTTGCCGGACACAAAATTGGCTCTACAATCCCGACGGGTTATTTTAAAGCTGACAAGGGAAGCGGTACGGTCTCAAAAAGGAGATTCATTATGAACTCGAAACGTCAAAAAGCGGCTTCAGCCATTGCACTGTTGCTCATCTTTTCCATCTCACAAATCTACGTGCAGGCGAGCCGCGCGGGAAAAAGCCTGACGGAAGCAGGCCCGTCTCCGGCTCCGGCACGCACAGGCAAGCTGACCACGAGCGGCAATAATCCGATCAACGTCAACGGCAACAGCACCCGTCCCGGCACGACCATTCTTCCAGGCTCGCAGCTTTTGACTCCGGCGGGCGTCGGGGCCAGCGTGCAGATTGGCAAACTCGGACTGCTCCGCATGGCTCCCGAAACGACCCTGACGCTCAACTTCACGGGTTCGACCATTGATGTCACGCTTACTTCCGGCCACGCGACTCTGACGACCGGCCCCGGCGTTAAGGGTTCTATTACGACGCCAGACGGCAAGACCGCGCGCACCGATTCCGCCAAGCTCTCGACCATCATCGCCCAGACGGACGACGATGACGATGATGATGATAAGAAGGGCGGAATGGTCGGCAGCGGCTCGGATGAAGGCGTCGGCATGCTGGGCGGCATCAGCAACAATTCGGGCAGAGCCTTTGGCTTGATTGTGCTGGGCGGCGCTGTGGGTGCTGCCGTTGTCGCCGTCGTCACGCAAGACCGCGGCAACAATCCCAGCCCATTCAAGCCGTAAACGGCGCTCGCGAAGACCGAAAGATTTCCGGCAACTCTGCCGCAGCTTTACTCGTAAAAACATGTGCACCGGGAGAATCATCCGGGCACATGTTTTTTCGTCTTTGATACTTGAAGAAGACGCGGGGCCGTGCAGGTCGCGGGTTCAAGGGTTTGAGCGCGCAACCGCGCAGCCATGCGTTGGCATCTCAGCAACACAAAAGTTTGCTTTCGTGCGAGTCGAGGAAATTTTTAAAGGATAGAGAAGAAAGCCATGTATAAACTCTCTGCCAGACAAATACTGTTGATAGCGCTGATGTCAGCGTTTTTCGCAGCCGTGACGGTCGCCTGCATAGACCGCTTCGGCAGTCGTCTTCAGCCCAACATTTCCGCCTTTACGGAAACGCCCGCGCCCACCATCACAGACCCCGCGCTGGCGACCGACGAGCAGAATAATATAGAAGTCTATAAAGCCATCTCGCCGGGGGTAGTCTCAATTAAGTCAACCTCCTACCGGCAGGACTTCTTCGGCGGCGTGGAAGAGGGCGAAGGCTCAGGCTCGGGCTCCGTGATTGACGATCAGGGCCACATTCTGACTAACTACCACGTTGTCGAAGGAGCGCAGAAACTAACCGTCAGCCTCGGCCCCGACAAGAGCTACCCGGCGCGGATTGTCGGCGGCGACCCTGACACGGATTTGGCCGTCATTAAGGTGGACGCGCCGCGCGAGCAACTGACGGTCGTGCCCTTGGGTGATTCAGACCGTCTCATCGTCGGGCAGAAGGTGCTGGCTATCGGCAACCCGTTCGGACTCGACCGCACGCTGACCACAGGCGTCATCAGCGGCCTCCAGCGTCCGATTCGCGCACGCAACGGTCGGCCCATCGAAGGCGCGCTGCAAACAGACGCCTCGATTAATCCCGGCAACTCCGGCGGCCCGCTTCTCGATTCGCGCGGCCGCATGATCGGCATCAACTCGCAGATTCTCTCGCCAGGCGGGGGCGGCTCTGTCGGCGTCGGCTTCGCCATTCCCGTGAGCATCGCCAAGCGCATCGTGCCGCTGTTGATTAAAGACGGTGTTATTCGTCGTCCGAAGCTCGGCATCAACGGGCGCGCTGCCAAAGACCTGCGCGAGCAGGTGCGGCTGCCAGTCGCGGACGGCATCATCATCCTACAGGTTGCGCCCGGCGGCTCTGCGTCTGCGGCTGGCCTGCGCGGACTTCAACAGACCGTTGACGGCGATGTCGGCCTCGGAGACATCATCACCTCCATTGACGGCGAAGCGGTGAGTTCGTTGGACGACCTCTATCGCATTCTGGACAAGCATCAGGTGGGAGACGTTATCAAGGTCGAGGTCTTTCGCGGCAACGGCCGCACGACCGTCAACGTACGCCTGCTTGAATCCCCTGACACGCGGCGTCCATCCATCCGTCGCGCTGAATAGTTGACAGGCACAAGGGAAGACAGAGCATCACAGGCTTTGTCTTCCCTCGTCCCTTTAAGCCTTCCAATCTCTTCCTGCCGTGATTGAAACAGACCACTTCATCAACGCCGGCTACGGATGGGTCTGCAAGCATTGCAGCGCACAAGAGACCAGCCCTCAAGACGACAATCCGCGCGCACGCTTCTTAAGAGAAGGCGAAGCCGAAGAGAAAGAGCCCGCGCTTTCAACACACGCGCTCGCGCGCTGGCGCGACGCCACACGCCAAACGCTTGTCTGCCCGCGTTGCAGCATCGAAGAAGCAATCAACAAAGCATAGACCGCGACGCGACGAGCGCAGAACCGCTGCTTTAGTTATCACGAAGCAACAACTCTGCTGCCATCTTTCCTGATAAGAGGACGAGCGGGATGCCGCCGCCGGGATGCGTCGCGCCGCCTGCGAAGTAGAGGCCGGGGATGTCGCGTGCCTTGTTGGGCGGGCGCATGAAGGCGCTGCGACGCTTGTTTGAAGAGATGCCGTAGATTGAGCCGCGATTGGCGTAGTAAGTCCGTTCAAAATCCGTGGGCGTAATCGTGTGCTCGTAGTCAATAGCGCTGCTCAAGCCTTCGAGTCCGTTCTCTTCGAGGAGGCGCACAATCAGGTCTCGGTAGCCTTTCGCTTCGTTTGTCCAGTTGGTCTGTGCGCCGGTCGCGGGCGTGTTGACGAGCACGAAGAGGTTTTCGTGTCCGTCTGGCGACTGCGTTTCATCCGTGCGCGATGAAGCGCAGACGTAGATGGTCGGATGCGCGGCGGGCCGCCCCTCTTCGAAGATGGCGCGAAACTCGGACGGGTAATCAGGCGAGAAGAAAATGTTGTGATGGGCCAACCGGGGATAGCGGCGTGCGACGCCGAGCAACATGACGAAGCCGCTCGACGAAGGCTCAAACTTTTCGAGCCTGCGATTCGTGTAGATGCGGCGCGCTTTTGTTTCAATCAAACGACGGTAAGTATCAACAGCATCGGAATTCGCGAGCACCGCGTCTGCCTGCAAGACTTCACCACCGGCGAGCCGCACGCCGCACACGCGGCCTCGCTCAATCAGTATCTTTTCGACCTCCGCGCCCGTGCGAATATTAACGCCGAACTCACGAGCCAGCGCAGCAAGGGCCAGAGGCAGCTTATACATTCCGCCGCGCACGTACCACGCGCCGAGTCCGAATTCGACATAAGGGATCAGCGCGAAGGTGGCTGGCGTCGAATAGGGCGAAGAGCCGTTGTAGGTAGCGAAGCGGTTGAAGAGTTGTTGCAGGTGGGGCGACGAGAAGTAGCGACGGACATGCGCGTCAAGCGTGCGCAGGGAAGAGATGGCTGCAAGGTCGCGCGCGTAGCGCGGGCGCAAAAGTTTGGGCAGGTCGTTTAAGCTGTACGCCAGAAACGTGCGCGTCGCAACCTCATACTTGCGCCGCGCATCCGCAAGAAACCGTCGAAACCCTTCCACGTCGGCGCGCGAGGCGATGCGCGCGATTTCGCGTTCGGTCTTTTCAAGATTAGTTGAAGCGTCGAGCATCGTGCCGTCGGGCCAGCGGTAACGACAGATGGGTTCAAGCGCGACTGTTTCTAAGTAATCATCAACGTTGCGCCCGGCGCCGCTGAATAGCTCTGCGAGCACATGTCGCATCGTCAGCAGTGAAGCGCCCGTGTCGAACGTGTAACCGGCCGCACGATGTATGTTCACCTTGCCGCCGAGCGTGGCGTTCTTTTCAAGCACGCGCACGCTCACACCATTGCTTGCCAGCCGGATTGCGGCCGCAAGACCACCCAGTCCCGCGCCAATGATGATGACAGATTTGCTCAAGCGGTTAGTCGTCTGTAGTCAGTTCGGTATTCTGCGAGATGTTCGTGAGTTGGTCAATGACCCGCTTGCTTTAGTTAAGCAGTTCATCGCGGAGGCCGCGCAAACCTTGCAGAAAAAGTAAATCAAGAATAGATTGATGGGCACACGCGAAAGGGGCCGCAGCCCCGGAAGAGCACGAACAGCAAACAGCAACAAAAGGCAGCAGACGTACGAAGCCTGTAAACGAAGTTCGTCAACCCGCAATCAAGGAGAGAGAAGAGATGGCAGAGCAATCAAACCAAATTAATCCTGTCGCAGCGAGCCTTGCGTTCGCCAGCGAGATCATCATGCCGGGCGGGAGCAATCTGCTCCGTGGAAATCTGTTGCAGGCCGGAGTTCATTGCATACTCGGCTACGCGGCGAAGGCTGCCTTCGGCGGCCCCTTCATGGCTATCATCTCTGCCAACTCGATGGTCAAAGCCCTGACGGGCCGTCATCTCTCAGAACATCTTGAGATGGCAGGAATGACGCCAGCGCCGCTTCCGAACAGCACGTCGTCTGGAACAGGAAGCACCGCTGGGCCCACTTCATCCAAAGGACGCACCGCAAGCAAAAGGCCGGCTTCCAAAAAATAGACGCGAGAGACACACGCGCGCAAGCTTCGGCGCTTCGTCACGGTTAGGACTACGAGAAGATGTCTTCATCAGATACCCGACCGCGCGTTGGCCTCATCGTGAGCAAACTCGCGGGCCTCGGCGGAATGGAGCTTTCCTCTTTCAGACACGTTCGCCTGCTCTCGGAAAAAATCGCCGTCATCCCCATCTCGCTTGAGAAATCAGACCGCGAGAGCGATTGGTACGGGCGCGTCGAACAGGCAGACTGCGACGGCCATCCTGCTTACCGTATTCTCGCTTCCGATTTTCGCGTTGACCAGGTTGTCGGCGTAATGGACGTTTCCCAGCTTTCCTACGTAGACCAACTGGTTAACATCGCACGACGAGAACGCCTCTCGGCCCTGCACGTTTACGGAGCTTTCGAAAGGCGTCCCTTTGTCGCGGCAATAGCCGCCATTCGTTTGAGCCTCCCTCTCATCATTACCTTTCGCGGCTCCGACCTTGACCTGCGCATCTTCGGAAACCACCTGGCCCACCTACAGGCGGCGCTACGGGTTGCCAGCGCGTGTGTCTGCGTCAACTCTTCCGCGCAACAGGTCTTGCGGCGGCTGTTTAATCCCACTTGTCCCAGCTTCGTGATTCACAATCACGTTGACCCTGCGGAATTTGACGCGTCGGCCAAAGCCGTTTTGAGTTGTCCGCGACCCATCATCGGCTGCGTGGGCGAGTTCAGGCGCTTGATGGGACTCGATTTTCTTCTTCAGGCTTTTAAACGGCTGGCCGGAAGGCGCGAGGCGTCGCTGCTGCTCGCAGGGCCTTTCAGGCGTGTGGAGGCGATGTACTACAACCACCTGACAGACACTTTCAAATATTCTCAACGCGTGTATCGAACGGGAGCAATCAAACATTCGCAGATACTCGCCTACATGCAAGCCTGCGACGTGCTAGTCTTCCCTTCGATTTCCGATGGATGCCCGAACAAGGTGCTGGAAGCGATGCTGGCCGGGCGTGCCATCGTCGCTTCCGATGTGGGCGGCATCCCTGAGTTAGTCAGAGACGGGGTTGACGCAGTTCTTGTAGAGCCGCGCGACGACGAGCAACTGCTCAACGCGCTTGAATCGCTGCTTGACGACCCTGCACGCGCACGCTCTCTCGGCGAGAGCGCACGCCGCCGTGCGCTCTCCGATTTCACTCCCGCTGTAGAGCGCGCCGCATGGCTGCAATGCTACGAAGAGGCCGGACTATGATTGTCATCTACTATCACAACGTCGTCACCACACCGCTCGACGAGTTTGACAAAAGGCTCTCGCGTATTCATCTCGACGATTTCATTCTCCAGATGAAATATCTCAAGCACCATTTCAAGCTCATCTCGCTTGAGACGATGCTCGCGCAACTCGGAGCAGGCGAAAACGACCCCGGAGCGATGGTCGTCACCTTCGATGACGGCTACTACGGAGTTATGGCTCATGCCCTGCCCGTCATGCGTAGTCTGGACATTCCCGCGACCGTTTTTCTCGTCACAGACTTCACGCGCCCGCGCGAAGATTTCCGTCTCTTCCATTTTGACGAAATTGAGATTGCCTTTCGTCTGACCGAAGCGCCCACGCTCGACCTCGAAACGGAAGGCGAGGGCATCTGGCCGCTCAGCCCGCTCAAAGACAGGGTGGAATCCATGAAGCAAATCAAAAAGCGACTGAAGGAGATTCCCGATTCCGAGCGGCAGCGACTACAGCGCTTGATTCTCGAAAAACTCGAAATCACGCCAGAGCGCGCGCTTGAGTATGCGCGAACAGAGGAGAAGTATCACACGATGTCTTGGGACGACGCGCGGGAAGCGAAAAGCGCGGGGCTCTCCTTCGGCTCTCATACCTGCACGCATAGAGTCCTGAGCCGTCTTGACCGCAACGAACTCGAAGCAGAGCTTTCCAGATCTTTCGAGCGCATCAGGGCCGAACTCGATATGGACTCCGTTCCCTTCGCTTATCCCTACGGCGAACGCGAACACATCGGTCGCGGCACGCCCGAACTGGTCCAGCAAGCCGGATATAGCTGCGCGCTGACGACTGTGATGGGCAAAAACAGCCCGCCGCTCGACGCCTTTCGCTTGCTCCGCCTGCCCTCAGAAATTCTGCGCTGGTTTACGTAAAAGCCGCGCGTTAACTTCATCCGCAGGCGCGCGAAGATTACCCTGTCTCTAGGAGTTTTTCTCGCGCGCGTTAAACTTTGACAGGGATTGTCGTTAGAGATAGTCTCAGACTGAGGTCAGCACATAAAGGCTTTTGACAATCCGCAGGAGACATCCGTGAAACCGACACTGGAACAGGCGCAGGCAGGCATCATCAGCATTGTTGAAGAGATCACCAGAACACAAGGCCAAGGCGACGGCGAGATTACCCTCCAGACCAAACTCGTCGAAGACCTCGGCTTTTCGTCAATGGATATTATTCACCTGATGGCGTCAATAGACATGCATTTTCGCTGCAAGCTGAAATACGACCTTTTCTTTCGCCGCGCAGACCAGTTTGTGCAGGACTTCAGCGTCGCTGAGATTGCGAATTTCGTCTTCAATAATTTCGAGGATCAGGTGACAGGCCCGGTCGCGATGTAAAGACGGCCACGCACGCGCGCGCACGTCAAAAGTTTTTCAGGCCGTCGGACAAGATTGATTCACATCCCGCGAGAGACTGCCATTAGTGAAACGACTGGTTATCAATGCCGATGATTTCGGCCTGACAAAGGGAGTGACGGCCGGAATCGTGGAGACGATGCTGCGCGGCGCTGTCACATCAACGACGGCGATGGCATGCAAGGCAGGCTCGCTCGATAACGTCAGAGAATGGGCGGGCCAGATTAAAGGGCGCATCGGAGTTCACCTGCAACTGACGGACGGGCTGCCCTGCTCCGAGAGCACAACGATTCCTTCTCTGGTCACGGAGAGCGGCCTCTTTCCGCGCTCGCGCCGTGATCTGCGCGCTCTCAATACGGATGAGGTGCGGCTCGAATGGCGCGCACAGATAGAGCGCATCATTCAAGCAGGCATTACGCCGACGCACATTGACTCGCATCATCACGTGCACAGGTATCCTGCGGCATTCGCGGCTTACTGCGAGATAGCAGCGGAGCACGCGATTCCGGCCCGTGCTATCTCAGCGGAGATGGCGCAGAGCCTCAGAGCAAGAGGCGTGCGCTGCGCGGACTACTGCGAAACAGGATGGTACGGCGGCGAGTTGACGCCCGACAGTTTGATCGCTTGCCTCGACAAGGCTTTCGCTGCGCTCAACAACGATGACGTGACGCTTGAGCTCATGTGTCATCCGGGCTTTGTTGACGGAGAGTTGCCGGGAAGCTCTAACTACGTGGCCGAGCGCGAACAGGAGTTGAGAACCTTATGCCGTCCTGAACTCGCCGCACGCCTGCGCGAATCGGGAATCAAGTTGATTGCCATGAGCGACCTCTAAATCAGTTCGCTCTTCATCGTCGCTTAATTACCGGGCAGCAGGCTTTCTCTTTTTCTCGTCGGCGTTCCGGCATCCATCTCCGGGAGAATAATCTTGGTCGTTAACCTGCTCTTCAACACGACGCCCGTCGTGATTCACGCTCACGGCAGCCACGAATATAAGCCTCACTGGCAGCCCATCAGGGAGCGTTTCTTTTCTTCGCCCGCTCAAAACTTCGGCGCGCCCGCTGACCTGACGATTCTGACCTGGAACAACGGACACGAGGCTATGGGCCTGCTCGAAAGAAGCCTGGAGCACCTGGGCGTGCCCTGCATGGTCACGGGCGAAGGCGTCAGGAATTGGGTCAACAGCCGCGACAAGCCGCGATGCACACTCGAAGCACTCAATTCAATTAAGACACTTTATGTCGCGGGCGTTGATTCGCGCGACGCGATCTTCATTCATAACCCGCAGCTTATCGTCGAGCGTTTTGAGCAGGAGTTCGACTGCGAGATGGTCTTTTCGGCAGACCGCATCAATTGGCCCAACTGCGCAGACTTCAAAGAGTTTGAAGACTCAATTGCTGGCGCGCAGGCGAGCGAGTTTCGCTATCTCAACAGCGGAGCGTGGGTCGGGCGTACGGAGTTCTGCCGCGAGTTCTTTGCCGAAGCGGTGCGGACGGAGCCTGTCAGGGAAGCGCCGGAAGCCGATCAGGGTGTGCTGAAGCAACTATTCAAAAAGTATTACCCGCGCGTTCAACTGGATTACAGGTCGTCTATGTTTCAAAACATAGGCTTCGTCTTTAGCCCCATCTTCCGTATCAACTAAAGAGGGAGCGCCGACGTTGACGCTTCAGAGAGAGGTCTGAACAAGATGAGCCACGCTCGTCATGCGCCTAGAGTCTGCTTTGTAACGCCGGGTTATCCGCCCGCGACCGGCGGCATCTCAAGGTCTGCCGGTCGAGTCGTCAAGTATCTGGCCGGAGATTTTGACGTACACGTCTTCACGTTCGTCAAAGGCAGGTCGGCGGGAGTGTCCATCAGTTCTGCACGCGAGGATGGCGTGCAGGTACATCGCCTGAGTATTCCGTCCGGCGCGTCCGAAATCATCATTGCCCACAGCATACGACAGGCCATCCACTCGATAGACAAACAAGCGCCCTTCGATATTTTCCATTGCTTCTTCCTGCCGCTGGCTTATCCATGTTTAGACATCGCGGACAAAGGAAGTCGCCCTATTCTCGCCAGCCTGCGCGGGGCAGATGGCACGCTCTGGCTGGAAAATGATTGGCAGCGCAATATCCTGAGCAGCATTCTGAAGCGAGTCGCGTGGGTTACGTCTGTCAATACGGAGATGCTCGATAGAATGTCTGCGCTCGGTCTCGTACGCGAACGCTCTTCGGTCATCAGGAATGCGATTGAAAGCAAGGCGCTGCCCGTCTGGCGTGCCAACGAAGATAATCGCGGCGTCGTCGGCACGGTCGGTGAATTTCGCGCGGCGAAAAACATTCCCCTCCTCGTCGAAGCTTACGCTCGCATAGATGGCGCGCAGAGACGCAAGCTGGTTCTGGTCGGGGATTTTTCGGAAGAGGATGAAAGGGCACGCTCTGTGGAACTAATCAGCCGCTACAATCTGGCGGCCGAAGCGCAACTGACAGGCATGTTGAACGACGACGAGATAGAAGAGCGCTTACTTTCGATGCGCGTTTTTGTCCTCTGCTCAAGGCGCGAAGGTTTTCCGAACGCGCTGCTTGAGGCGGCGGCGGTCAGAGTGCCGCTGGTGGCGACAGCCGTCGGCGGCCTCAAAGACATTCTGACGAATGGAGAGAACGCGCTGCTCGTTCCGCCGGACGAGCCAGACAGTCTGGCCTCGGCTATCGAGTCTGTGTTGAGAGATGAAAACCTCGCGCTCAGATTATCCCGGGGCGCGTGGCGGCTGGCCCGCAGCCTCGACCCAAAGCATGAGAAGAAAGCCTGGCACGACCTTTATAAACAAATGTTACTTCCGGCTTAGAGCAGTAGAGAGGAAACGATGGACGCGGAACACTAAACGATGGATGAGGGACAAGCTTTTAACGTTTCATCATTAACCGTTCGAGCGTTCATAGTTTCCTATCCGTCATTTGCTAATGTTGACTTCAAAGCCTAATGCGCCCGGCCCTTTGTCCGGCGCTTTGATGTTTCCAAACGCTTGCAGGCCAGCTTCCGCGAGGAAGTCTTCAACTTCGGCGGCCGTGTATTTCTCATCCAACCTGCACGGCTCGATTCCGGCCTGACGGCGCAGCTCGTTGAAGTGGGCCAACACATCGGGCGCGGGGTCTCTGCGCACGTCGTGGATGATGGCGATGCCGCCGGGTTTTAAGACGCGGTGGATCTCCTTAAAGGCTTGAACGGGGTTGGCCCAGTGATGAATGGTCGAGCGGCTGATGATGTAGTCTGCGAAATCTTCAGGATAAGGGAGGTCGTGCGCGTCCGCCTGTAATACTTCGATTCTGTCCTGGAGATTGTTTTCAGCCACGGCCCTCTCGGCTTCGTCCACCATGTCCTGAAAATAATCAACGCCAATCAGGCGCACATCCTTCAATTCAGCGACAGCCGCTATCTTAATCAAGAGCCTCGCCGTTCCTGTGCCGACATCCAGCAGGACGCCGCCCGCCTCACGGCTTCGTCGTTCCTTCACAAGCCTCTCAATCATCGCGTCGTCGTAAACTTCGACGGAGCGCTCCGTGTACTGGTCGTAGTCTTCAGCCGAATAATGTACGTGAAGGTTTTTTCTTTCCGTCTGATGAGTCTGGCTTAGCTCTTCGGGATTCATAGTGGTCTCCAATCGGGCCGCATCAAAAATTTACTTAAACCGACGTTAGCCGCCGCTCGATACTCTTTCCACGGCCTGAGCAAGCAAGACTTTATCGTTGGCCCAGGCGCTTTTGTCCGCTTCTCTTACCTGCTCGATAACCATTTCAAGTTGATTGCCGCTCAATTCGAAACCGAGTTCTTTGAGGCGCGCGTTGATTGCCGCGCGCCCGCTATGTTTGCCGAGCACGAATTGAATCTTTTCGGCTCCGACCATCTCCGGCGGGAAGGGCACGTATGTCTCCGGGTGCTTCATCATGCCGTCCTGATGAATCCCTGCTTCGGTCGCGAAAACGTTACTGCCGACAACCGATTTGTTTGGGCTGACGGGGATTCCCGTCAGCTTTTCGACGAGGCGGCTGAGAGCTGTGAGCTTCGTCGTGTCTATCGAGTGGCGTCTGCGGTATTGCTCGCGGTTGAGATGAAGCGCCATCACGACTTCCTCAAACGACGTATTGCCGGCCCGCTCGCCTATGCCGTTGACCGTACACTGAACAATCCGCACTCCTTCGCTAACGGCGGCGAGAGTATTGGCGGTTGCAAGTCCGAGGTCGTTATGAAAATGGCAGGCCAGCGGAACGCGATTGATGCCGCGCACATTGTCCTGTAGATGACGTATAAATTCGCGCACTCGCTCAGGCGTTAAGATGCCGAGCGTGTCCGGGAAACCGACGGTCGTTGCCCCGGCAGCAATCGCCTCCGTATAGACTTCGCAGAGAAACGTCAACTCTGTATTACTCGCATCCTCAGGCGCGAAAGCCACGAGATGAAAAAACTTGCGCGCGTACTCGATGCTGTCCGTGATGATTTTTATCAACTCCGCTTTCGTCTTGTTAAGCTTAAACTCTCTATGCAGCGGGCTGGTCGAAACAAAAAGGCTGACGGCGCGGCGATTGGGCGGCGCTTCCGAGAGAGCCGTGTAAGCCGCGTCAATGTCGGAGCACAGCGTGCGGCTCAGCGCAGAGATAACAGGACCTTCAACTTCACGTACGATTTGCTGGATAGCCTCCGTCTCGCTTTTCGCGCAGATGGGAAAGCCCGCGTCAATGGATTTCACTCCGATGTCAGCCAGCGCTTTAGCAATCAGCACCTTCTCGTCGGGACGCAGGCTTGCGCCCGGCATCTGCTCTCCGTCGCGCAAGGTCGTATCGCTGAATACGACTTCCGCCAAATCAGATTCCTTTAACTCCATAATTCCCCCAACCATTCTTGAAGCAGGCCACTTCTGCGGCCGACGCACGAAGCACGTTCTGCTGCCCATGCAATCTTAAAAAGCAAACGCAGGCTCGCCCATCCTGACGTAGATGTTTCTCTTCGCGTCGGGCGATTTTTTTCTTCCGTGAAGAATACGCGTGTTGTCTATCATTAAAATATCGCCCGCCTGCCATGAGACTTTCGCGCTCAGCCGGTCGGCCGCGTGTTCGATTTGTGCAACGAGGTCTGCGGGTATCTCTGCATCGTTTTCCAGACGCACGACGATGGGGCAAGCATTGCGCGGGAGATTGAGCGCTTTGCCGGCAACGCCGCTTAATATCGCCTGCTCTGCCGAATGAATGACGAGCAGGTTGTTGATGAACACGTCTTCCTGCCCACCCTGAGTGATAGCCGAGCAGACATACTCTATGGTCATCGAGCCGTCAGCGTTTTCCGTCAGAGTGGACCCGTTTTTGTCGCACCACGCGCGCAGATTCTCAAGCTCGTTTGTCTGGAAGGCAACGGGCCATTCGTCGCGTGTGAGATGGCGTATGTATTTCAGCTTGTGCTGCGAGAAGTATTCGCGCTCCGGGGCCTGCATCTTTTTGTAAAGCTCGCGGCCGTCGCAGAGCGTCGTCTCTCCTGCTTCGGCTGGAGGATGCTCGCAATAGAACCAGAGCAGCTTCGGCTTCTGCCGCATGTAGTACATCTCGCCGTGCAGCGGAATACCAAACGACTGCGTCGAACCCGTCACGCTCAGCAGCGTCTCGTTATTATCAATTTTTTCGCGGTCAAGACTGCCCCAGCGAAAGCCGCCGCCCTGATAGGTCGAGAAGTCTTTTGAGTAGCGGGAAGTAAATTCAAGGAAAGCCTCCGTATCAACCGCGAAGCCGCGAAACAAGAGAGCACCATGCCGACGGAAAAGAGCGATCACCTCTTCCTGCGGCAACGCGCCAACTCTCTCTTCAGGTGCGCGCGCCTCAATCATCAGGCCGAACGTCTCTTTCAGCGGAGTCAACGAAAATCGAGTGTCATCCATAAAGCGTTTCTCCTCTTGCGGCAGCACGCGAGCGTTCCGTCTCGATTGCGACTTACATGGTCCAGAAGTTTTCGGTCAACGCGTTGATGTGTAAAAGCAGGTTGCTGAGGTCATCGGCGGCGTCCTGCTCCTCAAGCCCCCAGGGGCCTTCACCTGCGACCACTTCCGCCGCCTCGCGCCCCGCACAACTAATCTCTTCCATCAAAAAACGGCAGCCCGCACGCGCACCGATGGGAACGATTCCGCGTTCCTTAAACTGACGGTTGACAGCCTCGCTCGCCATCCCGACGCTCGCCCAGGGCCCCCAGTTAATCGCCACGACGCGCGCCTTTGGAAACTCTCTACGCATCCTCCACGCAAAGCGGTTCATCACCTCGTTGGCGGCAGCATAGTCTGCCTGCCCGCGATTGCCGTAGCGCCCCGCGATTGAACTGAAGAAGACCAGAAGCTTCAGCGTCGCCGGTTGCAGATAACGACTGAGGATGAACGTGCTGTCAACTTTGGTATCGAAGACGCGGTCGAAAGAGTCTTGACTCTTATCCTTCAGGAGCTTGTCTTCGATGACGCCAGCGCCATGAATGACCGCGTCCAGACGACCATACCGCGCATAGACCTGCTTGATGAGCGAACCGAACGCCGCTTCGTCTCTGACATCAACAGCATGATACTCAACCTCCACGCCCGCACGCCGTAGATGGCTCAGGTTGCGACTAATCGCACGCTCTTTGAGTAGCGCGTGTATCCTGTTTTCAATCTTCGTGGGCGTGAGCGGTACATCGTCAGTCTTGCCCTGTTCGATAAAGTGTTGCCGCAGCAGGCCAACGTCTTCAACCCCTGCTGTAGCCGCCTCTTCCTCAATCGGCTCAGGCGAACGCCCGACGATAATCATTCTCATGCCGCGCACAGCGAGCGCGCGTGCGGCCTCGGCCGTGATTCCCTGTGCGCCGCCCGTGAGCATCAAGACCCAACCGGCTGCGGGCGCGAGGCTAGCGTCTGCGGGCCGTGTATTCAAAGGAGCGTTGACGGTGCGGAAGACCGTCCGGCGGCCTTCCGGGTAGCCGACCTCAAACTGTTCGCTTGCAGACAGCAACTCCGCAACAATGCGCCCGGCAATCTCTTCAGCGGGCAACTCATGATCGAAATCGAGCGCTCTGGCCGTCATGCCCGGCCATTCAATGGCAACGGATTTCAGCAGACCGTAACTGCTCCCGCCCGTCGGAAGCCCAGGCCCGCACATACCCTCTCGCCCGAAGTATCCGCCCAACAGCGAGGCCGACACGACGCGTCCCGTCCATTCTCTCTCTTCAAAGGCCACAGCATCCGCACACATCCGCAGAAGCTGGAACAAGCTCTTCGATTCAACCTGCGTCCGCCGTTGCCACCCGGAGAGAGTTTCGGGCAATCCGGCGACGGCGAGCGCAGCCAGATGCACTATGCCTCCGATTGGCCCATGCGCCTCTTGTAGCTCTGCGACGTGATGGGCCAACTCTTCTGGCGAAGAGAGAACGTCCCGTTTGAGGATGACTGCACGAGCGCCTTTCTGACGCAATGAGCCGGCTACATGACCGGCGACGGAAAGCTCGTCTTCCGTGATGAGAAACAGTCCGGCGGGTGCAATTGATTCTCGCTCAGGGAGCGGTTCAACTTCCGGCTTCAGTAGATAGCGCGGGCAAGTCTCGTCGTGCGCAGAGTCGTCTTCAGTTTCCGCTTCCGTCTTTGCTTGCGTCTTCTCGCTCGTTTCCAACGTCGCTGTGGCAAACTGCTCCGGCAGTGTTGCTGATGTCGTCGCCCGACTTTCAACAACGGTTGAAGCTAAATCAGGGTCTCTGGTAGTGGAAGCGACTGCGGCGGATTGGCCCATCTCTCGCATGAAGGTCTCAACGAGTTCGTTAAGCGATTTGACCTTCGTGAAGCGCTCGACGTGTTGCTGCATGCGCGAGGCAAGCTGCGCGGGCAGCCGTTTCTGAAAGCCGTCAAGAATCTCTATGCGCTTGATGGAATCAACGCCGAGTTCGGCTTCGAGGTCAAGGTCAAGGCCGAGCATTTCGGGCGGATAGCCTGTGTGCTCGCTGACTAGATTAATCAGAATTTGGATCAGGGCGTGGCGGTCAAGCTCCGCGGAAGGCGAAGGTTGATGAGAGGCAGGCTCAACTGATTGTGTCTGCGCCTGCTGCTGATGGTTGTGCGGCTGTTGCAGTTTATCCTGTGCGGCTGCTGGTGCAAGCGTTGATGCTGCATGAGACGGGCCGCCGTTTCCGTTTCCGTTAGACGGCTGCTGGTTAGCGTAAGCAGGCAGATTGGCTGCGGACGGAGGCGAGACGAGGGCGTGTGGGCCAACTGCTGCCGGATTCGCGCCGAAGCCCGTGGGCGACTGCTGCACGTTGAGGAAATGTTTTAAGGCTTCTTCCTGTAAGGATAGAAACTGGCGCATGGTTTCCTGGTAAGCCTGATAGGCAGAGAGGATGTTCCCGTTTGCTGTTGATGCCGGGGCGTGTGTCCCGGTCGCTTCGTGGTGTTGATGCGCGACGGAAGGCGTGGTCTTTGATGTCATGTGCTGTGCGGATGAAGCAGGCGCAGTTGAAACTGCGTGCGCGGATTGTTCTGATTGCTCTAATGCTTGAGTCGCAGTCTCTCTGGTCAGAGACGGCAGCTTGCCTGTGTAGCTGATTGTTTCCGTCTGAGGTCGGATGCCTGCGCCGTTGACGAGCCACGTGGTAGGCGAGAGCGTTGGTTTCTTCGTTAGCTCAAGCAGCCTTGCCGTGTCCAGATGCTTAACGTCGCGGCCATCGAAGAGAGACGGAAGGTTGAGATTAACGCCCTGCGCAGCCAACTCGCCCAGGGCGAGCAGAAGACCACGCAAGCCGCCGCCTTTGCCTTCAACGGCAACTGCCAGATGCTCTCTTCCGGCGAGAATCTTGTCTATCAACCCCGTCAGGATGTTCCTTGGGCCAAGCTCTATGAAGACGCGAGCGCCCTCCGCATACATACGCTCTATCTGGTTGACAAACTCGACGGGGCTCAGAAGATGTCGCGTCAACTGTTTGCGCAAGGCTCCGGCATCCGCAGGGTAAGAGCGCGCGGTGACGTTGGAGTAAACTGGTATCAGCGGGCTGTGCCAACCGCAGTCGTTGATGGCGTTTGATAAGGCATCATTCGCCGACGCCATCAGAGGCGAATGGAAAGGCCCGGAGACAGGCAACAGGTTGCTCGTTAACCCCGCTGCGCTGAGATTTTCGAGCGCTTTCTTCAACGCCGGTCTGAGACCTGAAAGAACTGTCTGGCGCGGAGCATTGTGGTTGGCGATGACGACCGAGCGGTCGCCGTTTAAGCGTGCTTCCACCTCTTCGCGACTGGCATGGACCACCGCCATCGTTCCCTCGTCTGCACAGGCGGAGAGCATCGCACGCCCGCGTGCTTCCGAGAGTCGCAGAAAATCCTCGCGCGCGAGAGCGCCCGCCGCATGAAGCGCAGTGTATTCGCCGTAAGAGTGGCCGCAGACCATGGAGGGCTTGAGGCCGAGTCGTCTCGCCAGATCCAGAAAGCCCGCAGACACAGCGCCGATAGCGGGCTGCGCAACGTGTGTCGCCGTTAGTTCCTCTTCATAAACTTTTTGCTCGGCGTCCGTATAAGCGCCCGGAGGATAAATATAACGGCTCAGGGGTTTTGGATATTGCGGGCGCAAAACTTTATCGGCGGCTTCGATGGCTGCTCTCATCTCGTCGAAGTAGAGGGCGGCCTCTCTAGCCATGTTCGTATACTGCGCTCCCTGTCCGGGAAAGACGAAAGCTATGCTCTCGTCAACTGTCGTCGCATGCTCGCGCAGCATGATGTGTGATGGCAAACGTTCAAGGCGCTCTTCGTTCAACGCCGCAAGCACAGAGCGCAAATCTTCGCGTAAGCCTTCAAGCCCTTCCACAACCAGACTCAAGCAGACTCCGCTGTTGCCGTTCATCGCTTGAGCGTTGCCGGCAAGGCTGAAGGCAAGGTCGCGCAGTCGCGGTTCAGCGCCCGCTTCGAGTGCTTCTAGCAGTCGGCCCGCTTCCTCTGCCAGACGTGCGCGATTCTCTGCGCGTAAGACTAAAAGCTCGCAGGGCCAAGCGTCAGCGCCGGGAGCGCGCTTGCGACTCTCGCCCGTGTATTCCTCAAGCACGGCGTGGCTGTTTGTGCCGCCAAAACCGAAAGCGCTGACGCCGCTGCGGCGCGGGTGTTCAGGATGGGCCAGCCACGGCCGCGCTTCTTTAAGCAGATAGACGGGGCTGTTCGGATCTGTAATGGGGTCGAGCGGATTTTCGACGCCCGCGTGCGGCGGAAGTGTTTTGTGGTAAAGCGACAGCGCCGCCTTCGCTAAGCCGACAGCGCCTGCCGCCGTCTTGATGTGGCCGATTAACGTTTTAACGGAGCCGATGGCGCAAGCCTTGCCCGGCGCTTGGTCTGCCTTGAGCGACGAGACGATGGTTTCAAGCTCTGCCTGGTCTCCGACGACCGTGCCTGTGCCGTGAGCCTCGTAGAGTTCGATGGTGTTGAGGCTGAGGCCGGACTTTCTGACGGCGCGCTCGACGGTGCGCATCTGGCCCAGAGGGCGCGGAGCAGTCAGGCCGAGCGCCTTGCCGTCGCTCGAACCTGCCACACCCTTGATGACCGCGTAGATGCGGTCGCCGTCTCGCTCGGCATCCCGCAACCTTTTGAGAACCAGAATCACTATCCCTTCGCTGATAACGATTCCGTCGGCCGACTTATCAAATGTACGCGCGCGTCCCTGCGGCGAGAGCGCATGTGTCTTACTAAATGCGATGTAGTAGTAGGGCGACTGTGCGAGGTCAGCGCCGCCTGTGATGACCATGCTGCTGCGGCCGCTTTCCAGTTCGGCAACGGAGAGGTCAATAGCGGTTAAGGCTGAAGCGCAGGCTGCTCCGATAGTATAGTTTGAGCCGCCGAAGTCGAAGCGGTTGGCGACGCGTCCGGCGACGACGTTGGTCAGTGTGCCCGGAAACGATTCCTCCGTCCATTCAGGCAATCTATCCCAGACCTGATTCGACGGAGACTGGACAGAGAGCGGGAGCATCGTGCGCGCGATATACTGGTTGGTCAGCATGTCGCCGTCCGAGCCGCCGAAGATGACGGATGTCGTCTCGCGGTCGAAATTCCCCGAAGCATATCCTGCATCTTCAAGAGCACGCCGGACAGCTTCAAGCGTCAACAGTTGTGAGCAACTGATGGACTTCAACGAGTTTGGAGGAATCCCGAAGCGCAGAGGGTCAAACGGCACGTCGTCAATAAAGCCGCCCCACTTCGAGTAGGTCTTATCGCGCGCCTTCCGTTCCGCGTCGTAGTACAAACGCCAGTCCCAGTGGTCCGCAGGAATCTCTGCAATCGTCTCCACCTTCCCCAGAACGTTTTCCCAGAACTTCTCTCTCGATTGCGCGCCCGGCAAGAACATAGAAATGCCTATGATGGCGATGTCGGACGGTTTCGACTTTTCACTCTCGACTACTTCGACTGACGACTGCGAAGCTTTGAGCAGTTGCTCCGTGCTGCCTTCGCAGACTTCTCTGTGCAGGTCTTCCATCGTCCGCACGGAGCTTTGCATGGTTGCGACCTGTCCTATCATGTACATCCCGTCGCGCAACTGTTCGTCTTCCTCTATGGCGAGCAGCCTGTTTCCCTCTCGCTTCAATCCCTTGGAAGCGATGCGCAGGCGTCCAGTGGTCAGTGATTCGAGAGTTTGCCTGATTTGTGCGGGCGGAATCCTTGAGCTTATCGCGCGCTGCCTGACCGAGTAGAACTCGCTTGAGAAAGGAGTGGCGACGCAGCGTATGGCGTGGCCCGGCCCTGTCTCAAGATTGATGGTACGCTCGCAGGCCAGAGCTTGCTTTTGAAAAGTCCTGACTATCGCGCCGCGCGAGACGGCCTCCTCCGTAAAGAGATAAGCCGTTCCCATCAACACGCCGATTCTCATCCCACGCTCAGCGAGCGGTGCAGCCATCGCGCTCACCATCGCCGCCGAACGTGCGTCGTGAATACCGCCAGCGAACAGCAGGTGAACATCCGCTGCCTCCTTCGGCGCGACCTCTTCAAGCAGCGTCTCAATCATGCTCTCCCACAGCATAAAACTCGTCAGCGGCCCGACATGCCCGCCACACTCGCGCCCCTCGAAAACGAAACGACGCGCTTTCTGCTCAAGAAAAGTCTTCAGCAAACTCGGAACAGGAACGTGTATGTAGGTAGCGATGCCGAGCGACTCAAGCTGCGCGGCCTGGTCCGGGCGACCACCGGCGATTAATGCAAAGGGCGGCTTAACCTCCTCGACGGCACGTATCTGCTCTTCCCTTAACTCCTGCGGAACGAAGCCCAAGATGCCGACGCCCCAAGGACGCGTCCCCACAAGTTTCCGCGTCTCTTCCAGCAGCGGCTTTACTTCCTCCCTCTTCATCAGAGCGAGGGCCAGCAGCGGCAGCGCTCCGGCACGAGCGACCGCTTCGGCAAAATTCGCAGTATCGCTCACGCGCGTCATAGGCCCCTGCACTATCGGATAACGCGTGCCATGAGAAGCGGCCAGAGGCGCTTCAGGTTGGAGCGGACGAAGTTGTTGGGCCAACGCTATGTGCTGTCGGCTTGCCGCAAGCAGCGCTTGAATGAGCTTGCCTGTCGTCTGATATTTACTACGCAGATGAGCGGCCAACCCGACAGCCTGACCGATGGGCCAAGCGCGTGAGTCCGGCTGTCCCCAGCCGAGCATTGATTGAGCTTTCTCGCGCCAGCGCTCAAGCGTCTCAGCAGAACTACGGCCCAAGCCTTGCTCAATCTCAAGTCGCTCCGCCTCCTGCTGCAACAGAGCGGCCGCCTGCAACCCCGGCCGCGAAAGCACACGACAACCCTTCCCCAATCTTTCGCCAACGAGCGTTGCCTCCTGCCCGTTGAGCTTACTCAGAAGAGTCTGCCAGTGTGCGGGCAGTGGCGATTCAGGCATCAGCCACAGTTGGTCGTCGAGGACAACGCCCGCCGCGCCGACAACCCGGCAGGCGGCCGCGCTATGGATGCCTATCCCGCCTTGCACGTAGACGGGCAAAGCTTGCGCGGCCAACAGCTTCTGACTCAAGATAAACGCAGAATCCTCTCCGACCCACCCACCGCTTTCATGCCCGCGCGCCAACAGACCTTGAACAGCCGCTTTATGCGTCAGCGCGTTTAACTGTCCGGCGTTTGTGATTTCCAGCAGCACCGTCCGCGATTGACTTGAAGGAAGCTCAGACTCTAACTCCGACAAAAGAGACGCATCCCAATCGCAGAAGATTAACCAGTGAGCACGACCGGCAAGCTGCTCAATCAGGTTCCGGCTACTCGTTAACTGGCTCGCCTTCAATCGCAGCCCGACTTGAGTCGCAGTCTGCGTGAGCGCCAGCAGTTGCTTCAGGTTACTGTCGGCCTGAGGAAAATCCGCATCGCTCAGAAATTCTCTATCCAGCACGGCGACGCCGCCGGCGCGGGCAGTCGCGACAGCTAATCCTGCGTGAGCAAGCTCGATTGGAGTGATGGTTAAGCAGGCAAAGTCTCTCATAACGATTTTCCTTCTGATGATTGCGCCCCTACTCTTTCATCGCAAGAGGCGTAGGGACTGTCGCAGCCGCGAGACTTTCTTCACGATGATTTGCAGCCGCAGCCGCCTGACAGACGGCCATGACAATCTTTTCTCGATACCACAACGCGACATCCCAAACATTTCCGTCGGAAGCGACTCTGACCAATCCTGTGTGCGGCGAGAAATGCACGATTCGCCAGATGCGAGGGTCGCCCTGCAAGCCTGTCCCGGCGGCCTTGGAGGCTGCTTCCCTCGCGCACCAGAGGCTCAGCAGTGTCGTCGCATCAAGACGACCCGTTAAGCTCAACTCTTCCGCGCTGAAACTATTTTGCAGCCACGCTGTGTCCTGATGAGCATCAAGCTGTTCGACATCTATGCCGATGCTGGAAGAAGCCGCGACCGAGACCGCCAGCCCGCGTTTGTGGCTGATGGAAATGTGAGGAAGTTGCTGCCTCTCTTCGAGCGCGCGACATCTGACGAGCGGTTGGCCCAACACGTTTGTAGTAATGCCAATCTCAATCTGCCTGAGTTCAAGTTGATGTGTTTGCATGGCCCACTGGCGAACAGCATCCTTGGCGGCAGCCCGCCCCATCAGCCACTCCGTCCGCCGCACGCCCTTTTCCGGCAGACCGTGCCACTCTTCGCGCTCCTCTGCGTTAAGCACCAGATGCGCGAGCACGCGTTTCCAGAGGCCGCCGCTCTCTTCAAGAAAATCCGCTGTTTGAGAATCAACGACGCGACACGCGAGGCCAGTCTCCTCCTGCATCCATGGCTCGGAGAAATATGTGTCGCTTGTTTGCGGCTGAAAGAATCTTGAGATGTAGCGTTGATGATACATCCTGAGCTGCAAGCCTTCGAGCCGTGCGAGGACTCTACCCGTCTCATCCATCATGTCGAAGCTTGCTTCGCGTATCGCAGCGTCTTTCAACTGAATCGCGCCGCGACAAATGACACGACTGCCCGTTGAAGGAGGCTGCTCGTATTGCTGAAACCTCGCGACGTGAAAGGGAAAGACTGCGAAATCACGCACTCCCTGCTCGATGTGCCAGAGGCCGATGAGTTGTCCTGTGACATCAAGCAGGGCCGCCGGTATCTGAAACGACGGAGACTGAGACTGACGGAAAAACCTGCTCGCCTCCGTCGCTTCCAACTCGACCTCTATGCCTGTCGCGTCCCACGCACGCACGTGCTTGATGCCCTGAAAGCAAGGGCCGTGAAAGGCAAACTGTTCGTAGAATTCCGATGCCGAAACTTCTGTCCGCCCGCTCTCTCTGATTTGAATTGGCAGTGGAGGCGGCGCAGCAGGATAGTCGCTTGCGAGCCTGACAGTCCCTTCAAAGCTTAACTGCCGTTGGCCGTCCGGCATAGTTCCCAAATCGAAGAGACGAACGTGTACATCCTCCGCACCGTCAACCTGCGACGGTCTGATTTCCGCTAACACTCCGAGCGTGAACGAGCCGCGTTCAAGCATCAACCAGCGATGGCCGCGAACGTTGTGGATTCCGACGACCCTTTTCTTTCCTCCGAGAAGATAGCAGGCCGCCTCGGCCAGAATTTCCATGCTCACCGTAAAAGGCATCAAGGTCAGCGGAGAGAGACGTGCATCGCCGCCGGGGGGCTTGCGTCCGAGCGCATGGTCGAGGAGGAAAGTATCGCTCGCCAGATCGAAGCGCCGCTCGCAGTAGAGCCGTCGCGCATCCATCTCAACGACATGGCCCAGCAGCGGCCAAGCCTCGCTATCAACATGATTCAGGACAGCCGACCCGGACGTTTCCGCTCTTGAAGAAGTTTCTGCGCCAACATTTGCAGCAGCCGCAACCATCTCCCCGAACAGTGTTGACATTACTCTCGACTGACTCGACAGAAATTGCTGCATCAGGCCGAAATGCTCGCGGAGGATCGCGAGCCGCACGTCCGGCGTGTGCGTTGATTCTTCGAGGACGTGAAGAGAGCTAGCCGTGTTGTCATGTTTGTTTTCAACGTGGGCGGCGGATTGTGCCGCAGCAGCAGCGGAAGCGTATGTGTGCGGCGCGTTGTGATGAAAATTGTTGCCGGGTTGAGCATTGATGTTTTCCGTCGGCGTGCGTGCGGCGGCCATTGCAGAGGATGCGGGGCGCGCAAACGATTGCTCGTCAACCTGCGACTCCGAAGGGGAAGGCACGAGCGCGGCCCGACGAACATCGCGAAACTTGAAGAGGTAGCTAAGATTAAGTTCCATCCCTTCGACGAAGAGTTGGCCCAAGAGACGCTGTATCTGCTCTAATCCCGGCCGGCGTTGAGTGTTGCTGGCGAGTGTGACGTGCTCTCTGCCGCGCAGTGTATCGTCAACGAAGCCTGCCAGAGTTGTGTTCGGCCCGACCTCTATAAAAATCCGCACGCCCTCCCGGTAAAGGTTTTCGATAGTCTCACGAAAGCGCACGGGGCTGGTCCATTGTTTGATGGCGAGTGCACGAATAGCATCGGGCTGAACGGGGAAAGGTTGCGCGGTCGCGCAGCTATAGATGCGCGTATGTCCGGGGCCGAAATCCAGCGGAGCATAAACGTGGCGCATGTCTTCGGCCTGTGCTTCGTAGAGCGGCGTGTGATAGGCGCGGTCGAAGGGTAGGCGCAGAGCGATGCCGCCGGAGCGTGTAATTTGTTCCTGTATCTCCTCGACGCCGTTTTCAGGCCCAAAGAGCACGACCTGATGCGGGCAGTTATCCATCGCAAGATATAAACGGTCATCGTGGGCGGCGATGAGTTGTTCGAGAAATTCGCTGCCGAGCATGCTAACGCCGAGAAAAACGCCCGTCGGGATATGTGCGTTCGAAAGCTTCTGGTCGTCGTGCTCCGTATAACGACGCGTCAATTCAAACATCTCGCGGCGCTCTTTGAAACGTATCGTGCCGGAAGCAATCAACGCTGCGTTCTCGCCATTACTGTGACCGACCATGACATCGCAACTGATGCCGAGGTTCTGCAAGAGTTCGTGCAGGGCGAGTGTGGCGGTAAAGCCTCCCTGCCCGCCGCCTCTACGGACGTGCAGAGGAGTTGTTCCCGTCTGCGACTCATCGGAGATGCTGGCGCTCGTGGGAAAAAGAAGCTGGCTCGGCAGCGGGCCGTCTGCTTCGTCGAAGAATTCATCGAGCGTGTCGAACCAATCACGAATGGGGGGGAAATGCAGGCAGAGGTCCGAGAGCATGCCCGTATAATATGAACCGTAGCCGGGGAACATGAAAGCAACCTTCCCCTTTGAAGCGGCCTCCGACTCTGCGTAGTAAAGACTATTTCTAAACTGCCAGCGCGCCTGCTTCTTTTCGTTCAACTTCTCGCACGCCAGATTTAGTTTAACTCTCAAATCGTCAAGGTCGCTTGCCAGCACAGCCAGCCTGTGCCTGCGGCTTGCTTTGCGTTCGGCGAGAGTGAAAGCAAGGTGCGCAAGCGGCTCGCGCGGATGCTCGTCAATGTAGGTCTGCACACAGGCTATCTGCGATAGAAGTCCGGCCCGGCTTTCGCCGGAGAAGCAGAGAAGCTCTAAAAGCCACCCGCTATTCGGAAGCTTCGTGTCCTGTGCCGCGTTTCCCTTGTACTCTTCCAGAATGGCGTGAGCGCTCGTCGCCTGCGGCGCGAAATCACAGACCCCGGCGCGGCGCGGATTTTCCCTGCTGCCGTGAATCCATGCGCGCGGCTCTGCGTTCAGATAAAAGGGCGTCTTCTCAATCTGCGCAGTCGCTTCGAGTTCGGCATGGGTGGCGGGCGGAAGGATTTTGTAATAGAGCGCGAGCGCGGCCTTTATCACGCCAGCGACGCCGGCAGTCTCACGTCCATGTTCACCGACGATGGCCTTCACCGAGCCTAAAGCGCAGCGGGGCAACTGACTTCCGCATGTGCCGTAGAGACTGGACAGAAGTTGCATCTCATGGCGACTCACGAAAGGCAGGCCAGCAGCCGACGTTTCCATCAACGCGAGCGAATCCGGCTCGACGCCGCTTTCTCGGTAAGCACGCCTCAGCGCGTTCATTGCGTCTTCATGGTCAGAGTCCGCCGGTGGGCCAGTTGAATCATGCTCGAAGACGGAAACATTTTTCAGGACGGCGTAGATGCGGTCGTTATCTCGCAGGGCGTCTGCGAGTCGTTTAAGAACGACAATCGCGCCGCCCTCGCTGGCAGGAGTGTCGCCGGTTTGAGAAGCCAGGGGAAGAGCGCCGGGCTGTGTGGTTGAGCCTTGATGATCCGGGAATGAATGAGGTGCGAAGCTGTAAACGCTACCGGCCAGAGCCACGTCGCAGTTGCGCGCCAGCAATTCTTTCATAGCCGCTTCAATCGCCGCCAGCGAAGACGGAAATACTTGACAGGCGACCTTGTTCCGGCTCGTCAGCTTGAGCTTGTCAGCGATGTGCGCGGGCGTCGGGTGGAGATTAATTTCAGCTGCGTGCCTGTCAACCGTAACGGTTGATGAAGAGCAGCTTAAACTGACGAGGACGGAAGTCTTCTCGTCAAGCCGCCGCTCCTGATAGCCCGCATCGTCGAAGGCCGCACGGATGATTCGCAGAGCAAGCGCCGCGTGATGATTATCGCCGCTTATTTCCGAATGCGGCTCAACGTAAAGATTCTCCGGCGAATCTACTGCCCCGCCGTCAAACTCTTTCCGGCCAATGATGCGATGCCAGTAGTCAAGCAGATTCCCTGCTCCGGCAAACGAAGCGGCCATGCCCGTGATAGCGATGTCGTTGTTCTCTTGTTTGTCACTCATCGCTTCCGGCTCGTGGCTTTTCTAATTGACGTTAACAGGAATCGCTTCAGGTTGAGGTTTATCAAACAGGATAATGGACGCTCTCTGCTTAAAGGGCGACAAGCCGGAGCAGCGTCAGGCTTTTTCCCGCTGCATTTGTGTTTCGTAAGCGTCCATCACTTCTCTGGTGTCCAAGATGGGGTGAACTTCAACGTGGTGTGTCCCGACCAGTTTCAATTTCCTTAAAGCTCTCGCCAGAGATTCGTGCGATTCCGCGTTGACTATCCAGACGCTTCCGCCGCCGACCAGCGTATAAGCGCCTTCGACAATTCCTTTATCAATCCCGTCCTGAAGCATCTGTCTGCCCTTCTGTAACTTCTCATGTGTCACGTCGCGCGCAACGGATTCACCCGGCCTGCTGATTATCAGATACTTCATCTTTTGACACTCCCTGCTTCGGTAAAGGAAATCTTAAAAACGACTCGCTCAAACTTGTGAAGACGATTTGCGACAAGCGCGCCCGCCTGTTGTTTCACGTGCTCCGTTGATGACAGAGGAATTTTTTAGAAAAAAGCGGGCGACCCTTTTGAATATGTTTCGAGTTTTCAGACTGAAAGTGTAGCTACGGACGTGCCAGACATCTTTCCAGAGATATTAATGATTAAACGACCAACGCATCCATTAAGGCTTTCAAAGTCAAAGCCAACCCGCCGCCACCGACAAGCTTTGCTGTGAAGAGAAAGGACCGCGCTCGCTGCTGTTTCGTCTGCCCGTTTGTCTGGATTGACGAGGAGCTACCGGGAACCGATGGGGTGGACCAATCAGGCTTTGACCTTGCTCCATGTCGAACGCACTTCAAACAAGCACAACGACGAACTGCCTCGCGAACACGCTTCGGAGACATTTGCCCCCGCAAATTAAAAGAGCGGCATTCGTTAAAGAGCGAGCCGATTCTATTCCTCCTGGATCTGGATGTCAATAAAATTGCAAAACCGATAGAGCCTAGCCAATCAACGCGCTATAAAGCTCGACAGCGTTCCACCGAGAGCCTTATGATGCTGGGGCTTCAGGCCCTTACCAAGCCGATTTAAAGAGGCGTCAAAATTTCACAGAGGCAAAGAAATGATAGAAAATAAGCTGGCAAGCACAGAGACGGTTGAGCAAAAAAAGCTCTCCGAGCGAAGCCTTTATGATTCTGTTAACATGCAGATGAATGAGCAGGAGTTTGGGCAGGATGCCATTTTTCTCAACTACGGTTATGTGCCCACAAACGAGCCGCAGTATGCTCAGGCGGAATTAGCGCCGCAGCGCCGCAGCCGCAACTCCGTTAAGCTCGTACTGGAAACAATCGGCGACTGCGCGCTGGAAGGTAAAGACGTTTTAGACGTGGGTTGTGGTCGCGGCGGAACTGTCGCCACCATCAAAGAGTTCTTCAACGCCGCAACCATCACAGGAGTTGACCTTTCTCCGAACGCAGTCAAGTTCTGCCAAAGCAGACACGCGTACGATAACGTCCGCTTCATGGAAGGCGACGCGGAGAACCTGCCGTTTCCAGACCAATCGTTTGACGTGGTGACGAATATCGAATCCGCCTGCTGCTACCCAGACGCTTTTGCCTTCTACAAACAGGCGGCTAGAGTTTTAAGACCGGGCGGCTATTTTCTCTACGCAGATATTATAGCCTCCGAGCAGCTTGCTTCCCGTCTTGAATTCCTCAAGCAGTATTTCACTATCGAAAGACTTCGCGACATCACACGCAATGTCGTCGCCTCCTGCGATGAGATTGCCGCACGCCGTTTCAAGCTCATTAACGGCTTCGACAAAGAGAGATTCATGGCCGGTCTGGAGAGAGCCGACTCAGACAAAACCTACGATACGCTGATAAGCCAACTGCTCTGCGTCCCCGGCTCCGCGAAATACAACAAGATGGACGACGGCGTGGAAACTTACGTCATCATCAAGCTACGCAAGCAAGCGCGCTGAGAAGAACTACGGGTAAGTGCGATAGTAATCGTGATGCGAGTTAGAGGATTATTGCTGAATCGTAATTTTCGTCGCTCAATGATTGGCTGCTAACTAAGTCGGATTTCCACACCGTTGCCGGAAGGGTCGTCGTTCTGTAGATTCCAGAGAGAAGCATAGAGACCTTTGCGTGCGAGAAGTTCTTCGTGTTTTCCGTCCTCAATAATATTTCCCTTTTCGAGAACAATGATGCGGTCGGCGTGGCGGATGCTGGTCAGGCGGTGCGCAATCATAATGACGCTCTTTCCTGCCGCTGCTTCTCGCAGAGACCTCTTGACGGCGGCCTCCGTCTCATTGTCGAGGCTGGAGGTTGCTTCATCGAGAGCGAGAATCGCAGCGCCTCTGAGAAGCTTGAGGAGCGCGCGTGCGATGGCGACGCGTTGCCTTTCGCCGCCGGAGAGACGCCCTCCCCGCTCACCGACCATTGCGTTGAGGCCGCCCGGTAAAGAGTCGAGCAGATCGCTCGCTCCGGCGTCGCGCATTGCTCTTATAAGCTCATCCTCCGAGACATTATCCTGCCCGTAGAGCACGTTTTCGCGGACAGTTCCCTGAAAGAGGTGCACGTCCTGCCTGACTAAACTGACGACGCTGCGCAAACTCTGTAAGTTCAACTCGCGCACGTCTCGTCCGTCGAGCAGTATTCGTCCTGAGTCCACATCGAAGAAGCGTATGAGAAGTCGCAGCAGAGTGCTTTTGCCGGAGCCCGTTGGGCCAACGATGGCTAAGGTTTCGCCCGGTCGCAGATGAAAGGAGATGTTCCTGAATAGTTTGACATCGGGGCTGTAGCCGAAGGAGACATCTTCAAACTGAACCTCACCACGCGCGCTGCCCGCTGCAAGCCGGACAGGCCCGCTGCGGATTTTAGGCTCTGAATCTAAAACTTCAACTATCTTTTTCGCAGACTGCGCAGCGCTGTGATACAAACGCGTCAGTCCCTCAATGCCTGTGAGCGCGCCGAGCAGCGTCGGAAACCAGTAGAAGACGCGCATGTATTCGCTGAGGGTGATTCTCTCCTGTGCGACCATCACGCCGCCGTAAGCGGCCGTCAGCACATACCCCGTAGAGAAGATTCCTCCTGTAAACTGCGATTGGAGAGACGACATCCCAGAGGCTTCCAGATAAAATTCCGACTGGCGCAAATCACACTCGCTCAAGCGACGCGCTTCCTCTTTTTCCGCTGTAAAACTTTTGACATCGGCGATGCCGACCAGGTTGTTTTCCAGAATCTGACTGAAGAGGCTGGAAGTCTCGCTGACGCGGGCGTAGCGCTCTGAGGCGCGCGGCCCGAAAAAGCGTGTCGAGAGCAGAATGAACGGCAGAGGGATGCAGGCCAGAAGCGCAAGGCTCGGCGCGGCAATCACCAGAAAGACGCCGGAGACGAGGATGGAGATTGATTTCTCAATTATATCGTCGCCGCCTCGTTCAACGAATTCTCTGATACGTTCGGTTTCTCGTGTGACGAGGTTGATGAGATTGCCCGTGCCGTGCTCATCGAAGAAGGCCATGTCCTGCGTTTCGATGCGCTCAATCAGTTTGTTGCGCAGCGTGTGCTGGGTCGTCTGCGCGAGTCTGCGCCATGCTCTTCTACGCAGGTAGTGTATCCACGTGTCGGCCGCCGTCAGGGCCAGAGAGATAGTGGAGAGGAAAAGCAGGCGCGGCCCGATTTTCAAGGCTTGGAGAAAGGGCGGCCCTTCGCCGCGCGCCGTGTTGACGAGAGAGACGAACGAAACGCCCTTGAGCAGCCTGATGATGTTGCCGATGACGGAGAGCAGTGTGGGCGAAGTTAAAGCCCTGCGTTCCGGGAGCGAGGCTTTGAGGATACGCGAGAGAGGCGAAGCGTTTCCGGCAGCCGGAATCAAAGGTGAATACCAGAGCGGTAAGTCGTTAACGAAGTCCTGTAACAGTGATTGGATGTTGAGGCCGGGCGTGTGCGGAATGTAAAAGACTAAAACCCTGCTTGAGACAGGGTTGGCATGAACATGAAGAACTCCTCCGTGCTGCAAAAGAGTCTTCTTCAACTCCTGAGCTACGTCGGGTCTGCCCCTTAAAGATTTCACCTCCCAGCGCTCTCGGCCCGGTGTGGCAGAGAGCAAGCGTATTCCGGCTGTGTCCGTAGAAGAAGCTTTCCTACGGTTCACCACCGCGCACCCTCGCCCTTCTGTGAAACTTCTTCGGAGGCTTCGGCCGCGATGTCTTCTATATCCTCTATGGCCTGCTGTGAAAGCTCTCTAAACTTGCGCCCGGCCTTGATGCCGACCTTAATCCCTTCCTTCGTGAGCACCTTCCATGTCCGGGAAAGGACGACGCCTGAGAGCACGCCGACGACAAACAACGTCTTTTTCATTTTTTTTCGCTTGTCTTCCTGTTCAAACAGCTACGCGGAGAATCCCTCTCTCCCTTGCAGCAGATGGCAGAGCGTCAAAATCTCCGAAGCGTGGGCGCTCTTCGCCGCATGGAGGGAAGAGCGGCCCGCTTAAGAGATTAAGAGTCTCCTGAGGAAGATGCAGACCTCTTGACCTTGAAGGCGAGGCCGGCATCTTCAGAGAAGCTTTAACGACGACGACGGGGCGACCCCGTGCAGGTGTCTATCGCTTAGCTGACTGTGCCGGTGCTATCTTGCGTCGGTGCGGCCTGAGCAGGCGCTTGCGATGCGTACGCATTGATATATTCGATGAGATGATTCCCGGTCAGCGCTTTCGTCACCGAGTTAGCCGAGACCAGCGCGAGGCCCGGCACGCCGAAGGCAGCCTTCGCTACGTAGCCCAGAACGAAGTGAATCCCTGCCTGCAACAAGTCGCCTTTGACCAGATTACTGCCCCCCGGAACCATGATTTCACTGGCGAACTCAAGGCCCGCCGCCACTGGATTAATCGGATTTCTTTGCTGTGACATTTAATTTGCTCCTTTGTTTCTGTTTGCCATCATACTCCGCCTGTGGCGGTTGGCGTCGCATCTCTGCTTTGAAACACGTGCCGCATTTAGTTAAGACGTTGCTGCTTCACACTCTATCGCCAATTTATTTTTTCCGCAAGGATTTTTGCAACCTCTTCATCTACTTCATCAGCACGACTTCCGCCTGATAATTAATCGCCCGCGCGTTTATAAAATGCACGCCGGAAGAGCCGGAACTCTCTCCGCGCAGCAATCAACTTCCGCGTGTAGCTCATCGTTCAAGAACTAACCAAATCTATTGTTAGGCAAGGCAAACTCTTTTTGACCGTTGACGAATTTAAGCGACGCAGTTTACTGACGAATTAAGCGACGCAATTCGCTGACACGATTTTCCGGCGCGCCGTAGCGCAGGCGATAATCTCTGAGGCTGCGTGTGATGACTTCGAGCGCTTCCGTGCGGTCATAAAGGTCTGTGATTTCGACACGGCGCGGGGCTTCCTGCGGTAGTTGCTTATAGCTCAGGAAGTAGTGTTTGAGACGGTCAAGCAGGCCGGGCGGGCAATCCGTGATGTCCTGAATATAACCGAAGGCTATGTCGTCTGCGAGCACGGCGACGATCTTATCGTCGGCTTCGAGTCCGTCAATCATGCGCAGGCCGCCGATGGGCCGCGCGCGGACGAAGAAGTTGCCGTGGACGATTGTCTTTTCCGTCAGCACACAGATGTCAAGAGGGTCGCCGTCGCCCTTGATTCCTTTGATGCCTGTGCGCGCCATGCAGAGTTCGGCCACCTCGTCGCCGCAGAACGTTTGCGGAATAAAGCCGTAAGGCGTCGGGCACAGACTGGAAAAACGCTGCGGGCGGTCAATGCGCAGATGACCCGAAGTTTTGTCCAACTCATACTTGACGACATCCGTCGGCACAATCTCTATGTAGGCTCTAACGACCGCTGGTGTTTCATCTCCCGGCGCGACGCCGTGCCATGGGTGTGCCTGAAAGAGTAGCGCGAGGAGTTCGTCAAGATTCGCTTCGTCGGTTATCATCCTTTTCCTTTCCGGGGCCGCGCAAGCTTTTCACGCGCAGCTTTTTTTAGTGTTAAAATCCGCCTGTTGGCAGCAATTGACATTGAACGCGTGTGCCGAGATTATGAGACGCACGCGCGGCGCGTGTCCACTTCCCATGAGCGCGCAGCACAAGACTTTTATGTCCGCGACGACAGCACCCGCCATCAACGAGAAAGCAACCGACCGCATCATCTCGCTGCGCTGGATTATCAGCGGGCGCGACGACATGGTCTGGTTTATAGGCTCTGTGTTGAGCAGCTATTTTCTGTTGTTGATTTATGTGACGGGCCTTGTGCCGCTCGTGCCGATGGTGGCCGCCTGGGCCATACTGATTGACGCGCCGCACGTCTTCGGCACTTTTTCGCGCACCTACTTCGACCGCACCGAGCGACGCGCACGCAAGCGACTGTTGTGGGGCTCTCTCGCTTTCTTCATCGTCGGGCCTTTGATGGTAATGGCGGGCGCTGGCCTCATCTTCTTTTTCCTCGCGGCGCTCTGGGCATACTATCATCTGGTCAAGCAGCACTACGGCTTCATGGTGCTCTACAAGAAGAAGAACAACGACCTCGCCCGCGTTGATAATGCGCTCGACCGCATCTTCCTGTTGCTGGCTTTCACGTATCCGTTCGTCGCCTTCGTCGAAATGGACGCGGAAGCGATGGCGCGCGTGCCCGTCGCTCTTCATTCGATTGTCGGCGTGCTGGCGAAAGTTTTATTGATTGCAACGCTCTGTTCAGCAGCCGCGTGGATTGCCAGACAGATTCAGCGTGCGCTCACGGGTCTTTCATTGAACGTCCCGAAGTATCTACTGCTCGCGGCTGCGATTCCGATGCACTGGGTCGTGCTGCTGACGCCGATGGCGCACAAGCCGATTGCCATCGTCGCTATCCTGACGATTTATCACAACCTGCAATATCACCGCCTCATCTGGTTTCACAATAAGAAGTATGGGCAAGGCGACGACAGGCGCGAGCGCTACGGCGCGGCCGAGTTAATCAGTCGCCGCGTGCTCTACTACGTTGGCTTCGGCCTTCTCTTCGGCCTCTGGTATCAGGGGCCGCGACAGTATGCGCTGGCCTACGTCGTTAACAACAACCAGCCGGAAAACTTCTGGATACAACTCGCCGCCTCCTTCTTCTGGGGCTACGCCTTCATACATTACTACTTAGACTCGAAAATCTGGCGCGTCCGCCGCGACCCATCGGTCGGCAAGGCTTTACAAATGAATTAGCCGCGCTCTCGATGAACGCGGCTAATTCGCTTCTACTTTGTTGCTGGCCTTTGCAGCACGCTTAGCTGTTCTGCTGCTCGCGCTTGTTGGTGTCGGCCACGGACTTCAAAGCCTGAAAGGTCGGCGGCCAGAGGCCGACAAAGATGCCCGCCTGCTTGTTGCCTGTCAGAAAGAGCGCGATTGACGCGCCGATGGAGCCGAGCGTCAGGATGTGAAAAAGGCTGATGCCGGTCGTTTGCTTGGTGGATTCGTCCACGGTGCGAATCAACGACTCGGCGGCGTCCCTCTGATTGGTCGTTCCCGTATCCTGACTCGTTCTCGTTGCAGTTGCTTGTGCCATTATTCTTTCTCTCCTCCTTGATTGTCTGTTGATGACGGCCTGCCTACCGCACGCGGGCCTTCAGTAATGCGACTGCGAACAGCAATGCGAGCGATGCCCCGGCGATGACATAGCCGTTGACCGGGCAGCAGAGCTTCGCTTGAGTTTTCTTCATCCCTGGTTTTCTCTCCTCATCCGCTGTTCAGCATGCTTGTGCGATATGATAACGAACAGCATACAAGAAGCGGCCGCGCCGTGTATCACGAACGCATCTCATATCTGCGCGCTTTTTCATTAACTCTTGGCGGCAGTATCACAAGACCATGCAACTCTCACTGAAGTGTGTTGAAGCACTCTTCAAGCGGGTCGCCGGTTGCGTCTGCTCTTTTTCTGTTTGCGCATGACAGCAATCGTCGAACACCTTGAATTCCGTTTCAATCAACTGCTTTTCAGAGTTCAAGCGCGAGCGTGTTAAAATAGCAGGCGTGCGGACGCTTTAAGTAAAGCGAACGTGTAAGACCGAACCCGATTTTTGTTAACGCTTCTGGCGAAGAGGAAACATGGAAGTTCTGCTGGCGGAAGAATACGGATTTTGTTTTGGCGTCGAGCGCGCCGTTGACATGGTTGAAGACGCGCTTGATAAGGGCGCGGAGATTCGCTCGCTCGGCGCGCTGATTCACAACGCGCAGGAGATGCAGCGGCTCGAAGCCAAAGGCGTGACGACGATTGAAGCACCCTTAGAGGCCGATGCAGACGTGACGGCAGTGATTCGCGCACACGGCGTAACGCCGCAGGTGCAACGCGAACTCGAAGCGCGCGCCGCACACGTCATTGATGCCACCTGCCCTTTCGTCACACGCGTGCAGCATCTGGCCGAACGCGCAGCCAAACAGGGGCGCGATGTTGTCGTCGCAGGCAACCCGGACCACCCGGAAATGATTGGCGTCGTCGGCTACGCACCCGACAATACATACGTTGTGCGCGACGCCAGCGAAGTCGCAAGCTTGCCAACACTGCATGAGCCGCTCGTCGTCTCGCAGACAACACTGAAGCTTCAAACCTTTCTCGAAGTCGCTGAAGCCGTGCGCGCGAAGGCAGACGCAGAGCCGCAGGTCGTCAATACTATCTGTTCCGCGACGCGCGACCGTCAGGACGCCGCACGCGCGCTGGCCGGACACGTTGATGCCTTCTACGTCATCGGCGGTCGCCACTCTTCCAACAGCGTCAAGCTGCTCGCCGTCTGCAAAGAGCAATGCGAGAAGAGCTTTCTGATTGAGACCGCTCTGGAAATCAACGCGCACGACCTAGAGGGCGTCAAACGCGTCGGCGTCACAGCCGGAGCCTCAACGCCCAACTGGCTCATCGAACAGGTTGTGGAAAGACTGCGCGCCATCGCGAGCACACAGGAAGCCGCGCTGGCCTGAAACCTTAAGCGATCAATAGACAAAAAGAAGAACCGGCGAATGCTAACGCCGGTTCTTTTTAATTTGGATGCTATCTGCTGTGGCAGTGTGCAGTTGATACGAGAGCGACGGTCGCGGTTCATGCATCGTCGTTGGCGATGTCTGCCTGTTCCAGCATGTAGACGATGCGGCGCGCTTCCTCCGAGCCATATTCCAGAGCCTGACGCTCAAGTGCGTCTCGCGCAATCTCCAGATCCACGGGGTCCGCGAGCAAAGCACAGAGCACGGAGGTCGGCGCTTGCGCGAGTGCTTCCTGCGCCAGCGCACGCACGACAGGAAAAGGACAGCGGGCCAACTCGCATATTTCGCTCGGCGCAAAGCGCGCTCCGAGTGCATCTGCCAGCGCGTCTATGCGCGCGTAGTCATGCTGGCGATGAGCACGTATGACGAGTTGTGCGAAGACTTCGGCCGACTGCGTTTGCGTTTGCAGCATCTCGGCGCAGGTTTCCGCCATCCGGCGCAGGCCGCTTGCCTGCTCCGCGTTCAGAGAGGCTGTGCCGGCCTCCGCCGCGCGCTCGTCAAGCGCCGACAGCAGCCTGCTCAATTCCCAATCGGCACGCGGGTCGTAAGAGAGGCTGCCGCCAGTGGCCGGCTGCCCGCTGCCAGGCCCCGAAGTTTGCAGCGCACGCTCGACGAGGCTGCGCGTCGTCGGACGCAAACCCTCCCAGACACTCGCCACACGCGCTCCGAAATCCTCAACCATCATGCCAGATATTCGCTCCTGCGCTCGCGCTCTACGGCGTAAGCTGTTGTACTATAACCCGAAGCGACAACGAAAGGCGAACTAATCAAAACGATGAAGTAGGAACGATGAACGATGAGCTGTCAAGCCAGTGTCTTTTACTTCATCATTCCGCGTTCCGCGTTCATCGTTTCAAAGGGCGTGTTGATTATGAAAAGGGAAGAGATAGACCATGAGGCGTTGATTGCGGCAGTCGAGACGGAGTTGCCGGACATAGAGCACTTTCTGGATTTGCGGACGGGTGAAGTCGTGATAGTGGTTGCGGCAAACGAGAGCGCGGAGACGGGCGAGTTGGATGAGATTGCCGCGGACAACAGGCGGCTGGCGGCGCGCGTGCGTGCCGAGCCTGAACGCTATGAGCGTGTGCCCTCAATCGCGCCGGAGGCGGGCTTCCGCTGGATGCAGGAATTCGCCGCCAGCATCGCTGATGGCTGCTTTCGCGCGGAGATGCAACAAACCCTGCGTGGTTGCACAGACAACTGCTTTGAAGCCTTCCGTCACTGTCTGCAAAACGCGCCGGAAAGTGAGCGCGAACGCTGGTTCGCGTTTCGCTACGAGAAGATTGAAGAATTTATAGACGAATGGCTGGAAGGAAAAGCGTAAAGCACGCTCAATCAAACCCGGCTCGTTACGTGGCCCTGATTGCGCTGCACAACTCATCTGCCCTTGTTATGATTCTGACTTTTGTTTTAGATACTTCAATCTGAAAAATCGTATCTCAAGCGGCGCATCTTCGGGACGGCGCAAATCCACTATCTCGCCCCACTCCAGGACGGCGTGTTCGTAAACCTCGCTGTGATGCGCAGTCAAATTCGTGACGACACTCGTGCCCGACTCTGGTTTTACCAGTTCACCTTTCGTCTTCACTATGTCCAGCCGCGCCAGCAGCATTTGATATTCTGCTTCCGATAGATACGCGAAATTTTCCGGCTCTTCCCATCCGGGATGGCTCTCTTCAAAAAAATACTTCGGCTCAACCGCCAACTCCTGAAGCCTGCCTCGATTATCAAACTTCGCCTGCAAGACGTAGAACGCGTTAACCTCAAACAGGTTCTGCTTCTCGTCAACCGCCGCATTGAATAACTGACGACAGATGCCAAGCGTCTCATCTTTTTCGGAAGCACGTGCTGCTGCGAAAGAGGCGCAAGTCAAAGCGACGAGGCAGGCCAGCATGATGAAGATTGCTTGAGAGCGGTTCGTGTTCATCAATTGAAATCCTCCGGCGTGTGAACCATTTTCTCTTTCGCGCGTCGTCCGTCTCTCAGAAAAATTTGCGCTTAAACTCTTCGTGGCGCTGTCGTGCCTGTTCTATGAGTGCGGCGTATTCCGGCTCAGGGCGTAGATTTTCGAGCAGGGCGTCGTTGGTGAAGTAAGGATAACAGAAGAAGCCGCCTTCTATGCTGCGGCGCAGGATTCTGAGGGCCGACGGTTTATCACCGAGCAGGCTGTAAGCCTGCGCGACCTTGTAGATGCCTTCGGCATCGCTGACGCCCTGCTCCTCAACGCGCTTCTCCATTTCGCGTAAAAGCGCAAGGCCCTTCGCCTGTTGGCCCACGAGGCCGTAGCTGATGGCCTTGCCGATTTGTGCCTGAAAGAGCGTGGAATCGAGTTCGTAAGCGCGTTCAAAATTCGCGATGGCCTGTTCGCGGTTTTTCAGATAGTAATAGCCGAGGCCGCGATAGAAGATGATGAAGGCGGCGTCATCTCGTTCGGGCAGGCTTTGCAGAAACTTTTCATACTGCCCGATGTAGAGATAACTGTTGAAGGCGGAGCTGGTGCGTTTGACTTCGGGGTCAATGCGGCGCGCAAGTTCGCCTTCCCTGATTGACTCTTCGAGCATACCGGCGAAGCGATAGGCGTAGCCCAGTTCCCAGTGTGCGAGCGCCGTGTTCGGGTTGGTTTCAATCGCCTCTCTCAGCAGGGGCACGGACTGCTCGACGCGATTGGTATCCGTGAAAGTGTTTGCCATGAAGATGCGCGCTTCAATCTGTTCGGGATTGATGGCGAGCGCGCGTTCGTAAGCCTGCTGCGCTTTCAGGTAAAACTCGCGCCCGCCAAACTGGAAAGAGGCGCTGGCGTTATAAGTCGTGCCGAGATGGGCCCAGGCGGGAGCGTAGTTTGCGTCGAGTTCGACTGATTTTTCCAGCATCTCGCGCGCCAGTTGATACTGGCTGGTCGCGTAGAGGTCAACGCCTCGCAGGTAATATTCGTAAGCAAGCGGGCTGCGGGGCGCGTCGAGCTTGAGCCGCTGCGATTCGGCGGGCGAGAGTTTCAGGTGCAAGCCGTCAATGATTTTCTGCGCGACGCGGTCCTGCACGGACAACAGGTTTTCATACTTCAAGTCCATCGTGTCGCGCCAGAGAATTTCGTTGGTTGAAATGTCAACGAGTTGGGCCGTAATGCGCAGAGCGTCTCCCTCGCGTAGAAAGCCGCCCGTGAGCAGGGTGTTGACGTTCAACTCGCGTGCGACCGTCTTGGCGTCAATCACCTGATTGCGGTACTTATCAATGTAGGATGACGGACGAACGGTGAGCGTGGTGATGTAGCCGAGTTTGGTAATGATGGCGTCTGCGAGCGAGAAGCCAAGGAAATCCGTTTCCGTATCCTGCTTGAGATTTCTGAAGGGCAGGATGGCGAGCGTGCGCAACGGCTGCGCGCTGGCCGCCTGCCGCTCTCGCTGCCTGCGCAGGTAATAAACAACTGCGACGGCCGAGACTGCTACCAACGCGATAGAGAGGACCAGCGCCAGCCGCTTCCAACGATGTGCGTGCCGGGCGCTGGCAGGCTGCGAAGATGAGAGGGGCGCTCTGGCGGAGAGTGCGGCTGTCGCTGGAATCTCGCGGAGCGCTGGCGTTGATATGGGCGGAAGCTGCTCCTGTTCGTTGTCAACTCGCGCGGTGGCCGGGATGACTTTCTCAATAAGCTTCATGGTCTCCGTCGGCTCGTCTTCAATGCCTGCGCCATCGTCGTCTTCTTCGATAAGGATGCTGCGGGTCGTCTGCTCGCGGACGATGAGTTCGACCGCCTCGTCCCACGTTTCTCTGACTTCAGCACGGAAGCGGTAGCCGCGCTTCGGAACCGTCTCGATATACTTCGCGCCATCACCGCCGTCTCTGCCAAGCGCCTTTCTCAGCGCCGAGATGTTTTGCGCGAGGTTGTTTTCCTCGACGTAGCTTTCCGGCCAGACCTTCTCCATCAATTCCTGCTTGCCGAGCACGCGGCCGCTGTTTTCCACGAGCAGCAGGAGCGTGTCGAAAGCCTTCGGCGTCAGCGCGATGATGCCTTCGCTGCCGGTTAAAGTGCGCTCCGCGACATCAATCCGAAAGTTTCCGAATTCGTAGAAGTGCTTGTGATTCTTGCTCATAGCCGCTTTCAGAACTCTTTCAGGTAAATCTCAGGAAAGTCTCATGGCTCTTTAAAGACGCGGTCGGCCCCTTTCCTTTATTTACATCACAACGCGGGGCAAGCAGCGGTCGGCAGATTCGGCTCTAGATGTGCGGAAGACGCTCGTTGATTGTAACGCAAGATGAAAGACGAAGAAACAAAACTCTGAGAAGGACGGTGCGCCCCAGACGAACAGGCAACACGGAAAACGCCGCGGTTGCCAGCCCCTCGCACTCATCCTCTCTGTAAACATCAAAAATTTTCCAAAGGAGAATCCCATGAACAAGCCCAGAATCACGTTTCGAGTTTTAACCATCTCCCTTTTACTGTTGGCCGCCAGTTCCTTCGCACAAGCGCAGGCGACGCGCACGTGGGTCTCAGGCACGGGCGACGACGCTAACCCTTGCAGCCGCACCGCGCCCTGTAGGACCTTTTCCGGGGCGATTGCCAAGACCGCCTCCGGCGGAGAAATCTCCGCCCTCGACCCCAACGGCTTCGGCACTGTCACCATCACCAAGAGCATCACCATCAACGGTGAAGGCACACTCGCCGGAATTACATCGGCCGGAACAAGCGCCATCACCGTCAACGCCCTTGCGACCGACAATGTCTACATCAAGAACCTGGACATCAACGGAACAGGCACAGGTCTCAGCGGCATACGTTATCTGGCGGGCAACTCCGTCGTCATCGAGAAGGTGAGGATTTATAACTTCACGGACTTCGGGATACAGGTCAGCAAAACGTCGGGCGGCTTTCTCTCGGTATCAAATTCCTCCATCATCAACTGCCTCGATGCCGGTATCACAACGACCACCACAGCGGGAGTAGTCCGCACCGACGTGGAGAACACGAAAGCGTTCGGTTGCACGGTCGGTTTCAAGGCCGGGGACAACTCGGAGTTTACAGTCAAGAGCAGTACGGCTGTGGGCTGCGGGACGGCAGGATTTCAGGCCGACGGCGCGACCGCAGAGATGAACATGGACAGTTGCGTGGCAACTAACAACGGCAACGGCGTGCAGTCAAGTAACGCGGCGACGATTAGGATTGGAGCCTGCACCGTCTCAAACAACATCATTAAGGGGCTTGATATTTCAATCGGCGGCGGTGTCATAGAGACTTACCGCGATAACTACATACGCGGTAATCCGGCGAGCGATGTTGTGACCGCTGTTGCCAGAAGTTAGTAGCTCCGGCGCAGGTGCTTCTTGCCTGTCGGCTGTTAGCAGCCGACAGGCAAGAAGGCATCCGTCCGAGTCGTCTTCATACTTTCAAAGCAAGCCTGAAGGCTTAAACAATTAATTTAATGACCGCACAGTTGAACAGAATCCGGCGATGAAGCGTCGAACAGAGATTACGATTAAGACTGACCGGCTCATCATCCTCAGGCGCTCGCGAAACGCAGAGAGGGCTGCATGGTGTGAAAGTTGCGCCGCCCAGACGCGTTTGCTTGATGTTGACGAAGCCGCTGCGGTCGCCCGATCAACCTCGCGCGCCATCTACCGCCGGGTAGAAGCCGCTCAACTTCACTTCACGGAAACCTCCGAAGGCAGACTCCTGATTTGCCTCAACTCGCTTTCCTGAGGAAGATGCTCAAGGATAGCTTTCTGACGAATCCTGTTCGCTATTGGTAGGTTCAAAACAGAGTTCGCTCAACGGCCGTGGCCGCTTTTTTAGGCGCACGCTTTTTAGTGGTCTTTGAGGATTCCGCGCCGGGATGATGTGCCAGATGTTCGGCGTTGAAGCCGAGTTCGCGCAGGTGTGCGGCAAACTTCGGCTCGCCGTGCATCGTGATGATGCGTTCTGCGCCTGATTCCCTTGCGAGTCTCAGTAGCTCGTCGTAGTCAGCATGATCTGAGAGCGGCAGTATGAGGTCTACGTTTTTGTACATGTAAGGCGCGCTCCGATGGAGCGCCCAGCCCGTAAGCATGATCACGTAGCGCCGTTCGATGTTGGTAATCATCGGCTGCTTGCGACAACCGGGCGGCGCTATCAGCACGCGGCCGCGCAAATGTTCGCGGTCATATTTTTCATACGGCCCGGAAAACTCCACGCCCATTTCGCGATAAATCTCCGAGACGTTCCAGACAGAGCCGTGCAGCGTGACGCGATAATTGCGACGGAGCAGGAGTTCTAGTGCTTCCTGCCCTTTGCCGAGCGCGTAGGCCAGCACAACAGGCACTCTCTCATCCGAAAGCGCGCGGTCTACTGCCGCGTACAGCCGCTCAAAGGTCACAACGTCGGGCGGGAAACGGTAGAGCGGGTCGCCGAAGGTTGATTCCATCACCAGCGTATCGCAAGGGACGATGACGGCTGTTTCCGCTGCCACGTTCGGGCGCAGCTTGATGTCGCCCGTATAGACCAGCCGCTCGCCGTTTGCTTCGACGAGAATTTGCGCTGAGCCCAGGCAGTGGCCCGCCGGAAAAAAGGTCAATGCAAACTGCCCGTAGTCCTTGCGCTCGCCGTAATTCAGAGTCTCCATCTCGGCCTCGCCGCGACGATGGCGAAAGATGCGCGCCGTCTCCGGCGTAGCGATGATGGAGCGATGCTCCGCGATGTGGTCGGAATGTCCGTGTGAGATCACGCAGCGCTCGCGCGGGCCGTCCGCATCCATCCACAGATCCAGATCGGGCAAGTACAGCCCTTCTCGATACTCGACTCTTAACAACCTTTACACCTCCGCGTGACCGCTCTAGGGAGAGAACGCTAACGCGCTTATGCACGACGCGCTCGCTCGCTTGCGGTCAATCTTCAACTTCAACTATGTTCGGGAGTCGTTTATGGAGTTATTATAAGCCATCTCAGGCGAGCGCGCTACGCGGAGCAGCAAAACGATGACACCAGACGACGCGAAAGTTAACGACGCGGAAATTCAGGACGCTCCACCAAACAACGACGCGCCGATGCGCGACCCTGAGCGGCGCAGCGCCGTGCGGCGTCTGTGGCGCGCGGAGACGGCCTACGCGGTCGTGCTCGCGGGCTTCGGCGTCCTGGCCCTCTTCGCTCACTTCGATACTTACTTCGACTGGGATTTAAGCATCTCGCGCGGCCTGCAATCCTTAAACGTTCCCGGCCTCTTCGGCTTCATGCGCTTCGTCTCCTTCTTCGGCAATCGCTGGATTCCGTGGGCGCTGACGATTACGGCGGTGATACTCTTTTTCGTCTTTGGCAAACGCAGCGAGGCCGCCGGACTGACTCTCAGCGCCGGAGTCGGGGCGCTCGTCAACACGCTCGTCAAGATGCTCATCGGACGCCCGCGCCCGACAGCAGAACTCGTCTCAGTCTACCGTTCGCTGCGCACGGAGAGTTTTCCTTCCGGCCACGTCAGTTTCTACGTCTGCTTCTTCGGCTTCCTCTTCTTCGTAGCCTTCGCGCTTTTGCCGCGCGGCTCGTTTGTGCGCCGCGTCGCTCTCGTGCTAACGGCGCTGCCCGTCGCGCTCGTCGGCCTCTCGCGCATCTACCTCGGCGCACATTGGCCCTCGGACACCCTCGGCGCATATCTCCTGAGCGGCCTCTGGCTGGCCCTCTCTCTACATCTCTACCGCCGCTGGAAACAGAAAGCCACCTTCCACCCGGAAGAAAAAGTATGAAACAGGAACGATGAACGCGGCAGCGATGAATGACAGGCAAGCTGCTTCCACTTCATCGTTCATCGCTGCCGCGTTCATCGTTACTTTTTCAGCGTGCTTTTCAAATTCATGTTGCGTATGAGGCGGTGCAGGTAGTTTGGATGAACGCCGAGGAGTTTGGCGGCTTCCGTGTAGTTGCCGCCTGATTGCTCTATGGCGTTGATGATGAGTTGCTTTTTGGCTTCCATCACGGCCTCGTGATACTTCGTGCTGGCGACCGCGTCGGGCGTTTCAGTTTCGAGCACGGCTTCTGGTAAATCTTCGGGCAGGATGCGTTCTGTAGTTCCGAGCACGACGGCTCGCTCGATGGCGTTTTCCAGTTCGCGGACGTTGCCGGGCCAATCGTAGTTGACGAGGCGCGCGCGTGCGTCGGCGCTGATGCCCTTCACACGGCGGTTGCACTTCTCGCCATACTTTTCCGCGAAATAACGGGCTAGCAGGATAACGTCCTCGCCGCGCTGCGAGAGCGCGGGCATCGTGATGGAGACGACGTTGAGGCGGTAGTATAAGTCCTGACGGAAACTTCCGTCCTTGATGGCCTCTTCGAGATTCTTGTTGGTGGCGGCGATGAGACGTATGTTGACTTTGATGGTGCGCGTGCCGCCGACGCGCTCAAACTCGCGCTCTTGCAGAACGCGCAGCAGCTTCGCCTGAAGGATGGGAGCCATCTCTCCAATCTCGTCCAGAAAGAGCGTGCCGCCCTCTGCGATTTCAATCTTCCCTTTCTTCTGCGCGATTGCTCCTGTGAAAGCTCCCTTCTCGTGGCCGAAGAGTTCGCTTTCGAGCAGCGTCTCTGTGAGCGCGGCGCAGTTGACGGCGATGAAGGGCTTGCCCTTGCGCGGGCTGTTGAGATGAATGGCACGCGCCGCCAATTCTTTACCCGTGCCGCTCTCGCCCGTTATCAGCACGGTAGAATCAGTCGGAGCGACGCGCGAGATAAACTGGTAGACCTCGCGCATCTTCTGGCTTTCCCCGACCATGTTGTGCTCAAGTTGATTATCGGCCTGCAAGCGGCGGTTCTCGTTCTCAAGCCATTCGACGTGCTGCGCGTTCTCAAGCGCGACGGCGGCGATGCCCGCGATGGCCGTCAGGAGTTGCAGGTGGTCGTTGTCGAAGTGGTCGCCCGGAGAGCTTGTGTCAAGATAAATCGCCCCAGAGATTCTATCGAGCAAGACCAGCGGGACGCAGACGAGCGAGCGAATCTGTGAAGAGATGAGGCTCTCCGCGACATCGAAAGATTCGTTGTCCTGCACGTCGTTGCTGAGGATGGCGACGCCTTCGTTGAAGACCTGCTGCGCGATGGTGCGGCTGACGCGAATCGCAGGGTTCGGCCCCGAACGACGGTCAAGGCCGAAGACGGAGCTAAACTCTTTCTCGCCCTCTTCGACGAGCAGGATTGCGCCGCGCTGCGCGGGCACAACCTCAAAAATCAACTCCAACAGTTGCCGCTGCAATTCTTCAAGGCCGCGAATGGAGTTAATGGTCGTGCTGATTTTCATCAACACGCTGAGGTCGCGCGCCATCAGGTGAAAGGCGTCGGCCACGCGCACCTGTATGGTCGCTCCGCTGACAAGCACGCCCTCATCCAACAGCACGCGCCCCGTGAGCGGCACGGATTCTCCCTCTTCGAGCAGGAAGACGAACAGGTAGTCGCCGATGCGAACGCGGTCGCCGTGCGCGAGCGCGCGTTCCTTGACGGGCACGTCGTTGACGAACGTGCCGTTGAGGCTTTCGAGGTCGTTAATCTTAAACTGCTCGCCTTCGCGGCGGATAATCGAATGACGGCGCGATACAGACGGGTCGCTGATGCAGAGGCGGTTGGCAGACTCGCGCCCAATCGAAGTCTCGCTGTCAGCGAGCGCAAAGGTCGCGCCCTTCAAAGGCCCTGCGATGGAGACAAGTCTGGGGTTCATGTTCTGTAGTTGCAGCCGTCGTCTCTACTGAAGCCGTCTCTTTAACACATTCCACTCGCTAAAATCTATCCTCAAGGATAGGCGTGTCTATCCGAAAAGATAGTCTTTGCCTTCCCCGCCCCTCCCGCTTCAAGCACCGGCTGACCGCTATCAACGAAAGCCATCCTCTTGATTATCAACTATTTCGTGCCAACACTGAGGACAGCCCGCGCTGCCTTGAAAACCCTTGGCACGCCGCTCGCAATCCTTCAGGGCGGCTCAAAGATGAAAACCGGCAAGCAGCGGAAAACAAGAGCTTTTGACAAAGAGAGGTTGGAGCAAGATGAGGAGGACGCGCCCCGTCGCCCTTGCTGCACCACGAATTTACTCGCGGTCGTTCGTCTCCGCTTCGACCGCCGCCCGCGCCCCGGGCAGAAGGAGTTAAGATGAAAAAGCAATTTCTCAGAGCGCTTATGATGTTGATTGTGATTACGACCTTAGCGTTCGTCACAGCGATGGCCGCAGATGCACAGACCAGAGGCCGGCAGCTTTCGGCTCACGTTCCCTTTGATTTCATCGTCGGCGACAAGGCAATGACGGCGGGCCAGTACAGAATCGGAAGTATCACGCAGGAATCCGACACAGGCATCGTCGTTCGCAGCGCAGACCGCAGCACCAACGCCATTCGCCTAACGAACGCCGTACAGCTTGAACAAGCAGCGAAACAATCAACGCTCGTCTTCCGTCGCTACGGCGATAAGTATTACCTGGCGCAGATCTGGACCACAGGCAATCAGGAAGGCCGCGAACTCCTGAAATCGAAGAGCGAGCGCGCGCTCGAACGCGAACTATCGGCCTCGGAAGAATTGGCCTCAAACGTCAAAAGAGAGATCGTGACCATCGTCGCCTCTCTCGATTAAGAGCTAGAGACTTAACTTAAAAACAGTTCCCCGTTGCCCCCAAAACTGACCGGCCGCCCGCACATCCCCCGGGCGGCCGGTCAGTTTTTCATCCAAGCTCTCTTTAACCGTTCACTTCAATTCCTCGCTGCTTTTAATCCACGCCGTCCACCACAAATCGCGCAACATCTGGACGCCCGCAACAAGTCGTTCAACGGCAAACTCTTTATTTTCGGGAGCGGTCGTCTTGTCGTTGTAGGTGTTTCTTTTTTCAATCTCGTAGAGACGCGTGACCTGCGAGTTTGAGTCGCGCAGGAATTTCAACACTTCGACGCGCGGGTTATCGAGCGTGCGCGGCGTCTTGTTGATGCGCGGCAGCACGTCGTTGATGTTGACGCGCGCCTGCACAAAATCGCTCTCGAAGCGACGGTGAAAGGTGTTGTCTGTCGTGTAGTTGTTCGGGTTCGGTGTGTTCTTGTCCCAACCGTTGTAGTGAATGGTGGTGTGATGCGGGTTTGCGCCGTCGGAGACGTAGTGGCCGAGCGTGCCGGCGTCGTTGATGATGCGTTCCTCTATCCATTCGCGCGTTTTCTTGTCCTTCGCCTTGCGCCAGAGATTGAACTCCGTGCGGAGGCGCTGGTAGAGCTCTACGATGTGGAAGTGCAGGAGGCCCGCGGTTTCAGGCTTCTGCACGCCGCCCTGATAGACGGCGACGAGATACGCGTAACGGTCTTCGGCATCGAAGGCCGCCGCGGGAACCATCTCCATGTCAACGAAGTGGTCGTAAGAGAAGGCTTCGTTCATCTCGACGAGAGCGCGAGAGCGCCAGCGGTCAGGCTCAGGATTGAGATATTCGAGCCGCGCCGTTTCCTTACGGAAAAACTTCGGCATCTCTTTCGGCAAATCCGTCGCCGCAGCCCTGCCCGAAAGCTTATGGCCCGCCTCGCCCCAGGCGCGCGTCGCGCGCGGCTCAAACAGTAGTGCAAACATCACCGTCAATAGGATGAGGATGACAACACAGGCTCTCATTATTTTATTCATTGCGATTCTTCTCCCCGGACAAAAACGCTTCCTCGTCTTAACGAACATAAACTAACGAGCATAAACTTCGGCAGCGCTCGCGCCTGCTACCACTACTTCGTGCACCTTTCGAAATCTCGCGCGCACTTCCGCCAGCTTTTCCCTGTTCTCGAAATAGGTTCGCCCGCGCTGCACTATGACATAGACGGGGCCGGACAACTCTTCGAGCGAGAGGCTGCGCTCCGAAAGCACGCGCGGTTGCAGGTCCTTGCGGTTAAACTTTTCCAGATAATAACGCGCGACGCCGGGCGTCTCGTTAACAACGATTGCCCCCTGCGGCGCGCTTTCGCAGACGAAGCGGAGGGCTTCGCGCAGCCCGTCGTCGTAAAACTCGTCGTGCGGAAAATAGTAGCCGACGCGCCCGCCGCCAAGGGCGTTCGTATAAGCGGCGTAGTGCGGGCCGTTTGCGTAAGCAGTCCATGCGGGCAGGAGAATGAAGACTAAGAGAGCCAGCGCGCCCGCGAGTTGAGCGCCGCGTCCGGCTGCGCCCACCTTGAAAAAAGAGACGCAACGACGGACGAGAGCGAGGATGCCGACGGCCGCCATCATGTAGACGAAAGGCATCAGCGAGACCGTGTAACGCAGCCACTTTCCGCCCATCAAAGAGTAGGGCACAATCCAGAGCACAAACATCAGCAGCAGAAATCCGTGCCCAGGCTCTCGCCATCGCCGCACACATTCGATAAGCCCGACGATGAACGCGATGAGAACGGGCAGCGGCATCTTGATGAGCAGAAAGAGCGCGTAGAAATAGATGGGCGTGCCCCAGAAGGGCGTGCTCGGCATGTTGTTCTTATAGAGCGTCTCGCCCATCAGATAGCCTGAATGAGTGATGAGCTGGCCGCTCGTGAAAGCGTTGAGGTAGTCCCACGTCTGCGGCAGCAGGACGGCCGGATTAGCGATGAGAAACGCGACGCCGACGAGAATGTAGAAGAGCAGCGGCGTGTGTCCTTTAGGCTCTCCGGGCTGCGATTTACGGACGTGGAACAGGTAGTGATAGAGCATGTTGAGGCCGAAATAGTGTGGAAAATATTTCGAGGCCATCATTAGTCCGAAGGAGCTGCCGCTCAGGGAGTAGAACTTGCGCTTGCGCGGCTGTTCGTGCCCGCTCGTTTGCTTGGCGCGCAGGTAAAAGTAGAAGGCGAAGAGCATGAAGAAGACGAGCAGTGTGTCTTCCTTGGCGATGCGGTTGTAGGTGATGGCGTTGATGCCGAAGGCCCAGAGCGCGGCGGCGGCCATCGCTGTGCGGCGGTCGAAGAAGGCTGCGGTCAGCAGGAAAAGCGGAATGATGGTCAGCGCGCCGAAGAGGATGTTGGGAAAGCGTAGTGCCGCTTCGTCGCTGATCTGGCTGCCCGTCGTTTGATTCAAAGCGCGTTGCGCACGCATAGAGACGTAGATCAACGCCTTCATCAGCATCGGGTGCTCTGCGTTCGGACGAATATCTCCTTGCTCGTAAGCACGCACGGCTTCGAGTTTGTTAATCTCGTCCTCCGCAAACCCTATGGCCTTGATGTTGCTCAGGCGTAGACCGAAGCCGAGGACGAAGAGCACGGCGAGCAACACCACGACGAGGCTCATCTCGCGCGCTTGTGCCCGCTCGCCCCGCGCGGCTACAGATGAAGCGACCCGTTCTTTCTCCACCGAATCTATCTGGACGCTGCCTGCCAAGCTATTCCTTATGGTATGAGTTCGGACGGTTTCAGGTTAGATAACGACTGACGATTGATGAAAGCTCTGCTACTCGCCGGCGGCGACCGCACCGCCCGTTGCAGCGACTTCTCTGGCGACCGCCGTTTGCGTCTCCTCCGCGACAGAGCGCAGAGAGAGGCCACGACGGAGCAGGAGTGTAAAGCCGATGGCAGTCCAACAGAGGTCGCGTATCTTGCGTATGATTTCCAGGGTCGCGCCTTTGCCGAGCGTGAAGCCGAGGATTTTAGCAAACTGCTCGGACGCGCTCTCGCCAATACCGACGCGCATCGGCATGAACTTGAAAATTACGGTTATCATCCGATTGACGGATTCAAGAATGAAGGCCGTCAGCAGCGTCGGCTTATAACTGGCGCTGATGAACCAGAGCACGACGTAGGCTTCCATGACGCCCGCCAGATGAAAGCAGAACTCCAGCAGCATGATGGGAAGGAAGCGCGAGCGGTTGCGTTTGTAAAAGCCGTAGATGCGGCTCTCGACTGATGCGATGCTCTCGCGCCTCGTCTCCAGAAGCTTGCGCCCTATCCCTCGCCCGTAGAGAAATTCGACCGCGCCGCTCAGGAATTTCCACTGCCTGTGAATCACTAAAAGGACGAGCGGAATAATGATGGCGACGCCCACGAGCGCGCCCGCGCAAACGTAGCGCAAAGCCTTCGGCAGCGGAAAACTGAGCAAGAGCGCGATTGTTCCGAAGAAGATGAAGAGGGCGACCGACAGACTATAAAAGATATTTTCGATGGCGAGCGATGAAAGCGATGCCAGGAGCGGAACGCGCCTTCTGACCAGCACGGCCTTCGCCGGTTCGCCGATAATCATCGTCCCGAAGGGAACAAGATTGCCGAGCGCGTCGCCCATGATGCGTGCCTGAAAAGCATCGCGGAACCTGAGTTGGTACGGCGCTTCAAAGCAGCGCGTCCAAGCGAGCGCGCGCACTACTAGCCTCATTCCCGAAAAAGCCAGCACCAGCAGAAAGCCTGCGCCGAGCGCCTTGATGTTGTCAACGATGACGGACATTCCGACACGCCTGACGACATACGCGAAGAGCAGCAGCCCGAGCAGCGCGAAGACAATTCCGGCAGGCTTTAATTTTCTGGCCGCGCCCTTATTTTCCGTGCTCTGGTTCATGCAAAAGCTTCCGAGATTCGCTCGCAGTTATACGTTCTTTCTCGTCTTCGGTTCGGAGAAGGAAGAGAGCAAGATAAGTTATCAGGCCATCAATCTCAAGCGCGGCAACAATCATGCCGGGCCAATTTTTCGCGCGCACGCCCGGCGATAAGTAATCAATTAAAACTGCGGACGAGATTTATCCGACAACTGTCAGCTTTCGCCTGCCGCGTCTGGTTGGCCCAAACTGTTAGCCGGGCGGCTTCATTAGTCCAGTTCGCTCCCGCTGTCCGGCTTCGCATTCTACGAGTAATCATCAACGCAAGGCAAAAGTTTAAGGCAAAACTTAACGGCCCGCGGGTGCTCGCGCTTTTGCCTTTTACCTTTTGCCTTGATTATGATGCTCCTTAGTCAAACAGAGCGACAATCAAACAATAGTCTGTAAGCCGGAGCAATATGAGCAAGACAGCATTAGCAGAACAGGCGGATAGTGCCCTGACAATTCTCTCCGAAGATGAAGAAATGTTTCGTGCGAGCGTGCGCGAGTTTGCCGAAGGCGAACTGCGGCCGCGCGTCGAAGCGATGGATGAGGCGGGCAAGCTTGACCCCGCGCTCATCAAGCAGTGTTTCGATCTGGGCCTGATGGGCATCGAGACGCCCGAAGAATACGACGGCGCGGGCGCTGGTTTTTTCACGGCCATCATCGGCGTCGAAGAACTCTCGCGCGTTGACGCATCGGTCGGCGTCTTCGTTGACGTGCAGAACACGCTCGTCAACAACGCGCTCCTGCGTTGGGCCAACGCTGAGCAGAAGAGAAAATATTTGCCGCAACTCGCGACCTCGAAGGTTGGCGCTTACGCGCTCAGCGAAGCGGGCTCAGGCTCCGACGCTTTCGCTCTCTCAACGCGCGCCGTCGAGCAAACAGACCACTACCTTCTCAACGGTCGCAAGCTCTGGATTACAAACGGCAACGAGGCGGACATCTTCATCGTCTTCGCCAACGCCAATCCCGAAGCGGGCTATCGCGGCATCACGGCCTTCATCGTCGAGAAAAGCTTCGAGGGTTTCTCCGTCGGCAAGAAGGAGAACAAACTAGGCATCCGTGCTTCTTCGACGACCGAGATTATTCTGGAAGATTGCCGCGTGCCGAAGGAGAACGTGCTCGGAGAAATCGGCAAGGGTTATAAGACTTCAATCGAGACTTTGAACGAAGGGCGCATCGGCATCGGCGCGCAGATGATTGGCATCGCACGCGGCGCGCTCGAAGCGGCGCTCGCCTACACAGACGAGCGTGAGCAATTCGGCCGCAGCGTCAACGAATTTCAGGGCGTGCAATTTCAACTCGCGGAGATGGCGACCGAACTCGAAGCCGCACGCCTGATGGTCTACAACGCCGCGCGACTCAAAGACGCGGGCCGCCCCTTCGTCAAAGAAGCGGCGATGGCTAAGCTCTACTCTTCGCGTGCAGCCGAGCGCATTAGCTCCCGCGCCATCGAACTCTACGGCGGCTACGGCTTCGTCAAAGATTACCCCGTCGAAAAATTCTGGCGCGATTCCAAAATCGGTGCTATCTACGAGGGCACTTCCAACATGCAGTTGCAGACGATTGCCAAAATCATCATCGGAGGCAAATAGCCGGACGCGCAGTAAACTTTTGAGGGAAGCCATGGACGAATCGCGCATCGAAACGTTTGCGAAAATGCTGGAAAGCGACCCCGACAACGCCCTTGTGCGCTTCGGACTCGCCAACGAATATCTGAAGGCCGAACGCTGGGAAGACGCCATCAACGCGCTCAACGACTACTTGCAGCGCGCCGACGACGAGGGCGCAGCCTTCGGCATGCTCGCACGCGCCTATGAGCGCGTCGGGATGCGCGACGCCGCACGCGAAGCATACCAACGCGGCATAGAGGCCGCAGAGCTTCATCATCATCCCTCTATGGCCGGAGATTATCGGATGACTCTGGAAACAGATTATGCTGATTAGCCGCAATTCAAAAGATTAAGGCAAAGGGCGTGGAATAGTTATGGATGAGCTAATCTTTCTTGTTGAGGATGCGCCGGAAGGTGGCTATACAGCGCGTGCGTTAGGTGTTTCCATCTTTACCGAAGCCGACGACCTTGAGAGCTTGCGCGAACAGGTACGCGATGCTGTGCGCTGCCACTTCGATGAAGGTCAAGGCCCAAAGGACATTCGTCTTCATTTCGTTCGTGAAGAAGTGATTGCAGCATGAGGTTGCGACGAGTTGTTGATAAGATAAAAGAGTAATTATTCGAGCAGGAGATTAAAGACGATGGCGACCGAATTGAAGGCGCGTGAATACAGGGGACTCGACCGCGAGCAGATGCTCGGCATTTATCGCACGATGTACACCTCGCGGCGCATTGACGATAAAGAGATACAACTCAAGAATCAGAATAAAATCTTTTTCCAGATTTCGGGCGCGGGCCATGAGGCCGTGCTGGTCGCGGCTGGAATGGCGATGAAGCCCGGCTACGATTGGTTTTATCCTTACTACCGCGACCGCGCGCTCTGCCTCCAACTCGGCATGACGCCGCTCGAACAACTCCTGTCGGCTGTCGGCGCAGCCGCAGACCCAAACTCGCATGGCCGCCAGATGCCTTCACACTGGGGACACAAAAAGCTCAACATCGTCACGCAGTCATCGCCGACGGGCACGCAGTTTCTACAGGCCGTCGGTTGCGCCGAAGCGAGCTATCGCGCGGCGCTCCTTGATGAGATCAAAGATAAGGTTGAAGGCTTCAAAGGCGATGAGGTCGTCTACTGTTCGTCGGGCGACGGGACGACGAGCGAGGGCGAGTTCTGGGAAGCGCTGAACACGGCGTGCAACCTGAAGCTGCCGGTTGTCTTCCTGATTGAAGATAACGGCTATGCTATCAGTGTTCCCGTAGAAGTGCAGACGGCGGGCGGCGATGTTTCAAAGCTGGTCGAGGGCTTTCCGAATCTGTACATACAGCGTTGCGACGGGACAGACCCGGTAGAGTCTCTGGAAACGATGCAGCGAGCCGTCGAGCATTGTCGCCAGCGCAAGGGCGTTTCGTTCGTCCATGCCAAAGTTATTCGCCCCTACTCACATTCGCTCTCCGACGATGAAAAGCTCTACCGTCCAGACGAGGAACGGACGACGGATGCCGAGCGCGACCCCATCAAGCGCTTCGGCGCGTTGCTCATCGAAGAGGGCTTCGTCACACAGGAAGAGTTGCAGCACATCAAGGATGAGATTGACGCGCAGATAACGGAGGATGCAGACCGCGCGCTCAGTAGTCCGCAGCCAGCGCCTGAGACGGCCGCGCAGTTTGTCTACTCGCCGGACGTTGACCCGACCTCCGCAGAGTTTGACACGGAAGAGGAAGGCGAGCGGCAACTCGGCGGCAACGCGGGCACGATGGTTGACCTCATCAACCGCTGCCTGCACGAAGAGATGGCGCGTGATGCGCGCATCGTCGTCTTCGGTGAAGACGTTGCGGATTGCTCGCGCGAGGAGAATCTGGACAAGGTGAAAGGCAAGGGCGGCGTCTTTAAGGTGACGGCCAACTTGCAACGCAAATTCGGCGCGGTGCGCGTCTTCAATTCGCCGCTCGCGGAGGCCAACATAGCGGGCCGCGCTATCGGGATGGCGACGCGCGGGATGAAGCCCGTCGTCGAGATTCAATTCTTCGACTACATCTGGCCCGCGTATCATCAGATTCGCAACGAACTGGCGTTGATTCGCTGGCGTTCGGGCAATGATTTCAAAGCGCCGGTCGTGCTGCGCGTGCCCGTCGGCGGCTACCTGAAAGGCGGCGCTGTCTATCACTCGCAAAGCGGCACGTCTATCTTCACACACATTCCGGGCCTGCGCGTCGTCTATCCCGCGACAGCGCTCGACGCCAACGGACTACTGCGCACAGCCATCCGCTCGGATGACCCAGTGCTCTTTCTCGAACACAAGCATCTTTATCGTCAGGCTTACAACAAGTCGCAGTATCCGCCTGACGGTTTTATGATTCCGTTCGGCAAGGCGAAGACCGTCCGCGAGGGCACAGACCTTTCCATCATCACCTATGGCGCGCTCGTCAACCGCTCGCTCGTCGCCGCCAAGCAGGCGGAACAGCAGGGCATCAACGTCGAGGTGATAGACCTGCGCACACTCGCGCCCTACGATTGGGAAGCGATTGCCGCGAGCGTGAAGAAGACGAGCAGGGCAATCGTCGCACACGAAGATTCGCTCTCCTTCGGCTACGGCGCGGAGATTGCCGCACGCATCTCGGATGAGTTGTTTGAATACTTAGACGCGCCCGTGCGCCGCGTTGCCGCGCTCGATACCTTCGTCGCCTACGCGCCGCAGCTTGAAGATGCAATCCTGCCGCAGGTGAGCGACGTAGCACAGGCCATCACGGAGTTGTACAGTTATTAAGACGGCGCGAGAATCAAGCGCGGGCTTCAGCCTAGCGGCGACGGCGCGGCCGTGGATGATGCCGGAACGGATGCGAAGGCGAAACTGGTCTTCTGTAAAAATTAAGGGCGGCAGGTTTTCTACAAACCCGCCGCCCTTCTCACCTCACTCCGAAGGAACTCCGGGGCAATGGCGTACCCCGGAGGCCGGGAACTATATCACTAAGGCTTTCACCTGTCACCACCTTTTTTAACGAGTTGACGAGACACAACGGCCCTCTCAGGCACATCTTTTTCGTGCATCTTTGTCGTTGAAATCAATCTTTACCGTCGCCGTCCAGGTGTTGGCGCTTGAGCATGCGTTGAAGGGTTGTGCGGTCAATACCGAGGATGCGTGCGGCGGCCTGCTTGTTGCCGTTTGTGTAGGCGAGCACGCGCGCGACGTGGCGCTCTTCGATGGTAGCGAGCGGGAGCAGGAATTCTTCGTGCTGGTTCGTGTTTGGATGAGCGGGCGCGCTGTTTTGAGTGTCGTTCTGTGCGTCGGGCGTTGCTGCTGTCGGAGAGTAGTTGCGGATGCGTTCGGGCAAATCTTCGGGGCGTATGACCTGATCGCAGAGGGCTGCGGCGCGAATGATTGCGTTTTCAAGCTCGCGTATGTTGCCGGGCCAGTAATAGGATTCGAGCAGGTTGATGGCGTCGCGCGAGAAGCTGACGCAGTGTTCGTCTGCCTTGGTCAGACGTTTGGCGAAGTGGCGCGAGAGGGGCAGTATGTCTTCGCGTCTCTCACGCAAAGGAGGAAGATGCAGTGTGACGGCGTTGAGACGGTAGAGCAAGTCCTGACGAAAGCGGCCTTCGCGCAGTTCGCGTTCGGCGTCGCGGTTGGTGGCGGCGATGACGCGGACGTTGACGTGCAGCGTGTGGTTTGAACCGACGCGGCGTATCTCGCCTTCCTGAAGTGCGCGCAGGAGCTTAACCTGAAAGGCGAGGGCTGTTTCCGTTATCTCGTCTAGAAAGACTGTGCCGTTGTCCGCTTCCTGCCAGAGGCCGCGACGGTCGCCGGTCGCGCCTGTAAACGAGCCGCGGACGTGGCCGAAGAGTTCGGATTCGATTAACTCGGCGGGGATAGCGCCGCAGTTGACGGCGACGAACGGGCCGCCTGCGCGCTGGCTGCGACGATGAATCGCACGCGCGACAATCTCCTTGCCTGTGCCGCTCTCACCCGTTATCAGGACGGGCAGGTTGGTCGCGGCGACGCGCCCGACCAGTTTCATCACTTCGACGAAAGCGGAGCTACGGCCAACGAGGTCTATGTCGGCGGAAGTATAGACGGAGAGAGGCGGAAGCTCGCCAGTCGTGCCGGGGTGTAGGCGCTTTTCGATGCCGCGACGGACAGAACGCGAGACTTCCAGCACCTCTTCGACGCCGAAGGGCTTCATCAGGTAGTCGTACGCGCCGAGCGCCGTGGCATCGAGCGCGCCGACGGCAGAGCCGTGGCCGGTCATCAACACAATCTGCGCGTCGGGTTGTTCTTTAGTGAAGCGACGCAGCACGCTGAAGCCGTCGTGGCTGCCATCGCCGCCGAGTTTCACGTCGCAGAAGACGAGCGCCCAGTTTTCATCGCGGAGCATTTCAAAGGCGTGCTCGGCTGATTCGGCTTCGCTGACCGTCCAGCCGTCTGCGCGCAACACCTCTGCGACGGTGTCGCGTATCGGAGCTTCATCATCTACGACCAGCGCTTTCAACGTCTCTTCGCTTCGTCTCCCGGAAAAAATGTCTATGGAACTAAGGCGAACTACGTAAATATATCACGGCCGCGCGGAAGCTTAACCGATTTTGTTCATCAACGCCCGTTGGACGTTAGACTGCCCAGTCGCTTTTAATAAAAGGAAACGGGCAGCCCGCAAGAACTGCCCGCCTCTTCACGGAAGGTTCTCTCTCACCCTTTGGTCTCAGCCGCCCGCCTTGCTCTCTCCATGCAACCTTTCGGTACTAACGCCAGCCTGATTCTAGCGCCGTGCCGCATTTCGCTTATGCGCCGCGAGTCGTCGCTTACACCGAGCAATTCGCCTTTCGCATCGCGCCGATTTCTTGTCACGTTCTTTCATCACCGTCTCTCTCACCTCTAAAACTCTGTACGTCAAATCAAGCCTTCAAGTTCACACCGCGGACGCACTCGCAGCAATAATTTCTTACCTGCGCACCGATTCGATAATGCTGTAGGGCGATTGCGTAGGCGTAATGCGCGTCAGCCTGAAGCCGACGCGGTCGAGCAGTTCGCGGTATTCCTCTTCGGTGCGCTCGCAGCCGCCCGTGAAGAGCAGCATTTCGAGATCTATAAACTTCGCGGGCGAGGGTTCGTTGCGTGCAGCAACGACCATCTCAACCAAGAGCAGTTTGTCGTCCGCACGCATCACGCGTTGACAGTTGCCTAGAATCTTTAGTGCGCGTTTGTCGTCCCAGTCGTGGATGATGTGCTTCATTATGTAGGCGTCGCCGCCGCCGGGCACGGCCTTGAAGAAATCGCCCGTCGCCGTTTCACAACGCGCTGCCACACCTTCGGCCTCAAGGCGCGCACCTGCCTGCTCTATCACCGATGGAACGTCAAACAGAATGCCTTTCATCTGTGGATAGGCTTTCAAAATCGAACTGATAAGCAGGCCGTGGCCGCCAGCAATATCCACTATGCGTTCAATCCCTGAAAAATCATAAGCAGCCATAATCGCGTCAACGACCGAAGCGCTCATGCTCGTCATGGCGTTGTTGAAGATGGCGGCTTCGCGTGGGTTCTGCCCGAAGTAAGCGAAGACGGGCTGGCCGAAGACGTGCTCGATGGCAGGTTGGCCCGTGCGGACGCTGTGCATAATGTCGCCCCAGACGCGCATGTGGAAATCTTCGCCCATAAAGATTGCGGAGTCGCGCAGAGAGCCGTGGGCATCGCTCAGCAAAGTCTCTGCGAGCGGCGTCAAGCCAAAGCAGTCCGGGTCTGTCTCGCTAAAAATGCCGACGCTGCTGAGCGCACGCAGAACGCGATAAAGCGAGCGCGCGTCAACTCCCGTCTCACGCGCCAGTTGCGCGCTGGTCTTCGGTCTGTTTTTTACTAAATCCGCGATGCCGAGCTTGGCGGCGACGTAAATCGCCTGCGAGTTCATAAAGCTCAGAATCATCTGCGTCATCAAAGCGCCCGGCGGCTGTGTTTCAGTTTGCCGCGGTGTTTCAATTTCCTGTTGCATCGTTTGCATGTTCTTTAAAACCTCTAGCTCCTGTTAAGCGAGACTGTGAAGGTGGCTGGCCCGTGATTCTCTTTCAAAAACGGATCGCAGCGATGGACAGGATAGACAGGATAACGTTTATGAAAGATATGAATGGAGCTAGCTCAAATCGGTTTTTATCCTGCCTATCTTATCCATCGCTGCCTTGCTTTCCAGCTTGCTCTTCAACCTTCTTTTCGTCCCTGTCCAGCACCCTTCGTTCGCTTTTAAGTTCTACCTTTCCTCAACCCAAACTCTCAGGCCGCTGCGCGCAGCACGCTGTGCTCCCTGCGGCGCGCACGTGTCACGCTCGTTGCTTCCGTCTTTGCGCCCGCGTAAAGCTCGGAAGCGGAGGCCGAAGCCTCGTAATAGTATGGCCCGGTCATTTCCCACGTCTGCGGATTGAACCGGCGATGCGCGCCACATTCCAGACACACCCTGTAGCTCTTCGCGCGCAACGTAAAGGGACGGCTCATCTCCTGATGCCAGCATCCGAAGATGCGCGTCAGCCAGAAAAGTGCGCGCGTCCCGATTTGCGACCAAACGATGCGCTCACCGCCCGTCGCCGTCTGCTTCAATGTTGCTGTCACTGCCTGCATAATCTTTTCTTACCGCCTTACCTCGTCCTGTTATTAATCCGAGCTCTTCTCATCTCCTCATTTATCTAACGCGGAATTTCCATGCGTTTTCAATCACGGCCCGCGCCCGTTTTTCAGTTGGACGAAAAACAAGCGCCCCGGCTGAAGACTAAAAGCGGCCGGACTTTCTGACGGAGTCGCCCATTTTTCGAGCCTTGCAGCTTCAGTTGTAATCTCTGCGCGTCGTCCCTGCGTTTCGCGCGTGACTTCTGGTACAATGTGATTTCCGTTGGAGATGGATTTGACCCCAGGCAGTTCTAATCTTCACAATTTTGGGCAGAGAGTCAGAGCTTCGGCTCTAGCGCGAGACGCTGTATGACACCCCCTCATACGCAGGAAGTTACACAACTACTAGCCAAACTGAGCAACGGCGACCGCACGGCCCTCGATGAACTGCTGCCGCTCGTCTATGACGAGTTGCGCCGTTTGGCCGACCGCTACCTCCGCCGCGAACGCTCAGACCATACGCTGCAAGCCACGGCCCTTGTTAACGAAGCCTACCTGCGGCTCGTTGACCAGAACGTTCCGTGGCAGAACCGTGCACACTTTTTCGGCGTCGCAGCCGAGATGATGCGCCGTATTCTCGTTGACCATGCGCGCTCGCATCAGGCGCAAAAGCGCGGCTCCGGCGGCATCAAGCTCTCGCTCGATGAAGCCATCAACATGTCGGACGAACGGGCCGCCGACCTCATCTCGCTCGATGAAGCCTTAAACGCGCTCGCCGAATTTGACCCGCAAAAAAGCCGCATCGTCGAATTGCGTTTTTTCGCCGGACTCTCCATCGAAGAGACAGCCAAGGTGCTCGGCATCGGCACGGCCACCGTCATCCGTCAGTGGCGCATGGCTAAAGCATGGCTTTATCACGAAGTTAGTAAAGAAGTGATGAGTGATGAGTGATGAGTGAAAGGCGGAGCTACAAACTCATCACTCATTACTCATCACTCATCACTGTTTTATGGTTATGACGCCGGAGCGTTGGAAAAAAGTTGAAGAGGTTTTCGAGTCGGCGCTGGAGCGCGCGCCGGAGGAGCGGTCTGCTTATTTGACGCAGGCTTGCGCGGGCGACGCCGCCTTGCGCAATCAGGTCGAAACACTCATCGCCTCTTACGAAAAGGCCGGGAGCTTTATCGAAGAGCCTGTGCTCGGCACGGCCGTCCTGCCCGAAACCGTTGTGGACGAAACGGTCAACACGCTCATCGGGCTGCGGCTTGGTTCTTACAAAATCGTCCGCGAGATAGGGCGCGGCGGAATGGGTTCGGTGTATCTGGCGATGCGCGCCGACGACGAGTTTCAAAAACGCGTCGCCATCAAGCTCATCAAGCGCGGGATGGACACGGACTTTATCGTCCGCCGTTTTCGTCACGAACGTCAAATCCTCGCCTCGCTCGACCATCCCAACATCGCACGCCTCCTAGACGGCGGCACGACCGAAGACGGCCTGCCCTACTTCGTCATGGAGTTTGTCGAAGGCCAGCCGATTCATCACTACTGCGACACGCAAAAGCTCTCGACCACGGAGCGGCTGAAGCTTTTTGTTAAAGCCTGCGCGGCCGTCGAGTATGCTCATCACAATCTGATTATCCATCGCGATTTGAAGCCGAGCAATATTCTTGTCACGGCCGAAGGCACGCCGAAGCTGCTTGATTTCGGCATCGCCAAAATTCTCAATCCCGAAATCGCTTCGCAGACGATGGACCCGACGACGGCCGCGCTCAGGTTGATGACGCCGGAATACGCCAGCCCCGAACAGGTGCGCGGGCTGACGGCGACGACCGCCAGCGACGTTTACAGTCTGGGCGTACTGCTCTACGAATTGCTCACGGGCCATCGTCCTTATCGTCTTTACAATCGCCTGCCGGAAGAGATAGCCCGCGTCATCTGCGAAGAAGAGCCGGAGAGGCCGAGCGTTGTCATCAGCCGCATCGAGCACATCCCGCTCGGCAACGGTTCGTATAAGGTGGAGGTGACGCCCGAAAGTGTCAGCAAGACGCGCGACGGTGCGCCCGACAAACTGCGCCGCCAACTCGCAGGCAATCTGGACAACATCATCCTCAAGGCGCTGCGCAAAGAACCGCAAAGGCGCTATAACACGGTCGGGGAGTTTGCCGAAGACATTCGCCGTCATCTGGACGGCCTGCCCGTCTCCGCTCCCGCTTACTTTATTCCGACCAGAACCGACTTCGAGATTAGCGAGACGCCGACAGGCTCACGCGCCATCGCCGTGCTGCCCTTCAAGATGCTGCGCCTCGAAGAGAAGTCGGATGAATACCTCGGCATCGGAATGGCCGACGCCATCATCACGAAGCTCAGCAACATCCGTCGCATCATCGTGCGCCCGACAAGCTCAGTGCTGAAATACACTGGCGGCGATTCCGACTTGCTGGCCGCCGGACACGAACTGGATGTCGGCTTCGTGTTGGATGGACGAATACAGCGCGCCGGAGACCGCGTGCGCGTGACAGTTCAGTTGATTCGCGTGCGCGACGGAGCGCCGCTCTGGGCCGCGAAGTTTGACGAGAAGTTTACGGACATCTTCACCGTCGAAGATTCCGTTTCAGGACAGGTCGCGCAGGCTTTGATGCCGAAGTTGAGCGGCGAAGAGCAGGAGCTACTGAGCCGTCGCGAGACGGAAAACGCGCAAGCCTATCAGGCTTATCTCAAGGGCCGCTACTACTGGAACACCTACACCGAAGAGGGATTGGCCCAGGCTATCTTTCACTTCATGGAGGCCATCGAGGAAGACCCCGAATACGCACAAGCCTACGCGGGCGTCGCAGACTACTACAACTTCCTCGGCGTCTGGGGCGTGCTGCCGCCGAAAGAGTCGTTTGCCGCCGCGAAGAATGCTGCGGCGAAGGCTCTTGAGATAGATGAGTCGCTCGCTGAAGCGCACACGTCGCTGGCCTTTGCGCTCCTTGCCTACGATTGGGATTGGGAGAGCGCCGAGCGCGAGTTTAAGCACGCCATCGAACTCAATCCGAGCTATGCGACGGCGCATCAGTGGTACGCCTATCTGACGAGCGCGCAGGGTCGTCATGCCGACGCGATTACGGAAATCGAGTGTGCGCAAAAGCTTGACCCGCTCTCGCCCGTGATTGCGACCTCGGCCAGTCTGGTCTTCTATAACGCGCGACAGTATGACCGCTGTATCGAAGAGTTAGAGAAGGCACACGAGATTGATTCGCGCTATTTCGCCACAGAGCATGGCTTCGCTTTCGGCTACGCGCAAAAGGGGCGCTACGATGAAGCCATCGCCTCCGCACGCCGTACGGTTGCTCTGTCGGCTGGAAATCCGATGGGCCTGTGGACGCTCGGCTACGTGCTGGCTCTCGCCGGACGCGAAAGTGAGGCGCGCGAAATCCTGCGAGAGATGGAAGAACTGCAACACAAGCGCTACGTCTCGCCCTACTACATAGCGATGATTCACGCTGGCTTGGGCCAACAGGACGAAGCCTTCAACTGGCTCGAAAAGGCGTATGAAGATCGCGACTGGTGGTTGCTCTGGCTGAGGGTTGAGCCCTTTCTTGACGAGTTGCGCTCAGACCCGCGCTTTCAGAATCTACTAAGGCGCGTCGAGCACGACGAAGCTGAGACGGCGAAGATTACAGTTCACCAGACGAGCAGCGATAAGCAGTCTCCGGGCACTAGAGAGACACAGACGGTTAGAACCGGCGCTTCAAGTTGGCGGCCCTCGCGCGCTCTTCTTGTCGGAGCGAGCGCGGCGCTCGTCGTGCTCATCGGTCTGACAGTCTTCTTCTTCATCCGTTCCGCCAGATCGAGCGTGCGAGCGAATGCGCGCCTGACCGCGCACCCTCTGGCCGACGTGCAGCCGCGCTGGTCGCCAGACATGAGCCGGATTGCGTTTGCCAGCGCACGCGAAGGCAAGCTGGAAATCTACACGATGGACAGCGAAGGCAATAACCTACAGCGTTTGACGAACAACACCGTGGACGATTTTGTGCCCGCGTGGTCGCCCGACGGGAAGCGCCTGGCCTTCACGAGCAAGCGCGACGGCAACGATGAAATCTACGTGATGAACGCAGACGGCACGGCCCAGCAGAATCTAACAAATAATCCGGCAGCCGATAGCCGCCCTTCATGGTCGCCCGACGGACGCAGGCTCGTCTTCACGAGCAACCGCGGCGAGGATGCAAACAATTTCGACCTCTACGCGATAGACGCAGACGGCGGCAATCCCGTCAGGCTCACTAACGACCCAGGCTTTGATAGCGACCCTTCATGGTCGCCCGACGGACGACAGATAGCGTTTGCCAGCAACCGCTCCGGCAATTTCGAAGTCTACGTGATGGACGCAGACGGGCAGAATCAGAACAACGTCTCTCATAATTCGTCGTTCAACGGAAAGCCCGCATGGTCGCCTGACGGCAAGCAGCTTGTGTTCACCAGCAATCGTACCAGCAAGTTTGAAATCTACCTGATGAACGCGGACGGTACGGACCAGCGGCAGTTGACCAGCACGGCCGTCACGAACGACGAACCCGCTTGGTCGCGCGACGGCAAGGAAATCGTCTATCAAAGCGAGCGCGAGGGCAATACGGACATCTACGTGATGAACGCGCAGACGGGCGAAACGCTGCCCGGCGCGGCCTCTAAAGCGGGCGCTCGCTCCATCGCGGTGCTTCCCTTCCGCACCTTAGGCGCAGAAGGCGACAAGCAGTTTCTAGGGCCGGGTCTTGCGGATCTGTTGACGGCCAAGCTGACGCAGATTGGAAAGATTACCGTGAGGCCCAGCAGCGAAGTTCGTCGTTACCAGAATTCGACGATGGAGCCGCGCTCAATCGGGCGCGAGCTTGGCGTCGAATGTGTGCTCGACGGCGAAGTCTCGCAGACCAACGACCGCATACAAGTCTCCGCACGCCTCTTCAGCGTCACGGAAGGCAGTCTCCTATGGTCTGAAAAGTTTGACCAGAAGATAACGGACATGCAGAGCGTGCAGGACACAATCGCAGACCGCGTTGCGCGTGCGATGGTGCTTGACTTAACCAACGACGAGCGCAGCAAACTCGCCAAGCGTTACACGGATAGCGGCGAAGCCTACCAGCTTTATCTGGTCGGGCGCTATCATTCCGGCAGGCGTACAGCGGAAGGCTTGCGGCAGGCGATCTCCTATTTCGAGCAGGCCATCAAGAAAGACCTCAACTACGCGCTCGCGTATGCCGGACTGGCCGACGCCTACGGGCTGCTGGCGCTCTATGAAGCACAACCGCCGCAGGAATCCTTCCTCAAGTCGAAGGAAGCGGCGCTGAAAGCTTTGGAACTGGACAACACTCTGGCGGAGGCTCACACCTCGCTCGCCTACGTCAAGCTTTACTACGACCGCGACCTCTCCGGCGCTGACGAAGAATTTAAGAAAGCCATAGAGCTTAACCCAAACTACGCGACCGCTCACCACTGGCGTGCGCTCGCCCTCTCGGCAAGCGGCAAGCATGACGAAGCGCTGGCCGAAATCAAACGTGCGCAGGAGATTGACCCCTCTTCGTTGATTATCAATACTGCGCTCGGCAATCTCTATTTCTTCGCGCGACAGTATGATCAGGCCATAGAGCAATGCCGTAAGACCATCGAGATGAACCAGAAGTTTGTCCCGGCGCATACTATCCTGCGGCAGGCTTACGGCAAAAAGCAGATGTTCAATGAAGCGCTCGCAGAGTTTCAGAAAGAGCAGGAACTTGCGGGCAATAATGCCGGGATGAAAGCCAAGCTGGGCAACGTCTATGCCGCAACGGGCAAGCGAGCGGAAGCGCTCAAAGTCATCAACGAGCTTCTGGCCCTGCGCAAGCGGCAGTTTGTCCAGTCTTACGAAATCGCGCAAATCTACGCCTTGCTTAACGAGCAGGAGAAGGCGCTCGAATGGATTGCCACAGCCGGCGAGGAACACTCTTTCGGCGTCGCCTTCGCCGCCGTTGACCCGGACCTCGAAAACCTGCGCTCCAATCCTCAATTCGAGGGGCTGCTCAAACGTCTCGGCCTCAGGCCGTAATTAAGAACCACCGAAACAAAATTCTCGCCTGCAATTGATTAAGGGAGCGCAAACGCGTTGTGGCGAGCGCTCCCTCTGTTTCAAAATCCCGCCCGCGCTTTGCTTCGACTTCCTGAAGACATCCTCCGTCCGCTACAATGCGCTAGCTTATCTGGTTGAATTTCAGGGAGCGTGGAAGTTTGGCGGCGAAGCCGTCCGTGTGCGTTGCGCAGTTTGTTGTCTATCGCAAAAGCGCTCTCGAATTACGTAATACATTTCCGAACGGCTTTTAGTGTTGTTGATGAGCGAGCAGGACGAAGAGAAATACGGTATAGATTTAGACGCGGCCACAGAGCCGCTGCCGTCGCGTGACATCAGCGGCGACGAGACGCTTTCAGACCCACTGCCCAGCATACCGAGCCGGATCAGCAGCAGTAGTAGCAGCAGCGGCGCGTTTCCTGCGCCAACCAACACGAGCAAATCAATCGCCGTTCTGCCCTTCAAGACTCTCGGCGCAATCGAGAGCGGCGACGAAGAGTTTCTGGGCCTCGGCTTAGCCGATGCTTTAATCACCACGCTCAGCAATCTGCGACAGCTTCTCGTGCGCCCGACGAACGCCGTCGTCCGCTTCAACGATTTAGCGCAGGACATAGTGATCGCCGGAAAAGAATTGGGCGTGGACGTTGTGCTGGACGGACGCGTGCAGCGCATGAACGACCGCGTGCGCGTGACCGTCCAGCTCGTTAGCGTTCAGGACGGAGCGCCGCTCTGGGCCGCGAAGTTTGACGAGAAGTGGACTGATATTTTCACCGTGCAGGATTCCATCTCGGAGCAGGTGGCGAGGGCGCTGATGCTCAGGCTTTCGGGCGCGGAGCGGCGGCAGTTAACGAAGCGCGAAACAACGAACACAGACGCGTATCAGGCATACCTGCGCGGGCGTTTCTACTGGAACAAGTTTACGGAAGAGAGTTTCCAACGCGCCATCGCTTCTTTCATGGAGGCGATTAGGATAGACCCAGAGTATGCTCTGGCCTATGCGGGGCTGGCTGATCTGTATAACTGGCTGGGCGTGTTCTGCGTGCTGCCGCCCGATGATACTTGGGGACGCGGCCGGAAGATGGGCGCGCGTGCCGTCGCGCTCGACGACAGTCTTGCCGAAGCTCATGCGGCGCTCGGCTTCGCGCGTCTCTGTTATGACCACGACTGGGCCGGTGCAGAACGAGAGAAAAAACGCGCCATCGAACTCAATCCACACTACGCGACCGCCCATCAATGGTACTGCTTCCAACTGGCAGCCGAAGGACGCTTCGAGGAAGCCATACACGAGGCACACGAGGCTTTGGCAATTGACCCGCTCTCACCTTTCATCAATCAGGCGCTCGGTTGGGCCTACTACATGGCGCGCGACTACGACCTGAGCATCGAGCGTCACCGCAAAGTGATAAAACTCGATCCTGAGCTTGCGCTGGGGCGTTTTAGTTTTGGCCGTCCGTTGACACAGAAGGGAATGCATGAGGAAGCCATTGCGGAGATTAAGCAGTCCGTCCAATTGTCCGGCGGCAACCCTCTGATGATGGCGGGCCTCACTCACGCCTACGCCGCCGCCGGTCGCGAACAAGAGGCCCGACGCATGCTCGACCAGCTACGCGACATCTCTCAGAAACGTTATGTCTCGTCGTATCATATAGCGCTCATCTTCTGCGGACTGGGCGAGATTGAAAGCGCCTTCGAGTGGCTGGAAAAAACTTACAAAGAGCACGACGCATGGTTAATATGGATGCGCGTCGAGCCGCAGCTTGACCCGCTTCGTTCAGACCCGCGCTTTGCAGACCTGCTCCGCCGAATGGGACTCGGACGGTAAACGACCAGGCCCTGCATCAATCCGAACTGCACGTAGAAGCTTACGCCCTCTCGCGTAAGGCCCACGCCTGAGAGCCTCTTGTTTAATCAAGCAGCAGCTTGAGCAATTCTCCTGCACCAAGACCGATGCTCAATTGATTGCTTTCGTCATCGCGGAAGCCCGCGAGCGAAGCATCTGCCAGGAAGGATTACTACCGAAATTTTTTCTCTGCACGAGACGTTGGGCCAACTGGACGAAGCGGCGCGGGCTGTGCGATGCTGAACATGCTACAGCCCCCCTTCTAAACGAACCGAAGCCATCAGAGGAGAAATCATGCGAAAGCTTTTTTCGGCCCTCACCGCCTTACTTTTAATACTGCCGCTCGCGCCCAATCTTTTCCCGTACCGCGTTGAGGCCAACACCGTGCGCTCGCAGGACGAATCTGAGCGGCGTGTGATGAACGTGCCGGGCGGTCGTCGGCGTCGCGTCAGGCGCGACCGTGCGCGCGGACGCGGTATTCGTCATTCTTTCAAAAAAGCGGGCAAATCAGCCGGGCGCGGCGGCAAGCGTTTTGGACAGAACATGGCGCGAGGCCGACCCGTCCGCGCCGGTAAACATTTAGGCAAAGGCATCGGCGGATTCGGCAAGCACACAGGCAAAGGCATCGGCAAAACCATGCGCCGCGTCTTCAAACCGTAAGGAAGATAACGATGAACGCGGCAGCGATGAACGATGAATGAAAAGCAAGCTGCTTATAGTTCATCGTTCATCGTTCCTACTTCATCGTTGCTTTTAAAGACTCGAAACAGGTAGTAGAAGGATGGAAAGAGCAGGAGCGCGCCGAGGGCGAGGGCGGTTAGTAGTAGGTTGAGTGTGGCGCGTGGAGCGGCGGCCGACGCGATGGTGATGTCAGGCTCAACGATGTAGGGAAACTGCGCCAGCGCCCATCCCCAGAGAATTAAAGTCACCTGCCCTGCTGCCATCAGCCGCGCCAGCTTGTAAGCGCGCTTCCACAGCGACCAGAAAGCACCAATGGCACAGAGCGCCGTCGCTCCATGCAGCGGCAAGGCCCACGCGCTCCGCGACAATCCGGCACGCACGGAAGGCGCGCCCTCGCCCGCGAGCAGAAAGACCAGTAGCGCTAGTAGTCCAACGACGACGCCCGCCGCGAGTGCGCGTCGTCTGAAGTCCTCCTGCAACGCAGTTTCCTCGGTTTCGAGAGTCAGGTAAACGGCCGCCAGAAACGCAAACAGCGCGAGCGCGAAGAAGCCGACCGCGAAGGGAAACGGCGCGAGCCACGAAGAGAAGAACCCGCTTGCGATGATTCCGTTTTCGACCTTAATCGTGCCGGAGGCGATAGCGCCGAGCGTGATGCCGAGCAGGATGGGCGTGATGATGCTGGCGACCGAGAAGACGTAGCTCCATCGTCTTTGCACATCGTCACGCTGCACGTCGTAAGTGCGGAAGGTGAAGGCCGAGCCGCGCAACACAATGCCTACCAGCATCAAGGTCAGAGGAATGTGTAGCGCGGTTGCGATGGCCGCAAACGCCGGTGGGAAACCCGTGAAGAGGATAACGAGAACGAGAATCAGCCATACGTGGTTGGCCTCCCAGACTGGACCAATCGCGTCAGCAATCAATGCGCGCTGCTTCGCGGCACGCCCGCCCCTCGCGAACAGATCCCAAACGCCGCCGCCGTAATCCGCGCCGCCTAAGAGCGCGTAGAACGTGAGCGCGACAATCATCGCTCCGGCGGCTGCGAGTTCAGGCGACAAAGCTCTTTTCCTCCGCATGAGCGCCGCTCTTTCTCGTCGTCGTCCGCTCAGGCACGCGCGGGCTGGCAGCCACCTGCCGCAGCAGCAGCCAGACGACCATCACGGCGAGAAAAATGTAGAGCAGCGTAAAGCCTATGAAGGGAACGACGAGGCCGTGCATCGGCGTCACGGCATCCTTCGTGCGCATCACGCCCTGAATAATCCATGGCTGACGCCCGACCTCCGTCACCGTCCATCCGGCTTCAATCGCAATCATCCCCATCGGCGCTACCGCAACCAACGCGCGCAGAAACCAGCGCCCGTCCGGCAATCTGCGGCTGCGCCACCACGCAATCGCGCCCCACAAAGCCACGCCCGCCATCATCATCCCCATCCCGACCATCACTTGAAACGCCGCGTGCACGATTAAAGTGTTCGGCCACTGGTCGCGCGGAAACTCATTGAGCCCGCGCACAGGCGCGTTAACATCATGGAAGGCTAGAAAGCTCAAGCCGCCCGGAATCTTTATGCTGTAGCGCGTCTCGCCGCTCTCTTCGTCCGGGATGCCTCCGATGCGTAAAGGCGCACGTGCCTCCGTCTTGAAATGAGCTTCGAGCGCCGCCAGTTTCACAGGCTGATACTTTGCGACGGCACGCGCGCTCACATCGCCGCTCAAGGGTTGCAGGAGCGCCGCAGCGCCGCCGACGACGAGCGCAATCGCTAGTGCACGACGATGAAACAGATTATTGCGGTCGCGGCGAAGCAGGTACGCATGAATGCCTGCGACGGCAAAACCTGTCGCAGCGTAGGCGGCAATCGTCATGTGCAAGGTCTGCGAAAAGGCCATCGGATTCAACATCGCCGCAAACGGGTCAATGTTGACGGGCTTACCCGCCTCTATCTCAAAACCCGTCGGACTGTTCATCCATGCGTTTGCGATGACGACGAAGACGCCGGAGAGTGCGCCGCTCACGGCGACCATCACGCCCGCCAGCAAATGTGCGCGCGGCGGCACACGCTGCCAGCCGTACAGATAGATGCCCAGAAAAATCGCCTCCGTGAAAAAAGCGAAGCCTTCGAGCGAGAACGGCATCCCGATAATCGCGCCCGCATAATTCATAAACTGCGGCCACAATAATCCCAACTCAAATGAGAGCACCGTGCCCGACACAGCGCCGACGGCAAAGAGAATCGCAGTCCCTTTGGCCCAACGCTTCGCCAGTGTCAGGTAGACTTCCTCACGCGTCCGCAAGTAGAGCCATTCAGCCGCTACCATCAAGAGCGGCATCGCGATTCCGACAGCCGCGAAGATAATATGAAAAGCCAGCGACATCGCCATCTGCGAACGCGCCGCCAGAAGATCGTTCACGCTTTTGAGAACCTCTACACGTTAAGCTTGAATGAGATTGTAGCAAACCCCGCGCGCGTGCAGGCGGACGAGCGCCGCCGCGAGCTTATGAAATAAGTTTTCATTCTTTTGCGCGCGCAACTTATAAGTTAACGTGAATTAGACTTAATTGCCCGGAAGCAGCGAGAAGAAGCTGGCGTCGCTTGTGCCAACTGCGTCGGAAGCAGGGTATGATAAAAGCCGTGCCGACTAAAGAAGCTCGAAACGATTCTGATTTACGCACGACGCCGCTGGTGCTGGCGCTTGACATCAGTACATCGAGCGTGCGCGTTGCGCTGTATGACGAGGGCGCTCGCCAGATACCAAACGCCGAGGCTCATCTCGCGCGTGAGTTGCGCACGACGGTTGACGGCGGCGCAGAGTTGGACGCGCATGAGGCAATCGAGCAGGTGGCGAGCACGATTGACGCGCTTTTTTCCGTGGATGAAGCCCGGCGAGCGCGCATAGAGTTGGTCGCAGTCTCCTGTTTCTGGCATAGCCTTGTCGGCGTGGATGATGAGGGACAAGCTGTAACGCCTGTTTTCGGTTGGGCTGACATGCGTGCCGGGTTGTGGGCCAGAGAGTTGCGACTGCAATTGGACGAGCGAGAGGTGCACGCGCGGACGGGTTGCCGTTTTCATCCGAGCTACTGGCCCGCGAAGCTGCGATGGCTGCAAGTGGAGCATTCGGAGATCGCGCGCAGGGTTCGACAGTGGATGTCGCTCGGAGAGTTTCTGCTGCTCACTCTCTTCGGTCAAACGGCGACGAGCGTTGCAATGGCTTCGGGCACAGGACTGTTGAACCTGCGCTCGTGCGCTTGGGATGAAGAGTTGAGAGAGCGGCTTGGTTTGCCGGTCGAGCAGTTGCCTGCAATCGCCGCAGAGGGCCAGACGTTTACGCGCATGAAAGAAGCATTCGCGCGGCGCTGGCCGCAGCTTAGCGGGGCGCGTTGGTTTCCAGCCGTGCCGGACGGCGCGGCAAACAACATTGGAGCGGGCTGCACGAACGAAGAGAGCGCTGTGTTGATGGTTGGGACATCGGGCGCGATGCGCGTGCTGTGTGAAGTTGAGCCTCTGCCTGCGCTGCCGCCGGAGTTGTGGTGCTATCGCGTTGACAGAAAACGAATCCTGCTTGGCGGCGCGCTCTCTGACGGCGGCGGACTTTATAGTTGGATGAGAGAGACGCTGGCCTTGGGCTCCGGGACGGAAGCGATTGAAAGAGCGCTCGCCGCGATGGAGCCTGATGCACACGGCCTGACGCTCCTGCCGCATTGGGCCGGTGAACGGAGCACTGGCTGGCATACAACTGCGCGCGGCGCGATTCTCGGCCTCACGATGCACACGGATGCTCTGCAAATCCTGCGCGCTTCGATGGAGGCAATCGCCTACCGCTTCGCCCTGATCGCAGACGCACTTCATGCTGTCGTTCCATACAAACACGTCATCGCGTCGGGGGGTGCGCTCGAAGCTTCGCGTGCGTGGGCGCAAATCATCGCAGATGTGCTGGGTCGTCCCCTCCTGATGTCGGGCGTTCGCGAAGCCTCAACACGCGGCGTGGTGCTGCTGGCCCTTGAAGCGGCGGGGCGCATTGAAAGCATCACGGATGCGAGCGCTCCGACGCTGCAAGCTTACGAGCCTGAGATGCAACGTCATGCAATTTACCGCGCGGCGCTTGCTCGCCAGCAAAAATATTACGAGTTGTTGATTGAAGAATAGAGCGTGCGGCTCACGGAAAACCGTCGTGCGCGTTCGCCGTCACGAGTTTTCCTTGCGTTCGAGGCAAGAGGTAGATTAAAAGCATTGTCACAGGAAAACCGAGAGCGCCCGAGAGCAATCGGAGCATTGTTTGAAACACACCAATCCGAAACGAGGACAACAACACATGAGCGCGGCACAGGAGCAAGCCAACAATCCTACAGGGAAGCGCGACCAACTTTGCATCAACACGATTCGTGCGCTCGCCCTCGACGCCGTTCAGCAGGCGGAATCAGGTCATCCGGGGCTGCCCTTGGGTTGCGCGCCGATGGCCTACGTGCTCTGGACTCGCTTCATGCGCCACAACCCGCGCAACCCGAAGTGGGCCAACCGCGACCGCTTCCTGCTTTCAGCCGGCCACGGCTCGATGCTGCTCTACGCGCTCCTGCACCTGACGGGCTACGACCTGCCTCTCGAAGAGTTGAAAAACTTTCGCCAGTGGGGTTCGAAGACGCCGGGCCATCCCGAAAACGTTCTGACGCCGGGCGTTGAGATTACGACAGGCCCGCTCGGACAGGGCTTCGCCAACGGCGTCGGGATGGCGATGGGCGCTATGCATCTCGCCGCGCGTTTCAACCGCCCGGAGTTTCCAGTCATAGACCACTACGTCTATTCAATCGTCTCCGACGGCGATTTGATGGAGGGCGTCGCCTCCGAAGCAGCTTCGCTGGCGGGACATCTCAAGCTCGGAAAATTAATCTATCTCTACGACGATAACCACGTCACCATCGAAGGCTTCACCAGTCTCGCTTTCAGCGAGAACGTTCCACGCCGCTTCGAGTCTTACGGATGGCACACGAGCACGGTTGAAGACGGCAACGACCTTGAAGCCATCGCCGATGCTATCCGCGACGCACAGGCGGTCGCTGACCGTCCATCGTTGATTTCCGTCAAGACAACCATCGGCTACGGCATGCCGACCGCTGGCACGCGCAAAGCACATTCTGACGCTCCCGGCGAAGAGGCTGTGCGCGAAACCAAGCGACACTTAGGCTGGCCCGAAGACAAGTCTTTCTATATTCCTGATGAAGCACTCGCCCATTTTCGTGAGTGCATTGAACGCGGCGCGCAGTCTGAAAATGAATGGAACGCGCTCATAGCGAAGTATGAGCAGGAGCACGCGGAGTTGGGCCAGACGTGGCGGACGACGATGAGCGGCGAGCTTCCAGACAACTGGGAGCAGCACTTGCCGTCGTTTGAAAACGCGAAGCCGATGGCGACGCGCGCAGCCAGCGGCGAAGTCATCAACGCGTTAGCAGTGCACATGCCGATGCTCGTCGGCGGCTCCGCAGACCTTGGCCCTTCCAACAACACGGACATCAAAGACGGCGGCAGTTTCCAGTCAGGCTCTTACGAAGGGCGCATCCTACACTTCGGCGTGCGCGAACATGCGATGGGCGCGACGTTGACCGGCATCAGTCTCAACGGCGGCCTGATTCCCTATGGCGGCACGTTCATGTGTTTCTCCGACTACATGAAACCGGCCATCAGGCTTGCCGCGCTCTCCGAAGTGCAGGTGATCTACGTCTTCACGCATGATTCCATCGGCCTCGGTGAAGATGGGCCAACGCATCAACCCATAGAACACTTAGCGGGCCTGCGCGCCATCCCGCATCTCTTCGTCATCCGTCCGGCCGATGCACACGAAACGCGCGAGGCATGGCGCATCGCCATCTCTCGCCGCCACGCGCCAACCGCTTTCGCGCTCACAAGGCAGAAAGTGCCGCTGATAGACCGCACGCGCTACAGTTCGGCCGAGGGTGCGCTGCGCGGCGCATATATTCTGGCCGAAGCTGAAGCGACAGGCGGCGACGCGAACGCGGGCAATGGACAGATAACGCCGAAGCTGATTCTTCTGGCGACCGGCTCGGAAGTCTCTCTGGCGCTCGAAGCGCGCGAGCGTTTGCAGCAGGAGGGCACGCCCACGCGCGTCGTCTCTATGCCCTGCTGGGAGTTGTTTGAAGAACAGCCGGAAGAGTATCGCGCGCAGGTGCTTCCGCCTGCTGTCGGTGCGCGACTGGCTATCGAAGCGGGCGCGCGTCTCGGCTGGGATCGCTACATTGGCCCACAGGGAGACGCCGTTTGTCTGGAACGCTTCGGCGGCTCCGCTCCGGGCGACGTGGCGCTGCGTGAATTGGGATTCTCTGTAGAGAACGTGTTGCAGCGTGCGCGCCGCCTGTTATAGCTCTTGCTGAAGTCGGCTCTTACTTTTAACTTCACTTCGCGCGGCTCATGGCCGTTCTGTTAAGTAGTTTCAGGACCATGCGAATCGCAGTCGGCGCAGACCACGGCGGCTTTCCGCTCAACGAACGTGTGATTGAGGAGTTGAAAGCTTTGGGCCACGACGTAGAAGACTTCGGCACACACGAAGCGGATGTGCCGGACGACTATCCTGATTATGCGCTGGCGGTGGGCCGCGTCGTGCAGAGCGGCGCGTGTGAGATTGGCATCATCGTCTGCGGCAGCGGCGTCGGCGCATCCGTGGCGGCCAACAAACTGCGCGGCATACGCGCCGCCCTTTGCGGCGATACCTACTCTGCGCGCCAGTCGCGCGAGCACGACGACTGCAATGTGCTCTGCCTCGGCGCGCGCGTCGTCGGCCTCGAACTCGCACTGGAAATCGTTTGCGCTTTTACGCGCGCACGCTTTACAGGCGAAGAGCGTCACCGGCGTCGGCTGGCGAAAATTGCAGACATCGAAAAGCTTCGCGACGAAAATTAGAACGTTCTCTTTCAGCCTTCATCATTCATCCCTTTAAGGAGGTTTCCCCTTTGAGACATGCTGGCTTCCGGGGCGCGTATGCGCTCTCTGTTATGTTGTGCGTCTTGATTCAGGCAGCGCCGGTTGGCGCGCAGCAGCCTTCGGCCACGACCCCGCCGCAGCCGACCGCACGACCCGGACAGACCACGCCGCCGCGTGCGCCTCAGCCTTCACAACCGACCGTCTCTCCTTCACCAGACGCCACACCCACAGCCACACCGCAAGATGAGACGACGCCGCAAATCGAGCAGCGCAGGGAAAGACTACCGCCGGGTTTCGAGCAGCAGTTGGGAAGCCGCCCGGCACGCGCGCTCACGCTCGATGAAGCCATCAAGCTTGCGCTGGGCCAATCTTCGGCCTACATGTTAACGCAGATTGACGAGCGCATCGCCGCAGAGGATGTCAAGCAGGCACGCGCCGCACTCTTCCCGCAGTTGACAGCGCCGCTGACTTACTTCGGCACAACCCCTTCGCAGGTACGCGAAGAGGGCGACCCGCTCACGTTCAGTTATGTTTCCTCAAGCGCCATCAACGAAACCATCGCGCTCCTGAACGCTTCAGGCGAACTGGATATTTCCGGCCGGCTGCGCGCTAACCTGCGACGCAGCCGTTATCAGTTGGACGCAGCCCGCGCCGGAACGCTCATCGCGCGCCGCCAACTCGCGCTCGATACCGTTGACGCTTATTACAATCTGGCGCTGGCGCGCGAACGTCGTCGCTACGCCGAAGAGACGCTGGCGCTCGCCGAAGGTTTCCTGAAAATCACCGAAGACATATGGCGGCGCGGCGAAGATGAAAGCGAAGGAGCGGATCTGTTGCGCGCGGGCGCGCAGGTCTCTTCTCGTCGTGATGAACTCGAACAGGCGCGTGCGGGCGAAGTCGGCGCGCTCAATGTCCTGCGGAGTCTGACAGGCATTGACTTTGAGACGCCCATCATCGTCCCCGGCATCTCGCAAGACCTGCCGACCACCAGCGACTTTAACAATTTCACCGAAGAACAACTGAAAACGCGCCCCGAATTTGGACAGGTCGAGGCACAACGCCGCGCCGCGCTCGAAGAAGCGCGCACAGCCCGCGGCGAGCGTCTTCCTCAACTTTCTTACACGCTTAACGGCGGCTTCGATGCCGCAGACTTTCGCCCGCTCAAGCGCTACGCAGGCGGCTCGGCCATCGTCACGTTAACAATCCCCATCTTCGATTTCGGCGCGAGCCGCAGCCGCGAAACACAGGCACGCCTGCGCGCGCAAACAGCCGAAGTGCAGCGCGAGAATACCCTGCGCCAACTACGGCAGGAATTCCACACCGCACGCGCCACTGCGCTCGGCGCGCTCGTTCGTATTCGTGAAACAAAATCTGCCGTGGATAACGCGCTCAAAAATCTGATGATTATCCTCGCGCGCTACCGCGCCAAAAAAGCAACCATCACGGATGTCGTTGACGCGCAGTCGGCCTTCGTCGAAGCGCGTCTCGCAAACTCTCAAGCCATCATTGACTACCGCACCTCCCGCGTTCGTCTGGAAACCAATCTGGGCCAGTAAGCTCCGCCACACAGACGCCGGGAAAGGGGAAATAGAGAAGAGGGGAAAAGGGAAAAGGGTAAAGGGTAAAGGGAAAGACAAGCAGCCTTCCTTTTACCCTCTTCCCCTTTTCCCCATTTCCCCTTCTTCCACCCTTTCGTGTTTTATGGCGCAACAATCCTGAGTGCGGCGGGCATGAGTTGAAACTCGACGGGCGTGTGTCCGCGCACGTTGCCGTCGGCTTCGACGGGCAGCGCGTCTTCGTGTGTTAGAGGTTCGATGCGTACGCGCGTGCAGCCGATGGTGCGTACGTGCGGGTTGCTGAGATGCGCGCCGCGACGGATGCGGGGCAGTTCGCGCAGGATGGTGGCGCGTGTTACATCGCAGGCCAGCAGGACATCCATGCGTCCGTCATCAGGACGCGCGTCGGGCGCGAACATCATGCCGCCGCCCGCATAGACACCGTTGGCGACGGCCAGCAGATTTGAAGCACATTCGAAGGCAGGCTCATCATCAACCATGACGCGCACCCTACGCTCGCGCCACGCGAGAAGCGCGCCGCAGGCAGCAGCCGTGAAGCGCGCTTCACCCGGCAGCCGTCGCATCAGCGCACGCTGCGCTGCTACACGTCCGGCCACTTCCGCACCGATGCCGAGCGTCGCCACGTTTATGCAAACGAAGCTTTGTGTGCCCGGCGCTGTGATGCCGTATATCACGTCAACATCGCGTGTGTCGCTCTGCACGGGTCGTTCATAATAACGGAGCAATCTTTCCAGCCATTGCTCGACGCGTTCACGGCTACCAACCAGCCCGCGCGCAAAGTCGTCGCCCGTTCCAGCGGGCAGGATAGCGAGCGCTGCATCCGTGCTCACGGGCGATGGCAGGCTGGCTGCTTTGATTTTCTGCTGCTCACGGAGAGCCGTCCTCTCGTCATCAAGGGCAAAGAATCCTGCTGCCGTTTCGCTGAGCGTTCCGTCGCCGCCGACGACCGCTATTAATTGATGGCCGTCGCGGAGAGCGGCGCGCGTTGTAGTGGTCGCATCACCTGCGTAGCGGGTTTCGTGCGCATCGAAGCTAACGGCTCTGGCTTTGAGTGTGCTCTCTATTTCTGTCCATGCGCGGCGCGCACGGGCCGCCGCGTGGTTGATGATAATGAGGGTGCGCGGGCGTGCGTTCATTCCGGCCACACTCTACCACGAGGCGCGACGCGGGCGCTTCTTCGTGTGATGAGACGCGCTCGATGATTTGGTGATAAGCTTGCGCGCGTAACTCTTTTTTGTGCGGGGAGGGGCGGGGCTTAGATGAGCGGCAGAATGATGCGCGCTGTTTATATAGGGTCGCAGGGCGGCGTCGAAGCGTTAAGCGTGCGGGAGGTTGCAGACCCAGGCCCGCCGTGGGCGAATCGCGTTCGCGTGCGTGTTCGGGCGGCGGGCTTAAACCGTGCGGACATTCTGCAACGCATGGGCAGGTATCCTGCGCCGCAAGGCTATCCGCAGGAGATTCCGGGCCTTGAGTTTGCAGGCACGGTCGAGCAGACGGGCGAGGAAGTGCGCAGTCTGCGTGTGGGCCAACGTGTGTTCGGCATTACGGCGGGCGGCGCGCAGGCCGAATACGTCGTTGTCCCGGAGGATACGCTCGTGGAGATTCCTGCCAACCTTGATTGGACGATGGCTGCGGCCGTGCCCGAAGTCTTCATCACTGCGCACGACGCGCTCTTTACGCAGGCCGGGTTGCTGTTGGGCGAGCGCGTGCTCATACACGCGGCGGGGTCCGGCGTCGGGACGGCAGCCGTGCAGTTGGCCCACGCGGCAGGTGCGACCACCTACGGCACGTCGCGTACAAACGAGAAACTTGAGAGGGCGCGTTCTCTAGGTCTTGATGAAGCGGTTGCTGTTGGTAATGACCCGCAGGTCTTCGCGGCAGCCGTGCGCGAGTGGACGAAGGGAGCGGGCGTTAACGTTATTCTGGATCTGGTTGGCGGGGCGTATCTGTCGGCAAATCTGAACGCGTTAGCGATGAAAGGTAGGCTGATGTTCGTCGGCACGACTGCGGGCGTGAGCGCGGAGTTGAATCTTGGAATTGTGATGAGCAAACGATTGCGGCTCAGGGGAACGGTGCTGCGCGCTCGCTCTCTGGAAGAGAAGGCGCGTGCGACGCGTCGCTTTGCCGCTCAGGTCGTTCCGCTGCTTGAGAGCGGGAGGGTGCGGCCCTTGATTGATAGAGTCTATCCGATGGATGAGGTGCAGGCGGCGCATGCGAGGATGGAGTCGAACGAGAGCTTTGGTAAGATTGTGTTGCTCATTAATGATGAAGAGGGTTAAGCAAAAGCGAGGGGGAAGAGCGAGCCGATGTTACGTTTCATCTTTATCTTTGCGCTCGTCTTTGTGGCGTGCAGCGCGGCGAGCGGTGCGGAGCGAGGCGCTGAGCCGCAGCCGGGCGTGGCGCGCGAGTTGGCGCGCTACAGGGCGGCGCACTACAGCAACGTGCGTTACTTCCTGTCCGTTGACATACAGCCGGGTGCGCCCCTGCTCAAGGGCACGGAAGAGATTCGCGTGACGCTGGACGAGGCGCTCGCAGAACTCGTGCTCGACTGGCGCGTGGCTGCCGCGAAAGAGGGACAGGCGCAGGCGCGCGTCTTCGAGTTGGAAGTCAACGGTCGCGCGGCCTCAGATGCACGCACGGTCAACGACCATATAGTGATTCCGGGCGCGTACTTGAAGAAGGGCGAGAATGTCGTGCACCTGAAGTTTGAATCACCGATTGCGACATCGGGGAGCGCCGTCACGCGCTATCTTGATAGAGAAGATAAATCAGAGTACATCTACACGCTCTTTGTCCCGTCGGATGCGAGCACGGCCTTTCCCTGCTTTGACCAGCCCGATTTGAAGGCGCGTTTTCAGTTGAGTCTTTCGACGCTGACGAGCTGGAAGGTGATTTCTAACGGGACGGTCGAAAGCGTGACGCGCAGCGGAACAAATAGCCTCTGGCGTTTTCGCGAGACAGAACCCATCAGCACTTATCTCTTTGCCTTCGCCACGGGGCCGTTCGTTGAGTTTAGCGACGATACGTCTTCGACCGTTCCGCTGCGTCTCTTTGTGAGAAGGTCGAAAGAAGAGAAAGCGCGCAGGGAGTTGGCGGAGCTTTTTCGTCTGAACCGCGAATGCGTCGCTTACCTTGCGCGGTATTTCGATTTCAAGTTTCCCTTTCCGAAATACGACCTCGTTATCATCCCCGAATTCGCGTACGGCGGCATGGAGCACGCGGGCGCGACCTTCCTGCGCGAGGAGCGCATACTTTTTCCGTCAGACCCGACCGCAGCCGATTTGCTTGCGCGTGCCGAAGTGATGTTCCACGAAGCCGCGCATCAGTGGTTTGGCGACCTCGTCACGATGCGCTGGTTTGACGACCTCTGGCTGAAGGAAGGCTTCGCGACCTTCATGGCCTATAAAGCCATCGAAGCGATTAAGAAGATCGCGCCGCAGGACTACAACGCCTGGAAGGTCTTTTATCAACGCACGAAGCCCGGCGCTTACGCGACCGATGCGACGAAGGGAACGACGCCCATCTGGCAGGAAATCAGTAATCTCTCGGCAGCGAAATCGGCCTATGGCAATATCGTCTATCTCAAAGCGCCTTCGATGCTTAGGCAGGCGGAGTTTTTTCTGGGAGAGGATGAATTCCAGAGGGCCGTGCGGCTGCTGCTTAAGGAGCACGCTTACAGTAATGCCGAATGGGCCAATCTGGTGCAGGCTTTCGAGCGTGCATCGGGCAGGAAGCTGGACGCATGGGCTGCCGCTTGGGTCAAGCGACGCGGGATGCCTGACGTGCGCGTCAATTGGAGCGCGAATCAGCGTGGACGCATCAACAGCTTCTCTCTCAAACAGGAGAACATACTGCGCGAGGGCGGGACGTGGCCGATGCGCGTCCAACTGCTGTTGGCCCACGCAAGCGGCCAGCCGGAATCGCTGACCGTCACGCTCGACGGCGCTGCGGAAACCTCCGTCAAGGAAGCAATCGGGCGCAGGCGTCCTGCTTATGTCTTCGCCAACTATGAAGACTACGGCTACGGGCGTTTTCTGCTCGACGAAAAAAGCAAGCGCGCGGTGCTCCAGAGTCTCGGCGCGGTGCAGGATGATTTCCTGCGCGCTCTGCTCTGGGGTTCGCTCTGGGAGAGCGTGCGCGAAGTGGAGCTCGCGCCTGCGGACTACATAGAGTTGGCCGTGAAGCTGGTCGCCGCGGAGCGCGACGAAGTGACCGTCCAGAGTATTCTCAACCGCGTCACGACCGCTTTTAATCGTTATCTTTCTGCGGCGCAGATGCGAGAGATTGCGCCGCGTCTGGAACGGGTGCTGGCCGAGCGCATGCAGCACGCGGAGACGGCGGGCCTGCGCATCACTTACTTCCGCGCCTTTCTATCCAACGCGATGACCGTCGAAGCCCGCGCGAAGCTGAAGGACATCCTCAATGGGCGCGTGCAGATTCCGGGCATGACCCTTCGCTCGCGCGACCGCTTCGACATCATCACGGCGCTCTTAGTGCGCGATGATGCTGATGCGCCCGCCCTGCTCACGGCGCAGAGCGCGGCGGACCAGACGGACGACGCTCGACGCTACGCTTACGGCGCAGGCGCGGCGCGTGCGGACGCCGCAACCAAAAAACGCTACTTCGACGCCTATCTCAACGACAAGCAACTCGCCGAAAACTGGATTGAAGCAAGCTTCAACTCCTTCAACACGATTCACCAATCGGAACTAACGCTTCCCTATCTTGAGCGAGCGCTTGCGGAGCTTCCAGTCTTCAAGCGCACGCGCAAGATTTTCTTCGTCAACGGCTGGCTCGCTGCCTTCATTGGCGGCCAGTGTAACCAGCGTGCGCTCGACACCGTGCGCGCCTTCCTGCAACAAGAGCAGCAGCTAGACCGCGACCTGCGCCTCAAGGTCATGGAGGTCACGGACAATCTCGAACGCTGTGTGCGCATCAGGGAGAAATACTCGCCGCGCGTGCAGAAGACAGGAATCAGCAGACGGAAAAAGTAAGGCCCTCGTCCCGTTACAGCAACACTTGAAAACGTACGGCCCGCAGCCCGTTCGATAGAGATGTGTAAACATCCGTCAAGACGATGGCTATCAATGTTATGATAGCCATCGTCTTGACGGATGATTGAAGCTTCCCGGACTTTCTGTAGCTTATGGATTCCAACACCTTTCTCGTCATCGCCGTTATCGCCATTGCCTTTTTGAGCTTCATGCTTTTTCTGGCGCTCTTTGAGCCGGGCCTTGATTACAAGATTTCGCTGAAGCCCACGGTTTCGCTCGAATCCGAAGAGTTTGTCTACCTGCTCGAAGCGGTGTCGGACGCCAAAGCGAATCGCCACACGCGCGTCGAAGTATTAACGAACGGCGACGTGTATTACGAAGCGGAACTCGCGGCGATTCGCGCGGCTAAAACTAGCATTAATCTTGAGGCTTACATTTTCCAGAAGGGCGAGGTGACCAAGAAGTTTGTCGAGGCTCTGACCGAGCGTGCTAAAAACGGCGTTGAGGTACGGCTCGCCCTTGATGCCATCGGGAGCTTCGCATCATGGGATAGCTACTTCGCAGAACTGCGTGCGGCGGGCGGTCGCGTCGCATGGTATCACCCCTTTCGCTGGTACACGCTGCCGCGCATCAATAATCGCACGCACCGCGAGATTATCGTCATTGACGGGCGCATAGGCTTCGTCGGCGGCTCAGGCTTCGCAGACCACTGGCTTATCGGCAAGAAGAACAACCCGCCCTGGCGCGACACGATGTTTCGCGTCGAAGGCGATGCAGTGTCGAGCATTCAGGCGACCTTCGTTGAAAACTGGCTCGAAGCTTCGGGCGAGATTCTCGTGAGCGAAGAGTTTTTCAGGTTCGACGAAGCGGAAACTGGCAACACGGCCGCGCTCATCGTCAATAGCTCGCCCTCCATGGGCCGCTCAACCCGCGCACGCATTCTCTATCAAACCCTGCTCGCCTCAGCGCAGACCAATCTGCACATCACCACGCCCTACTTTCTGCCCGACCGCAGCGTGCGCGCCGAACTGCTGCGTGCAATTAAAGAACGCGGCGTCGAAGTGAAGATTATCGTGCCGGGCCGTCATAGCGACCACTTGTTGACGAGGCGTTCGAGCCGTCGTCTCTTCGGTGATCTGCTGAAAGCGGGCGCGCGGATTTACGAGTATGAACCGGCGATGATTCACGCGAAGACTATGATGGTTGACAATCTCTGGAGCGTCGTCGGCTCTTCAAACTTCGATAATCGCTCCTTCGGCTTAAACGACGAAGTCAATCTCGCCGCACGCGACCGCACGCTCGCCGCACGCCTCGAAGAGGACTTCGCACGCGACCTTTCCGAGAGCCGCGAAGTCACTTACGAAGAATGGCGGCGACGCTCAATCTTCGAACGCGCACACGAATGGCTCGGCTGGCTGCTTGAGCGACAACAGTAAAACTGTTGTGGGCCCGCCCGGCGCTTTTCCATGATTCGCATCGTCACCTACAACGTGCACAAGTGTCGCGGGATGGACAGGCGCGTGCGCCCGGAGCGCATTGCGCGTGTGCTGCGTGAGACGAAGGCAGACATCGTTGCATTGCAGGAGGTCTTGAGCGTTGAAGGCCGTGAGCGCGAGCGGCATCAGGCGCGCTTTCTCGCCGAAGAACTCGGCATGCACTACGAGATTGGCGAGAATCGCAGGCTCGATGGCGGCGCTTACGGAAACGCGACCCTCAGCCGCTTACCCCTTCTTGCCGCGCGCAACTACGACATCACATGGAGCGGGCGCGAGCGGCGCGGTTGCCTGCGAGTGGATGTCGGGCTCGAAGAAGGGCGTGTGCTTCACGTCTTCAACGTTCATCTTGGAACGGCTTTTCTAGAACGTCGTCATCAGGCGCGCTCGCTTGTCAGCGCAGACATTTTGCGTCAACAGGAACTAACGACGACGACAGCTGGCGCACGCGTCGTGCTTGGAGATTTTAACGAGTGGACGCGTGGGCTGGCCTCGCGGCTGCTTGCGGAGCATTTTGAGAGCGCAGATGTTCGTCATCACCTGCGGCGCGGGCGCACCTATCCGGGCCTGCTGCCGCTCTTGCATCTGGACCACATCTACTACGACCAGCCGCTCGTGCTTGAACGCCTCGCGCTGCACCGCAGCCGCACTGCTCTGCTCGCCTCCGACCACCTGCCGCTCGTCGCTGATTTTAGCTGGCCTTAAGCTTTAAGCCGGATTGTTTCTGGAGAAGTTGGTTGATTAAGGGCGGGCGCTGTTTGCGCCATGCGGCGGGCGGCTGCTTCAGTTACGATTGCCGTGCCATACACCTTCTGTTCTTCCAGATGCCGCATCAGGTCGCGCGCTTCCGTGTACCTGATAGCGGTCGCCTCGCAGCCGCGTTCGCTGATGACGGCCCATTGTCGCTCCGTGAGTTCGCCCATCACGCGCTCTCGTTATTTCTCGCCAATGGTCTGCCGTGCGTCGCTGATGAGCACGACATCGTTTGTGACGACGCCGCGCGCCAGCGCCAGTTGCTTGCCGTCGCGCGACCAGGCGAAGTTGAAGATGCGGTCGGATTTCCAGTCAGTAAGCTGGCGGGGCGGCCCGCCCGCAACCGGCTGGCTCCAGATGTTGGAGGCGCTGCCCTGCGTGTCAATGTATGTGAGAGCGCGGCCGTCGCTGGCCCAGCGTACCATCGGTGTCGGAAGGTCAAGAGTCTTGACGGGTGCGCCGCCTTCGATGGGGATGATGGCGATGACAAACTTCGAGTCGTACTGCTCATCCCAGTAAGAGCAGGCAAACTGCTTACCGTCTGGAGAGATGACAGGGATTCTCGAATACTTGTCGGTTAACTGCACAGGCTCGCCGCCGTCAATCGGAATCTTCCAGACAGTAGGCTTGCCGACCAGCCAGCTTGCATAAACGATCCAACGCCCGTCGGGTGTAATCTGCGGGCCGCTGTCGTGGCTGCTGCGGGTCAGTTGCTTAAGGTTGCTGCCGTCGGCATCCATCCGCCAGAGGTTGTAGCCCGCCCCGGCGCGGTTGGAGAGAAAGATGATGTAACGCCCGTCGGGCGAAGCTATAGGCCCGAAGTTCGAGCCCGCGTTGACGGTCAACTGCTTTTGATTGTTGCCGTCCGCATCGGAAATATAGAGGTCCAGATTGCCGCTTGAGTTTGACGCGTAGAGCAGCCGCCCGTCCGGCGTCCACGAGAGACTGTAATAACGGCCGATGCCGGTCGTTATCTGCCGCGCGCGGTTGGCGTCTGCGTTTGGCGCGACCCACACGTTTGAGAGCATGTTGGCCTGCACGGTCGCAAGCGCCGCGGAGTTTCCGTTAAGGCTCAGGGCAGTGTAGACGTTGAGGTCGTTGGTAATGCGCCGTGCTTCGCCGCTTGGATAAGAAAGAAACCAGATTTGCGACGTTTCGGATGTCTCGTCAGCAGGGGCGAGGAGCACCAGCCCGCCGCCCGCGGGCAGCCACGCCAGCCGCTCTATGAAGCGCCACCGCTGCGTCGTCAAAGGCTGCTCCGTGCCGTCCGCAACGTTGATGCCGACCACACTCGCCTGCGCCTTCAACTTGTCGCCGCCAACACACGCAATCAATTTTCCATCGGGCGACCAACTCGGCGACCAGAGATGCTGGTCGCTCTTGCGCGTTGCGAGCACACGTTCGTTTGTTCCGTCAGCGCCCGCGATTAAGAGGTCCGTCTCTTTCTCCGTCGGCCTGTTGCGCATGAAGGCCAGCAGCTTTCCGTCGGGCGAGAAGGTGACGGCCGTATCAACGTCGGAAAGAATTTTGCGCGAATCGCCGCCGAGCACGGAGACCTGAAACAACTCGTTGAGCGGTTTGTTGCGCTCGCTCCTGACGTAGTAGATATAACTGCCGTCGGGCGAAAAAGTGATTCCGTAATATTCGGATGCGAGCGGCGCGACGAGTTGCTTATTGGTCGCCGTCGCCACCTGCCTGACCCACAGGCTTCGCAGAGCGCCGTCGTTGACGATGTGCGCGATATACTTGCCGTCGGGCGAGATGGCGACATCAACCGAATTGCCCGTCGAAGTCAGGCGGCTGATTCTCGTTGACTGGAAGGGCGCGATTGCCGTGGCCTCGGCCGGAGGGCGCGCGAGCCTGTAGGCCATAAAGGCGATGATGCCGAGCACTACCAGTCCGACGGCCGAAGCGGCCAGAATAGCGCCGCCTTTATGGCGCTTGATTTCCTGAATGATGATTTCGGCGCTTGATGTCGAACGCGATGCGGGCAGGCCGCGCGTTGCCTGGGCCAACTTTTCGTTCGTCTCAAAGGCGACGCGCAGGGATTGCCCGCTGCTCGTCTTGTAAATCGTTCCGCTGCGGCCATCGGGCGGCAACGAGCGGTCGAGCTTGTCTTCAAACTCAAGCTCCTGCTTCAGCGAACGCAGGTCAACCAGCATGTCCTTGATTGACTGGTAACGCTCTTCTCTGTCTTTGCGCAGAGCCTTGCGGACAATGCGCTGTAGCTCCGCGGGTGCGTCCGTTAGATATTCCGAGAGCGGCAGCGGCTCGCGGTCGAGCACGGCGACGATGACATCGCTCGTCGTCTCGCCCGCGAAGGGAACGTGGCCCGTCACCATCTCGTAGAGCACAACTCCGAGACTCCAGATGTCCGTGCGCGCGTCGAGCGCAAAGCCGCGCGTCTGCTCCGGCGACATGTAGCTGACCGTGCCCATCACCATGCCGGGGCTGGTATTGACGAGCATCTTCGTCTGCGCTTCCGTGTCCACTAACGAAGCCTGTCGTTCGGTCGGCTTAGCCAGACCGAAATCCAGCACCTTGATGTAGCCATCATGGCGCACCATTATGTTTTCGGGCTTGATGTCGCGGTGTGCGATGCCTGCTGCGTGAGCGGCGGAGAGTGCTGCCGCGACCTGCACGGCCGTGTCCAGCGCCTCGCCCATACGCATGCGCCCCGTCGTCATACGCTGTCGCAAAGTGACGCCGTCTATAAACTCGGTCGCGATGAAATGGCTCGAATCCGTGTGCCCGATTTCGTAAATCGTAATGATGTTCGGGTGATTGAGGGCCGAGGCGGTGCGCGCTTCCTGCATAAAGCGCTGCATACGCTGCTGGTCCGAAGCCACGTCGGCGGGCAACAGCTTCAGCGCGACGGTGCGCTCAAGCTGCGTATCCTGCGCCAGATAGACCTCGCCCATCCCGCCAGCGCCCAGATGGGAGCGGATTTCGTAGCGTCCGAGTTGGATACCGGCGGCAATAGACATAGCCAGATTAACGAAGAAAAACTCGTTCCGCGCCCGCTGGCGCGAATAACTTTATTACGCCTTGAGAACCATTTTGGTTGCTTTTTGTTGCCTGCGCTCCGTTATCCGATTTGTAAATAGCATTTTACAAGTCGGCTCCGGCAGTCCAAACGAGGCAAAGGCTTGTCAACGAGGCACGCAGAAGGCAGTAGTCCTCAAACCCGTTTCAAAACCTCCATCGCCCGTAACTTTATAACACCGCTGACAACGATTGTGTGGCAGAAATCCACGCGCCCCGTCAAGCGTCGGCTGCGCACCTGATGCCCGCGAAGGCGATGCGAAACTGGCGACGGAAGAAGTTGCGGAACGAGTTGCGCAAAAGCGGTGCGCGTGTGGCCCATGAGCCGCCTTTGAGCACGCGGTGGTCGCCGTCAAACCACGTCTCGGAATATTCCGGGTACGGAAAAGCCTCGAAGCCCGGATAGCCCATGAAGGCATCGTTCGTCCATTCCCAGACGTTTCCAGTCATATCCAGACAGCCGTATAAGGACGCGCCCGCCGGAAAACTCCCGACAGGCGTTGTTCCCCAGGAGTGGTTATTAAAATTGCAGAGCGCTTCGTCCGGCTCTTCGTCGCCCCATGCATAACGACGGCTCTGCGCGCCCTCTGAATCCCACGATGCAGCCTTTTCCCATTCCGCTTCGGTCGGCAAACGCTTGCCACGAAAACGCGCGTAAGCTCCGGCCTCATACCAGCTCAGGCCCGCGACCGGGTGCATGGCTTCAAGCAAGCCCTCTTCAAAGAGGCCGCGCACGCGCCAACCGTCTCGGTCGCGCTGCCAGTAGAGCGGCGCTTCCCAGTTTTCACGCTCGCGCCATTGCCAGCCCTCTTCGCTCCAGAACTCGCGCCTGCTGTATCCACCCTCCGCTATGAAAGACGCATACTCCGCATTGGTCGTTAGCAGCCGGTCTATCTTGAACGCCGGAAGATCGCGCGTGTGTCGCGGTAGTTCGTTATCGTAGGCGAAGGCGTTACCATATGCGCCCATCTCAAAAGGCCCTGCGGGAATAAGAACCATCTCAGGCAGCGTTGACGTTTGCTGCGCGACGATTGAAGAACGCGATGCGTTGAGCGTCGGTCTTGATTTCTTAGTTGAAGGCAAGAGGTGCAGCAGGTAGCAGAGCGTTTCCTGATGCTGGTATTCATGCTGTAAGACGAGGTGAAAGATAAACCCATTGCGGAGCAGTGGGTCTGACTCGTCGAAGCGCGTCTCTTCGAGAACGCGCCGCGTCCGCTCACGCACGCCCGAAAGATAATCTTCCATCTCGCGGCGCGAGGGCAGATCCCTTGATTCCTCGCGCGGTGTGCTGATGGGGTCGAAGATGCGCTCGTAGCGCTCGTCGGGCGCTGGCTCGCCGGCCAGCTTTTGTAAAAGCCAGTAGGATTCAAAGACGCCTATGTGGGCCAGGTGCCAGATAATCGGGCGAAAGCCGAAGCCGGGGCTTTCGTGCAAATCTTCCTCGCGGGCCAGATTAAAGAGTTCGAGCGTGCGGGCGCGTGCCTCCGTCATCAATGCCGCTATCTCTTCCGCCTGTTGATTGACCACGCGAAGCTCTCCTCAAAACGCTCTGCGCGCCCCTCCTGTGACAAAATAGACACACGGGCGCGAGTTGATATTGAACTGCAATACGTTATCATAGCAAAGTTTTGAGACGAGCATGGGCAGTGACAATGAGGGTACTATCATCCCGCTTGAAAATAGATGGGCCAACGAGTGCAATGATGGCGACGATGGCAAAGATGAACGCGCAGCGCGTTGGCCCAAACAGTTTGCCTTTTAGTTTAAAGCTGACGGCGTTCATCGTTGAGCCGTTCTTCCGTCTACTCTTTTCAATGGACTGCTGCCGCTGATGTCTCAGGAAACTTCAGACGACGACGCCTCCCGGCTGCGTATACACAATCTGGTGCGCGACGATACGCAGTCGAGTTTTGCAGACGACGTGCGCCGCGGCCTCTCCGGCCAGCCCAAAATTCTCTTCCCTAAATATTTTTACGACCCGCTCGGCTCGCAACTCTTCGAAGCCATCTGCCTGCTGCCGGAGTATTACCTGACGCGCGCCGAAAACGAGATTCTCACGCGCTACGCAGACGAGATTGTCGCCTCCGTTGAGGGCGACAAGACGCTGCTGGAGATGGGCAGCGGCAGCGCATCGAAGACGCGCCTGATTATCGAAGCGCTGCTTCGTCGCCAGCACGACCTGCATTTCATTCCCGTTGACATTTCCGCTCCGGCTCTTGAAACAAGCTCGCGCATCCTGCTGCAATCCTACCCGCGTTTGCAGATTACGGCCTACGCCAGCGATTACTACGACGGCCTAAAGGCGCTTGAGCGTTCGACGCCTGAGCGTGGCCGCACGCTTGCTCTCTTCCTCGGCTCAAACATCGGCAACTTCGACGCCGAAGAAGCTCACACATTCCTGCGCGCCTTGCGCAGCGTGCTCAACGAGGGCGATGCTCTCTTGCTCGGCGCTGACTTAAGGAAACAAAAAGAGGTGCTTGAAGCCGCCTACGATGATGCGCTGCAAATCACGTCCGCCTTCAATCTCAACCTGCTGGCACGCATCAACCGCGAGTTGGACGCAGATTTCAACCTGCGCGCCTTCAAGCACTACGTCCGTTATAACGGAGAGATTGGCCGCGTCGAAGTCTACATAGAGAGCCTGCGCGCTCAGCGAATCACGCTCCGCAAGCTCGACATGGAAATCAACTTCGAGGCGGGCGAGCGCATACACACCGAAAACTCTTACAAGTATGACCTTGACGGGCTTTCTCAGTTAGCCGCCGACACGGGCTTCCGTCGCACACGCACATGGCTCGATGAACGCCGGCAGTTTAGCAGCAACCTTTTCATGGCCGCCGCGCCTGAGCGCTAAACTAATTTTCGTATGACCGACGACGCGACAAAAACGCGGCCTGCCTGCGATGAAACCGCAACTGCCCGCGCCGGGAAGGACGCAAACCCTACGGCCGAGCGCGCGGTCTTCCCGCTTCTGACCGAGCCTGTCTCGGAAGATTCCGTGCAGCTTTTCGTAGAGAATCTGCGACGCGGCGCTAAGCCTGCTGCTGACTGGATGTGCGGCGTCGAGTTGGAATTCTTCGGCTACGATGTGCGCGGAGATTTCGAGCGCATGACGCCCGTTCAGGTTCAACGCGTTCTCGCCGGTTTCGCTCCTTCTTCAAACGACCTCTTCTACGAAGACGGTCTTCTGATTGAAGTCAACGCAGGGCAGATGAATCGTCTGACGGTTGAACCGGGCGGCCAGATTGAATTTTCGGGTGCGCCGCAGCGTAAGCTCGCGGATGTCGAACGCGAACTGCGCCGCTACCTCTCGCGCCTGCACGAGATTGCGGAAGGCCACTGCCTGACATTCCTCGCCGTCGGCTTCGACCCCTTGCGCACTCTCGACGAGCAACACTGGTATCCGAAAGCGCGTTACAAAGTGATGCGCCCTTATCTGGCCTCGCGCGGTAAAAGGGCCTGGGACATGATGGCACGCACATGCGCCGTGCAGGCCAATCTGGACTACGGCTCTGTCGAAGACCTGACGAAAAAATTTCTTGTCGGCAATCGCATCGCACCCATCATCACGGCCATCTTCGCCAATTCGCCTTTTGAAAACGGCAGACCATCCGCCTACAAGAGCGCACGTGCCGCCGTGTGGCTGGAGACGGACGCAGACCGCTCCAATATTTCCCCGCCCGCGCTCACGGATGATTTCTCGCCCGAAGCCTTTGTCTCTTACGCGCTCGACGTGCCGATGCTTTTCGTACAACGCGACGGTCACTACATGGACGCTCCGACGGGCATGAAGTTTGGCGATTTTCTGGCGCATGGATGTCGCACAATCCGGCCCGTCTTCGGTGACTGGGCCGACCACCTGACGACGCTCTTCACGGACGCTCGCCTCAAGCAGCACATAGAACTGCGCAGCGCAGACTGCGGCAGTCTTGAGATGTCTCTTGCGTTGCAAGCTCTCTGGAAGGGTCTGCTCTACGACGCAGACACTCTTGATGAAGCGTTTCGCCTCGCGCCCCGCCTGATTCAGGCGGACGCGCTCGGCTTGCGCGAAGCAGTTGCACGCGACGGACTCGCCGCGAAGCACGAAGGGCTGAACGTCCTCACGCTGGCCGTTGAGGTCGTCCGCTTGGCCGCAAACGGACTGCAAAGAATCGCGCCGGATGAAGTCTCTTATCTTGACATCCTCCGTCAACAGGTCATCACGGAAGGCATCTCTCCGGCAGATATCTTGCTCCGCAACTGGCACGGCTCATGGCATGCTTCGATGAGCCGCGTCTTCGAATACCTGCGCATCGCGTGAAGCACGCATCCGTAGGCTTCTCTGGAATTTGAACTTTCAATTTTGCGATCTGAAATTTCCAAACAAGGTTTCATAAATTGACTCAGGAGCAAACAAGCCGGCCGCTCGTCGAATTCCGCAACGTGAGCCTGCGTCTTGAAGGCGCGGCTGCTCCCATTATTTCCAATCTCAACTTAACAATCGAACGCGGCGAAACGCTCGTGCTTTTAGGCGAGTCGGGCTGCGGGAAGACTACGACGCTGAAGCTCATCAATCGTCTGCTGTTGCCGACCGAGGGCGAGGTGCTCATCGAAGGAAAGCGGACGACCGAGTGGGACGCAATCGGTTTGCGTCGGCGCACGGGCTACGTGATTCAGGAGGCGGGCCTTTTTCCTCACTTTACGGTGGCGCGCAACGTCGCGCTTGTTCCCAGCTTAGAAGGATGGAGCGAGGAGCGTGTGAGCGAGCGCGTTGGAGAGTTGCTGCGGCTCGTCGGGTTGAATCCTGAAACATTTGCAGGGCGTTATCCGCGCGAATTGTCGGGCGGGCAGCGGCAGCGCGTCGGCGTGGCGCGTGCGCTGGCCGCAGAGCCTCCGCTGCTCTTGATGGATGAACCCTTCGGCGCGCTCGACCCCCTGACGCGCACCGCGCTCCAGAAAGAGTTTGCAGCCCTCGCGCAACGCTTGAGCAAGACGGTCGTCTTCGTCACACACGACGTTCGCGAAGCTCTGCTCCTTGGCACACGCATCGGACTGATGCAGGCCGGGCGACTTTTGCTACTTGATACGCCCGGTGGGTTTACTAAATCGAAGGAAGCTTACGCGCGCTCTTATCTCGAAACGATTGGCCTCGGCTGACGACGAAGCATCAGGCTCTTCAACTTAAGGAGCGCGCATAACGTTTGTGGGTGAATTTCTCAGACAGAACTGGCGTGAAATTCTAGGTCTGACGTGGGAGCACATGCTGCTCGTCGCGGGTGCGACGGCGATTGCAGTTGCCATCGGCATCCCCGTCGGCATCCTTCTTTCACGAAAGGCACGCTGGCGTGGGCCTGTCCTCGGCATCGCCAATGTGATGCAGACCGTGCCGAGCCTCGCGCTCTTCGGCTTTCTCATCCCTCTGCCTTTCATCGGCGGCATCGGTGCACGCACGGCCACGGTCGCCCTCGTGCTCTACGCGCTCTTGCCGATTATTCGCAACACTGTGACGGGCATTCTTGGCGTTGACCGCAACGTGCGCGAGGCTGCCGTGGCAATGGGAATGACGGACGGGCAAATCCTGCGGCAGGTCGAGTTGCCTCTTGCGGCGAGCGTGATTTTGACGGGCGTGCGCGTGGCGGTCGTTATCTCTGTCGGCGTCGCGACGATTGCGGCGGCGGTTGGCGCGGGCGGCCTCGGCACGTTCATCTTTCGCGGCCTGCGCCAGAACAACGACATCAACCTGATACTTGCGGGAGCAGTGCCCGCTGCGTTGATGGCTATCCTTGCAGACTTCGCGCTCGGATTGCTGGAAAAGCGTTTCGACGCGAGCGCGCGGCGTGTGCCGTTGCGAAAGAGCAATCGGCTCATCATGGTTGTGGTCGGAGCAATGCTCGCGTTGGCGTTAGCCTTCGGCGGCTTGAGCTGGTTGCGTCGCGGGCGCGCGGACATTCGCGTCGGCTCGAAGGATTTTACAGAGAGCGTTCTCATCGCGGAGATTGTGGCGCAGATGTTGGAAGCGAAAGGCTTGAAGGTCGAGCGGCGCTTCGAGCTTGGCGGAACGCTCAGCCATCAGGCGCTCGTCGCGGGCGAGATTGACTGCTACCCGGAATACACTGGCACGGCCTACACGGCCATCCTGCATCACAAGGCCATCACAGACCCGGCGGTTGTTTACGGTGAGGTCAAGCGCGAGTATGCGGAGAAATTCGATGTCGAGACGGGGCCGCCTCTGGGCTTTAGCAACGACTTTGCGATTCTCGTTCGCGGGGATGTCGCGCGCCGTCTTAAGTTGAAAACCATCTCCGACGTTGCGCCACATACACGCCAGTGGCGCGCGGGTTTCGGACAGGATTTCATGTCACGCGAAGACGGCTACGCAGGCTTTGCGCGCACCTACGGACTCAACTTCGTTGAGCGGCCGCGCGAGATGGATTTATCCTTGACCTACCGCGCTCTCGCAACCGGGCAGGTTGACCTGATAGCAGGCAACTCTACGGACGGCCTCATCGCCGCGCTCGATCTGTTTCAACTCGAAGACGACCGCCGTTTCTTTCCGCCCTATCAGGCCGTCATCTTCGCGCGCCGCAGCACCCTCGCGCGACACCCCGCCCTCTCCGAAACCCTCAATCGCTTAAACAACGCTCTAACTACAGAAGAGATGCGCCGCCTCAACTACGAAGTTGACGGCAACAAGCGAGACATCAAAGAGGTCGCACGCGGATTCATTAAAAAAGTGATGAGTAATGAGTGATGAGTAGAAAGCAAATCGCTTCTTACTCATCACTCATTACTCATCACTCATCACTTCTGTTATCCTTCTTCTATCTCCCGAAAACAAGAGCAAGGATGGAAGCGTTTCAAGATGGCTGTATCGGAGCATGACGTAGAGATTGCGACGGGTCGGCGTGACGGCGACGGGCACGTCCGCCTTTTTATCTTCGCGGAGCAAATGCTGGCGCTGACTGTCGAAGGGCACGGCGAGCGAGCGCCGACGCTTTTGCTGACGCTGGAACAGGCGCGCAAATTACAGGCTGCGCTCGCGGAGTTGATTCCGCGCGTCGAGGAAGCAGGACGCAGAGAACAGGAGACGGCGCTCGCGGAATGGGACGGCGCAGAGCGTCGGCAGGCAAGATAAGACAACGGAGAAGAGCGCGCTCATCGCTGTGTAATAGAGCGCGCTCTTTCAACTTATCAATTTCTACATGGCGGCGTGAGTTTCTTTACTTACGCACGAGCGTGACGCGCACAGGCTCGGAAAGAGCACTGGCGTCAACCTCAATCTTCTGCGTCTGGTAGCCTTTGGCCTTGACCACCAGCTTGAGTTTGCCCATGTGAATCGGGTTCAGGGCAAGCGCGCCGAGGTTGTTGGTCGAACCCCACGATTCGCAGAATTGGTCGCCGCCCCAGATGGATTCCAGCTTGGCGTAAGCGTTCCTGACAGGGTTGCCGTCCTTGTCGGAGACGAGGATGACGGCGCGGCCCAGGCCGTCGGCCTGCTGCGGCGCTCTCGCAAGGCGTGTAATCTCTTCGAGCGACAGTTGCTGGGTATCCTGCTGAGCGGGGGCGACGATAAAGGATGCGGCGACAATAAGAGCGGCGATGAAAAGTTTGCGCATTTCTCCAAAACTCCTGCTTCAAGGTTGATTGTGAAGGCTGTTTGAACGGGGGCGGCCTGCTGTTTTCAGATGCCGTTTGCGGGGTGGCCGTTGTATGCCACCGCAGACGATTATAGCGGCATCGGGCGCGAGTTGAAAGCACAATTTTTTCGCTCCCGCAGGCTCACCGTTGCGTCCTTGACGCAAAAGGGCTTTGCCTCTCGAAAAGAGATGTCGCGGCCGGAAAGTTTTCGCGCGGGGGCTGACAAACAATCGGCGCGTCTGCATCATCGAAGCGCTATAAGGAGAAGTGGTTTTGAGTTCAGGTGAAACGTTAGCCGAGCCAATGGAGGCCAAGCAGAAAGCGCGACGCCCTCTGGGTTTGATTGCGCTCCTGAGTGTTTTCGCAATCTGCATGGCCGCTGTGGTTGTGTTTTTCGTTCTTTCTCAGAAGCGGCCTCCTGCCAAGCCGCACGACGCGCAGCAGGCAAACGCGCCAGCGGACAATGCGGCAACTGAAGCTGCCGAAAACAAGAGCGGCTGGATGATTCGCGGCGCACTGACGGAAGCCTGCACCTGCGCCGTGCCGTGTACGTGCAACTTCGGGGGCGGGCCTTCTCCGCATTCTTACTGCTGGCCGTTCTACTCCTACCATATCCGCGAAGGCTACTATCACGACATCAAGCTCGACGGCCTACACTTCGGCTCCGCTGACCTGAGCGGCGGCCGCACGATGTTTATTGACGAGCGCGCAGATGAGCGACAGCGCGAAGCCTTGCGCATTATTATCGCGCGCATCATTATTCGCGTCTCCGCAGAGGAAGCGGAAGCGAAGGCCAAGGAGATTGAGCCGCGCATACGCTATACGGCCGTCAGGCAGGAGTATGACGAGCGCAGGAATAGTCTGAATGTGGACGGGCTTGGAGAGTTTTCCGCGGAATATATTATGGGCCTCGACAAATCGCAGCCCATCGTCGTCCGCAACAACACGACGTGGCGCATACACGATGCCATCAAAGCCCGCACCAGTCTCTATCGCGTCAAGTCCGGCCGCGACAGCGTCAACACGAAGGAGACCAACAGCAATCAGGGCGATTTTGAATATACGGACAAGACGGACTTCGGCGGCCCTGCGCGCTGGAACTGCGGCGCATGCGCCAACGAGCAGGCCCACGCTCCAAACGGAGAACAGATGTGCGGCGCGAAGTAGGGCAAACTGCTCAAGGCCGTAAGAAAAGATAGTTGGTCGGAACAGAAAAGCGTATAAAACGAATTCTCAACCGATTATTTTAGTTTCAAGCGATGGATGCAGGCTGCTGCTTGACGATATGGAGGTCCTATGAACTTCGGTGACATGACTTTGATAGACTTTCTGGTGTTGCTGCTCGTTGCAGGCTTGTGCGGGGCGCTCGGGCAGGCCATCAGCGGTTTCTCTCGCGGCGGGTGTCTAGTCTCCATCGCGCTCGGTTTCATCGGCGCGATTATAGGGATGTGGCTGGCGAGCGTGTTGAAGTTGCCGGAGCTATTCGTGGTCAATATCGGCGGCAAGCCGTTTCCGATTATCTGGTCCATCATCGGCTCGGCGCTTTTCGTCGCCGTCATCAGTTTGCTGACCAGGCGGCGAGAGGTATGAGGCAAAGTTAAAAAGTCGAAAGCGAAGTTGGGAGCGAGAAAGCCGCGCAGCTTCGTACTTTCAAGTTTTGCCCGGCCTTTGCTACACTCGCTCTTAAAAGACAACGGCTCTCTTTGATTTTGTAGTAGAAACGCGTGGAGGCTTTTTCAGAAAGTCTCGACGCGTTTGATAGTCTTTACGGTTTTATTATGGCGGCGACGACTCCTGCTAAAACGCGAAACGGCGCGCCCGACCTGAGCGATTTTCGCAAGCGCTTTCCGCTGACCGTGGCGAGCTTCGGCGCGCTGGCCGAACGCGAGACGTGGCTGCGGCGCATCTGGGAACTCGATGCGCGCTGGCAGCAGTCTATGCTGGGCGAGCACGAAGAGCAGGAAGCAATCGTCAGCGGAGCGCCGCCCGCAGGTCTTGAAATCGAAGCCGACTACGAGATTATTTACGCGGGCGGAGTGCTCGGCTTGCTGCACGCGGCGGTGATGAGTTGTCGTTACAAACGGCGCGTGATGGTCTTCGACGCGCACATGGTCGGCCACACTCATCGCGACTGGAATATCTCGGACGAAGAACTGAAGGAGTTTGAGCGCGTCGGCCTCTTTACAAAAGAGGAAACGGAAGCGGCAGTCGCCAACCGCTATCGCTCCGGCTTCGTCAAGTTTCACGATACAGGGTCGCGCGTAAAAACGCCGCCGCTCTGGATTGACGGCGTGCTGGATGTCGCCGTCGAGGCGGACAAACTGCTCGGACTCGCGGCCTCAAAAATCGAACGCAGCCAGACGAATTCGGAGTTGATGAATGGGCTGCGCTTTGTTCGTTGCTATGTGCAGCCCGAAAGAGTAGCGGTTGAGGTTGAAGAAGTGCGGACTGGAAGGCGCAGGCTCTTCGGCGCGCGTCTCTTCGTGGATGCGACGGGAACAAATTCGCCCGTCGCGCGACAGTTGAATAACGGGCGCTCACTCACGCACGTCTGCCCGACGGTCGGCACGGTGGCGCGCGGCTTCGTTCGTGGAAGCGAACCCGACAAGGTTGATTTTAGCGTCGGAGAGATTCTGGTTAGCAACGAAGATGCGCAGGAACACAGGCAGTTAATCTGGGAAGGCTTCGCCGGCAGTCGCCAGCGCGACGAATACACCACCTATCTCTTCTTTTATGATGCAGTCAACTCGCCCGCAGACAAATCCCTGCTCGCCCTCTTCGAGCGCTACTTTGAATCCTTGCCGCGCTACAAACGCAAGGGCACGCAGTGGCGCGTCGTGAAGCCCGTCTTCGGCTACATACCGAGTTTTCACAACCACGGGTGGGCCAACCGCAAGCGCACGGCCGCGAACCGCTTGATGCTCGTCGGCGATTCGGCCGGACTCTCAAGCCCTCTGACCTTCTGCGGCTTCGGCTCACACGTTCGCAACCTGCACCGCCTGACGCATCTCACGCATCTTGCGCTTAAAGCAGACATGCTCGACGAGGCCGCGCTCTCCGAGATTAACGCTTACGAAGCACGCGTCGCGCAGATGGCGAGCTTCGCGGAATTCCTGCGCCCGACGGCGAAGAGCGAGCCAGCGGCCGTTAACGAAACCCTCAACGCTGTGATGGCCGCGCTCCACAGTCTTGACGAGCGCGTGCGCCGCGAACTCTTTCAGGATCGGATGAGCTTTAGCGCGCTCAAAGGTCTCTTGAGCCAGACCGCCCGCCTCTATCCGCGCATTTTCAAGCGCGTGCGCGAGCACCTGGGAGCGCGCGGCACTTTCTGGTGGCTCACGGATATTGCCGCCGCCGCCTTCAGCGAACGAAGCGCCGCGCGCAGCAACACAGCAGCCGCAGAAACATCCGCAGACGCCGCCGCAGAGTTTGCTCAACACGTTCGCCTTTATAAAAACCCACAGAGCGCGGACGACAATCGTTAAGTCATCAGCGCTTCCGTTAACGCAAAAACTACGAGCGTGCCTGACAAACAAAGATGCCGGAGTAGTAGTTAATTACTGCTCCGGCATCTACGGTCTTAAGTCAAGAAACGGAATTAAAGATCTGGTCCTGCTTGAGCGCTCCGAAGGGGTCGCTTCTGCAAGAGCCTCTCTTTTATCCATCATCTCTTTAGTTAGGCGGAGGATCACCTCCTATGCTTCCGCCACTGGGAAGATTCGGCGGCGGGTCGCCATCAGGTCGTGGCACCTGCTCAAGGTCGTCGTCGTCAGGGGGCGGCTCCTCGGCTGGCGGCGGATCGCCTGTAGTCTGAGCATACATCGCGCCATTCATTTGCGGCGGGTCGCCTATGGCGCTGTTAAGCTGTTCTTCGGACATGGTAATTTCTCCTTTGTGAGAGTTGCAATCAATCAAGTCCCGGCGGCCATTACGGGGCTACCGCCGGCTTGCTTCAGGGAAAACTGAACGTCTTCCCTCCTGAGGTAGCGCTCTGAAAACTCTGCGCCCCAGTTCTGTCGTAGTTGAGTAAATACGCGCTCGGCCTGCAAGAGATCATCCTGCGCTGCCTTCTCATTTTTCTGGCGGCGATGGGCACGCGCCGCAATCAGCCACGAACGCCACTGCGATTCCAGTTGTTCGGCGCTGGCAAACCTGTCTTTGGCTTCAATCGCAGCGGAGAGAGCGCCCTGCGCATCGCCCGCTTCAAGAAGCGCTTCGGCCAGAGCCAGCAGCGCTTTCGAGAGCAACGCGTAATCGCCTCCGCGCCTCGACATCTCGACCGCCGCTTCACACTCGGCCCGCCCGTCGCGCGCCGCGCCCGAAAGAGCCTGAGCCAGCCCGTGCGTAAACTTGGCTTCGATTGGAATACCTTCGTACTGCGACTCGGCCAGATTGAGCGCTTCCGTGCTTTCCGTCCTGGCCTTCGCAAAATCCCGCTGGCTGAGCGCAATCTCAGCCCGGCGCAGATGAATCTCCGCTAGCACAGGCTTGTAATTGCCGACCGACTGGCTAGCCAGACCATATGCCTCGTCAAGCGACTCGTGTGCTTCGTTGTAGAGGCCGAGCCGCCATTGCGCGTTGCCGCGATTCATCGAGTTGTACATCATACGCGCACTTAACCCGAGAGACTTGTTGATGTTGTAGCTCTGGTCATAACGACTGAGCGCTTCAGGGTAGCGCTCCTGTTCTAGTAACACCATCGCTATCTCTGCGTGTGCGAAGGCAATCTGCGGCTGGTAGCCTGATTGCTGGGCCATGTCTAGATTCTGCTGGAAGGCGTTGAGCGCCGCCACGTAGTCGCCTTTGCGACGATTGGCGCGGCCGATTGAAGTCAGGCAGATAGAGGCGTTTGTGCGATAACCGTTCTGCTGAAAGAAGGCGAGCGCCTGCTGCGCGTAGGCGAGGCCGCTTTCCGTGCGTAGCTGCTGGATGTGCAGCGAGGCCAGATTTTGCAGCACCAGCGCCTCTATGTAACGCGCCTTATTTCTACGCGCAAACTCGCGCGCCTGATTGTAGTTCTTCTCCGCCTCCTGATACTTGCCGGTGACGAACAACGCATAGCCTAGTTCGGTCAAACCGAGTGCGAGCAGGTCGTTTAAGCCGCGTTGCTGCGCGAAATTAATCGCCTCGGTCGCATACTGTTGCGCTTTGTCGGGCGCGTTCTGGCTATAGGAAAGACGGCTGAGTTGCAGCAGCGCATTGATTTTCTGCGATTCATTGCCGGCGGCGTTGGCGAGTTCGAGCGCACGCTGTAGTTGATTTCCGGCGTCGGCCAGCTTGCCCGTAGTGATGGATAATTGACCGCGTTCGTAGAAGACGCTGGCCTGCCCTTCGACGTGGCTCAGAGCTTCGTAGAGAGCCTGCGCTCTATCGAAAGCGCCGATGGCTGCCGGATTATTCTGCTGCCTGCCGTGGAGCACTCCGGCCCGTAGGATGGCGAGTGCATAGGACGGGTCGAGGCGCGTCGCTTCGATGTAGTTCTCAAGGGCCTTTGACTGCTGCTCTTCCGTCTTTTCGTAGGCGCGACCGAGATTGACGTAGACCTCCGGCCTGTCGGGCGTCAGTCGTGCGATTTCGGTGTAGGCTTTAATGGCCTGCGGGATGTCGTTTGAAACCATCCCGCTGATGGCATCGAGATAGAGTTTTTCCATTTGCGGCAGCGCAGAGCGGTCCGGGACGAGTGTAGTGATGCGTAGCAACTCATCTTTGGCACGGTCTGCGTAGCCTAACTCCATCAAAGCTTCCGCGAGCCGCGCGCGTGCCATCACGAAATTACCGTCCGTCTCCACGGCGCGCTGAAGCGCCATGCTCGCCTGATGATATGCGCCGACGTTAAGCGCACCCAGGCCTTTCTCATACCACGCCTGCGCTTCCGGCGACGGCTTGTGCATTGCCGGCTGCCAGAGTTTAGCGATGCCCCAAATCGCAGCCGCCCCGACGATAACCACGAGCAGCACGCTGAAGAGCGAGATGCGCGGACGACGCAGGGTTTCGGCCAGACTCAAGAGCGCGCTCGATGGCGCGGCATGATGAGCGGAGGCGAGACGCTTGGTGCGATGCGAATCATGGCGCGCGGTGTCCTGCATTGAGCGCAAATCGCGCAGCATCTCTTCGGCCGATTGATAACGCTCGGCAGGCTTCTTGGCGAGCGCCTTCATGGTGATGCGGTCGAGTTCTTTCGAGACGCGCGAATTGAAGACGGAAGGCGGCTGCGGTTGAACGTGTATGACCTGCGCGCCGATTTCGATGACGCTTGAGCCTGAGAAGGCTGGTTTTCCGGCGACACACTCGTAGAGCATCGCGCCGAGAGCGAAGATGTCGCTGCGCCCGTCAACGGCCGCGCCCATCGCCTGCTCCGGCGAGAGGTAAAGCGGTGTGCCGACGACGACATCAGAGCGCGTGCGCGTCGCGAGGAGCGTGCGCGCGTTCGGGTCTGCGCTCTGCTGGCTATGGTCTTCGTGCAACTGCTTGGCGAGTCCGAAGTCAAGGACCTTGACATGACCGCGTTCTGTGATGACGACGTTCGAAGGCTTGATGTCGCGGTGAACGATTCCGTGCGCGTGAGCTTCGGAGAGCGCTTCCGCGACTTCCGCGATAATCTCTATGGCACGGCCGATGGTCAGTTGGCTGTTCTGCAAAAGGTCGCTCAGGAGTTCGCCGGTGACCTTCTCCATCACGATGAAAGGATGACCGTCTTCAGTTTCGCCGTAATCATAGACGGCGGCGATATGCGGGTGGCTGAGCGCGGAGACGGCGCGCGCTTCGCGCAGGAAACGAGCGCGGAAGTGATGCCCCTCGGACGTTTCGGAGAGAAACTTGATGGCGACGTGACGACCTAAATGGGTGTCTTCCGCTTCATAGACGACACCCATCCCGCCCTCGCCGAGCTTGTCAATGATGCGATAATGAGAGACCGTCTCGCCGATCATCGGTCTGGGGCTTTCTCGATCCGGGACACGGAAGGAAAGGTGACAAAGTGAAAACCTTACCGGCCAGTGAAAGGTGTCGGGTAGGTTTCATTTGAACATTACGGCGCGCACGTACATTCTGCGCTAAATTCGAGAGTTTTCCAAGAGGAATTTTACAGCTAACACTCGCGCCAGAACTACGCAGGTAAATCACTCTCCGGCGCGGCTGACGGAAACGACGGCAGGCACGCTCTGTCTAACGAGACGGCAAGAGCGCTTCACGCGCCGCACGGGCAAGCCGGCGCGCTTCCTCTGTGGACGCGGCGCAGGCCGTGAGATGGCCCATCTTGCGCCCGACGCGCGGTTCATGCTTGCCGTAGAGATGCAGCTTGACGTTTGGAAAAGCGCAGGCGGCTCGCCAGTCCGGCTCGCCCCTTTGCCAGATGTCGCCAAGCAGATTGACCATCGCAGCGGGACTGCGCAAAGTGGTCGCTCCGAGCGGCAGCCCTGCGACCGCGCGCAACTGCTGCTCAAACTGGCTGGTCACGCAGGCATCAATCGTTAAGTGGCCTGAGTTGTGCGGGCGCGGCGCAAGCTCGTTGATGTATAGCTCTCCGTCTTCAGTTAAAAAGAATTCGACGCAGAGCACGCCGACGACATCAAGCTGTGAGAGCAGGCTCTCCGTAATCTCTACGGCGCGGCGCGTGACCGCAGGCGAAATCAACGCAGGCGCGACGGTGCAATCGAGTATGTGCCTCTGGTGAGCGTTCTCAAACACGTCGTAATGGACGACCTGACCGTCCGTGCCGCGCGCGGCGACAACCGAAATCTCGCGCTCGAAGGCGATGTACTTTTCCAGAATCATCTCCTTGCCGCCCTGCGAGAGATAAGCTGCGGCGGCTTCATCTTCCGTCTCGATGCGCTGCTGGCCCTTGCCGTCGTAGCCGAACCCAGCCGTCTTCATAATCGCCGGAAGGCCCAAACGTGCTACACCCAGACGAACATCTTCGAGCGACCCGACGGGTTGAAAGGGCGTGACGGGGAAGCCCGCGTGTGCCAGAAAACTTTTCTCGCGGACGCGATGCTGCGTCGTATGAAGCAGCGCGCCGCTCGGACGAACAGGAATCAACTGCGCGATTGCCTCGACGGTTGCAGCCGGAATGTTTTCAAACTCGAAGGTCACGACATCAACGCCTCCTGCAAACTCGCGAACGGCATCGAGGTCTTCGTAAGCGGCTGTGATTTCCGTGTCTGCGACCTGTCCTGTTGGAGTGTCTGTTTCGGGCGAGAAGGTGTGGACGAGATAACCCATGCGGCGGGCGGCCATCGCAAACATGCGGCCCAACTGTCCGCTGCCGAGCACGCCGATAGTTGAGCCTGGGAGAAAAGTCTGTTTCACACGAGCCGTGCCTCGCGGACAAGCTGCTGTTGTTCGTTGCGAAAGCGGCGCAACTGCTCGCGCAGGCCGGGCCGCGTGTTCGCCAGGATAGCAACTGCCAGCAGCGCCGCATTCTTCGCTCCCGCCTGCCCGATGGCGAGCGTGCCCACAGGCACGCCCGCAGGCATCTGCACAATGGAGAGCAGGGAATCCAAACCATTCAGGGCGCGGCTCTGGATGGGCACGCCGAGCACAGGCAAAAGCGTCTGCGCCGCCACCATGCCCGGCAGGTGTGCCGCGCCGCCAGCGCCAGCGATAATCACTTCGAGGCCGCGCCCTTCAGCCGCTCCTGCAAATTCCGCCATCCACTGCGGCGTCCTGTGCGCGGAGACAACCAGACATTCGTGCGGCACATGGAATGCCGTCAAAACCTCGTCGGCCTGCCGCATCGTCTCCCAATCGGAAGTGCTGCCCATGATGACCGCAACCAGAGACGGAGGACATGCAACGACGGATGAAGAACGCTTTCTCTTCACACTTCCGCTCCTGGATTTCGCAGCGCCTTTACGCGCTGACTTCGTAGCGCCGCGTTTCATCAGAGACTTTTCATCCCTCATCCGTCATCCCTCAAACACAATCCCTAGCCCTGATAACCGGCTTGTCCGTCGAAATTGCAGAGGTGTTCGGTCTTAACGAAATCATAACCGGCGTCCATGATGCGCCCCAGGAGACTGATGATTTGCGCGTGAGCGACTGCGCCGCCATCAGTTTTTGAGACGAAGCGGCAGCGCCAGTGGTCTGTGATAAATGTTTCGGGCGAACCACCCGGCCAGACCTTAACGCCGCGGTTGCTAATCATCGTCAGATTCAGGTCGCCTTCGAGCGGCTTGATGGCCGCACCGAGTTCGTCGGCCGTGCCTTTGTTCCAGTCCAGAAAAACGTCAACGCCGATGGTCTCCTTTTTCTCAGGCGCGCGTTCGGAGGTCGAGGCGTTGACGGCTTCCGAGCCGCCGGATTTGTATTGAACGGCCTTCAGCGTTTCAGGCTGTTGCCCAAGGCGCGCGACGACCGCCTGCGCAAACTCTTTCGTTCCCACCTTCTCGCGGCTCACGCCGTCCTTGTAAATGTCGTAGGTATGAACGCCGTCTTCAATCGTGCGCAGCCATGCGTTGTGAACACGTTCGGCGATGTCCGCCTGATTGATGTGGACGAGCATCATCACTGCGCCGAGCAGCAGGCCCGAAGGGTTTGCCAGATTTTGCCCTGCGCGGCGCGGCGCTGAGCCGTGTATGGCTTCAAACATCGCCACGTTTTCGCCTATGTTGGCTGAGCCTGCTAACCCGACGGAGCCTGCAATCTGCGCGGCCACGTCCGAGAGAATATCGCCATACAGATTAGGCATCACGACAACGTCGAAGGCTTCCGGCGTGTCTGCGAGCTTGGCCGCGCCGATGTCAACAATCCAGTGTTCGTTTTCGATGTCCGCGTATTCTGCGGCAATCTCGTCGAACACTTTATGGAAGAGTCCGTCCGAGAGCTTCATAATGTTGTCTTTGGTGAAGCAGGTGACTTTTTTGCGGTTGTTGCGGCGCGCGTAGTCGAAAGCGTAGCGCACTATCTTCTCCGTGCCGGGGCGCGAGATGAGTTTCAGGGAGAGCATCATCTGCGCAGTCTGACGATACTCGATGCCTGCGTACAGATCCTCTTCATTCTCACGCACGATGACCACATCCATGTTCGGATGTTTCGTCTTCACGAACGGATGATAGGAGACGCACGGGCGTACGTTGGCATAGAGGCCCATCGTCTTACGCACGGTCACGTTGAGGCTCTTGTAGCCACCGCCCTGCGGTGTGGTAATCGGCGCTTTCAGAAAGACCTTCGTGCGACGCAGGGATTCCCACGCGCTCGGCTCAATGCCGGCTGCGTTTCCGGCCAGATAAGTTTTCTCGCCGATGACGATGGTTTCAATATCCAGCCCTGCACCCGCTTCCTTCAGGATGGTCAGCGTCGCCTCCATAATCTCCGGCCCGATGCCATCGCCATGCGCGACAGTGATAGGAACGCTCTGTGGCATAATGCTAAAGATGCCTTTCTTCTAATGATTTCACTGATGAGCTTCGAGAGCGAAGCACTATATGCTAAAAGCGCGTGCGCAGGCAACGACATAGTGAAGCACGCTCCCAAAGAGCACGAAACAAAGGATAGCGACGCTCCGCATGTCCGCGCCTCTTGCTCCGCACTTTCTCGCATGGCAAGATTAGCTTCCTAAGATTCAAGCCCGTTGAGAAGAGAACCGCAACGACAGGCAAGCAGAAAGGTGGCATTTTAATGAGCGAAGACTACAGAAGAATTGAGCCGCGCGTGAAAAACGTAGAAGAAGCCATTCAACTATTGACAGAGCTGACGCTCAGAGCAGACGAGCGTATGGACAACTTCGACGCCGCTCTCAGCAATCTTGTGGCAAAAGTTGAAGCGCTGACAGACGCCCAGATTCGCACGGAAGAATCCCTCACACGTCTGGCCGAAGCGCAGACTCATACAGACCAGCGGTTAGACGCACTAATTGATATTGTTCGTGGTTTCAATCAGCAGTGAGTTGATTTGTCTGCAAGAAGACGGAATCCATTGCGGATAGCAGCGAAGCGAAGGATTTAAGGCCCGCCAGGAATGTGCAAATTTTTTTTGCTCAATACGCTTGCGCTTGGCGCGAACTCTGGGGCATACTTTTCCGTGTTCGGATACCTGCTCTCGCGCATCAATGGTGATGCGCCTGCCCGTGACTGTAAGGCGACGTTGGTTCGGCTGAAAAGAGCGAGGCTAGTTTGTCAACTTGTTAGAAGCCGCTCTCGCTAGTGTTAGAGCACCGGGTGCGTCGCGTTTCGCCGGAAGGTTAAAGTAGAGGCTCCCCGCCTTAGTCCCAGCGATTCCACTTAAAGCCCGCGCTTCCTTTGACCATAAAGGATAAAATTAAGACATGCCTACGAAACTCTATGTCGGTAATCTGTCGTTTCGCACGACCAGCGAGGACTTGCGCGAAGCCTTCTCGCAAGCGGGAACGGTGGAATCAGCCTCTGTCATCGAAGACCGCGAGACGGGACGCTCGCGCGGCTTCGGCTTTATTGAAATGGCGACGCCGGAAGAAGCGGCCGCAGCCATCGAGATGTTCAACGGCAAAGACCTCGGCGGCCGCAATCTGACCGTCAACGAGGCCAAGCCGAAGACTGATCGCGGTGGCGGCGGCGGCGGACGCGGCGGCTATGGCGGTGGTGGAGGTTATGGTGGCGGCGGCGGTGGACGCGGCGGCGGCGGTGGCGACCGTGACCGTGGCGGCTACGGCGGCGGCGGTGGCGGCGGCGGACGCAACGACCGCGAGCCACGCTGGTAAAAAAACCTGTGATGAGTAATGAGTGATGAGTGATGAGCAGCAGGCTCTTTCCTTAACTCATCACTCATTACTCATCACTTATCACTTCTTTTACTTCCTCGCGGCGGGCGTAATCCTGAGCTTGAGCGTCCGGCATTCGCGGACGACTTTGATTCCGTATTCCTCGCCTGCTTTCATCTCTACGAGCGTGTAAGTGTAGTCGTAGACGTTGCGCACTTCGCGCACGGCAAGCCGTGTCACACGGCCGCCCGCCTTCGGTCCTGATTAGCAGTTCAGAGTTCAGCAACTTCAAGTTTTCAATCAACCCAGTCGGCGATGAAAACGTTTGTCTCGCCGCGCGCTTGGGCGTTGCGGTTGGAGGCGAAGACGAGTCGTTTGCCGTCGGGTGAAAACATCGGGAAGCCGTCGAAGGTTTCGTTGAAGGTGATGCGCTCCAGCCCTGTGCCGTCCGTGTTCACAATGTAGAGGTCGAAGTTGCGCCCCTTGGGGTCGTTCATGTTGGAGGAGAAGATGATGCGGCGTCCATCGGGGAAGAAAAAGGGCGCGAAGCTCGCTGCGCCGAGGCGCGTCACCTGCCGCTTGTTTGAGCCGTCGGCATTCATCACCCACAACTCGAAGACGTTTGGAACGATGACGTTCTCTGCCAGCTTTTGCCTGTAGCTTTCAATCTCTTTGGGCGTCTGTGGATGATAAGCACGATAGACTATCTGCTTGCCGTCGGCGGAAAAGAATGGGCCGCCGTCGTAGCCTAGCTTGCTCGTTAGCCGCCGGACGTTCCTGCCGTTTGTGTCCATCGTGTAGATGTCAAGGTCGCCGTCGCGCATGGAGGTGAAGACGATTTTGCGTCCGTCGCGAGAGACGGTAGCTTCGGCATCGTAGCCGAGCGTGCTGGTCAGTCGTTTCAAATCCGAGCCGTCGGTGCGCGCAGTGAAGATGTCGAAAGACGGATAGATGGGCCAGACATAACCCTTCGACCTGTCCGGGCGCGGCGGACATTCTTTGCCGCCGAGGTGCGTTGACGAAAAAAGCACGCGCTTCTGCTTCGGCAAAAAATAGGAACAGGTGGTTGTTCCCATTCCTGTCGAGATCATAGAGACGCCGGAGCCGTCCGTGCGCATCCTGTAAATCTGGTCACACTCGCGCCCGTCCCTCTTAGATTGAAAAATAAGCTGGGAGCCGTCAGGCGAAAAATAGGCTTCCGCGTTCTCGCCGCCGAAGGTCAGTTGACGAATATTGCGCAGGTGTTTTTCGTCGGAAGCTTGCAGGGAATTTTCCTGCATGAAGGCAGCGCCGCCCGGCCTCGTGCCGGACGACATCGAGAGCAGCAACGCAAGAGAAAGAAGCAAAACTAAAATCTTCATAGACGAGAGAGAAACGCAGGCTGGTCGTTTTCTCAAAGCTTCAATCGTCTACAGCGTGAAGCATTAATCTTACGCTGTAGACGACGGAGGCGAAAAAGAAGCAAGGGCCGTTAGTCTCGTTTATGTTATCCGTTCTTCTTTTCAAACTCTTTCATAAACGAGACTAGAGCTTCGACGCCCGCGCGCGGGAAAGCATTGTAGATGGAGGCGCGGATGCCGCCGACGGAGCGGTGGCCCTTGAGGCCATCGAGCCCTGCGGCGGTCGCTTCCTTCGCAAACTGCTTTTCCAACTCTTCCGAAGGCAGGCGGAAGGTGACGTTCATCAGCGAGCGTGAGTCTGGGTCGGCGTGGCCGCGATAGAAATCGGTGGCGTCAATGGCTTCATAAAGAATACGCGCCTTCTCTTCATTCTCGCGCTGCATTCCGGCGAGTCCGCCCTTCTCTTCGAGCCACTTGCAGATAAGCATGATGATGTAGATGCCGAAGGTGTTCGGCGTATTGTAAAGCGAGTTGGCCTCTATGTGCGTGCGGTAGTCGAGCATCGTGTGCAGGCCGTCTGGAATCTTCGCGAGAAGGTCGTCGCGGAGGATGACGAGCGTCACACCGCTTGGGCCCATATTCTTCTGTGCACCGGCATAGATGAGCGCGTATTTCTCTGTGGGGATGGGCCGCGAAAGGATGTCGGAAGATGCGTCAGCGAAAAGCGGCACGCCGCCCACGTCAGGCTCCGTCTTAAACTGGACACCTTCAATCGTCTCGTTAGTGGTAATGTGAACATAGGCTGCGCCTTCATCAAGTTTGAGTTCATCCTGCGTGGGCACGCGCGTAAAGCCGCCGTCGGCCATCGTCGCAGCGATGTTCACAGCGCCGCAGCGCTTCGCTTCCTTGACGGCCTTCTTGCCCCAACTGCCCGTCGTGATGTAATCCGCGCTTCCGTCCTCCGGCAGAAAGTTCATCGGAACCATGGAGAACTGTAGGCTCGCGCCGCCCTGCAAAAAGAGTATGTGGTAGTTTTCCGGCAGGCCGAGCAACTGCCGCAGGCCCGTCTGCGCACGCTCCATAATCTCGTCAAACGTCTTCGAGCGATGGCTAATCTCCATCACAGACATCCCGACGCCCGGCAAACTAACAAGCTCGCTTTGCGCCTCTTCCAACACAGGCAGAGGCAAAACGGCCGGGCCTGCGCTGAAATTATAAATTCTCTCTGTCATTCGTTTCCTCCACTACGAATAGTAAAGAAGTGATGAGTGATGAGTAATGAGTGATGAGTAAAAAGAAAGCAAGTTTTTAACTCATCACTCATTAC
>DASVPO010000023.1:0-21346 GCA_036382855.1 Pyrinomonadaceae bacterium | reverse complement strand
AGACTTCCCGACGAGATTGACCAGCACTAAATCGGCGTGGACATATCCGCCGCCGACTCTTTCCAGCGCGTCCTCTTCATCCAGTGCGACTATCACGCGGTAGCCGCGATGGCGTAGATTCTCAACCAGAATTCTGCGTGTATCGTCGTCTTCTTCAAGCAGGAAGATGGTCGGCTGCTTCCGCTGTTCATCAGTCATTCTTTGTTCGCCCCTTTTGCACCATGAACAATCGCACGTTTACGGTGATTAGTCTATACGCTTCAGGTCAACGGCGCTTCGCTCTGTATGGTTCGGACACTGCATTGTTCATTTCGGACAAAGCATAGTACCACGCTTCTCACTTCAAGCAGTTCTTTCGAACATCATCATTCAACATCAGGTCCAGACTTTGCAGCCTTCTCCTTAACTCTTCAAACCAGCCTGACGCAGGATACTGTTCAATGTTCCGACAGGTAAATCATCGTCATAGTATCAATCAAAGGGCGGCATTGCGGAATTAACTCCAACCTGTTTCGCGTCCTGTGTCCTTTATCAATCAGTCTGGTCGGAGCATGTATCGCGGCATACATCCTCATCTATCGTTGAGCGTTTAGCACGGCTACGCGGACATAGACGTGTACATAAACGCTGCCCGGCAAGTCGCTTGAGACGACTGCCGGGCAGCGTTTCTTTCGTCTGAACTCTCTGCTCTTTGTGATTACTTCACGGCCTTCACGCTCGCGGGGCGCGTAAAGAGGGTGTCGGCCAGTACGGGGTTGAATTCGATTGACTGGTAGTTGATGCGGCTGGTCTGAGCGCCGTTGGTGTAGTGGTCTATGATGAAGGGCGAGTGGACGCCGTCTGTGTTGACGAATTGCGCGAGGCGGTCTTCCTCCGTTAATTCTTCGCCCTCCTTGTTGGTGTGCTTGTAGATGATTTTGGCAGGGAAGCCGTCCTGCGCGCTGAACTCAAACTCGACTGTCAATCCGTCAGGATAAGTGACGCGGATGGCTTCGTTGCGCTTGGCAAGGCCCGCCTCGCGGCGTCCGACGTAGGTGATTTGCGCGCTGTCTTTGCGCCAGTGGCCGCGCAGGAGGTTGTCAACGTTGGTGCGCATCGCGAGCTTGAAGTCTGAAATCTGCGCGGGCGTCATGTCCTTGAGCGTTTTGTTTGCGCCGTCGTAGAGCCAGCCGGTCTCGCCAGTGTTCGTTTGAATGACCTTGATGCCGCCGCCGCGAAACTCCGTGCGCTCTTTATCTGGATAGACGATGTAGTCTATGAAGGAAGTCGGTAGACCCGAAGTGCCTTCGCGGAAGGCTGTGAAGAGTCCGCGCCCGACAGAAGAGCGTACGCCAAGATAAGCGCTGCCGCCCATCGCCGTGATAGCACGCTGCAAAACCTTCTCCGCCTTCTCTTCGATGGCAGGCGCGGCCGGCGCTGTTGTAGTAGGAGCAGCGGTTTTAGGCTGCGCCGCGTTGCTCTGTGCGAGGGCAAAGGGCGCGGCGAGGCAAATCAGTAGCATTGCCGTCAACAAGAGAAGGGCGCGAGTTGTGATAAAGGGATTGTTTGGTTTCATGGCTTCGTGCGTCTGCCTGTCGAGCTTTGATGACGGCCTGCGGGAGAGCGTCGGACAGGGATAATTTAACAAATGTCGGAGAGACGGACAAAGCGAAAGGGTTTCAATGGAGAATTTCTCACTGAAACCCTTTCAACTCTGGAGAGACGCTGCAAAGGAGCGTTTGACCGCAGATAAATTGTCCGGGCAGGACTTGTCTCGCGGCCCGCTTGCTTTGCGCGGGCGACCAACAAGCCCTGCCCTTTACAGTTGCTACTGTTAATTGTTCAGCACGTCGGGCAGAGCCTTAATCGTCACCTCGCCGTCTTCAACGTCAACGAGGAAGCGCGAGCCGCCTTTCCAAAGGGTAGTGATCGGCAGTTTGACTTTCTCGTCAATGTGACGCTTCAGGAAGCGTGCGCCGTAAGCCGGACTGAAACCCTTCTCGGTCAGCAGGTCAACCGCACGTTCTGTGATTTCAACGTCCTTGCCCTGCTTCTCCATCTGCCTGCGCAGCTTGTTGAGATAGATAAGCGCAATCGAGCGCACTTCGTCCATCGTCAGCGGCGAGAAGACCACAATCTCGTCTATGCGATTACGAAACTCCGGCGAGAACCTTGTCTCCGCGGCCTTCATCACCTCGTTCTTGACGGCGCGAACGTCGCCCAAGGTCTTCTGCCCGAATCCAAGCGGCTTCTCATACTTCTTGAAGCTCTCCGAACCCAGATTCGAAGTCATAATCACGATGGCGTCCGAGAGATAAACCTTCTTGCCGCGCCCGTCCGTCATCCACCCTTCGTCGAAGGCTTGCAGGAAGAGGTTCATCAAATAGGGCGATGCTTTCTCGACTTCGTCGAGCAAAAGAACGGTGTACGGATTCTCGCGCAGTTGCTCGGTCAGGATACCGCCGCGCTCGCTCCCCACGATGCCACGCGGCATCCCTATTAATTTCTCTATGCCGACCGTGCCGTCGCCATACTCCGACATGTCTATGCGAACCATCTTCTCCTCGTCGCCAAACATAAATTCGGCGACGGCCTTCGCGAGTTCGGTTTTACCGACACCCGTTGGCCCAAGGAAAAGCAGAACGCCGTCCGGCTTGTAGTGGCCCTCCTTGAGCGGGCCTTTGTTCAGGCGCAGGCGTTGAGCCACGGCCTTGACGGCTTCGACCTGCCCTATGACGCGTTTGCCCAGATCCACTTCCATCGTCGCAAAGCGGTCGTTGGTGTCGCGGAAGATCATGTCGCGCGGAATCCTTGACTCCTGCGAGATAACGTCAATGACGTGTTCGGGCTTGACGACTAAAGTCTGCGGCTCGTTAATCTCAACCTTCACGGCCGCCGTATCGAGCCAGCCGATGGCTTTATCCGGCAGGTGCAGGTTGCGTATGTACTTCGGAGCCATCTCAAGCGCCGTGTTAATCGCGTCGTCGGAAATCGTGACAGAGTAGTTTCTTTCCAGACGCGGGCGCAGGCCGAGCAGGATCTCGCGCGTCTCCGTCAGCGTCGGCTCGTCAACCTTCACCAGACGGAAACGACGTGCGAGCGCTTCGTCTTCGCCTATGTATTCCTTGTACTCCGTGATGGTCGTCGCACCGATGATGCGCAACTCACCACGAGCCAGAGCGGACTTAAACATGTTGGCCGCATCACTGGATGTACCGAGAGCAGCACCCGCGCCGATAATCGTATGCGCTTCGTCAATGAAGAGGATCAGATTATCGCGCTCTTTGACTTCGTCAATGATGCCCTTGATGCGTTCCTCGAACATGCCGCGCAGCATAGTGCCCGCGACGAGTCCGCCCATCTGTAGCTGCACGATGTGTGAGCCGCGCAGGCGCGCTGGAACTTTCTCAGGCTCAAGCTCTATCAGGCGTGCGAGTCCTTCAACCACGGCCGTCTTGCCCACACCCGGCTCGCCGACGAGCATAGGGCTGTTGGCGCGCTCGCGGTGGCAGAGAATCTCCACCATCTGCTGTATCTCAAGCTCGCGCCCGATGGTGGGCGGAATCTTGTCGGCCCGCGCCAGCCTGTTCATAGAGACGCCGAAATGCTTGAGGTACGGAGGCAACTCGAATTTCTTCTTGTATTGCTCCTCCTCCTGTTCACGCGAATGAACGCGGGCGCGTACGTTTTCCACGACTGCCTCCGGGTTTGCGCCGAGTCCTCTTAACACCTCGACGAAAAGACCTCTTTCGTCCTGTGAGAGCGCTGTGAAAATATCCGTTGCTTCGATGACTTTGCGCCCCTGCGCGCGTGCGCGCTCCATCGCACGCTTGAACAGGTCGGTCGTGTCGGGCGCGATTTTGAAGCCTTTGCCGACATGCTGGCGACTCATTTCGAGACGCCTTTCAATAGCCAGTCTGACCGAACGCGGGTCAATCGAAAGGTCGCGCATCGTCGCGTCGAAGAGTTCGGCCTCCTCGTCTGCGAGCGCATTAAGGATGTGCTCAATTGAAACGTAGTTTTGATCGCGGCGACGCGACTCGTTTAACGCGTGTTCGAGAATTCGCTGGCCGCTCTCGCCAAATTTATCTTTGTATGCCCCAAGATCTATCATGCTTTGATTCTCAACTGTTATTAAGGAGAGACTTGCCTTACCGTTATCAAACGCCACGGATGTGACAAATGTTTGACGGGAAAGTTTCGACTCTGATTTTTCAACTTCCGTGGGCCACGCTCTTTCGTAACCCTTATCAGCCGTTTTTTAGATGCGAGGGGCACGGACGCCGTTGCGTTTCCATGCAACAGGAATCATACCACATCCCGCACCTGCAAATATGCGGCCAAAAAAAGGGGTAAAAGGGGAAGAGGGGAAAGGGTGAAAGGGAAGAAGCTCGTGTCTTCCTTTTCACCCTTTCCCCTTTTACCCTCTTCACCCTGAGTTTTTAATAGTCGTAGTCTTCGCCGCCGCCGTGCATCGCGGGCGCGGCCTTTTTCGGTTCGGGCGCATCTGTGATGGCAGCATCCGTGGTCAGGAGCAATCCTGCGATGGATGCCGCATTCTGCAACGCGGCGCGCACAACCTTCGTCGGGTCAATGATGCCTGCGGCCACTAAATCTTCAAACTCCCCTGTCGCCGCGTTAAAGCCCTTCGACCCTTTGGACTCTTCGACCCTGGCAACGACCACAGCGCCTTCGATGCCAGCGTTCTCCGCAATACGACGCAAAGGCTCTTCCAGCGCACGACGCACAATCTCAACGCCCGTCCTGGTGTCCAAATCTTCGACCTCAAGCTTATCGAGCGCACGCGCGGCACGCAGCAGCGCCACGCCGCCGCCCGGAACGATGCCTTCCTGCGCCGCAGCCTTCGTCGCATTCAAAGCATCTTCGACGCGCATCTTAATCTCTTTCATAGCCGTCTCCGTTGCCGCGCCGACCTTGACGACCGCCACGCCTCCTGCGAGTTTCGCCAGCCGCTCCTGCAACTTCTCGCGGTCGTAGTCGGATGTCGTTTCCTCTATCTGGCGACGGATGGTTGCCACGCGTCCCTGAATCTCTTTCGCGCCGCCTCCGCCTTCGACAATGGTCGTGTTGTCCTTGTCAACAATCACGCGCTTGGCCGTGCCAAGGTCTTCGATGGTCACGTTTTCGAGCTTGATGCCGAGGTCTTCCGTGATAACACGCCCGCCCGTCAAGGTCGCCAAGTCTTCGAGAATCGCTTTGCGGCGGTCGCCGAAGGCGGGAGCCTTAACGGCGCAGACCTTGATTGTGCCGCGCAGTTTGTTGACGACGAGTGTTGCCAGTGCATCGCCCTCTACATCTTCTGAAATGATGAGCAGGGAACGGCCCTGCCCGGCCGACTGTTCGAGTACGGGCAGCAGATCGCGCATCGCCGCAATCTTCTTCTCGTGGAGCAGAATCAGAGGCTCGTCGAGCACGGCTTCCATCCTGTCTGGGTTCGTGACGAAGTAGGGCGATTGATAACCACGGTCAAACTGCATGCCTTCGACGATGTCGAGTTCGGTCGAGAGCGTCTTCGATTCTTCGACTGTGACGACGCCGTCCTTGCCGACCTGCTCCATCGCTTCTGAAATCAACTGGCCTATCTGCCGGTCGTTGTTGGCCGAGACGCTGGCGACGTTGGCAAGTTCTTCCTTGCCCTTCACCTTCTTCGACATACGCTCAAGCTCTGCGACCGCCGCTTCCACTCCCAACTGTATGCCGCGCTGCAACGCCATGGGGTTTGCGCCCGCCGTCACGTTCTTCACGCCCTCGCGGAAGATGGCCTGCGCGAGCACGGTCGCCGTCGTCGTGCCGTCGCCTGCCGTGTCGTTAGTCTTCGTCGCCACCTCGCGCACCATCTGCGCGCCCATGTTCTGGTACTTGTCCGGCAAATCAATCTCTTTCGCCACCGTCACGCCGTCTTTAGTAATCACGGGCGAGCCGTACTTTTTACCGATGACGACGTTGCGCCCCTTTGGCCCAAGCGTGACGCGCACGGCGTTAGCCAGCACGTTAACGCCCTGAAGCATCGCGCTCCGCGCATCTTCCCTGAACTTCAAATCTTTTGCTGCCACTTTTGTTCTCCTCAAATTTGCTGATTTGAAATGTCAACTCTCAAATCAAAATCGCAACTGAAATTTTTCTCACTCCGATACTTTCTCCGCCTTCGCCTGCGACGCACGACCGACCTGCACACGCGCGGGCCTCAGAAGGCGCTCACCGAATTTGTAGCCGCGGCTATATTCCGCCGTCACAGTGTTGTCGCGCTCCGGCTCTACATCCGTGATGTCCACGGCCTCGTGCAGTTCCGGGTCAAACGTTGCGCCGACGGATTCCAGCGGCTCGACGCCAGCCGAGACGAGCGCGCTCTCAAAGCTGCTGAGCGTGCTGCGCACGCCGTCCAGCACGGCTTCGAGCGAACTACCGCCTGCTCCCGCTTCAATCGCGCGTTGCAGGTTGTCCGCGACGGGCAGCAGGGCGTTGATAAACTCTGCCTGCTTCTGGCGTGCGCGCTCGTCGGCCGAACGATTCAAGCGCTGCCTCGTCTCATCCGTCTCACGCCTCAAGTCTGCGCGCAACTGCTCGAAGCGAGACTGCACATCCAGAACCTTCTGCTCCGCCTCGCGCTTTTCCGCTTCAAGCCGCTCAACATACGTCGGCTTCAGGCTCGGCTCATCCACAGGCACACTCTCGCCAGCTTGCCCTTCTTCATTCTCCAAATTAATTCGACGCCTGTCTGTCACACGAATCTCACCTGCGGCGGCAGCGGTTCTCGCAGGCGTACTACCGCTCTTCTGCGCCTCCGACGGCACGCTTTTCTCCTGCATACGCTCTCTCTTTTTCTCCCTGCGAAAAGATACCATAACAAACTTTAGTGATGAGTGATGAGTAATGAGTAATGAGTTGAAGAACTCTTTCTTTCACTCATCACTCATTACTCATCACTCATCACTTCTTTACTGTATCTTGATTTCCACTCGCTGCGCTTTCTGTTCGCGCCGCTTCGGCAGCCGGATACTCAGGACGCCGTCCTTGTAGTCTGCCGAGATTGCCGACTGGTCCACAATCGAAGGCAGCGGGCCGAACCTGCGCAGGAAGCGCCCGTGCTTGCGCTCAAGACGCTGCGCCTCGTTCTGCTCGATTGAGCGAAGCCCTCGCACCAGCAGCCTGCCTTCATCAAGACTCAACTCCAGCGCGTCGCGCTCTATGCCCGGCAGGTCAATCATAATCACATACTCCTGCTCGCGATTATAAACGTCCGCCGCCGGACTCCAATCGGCGCGCTCTATCTCCTGCTCGCCGTCTTCTTCATCATTTGAGCGCTGCTTCGAAGCGTCTTCAAACAGGCGATTCATGCGCTCTTGCAGCACCACCAGATCGCGTAAAGGGTCCCAACGATGTGTCATCGCTAACTCCTGAAAAGATTAACCGGGAACGGTGAACGCGGAACGATGAATGAAAAGCAAACTGCTTTACAGTTCCGCGTTCATCGTTCCTCCTTCACCGTTTCTTCTATGCTGCCGCTGCCGCCGCTTCGGTCGCAAACTTCATCTCGTCTCCCTCAGCAGAGGCGTGTATGGTTTGCCCCGGCTGAATCTCACCGCGCAGGAGACGGACGGCGAGCGGATTTTGAATCAGCGTTTGGATAGCACGCTTCAGAGGACGTGCGCCGTAGTTCGGGTCGTAGCCCTCGCGCGCCAGCAAGGCACGCGCGGAATCATCCAGGACGAGCGTGATGTTGCGTTCGCCCAGCATCGAGCGCAGACGCTCCAGTTGCACGTCTATGATTTCGACAATCTGCTCGCGCGACAGTTGACGGAAGATCACTATGTCGTCTATGCGGTTCAAAAACTCGGGCTTGAAGTTCAAGCGCAGTTCTTCCGTCACCGCTTCGCGCACCTGCTTTTCGTCGCCTGCGGCTGCCTGTATCTCGCGCGAGCCGAGGTTTGAAGTCATAATCAGGACGGTGTTTTTGAAGTCAACGGTTCGTCCCTTCGAATCCGTCAGGCGGCCGTCGTCGAGGATTTGCAGGAGGACGTTGAAGACATCCGGGTGCGCCTTCTCAATCTCGTCAAAGAGCACGACAGAGTAGGGACGACGCCTGACGGCTTCCGTCAACTGCCCGCCTTCCTCATAACCGACATAGCCCGGCGGCGCTCCAATCATACGCGCCACGGCATGCTTCTCCATGTACTCCGACATGTCCAGCCGCACCATCGCGCGTTCGTCGTCAAACAGAAATTCCGCGAGCGCACGCGCCGTCTCAGTCTTACCAACGCCGGTTGGCCCAAGAAAGATGAACGAGCCGACCGGGCGATGCGGGTCCTGCAAGCCTGCGCGCGCGCGCCTCACTGCGTTGGCAACTGCGGTCAAAGCCTCGTCCTGCCCGATGACGCGCCTGCGCAGGCGGTCTTCCATCGTTACAAGCTTCTGCATCTCGCCTTCGAGCATCTTCGAGACGGGCACGCCCGTCCACTTGGCAACAACCTCCGCCACGTCCTCTTCGTCAACCTCTTCCTTGAGCATCACGCCGTCGCGTTGCAACTCGGCCAGTTTCTCCTGCTCTGAGTTGAGCTTGCGTTCAAGCTCAGGAATCTTTCCGTACTGAAGCTCTGCGGCCTTTGCCAGATCGCCAGCGTTGCGCGCCTGGTCCAACTGCAAACGCAGTTGCTCAAGCTCGTTCTTGGCCTCGCGCATACGGTCAATCTCTTCCTTCTCGGATTGCCACTTGGCCTTCATCCCCGCAGACTTCTCCTTGAGGTCTGCGATGCGCTGCTCTATGTCTTTGAGACGAGCTTTAGAGCGCTCGTCCTCCTCGCGCTGCAAAGCCTGCCGCTCGATTTCAAGTTGCAGTATTTCGCGCTCAAGCACGTCAATCTCCTGCGGTAGCGAATCAATCTCTATGCGCAGGCGAGACGCAGCCTCGTCAATCAGGTCAATGGCCTTGTCCGGCAGAAAACGGTCTGTGATGTAGCGGTTGGAAAGCGTCGCTGCGGCGACAATCGCCGTGTCTTTAATACGCACGCCGTGATGAACTTCGTAGCGCTCCTTGAGTCCGCGCAGAATGGCAATCGTGTCTTCAACGGTCGGCTCTCCGACGTAGACCTGCTGGAAACGTCTCTCAAGTGCCGCGTCCTTCTCTATGTGTTTCTTGTATTCGTTGAGCGTCGTTGCGCCCACACAGCGCAACTCTCCGCGCGCCAGCGCAGGCTTCAACATGTTCGACGCATCAATCGCGCCCTCCGCGCCGCCTGCGCCGACCAGCGTGTGAAGCTCGTCAATGAAGAGCACAATCTGCCCCTGCGCGTTCTCAATCTCCTTGAGCACGGCCTTCAAGCGGTCCTCAAACTCGCCCCTGTACTTTGCGCCCGCAAGCATAGAGCCTAGGTCAAGTCCGACCAGACGCTTGTTGCGCAAGGTCTCCGGCACGTCGCCCGAAACGATGCGCTGGGCCAATCCTTCGACGATAGCCGTCTTGCCCACGCCCGGCTCACCAATCAAGACAGGATTATTCTTCGTGCGTCGCGAGAGGACCTGGATGGTGCGGCGAATCTCGTCGTCGCGGCCAATGACCGGGTCCAGCTTGCCCCTGCGCGCAAGGTCCGTCAGGTCTTTCGCATACTTGGAGAGCGCCTGATAGTTTTCCTCCGCATTCTGGTCTGTAATGCGTACGCCACCGCGCGTCTGTTCAATGACTTTCAGCAGGTCGTCGCGATTGACTCCGTGCTGGCGCAGGATTTTGCCGGCCTCGCCATCCTTTTCGTCGGCAACGGCCAGAAGCAGATGTTCGGTCGAGATATACTCGTCCTTCATCGTGTCGGCCTGCTTCTGCGCGGCGATGAATACCTGACTCAGACGCGGGCTGAAGTATTGCTGTCCGCCCTGCACTCTGGGAAAACGACCGATGGCTGCCTGCACGTCGTTCAACACGACCTGCACGTTTGCGCCAAGCTTGCCGAGCACGGGACGCACTATGCCTTCCGGCTGTTCGAGCATCGCGAAGAGCACGTGTTCCGGCTCGACCTGTTGATTCTGATTGCGCTCGGCCACTTCGATTGCCGTCTGGATGGCTTCCTGGCCGCGCAAAGTAAATTTATCTAAACGCATGACTCCCGCCTTAAAACTTCGGAGAAATTATTCTTTTGAAAGTGACGATTTAACGTTTTACGTAAACTAGCACATTCATTCCACAGGCCAAAAGAGCGGAGCGACCCTTTAAGGAAGCGATAGCTTCCCGTGGCCGCCCCGCCCTCTACTTTACCTGCCGCCCGCGGCAAAATTAGCTGGCGGCCGCTTTCTGGCTCTTACCGCCGCTTTCAGCCTTCGCTTCAATCGTGCGCTGGCCCTGAGCTTCATTGGATTCACCCGTAATCTCTATCTTGCGCGCCTTGACTTCTTCGCGCTTCGGCAGGGTGACGCGCAGCACGCCGTTGCGGTATTCAGCCGTCGCGCCTTCGGCCGTCACGGTCTGCGGCAGCGTAAAGGAGCGTGTGAAAGAACCATAGGAGCGCTCGACGCGATGATAATTGTCCGTCTCATCCTTCTTCTCGAAGCGACGCTCGCCGCGCAGCGTAATCACGTTGTTCTCGATGGAGAGGTCAAAATCCTCGCGCTGCATGCCCGGCAGTTCGGCTTCGAGCACGATCTGGTCTTTGTTTTCGTAAATGTCAACGCTCGGATTCCAGGCCCCGCGCGCTATGCCTTCGTCGCCGAAAGCACGAGAAAGGTTAGAGCTGAACAGACGGTTGACTTCATCCTGAAGGCTCCGCAGGTCGCGGAACGGATCATAACGAACGATACTCATCTCAAACTTCCTCCTCAAAAATATCTTTTACCGCTCGAAAGTTCAGGTGAATCAGCCGAAAAGAGGATGATTGATAAGACCTCCGGCTGATGAGCGTGCAGGTATAATAAATGTTGAGTGTGTCCTTGTCAAGTATTTTTTTAAGAAATTTTCGCCCGATTTCTGGCGTTAAAATTGGCCCTGACGGCACAGGTTTACAAGGTAATGGCGAAAGCAGCAAAGAGATTTAACGGGCTTGAGAGGGTCTTAGCGGGCGGGATGGCGCGCCTTTGAAGGGGTTAATTATAATGACAGGGAAAGGGCGAGGCTGCGTGTTCAATGAGCGGAGTTGAGGGCTGGCGGACGCTTTGCTTAGTCGAAGCCGAAGATTTTCCTGATGGTAGCCATGATGCCCTGCGACTCTTTTTCCTGTTCGGCTTCATCGGTGGCTTTCGGTTTAAGGCCAATCTGGCGTTCGGCGATAATCTGGCTCAAAGATTCAACAAGGTCTGGATTGGTGTCAAAGAGATGCTTCATCGCATCGTAGCCTATTTCCAGCACTTCGGTCTCTTCCATGGCGATAACGTTGGCTGTGCGCGGCTCGCGCGTAAACAGCGCCATCTCTCCGAAGAAGTCTCCTTCCTTCAGGACTGCGACGTTGCGCGGCCTGCCGTTTTCGCTGACCTGTACCTGCACGCGCCCGCTATTGACGACAAACATGGAGCTGCCTTTATCGCCCGCGCGGATAACAGTCTCGCCGGGCGCAAAAACGTGGTTCATAGAAGCGGCTGCGAGGCGCGTAGTCTCTTCGGCTGAGAGCGGGGCGAAGATGTCAACGGCGGAGAGACGTTCGATGAGGTCGCTGCTGATTTGAGCCTCGTCGGTCTTGGTCTGACGTTCAATCTTGAGCGTGCGCGTCGGGAAGGCGAAGCTCAATCCGGCACGGCGGAAGGCGTACCAGATGCGTTGACGCACGAGCGCGTCCGTGTCGTTATACTTCGCGTAATCTTCGAGCCAGTATTTGACTTCGTAGTCCACGCTGCTGTCGCCCAGTTGGCGTATGCGGACGATGGGCTTGATTTTCTGCGAGACGTTTTCGGCTTCGCGCACGGCCTCGCGCACGATGTGTATGGTCTTGGCCGGAGAATCCCTGTAGCGCGTGTTGAAGAAGACGATGCGCGCGTTCAGGTTGTCGCGCGGGGCAACCTCTATGGCTTCCTTGGCGATGTTGCTGTTGCTGACGAGCACAATCTTATTCTGAAAAGTTCTGATTTTAACGGCGCGCCATGTGATGCTCTCGACGACGCCAGCGTATTGCTGTTGCGGCCCGAAGGAGATTACGTCGCCGACCTCGAAGGGGTTGTCGGCGTGAAGCGAAATCCCTGCGAAGAGATTGCCGAGCGTGTCTTGCAGGGCAAGGCCGAGGATGACGCCGAAGATGGCAGAGGTTGTAAAAAGAGCGCCCAGATTGACGTTCGGGTAAATCTGGCTGAAGGTGATGAAAAAGAGGACTGTGAAAGCGATGAGCGAAAAGATATTGCGAATCAGGCTGGGCGCTTCAACTCCTCTGCGCAGGCGAAAGGCAAGCCCGAAGATGGAGGCGCTGAGCGCGCGGACGAACAGGATAATCAGCCCTGACCAGAACAGCAGCTTGATGAGATTGAGAATCGCGTTAAAGGCAGCCTCCGCTTCGGCCTTTTTCGTGTCGTTCTCGTGCGGCCCCATGCGGTTGACGACGTAGGTTCTGAGGGCAGGCTCGGAGGCATGGACGGCGTAGAGCGCCAGAACGAGCAGGGCAGCGACAAACAGGAAGAGTGCGACTTGAGTTCTGGGCTGGGGGCGTTTCACGGCGCTGGCGTTACCTCTGGCAAGAAAGCGAGTTTGAGCACATGAATGCGTTTGCGAGCAATATTTTTATCACTAATCGCGTCGCGTTGGCGAGCGGAATTTCGTGTGCGGGCGAAAATGGGCCACACAGGTGCGTGCGCAATCTCGCTCTTGTGGCCCAAGGCTTAACGGGAAAGGATTCCGGGAAAGATTTTTGTAACGATGAAGAGAAGCGAGAGGGCCGAGACGGCCAATGCCGTCACCCATGCAAGCACGTTGTAGACGGGGCCGTTGCGCCGCGCGCCCATCAATTCTTCGTCGTTCACAAGAAGCAGAATGGCGACGAGCAGCACGGGCAGCAGTAGTCCGTTGATGACCTGCATGTTCAAGAGCGCGTCAATAATCGGCAGCCCCGGCATCATCGCGACGAGCGCTCCGACCACGATTAAGAAAGTGAAGATGCCGAGAAAAATCGGCGCTTCGCGGAAGCTGCGTGAGACGCCCTTTTCATAACCGAGCGCTTCGCTGATTGAGTAGGCTGTGGAAAGGGGGAGCACGCCCGCCGCCAGCATTGAAGCGCCGAAGAGCCCGACGCCGAAGAGCAGTTTAGCGTAAGGCCCGGCCAGCGGTTCAAGAGCACGCGCTGCGTCGGCCGCCTCCGTGATTTGCAGTCCGTTTGTGTGCAGCACGGCGGCTGTCGAGACCATGATGAAGAAGACGATCATCATTGCGAAGAACGTCCCGGTCCACACGTCCGCGCGCACCAGACGGTAATCTTCAGCCGTCACACCCCGTTCGACCACGGAGGATTGAACAAAGACCTGCATGTAAGGCGAGATGGTTGTGCCGACGACGGCGACGAAAGTGAAAAGATAAGCGGCACTGAAATCAAACGTCGGCCTGACAAGCGAGCGTCCAATCTCGCCCCACGCGGGCCGCGCCAGAAAGGCCGAGACGATGTAGCCTAGAAAGACCAGCGACATCAGTAGGAAGATACGCTCGACGCGTTTGTAAGAACCCTTGACGACGAGCCACCAGATTGCGCCCGCTGCAAAGGGCACGGCGACGAAGCGCGGCACGCCGAACAACTCCGAGGCCGCAGCGATGCCTAAAAATTCCGAGACGGTAATGCCGCCGTTGGCTATCAGCAAGGCCAGCATGATGACCATCATCCAGCGCACACCGAAGCGCTCGCGAATCAGGTCCGACAAGCCTTTGCCCGTCACCGCGCCCATACGCGCGCACATCTCCTGCACTAACCCGAGGCTGATTGTGATTGGAATGAGAACCCAGAGCAGCCTGTAGCCGTAGCTTGCGCCGACGCTTGAGTAGGTTGCAATACCGCCTGCGTCATTGCCCGCGTTGGCCGCGATGACGCCGGGGCCGAGGATAGCCAGATAAGCGAGCAGCCCTTTGCGCTGCGCAAATGTTTGCCGCACACCGCGAGCGCCGCGCCGCCAGAGGCGACGCCCGGCGGCGCTCACCGCTGTGCGCGACTGGACCATAACTCGGAGGCTCTCCGTCTCTCATAAGGTCAGAAGGTAAAGGATAAAAAGAAAAAATTAAGAGCTTGTGCTAAATGCCTTTTACTCTTTACCCAGCGTCTTTGTCTAGCTAAATAATCTGGGCAGGCGTTGCCGCCAACCCTTAGGCAGCAGCATCTCCATCGCGTCGTCAACGGTGATGATACCTAAGATGTCGCCCGCTTCGTCAACGACGGGCAGAGCAAGCAGGTTATACTCCGCAATCTTCTGCGCCACTTCTTTAGCCGAATCATCCGGGTGCGCAGTTTGAAACTCATCGCGCATGACCTCTTCGAGCGGAGCGTTTGGGTCCGCCAGAATCAAACTCCTGAGCGCGATGACGCCCAGCAACTTCCATGAGCTTTCCACTTCGACGACGTAGAGGTAATAAATCATGTTCGGCGTTTCGGCCATCTCGCGCAGGCGCGCGAGTGCTTCTCCGACCGTCAGGGCGCGCGGCAGCGTGACGAATTCCGTCGTCATCAATCCGCCCGCCGTGTCGTCCTCGTAAGGCAGTAGCTCCGCGACATCAGCTTGCTCTTCCGTTTCCATACGGTGAAGCAAATCTTCTGCCTTCTCTTCGGGGAGGTCTCCGAGCACGTCTGCCGCTTCGTCCGGCGACATCCATTCGAGGATGTCTGCGGCGCGCTCCTCGTCCATCTCGTTAATGATGCGCGCCTGAGAGAGCGCAGGCATCTCTTCGAGCGTTTCAGCGGCCGTCTCATCATCAAGCGCTTCGACTATCTCCGAGCCGTGATGATAGGAGAGCGCTTCCGCGAGGCGCGCAATCTCTACGGGGTGGAGTCGCGAAAGCTTATCCGAAGAAGATTTCAACTGCACGGTCGCCGCATCGGTCGCCAGATAGCCCACGTCTTTCCAGTCAATGACTTCGACGGGACGGGCCGTGCCGATAAACCCGGCGGGCATCAGCCTGCGCCACAAACCCTGCAAGCTAACATCAGCGCCCGTCACACGAAACTCGCCAGCCGCTTCGATTAACTGCACGTCGTTGACGCGCACGACGCGCTTGCCGTCAACGTCAATCAACTGCTTATCGAGCACGTCGCGCGCCAGCAGGACTTCATCCTCGCGCCGCTTGAAGGGACGCAGGTCGAGTATGTCGGAATTCATACGCGCGCCGTGGTCGTTAAACTGCGCGATGCGCCAGCGCGGCAGAAAGAAGTTGCGGCGACGATAACGCGCGACGAAGCCCGTCACAGGCGGGTGGTCTTCCTCGCCCAGACGCACTATGACATCCTTGATTGTCGCCACACGCTCGCCTTCAAGGTCGCGTATGGGACGACCCAATACTTGAGAGAGATACAACATTTGAAGGTTAATTTACCCTCCGTGCTCTTGTGCGGTCATCATAGCACGACCCTCCGTGCAGATGACATGGCGTGCCTGAGCGTTCAGGGAAGGAGCAAGCTTGGAGGAATGAATGTTTCTGCTGCAAGGCTGGCTCGCTAATGCGAGCGATTCTCGCTGGCGAGAAAGGCGAGTGCGCGTTCGAGCGCGCGGTCGCGGCGGGCGAGCAAGTCCGTTCTCTTGAGCGTCACGATTTCATCGGGCACGACGCCGACGCCTTCGAGGCGTGCGCCGGTGCTGGTGCGATAATCCATTTCGCTGACATCCAACTCGCCGCCGTCTGGCAGCGTGTGACGACGGCGTATGGCGAGCACGCAGCCGCAGGTGTTCTGGCCGATGATGCGCGCACGTCCGGCTTCCTTCAGCGCGTGAGCGAAAATCTCTGCCGCGCTCGACGTTCTCCCGCCGGAGAGGATGACGACAGGAGCTTGCAGGCGCGTCAAAGGGTCTGCGAAGAGCAGCATCATGGAGCGTGTCTGCGCTTCAAAGGAGAAACGCCCGCTGCGGTCTGTAAAACGGCCGAGGCTCTTTCCGGCGGGCAGAAACGAGGAAGCGATTTCCGTCATCGCTTCGGCATCGCCGCCGCCGTTATTGCGCAGGTCTATGATGAGGCCGCGTGCGCCCTTGAGCTTGCCCATCACTGTGCGCGTAAACTCAAGCGCGGTGTCGGGCGCGAAAACGTCAAACTCGACGAGCAGGTTTTCTCCATCCAGTTGACGCACACGCACCCCCAGCGAACGCTCGCGCCATTCGCGGCGCAGGCTGCCCGTCCGTTTCTTCTCATCCTTATTGCGCCAGGTGATTTTGACCGTTGAATCTCGTGGCCCGTCAAAGAGCGTAGCCATTGCGCGCAGCCGTGCGGCTGCCTCGGTTGACGAGCCGCCCTGCTCACGCAAGCGCCGCCGGAAAACGTTAAGCGCTGGTTCGTCGTCAACGCTGACAACAATGTCGCCCGCGCGAAGTCCGATGCGCTCGGCCTCGGAGCTGCGCTCGACGGCAACGACAACCGCCGCGCCCTCAACTTCGCGCACCGCAAGGCCGACGCTGATGGAGCGCGGATGCTGCCAGTCAAACTTTTCATCTGGAGGACGAACGCGCGTGTGTGCATCGCGCAGGTGGCCTATCATGCGTCGCAAGAGGCCATAAAGCTCCGCGGCGCTCGCGGCTTCGGCGGCCAGCGGGCGAAACGTCGCGCGAAGCTCCTGCCAGTCTATGCCGTGAAAAGTCGGATCGTAGTAGCGGTCGTGAATCGTCTGCCAGACATCATCGAAGACGGCGAGGCGTCCCTCGCGTGTCTCCGTTGAGACGACGCCCGCGAATGCATTTGGGGTAAAAGGGGAAGAGGGTAAAAGGGTAAAGGGAAGAAGAGAACTGAAGAGCGCCAAGCACAACACACTTCGCCGCAGCCGAGTAGATGAATAACACACAGCTTGTTTCCCTTTTACCCTTTGACCCATTTAACCCTTTAACCTTCCTGCTTATTTCTGCGGCCGACGAAAATTGTAGCGCAGCAGAACGCGTAGCGGCACTGGCACGCCATCGCGCATCGCCGGTCGAAAATGTAGTTGACGAACTGTGCTCACGCTTGCCTCGTCAAGCCCGTGGCCCGCCCAGCGTACAACATCAACGCGCCCGACTTCGCCCGCAGCATCTATCTCGACCAGCACATCCACCACCGCCTCGACGCCGAGCCGCGCGGCTGAATCTGGATAAGCGGGTTGCAGGCGACGATAGGGCGCAGGCAAGCGCAAGCCTGCGGCAGCGGGGCTTCCCTCGTCCGGCGCATCTTCGATGAGCGGCGACGGATGTTCGAGCGCACGCAAGCGTTCGTTGCGTTCATCCTCCTGCGCACGCCGGGTCGCTACCAGAAAATGATAACGCGTCTCTTCGCTGCCGAGCGATGCGAGCAGAAGCTTCTCCGCCGCTTCCGGCGACGCGGCTTCAAAGCCTGGGCCCTGCCACATGACGAGGCGGCCCGTGCGCGTGCTGACGAGAAACAGTGAAGCATAGGCTTCGTAATAAGCTGGCTTGTCGGAAGGCAGGCGACGAACGGTTTGCGCCTCACCTGTCACATAAAAATCGCAGCCGAGCGCCGCGCCCAGATCGCGCGCTTCAGTGAGCGTCAGATTCAAAGACCCCTTGTAGCCTGAGCCGCGCGCCGCCGCACGACTCTCGTCGCGGTCTGCGAGCGCAAATTCCGCATTGGCGGCAAGAGTCGCAGCCAGTTTGTCGGCGGCACGCTTGCCGGTGTTCGTCTCTCCGAAATCGAGCACGGCCACGCTCGTGCGTCGCGCGGCGGGCGGCGCTTGTGCCGCAACGTCTTCGACAGGCACACTCGTCAGCATGAAAATGAGAACGGCGAGAGTGGCCTTGATTCGATGTTTCATTCCGAAGAGGACTGCCAGAGCTTTTGCGACGGCACGCGCAGCGCGCGGTTGAATTTGCTGGAAGCGTTTTCCCAGGCGATGATGGCCGTTAGTTCAACGATTGAGTCGTCATCATAAAAGCGACGCAGGCGCGCGAACAACTCTTCGCTGACTTCGCGGCCCGTAATCGTCATGCAGTCTGCGTATTCGAGCGCGACGCGCTCCTCGTCGCTGTAGAGCGCGTGGGTCGCATAGTCGGCCAGCGCTTTAATCTTCTCGTCGGGGATGCCCAACTCGCTGCCCACGGCAGCGTTGATGTCCTGTCAAAATTCACAATGGTTGAGCGCTGCGACGCGGCGATTGAGAAGCGCCTGAAGCTTTGCGTCAATCAAACCCGAAGCATCAATCGCCTGCCACATCCCGCGCGCACCGCGAAAGATTGAAGGCCGCCGCGCGTAGATGAGGTGATTCAAAAGCGGCGCTCCCCATTTCTTCGTCTGCGCCTCGAAGACCTGCCGCGTATAACGGTCAACCGTCTCAGGATTCACTCCCTCAATACGTGCCATCGCTTCTCCATAAGGTAAACGATGAACGCGGAACGATGAACGCGGAATGAAAGGCAATCTATTTTACAGTTCATCGTTCATCGCTGCTGCGTTCATCATTTCTTTAATGTCCAACGGCTGTGTTGTGCGTCGGCGGCGAGACGCTGTGATAAAGCTCGTAGACCGCGTCTTTGGCTTCGTCTGGGAAGCAGACGCGGTGCAGTTCGTAGCCGCGTTGCAGTCCGCGCACGGCGTCGGAGACTTCGCTAATCTCGCGTATGCGCGGGCGCGCGTAGCCGTCTTCGACGTAGATGCGTGTTTTCGGTTCTGCGCCTTCAGCCGTGTAGTAGTTGTAGTAGGGCACGTCGCCCGCGTGATCTTCGATGAAATAGTATTCGGGCGGGAAACCCATCTCGCTCACGCGCTGGCGGGCGGCGGCGAGAAAGCCAGCGCGCTCTGCTTCAGGCATGTCGAGGTCAATGGCTTTGAAGAGACGACGATTGATGAAGCGGCGGCTCAAATCATTGAGGATGGCATCCTCGCTGCGCTGCCATTGCTTGACGTGAAAGAGCACGTCGGAATCGTCCATCTCAAGATGATCTTCGAGGCTCAGAGGCTCGCGGCGCAAGACCTTCTCGAAGGCCGTGCCGGGCGCACACCAGACATCCTCGCCCGCCTGCAAGAGTTCGAGCGCGCGGCGCAGGACAGAGCGCAGCACGGCTTCGGCCGAACGCAGCGTGCGATGAAAGTAGACCTGACGAAACATGTAGTAGCGCGCCTGAAGATATTCCTCGACGGCGTAGAGGCCGCGCGCAGCGACATAAATGCGGTCGTGCTCTTCGTCTATCTGAAGTGCGTTGATGACCCATTCAAGGTCGTAGATGCCATACTTTGCGCCGGTCATCAGGGAGTCGCGCAAGAGGTAGTCCATGCGGTCAACGTCCAACTGCGAAGAGACTAACTGGGCCAACGCCGCCGGCTGAAACCTGCCTTCGATAATACTGGCGACGCGCTCCGGCAATTCCTGCGAGTAAGACCGCAGCACGCGGCCAATCTCCGTCTCCTCCGAAAGCACGGCGCGCACCGTCCAAGCCTCGTGATGAAAGCCCAGCACCTTTTCCATCACGTGTGAGAAAGAGCCGTGGCCGACATCGTGCAGCAGCGCTGCGGCGCGAGCGGCCGCGCGGTCTGCTTCCGCTATCCTGTATTTCTCGCCGAGGCGGTCGAGCACGCGCGTGATGAGATGCAAGACGCCCAGAGAGTGTGTGAAGCGCGAGTGTTCCGCGCCTTGGTAGGTGTAGAGCGCGAGGCCCAGTTGCTTGATGCGGCGCAGGCGTTGAAATTCCGGCGCGTCAATCAAACGCAGCATCAACTCGCCCTCCGCCTCTTCCGTGCGAAGACGAATAATATTATGGACGGGGTCGCGATAAATGCGTTCCGACACGCGCTCTTCTCTAACCTTGGCTTAGTGGAGAATCAAAAATGCTTCACGCTTCAGGGCCGCGCTAAGGCCGCACATAAACGAAGTCTAGCACAGACTCTCTATGCGAGTCGCGATTGCTCCGGCCCTGCAAAGGCGGAAGCAATTCATTTTCCGCACAGAGCGGAAACGCGTGTTCGCATCAAACGCTAAGAGGACGGATAACAGCTTCCGTTTAGTTCGCCTCGAATGGTGCGCGAATGGCGGGCGCGGCATCTCAACGATGGCCCAGGGGAAGGCTTTTAGTATTCTTTCTCACCATAACAAGACTCAGCTTTGAATCCATCCTCGCCCGCTCAAAAGTCTGAGGGCCAAGGGGCCCGGCGCGCTTCCTTTGCGTCGGCGTGCCTGCTCTCGCCACGGCCCTGATGGCTTTCAGGTAACGTTAAGATGGCTTCCGATTTATGGATGCTTCCCCATTTTTTTGGATTTTACTAGTTTTTACAAACCGCCCTGCGGAGGGTCTAAGTCAAGAAATATTTAGGCTTGCTTTTCTCTCGGAGGGGGGGCATGGGAGTTGCAACCACGGGCCGATGAGAAATTATGGTTCTCTCTCAAAGGCAACTATTAACGACAGGCAGCCAGCTATAGCGTCAAGGCCGCAGTTCCCTCGCACTCAGAACGCGGCAACGCCTGCAAACAGCCTGTTCAACGATAGAATGGTCAAAAAGAAAGGAATATTGAGCATGAAAATCTCCATGCGACTCTTTACCATGTCGTTGCTGGCGTTGTGCCTCTCGCTCTTTACGATGAGCGCGTTTGCACAGTCATCAACGACGGGTTCAATTGAAGGGCAGGTCACAGACCCTCAAGGCGCGGCCGTCCCGAACGCCACCGTCACCGTCTCGGGCGCGAACCTGATTAGCCCGCAGACAGCGACGACTGACGACGAGGGCCGTTATCGTGTCTTGAATCTGCCGCCGGGACGCTACACCGTCACGGTCGGCGCGACCGCTGGCTTCGGCGAAGCCTCAAGGAGCGATGTCGAAGTTAATCTATCCAAGACATCCTCGGCGGACGTTCAGGTCACAATTGCTGGTCAGACGGCCAACGTCACAATTACAGATACTTCCGGCGCGTCGGTTGACGTTAATGCCAACACGACCGGCACAAACGTTTCGACCGAACAGTTCTCGAATTTCCCGACGCAGCGCACCGTCCAGTCGCTTTATACCATCGCCCCGACCGTCAGCCGCTCGGGCCTGCGCGATGCATCAGGACGCGACCGCGACCCCTCGGTCGCAGGCTCCTCCGGCCCTGAGAACAACTACATTCTCGACGGTGTCAACACCACCGACCCCGCTTTTGGCGGTTCGGGTGCAAATCTGCCGTTCGAGTTTGTGCAGGAAGTGGAAATCAAGACGGGCGCATATGGCGCTGAATACGGCAAGAGCACGGGCGGAATCTTCAACGTCATCACGAAGAGCGGTGGCAATGAGTTTCGCGGTGATGCTTTCGGTTATTTCACGACCAAG
>DASVPO010000022.1:0-8516 GCA_036382855.1 Pyrinomonadaceae bacterium | reverse complement strand
GGACGCGCTGGAAAGAGTCGGCGGCGGATATGTCCACGCCGATTTAGTGCTGGTCAATCTCGTCGGGAAGTCTGTGGATGAGGCGTTGCAAATCGGCCGCAAAGTCCGCACACACGCTCGCTACGACGGCCACACGCCGCTTGTCGTGATGCCTGAAAAGTATGGGAAAGAGGTTGAAGGCACGGACGTTAACGTGGAAGGCAACGGTTGGATACATTACCTCGGAGAGGAAACCGACCAGCTACAGAACCTTCTTGCCCGCCTGCTTCAGCAAGTTTAGATTGGCGTATAACTGCCTGCCTTTGATTCAGATGAATCAAACACATCACTACCTGGGTTTGACTCCTGCAAAAGCCTCAAGCCGGAGCCTCACGCTAGTCCGAGCCGACCAGTTCTTCTTCAGGCAGACGGTAAAACTCTCTGGCTGGCTTCAAGGGGCGCAAGAGCCAGTAGGGGCGGCGCGTGGCGTCTGGCGAATGAAGGTCTGCGGGGCGCGTCATGGCGAGCCAGTTGCTGTAAGCCTTGCGTGCAGCGCTAGTGTCAACGGAGATGTCGCCGTAGGCGTCTTCCGCGCCGGCCTTCCTGACCCTGACAGCCTGATGCCAGCAGTGTTGGCCCGAAACGGGGTCTGGATGAACTGGAAAGGTCAAATTCTGGTGAACGCCGACATCAGTCCACCAGATGCGGAGCGTGTCCGGGTCGGTTGATCCGTAGGGCGCAACGCCTCTCTCGCGTTTCATGCTCCAAAGGCTGCCCTCCTGTTCGAGCGCGACGGTCGCCATCAACTGCCGCTGTCCCTCCGCGGCAGATAGTTTCCAGCGTCCCATGTGATGACTGCACGCGACGATACCGGGGCGTATGCCTTCTGTTACCCATGCGCGGACGACGAAGTAGCCGATTTCGGTTTCGACGCGCACGAGGTCGCCCGTCGCAACACCCAAGCGCGCGGCGTGTGTCGGATGAATCCAGAGCGGGTTTGTGTGTGCGATTTCGTCGAGCCACTTGGCGTTGGCGCTTCGTGTGTGAATCTGCACGGCAAGACGGAAGGTGGAAATCAAGACGGTCTGGTCTTCCTGTAGCTTATCAGGATGAACGTGGCTCTTGATGTAGGTTGGCAGGGCGTGTTCGGGCCAGCCCCAGTCTGTGAGAGTCTTGGAGTAGAACTCAAGGCGGCCGCTCGGCGTCGGGAATCCGCGCAGTACCTCATCGCCAACGCGCACGCCGACCATGCGTCGCCCGTCCTCGTCCGCATCAATGCTCGGCACGGGAACGATGTTCGGTGATGCAGGCTTTGCCGTCCTCGTATAGACGCGATTGAAGCGGTCTGTGCGTACATCCTCAAGCTCTTCCGCAGGCACGGGCTCTCCGTAAACCGCCCCGGTTTTTTTGCGTATCTCGAAAGCACCGTAGCGGCGCATGTAGGCGAGCGGCGAAAGGTTTTCCGAGGCAGCCTTTCCGGGAAGGCCCGGCACGGAGTTTTCGAAGATGTAGCCGTAATACTCGTCAACGCCAAGGCGCTCGCCGGGATTCTTTTTCGATTCGACAAACTGGCGTATGCCGAGCGCGCCGTCCCTGTCAATACGCCATGACAACTCAAGCCAGAACTCGTTTTCCTCCCAGACCTCGCCGGGGTTAATCTCCCGCGTATCGCTGACGGGCGCACCCTCCGCACGCTCGCGTGCCGCTCGCAAAACGGGCTGGCGAAAGCCTATCCATTGCGCGTCGTGCGTTTCATAGGAATGTATGTCGTGGCGCTCGGAGCCGTGGCCCATCGGCAGTATGTAGTCTGCGAAGTAGGCCGTCTCGTTCCACGTCGGCGTCAGGGCGACGTAGCAGCCGACGAGCTTTTCGTCCGAGAGCGCTTCGACCCAGGAGAAGCCGTCAGGGTTGGTCCAGACAGGGTTATAGACGCGCGTGAAATAGACATCCACGCGCCCGCGTCCCTCGCGCAGGAAATGCGGCAACAGGAACGACATTTCGTTCATCGCCAGCGGATACTCGCGCGGCCACGTCAGTTCGTTCCAGCGCTCAGGATGCGGCGGCGTGTAAATAGGCTTCGGGACAAACTTGTTCCAAGCGTTCGGGAAAACGCCGCCTTCGGTGGCGACTGCGCCCATCAGCGCATTCAACATAAAGAGCGTGCGCGCTACCTGCCAGCCGCCGCTGTTGCCCGCTCCGGCGCTGCGCCAGTTGTGCGTGGAAAGGCGCGTTCCGGCAGTCGCGACAGTCTTCGCAATCTCCTCTATGACGTGCGCCTCAACGCCCGATTCGCGCGCCGCAAACTCGAAAGTGTATTCCCTGTAGAGTTCCTTTAAGACCTGCTCGAAGTTTTCAAAGTTGGTCTCAATCTCAGGGCGCTCGATTGACATGTACTCTTCCCAATTCCACCAGCGGCGTACGAACTCGCGATTGTAAAGCTCGTGCTCAATCAGGTAGTTTGCAATCGAAAGCACGATGGCTGCTTCCGAGCCGGGATAGGGCGCGACCCAGAAATCCGCGTGCGTCGCAGTGTTGGAGAGCCGCGTGTCGAAGACAATCAGTTTAGCGCCCGCAGCTTTTCCTTCGATGACGCGCTGCGCGTGCGGGTTGAAATAATGTCCTGCTTCAAGATGCGAGCTGATGAGAAGGATGACGCGCGCGTTTGCATGGTCGGGGCTGGGACGGTCGAGTCCCATCCAGTATTGATAACCGGCGCGGCTGTTGGAAGAGCAGACGTTGGTGTGCGAGTTGTGGCCGTCAACGCCCCACGCCGCGAGGATGCGCTCCGTAAAGCCGTCCTCGCCGGGACGCCCTACGTGATACATGATTTCGTTGTGCCGCCGTTCGATGATGGCCCTGCGAATCCGCGCGCTGATGTCGTCGAGCGCTTCGTCCCAACTAACGCGCACCCACTTGCCTGCGCCTCTTGCACCCGCGCGTTTCAATGGATAGAGAATGCGGTCGGGGTCTGTGATCTGGTTGAGGGTCGCAGGGCCTTTGGCGCAGTTGCGCCCGCGCGAGCCCGGATGCTCAGGGTTGCCCTCAAACTTCTGTACGCGCAAGCTCTCTTTATCAACGTAGGCCAGCAGTCCGCATGCCGACTCGCAGTTAAAGCAGGTCGTCGGCACAAGCATGTAGCGGCGCTCAAGGCGTCTGGGCCAAGCCTTCGAGTCCAGTTCGACCCAATCATCCCAGCGCTCTTTCGGCGGAAACGCGGCCAGATGAATGCGGCTAGGGCCGGGATAAAATGTCTCGCCGCGCGCTTCCGTTTCCCTGCGCGCCGCGCTCACTCTTTCGTTCAGCTTCTCAACGCTCATCGCTTCCCTTTTCATTCATCGGTCACAACATAATCTATGCTCTTAAAACTTTAGCTGCTCCCTTTTCTTATCAACTCGGAGATGGCGGCCAGATGATGGTCGTCGTGCTCCGCGATGAAGAAGCAGAGGTCAATGACGCGAATCTCCATTTGCAGGCGCGGGTGGAGCGCCGTCTTCTGTACAAACGCTTCGTCATACGCATCAAGCCTTTGAACGAACGCCATTCTCTCGCGCCTGAAGTCCGCGAGAATCGCAGTGATGTTTTGCGCGTTATGATTGGCTTCGTGTGTCTTGCGATTCTGAAGGTCTGCGGCTTGAAGCGCGGCGCGGCCTGCTTCGTAATCGTCCAGGCGATTCATGCCTAAGGGTTCAAGGTCGAGCAGATGCCCTGCCTGTTCTTGCAGCGACCACTTGTCGCCGTCGCGGCGTGTCAGAGTCTCTTTTGAAAGTCCGCGCAAGCGTTCTTCAAGGCGCGCGGGCGTGCCGCGCAGCCGCTCGACGACGTTCGGATACATCCAGACGGGAAGCAGGTCAAAGGAGAATTTCCGTGTGAACCATGCGATACGCTCCACCATTGTTAAGACCTCACTTAAGACTTCGATTCATGTTCGACCGCGATGATGCGGCAGTAGTAGGTCGTGTTCCAGCGATACTGCCCGTAGACTTTCGCAATCTTTTTTTCCATCACCTTGAAGACAATCTTTTTGAGACGAGAGCCGGGCGGCGTTTCCGTTAATTCTGCAAAGTCTTTCAGGTTGAGCCATTCGATACGCCCCGCGTGATGAAAAGGCAGCTTCAGCGGAGCGACGGGCCGCCACTGCTCTGTCTCATCGAAGACGGAGAGCGCACGGTACGTCGCGCCTTCCGTCAGCCTGCCTTCAAACTCAAGGGCTTCCGTCGGAGTGGAAACAGGTCCGGGCATAACCGCCTTCAGTAGTTCTTCACGGCTCGCGCAGTAGAACGGCACGCCGCCGGAATCTAGGCGGCTTTCTCCTGTGTCGTAGAAACAGGGACGACGCTTCGCGACCTGCTTCGCAACGTTAATCTCCAAGCGTTGGTTGAGAAGCTTATCCGCTCCCTCCGCTTGATAAAGGCACGGCACGACGAGGTAGAGAAACGGATGATTGTAGCCACGCAATTTGCCGTCCAACTTCACTTCGAGCGTGGCTGGAAATATTAACTCACCGCAAGCGGGCGGAGCGTAGTGCACGCGTGTCACAGTGCCGCGCGCCGTGAGCCGCTGCGGTAGTCCGTCCATCTTGTTGCCGTGAGTTATCGGATACAACCGCTGCTTCGCTTGCGTCGCCTGCTGCGCAGGACACAAACGCGCGAGAGAAAGCGCCAGCAACATCAGGAGTGAAACGTTGAAAACTCTTCTTCTCATCCCAGGAACCTGCGTATAAATCAACGACGCCGATTGCTTCTCTCTTTGCCTCTCAAAGCTCCACGCGCTCGCTCAAGCCAGCGGCACAGCCTGCCCTGCCTGCACGTAAGCGTGCTCATAGAGGAGCAGCCCAGTCAAAGCTAGCGGCGCGGCGGCTATCCCAAGCCACGGAGCGAGGCCGCCCGCAGCCGAGAGCGCGAGGCCAATCAGGAAGTAAGATTTGTATCTACCGCGCGTCATCTCCCAGAGGGCGAGGTGCGCGTGGGCCGTCGGATGCGTCAACGTCACTTCGCCCCAGATGAAGAGCAGGTGCAGCAGACTCGCAGCCGCTTGTATCCAGAGAAGCGGCGCAAGCAACTGCTCTTCCAGCCAGAACGCGAGCGGCGCGAGCACAGCCGAGCCGACGAGCAAAGCCTGCACGAGCAGGTGCGGCGGCAGCAGCGGATTCTGCCACATGTCGCGCGCCTTCGCCTGCGCGAAGAGATAGGCCGTATAGACGGCAGTCAAGACCGCGAGCGGCAGCCCCGGCACAATCAGTAGGCGCTGCATCGTCGTGTTGCTGCCCAACAGGCTCGCCAGAAAATGGAGCGCGAGGATGAGCGTGTAGCCCGCGATGATGAACGCTCCCTTGACCAGCCAGCTACGCCACTGCGGCCGCGTGAAGATTAAAAGAAAGCGCGACGGATGCTCCAGATCCCAGATGAGCAACGCGCCCGTAACGGCTAGAAAGAGGCCAGCCACGACGGGTGCAACCCACATCCACAAGGCTCCGCTCTCGTTGATGACGGGAGCAGACGGCCTTAGTAAATTAAGCAGGACGAGCAGCAGCGGAACTAGATAAGCACCCGCGGCGATGCCCTTCGTCCATGTGTAGAGGCTGACGCGCCAGTCCCAAGGAATCTTGTGTGGCACGTCGTAGGAAAGAAGCGCGGCGGCAGAAGAGTTGTGGTGAACTGGATGGCCGGAGACGACCCATTCCGTGCCCTCCGATTGCTCGCTCCACATGAAGAGTCCGCCCGCAGGGCGCTCGGCCGCCAAGGGGTCCAGTGTCGCCTGATGCGCTCCCTTGTAAAAGAGTTTCGGCAGCGTCTCCTTCTCCGGGCGACGAACCTGCACCGCTTCGCGATTAACGATGCGCGCGACCTTCGAATCCGCGTCGTGTAAATCCCCGACGAGAATCGCCTCGGTCGGGCAGACCACAACACAGGCAGGCTCAAGCCCTAAGTCAATCCTGTGCGCGCAGAAGTTGCACTTTTCGGCCGAATGGTCTGCGGGGTTAATGAAAATCGCGTCGTACGGGCACGCGGCCATGCAAGCCTTGCAGCCGATGCAGATTGATTTGTCGAAATCAACGATGCCGTCCTGCCGCTTAAACATGGAGGCCGTCGGGCAGGCCGTCACACACGGAGCAAACGCGCATTGATTGCAGCGCGTCACCTGATGCGCCCGCCTACTTTGCGGAAACTCCCCGACATCAACGTGCTTGACATACGTGCGCGTTACAGCCAGAGGCACTTCGTTTTCAGACTTGCACGCGGTCGTGCAGGCATGACAGCCGATGCAGCGCGTGTGGTCAATCACCTTGGCCCATTGAACATGCTGACTTGATGCCGGATAAACGGGAAGCTCTCTCATTTATGCTCTCTTAATCGCGCGGGCTTTTAGGGCCTTGGCTGCAATGAATTATTCGATAAAGGTTAGAGGGCAAACATCTCGCTTAAAACAGACAAGACTTCCGTTTGTGTTTGCTTATCAATTTTGCCGAGCCTCTTGACCAGACGCGTCTTGTCAACGGTGCGAATCTGGTCAAGCACAATCTGTCCCTGTTTGCCTTGAAACCTGCACGCAACCCTCGTCGGATAAGCATGTCCTTTCGTCGTCATCGGCGCAACAATGACAGTCCTGATAAAACGATTCATCTCGTCCGGCGAGATGATAAGGCACGGGCGCGTCTTCTGAATTTCGCTGCCGATTGTCGGGTCAAGATTGATGAGATGAACATCAAAGCGCTTGACTACCATTGCCATTCATCCTCATCCCACTGAGCTTGCGTCGGCAGCGAATTCTTGTCGAGCAGCTTATCGTCGCCGCGCTCAGCCATCAAGCGGAATGCTTGCTGCCAATCCTGCCGTGGCTGCCTCGTCGAGCGAATAATAATTCGGTCGTCCTGAGCTTCCAGCTCGACCTCTTCTGCAAGGTTGCTGCGCTCAAGAAGCAGCTTCGGGATGCGAATGCCCTGCGAATTACCTATTTTTACGATGCGAGTCCTCATAGCTACAATGTAATTACAGCCACCATCACAGTCAAGAGCGTCAGGAGTGGCTCGGAGTTGTGCTCTCCATGTTTAGCCGGTCGGGCGCAGGACGCGCTTGAGGGTGAGGGCGCTCATCTTGAAGACAAGGGCTGTGCGCAGCAGGTCGTGTGCGATGCGGCGGTAGGAGTGCTGGCCGGAGATGGTGTCGTAGAGGATGGCGTAGAGGTCTTCGTTGGTGCGTGCGAGTTCGATGACGCCGTCCATCGCGCCTGTGCTCATGCCCATGCGGCAGAGACGGCGCAGGGCGCGCCCGTGATAGTGGTCTTCGGTCAACTCGCGCAGTCGCAGCCCGTAGGCTTCGAGCGCGATGCTGTCAATGCCACGTTCCATCATCACGTCGGCCGCAGTCGTGCCGGTCTGAATGGCGGTGGTGATGCCCATGCCCTTGAAGGGGCGCAGCCAGCCGGTCGCATCGCCGACGGCGACGAAGCGATCCCATGAAACGTGGCGGGCATGGCGCACGGGCGCGCGGCCTTCGTAGTAGTCAAGCTGTTGCAGGTTGAAGCGTGGCAGAAGGGTTCGCACGCGGCGGTGCAGGAGAAAGTTTTCCATGTCGGTCGAACGCACGCGGCGTCCGGCGATGTTGACGAGCACGTGGTCCAGCTTGGGCGAGATAGCGCCAAACTCTATGCGCGGCAAATCCGACAACAGGAAGGCGTGTATGTCGCCGCCGAGGCGTTTTTCGATGAAGCGCTCGTCGCAGGGCAGCTTGATGATAATAGAGTGCATGTATTCGGGCGGGCGATGATAGCGACGCTTCGGCGGGCTGACCTGTTCGAGCACGGAGAGCAGTCCGTCGTCGAGGCCGCAGGCGGCGACAATCATGTCGGCCGATAGCGAGCGCCCTTCGGAATAGACGCGCACGGGATGTTCGAGATTATCAGGATGAAACTCAAGACCTGTGACGCGGTCGTGCAGTACGTTTGCGCCCTCTTCTTCGGCTCGCCTGAGTAAGAAACGGTCAAACTCGGAGCGCGAGACCATCAGCGCAGGGTCTTCTGTGGCGGGCGCGCGTAGTTCTATCTCTTCGCGGTCGCCGTGCAGGCGATAGCCCTTTATCGTCCGCTTAATCATCTCGGCGGGAAGCTCAACTTTTAACTTTTCACGCAGCAGTTCGGCCGTCGGCGGCGCGAGCACGCCGATGCAGGGGTTGTGCTGTCGCGGAAATTGCTTCGGCTCATAGATGGTGACGCGCAAGTTTATGTGTCGCTGTTTGGCGTTGCGCAGGAGGCGGATGGCTGCGGCTGCGCCGCCGGGGCCGCCGCCGATGATGGCGACGCGCGCGTCCTCGCGCAGCCGCAAGGGTCTGTGCGTGCGCCGCTCGCCCTGCGTGACGCGCGTGCGCACCTCGTCGAAGACGAGCAGGCCGGCGTGGCCCGCGAGGCGCGCGGCGAGGCGCGGGTGAAACGCACGCATGAGGATGCGGCGGTAAGGCTGATCGCCGGTGAAGGCTGCGAGCAGCGCGTCGGAGAGTAAGGCTTTGCCCGGCCCGCGCGCGCGGCGCTCGGCGTGCAGGACGGCG
>DASVPO010000021.1:0-117873 GCA_036382855.1 Pyrinomonadaceae bacterium | reverse complement strand
GCCAGAACCGTGGGCGATAAAGTGACAGCAGAGGTGATTCGTAAATACATTCAACGTCACAAAGAAGCCCAAGATGCGCAAATAGACCTGTTCGATTAAACCGAGCTAAAGCCCCACCGCTTGCGGTGGGGTACTTTACTAAAACGCTGAATTTCACGGAATGTTAACAACGAGCTTAAATTGCAGGAGCAGAGCAATCGCAAGAAGCGTTTGAGTGCGAGGAAATATAAACGGTCGGACTGCCTTGCACGGATGGTGCGCAGTTAGCGCGGGAGGTTCTTCGCGAAAGAAGATGCGGGCCTGAGACTCAATCTATTTATCAAGTTGTAAATCTCCTGCGCTTCTGCTTCCGCCTGTGCTGTAAACTTTGTCCGTTTCATCTGCCCTCTATTTTCCGGCGCTCGAAACTGAATAACGCGTCCCTCCTGCGTGAGGTCTTTGATTTGATTAACAGGAAAGGTGTAGGTCGTCGGAGGGCGATTGAGTGTACGGAAGAGACGACTGAAGGGAAGCCGCTTCAGCGGGATGGTGAGAGCCATCGGGAGCGGCCTCCCGGCTGAGATTTCGATTGTGCGCTGCTCGCCGTTGATAAAGAGGCGGCCGTCGCCCTGCAAGCCGAAGCCGTCGCGCGAGAAGATGCCGCCGAAGAAGCCTTCGTAGATGTGAAACGGTTTCTCGTTCTCCATGCTTTTAATTTGCCCGCTTCCTTGCTAACTTTCAAGTCTATGGGCTACCTCGTGGATGGCAACAACGTGATGGCTCAGCGCGTCGGGTGGCACAGAGACAAGCGGGCCGCACGCCGCAGGCTGCTCGATGAGTTGGCCCAGTTTGCGCAAGCAAGGCGGGCGAGCGTCGCGGTTGTCTTCGATGGAGCGCCCGAACAGCATTTTGCAGACGGGTCGAGCTACAGGGGCGTGCGCGTCTTTTATGCCGAGCGCGGCTCAAATGCAGACGAACGCATCAAGCATCTGGTAGAGGAGACGCGCGAGAAGCGTTCGCTCTGGGTGGTGACTTCGGACCGTGCACTCGCAGCATATATTCGCAACTGCGGCGCGAAGCACCTGCGCGCAGGCGAGTTCAGGCAAAGACTGGAGACAATCGCCGCCGCCAGCACTAATAGCGAGGACAGCAGCAACAGCAGCGCCTCGCAGATAGACGAACGGGAACTGCCGGAATGGTTACGCTATTTCGGCGTCGGAGAAGACGAGTAAGGAATAAGGAGAAAGGTAAAAGGTAGAAGTGCGGACTGGCTCGCGCCGGTTTTAATTAGACGGGTGGGTCCGGCCATTCCTTTGGCCTTTTACCTTTTCACTTGTGCCTTATCTTAGACGCGCTTGATCTCGAAGATAAGTTTTTCTCCGGCGAGCGGATGATTAGCATCGAAGGTGATGGTGTCGTCCGTGACTTCCGTGATGCGGACTGGAATCTGCTGGCCGTCTGGAAGTTGGAGAGCAAGCTCCATCCCGACTTCAGGTTCGCCATCAAGATGCAATCCCGCGCGCTCGACCTTCCCGACGAGTCCTTCGACGCGTTCGCCGTAGGCGTTCTCCGGCTCAATCTCAATGGTCTTCTTATCGCCGACGCTCATCCCCTGGACGTTCTCGTCAAAGCCTGCGATGACCTGACCCGAACCAACTTCAAATTCCAGCGGGTCGCCGCCCTCGGATGAATCAAAGACCTCGCCGGTTTCCAGTCGCCCGGTATAATGAATGCGTACCGTATCGCCGTTTTTTGCTGGCTCTGGCATAATCTCTCCGTTTCGATAGATTTTCCCCAAGCATCGCACATTTACGCGGGGAAAGCAAAAGCTGGAAGCAGATGTGAACCGTGAAGGATGAAAGAAACTTGTTCGAGCAACGCAGCCTGCGCTCGTCATCATTTCTGTTTCCGAGTTTAGAGACGGCTGCTTCGGATGTTTTAAGTTGATAGAAGGTGCATGATGAAAAAATCCTCGCTGACGCTCGTTTTGCTGCTCTCGTTTGTCGTCAACTCTTTCGGACAAACGCCGAGGCCAACGCCGACGCCGACACCGACGCCGACCTCGCCCGCTGCTCAGCCGCCGCAACAGGACAAGTCTGCCGAAGACGAGGTTGTGCGCATCACGACCAATCTGGTGCAGGTGGATGTGACCGTGACGGATCAGAAAGGCCAGCCCGTGACTGACCTGCGGCCCGAAGAGATAGAGATTCTGGAAGACGACCGGCCACAGACAATCACAAACTTTTCTTACGTCTCTCTGGAAGGCAACGCAGCCGGAACCCAACCGGCCGCGAAGCCTGCGCCCGCTGACAGAGGCGCGCTGCCCGTGCCGCCCGTGAAGCTGCGCCCCGAACAGGTGCAACGCACCATCGCGCTCGTCGTTGACGACCTGAGCCTCTCTTTCGAGAGCATGGCTTACACAAGGCAGGCGCTCAAAAAATTCGTTGACCAGCAGATGCAGCCCGGCGACCTCGTGGCTATCATTCGCACGGGCGGTGGCATCGGCGCTCTACAGCAGTTTACGTCCGACAAGCGACAACTCTACGCGGCCATCGAGCGTGTGCGTTTCAACTTGCAGGGGCGCGGCGGCATGAGCGCCTTTTCGCCCATTCAGAGCGACCCCTTGGCGGAAGCGCGCGCGACCCTGCCAAACGGCGGAGACCGCGACGAGGAAGACCGCACTACGGGCAGGCGCAGCCCTGAGGAGGCGTTGAGCGAATTTCGCGACGACATCTTTTCCATCGGCACGCTCGGCGCTATCAACTACATCGTGCGCGGCATGGGAGAATTGCCCGGCCGCAAATCCATACTGCTCCTATCCGAAGGCTTTTCCCTTTACAATCGTGACCGCGACAACCTGCGATTCCTGGATGCACTGCGCCGCCTGATTGACATCGCCAATCGCGCGTCGGTCGTTATCTATACGATGGACACGCGCGGCTTGCAGACGCTCGGCCTCACCGCCGAAGACAACGTCTCAGGCATGTCGCCCGACCAGATTGAATCGAGCCTCGCAGACCGCAGCGCACGCCTCTTCGATACGCAGGCCGGACTCAATTACCTCGCACAGCAAACAGGCGGGATAGCCATTCGCAATACGAACGACCTTGCGGGCGGCATCAAGCGCGTGCTGGACGACCAGCGAGGCTATTACCTGATAGGCTATCGCCCGGACGAATCAACCTTCGACGCCGCGACGGGCCGCCGCAAGTTTCATAAGCTGAAGGTGAAAATTAAGCGGCCCGGCTTGAACCACCGAACGCGCAACGGCTTTTTCGGCGTCACGGACGAGCAGGCCGTGCCCGTGCGTCGCACGCGCGTAGAGCAGTTGGCCGCCGCCATCAGCTCGCCTTTCAATGCAAACGGAGTCGGGCTGCGGCTGACGGCGCTTTTTGGCAACGACCCGAAAGTCGGCTCATTCGTACGCTCTGTCCTGCACATCAACGTGCGCGACCTGACCTTCGTTGACGAAGCAGACGGCTGGCACAAGACAGTCTTCGACGTTCTCACCTTAACCTTCGGTGATAACGGCAACGTCATTGACGAAATCAGCCAGACGCAGACGATTAGAATGAAGGGCGAGACCTACGAGCGGGCGATTGAAAACGGCTTCGTCTATTTTATGACCGTGCCGATTAAGAAGGCCGGTGCTTACCAGTTGCGCTCCGCCCTGCGCGACACGGTTACTGAGCGCGTCGGCTCCGCCAGCCAGTTTATAGAAGTCCCCGACATCAAGAAAAACCGTCTGACGATTTCCGGCATCGTGCTGCAAGGCATTGACCCTTCGGTGGCGCAGAAGAAGATGAGCCAGCCCGCGCAGGACAAAGCTGCGGCCGCCGCTGCTCCGAACGCGACGCCAAAAACGGAAGACGCGGAGGACGAAACAGACCCGCAGGCCAGCCCCGCGATGCGTCGCTTCAAGCGCGGGATGGTGATGCAGTATGGCTACGTCATCTACAACGCAAAGGCAAGCCCCGCTCCGCAACTGACAACGCAACTGCGCCTGCTCCGCAACGGGCAGGTCGTCTTTACAGGCAAGGTCATACCCTTCAACCTCACAGGCCAGACAGACTTAAAGCGCATCACAGCCAACGGCGGCATCCAGCTCGGCTCCGACATGCCGCCCGGCGAATACGTACTGCAAGTCATCGTCACAGACCTGTTTGCCAAAGATAAATACCGCGTCGCGTCGCAGTGGATGGATTTCGAGATAGTTAAATAGTTTCAGCTTCCAGATTTCGAATTATGAGCGCAAACCTGAAATCTGAAACTTGAAACCTGAAACAATGAAATCAATCATCGTCGGCACGGCCGGACACATAGACCACGGAAAGACTTCGCTGGTGCGCGCGCTGACGGGCGTGGATGCCGACCGGCTGCCGGAAGAGAAACGCCGCGGCATCACCATTGACCTGGGCTTTGCCGAACTGGATTTGCAGGATGTGCGCATTGGCTTTGTGGATGTGCCGGGCCACGAGCGCTTCGTGAAAAACATGCTGGCGGGAGCGCACGGCATTGACCTCGTTGCGCTCGTCATCGCTGCGGACGAAGGCGTCATGCCGCAGACGCGCGAGCACTTCGATATTTGTCGCCTGCTCGGTGTGAAAACGGGCGTCGTCGTCATCACCAAAACCGACATGGTTGACGAAGAGTTGCTGGCCCTCGTTCGTGCGGAGGCGGAGGAGTTGGTCGCAGGTTCGTTTCTTGAGAACGCGCCGGTTTTAAATGTCAGCGCACGCACGGGGGCGGGCATTGAAGAACTCAAAAAAACGCTCGGCGAGGTGTCGAAGGTTGTGCCTGCGCGCTCAAACGAGATGGTGGCGAGTCTTCCTGTTGACCGCGCTTTCACGATGAAGGGCTTCGGAGCGGTCGTGACGGGCACGCTCGTCGCAGGAGAAATCAGGGAAGGCGACGAGATGGAGTTGTTGCCAGCCGGAATACCCGTTCGTGTGCGCGGGCTTCAGGTGCATGGGCAAGCGGTTGCGACGGCCGTCGCGGGGCAGCGGACGGCGCTGAATCTGGGCGGCGTCGAAGCGGCAGCAATCGAGCGCGGGATGGTGCTTGCGCCGTTGGGCCGCCTGCGCCCGACGCAGATGATAGATGCGCAGGTTGATGTCTTGAAAAGCGCTCCGAGGGCCTTGCGTTCGCGTGCGCGCGTGCGCGTGCATCTTGGCGCGGCGGAAGTTCTGGCGCGTGTACGCGTGCTTGAAGACGAGGGCGAAATCAGGCCCGGCGCTTCCGGCTTTGTGCAGTTGCGGCTCGAAGCGGCAATCGTCGCGCTGCCCGGTGAACGTTTCATCCTGCGCTCCTATTCTCCGCAGCAGACGATTGCGGGCGGGCGTGTGCTGGATGCTTTCAGCGTCAAGCATCGCGGGCGCGAACTCGTGCAGGCGCGAGAACGATTGTCAAGTTTGTCAATGGCCGACCGCGCGACGCAGTTAGCGCTTTTCGTCGAAGCGGTAGGGGAGAGAGGCGTGCGTCGTGCGGAACTGGCGGCGCGCACGGGCTGGCGCGATTGTCTACTGGAGAAGTCTGCGGCGGAGGCCAGAGAGCAGGGCACGATTGTTGATGCCGAAGGCGTCTATATCGAGCGCACGCGCTTTGAGCAGCTAGCCGCTGCGACGCTTGCCGAGGTTGAAGCTCATCACAAACGCGAGCCGCTGGCGCGCGGCATGCTGCGTGAGACTTTGCGCGAGCGCCATTTCGCACACGCTGCGCCGGAAATCTTTCGCGCAGTGATGGCCCAACTCGAACAGCAGGGCGCTCTCGTCTCCGACAAAGAGATAGTCCGCGCCGCACAGCATAGTCTTTCGCTCTCGCCCTCAGATGCCGCGCTGCGCGACCGGCTCGAACAAGTTTACAAAACGGCAGGGCTTGAAGCGCCCGCCTTCGATGACGCACTCAAAAGCGCCGGACAAAACAGGGAGACGCGCGAGCATGGCCGCAAGATTCTGCAACTACTGCTCGACGCAGGCTCGCTCATTCGTCTGGGCGGCGACCTCTTCATGCATCGCGAAGCGCTGGAACAACTCGTCGAAAAACTGCGCCACTATGCGACCGAGCATGAGCCTGAACGCTTGATAGATGTTCCGACCTTCAAAGACCTCGCGCACATCTCGCGCAAGTATGCCATCCCGCTCCTCGAATATCTCGACCGCGAACGCATCACACGTCGCGCAGGCGATAAAAGAATTATTCTTTGACGGGAAAAGTTAAGAATACGGAAGCCTGAAAAATGAGAGCACTTTGAAGATTCTGCGCACGCGCTTCCCCTCATGTTTCCGCGCTTGCGTCTCGTTCCGTTCACTAAAGGGTTGATTTCCGTCGTGCTGTAGCGGTAACATGCAGCCGAACAAAACAGCAAGACTGCCTTTTAACGAAAGTAAGGTTTTCCCGACAGTTTCTCTTCTGAACTACGAAGGCTTGGCAGTAACGGCTTTATCCGTGGGCCTTTTTTTGTATCACTTAACAAGAACGCCGGAGGTTCAACATGAAGAGCATGGTAGACATTCTGACGTGGGTGGTAGGATTGGCGGCGACCATTTTTGCTATCTACCAATACTACAAGTTCGCCACCTATCACGAATTACAGGGAGGCACGCATCACCTGTGGCTGGCTATCGGAGCAACAGTGATTGCGTTCATCTGCGCGCTGGTCTTCTTCGTCCGTCGCGTCAACAAGGAAGAGGAGATACACATTACGCAGTAGGGCGGCAAACGCTCTCGCGCACGCTCCAGTCGCGTGAAAGTGTTGCTGCGGCCTGACTGCCGAACGCTCGATTGCCGTAGCTTTCCCTTAGCGAAGGCTCACGGTTGAAAGCCCCGGATGTTTTACGAGGGCTGTGATTTATATCGCCGTTTGCGCTGCCGCAAGTCACTTGTCTCTTCCGGGCGCAAACGGCGCTTTGGTTTGTGTTCGCTTCGATTATTTCGTCATCATTCTCAGAGGAGACTAAAATTTGATGTTCCCGGCTGCCCACCTTCTACTCGTTCAAGCCGAAAGCTTTGACATTCCGGCCTTCTTTTATCCTGTCGTGCTGCTGCTTCTGGCGGGCGGAGCGCTCGGCTGGCTGATCGCGTCCGTGCTCGGTTTCGCACGCGCACGCGCCTTCGGCGCTTCCACGCGCTGGTTTACCTACGCCTCTATCTGCCTGCTGATTTATCACCTGCAATTCTTTCTGCTGGTCCTGCGCCCACAGCAAGCGCTGGCCGTCGGAGCCTTCTTCAATCTCTTCGTGGTGCTGGCTTCCATTTGCGCCATCATCGGATTCGTGCGGCTGACGACTCCCCGTTAGAGCGATTGCTGGCGGCAGTTCGTTCGAGTATTCTCTGCTTATGGGTAAGAAGTTGTTTCTTCTGGTCGCGTTCACATTGATTGTGGGCGCGGCGATTTTCTTTGCGGCGCAGGAAGAGAGCAGGCGTCAGGGGGCGCGGCGCGGGTTTGTCTCGACGCGCGGGCCGCGCTTTGTGATAGACAATCGCCCGTTTCGCTTCGTCGGCGCAAACGTCGCTATCATGTATCGCGAGGAAGACCGCGCGCGTATGCCTGAGACGCTGCGCGTGGCGGCGGAAGATGGCGTGCGTGTTATACGCGTCTGGGCCTTCGGTGAAGGTGGTGCGGAGTCAAACGTCAAATCAATCGGCGGCGACCGCGACGACTGGCCGCGCCAGCACCCTTTTCGTCGTGCTCCCGGAGACTGGAACGAAGAAGCCTTTGTTCACTTAGACCGCGTGCTGGCCGAAGCCGCACGCAACAACCTGCGCGTGCAACTCTGCCTGACAAACTGGTGGCGCGATACGGGCGGCGTGACGCAGTATCTCAGGTGGGCCGGAATTGAAGACGCTGCGGACGACACGCGACCCTACGGCATCAACGTAGACAGCGCCATGCAGTTCTACACAAACGAAACCACGCGCCGCCTCTATCGCGAGCACGTCGAAAAAATCGTCACCCGCCGCAACACCATCACAGGCATCCTCTACCGCGACGACCCCTATATCATGGGCTACGAGTTGATGAACGAGGCGCAAGCGCCCACTGGACGCTGGGCCGAGCGTCGCGCATGGGTTGCGGAGATGAGTGCTTACATCAAATCTCTTGACCCGCATCATCTGGTCACGCCCGGAACGTGGGGCTATCGCTCTGCCGTCGAGCGCCGCGAGTGGCTCGAAGAGCATCGCCTGCCTAATGTTGATTTCTGCGACGTGCACAACTACCCGCGCGATGACCTTGACAGTTATGTTGATTCATTAGCAGCGCTGCGCGAGTTCATAGACAATCGCGCCGCCGCCTCTTTGGCGTTGAACAAGCCGCTCGTCTTAGGCGAGTTTGGAATGGGGCCGGAGGGCTACAAGGGCATCTCCGAGGCCGATTGGTTTCGTGCCTACTTTGAGAGCGCGGCGCAGGCTGGCATCGGCGGCGCTATGTTCTGGATTTTGACGCCGGACCCGCGCCGCGGCTACGGCATTACGTACACGACGCCGCGCGACGAACCCATCCGCGCAGAGATACGGCGTGCCGCCGAACTCTTCAACTCCACGCAGGACAGCAAACTCCCGCCTCACCTGCTCAACGCCAGCCGGCATCTCATCCCGCGCCAGTTTGCCTTCCAGCAGCCAGCCAATGATGCTTCCACACTGCCGGAAACGGCGCCTTTAGAAGATGGCGGCACACTCTATCTCTTCAAACCTGAGATAGCCGTGAGCGGACGCTTTGAGAAGTTAGGCGGCGGGCAGGGCTATATCTGGGGCAGCGGCGTCGGCTATTTCGAATATCTTGTGCCTGCGCGTGAAAACTGGCGGCGCGTCGGCCGTCTCGTCGTGCGTGCTCATTTGCAGCCCGCACTGCCTTGGGACGCGCACCCGCCGGTCACGGCCACCCGCGTGACGTTGATGATTAACGGCACGGACTGCGGCTCGCGTCTGATTCCCGTCGAAGACCCGAAGCGCGCCGTCACACAGGAATGGACTGTTGACTCGCTCGGCGTGCGCCTTCAGGCCGCACGCGGACTACCGCTCTCCATCCGCTTCGTCGTCAAAGCCGACGCAGACCTGCCCTACGGCTTAAACATCTCAAACTATCCCGAAGGCTATTCCGACAAAGAGGTCAGACCCGTTCAAGTTGAAGTAAGATGAAACGCAACGATGAACGCGGAACGATGAACAATGAATGACGAGTAAGCTGCTTTGACTTCATCGTTCATCGTTCCGCGTTCATCGTTGCTTGAGAGCGCGCACGGCTTCCTGTGCATAATAAGTGATAATAATGTCGGCTCCGGCGCGTTTGATGCCGGTTAATGTTTCGAGCATCACGCGCCGCTCGTCTATCCAACCGCGTTGCGCAGCAGCCTTAATCATCGCGTACTCGCCGGAGACATGATAGGCAGCGAGCGGCAACTCGAACCTGTCGCGCACCATCCGCACGATGTCCAGATAGGCCGTCGCAGGTTTGACCATCAGTATGTCAGCGCCTTCCGTATAATCCAGTTCGGCTTCGCGCAGGGCCTCGCGCGCGTTAGCAGCATCCATCTGGTAGGCGCGACGGTCGCCGAAAGACGGTGCGCTATCTGCCGCTTCACGGAACGGCCCGTAGAAGGCCGACGAATATTTCACGGCGTAAGACATAATCGCCACCTGATCGAAGCCCGCGTCATCCAGCGCCTCGCGAATCGCGCCGACCTGCCCGTCCATCATCGCCGACGGCGCAACCACGTCAACTCCTGCCTCCGCCTGGCTCGCTGCCGTCCGTGCCAGCAGCATCAACGACTCGTCATTCAACACCTCTCCGCCGCGAACCACACCACAATGTCCGTGCGAAGTGTATTCACACAAACATGTATCGGCGATGATGACAAGGTCCGGCACTGCGCTGCGCACAGCACGCGCCGCCTGCTGCACAACGCCCTTCTCCGCGTAAGCGCCCGATGCTGTCTCATCCTTATTCTCCGGCAGCCCGAAGAGAATGACCCCGCGAATCCCCAACTCATAAGCGGCCGTCGCTTCGCGTACAACCTCGTCAACCGAGAGATTGAACACCCCCGGCATTGACGACACCTCCCTGCGCACTTTGTTCCCCGAACAGATGAACAACGGCAACACAAAATCCTCATCAGCCAGACGCGCCTCACGTACCAGCGCCCGCAAAGGCTCCCGCCGCCTCAACCGGCGCGGACGATGAACAAGCTCAGACATTCCTTCCTAACCCCTCTCCTCAACTACATCAAACGCCGGAATCATACGCGTCCACCCTCCAATCATCAAACACCCCCGCAACTTCAAACCCTTCACCTTTCACTTCATCAAACCCCACACGCGCGCTGCGCTCCGGCCTTCAATCACACCCCATCAGCAGCCACAACCTCGCGCCTCCCTCTAACTTGACCTTTTTCCCCCTGCCTTTATAATAACGATTCCTCTTTGTGGCGGGGTAGCTCAGCTGGTCAGAGCGTGGGATTCATAACCCCAAGGTCGGGAGTTCAAGCCTCCCCCCCGCTACCTTATTCTTCAACTATTTACAGCCGTCGCGCTTTCCTCAAATTCTTGAGGTGTGGGGAAAAGTGTGACGGTCTTGTTTTCTTTAGTGACCAAAGCTTCTAGCGTGCGCCTTAGTCCGGCGCTCGTCGCCACCGTGTAAATCTGCGAGGTCTTCGCGTCCGTGTGGCCTAACAATGCTTGGATGTAGAAGGCATCTGCGCCACTTTCGGCTAACCTCGTGGCTCCTGTTCGCCTCGGGTCGTGAAAATGGAAATCCTCGACCTTGGCATCCTTACAGGCATTATTGAAGGCGGTCTTCAGTCTTCCAGATGCCTGGTCTTGCTGTTGCTCGGAAAAACATATTCGCTCTCGCTCGCCCCGCACTGCGCCAGTAGTTCTGCCCTGACCAGAGAGTTCATCGGGATGGGACGGCCACGCTTACCTTTCGTCCGCTCCCGTCTTGAATTCGCCACCCAGATCACGTTACGTTCGAAATCCACGTTCACTTTACGCAATGACAGAAGCTCGCTCTTGCGCATGAGTGTGCGAATTGCTAGCCGGACTATCCTGCCTAAGTGCTCATGCCTACAGGTGAGTTGTGCCAGCAGGCGTTTCTCTTCATCTTGCGAGAGATAACGCGAGGGCTCGTTGTCCTCATCCAATCGCCTGACTTTCCGGCACGGATTTGGAATTAACAGGCCCGTATCAATCGCATAAGTGAAGATGCCTGAAAGCAACTCCAACTCCTGATTGATGGAGGCGGGACTCAGAGGGGTATCGAACCTAGTCTTAGCCTTGAGTCTGTCCTGCTTGTAGCGCTCGATTTGAATGACGCCGATTTCGTCCAGCCGCTTGTTGCCCATTGCTGCAAGCAGAGGACGAGAGCGAAAATCATCATGCCGCCATGAATGCTTGTTGGCCTTTGACCATGGGAAGTACGTCTTGTCAAAGAACTCTCCAAGGGTCGGAGCCTCTACCTGCTTGCCGAACTTGCCCTCGTAAATAGAGTCACGGATTTTGGTTTCGGCTCGCTCGGCCTGCCACTTGGTACGGGCTTCAGGGATGGAGCCGCGATAGCGCCTTCCACTAACCCAGAAGTCATACCACCATGTAATCAGGAACTTGCCCTTTTTCTTCCTTCTGTGAACTGACATGCGGTTTCCTTTCTGAACCGCAGCTATTCAGCCTGAGTCCTCTAAGTTGAGCAGCAGGACGCGGCGCGGCGTGCCGCTCTTAACCACAGATAGAAACTGCCCGCCGGTGGACAGCGCCAAGGCGGCGTTACGCGTCAAGGTGCTCTTGCAGTGGTTCGTGACTGATTGAAGGAGCACCAGTTCGCCCCGGCAGGCATGAAAAGCAATCTCTTCACCGTCGGCAAAGCCTTTGTTCATCAATTCGGAAAAGGAAGTGATGATCTGCGGAGTGTCATTGGCTGCATCAGGTGAGTAATCAGCCGTGCTTTCAATGATGGCTTGTAACTGGTCAAATGTGCCGCCAGCAGCAAACCAGTCTGACACGTCCTTGCCATGCTTATCGGGCAAAGGCTCACCGTCGAAGAGGTCTACAATTTTCAGCGTTCTGACACAGCCCTTGATGATGCGCGCCGCATCTGCGGCTTGCTTGACGCCGCTTTTGTCGTGGTCAATGAGAAGCACGACATGTGCATTGGTGATGAACTTGTTGAAATCAGATTTCCAGCTTTTGAATGAGCTGGAGATAAAACCGCAACTGCGCGTATTGATGCAATCCGCTTCGCCTTCGGTAAGTATGACGTAGCGGTCTGGCTGCTCATTCAGCCCCTCGATGAGTTCAGGTAGGCCGAACGGGACGCGCCGCACACCGTTGAGTTTCCATTCCCAACCGCCCTGACCATTAGGTTTGCGCTGGCGAAAGTCTTTCGGCTCGAAACGGCAGTTCTGATAGAGCAGAACACCGCTTTCGTCCCGGTAGTCATAAGTTTGAACAATGCGAGATTGATTGGTATCGGGCATCAGGTCTTTAAGCTCAATCCCGATGACGATGCAGATGTTCTCAGTCGAGCATCCGGCGAAACAGTGCAGCAAGGTACGCCCGTCGTCGCCCTGGTTGATGCTCAAGCTATTGCGGTCGTCTTGATGCGCGGGGCATTGAGCGGTCCAGTTGGAACCGAACCGCTTAACATCTTTAATCTTATTAAGAATGTCGTAAACGCTCATGCCGAATACCTCGTGCCATACTTCAAATCTTCGGTACAGAAAGTGTAAAGATAGGCGCGTTCCCAGATGCTGTTAGGACGCTTGCCCGAAAATAAAAAGCTGAGTTTGACAGCCACCACACCATCAAACTCAGCCCGTCCTTACGGCACGGCGGGCGCGCAAGAACGAATTAAACTTCTCTCTCGCTGTGTGGTGGCGACAGCTTCAGTTATCAAACTATCGGCAATAGAAAAGGACCGATGCCGATTAACTCGCTACGGTCCCTTGGATGAAATCTTTTGATTTTTATTCGATAATTTAATTGAGCTATTTGATTCAGAAAAAAGAGTCTCTTTTCCGAATCAAATAGTGCTATTGATTCGGAAATCTATTTCTGCTGCCGTTCTCCATATTTTTATAGAGCGTGGCGGCTGTGCTACAAAAGAATGGCGCAAGATGCACACAAGCAGCATAGGTGGGGGTTCGCTTACTATTCGCAAGCGCAGTTAGAACTTCAATTCGATATTCTGGATAATCTTGTGGGGCTACAACTGTTTTAAGATGATTGCGCCATAGCCCGGCTTCCCTCGATCTTCTATGTGGCGACTCCGCTTCCCATTCACTGCGAATTTGGCGGAGTTTGCTCTGTATCTCACTAAATATCGGCAAAATGTCAGTGATGGCTTGAAAGGCCATCCGCTCGCCAATCGGAGATAAATTCTTTTTGTTCCCTTTCTTTTTATCAAGGTCAAAGCCGAAAACCTCTTGACGTATATTTTTGAATTTGCCCAGCATCTCTTTTCTATCCTGATGCGGTATTATATGAGCCGTAGCGCCATACGAAGCCTCCACCGAACTCAACACAACAAGCACGGGCTAGCGCTTTAGCATCTCAAGCGTTAAATAGACAAACGTATCCTTATTTAAAGGAATATTGTCAGTTAGATACCTGTTAATTATTGTCGTGACATATGGAAGCGGGTCAAGAATAGCCTCTACCTGCCCCGTATCAGTTGAGCCAGTGAAAAGAAAAGCGACGTTTCCTGTCTGTGCCCAAATTATTGGTTGAGCCTTGATGATATCCTTCCACTCTTCATCAACTACACAGGCAACAGCCGCTAATTCAATTACTTCACGGGCAAGCGCGTTTATTTCGGTTTCGGTCACCGTGGCCTCCCCTGAATCGGCCTGACTCCCTGGAAAGATTAAAAGTGACTCGCCCCGCCGCTTCAGGGATGCAGCGTGTCTTCGTCAGCCGTGATTGCAATTCACGACTGAAAGTAAGGCGAGTCCTAGTAGTTATCTTACATTACTAATCGCTGTTGTCTCACGCTGCTTTCGCTTCCTGCATTTGAGATGATAGCTCTACAGTAATCCCTTTGCAGAGTTTCGTTCCTCGCGGCTTAAATGATATACAAGGCGATGGATTGCTTCCGGCACTGGGATGTCTGGTTGAAGGTTTGAAGATTAAAGGCTTTGCAGTTCAGTTAGGGCATATATCATAGAGTGTCATGGAGTGTCGCAGTCCTATAAATATCATAGTTTGTCTAATTTGCTATTACTCCAAGATACTAAGTGAGTGCAGGTAGTTGCTACATTTTCCACCACAGTCAAAAACCATAATATCGTTTGAGTCTGTGATTCGTGAGATTGCTGAGCAAAGTCTCAGGTGAATCAAATCATGCCAAAACCCAACGGACTCTTGCCTATTACTTATTTTGAAATAAACGGGAGTACCCCTAGTGTCGAACAACTTAAGGAGATTCTGTTCAGTTACAAAAAGAAACCCCTATTCTTTCTGCTGGCGGTAGTTAACACCTTCATCTCCTTTTATCGCTATAGTGATCTAAAGAGACAGGGATTTGTTCAAGACCGGCTGCTATACGATCTTACTAATGCCACACTTTATAAACAGGTAAAAAGGAAATTCCCTGATGAGCGATCAATGTTTGAGCGAATTATCTTCCATCGCCAACAGCTATTAACGTGCATGAAGATGATTTTACTGGAAGCTAATGATTTAGGGGAGATAGATTTGAATTCTGACACTCAGAGGGAATTGGGGAAGGCGTGTCTCATCTTGAATGACTTATTATTCCTTCCAGAGCAGGAAGAGAGACTCCAAAGGCAAGAAGGTGAAGATGAGAATAAAAGAATACGCAATGAATTGTTCTCGCAGTTCATCTCTTCAGCAGAATTATCGAACACTCCAGATGTTGAGTACGCAGCCGCGCGCCATGATGAATACGTCAGAATCTTTGATCGTGAAATTGCTAGGTTTCCTTTCGGAAGTGATTTGAGCTTATCCCAAAAATTCGCGCAACTCCGAAATATAGAACTAAAGCGTTATTTATGGCTCGTTCTCGGCGTTTACACTCTTTATTGGAGCGAATCTGAAAATCCAGAGGTTCTGTTGGAACATCCAGAAAAGTTCAATATTAGCAAGCATGTGATTTTCTCTAAGATTGATGTAAATGAGGAGGAAGTTAACACTTTTTTTGAACTGACTAGCACGGATTATGATAGCTTGATCGAGCTTTTACGAGCTAACCCGCCAAAAGACCAGCTTACATTACAGCAGGACTTCACAACTTTCAGAACTTATCCATTAGTTTATACGCGAGATGAAAGAGATGTTGCTACCTGCATTGATTTTGGCTTTCTAAAAGAGAAAGTCGCGTTAGGTCTTTATCACGTTATTTTCAAATCATTAGAAGGACATGAACCAGACCGCGAAAACTTTCATAGGAGATATTGGGGAGATGTTTTTGAAATTTATGTGAATGATAGACTGCGCGAAGCATTTCCGATTAGAACGAAACAATTCTTTTATTCACCCAAACTTGATCGCCGCAAAACTAACTACCCGTTTTTTGATGGTGTATGGTTAAAAGGCTCAAGTTTCGTAGCAATGGAATACAAAGGTAAATACCTCACTCTTCCAGCAAAATATAGCGGCAACAGCGATAAGTTAATTTCCGAACTTGAAGAGAAATTTGGTCAAGGAGTCCGTCAACTCGCCAAAAATATAGGGATTGTATTTAATGCTGATCCGAGCAAAAGAGAAGTATTTTCGGAGCGAGATAATAACGAAAATTCTATACTTCAATTTAAGTTGAAGGAAGTGAATAAGGTAAGAAAGCTCTATCCACTATTGATTATTCAAGACTTCTCGCTTTCACTTGGTTTCGCCAACTACCATTTAAGAGAGATGTTTGATAAAGAGATTAAGAAATACGATTTAATCCCTAACATAGTACGGCCTTTCTCACTGATTACGGTTGAAGATATAGAGGTAGTTATTCCATATCTAAAGCAAGTAACTTTATCTGAAGTTCTAGAACGCTACATTGCTCGAATTGAGCCACTTCACACATTTCAAGAAGTGTTTTTAAGGTTTGTCCGAAAGAGGCGATTAAGAGAACCTGAACGTAAATGGAATGTTGAACGGTTGGGTGAGATTATAAATGAGATGAAAACAATCTTTCACACAATTGACTAAATCCATTCCGATAATGCTTTATCTACTGATGGCAGTAAAAGTCGGGAATAGTCGTAAAATATAGACGGTCTGATATATGTTAGGCAGCAATTTAGTTCAACTGAAGTTAAAATAGCTTATGCCCAGTTCCGTATTTGTAGGCCATCGATTTACGGAAGAATTCACCGACGACTTTCGGCGGGCCGTAAATTCTGCCTTTGAAGAATATGATAGCAGTTTACGAGTTGAGTATGCCGATAAACATCATGTCAAGGGACATATCTTGACAGATAATATACTGCCCTTAATTGATGATGCACTCTTGTGTGTATTTGACATAACTGAAGGAAGAAAGCCAAATGTGTTTATTGAATTGGGGTATGCCTATGGCATAGGTAAATATTTCGTTCTGACGAGTAAGGGAAAGCCACCCACCAATCTTGCTGGTTTTCTCCTTGTTAAATACTCTTCCTTTGAAAATCTTAAATTAAAGCTATTGGGTTTACTACCTGAGATCGTTTTTAAAGCTAGACGAGAGAAAAGAGCAAAGGGTATGACCATGCTCAGTACTCAAGCCGTCCTTGATGATAGTAAAACGAGGCTACTTATAGAATTACATCGAGCGTCCTTGGCAGATACTTTAGTTCCAATTGTCGAAAGGACTTTAATGATAGCGAACAAAAACCCAAAGACTTATAAATTCAGCAGCCTCTTCAGAGACGTTAATAATGCAATTGATAAGAGTAGAAGGTTGTTCAGAGGGTTCAAAAGCCAAACGCTCGGTGATATGCGTCGGTTCTTTGAGAAAAATTTTACGGAGCTGGAGTTGAAGAGAATCCTTAAGACAGAAATATACCCTATTATAAAATCCGGGCTACCTCGAAGTGCGAAACGTAACAAGGTTTATCATCAAATTGATATAGAAGAGAGAAAAGTCTTCGACCGCTTTTATGAAATACTTGCTGATAAAAGCCAAAAGAGACGTAACCCGCTTTCATCTAAGCTACCTAACAAGTCGCGCAAACCGGCCGCTCGATAGCATGGCTTTCATCATTCTCTGGTTTCATTGTGGTGGATGCTGCTCGCGGTGGCTTAGCTCCGGCGCAAGGCGACTGACGTAATTGCATTAAACCCTATAAATTGATGTATGAAGAGCATTGTATTTCTATTTGGTGCTGGAGCTAGTTATGGTGCAGGAGGGACATTGCCAGAGCAGCCCCCGCTAGGCTTCCAACTTTATCCCATCTTAAAACATATTTATCCCAGCTCTTGGGGTGCCTTCTCAGCCTACATCAAAGACATTTTCACGCAAGACTTTGAGCAGGGTATGCAACTTATCTATGATAATTATGGTGCTTTTATTCCTCAGTTGATGCGTGAAATGGCGATTTACTTTATACAGTTTAGACCTTATAGGAGCTCAACACTCTACTGTAGATTGATTTCAGACTTAAATGACACGGGAATGCTAGGCGCTACTCTCTTTTCTACGTTGAACTACGAATGCTTGCTTGAATTCTCACTTCTGGAACATGGACACATGAGTTCTTATTTTGATGAGGGGAATAGTGAATCAATACCTGTTTGGAAACTACATGGCTCTTGCAATATGTTTTCGTATGGGATACCGGCAAGTCAAGGTATATCTTATGGTACAGGTATCCTCTGGGAGGGAGGTGTACAAGCCTTTCTTGATACTAACCAGATCATACAACATTGTCTTGTTCAAACAGCACTGGCCCCAGTAATGTGCTTATATATGCGAGGAAAGCCCTTAAGCGTCTCACCTTCAGTTATTCGTAAACTCCAAAGAGATTGGATCAGACAAGTTGAGGCTGCTTCTATAATTGTATGCATTGGAGTACGACCACTGCCGGAGGATACTCATATATGGGAACCTCTTAGGGCTACGAAGGCTCGCATTTACTTTATTGGTGATCAGGGGGCATTGGAATCTTGGTGCGAAAGCTCTCGGCGAGGTTTTACAGAATACGTGGGCGATCGATTTAATACAGCGTACAAAAATTTAATGCAGAGGTTACTAACTCATGGAACTTACAACAAGCTGACGGTAAAAGAATATTAGAGTGGCTTAGCGAAAAATGTGGGCAGATGCGTTGTACCTGCTGTGGTTTTTCAAAATGGGAGGCTATGGGTATGGCAACGCTACCTATAGGCTTTAATCTACACACCACACGCTTCTATTACAGCCATGGAATACCGCAGGTAACTATAGCTTGCACTAACTGCGGGCATATGATCTTTTTCAACCCTGCTGTTATTGGCTTTAGACCAGACGAACCGACGCAAGCAGAAGTCCCGTCTGATACTAGCAATGCCTAACGACTCATTCAACCCGACGCCTCGATAGCATGGCTCCTACCATGTAGGTATCTCAGCGCAAACATGATTCTCAAGCTACTTTCTTTCTGAATGTGCGGCGAGCAGGCGAGAGATAGTCTCAGCTAGTTTCAATACGTCTTCCGGCTTTCTCAAGATGTATTTACATCGATGTTTGTCGCTCATGCTTGGCATGGGCGTCCAAGCTGCTGGCAGTTTGTCAGCCTTATGAGGCATTCGGAATTAGGCAGTGGAATGGGCGTAAAATAAGACGCCCTTTAGTATGTCTGATATGCGTTGGGCGGCTACTATAGACAAGGCTACAATGGGAAATGTGATGTCATCTTGATCTAAGAACCCGGAGAAGATTATGTCCAATCAGGTTGTAATTGAGTTGTTTAAGAAAGAACTTTTCCAGTGTCTAGATGAGACCTTTGAGCGCCATCACGGAATATACCTTGATAAGGGTACATCCTTACTTGAAACATTGGAGAGTGTTTCTGCCGAAGATGCCTCCTGTCCGATTGCACAAGGGTGTGCCCCAATTGCCGCACACGTCGAACATGTCCGGTTCTATCTTGATGTGCTGAACGACATGATGCGAAAGAAGGAAGTGACTAAGGTGGACTGGCGTGAAATCTGGCAAAATGTACGAGGGGTAACGCCGGAAGAGTGGGAAGAAATGAAGCGAAGGCTCCAAGCAAGCTATCACAGAGTTTTGACTACGATGGAGAATTATGAGAAGTGGGAAGGTGAATACGGGGTATCGGGGTCGCTCGCAGTATTAGTTCATACGGCATATCATTTAGGTGGAATTCGGCAGGCATTATGCGCGATAAAATCGGCAAAGGGCCGAGACTAACAGTGCCGCTGAGAGCGCAAGTCGCCACCCAACAACTCATTCAACCCGACCGCCCTCAGCTTGTCTTTCATGAACGTTATATCCTGCGATGCAGGTTGGGTATTTTGCATCGGGCGGCGGGTTAATTCGAGCGTTAGATGCTTTCCTTTGCGATGCCGGGGAAACCGAGTGATGGAAAAGAATTTTCAGACGTGCTGTGCTGTCGCGCTGATTCTAATTATCAATCTCTCGGCTTGCGTGTCGCCTTTGCATAATATCCGGCGTGGCGAATCGCAAAGAGTTGATGCCGGCGGTCACCACCTTCATATGCTTATCGCTGGGAGCGGCAATTCTACGGTCGTCTTGGAATCAGGACTGGGAGATACAATGGAATCCTGGGCGAAGGTGCAGCCTGAAGTGGCTAAATTCTCTCAAGTAGTTGCCTATGACCGTGCAGGATTAGGACAATCGGAGCCGGGCCCCAAGCCGCGTACCGCACATCAAATCGCCAATGAGTTGCATACCGCTTTAAGAAATGCCGGTCTTGCACCGCCTTATGTGTTGGTCGGGCATTCGGCAGGCGGTTTGTACATTCGCGTGTTCGCCAGCATGTATCCTAATGAAGTCGCTGGCATGGTGTTCGTGGACTCTACCCCTGAAGACTTTTTTGAGCGGCTCAAGGCGATCCAAACTCCCGAAGAACAAAAGAAATTTGAAGAGAAGATGCAAGATTATGCGGCTAGGGCTTCCGGAGGCCGACGCGATGAATGGGCATCCCTTGATGTCGATCTGCAGCAAGTGCGAGCGGCTTTACCTTTGCCAAAGGTTCCCATTATCTTGCTGACGGGAATGGGTAATGAGCCGGATAAAAGTCCAGAGGCAAAACAGCTCTGGTTGCGTCTGCACAATGAATGGCTAAAGCAATTGCCGAATGCCCAACACATTATCGCGGACAATAGTGGCCATTACATTCAAGCTGATGAGCCTGGGTTAGTGATTGATGCGATCCGGCGGGTGATCGGTAGAGTCAGGGCAAATCACGACGCATCTAACAAGTCATTCGAGCAGACTGCCCGATTGCCTGCCTGTCATCAATCATCCTTCGACGCACATTAAATGCTATTCGCGGGCAGCCGCTCAATTCCAGCGTTAGGCGCAGGCAAAGGGACGAGGTTTAAAGAATACGGAAGGGCGACTTAACTTTGAAGAAGCTGTCTTGATGCTAAAGGAGAAAAGACATGAACAGGTATGTAGCCGAACTCGTGGGCACCTTTGTGCTGGTCTTTGCTAGTTGCGGGAGCGCCGTTCTGGCGGGAGATAAGATTGGCTTCCTCGGCGTCTCTCTGGCTTTCGGCCTCTCACTGCTCGCAATGGTTTATGCCATCGGCCCTATCTCGGGCTGCCATATTAACCCTGCCGTAACCGTCGGAATACTCATTACCAAGAAGATGGACGCGACGTATGCAGCCGGGTATATAGTGGCCCAGATTGCGGGTGCCATTCTGGCCGCAGCCCTTCTTCTGCTCGTCGTCAAAGGCGCACCGGGGGGGTATGACCCGTCGGTGGCAGGTTTCGCCGCCAACGGTTACGGCGAGCACTCTCCGGGTCATTACAACCTGCTCTCAGCCTTTCTTGTCGAAATAGTGCTGACCTTCTTTCTGGTGTTTACTGTGCTGGGAGCCACAGACATCAAAGCGCCTGTTGGCTTTGCCGGTATCGCTATCGGGCTGGTGCTGACTCTCATACACTTGGTAGGCATTCCCGTGACCAACACGTCCGTCAACCCGGCGCGCAGCATCGGGCCGGCCGTCTTCGTGGGCGGGTGGGCATTGAGCCAGTTATGGTTATTTATTGTCGCCCCACTTATCGGCGCGGCCATTGCGGCGGTAGTCTACATGGTGACGCATAAACCGGCTGAGGTGATTAGTGTCAAAGAAGCCGAGCGGGCGTTGGAGAGCGAGCAGGCTGAGAGACGGTCATAGTGAATGTCGAAGGCTATTTACCATATCGCTTGCTGAAGAACGTTTTCAGGGGCTCTCTCGGCATGGTTACGCAAATGTCCGACGCCTAACGACTCATTCAACCCGACGCCTCGATAGCATGGCTCCTACCATGCGCTTAGCTGAGCGCAGGCGAGATTCTTCTCAGTTACTATTTCTCTGAACGTGTGGCAAGCAGCCGATTGATAGACTCAGCCAGTTTCAACACATCTTCCGGCTTTCGCAAGAAAGCATCCACGCCCGCCTCTCTCGCTTCACGCTCACAGTTAGTTGCCGACAGCATGATGATTGGTGTGCGCTGGCGGTGCGATAACTGCCGCGCACGGCGCACAAGTGACAGGCCGTTGACAAAGGGTAAATCGTAATCCACTAACAGCACATCATAATGCTCATTACCCATGATTAACTTAAGTCCTGCTGAGCCATCCTCAGAAGTAATGACTTTCCATCCTTCACGCTGCAAGGTATCTCTGACGGCTGCCGCCACCATCCGGCTATCTTCGACGTGCAGGATTGTGATGGGCCGCTCTTTCTTTTTGTTTCGTTGTGCCTTAATAGAATCCCGTTTGATGATGCTGCGCCTGCGAGTTTGGGCGGGCTTTCTCATGCCGATTAAGTTTCCGTGTCGCGTTTTGAGAGCGTTTCCAAGTAATTGATGACTCATGCCGAGCCTTTTAGCAGCCCGCGTGATGCTTCCTCTTTCGAGTTCCAAAGCTTCTGCGATAAAACGCGCTTCGTAAGCGTCAAGCGCATTGGCTATTGAAAAGTTCTTATCGCTGAGTTGCGGGCCTAATAATCTCCTGGTCACGATGCGGGCGCACGCTCTGAGTTTTGTGATGTGTTCGGCGTCTTGGACATCTTTGAGCAACTCATCAGCACGGCTATAGATACGATACAGCTTATTCTCAGGGAGTGATTCGCCGTGTTCTTCGATGAGAGTTAAAGCCGCCAAACCTCCATTCAAATACGAGCCGGATTCTTGGGCGACACTGATTGCTCGGTTCAATATCTGAATCGAATTTTCTTTTACTCCGAGCCTTGACCACACCACCCCTTGAATTGTTAAAGCATCAACGAGTAAAGCAGACTCGCCGCTCTGCTCAAAGGCTTGAATAACGCTGGCGAGAACCCTGTCAGCTTCCACATACCTTTGCTCCGCAACCAACACTCGCGCTCTTGTGTCGTTTACTTGTGCGAGATAGCCGGGGTCTTGATGTCGCTCGAAAATTGCTTGTGCGCGATTTAAGTGTTCGTGAGCCTCGCTATATCGGTCTAACTGGTATAGCAGCATGGCGACATTATTAAAGGCGTTGCCGCAGTATCTTTCATGTCCTGCCAATTCGCAATGGTAGATGGCAGCGGTAAACTCCATGATGGCTCTATCAGCGTAGTCCGTTCGCTTTTCAGTAAGAGCCAGTCTTTGTAAGACGAGTCCTTTCTGACCATGCCACTTGCCCTTGAGCGCATCGCCGCTCGCTTCAAAGAACTCTCTGGCTTTTTCAAGAATATCCCAGGCCTCGTGATAGCGACCAGTCCAGACTTCAACGATAGAGTGACGAATCAAGACTTTCGCTTTGAGATTGGTGTCTTCAAGAATTATTGAGGGCTTCATCAAGAACCACTCGCGCCTCGTCGTAAGCACCGAGCCGGAGGTAACAGAAACCGAGTTCATACTGCGCCTCTGACACCTTCACGCTTTGACCTTGAGCCTTGAACATACGGAAGGCTTCAAAGAGTAAGTCTTTAGCTTTTTCCTGCGCGCCCGCAAGGTGCTCGGAGTTGCCAAGCCAGCTAGACAACGCACCGCACTGCAACAGCACTTCGGCGGCAGTGAAAGGTTTTAGTTTCTCTACGTCGGGTCGTCTCTCAACTCCCTGCCACAGCTCGCCCAATGCCTCGCGTGCGGATTCATATTGCCCTATGTGAATAAATTCAGACGCTAGGTGGCAACGAAGCAGCACACGCTCATTCTGCGTCAACGAAGGGTTATCTAGTTGTTTCAGTCGGCTATCTGCTAAATTCATGTGAGGCTTGCGTTTCCGTGTCTCCGCAAAAAAGTTGCTAAGACACTAAAACCGCCACGCTAGACGAAGCGTGACGGTCACAGGTTGGTTAAATCCCATTAAAAGGAAAATGAAATGAGAACTCTAAGAGCGTTAATGCTTGTGCTGGTACTTTCCGCCTGTACTTACGCCGGAAATATGCCTATGGGCGTCGTTGACCCGCCGCCCGCGCCGGGGGCTGCTGCACAAATAGGAACAGGTGATACCGACCCAATCACAGAGATTGCAGTGAATCTGTTTCAAAGCGTGCTGTCACTGCTCTAACAAATACGCGCTAATTAGTCATGCCATGCTGCCGTGAATTATTCACTGGCGGCGTAGTATTCGTGTGCTATGAGAGCGTCAGAAGTGCCGAGATGTCCGACGAGGAATTGACACTCACAGCGCGACGGAGTAACGCCTTGCAAGTATTATTGCAACAATTTTTTATCATCTTCAACTAGCTCTGTATTTCTCTAACAAGGCTCTCAGTTCATCATCTGTCACTTTCTGTAAACTCATCCTCAGCGCGTGAAGCTCCGCCACGACATCATGCCCGTAATGCTCCTGCATGAAATTCAGATAGGGAAACGGGTCGTCGTTGTGCCGCTGGTTGCAGTGGCCGCACATGGCGTTACAGTTTCTTAGGTCAAAACGGATGATGAGATAGCGACGGCTGTAGAAGTGTGAGCATTGTAGGTTACATCGGCTGCCACAGGTGACGCACTTACGGTCTCTCTGCCGAACGATGCGAGATGTCTGGATGTCCAATTGCCAGATGAGCCATTTGCGCGAACCGACTTCAAGCGGCTTCTCCTCGAAGGGAGAGCGGCACATGAATGAGCGGCGATAGAATGGCATGTCAGGCCATCACTTTTAGGTCAGGGGTGGCAAGGGATTCTGTTCTGACCCAGCACTCGCAGAAGTAAGAGCCACAGGCGAGGATAATCTGAGAGCCATGAACCACAAGCACGCTCTCAACCGTAATCCACTGGTAAGCGTTTGACTGCGGATTGAAGACCTCGACCACATCGCCCTCGGTGTATTGAGGCTTATCCTGCATGGCGAGCCTCTTCGACCTTATCGAGAAGCATCGGCAGGGCGTAGGCGCGAATGGAAGCAAGCACATACGTGCCGTTAAATGGGCTATGTGAGTCGGCAACTTCAGCAATGACGCCTCTGCCTATTTTGTAGACTTTGACAGCGAACTCTTCTGTAATGATGATCTGTTCGTTTGGCTGTAACATTGCTGTTCTCCTGTGACTTGTTACTTTTAACCGACAGAGGTGTATTGCCGATAACGGTAATTATTGTCAAGGGGAATTGCTGATTGCGGTAATATATTCTCCATGCTATAAAGCGGATATGAGTAAGAGTCTACTAACCACACAACAGGCGGCGGCAGAGCTAGGAGTTAATGACTCTCGCGTGCGGCAGTTAATCAGAGCGGGCAAGCTAAAGGCACAGCAATTCGGACGTGCCTACCTACTCGAACCTGCTGAGGTAAAGAAACTTGTTGGCAAGATTGGCAATGACGGCAAGACAGGCAGACCGCCCAAGTCTAAAGATGAAAAGACTTCTAAGGCGAGTAAGAAGAGTAAGAAATAGTATTCATCTCCCACAATATATCGGAGCTAACTTCAAGTGGAAAACACTGCGGCAGATGGCTTGGACAAGTTTATCACTGAGCTAAATAGTAACTTGAAAGAGCTAACTGATATGGCTCAGGTTTTAGGGCAAGACTGTACCAACCAATACCAATCAATTCAAAGTAATGATAGCCAAATGTACCGAAGGGCATATGTGCGATCTGTATTCGCCTTCATTGAAGGCCTTCTTTACCGCATGAAGCGTACGGCGGCTCATTTAGGTTGGCCTCTGGGAAATTTAACTATAGCAGAGATGATGCTTTTAGATGAAAGGGCTTTCGATATAGATGAAAAAGGTGAAGTTGTTGACAGGCCTCTATTCATCAAGTTTCTTAACAACGTCAAGTTTAGTTTCAAGATATATTCCAAGAGCGTTGGCTCATCTTTTGAACTTAGTCTTGGCGGGAATGGCTGGCAGAAACTACGAGAGGCAGTGAAAGTCAGAGACCGATTGATGCACCCGAAAGTAATTACCGATTTAGATGTTACAGATGCAGAGGTTGAAGCGACTAAAACTGCTTTCGAGTGGTTTTTTATCAGCTATGGATTGTGCGGTCATTACGCTCAAAAAGCTACTCACACTAAAATATCACCCCCTTCGCAAGAGAAGTTTGACGCCTTAGATGCGACGATTCAGAAACTAGAGTCAGAGCTTAAAAACAGGGGAAACTAAAGGACTGGTTTTCTGAGGCTAATGCTACAAACTAGGCAGACCGCCCAAGCATAAAGATTAGGAGGCTAAGGTGAGTAAGGGCAGGAAACAGTAAATGAGCAATATCGAAAACCCTCACAAAATGAAGGACGAACAAAACAAAGAAAGTTACCGATGTTATGCTACTGTCAGCGCGGACGGAATTTTGATCAAGGAAGTTCTTTGTAAGATTTTCCTGCCTATCAAAATAGTAGAGCCAGTTCTTATCCATTTTCATCCAACTGAAGAACAGCTACGGATGATGGAAGGGGTCTGGAAGTTTTCAATGGAATGTGAGTTTTATCCGTCTCCTGACCACCTAACAAAAATATACGCTGATAAAGTTTATACCCGTCGCTCTTCAACTCAATTCTGGCATCCTGACATTTCGGAGCGCATAGTAATTGCGAGACCAGAAGGCTTAAGAATTGAAACACAGCGTAATGTTGGGGATGAACCGCCGCTTGAAAATTCACATGGGCGGTATTGGTTGACACCGAGCAAACTTCTGTCTCCTGCCCAAACAATAATGCATTCCTTTACGGGTGAAGTGGAGGTAAAAACGGTCTGGCAAATTTCTTTCACATTGAATAGTGGAATACCCTTGATGTTCGGTAATCGCTATCGCTATCGAGAAAACGCTGAAGGTGAAACTATAATATACAGTGAACTCGTTGCCGACTTTGCAATGGAAGGCGGTGAGCAATTTATGCAGCGGGTGAAGAATGGGTTGCATGAGTTAGATGATTTATTACTATTGACTTCATTTGCGGAAAGGCAACGCTGTCTCAATCTCGGTTACGATACTTCCGAAATAGATGGCACTTTAAGGGAATATTATCGAGCTAATGTAGCAATTCCAGAATTTAGGGATAACAGTAACAATCTGTTAATAGAACAAGCGGATATTCAAGAATTCTTAAATACTGCGTATAAGCAATTCAAATCCATAGAAGCAATTGATTTGGTCAGACAAGCTATCAATTACGTTATCCCATCTAAAGGCGAAACAATACAAAGTATTTTCATCTCACTATATTCCGCATTGGAGACAATTGTGCTTTACCTCCGGCGACAAGCGAACCTTGAATTTATTTTCTCCGAAGAAGAGGCTGAGAAATGGAAAACATTTAAAGGCAATCTACGTAAATTTATTGAGCAACATCCACTTCTTGAAAATGACAAGACAAAACAGACACTTCTTAAAAAGAACCTTTCTGCTCTCCAACGTATTTCATTCGCAACTGCTTACGAATCGGGTCTCAAATATTTATCATTAAACATGGCTGACTTATGGCCTGTAATTGATAGGGGCGAGGAGTGGTCTCTTTCAGATATTAGGAACAAGTTGGTTCACGGTGATTATCTTAACCAGTCACAACTTCATTCAGTGGTTTTTGCAACTGAACATATTCGGTGGATCGTCGAACGGCTAATACTGACGGTACTCGGATGGAATATAGAGCGTTCTAATGTTTGCGCTGATTATCTACGACATATGAATGCCTATAATCAGTGGAAGGCAGAACGTCTTTTACTGAACGAGGATAAGTAATCCCACTCAACTTCTTACATTTCGCACATTTCAAGCTAACCGTGTCGCTCAGGTCATCGCTTACCTTAGCAGCTAAACGCTTACAGAATTTGCAGCGAATCTCAATTATCGTTTTACTTGTCAAGGTTAAGTAAGACCAACAAATACTTTTGAATGCTTCTGGCGCAAAACGGAAGCCATTAGGCTATGCGTTGCCTGAGATTCCTTGCTTCTAAGCAGGGATGTCACGGAATGTCGTGCTCATTTCAATATGCAAGAAAGTGACTACTCCCACAATAGGAAGTACTATTGTTATTATTGATGCGAAGTTAGGGGACGCACGCAAGTCTGGTAAAAGAAGGTAGAGAGTGAGAAACGGAAAGCCTCCACCCTTCATCGAAGCTAACAGCAATGGCTAATAATGTCTCCAAGATAAAGCTGACTGAACCTCAAAAACTTTGGCTTGGTGCGATTTGCTCTAAATTGCGAAATGGTGAGCCTGTCAGCGCGAGAGCTTTGAAAGTAGAGCTTAGAGATAAACTGCCAAGAGACTTTAATCCTTCTGATATTGACTCGCGGTTACTCAGACACGAAGACCAGATTACCTTGCTCGGAATTGGACTACTTGACCCAGATAGTGATCTGGTTAAAAAGGCCGACATAGTAATACTTTCTATTCGTGAGTTGTTGCTAGGCAATCCTAAAATTAAGAGCATTGCCGCAAGCTATGTCTCTAGTGATATAACACTCCCGGATGTAGAAGTTGCAATTATTTTCAAGAAGTTAGCGCACATTGGCGTCTACCATGATTCAGGGACAAATTATGGTTATGGGGTTGATGGCTGGCTTACAATTAACATTGATGCGCGGACTTTTGATTCATACCTAAAATATGAAAACCTAGAGCAGATATTAGACAGTATTGTTGAAACACAAAGCATCATAGCGAATCAATCTTCTGACAATGCGGTTGATAATCAATCAGCAAAATATGCGAACGAGCTATATAACAAGGTAAAAATTTAGTCCAAAATACTCAACGCCTAGACCCAGACTCAGCGAAGCTAATAATTGAATCAGCAGATGATGCTATTAAAGAGTACGGGAATACTAATCAAGAGAAGAAAGTTGAGCTAAGAAAGTTTAAGGAAAAGGCCGAAGAGGTCTTGCCGCCTAAGACTGTAGAAGACTTGAGAAAAAGGGCTGAAGGGAAAGCTATTGAAAAAGCCTACCCCCAAAGTAAGAGGATACGAAATGCTCTTTATGTAGTGATAGTTCTAATCGTTGTAGCTTCTGGTCTGCTTTGGTTAAGGAAGACACTTTCAACACCGGAAATGAAGCCGCCATTATCTTTGAGTAATGAATCTAATGGAAATACTTCTTCCAACGCCCTCGAATTAACATCCCAGAAGTCTCCGAAGGCAGAAATGCCAGTCCCTACGACGCAACAAGATATTACGCAAGTATCTGGATTAGCTAATACAATTTGGATAGCTGATGTTCCGAAAATGAGAGGTGGTTATAGCAGATTTCTCATTTCAGAAAGTACGGTAACGTGGGAGGTGCATAGCAGCACTAAAGTAATTGCTATGTATACAGGGACATGGATGCAAGAAGAAAATATTGTCATTATGAAATTCCCTAAGCAGCAGGGAAAGATATACGGTTCAGTAATTTCAAGTTATACAACTATAATGGGGCCTCTTTCTGGTACTACTATAGAAGGCAGAATGACATGGGATAATGAATCAAGACCATATCATTTACGAAAGGCTCAGTAGTTGCAAATAAATCTAGTGAGACAATGAAGTGATGCAATATCTCTCTTACCATTAAGAACGCCTATAAGTGAGCGCCACATAGTTAAGTTTAAGAGGCTCGTAAGAGAAGCCCGTTGAGGCAAGACACATCGCGGGTTTTTCAAATTTCAACCTAAAACATTCTGAGTGGCTTCTGATTCATCCCCACCACCAACCAAGCCGAGAGCGCCTCAGATGAAGAGAGATGCTATCGAGGCGTCGGGTCGAATGACTTGTTATGCGCGTCGTGAGTTGTGACTGATTTTCCTGATCACTTGTCCGACGTTCGATGAGCGTTAGCAAGTATTTCCAGCGCACGAAGACCTAAGAACGTCTCTTGTCTCGTGGTAAGTGTGATTACTCCCAGACGAGTCTTCGGGTCAATCCAAGCCGAACATTGGTAGCCAGCGAGCACTCCGTCATGTCCTATCGCAACGAGATTTCCTCGGCGGCGGACCTGGAAACCAATTCCATAGCCGTAGGTGAATTCGCTAAAGGCTGAATTAACGCGCTCGAAATTAGCTTCCAAAAGTTTCTTGCTGAGGACGCTCGCATGTTCTTCGCCCAACTCAAACGCCACAAACCGCGCCAAATCGCCAACCGTGGAGTACAGTCTACCGTTAGGAACTCTCCAGCCGCTCCCCTCACGCTCCTGACGCTCTGGCTCCAACGCATCAACTTTGCCGTCTTCAATCAGAAAACCTTTGGCGCGATTTTCTTTCATTCGTTCATCAAGCGTAAAAGCTGTCTGAGACATTCCCAACGGCTTGAGTATATGCTTCTGAATATATTCAACGTAAGGCTCACCCGCCGCCCGGCTCAGAGCAAGACCTAGAATCGCATAACCGATGTTCGAGTATGAGTAGCGCGTGCCGGGTTCATTGATAAATCTCGTCAGCGGGATGCTTGCAATAAGTTTCTTCTCCCACTCGGATACAGGGCCTTTGATGTACAGCATTTGCTCGTCATCAGGCTCGCGGTCTAAGCCGGAAGTATGTGTTGCGAGCTGAATGAGAGTGATGGGCGGCGCACCTGCAAAGCGGTTTTGCAGCTTGTTCACTTCCGGCAGGTATTTCTCCACCGGGTCGGAGAGACGAACCTTCCCTCCCTCGACTAATTGCAGCAGCATCAAGGCTGTAAACTGTTTGGTGATTGAGCCGATGCGATAAACCGTATCTTTGGTGGCTGGCAGCTTTTTCTCCGTATCGGCATACCCGTAACTCTTAGTCCATACCAGCTTTCCGCTGGAGACAACGCCAATCGTGATACTGCCGATGTTGTCTTTTGCGATTTCACCCGCAGCCAAAGCATCGACCTGCTCAATAGCTCTGCCCAACTCAGGCGTTTGGGTTACTGGTTTTTGTTGACTATATCCCGTTTGAATGGGTAGAGCAGCAACCATCAGAACGGTAAACAGAACCGCTTGTAGCAGGTTTACCCCTAATATATGGTCTGGAATTTTTAACATCTACAATATAAACACCGCGCCAGGTAATTGTGTGGCAGAAATCAGGAGAAGCGCATAACGCCCGAATTAAACGGCGAGCTATCAATGTTGAAGATAAGAGGCCTGCTAATTGCGCGTCCGGTTGAATTAGTTGTTAGACCTCGCGTGAGAGCAACTATTCACTCCTTAGGAACATTTTTACCATACCAGTGTCTAATACAAGTATGACAACAAACTGTGGCGGCGGACAATTTTGGGACTTCAGCGATACTGAGGCGATTGTCTTACGAGGTAATATCTCCCTCCTGAAGATAATAATCCCCGGTGCAATTTGCTTCTTACTCTGGAGGCTCTATGTCACCAACAAAGGCGATGCTTATCAGAATGTTTCTATCTTAAGACTTAACGAAAGTCCTACAGATAATCAACACGCCGATTCCTCCTATTCAAAGATTTCGCCATTCACCTTGCTCTTATACATTATCACAACCGTTATGACATTCAATTTAGGGAGGCTCTCCGTTTTAGCCTATGAATGTCTGCGCCAAGTTCTACATAAACTGCTTCCATGAGCGAAAGAGGTCTAACGCCCGGCATCACCCGCGCCCCCACCCAAGTTACATGAGAGGCAGCGTGATGGGGCGTCGCGTGCATGCCGTTGGTAGACCTGTCGCGGATAGCAGCCCGCCCCCTCTCCATCCTAGCTGAAGAGAAAGAGCAGCAGAAGGATGGGTGGCAGCAGCGCGAACACAACGGCGACGAGCCGGGGCTTTGACACCTCGGCAGCTTTTAGGGAGCGACTGACAGCAAACGCTCCTGCCCGAAGATTACAAACGGAGAGATGAGCCCCAGCACGCTCAGCAATAACGTAGCCGCGAGGTCGTTAGTACATCCGATGCTTATCCCGCAGCCGACGACCGCCTCGACGAAGTAGCGGCGACCGGGTGCGGCCAGCGTGCCCGACAGCGCGAGGCAGATGAGGAAAAGCAGCACCACTTTTAGCCAAGCACCCACAGCGGAACTCCTAAAACGACGAGAACCATGAACCCTCAGGAGCCCTGTGCATAAGTTAAGGGTCTGACGCCCGAATTAACCGGCGAGCAATCAATATCAAAAATAGGAGACCAGCTAATTGCGCGTTCGGTTGGATGAGTTGTCAGACATCGAGTTTTACTCTTGCAGACTACCCTTTTAGTCCTCAGGCTCCAGGTAGCTGAATGTGACCTGCGCCTCAGCCACCTTCTTCCCGTTCATGAATTTCGACAAGCGCCCTTTTATTCCGACGCTCGCTGGCTCGTCATTACCGGTTGCCGCATTGAAGACCGTGCCGCTGAACTGAAAGCTGATGCCCCTGATGGCCTGCGACTCGAACGTGATTGCGTCACTCTCCATTGCCGCTTTCTTCAGCTTGAACGTGCGCCTCGCTTTCCCTTGAAGCTCACCCGTGAGGTTGGCGGGCGAGTCTGCGACCATGCGTTTTTTGTCCGGCGCGAGCTTGAAAGAGCCGCCCTCAAGGTAAAGGTATTCGATCTCCGGGAACCCTTTTGGCGCTTTGCCGTCAATAAAGAAGCGGCCCTCCCCGAAGCTAAAAGCACTGTTGTCCGACTGCCTTTGAGTTCCTTCGACGATAACTCCACGAATGAGTCCTACTCCGAGCACTTGTGTGCTGATAGCAAACATCAGTGACACCATAACCGCCAAGCCATGGATGCTCTTGATTTCTCTCATACTAATCTCCTTCAAAGTCATAGTAGTTAAAGCGAAAGATGTCTAACGCCCGAATTAACCCGGCCCACGCAGGCACCATTCAATCTACACCGCAAGGAGAGATGATGAAAGCCATGCTATCGCGGGTCGGGTTGAATGAGTTGTTGAGCGGCGGCTTTCATTGAAACGCGCTTCATTTATTGCTTTATAACACGGACTGCGAAACTCCCTGTATTATCTGAATAATTGGAATCATTGATTGCGATGTAAACCTTTTCTTGCGTGTCAAAGTTAGCCTTATACCCAACTAGAAAAGATGTCCCATTACCTACTTTTGCTATTACTCCCCCAAAAGGAAGCCCACGAACAAAAGCGGTATGATCACCAAGCTTAGACCAACCTTCAGGAGTAAGAATAACATTTCCTCCACTGTTTATTTCTCCATTCACTTCGAGTCTAAATTTCCCACTCCCTACTAGATACCACCCGGTGCGGGTAGCAGGATAATTGATTGTTCGATCCGGAACTTTTGTGAAAGCTGGATTAGCTGATGGTGAAGAATTATTCGGGATACCTGACTGAGCATCTACGTGACTCACACGAAACTCATGATTCAAATTCATCGCATGGCGAAACTCAGGGATAAACAAAGCTACAACTACACCGATAATCGCAACCAGCAATGAAAACAAGGCTATTTTCTCACTTCTAGACCATTCGCTCATCTTCGTAGTCCTCCTTCTTCAGAAGGAACAATAAACGTATTGTCAGAAAAGACGTCCAACGGCCGAATTAACCCGCGCCGAGCGCAGCCATTCAATCTACACCAGAGCATGCATCTTGAAAATCATGCTATCGAGGCGTCAGGTTGAATGAGTTGTTGGGCGCGGGCTGATATTGAATTCATGGGCTTGGGAAATAGCTTTTCCACCAGAACGCTAATGATAATCCTACTACACAGAAGCCTGCTGACAAGATTAGCATAAGGAGAGTCAGTATATTTGCTCCAAAGAGCGGCAAAGGACTGATGCCTAATTCCCCTGAAACTTTATTCATAGCTCTTTCAAGATTTTTGAGCCAAGTCCACATACCAAAACAGCCTATTGAGAGAAGGAGGGAACCTATCGCAATTAGAACTGGTATCCACCGCCTAATTACGTCGCTGAGTTCTTTGTTGATAATATAGATTGCAATTGCGCCAACGACCGCCAAATAGAGAGCCACCCATTTGAGGAACAGTTCACAGTGATTTTTATATATTTCAATGGCAGCATTCAATTGCAACTTAAGCAATTCGGTCTTATCAGGATTTTTAATTTGATGAGCCATATTAGATTTACCACTTTCTTAAAGCGCAACACGAAGCGCCCAACGCCCGAATTAACCAGCGCGCACAGGCCGCCGAATCCACGCAAGTTCTCGATGAGAGGCCAGCTAATGGCGCGTCCGGTTGAATGAGTTGTTATGCCGCACTTGCGCGTAGGAGACATAATGTCATTAAGAATTAGCATCAACGAAAGCTTCATGTGAATCTTCGAGCTTGTTGATTACAAAGCCATCTGTGCTATTTACCTGTGACGAGTGACCATACTGCTGCCTATGGGCATCAAGGTATTTTGTAACATCAGCGTTAATGAACTTGTAATAGTCGAATTTAATGAAGTTGTCATAGCGCTTCTTCACAGAACCATCCGAGTCTCGGCAAATAACATCAATCCTTTTAATATGCGGGTCTTGGATAACCGCAGATTTGAGTAGATACTTTACATACGCATCAGCAGTAGGCAGAGAATAGCCAATAATGCGGATATGTGTTGCATCAGCTAGGAGCTGATAGGCTAACTTCCAAGCAGATGAAATATTCCGATTGACACCTTTACTCCAAGTTGGTGGAATGATTTCTCCACTGTCTATGCTCCCGTGAAGCTTAGCCAGAGACGCTGTGAACCTACCGCCAGGAAGCATTGGATAAATTCCCTCCGTTCCGATCTCTTTAACAAAAGCGACCTCACGTTCCACTTGGTAATTTCTATTGATGAATCCACAGACCTTTTCAGGCACTAAATCATAATTGAGAGTAATTATAGAGTATCGAGTGCGCGGCAAATGATTACTAGAGCACATGATTTCTTTATAAAGCCCCCTAGATGCTCCCGTTTGCGGGATGAACCTCAAATTTAATATGCTGCTAACAAACATTGCATACGAATGCCATTTAGTATTTGTGCCAAATAGCCAATCAGTCCAGTTGCCCGGAAGCCTATCTACATGAGCAGGGATTTCTGGCGTGTAATACTCAATGACATCCGCAATATATTTGAGAAAAGGGTCTTTGAGATTTCTACCTTCTAGATACTCTCCCATTTCTAGTATCGAGAGTATTTCTTCAACGTTAAAGAGGTTTGCTTCATAATAGTTCTTGCTGATAGACATATGCCTGATGGTATCGAACACTTCTTTAAAGTGGGCATATTTCTCCGGGTCTTCGAAATACATATCCTGCGACTTCATACGGAAGTTACTCATCACAGGAAGCCCTAAAGGTGCTGAAAACCCTGCTCCCAACAAATAGACAACTCTTTCCATAAATCACCTCTCAATGAAGCGAACGGTATAACGCTCGAATTAACCGGCGCGGCGCGAATCCACATAACTTACGACGCGAGGAAGCAACATGAAAAGGATGCTATCGGCGCGTCCGGTTGAATGAGTTGTTAGGCGTCGCCCGTCGGCATGATGCCCGCGCCCTCTACCATCAGGATCACTGTTCGTTTGGGCGCTCACGGGCGGTGCATGACACCCTTCGGGACCACGAATCCCTGCCCCGGCGATAATTCCACCGTGCGCTCTTCCAAATCAATTAGGAACTGCCCTTCTACCACGTAGAAGAACTTGTCCTCATCGTCATGTTTATGCCAGTGGTACTCACCCTCAACGACGCCGAGTCGAACGACTGAGTCATTGACTTGGCAGAGCGTCTGGTTGTACCAATGGTCCTTGCAGGCCGCGACCAGAGTCGGCACATCCACCAACTCCAGAGGTTATAAAACACATTAAGGTGGGTTACATAAGGATAGCTCTTCTCTGTATCTGTCATTCTTCTCTCCTATTCAGTCCACAGACGCCTAACGCTCGAATTAACCAGCGCCGAACATAAAATATTCAACCCAAGCGTCAGAGCATAACGATGAAAGCCATGCTATCGAGGCGCCGGGTTAAATGAGTTGTTATGCTTTTTACTTTAACAGCAATATTCTAACAGTAGCAATCAATAATACAATTACCAAAGACGCTAAGAATATTACCGCCAATTTCATGAGCGTTTTGAGAGATGCAAGATCACTTTTTTTAAATTGTAGGATGGGTTCTAAATGATTAATTAAACGATCCATGTCCATATGGAAATATGGATCATTATTAACTTTCATACCATTTCTAGCAGCTAATTCTTTCAAAGTTTCTGGGAGGTTCTCTATAGGAATGACTGCATCTTCTATGAACAATGGAATAACTGGAATTTCGCGCTTCAGGGCTGGCTCTATCTCTATTCTCACGAAATCATTTGGATCATTAATACGACTTTTGCCTGGCTCAACAGACTCCCCAATCCATTTATGATGAATGACTACAAGAAGCACGCTACACTGCTGGACAACTGACTCTATATATTGCTTAAAGTTAATGCCTAATGGAATAGAATCAATATCTTTGAAGATTATATCTCTGCCGAACTTCTGAACAAGACGGTCATAAATACGGCTAGCCACCCAGCTACTATCTGCTCTTCGGTAGCAAATAAATACTTGATTTAACTTTCTCTGCTGTTTAGCCATATTCAACAAAAAGCCTAACGCCCGGATTAACCCGCTGCCCGACGAGAGCGACAACCTGAGATGTACCAGCAAAGGTTGATAAGAGGCAAGCTAAGGGCGGTCGGTTTGAATGAGTTGTTAGGTGTATGTCGTCGCAATTCTACCTCCTGAAAATTTCCTCCCGATGGTAAGCCAGATAAGACCTATGCTTCTCCTTTAGACCATCAATACGAACACTTAAACTTATATCTAACATGCGTAGTTGCTCGCCGGATATTTGAGAAGATACCTGTATCCTGCCATTATCAGTGAAATTTATATATCCCTTATCGAATACCGCGTCGTAATTAGGCGATAGTAGCAATCCATTATAGGGGTCTAGGCGCTCCCGATTATTTGAATCACGCCACGGCTTTATATGAGACGCTCTTAGTAAGTCTTCAACAGCCAAACCTGTAACACAACACCTCCCTGCCCAAATACGAATTAAATCTTGGCGAAACTTACCCTGCCCAACACGGCTAAGCACTAACGCTTCTTTAAGAGTAACACTGTTCTCCGATTCCAATATGCCTTGCACAATTGGATTTTGAATCTCAGGAACTTCTTCAATCGCAGCAGCATCTAGCAGCAACAATGCAGCTTGAGTTGGTAAACGGAAAAGGTATCCTTGGCTACCCATTCCAACTCGGGTTAATGGGGAATACTTATGAGGAAGTATTGCTAAAAGATCACTAGCAAGTTCCGGAACTAACACCCTATTAGGTGGTTGTTGAAAATTCACATCAACACGCCATCCCTCTTCCTTCCATCCAATACCTGGACCCCTTCTAAACGGGCGTATGCTTTCATAAGCAGTTGACGTTGCAACGCCAATTGCGTAAATTTGTTGCTTCACATACGACAAAATGACATCCCCTACCCTAACTTCACCCATATTGGCCCAATGGAAAGGGTTGCCAAAATCATTTGGTAATGGAGACCATAAATAACCATTACTGATTTCATGCTTGTATGTTCTGTTTTGGGCAACCCACCAATATGCCATGATGAATCCTCGAAGCGAAACACTCAGGCTTTAGATACTCTAATTCACTAAATACATACACCTAACGCCCGAATTAACCCGCGCCGAGCGAGCAGCATCCAAGATTCGACGCAAGGAAGCAAGATAAAAGGGATGCTATCGAGGCGTCGGGTTGAATGAGTTGTTGGGCCGCACCTCCGATTGCACCATTCAATCCGAGAATTCACTCCGTTTTGCTTCCTCATACTCAACTTAACTGTCTTGTGAATGCGTAGCGTGCCCAACGCCCGAATTAACCGGGCGGGAATCAACCGCATCGTGCGACAAGCTGACGATGAGAGGCAAGCTCATCCCGCTCCGGTTGAATGAGTTGTTAGGTTTCGTTCGCCGCAGCCATTCCGCCTTTCATCAGTCTTCAATATTGATTCTATCATTCAACTTACACAGCGCCGGATGGGGATTCAACGCACCTTCGCGCCAGATTTCGATTCGTGCACAAGGTTCACACCATTCAAGATTCATCAGCATTCAAGGAAGCCCATTCTTCGGTAAAGTTTAAGATAACTGATTCATTTATTTGAGCAATAGCATTCAACAGAAACCTAACGCTGGCATTAAGCTGCCGGAACATAACATAGAAAGGCATTCAAGTTACCGATAAGAACCACGCCAGCACCGGTCAGCTTCAATGCCTTGTTCGGCTGCCCGCTAATTGAAAGACTCAACGCTCGCTCTCCACCTCGCAAGAAATCATGCAACGCTCATCGGGTTGTGTCCAAAATAGCACGAAGCGCGGCGGGACGACCCATCAGGGAAGCCTTCAATCTTGATCTGAGGGGAGCCGCGCGCCGTGCGAGAGCAACAAGTCTCGCGCATCTCTCTAATATCAACGCGAAGCAGCCGAACGCCCGCGCTAAGCCGCGCGCACTCAACCCCGATTATAAAAGGCTAGCTGGTGCCGCGTCGGCTTGAGCGCGCTGTTAGACCGTCTCTTGCCGCAGCCTGAAGCACGCCCCGTTGCTCTCTGGGGCTGCGGCTTCAGGCGCTCTAACGCCGGAATTGAGCCGCCGCCCGCGAAAAGCATTCAAGCCGACCGTAGAAGAGCATGATGAAAGCCATGCTATCGGGCGGTCGGCTCGAATGACTTGTTCGGCGGCGCGTGCGGCGTAACCACGCCATTCCCATGCTTCTTAAATCCTTTCTATCTTAATGGCCTGGTAAAGACCTCTTCCTTTTTACTACAACAAGCGCTTCTTTCGTCAAAGAAGTCGTATGCGCTTCTAGCCTGCAACGTGGCTTTCAAGGCAAAAGCCGTTATCCCGCCCTCATTATTGAGGCGAACCCTCAGACAGTTTTTCCCCAGCTTCAAACCGTTTCCACTGGTATATTGAAATTGGGTCGCAGGCTTCGCTGTATTGAAGGTGTCATTAGATGCAGATTGCACCACCGGATTGTAGTAGCTGTTCAGATATAAAGTAGCTACATTGTCGGCGCGCATCGTTAAGTCTAGCTTTGCATCTGCCATATCGGTTAAGCAAAAACATCTTTCATATTCAGATATTCCTGCGCTTTGATCGTTAGCAAAAATAGGAAGCGTTCCTTGAATAAAGTTCCACTGTCCCATCCCGCCTTTGATCCATGCTTGCGTGTTGGCAGATGCCGCGCCTGCTGGAGTCGAAAGCACAAACCAATAACTATCTCTTGTTCCGGCGCTTGTCGGGAAAAGCGGATTGCCGACCGCTCCGACGTTAACGCCTGTGCTAAGGTCGAGAAGGGCTGAGGCAAAAGTTGTTGTCGCAAAGGCAAAAACAACTATTCCGACAAATACTAAACTGAGTTTTCTAAACATGATTATCTCCTCTTAGGACGGTTGGTGAGTTGTGTTGTCAAATGAGTTAGGACGATACGACGCGCGCTGACCATACTCCTGATTAACCGGAGCGTCAATCATAATTCTCATGAAGATGGTAAATGTCCTAAAGACAGCGAAGCCGCCGAACGCCCGAATTAACCGGCGCGCACGGGCCGCCGATAGCGACAAGCCTTGCATAAGAAGGTTGCTAATTGCGCGTCCGGTTGAATGAGTTGTTATGCTGCGTCACCTGATAAAAAGTTTGCTGGCCTATAAATCTTCCGCAATTTCTGGATATAGCCTACGGAACCAATCTGAAAGTCCACTGTAATCATCTCTGCTTCTAGCAAATTTGAGTGCCTCCCAATATTCAGGCGTTTTACTTTTTTCCAAATGAAAGTATGTGACAGCTAGCGGCACAGCATGCCATGAAGCATAATTCTTACCTCCATTGAAGTTTTTCACCTCAAGTAAACGACTTCTGGCCTCCTCATGCTCACTCTTGCCAACTAAAGCGTAAGCTAGATTTGCAAGAATCTGGTAATACTCTGGGTGGGTGTCACTAACCTTTAAGAGAAGATAGCGACAAACCCTTTCACATAGGTCATACTCTCCTATCATAAGATAAGCTCTAGGAATGCCAACGGCAGCCGTCACATTGTTATCTCGATCTATAAAGGTATCAACCATCCTACGGATATTCTCCCAGGCAAATGTAGAGTCTGGTTCTTTCAATTCTTGCCTTGTTCTAATTCCTCCAACTTCGCGCAGCACAGCTTCAGTAACACTACTGTCATGCGCTACGTCTGCTTTCACTTTCCTTACCTCTGACATTAGCTCAATGAATGTTTTATCGTCGCGGAAATCTCCCGGCGCATATAAGTTTGTTGGCCTGAACCAAAGGAATATCAAAAAACTAAACATAGATAATAATGCATAGGCAATTATGACATACAACAAAATGGTCTTATGTGATGGATCATCGAGAATTTTGTAGAAGACAACGGCAAGTGTCTCTGTAAAAGAGACGAAAAGTGCAAAAATTCCAAGCGGATTACGTGGGTGCAGTTTTTCTCGTAAATCCAAGTTACCATCGCTCATGATGTTCCTCCATTTTTCAAGATAGCAGCATAACGCGTATTAGACGCCCAAACGGGCGTAATTAAAGACGCCCATTTCGCCGTCTAATCCAACCTCAGCAAATGATCCTCTAAGAAAACTTGTAATGTGACAGAATTAGATGCCCACCTGCCAGCAGGATTAGACGCCCATTTCAAAACGGGTGGAAGGACGCCACAGGCGCAGCATAGCATGAGATTACAGGCGTATAGAACAGCTATTTGGTTGGCAGAGCAGTGCTCCCTGTTAGTTAATGATTGGCTTGGAAAGCTAGGCGTGCAATAGAGCAGGCGCCTTCTCTGAGGTTTAGATAAATTATTAGATACGCCAGTTCATTTATTAGACATGAGTGCCCGTTAAGCAAAGCCCCATAATCTCTAAAAATCTTATGTTTTAGCTGCCAAGATATAAGCACTTTTGCTATAATTTCAAATAGCCGGAGCGTTGTAGTCGCTCGATTGGGAGGCGCGAATTATGGCAAAAGCAGACAAATCCTTCACTGATAAACAGAGAGAAAACAGTAAATCACAGGCGCGCAGACTGGCGAATCTGAAACCTTTCAAGCCCAGTCAGTCTGGTAATCCAAAGGGACGGCCAAAATCTATCGTCCTCTCAGAGGCTTATCGCAAACATCTGGCAAAGGTGGACGAGACCGACCCGGAACGGCGTACCTTTGCGGAGATACTTGCCGGACAGATGATTGTCAAGGCCAAAGCGGGCGACGTGGGAGCTTTACGCGAGATTGCAGACCGCACGGAAGGGAAAGCTAAGCAGACCATCACCCTGACCCTTGAGAAGCGCGAACAGCTTGAGCGAGCCATTGACAAGCTGATGGGCGATGCCTTGGCGAGCGGCAAGGACGTCACGCGCGAGCAGGCTATCGAGGCGCTCTCCATCTTCATGCCGGAAGCCTCACAGCTAATGAATTGACATTCAACCTTCAAGATTCTGCGCGCCGCCTGGCGCTTGCCATGTCTGCCATTTCCGATGTGATGAGCATTGGCGATGGTGGCGATGATGTGCTGCGCTCCAAGCTCGAAGAGTGCCAACGCGCGCCATTGGTCGTGCTGCCACAAGAGTTGGAACGGTTGCGGGCGCGGGCTGCGAGTGCGCGTAACACTATCGAGCGAGACGCTTTTGAGTGGAAGCAATACGCAGTTCGCTTCCAGATTGAACAGGCTGTACGGGTGGCTGAAGCTCCGCTGTCGTTGCTTGGTTCACTCAGAACTGAAGCTGATAAGGAACGGGAAAAAGAGAAGTCCCGGGACACTCTTTATTGGTTCAACAACTATGCGTGGGGCTATGACCCTCGAAGCGCTCTGAAGGTCGTTCCTTTTTATCCCTACCCCCGGCAAGAACAATATCTACTCTGGCTCGATGAAACTGTTTTAGATAAACAGACTTCCGGCGTCGTAGAGAAATCACGCGACGAAGGGGCGACGGTCGGCGCACTCGATTGGTGCGTCCATAAGTGGCTCAATATCCATGGCTCTCCGCCTTCCTCTCCTCAGCTACGGAAGACCTTGTAGATACCTCAAAAGACCCTAATACTTTATTTGAAAAGATACGTTTTCAACTGAGGATTATGGTCTGCGCCTTGAGCAATGGAAAGTGGATTATCAGGACGGCATTGATGAACTAACTGATAGATTCACGTTAAAAGATATAAATGAGGCACACCCCATCAGACCGCAGTTGATGGGACGCCCGACCATTTATTTTGTCGTGGCCGATGGCGAGGGCGAGTTACTTTGTAAAGCATCAGGCGAATATCACGTCCAGACGGCAACCTCTAGCTTAGGGATGGTGCATCTGCGGCGTCAGATTCAGCGCTATCATTATCCGCCGGAAGAGGAAGGCAAGCCCGTGGGACAGATGCAGCCACGGAAGATTGACGATGACCTTGTGAATGACCTAGGTGCTTTTGCCACCCATCGCTGGCCGTCGCAGCCGCAGATGACTGAGGAAGAAAGGCGGCTCTCCAAGTTGTCTGACCATTTGAAGCCAAAGGCTCTTAAAGCACCTGCTGGGTACACCATCCTTCGTCGAGGCGTATTGGGAGCAGCAGGGCGCTCTGCGAGCCATCCAAGCGCAGGAGGAAGCGGAAGAAAGAGCACTACAGAAAGAGTGGTCACGCTTCTTCCCGCGTGCGGTGTCACATGGAAGGCGGCGGCGTTGAGTTTTCTGTGACTAGCTCGCAGACTAGTTTTATAAAGTAGCGCATACAATATCATGTCCTCGGACTCGTAAATTGCGATGTTGCCGTAATCGCAACAGGTCAAAAACATTGACACCCGCCTAACACTCTCATATCTTTTCCGGCGAATTATTGCTGTATAAGCTACTCTCATTGGAAGACGAAGGATTGAGCCTATAGAGATAATAAGGAGCAGTAAAAGTCAACCATGCGAGGTGTTAGGCCGCCAAAAGCGGTAAAAGTCGGCAAAAGTCGAAATTACCACCAGTGGCGGTCTAATGAGCATTAGGCCGGGAGGTGCTTTCTATGGCTTATAAATGCCCTGCTTGTCATGGTCGAAGCCACGATCAGTGTAAGCAACTAAAAGGGCATCAGATGTTCTTTTTCAGACTAGCCTGGCATCTCGCGCTAGTGCTGAGCTTGGCCTTGGTTGCGCATGGGTGTAGAAGAAACAAGTCAACGTCTGACGGCTTGGGCGAAACGCAACCGCCCTCCTCGACTCCTCAGGTAAAATTACTCGAATTGCCCGTCGCACCTGACGAGGTGGTCGTAGCAAAACAAGTCCTCCCGCTTGCTATTCAGACGCCGTGTAATGCCACTATTCTCCAAGGTATTGGCCGCTACGCCGATGTCGGTTGGGTTGCACCCCAATTCTTTCTGGCTAGTGCAGATGCCAACAGCCCGAGATATGAATTCAAGCAATTAGACGCGAGACGCGTCCGATTCACGGCTAGATTTCGCACGTGGAGATCTACAGACGACCACCGCGCCGCGAGTATGGCTAATAGCGGGAGTGGCGATAATAGATCAGCGTTCTGCGATATTCCTGCCACTCTCGCGCAACTGCGTAGCGATGGCATAAATAGATTAGCCATGATGCCTGTCACGGAGTTGCAGGCTCAGTTAGAGTTCGCTGGGCGCAAGCTCGACTTGATACTTGATTCGCAACCAAGCTGGACTTCGGAGCAAGGATTCCTGGCAAGAGCCGATCTGACAGATAAAGAGGCCGAGCTGCTGCGTAGTGAGATCACTGGTATCATTGGTGCCCAAGTGGTTTTCCAAGCGTCTACCAAATCCCGTCGGTCAGACTGTTTTCAGCGTGTCGAACTGCTAGGCCACGATGCCGTTGCAGACCAGACGTTGCGTGATGGCGAGACTGCTGATGTTCCGCTTGGGAAGGTGAAAATGGCAATCTTCTCGGCAGGGCGATATACCAAAACCAACGTAAATGTCATAGGTGAGTGTGCTGAGCAAGCCTTGTCCAGTCCCCGAAGTGCTGCCGACGATACGACGATGTTCAGTTGCCGCCGTAGTGGCGACTCAATTTCTTGCACTTTCGAGGGTCATTTCGCTGTAGAGAATTTCGTTTACGGGACACACCTTATCATCAAAGACGAATAGGGTGTCGGAAAATAGAATGTCGGTAAACTTCTCTCTCCGTCCCGTTTTGAGCATGACGGTATCGTTGGATATTGGCATCGGCGAAGCAATATTCCTCAAGCAATAGAATCGCTGTGGCGGCCTAACAACCGCTTGCACTCGACCGCGTACGCTACCGATTTTTATATTATGTTTGCGCTAATTCCAACGTTTATAGTAATCAGCTTCTTCTACAGATTCGGTAATATTTCTATTGGAGCTCTACACGACTTTATAGCAGATTTCCAGTCGCGTGCTTGTTTGGATAAGTTGTCTGCTAATTTTAGGCTTTACGCTTTTATTCCTCAAATTAGTTTGACTAAGCTGATTTAAGGAAAGAACTAAAGATAAAAAACGTTAGGGCATTGACAGAGCCGGAGCTGGCAGGAGAAGCGTCGCGCTTGAATGAGTTATTAGCTGTGCCCCATGCCTCAACGCTCAAGCTTGCCCCCTTTGTTCAACGTCCATGACCCGCGTCTTCTGAACATGAAAAGCCAGATGAGAAAAAGAACTGCTCCTACGCCGAGACTGATAGCAGCGTCTTCAGTCCTCTTCGCGGCCTCTGTTGTTGAGAGAGGTTGCGTCCATAAGATGACCAGGTTAATGCAGCCCCATAGCACAGCAGGAAACCAGGCCAGGCGGACAAACCATGCGATGACACGGATGCGGAATGTCGCGAACGCATCATAGCCGGCCAATATTTTTCTCAAGCTATTGTTAAGCATCACTTTCTAAATTGCCGGGCGCTGCGTACATCTAACGCCCGAAATTAACCTGCCCGCCGACGATACTATATAACCTGAATTGGGGCGACAACGTTGATCGGAGGTAGGTTAAGGCGTGTTCGGGTTGAATGAGTTTTTTGGCGTGGCGTGGTAGGCCAGAGACCTCCGCCTTCTAAGATGTTTGCGTTACTTAGCGCGGCAGACGATGAGTTGTTTCACGGCGTCACTGGAAAATTCTTCTTCATCGTAGTTGCCATACTTGTGCTCAATCAGAAAACCGTTATACCAGAGAAGCGCGTCAATCTCCTGCGGAAAGAAATGGCGCATCTCGAATGAGAGTGCTGCTTCCTCATCACTCCCTTCGTTTTGGAAAAACCACTTAATATGATTGACTTGTGTGGCGGCATCGTAACGCAATTCTTCAGTGACGAAAACTCGCTCCCCTCTATCCGGGTCTTCATATTCGCCGACAGCGTAACGACAGTCTGAGCCACGCGCGAGCAGCTTGACCGAAGAGTTAAATAGCTCAATCAAAAATCTGCCCTCTTCCGCTAAGTGCCGCCGCACGCATGAAAAGCAATCCTCGATCTCCTCGCGTCTATCAAGATGTGACAAAGACTGAGCCGGAATGAAGATAAACTTAAACTTCTCGCCAAGATCAAAGTTGCGAATATCTCCCTGAATGAAGGGAATGCTTACTCCGCATCTGGTAGCCTTCACCTTTGCCAAATCAAGCATGTCTTCGGAGATGTCTAAGCCCGTGATATTTACGCCTGCTCCGGCAAGCGGGATAGTCAAACGACCTGAGCCGCAAGCGAGTTCGAGGACGGGTTCACCGTAGCGAGCGATTTGCCGTTGATAAAAATCAAGAAAGTCGCCGGTAGCGTATGCTCCCGATACGAGGTCATAACGCCGCGCGTCGGAGTAGAAACTTACATAATCATCGTTCATAAAATATTCTGTTTGTCAGGACAAGAGACTAGCGCCCAACGCTCGCATTAACCCGCGCCGAGCATAAAGCATTCAATATTAGTGAACAAGAGAACGATGAAGGGGAAGCTGCCGGGGCGTTCACCACGTGTGATTTCGTCGGCCGGTGCGCGCCGTTTAATTCGGGCGTTAGACCGCTTCTCATCCATACCTGAAATTCCTGCCATAAAACCAGTGTTTGCGGTGTTAACCTTATAAGGAGCAGGTAATAAACTTAAGTAAGGCTGGAGGGGAAATCAAAGTTGGAGTTTGTGAGGCGAATTTCAGTTCCGGGGTTAATACTTATCTTTGTGTGCTGGCTGTTTAGCGGACAGCAGGCCACTGCGCAAGGTCAATCACGACAAGCGCGCCGATCACCCGTATCATCAAGTGTGAGAAGGAAGGATCTGGCTTCCCGCCTTGAAAGGATCATTCCGCAACTGATGAAAGAGGGCGATGTACAGGGGCTTTCGATAGCGCTCATTAGGGATGCAAAAGTTTTCTGGTATCGAAGCTTCGGTGTGAAGAACGCGGATACGGAAGAGCCAGTTCGTGACAGCACCGTGTTTGAGGCGGCGTCATTGAGTAAGCCGGTTTTTGCTTACGCCGTGCTGAAATTGGTTGACAGCGGAAAGTTAGAGCTTGATAAGCCTTTGTCCGCATACCTCTCGGACGCCTATCTGCTAAATGACGAACGGGTCAATCTCATCACGGCACGCATGGTACTGGACCACACAACGGGATTTCAAAACGAAGTTACATCACGAAGCCCTTTAAAAATCTACTTCAAGCCTGGCACAAAATTCAGCTATTCGGGCGAAGGCTTCCTCTATTTGCAAAAGGTAGTCGAGCACATAACGGGTGTTCCGCTTGATGTGTACATGAAAAAAACTGTCTTCGGGCCTTTGGGGATGACAAGCAGCAGCTTCGTCTGGCAAGACAGGTATGAGACGCTGAAGGCAAATGGGCACAAGCCTTCAGGCGTTGTCGCTCAGAAAAGAAGGCCCACTGTGGCAAGGTCTTATTCAGGGCTGCACACGACGGCTCTTGATTACGCCAGATTTGTAATCGCTGTCATAAATGGAACAGGTTTGCGAGAAGAAACGACCGAACAGATGTTAAAGGGGCAAGTCCGATTAGATGAAAGCTGCTTCTCTTGTATCGAGCGAAGTCCGGGACGGCTTTCGCAAACTCTCTCATGGGGGCTCGGCTGGGGGCTTGAGCGAACTGACGCCGGAGATGCTATCTGGCATTGGGGCGACAACAACGGCGAGTTTCATAGCTTCATTATGGCCTATCCGAAAGAAAAGATCGGCATCATTATCTTTACTAACAGCGGCAACGGACTCTCCATCGTTCCAGAAATCGTCTCTCAAATCAAGGGAGGCGTTCATCCTGCTTTCGCCTGGATGGGCTATGAAGCCTACAACTCCCCGGCCAAAGTTTTATTCAGAGACATCCTCGCACGCGGAGGCGCGGCAATCACTCAGTACCGCGAGTCTCGTAGGAAGCGCCCGGGCGCGGGCGTCTTAAGCGAGGCTCAGGTGAATGCTCTAGGCTACTGGTTGTTGCAGAAGAAGAGAGTCAAGGAAGCTATCGAAGTGTTCAAGATGAACGTCGAAGATTATCCGAACTCGTCGAATGCATACGACAGCCTGGGTGAAGCCTATATGAGCGACGGCGATAAAGAACTGTCCATTAAGAATTATCAAAGGTCGCTTGAGTTGAACCCAGATAACACGAACGCACTCGAAATGCTGAGAAAGCTTAGAGGGCAGTAGTGGGTGAGAAAAATTTGCTAAAAGAGTGGCGTTCTGGAAAGACTGGCGTTCTGGTCAGTCTCTTGTCCCGCTCTGCGCGGTCTAACAACTCATTCAACTCAACGTCTTGATAGCATGGGTTTCATCATTGAATCGTTCCGTCATCTTAACGCCTTTCAATCTTATTTTCGAGGCGCGGCCTTAACGAATTCGGAATCGCAGTGGCTCAAACCACACTGTTCTGGGTGGCTGAAGAAGGGCGGTCGGATTTGACCCTTCAGCTAATGCACGGGGAGAGTAATAAGGCAATGTATGACGTTTAGAGCGACGACATACACGTGCTTTGCGGTCGTCGGCATGGGACAACGAACACAATCTAACGACGGCATGCAGCGGACGCGCCTCTCTTTTACGGCCCGCTCTAAAGGCTCGTGCTAACGAGTTGACTTGCTCATTTTTTGCCGCTCTTCTTGCTGCTTTTCTTAACGGCCTGCTTGCGAATCGTACCCAGCTTCTTATCGGCTCTGGTGTCTCTGCCATCCTCATTCCTGATTGTGCCGGGCGGCATTCCATGCTTCTTCTCAAGCTGCCCGACGGTAATGTCGCTTCTGTCTTTGCGTGCCTTCTTCGTAGCCATCAATAAAAGCCTCCCGGTTGATTACCTCTTACTGACTTTCTCCGTTGAAAATGACGCGGCCGCCTTCACCTTCCCAACGAGAGATAGCTCTCCTCTTTGCTTTCTCCTCGCCGGCCTGCTGCTGCCTTTGTTCGTTGCCCGCGTAGAGCCGTGTTTTCAGATCACGCGCGATGAGCCAACCGGCGACGACGCCTCCGCCGAAAGCCGCTGCCGCCGTAACCAGCGGGTACTGCCGGACGAATCGAGCCGTCTCTGCAATGAAGGCGCTGAAGGTCTCAGCAGTGGCTCTCATGCCAGAAGGCTCATTTGCCGGTTGAATCGGCGCGTCTACGTTACCCGTACGATCCTTGAATGCTTCTCCCATTTGCTTCTTACTTCTTACCGCTCTTCTTTATCGCCTTCTCCGCTGGCGCTTTGGGTTGGGACTTAGGTTTATCGGCTCCCATATTGACGATGAGACCCAATTTCTTCGCGCGTTCCTTCCATCTTTCAGTTGCTTTATCTTCAATCATTTTTGCTACCTTTCTTCTCAGTTACAACTACAAAGCACCGGCTCACCTCTTCCGCAGCCATTCTAACCTGTAATGGCCCATTAGTTAGACAACTTTTTAACTCCGCTTTCCATTGGTAGCCAGAAATAGTTGCTACAAACTGACCGGCGGGTTAGCTTGCATTGAAGAGATAGCCCGCAGGCTCGTTACATTTGGGGTCGCTCCCAGCTTGCCTCTCATCATCGTCCTGTGGTTTCTTTCGCGTTGTGTGGTCTCGCCGGGCGGCAGGTTGATTCGGGCGTTAGTCCGCTTCCCCTATTTTGAAGCTGAGGCTTTTGCTGGACGGACAGATGCAGCGCGAAAGCGTTTAAGGCACTCAAGCCGGCGGTTTTTGAAGTAAGCTTAATCAACTTGACGTGAGGAATCAGAGCGTGGTCTAACGGAGTTGAGAAGTCAGTACGGAAGTATTATGTCCAGACAAAAATTAAGCGGCAGCGGGGCAGGCGCGAAGAGGTCGAAGTCCCTATGGCAAGCGGAAGAGCAGGCGGCGCGGCTGGCCGAGTTGACGAGCGGCGACCCGGCAGTGAAGGAACTTCCGTTGCGGCGCGACGTGCGTAGCTTGGGCCAACTGCTCGGCGAAACGCTCAAGGAGCAGGGCGGGGAAGAACTTTATAACGCTGTTGAGTTGCTGCGCAGTTTGACGACCGAGAATCGCGAAGCGAACGCCGAACCTGCGACCGCTAGGTGGGAGGATTCGCCGTCAGATGAGGTTGATCTGATGGACCGCGCCGAGGATGCCGTCAAACGTTTGAACGTCGTCGAGGCATACCGGCTGACCAAAGCCTTCGCCATCTACTTCGAACTCACCAATCTCGCCGAAACCAATCACCGCAAGCTGCGTCGCCGCGCGCGGACGCTGGCCGCAAACCTGCCTGCGCTGCCCGGAACCTTTCGCGGCACGCTGGAACGCCTGCGCGATGCGGGCATTGAGTGGCGAGACGCGCTCGATGTCTTACGACGCATCTCGGTCACGCCCGTCTTCACGGCGCACCCGACGGAAGTCGCACGACGGACGATTCTCTTCAAACGTCGTCGCATCAGTGAGCAGCTTGAACGCCTGAGCCGGTTGCCTCTCTCGGACGCTGAAGCCGCCGCTGCCCAGACTGCTATCGCACAAGAGATTACAGCGCTCTGGCAGACCGATGACATACGTCGTCGCAAGCCGACCGTCGCCGATGAAATTATCATGGGGCTGGGCTACTATCCTTCCGTCTTGATTCGCACGCTGCCGGATGTTTACGCGGAAATGGCGAGCGGTTTTGAGCAGGTTTACGATGTTCGCCTTGAGCCGCGCGCCTTGCCCAACGTTATCAGTTTCGCTTCCTGGATCGGCGGCGACCGCGACGGCAACCCGTATGTGAATGGCGCGACGACACGCGAGGCTCTTCTGCTCGCGCGCCAAACCATCGTTGATTTCTACCTCGAAACAGTCGAACAATTGCAGGAACAACTCAGTCTCTCGACTCATCAAGTGAAAGTCTCGGCCGATTTACAAGCAAAGTTTAAGAATTACGGAGAGACTCTAACGGGGGCGCAAGCGGAAGTAAGCGGTCAGCCGAACGCCGAAATTTACAGGCGTTTCTTGGCCTACGTCCTGTATCGCCTGCGCGCCACGCGCGAAGCCCCGGCAAGCGTTGACGGTTACGTTGATGCCGCATCTTTCATCGCCGATCTCACAATTGTCCGCGACAGTCTTGAAGAAAACGGCGGCGGCGAATTGGCCGAGGGCCTGCTTGATCCGCTCCTGCGGCAGGCTGAGACGTTTGGGTTTCACCTGCATACGCTCGACATACGACAGCACGCGCGCGTCCACACACGCGCCGTACGTGAACTCGCAGGTGGGTTGCGTTTCGACCCGCAAGCGGACGCCGGACAGGCGTTAGCCGACGGGAATACGCCCGACGAGATTCCAGATGTTTCGGAGGAGACAGCAGCGCTCCTGGATAGCTTGCGCGCGGTCGCCGAACTGAAGCGCACATTTTCGCCGCAGTCTATCCGCGCCTACGTCATCAGCGGCGCGAGCGTAGGGCGCGATGTGCTGTCGCTCCTCTGGCTTATGGAACTCTGTGGTGTGAATGCGGCGGCCACGAGTGAGCGCAATGATCCGGGCGTGATGCCCGTGCCGCTCTTCGAGTCGATCGAAGATTTACGCCGCGCACCTGAAGTCTGCCGTCGGCTCTGGACTTCGCCTCTGTACGCGCGCTTCCTGGATTCGTGGGGACGCGAGCAGGAGATTATGCTCGGCTACTCGGACTCGAACAAAGACGGCGGGATGCTGACGAGCATCTGGGAGATTTACAAGGCGCACGAGGAGTTGCACCGTGTTGCGCGCGAGTGCAATGTGCGGCTCAGCCTCTTCCACGGACGCGGCGGCACTGTGGGGCGCGGCGGCGGCCCGACCCATCGCGCTATTGCAGCGCAGCCGCCCGGTGCTTTCAACGGGAAACTACGTATTACAGAGCAGGGCGAGGTCTTGAATTTCAAATACTCGGATGCAGTGCTGGCCGAGCGCAGTTTCGAACTGATGCTCGCCGCCTCGCTCGACGCCCTCGCACGGCCCAAAGCTTTTCCAGTTGAAGCAGAGTGGGTGGCAGCGATGGAAGAGATGTCGGCCGAGGCATTCGCGTTTTACCGCGAGTCGGTAGTGGAAAATGCTGAGACGCTACGCTACTTTCATCAGGCGACGCCGGTGCAGGAATTTGAGCTTGCGAAGAGCGGCTCTCGCCCTAGCCGGCGCGCATCGGAAGAAAAGGATGAGGGCGCTCCGCAACAAGAGGTTGCAAGACTGCGCGCGATCCCTTGGGTCTTCGGCTGGATGCAGAGCCGTCATGTGCTGCCTGCGTGGTTCGGCGTCGGCCATGCGCTCGCGCGCTATTGCCAGGCACACGAAGGCGGCGAAGAATTGCTCCGCACGATGATGGGGAAGTTTCCGCTCTTCCGCGATCTCATCGGCAACGTCGAGAACGGACTGGCTAAGGCCGACCTTTCGATTGCGCGCCGTTACAGCAGGCTGGTCGAGGACGAAGAGTTGAGAGCGCGTGTATGGCGAATGATCGCGGGCGAGTTCGAGCGCACACGCGAGAGAATCTTAAGCATCACTGTCCAGCGAGAATTGCTGGAGCACAACCCCGTGCTCTCTCGTTCGATACGCTTACGCAATCCTTACGTCGATCCGATGAGTTTGATCCAGATCGAATTGCTGCGGCGGCTGCGCGGTGGCGAGGAGACGGAAGAGTTGAAGTATGCACTCGCGGCGACCATCAACGGCATCTCGGCGGGTTTGCGCAATACGGGTTAAACCCCAGACTATAGGGCCTTGATGCCGGATTGGAGGGATTCGGCCAGAGGTCGTGCGGTCTAACCAGTCGCACGCAGCGGAGCGCGATGGGCGAATCTCTTATCATACGTTCAACGATCCCATGCAGGAGATTAGAGTGTTTATGAGTAAACTGATTATCGTTGCAATTGCCGTATTCATGCAGATGCATGCTCCTTACCTCTTTGCTCAAACCGAAAGTGTCACTCGCCAGGAAACGCTCCGGGGCTCAATAACACCTGAACGCGAATGGTGGGACGTTTTACATTATCATTTGGCGGTCGAGTTTTTACCCGAGACGAAAAGGTTGAGGGGCTCGAATACGATAACTTTCAAAACTCTGAAACCGGGCAACAGAATGCAGATTGATTTGCAGCCTCCGCTCGCTATTACAAAAATCACTCACGGAAACTCGCAGCTTAAGTTTGAGCGGGAAGGGAATGTTTACTGGGTGTTGTTTGAAAAAGATATGCCGAAAGGTGTTGAGGACAAAATAGAAGTATTTTACGAAGGGAAGCCTGCGGAAAGTAAGAATCCTCCGTGGGTTGGTGGAATAACATGGGGGCGGGACGACTTGGGAGAACATTTTATCGTCACCACCTGCCAGGGTATCGGGGCCAGCATTTGGTGGCCCAATAAAGATCATGGTTACGATGAGCCTGATCGCGGCATGCGGATCAGCGTTACTGTGCCGGAAAATCTAACCGCCGTTTCCAACGGGCGTTTGAAGAAGACGGAGCACAACGTCGCAGACAAAACCAGAACTTTTCATTGGGAGGTTATCAATCCGATTAATAATTACGGTGTCAATGTCAACATCGGCAACTACGTGAATTTTTCTGAAAAGTATAACGGCAAAGGCGGCGTGCTCGACATGGATTACTGGGTGTTGGCCCACCAGAAAGATTCTGCGATGAAGCAATTCAAGGAAGCGCGGAGAATGATGGAAGCCTTTGAATACTGGTTCGGAAAGTATCCGTTTTACGAAGACAGTTACAAGCTCGTGGCTGTTTCCTATCCCGGGATGGAACACCAGAGCTCTGTCACGTATGGCAACTGGTATCGGAATGGTTACCGTCAGCGAGACGTGAGCAACACTGGAATCGGCTTCAAGTTTGACTTCATCATCGTACACGAATCGGGCCACGAATGGTTTGGCAATAATGTTTCAATGAAAGATGCCGCAGACATGTGGATTCACGAAGGCTTTACAAATTATTCGGAGAATCTTTTTGTCGAATATCATTTCAGCAGAAAAGAGGCGGAGGATTATGTCATCGGCAGTCGCCATAACATCAGGAACGATAGACCGATTATCGGCGTTTACGGAACGAACCGGGAAGGGTCAGGAGACATGTATTACAAGGGCGGAAACATGCTCCACACTATCCGCCACGTCATTAACGACGATAAAAAATGGCTCGCCATCTTGCGCGGGCTCAACGCCGATTTCTGGCATCAGACGGTTTCAACCGAACAGATTGAATCATATATCTCCAGAAAGGCCGGTATTGATCTCGGCAAAGTGTTTGACCAGTACCTGCGCACGACGAATATTCCGCTTCTGAAATATAAGACGGATGGAAAGACGCTCTCTTTCAGTTATGAAAGAGTCGTCAAAGGATTTGCGATGCCGCTCCGCGTAGCGATTAACGGTAAGGAAGTGACAATCACCCCGAAAGAGGCCACACAGACTTTTGTGTTTCCAGAAGAAATCAAAACGTTTGAAGTCAACCGCAACTTCTACATCGAAGCACAGAAGAATGGCTTGTAAGGGACATTAAGTAGGCCACCGAAAAGTAAAAATATCTGAGCCCGGAGCAGTCTTCAAGTTGATGTATCTTGGGTTGAAGACTATCAGCCAGAGGTGGACGATGGCCGAGACATCTGCCTTCGATAAAACACGTCTGTTTTATTGCGCCACCTTAACAATCTTGGAAATGTCGTAACTAAAGGCGATGGCGGGCTTCCACACGTAACGATTTTGAATCGTTACATTCTGGCTTTTATCAAGTTGTGCGCCCTCAAAGAAATCACCGCCGAGTAGCTGCTGTTTACCCGCGAAAGCTCCGACGGTTAAAAAGACTTTGCGTTGGTAGAGATTAACCGAACCGCCTAACAGGTATTCGATGTCGAAACTGTTGTCGGTTTTTTTGCCGGTGATGCCGGTGGAAAAATAAAAGTCGTGCCTGCCGAACTTCGTCAGGCGTGTATGAAGCATCACGAGCGGCGTGAGGCGATAATTGGAACTCGATGATAGCCCAACGATGCGAGTCAGAGTTTGTCCGTTCGTTAAATTTCCCTGACGGTCGCGGGCGAAGCCGACGATTTCGTCGTAGGTGCGCTGTTCGAGCGAGGTGTAGGCCAGACCCACCGCCAGATTGAAGGGGATGCTGCCGATGCGAATCTCATCTTTCAGCTCGTTGGCGGTAGAAGTAGTCCCCGGGCTGATACTGTCGCCCTTCTTCGTGCGCGAAAAGTTGTAGCTAAAAGAGAAGCCGGGCTTCCAGACGTAGCTTTTGCGGTAGAGCTTGGCATCGCCGATGGTATCGGGCAGGACATCGCCAAGGGCAATGTTGTCAACGAGGTTTTGCGTTTTGCCGCCGTAAACTCCAGCCGTGACCAAAACTCGGTCGTTCAACAAACCGACCGAAGGCCCGAAAAGATATTCGACATCCACGTTGTCGTCGTACTTGGCGCTGACGCCGAATGAGAAAAAGAGGCTAGCGGTATCCGAGGTCAGCAGGCGCGTGTTGAGTTGCAACATCGGCAACAGACGCCGCGAAGAATTCTCGCCAAGCCCGACGATGTTGGCGCTGCCGTTGCCCGTTGGGTTTCCCTGCGCATCGCGCGTAAAGCCCTTTATGCTCTGGAACGTGCGGCGCGGCAAGGGTGAGTAGACTAAGCCAGCCGAGAGCGCGAAACGCGGACGACCGATGGGAACGGTCTCAACAATCTGTCCGTCCGCTACTGCCGGCTTATTGGCTGGCTTATTGGCTGGCGGCGTTGTGCTGCCGCCAGCAGTTGATGCTCCGCCCTGATTGCCGGAAGCGGCGAAATTATTGCCGCCGGAATTTGTCGCAGCAATACTCTCGCCGGACACGCCGCCCGTCTCAACGGACCGAAGCGTTAGGTCGCCCGCTCCTGTCGCCATGTTGCCGCTCCGATTCTTATCAGCAGTTGCTTGGCCCGACGACGTTTCGGATAGTTTGGTGGCTTTGACGCTGACTGTCGCCAGACTCAATTCAAATTTCTTGGGGATGGTAGTGGTGCGCGCAAACCAGCCATCCTCCTCTTTCATCTCTTCGGTGAGGTCATATATTCGTTTCATCTCATTGCCGTTTCTTTGAAGAGTTGCTAGCTCCTCCGTGTAGAGGTCCAGAACTTCAAGGGCAGCCTGGGCGTAGGCGTTGAACTGGTCAACGCAGTTAAAGCCCTTGCACCGAATGATAGGGGTCTTTAACTCCGGGTCAGCCTTAAAGTCGTCGGTCATTTGTCTAAGGTCCTGAACTTGTACGGACACTTGAGCGATAGCTTTTTTTGCCTCCTTGATGCCTTCGAAGTAGGCTTCAAAGTCATAGTTGCTTAACGATTTATTGATTTCTGCGGCGGCCTGGCAGGTCGTGTAAGTGTCAGCCTCCTCGTCTTGTAGCTTTTTCACTGCCTTTTCATAGTCTATGAATGCCGCATCAGCGTTCTTGCTTACCGGCGCTCCGGCTATTGAGATGGATGCCGATGCGTTGATGACATCAAAGGACGACGATAAAGCCCCGCGCGGTGTCCTATTTAATAATCCAGAATTTTTGATCTGGTTGAAGACGTCGAACATTTCATTTAAAGCGATGCACACGGGCGTGCTGCGCAGCGGGTTTCCGGCAGTCTGACATGGGCTGTTGCTGAAATCATTCAACCGCTGCTCGATGAGGTTCAATTTGGTTGGCGAAGGCTTCGCCTTATCTGAAGTGAGGCTGAGTTGACTCGCAAAGACAGAGCCGAGGCTTGGCGGCAGCAGCACTTTAGAAAAATCCGAAAGCGCTGTAGTCACCAGTTCTTGTTGCGCAACGGTGACTTTGTAGTTAAACACGAAAGGATTCATGTGCACGACGCTGACTCGCCCGTTGCTGCCGCTAAAAGACCTCTTGCCCATCGTTTGATTGACGACAAAGGGGCGCACATCAAACACCAACCCGCTTTTCGCTTCCGCCTCAATCAGCTTGCGAATTTCTTCCTGAGTGCTGCATTGACCGATTCTGATGGTGTTCAGCGGTGCCGGCGTCGGTTGCGGTGTCGGCGTCGGTTGCGGTGTCGCGGCGCGGGCCGCAACTGCTGCGCAGCTTAACCAGCAAAAGAGAGCGATGAGCGAAAGCGCAAACTGTACTCTGGTTCTCATTGATGGACTCCGTTTCTGTGACAGGTGAAGATGTCGTAAAAGATGCGCGTCGGCATCACCTGTTTAATCAAACTACTCTCGAACCATTGCGTGGCGTCAGGCACATTGTCAGGATAGCCGTAGAGCGTCGGGGCAGACTCGTTCAAATCCTGATCCCGAAAATGCCCGTGCCCGGAGAAGCCTGTCTGTGCGCCGGGCCCTGCAATCCTCAATTTGAGTAAGCGATAATTCATGCGCTGTCCCTCGGACGACCGGCTGGAGCGGCTCACGGCTAATAAGAAGTTGGGCAGTCCGGGATTAATGCCGAGCAGAGTGTTGTGATAAAAAACAAGCTAACACTATCGGGGCACTAGCGTTCACCTGCGCCGGGCATCTGACCCGCTTACTTATCTATATATGCTCGCGGTATGAGAAACGTTTCAGACGGGAAAGATAATAAATAATTTTCTGGCCGCACCAGTGTGTGGAACTTACTACCTCAAAGAAATTCCTGCAACAAAATTCTTATGAAGCATTTGCGCATCCGGCGACATAATTTGTTGAAAGCTCAGACACGGGCGGTGTTGCATTGGCAAGCAAAAGGCGTACACTGTACCGAATTTCAGACTCCTGACCCGACCAGGACGCTACGCCGCAATTTCAGGCGAGGTTATTCACCACTCGGCGGCAGACTCGGCCGGCCAGGCAGTCTGTGTCTAACGCCGCGTCATAAAGTTTAGGAGAAAAGACATGTCGCAGGAGGAAGGAACTGACACCACCAACAAGGCGGAAAACTCGGACGCACACGGACGGCGCTGCAAGTGGACGATCATGATTTATCTTGCCGGCGACAACAACCTCAGCGCCAACTCCCTCTCCGTTTTACAGCAGCTCGAAGCCGCCAACATCCCCCGCGGTGACGACGTACGCGTGCTGGCCTGCTTCGACGCCAACACTCCTAGGCCCAGGGGCGCGCGCTATCTGGAAATCAAACGCCGCCGCTTCACACATCCTAACCCGCACCTTAACTGGGGCCTGCATGACGACCTCGTCACGTTTGAGGATTTACAAACATTAGAATTTCACCCCGTCGAGGCCCCGGACTTCTGCAATTCTCAAAACACGTCCCGCCCCACACCGTTGCCGGTCGTAAAGGAGGGCCTGTCGCGTTTTCTCGAATTCGCGCTGGGCCAACATCCGGCCGACAGATACATGCTCATCCTTTACGGCCACGGGACGGCGGTCGCGGGCAACACGTTTCTGGCTGACAACAATCCGCCTAGCTTCCTCCGCCTGCTAGACTTCGCAGACGTGCTGGCTAAACATTTCGACGTGCGCGACGACGCGGAGCAGTACGATGATTGGCTCAAGGCTGTCACCGAAGAGCCCGGCTCTCAGGACAAGCCGCCCTACAAGTGCAAGCCGGCACTCGACATTCTGGCCTGCGACAACTGCATTATGAACGGCATCGAGACCGCCTATCAGGTCAGGCAGCAGGTTGAGTACATCCTCGGCTCGCAGGGTTTGTCTCTCGCCCTCGGGTGGCCCTTCAGGAAAATCATCAACACGGTGGTGCGCCTCCGGGACAAACCGACGGCGCGCGTCGCCAAGGGCCTGCTCCGCGTGTGCGCCCGCAACCTGATTGACTTCATGCTGATGGACCGCTCATCCGAGCAGTCACTCTGCGACCTGACGACGCTCCGCCGCCAGCGGAATCTGGTGTGGGCCGTCCGGGGGTTGTCGAAGGCGATGCGGGACGGCCTGAGGGTGACAACCGATGAGGACATTGAGAAGGAGGCGTACATGTATAAAAAGGTCGGGGAGGTGCTCTACCCCGCCATCCGCGACGCTATCCGGCAGGCGCGGCTCGAAGCGCAGAGCTATTGGGGCGAGAGGTTCGTTGACCTGTACGACTTCTGCGCGCTGCTGCTTGAGCGCTGCAACGATTACCTCTACCAGTTCTACATCTTCGGGGTCGAGTTACAACTTAACAAGCGTAACGCTCCCAGTGCAGCAAACCTGAGTATGCGTCATCTGAGAAAGACGCTGGACATGCTGAGTGTCGTGCAGAAATTCGATAGGATCGCCAAGTGGTGCAGGGCCGTCCTGAGAGAGGTGAAGGCGAAGAGGTTCGTCCTCAAGTCTTACTACATCGGCCCGTCGCTCCAGTACTCTAACGGCGTGTCAATCTACTTCCCCTGGACTCTGCCCGAGCAGCCAATCATCTTCGAGCCGGTGGACAAGGACGGCAACTGCGCCTCCGCAGGGTGCTACAACATCTCCTGGGCCGAATTAAGCAAGCTTCAACACATCCCCCGGGAATATTCGGTGAAGACGGCGTTTGAGGAGTACCAGTCTTACGCGTTTGCCAGGGAGGACGGTGGCGACTGGGCCAACTTTTTGGTCAGCTTCTTCAAGGCGACGCTCAGGAATGTGCGGCGCTTCGACTACCGATACGTCAAGCCGGAGAAGATGGATAAGAATAGGGATGATAGCGACTTCTTCTTCTTCTTCCCTGAGCGCAGAGGTGAACTCCTCATCGTCCCGCCCGAGGACATAGACCTGCAAAAGTCGGACTCGGACAAAGGCAGTGAGGAGGATTGCGCCTGCCCCGAGATCAAGAATTACCCGCGCCGTTTCTACATCTCGCCGGCCGACTGCGAGCAGAAGTGCCAGCTACCTCTTGAAGTCCGCAGGAGGAGAGAGCGTGTGGGCGACGCAAAAGACGAGGCCGACAAAGACGCAGCCGACGAGGGAAAAGAGCCCTGCGTCTCGTACCTGGGCTGGAACATCCGGGGGTTGGTCGCGGAGGTGATACAATTCAAGGGCGGAAAGAGCGGAACCTTAGACGCGCGGGATTTCGACGAAGCTGGCGAGCCGGAGGAGTCGGAAGACGACGCGCCCGATTCCGACGAGGCCGAGTTGGATGAGCCGGACGAGGAAGGCGAGTCGGACGACGATAACGACGAGCCGGAGGAGTAGGCGGCCGCTTCGTTTGACGGACGGCCTCCGCCGGCGGAGCTGTCCGGGGCGCGTCTGAATCGGCCGGGGCGTCTCTGCGTGGAAGCGATATGAAACGTCTCCTGTCTCTGTGCTGCTGCTGTGTGCTGCTCTACGCGGCCGCGGGGCCGGAGCCGTCCGTCACGCGTGCGCGCAGTCAAGGCGGGACAACTCAGGCTTCCGGCGACAACTTTGACGGCGGCGCGCTTCCGACCACGGTTGAGGCACGCCGCCGGGCGCTGGCCGAGGCGACGGCGGCTGCGGCCCGGCTGCGGCAGTCGGGCGAAGCCGCCCCCCTCTCGCGTTCCCTCAGACACGCCTCCGAACTCCACCTCAAACTCAACGACCCCGACGCGGCCGCGACCGCCGCCGAGGAGTCCCTCGCCGCCGCGCGCCGGGCGGGCGACGGCCCGCTGCTGGTTGATGCGCTCACCTCGTCGGCGGTCGCCCGACGCTCCCGCGCGGATAATAAGAGCGCCCTGCGCCTTCTGAACGAGGCTCAATCGCTCAGCCTCAGCCTCGGATACCGCCGCGGCGAGGCGCGGAGTCTGGAAGAGTTGAGCGTCTCTTACTTCCAGCAGGCCGAGCTGGAGAAGGCCGTCTCGTCCGGCCAAAGGGCTGCGCAGCTATGGCGTGACTTACAAGACCGTGCGGGCGAGGCACGCGCGCTTTATTACCTGGGCGCGCCCTACATGCGACTGGGCGACGTGCGGCGGTCGGCCGCCACTCTGGAAAGTGCCCTGTCCATCTGGCGTGAGTTAGACAACGCCGTGGAACAGGCCAGCACGCTCGTGGAGTTAAATTTCCTCGCCATCCGGCTGGGCCAATGGCAGAGAGCGCTGGGACTGCTCAACGAGGCCCGGTCTTTGCTTCAGGACAAAGAGGCGGAACCTTTCATCGCCGGGCAGATCGCCAACAGCTTGGGCGAGGTCTACGAGGCATACGGGCAACTGGAGACGGCCCTCACCTACTTCGAAGAAGCGCTGACCCTCTACCGCGACCACGCGCGGGACAGGGAAGCCGCCGCCACCGCCCGCCGCAAAGCCGGCCGCGTCCGGGCCCGCCTCGGCGACTACGCCCTGGCAACGCAACAGATCGAAGACTCGTTGCGAGAGGCGCTGGAGATAGACGATAAGCGTCTGGCCGCGTTGTGTCACGAAGACCTCGGGAGGGTCTATCTGACAGCCGGGCAGCACGACGCCGCCGCCCAACAGTTTTCCCAGGCCGTCGCCCTCCACGAGCAGGGCGGGAGGCGACGTGAGTGGGCGCGGGCGCAGACCTTCCTGGGCCAGACCCGGCATCTGCTCGGAGACGCGGCGGCGGCGGCGGAGTCTTACCGCCAAGCCTTGCAGGTCTTCCGTAGCTTCGAGGATTACACGAACGAAGCCGCCCTCTGCTTCGGGCTCGGCAAGCTCGAACTAGAACAGCAGAACCTTGACGCGGCTGGCGACTATCTCAAAAGGTCCATCGAGCTGACCGAGCAACTGCGCGAGAACGCGCCCAGCAAAGACCTCCGAAGTTCTTTCCTCGACTCCGTCCACGACCGTTACGAAACGTACGTCGAGTTGCTCATGCAGCGCCACGCTGCGCAGCCCGGCGAAGGTTTCAACGTCGCCGCCTTTGAGGCCAGCGAGCTCGGCCGCGCACGCTCCCTCGTAGATTCGATTAGAGACCACCGGCGGGAGCTGCGCCGCGCGGCCGACCCCGCGCTGCTCCTCGAAGAAGAGAGGCTGCAAGTGGACGAGCAGAAGCTTCTCGACAGGCGCGCGAGACTGCGCAGCGAAGAAGCGCCTGAGGAGTCGAGGCAGGAGGTCGAGGCGGAACTGGTCCGGCTGCGTTCGCGGCGTGAGACATTGGAAGCGCAAATCAACAGCTCCGCAAGCTTCAATGCCTTGCTGCGGCCCGCCCCGCTGAAGTTAGCCGACATCCAGAATCAGGTTCTCGACGCGGAAACGTCCCTGCTGGAATACTCGCTCGGGGGCCAGAAGAGCTACCTGTGGATCATCACTCCTGCGGGGCTGGAGAGCTACGAACTGGCAGACAAGCGAGTCATAGAGGCCGCCGCACACAAACTGGCCGTCCTGCTGAACGAGCCGCCCGATGGCGCTCAGAAGCAGGAGGAGACACGGGCGGCCGTCGCCGAGTTAAGCCGCCTCGTGCTCGGCCCCGTCGCCGACAAGTTGAAAACATATCGCCTCATCGTCGTCCCGGACGGCATCTTGCAGTATATCCCTTTCCAAATCCTCACACCCTCTCAGGACTCCGACGAGCCTTTGATCGCCCGGCACGAAATCATCAATGCGCCTTCGGCCTCGACCTTGGCCCTCGTCCGGCAGCAGATGCAGAACCGTCCCGCCGCGCCGAAGCTACTGGCCGCGCTCGGCGACCCTGTGTTGTCTTCCAACTACTCGTGGAAGGCCCCCGGTGCACGCGCCGGAAGGGGAGGCGGCCCTTCGCCTCTGGAGGAGGAGCAACGTCGGCAACGCCGCTCTGCGCGTCGCCCGGAACAGACTCCCGAGCCGAGCAAACTGCCCCCTCTCTTTTTCGCCAAAGATGAATTGAACGAGCTGCGCCGGATGGCCCCGACCGACGAAGCCTTAATCTATACGGAGTTCGACGCCACGCGCGACAACCTGCGCAACCTTGACCTGACACAGTACCGCATCCTGCACGTCGCGACACACGGCCTGCTGAACGCCAGGGAGCCGGAGCTTTCCGGCCTCGTGATGTCGTTGGTGGATCAGGAGGGGCGGCCCTTGAACGGCTTCGTCGGGCTGGCGGACATCTACAAGCTGCACGCTCCAGTCGATCTGGTCGTCCTGAGTGCGTGCCAGACGGCGCTCGGTAAAGAGGTGCGCGGCGAGGGACTGGTCGGCCTGACACGCGGATTTCTGTACGCCGGGGCGTCCAGCGTGGTGGCGAGCCTGTGGGAAGTGGATGACGAGGTTACAGCCGAGTTAATGAAACGCTTCTACGACAACATGCTGCGGCGCGGGATGAGACCGGCGGCGGCCTTGCGCGAGGCGCAGAACAGCATCCGGCAGGAGCCGCAATGGCGCTCGCCCTACTACTGGGCGGCGTTCACGCTACAGGGTGAGTACCGTCAGATTATCAAGCCCGCTCCGGCGGGGGCGGCGACGACCGCGGTAGCGGCGGGCGCTGCGGTGGCGCTGCTGGCGGGCGGCTCGTACATCTATCTCCGCCGTAGAAGACGGTGCGCTCGAAGCGGCTATTCGACAACGAAGAAATAGAGACCGCTGACGCGTTGCTCCGCGCCCTCAGCGTTCTTCGTGAAGAGTCTCAGCGAGTACGGCCCGCGCTTGAGTCGCGCTGCGGGGATGATGACGGCGACTGCTCCGGCGTCGCGCGTCTCTATCACTAGTGGACTGACCACCCCGTCCTCATCCAACAACTCGACGCGGCTCGGCGACCCGCTCGCTGTCGCCTGCTCCGGCACTCGCATCTGAATGCTCAGCGCGTCAACATCAGGCGGAAGTCTCACGCTCACGGGGCGAGCGCCATCACCGCGTTCTCTATCGGTGCTAATCGTTAGTGTCAGCGTCGCCACGGTCTGGCGGGTTGATGTGCGGAGCCGTAAGAGCCACCACGCGCCGACTATCACGACTACTAGTCCTAAAGCGGCGACGGCAGGCAGTCCCCAGGCTCGACTGTTCCAGAAAGCGATTAAGCCTTTGGCCCGGCTCGGCTCATCTGGCTGTCTGATGACGGGCGAGCTGGTTTCCTCCTGTGGGGTGTCCAGCTGGCGTAATAGCGCGGCGGTCATCAACACATGTTCGCGGCGCGCTTCGGTGGTTAAATAGTTGCGCTCGAAGTGTTCGCGCTGCTCCGGCGAGAGTTCCCCGCGCAGGTAAGCGTATATTAAATTCTCTTCTATGAGATTAATCTGCTCGGGCCAATCTTCCTGCGCGAAGCAATATTCCTCGAACTGCTCCGCTTCTTCCTCAGGCAGTTCGTCTAACAGGTAAGCGATAATGCGTCCGTCAGTCATTATTTAGAAGGGTGGGGCGATGCTATCACAACTTCTCCGCCTGCCTCTACATGATAATGTTCCCAATATTAGATTTGTTACACCGAAGATGGAGCTACTAGATACTCTTCGAGCGATTACGGACACATTCCCACAGCCTACGGCGTAGGCGCGTGATGCGAATCCGCAGGGCCCTCTGCGTAGTCTTCATCTCGTCGGCCAGCCGCCGGCGATGTTCGGCGCGGGCGCGGCCCGTCAAGGCTTGGCAGTACGCACGAAGCACTTGCTGTTCTTCGACGGTCAACTGCTCGAAGCAAGGCTTCAACAGTTGATTGATTCTTTCTATCTCCTCGCCAAGACCTTCGTTCAAATCTACAGTGAACGTGAGGAGAGCCGAGCTCTCACGCCGCTCCTTGCGCAGTCTCTCTTTCGTCACGTTCCTGGCGATACCAAGGCAATAGCTAGTCACATTAGTCACGGGCGCACCCTCACTGATTCTGCGACCCGCCCGATCCATCACCTCGTCGGCGGCGCTCCTCGGGTCGGAAACACCTTTCATGTTGAAAAAATTGACGAGTTTCGTGTGCAGGGAGACGTAACGACGGCACGCCTCCTCATTGTCCGTGGAAAGCGAACTAAGAAGTCGTGTAAAAGCCCCGCCGCCCGGGGCTTGGGGTATGTCTGAAAGATTGCGTGGGGGTTCTGTCATTCGCGGTCTTAGTGAAATACGAGCTAGCGGCCCAGACGATTGGGCGAGCTTCGCCAGGTTCTGCGTCATGAGTAGGCGTCACGCGAAGCCGTCAGATTGAGTCGCGATAGAAGATAGCAGAAGTGTCATGTGATGTCATCACTGATGGAGGAGTATAGCTACTCTTTCAAAACCTGCCCCGGCGAGATTGCTCTGCGCGAAAAGTAAATTTATGGAAGAGTGATTTTCCACGCCGCGCCGCAGTCTTCAAGTTGATGTATCTTGGGTTGAAGACTATCAGCCAGAAGTTGACGATGGCCGGGCAGGAATTGGAGCGGAGCGCTCAACCAGTTCGCCAAACTAAGCGGAAGGGCAAGTACTGATGCGAGGACTCAGCTCACATTCACTTACACAAAATCCTGCTTAGTCCCTCTGAACTTGGTTAACAACTCATTCAACCCGACCGCTCTCATCTTAGCTTTCATTAACCTTTATTGGCTTCTCGTCGGTTGAGTGGTATCGTCGGGCGGCGGGTTAAATTGGTCATTGGGCGCTGCTTGTTATGAGGATGGAGGCGGAGGTCTGAATCATGGAACTGGCGGTTACAAAGCTTGCTATCGTCTGCTTCTTTATCACTGGCCTATCTCACATCATTCAACCTCAGGTCTGGGCGCAGTTCTTTATTGACATGCACGGCAAGGGCAAGGCTGGCAGTTTCCACAACGCGCTTCTTCATTTCCCTCTGGGTGTTCTTATCGTCTCCTTCCATAATGTGTGGCACGGCTTGCCTGTTGTGCTGACGTTAATCGGTTGGGGATTGGTGCTCAAGAGTTTCATCTATTTTGTTTTCCCTTGTCGCGGGGTGAAAATGCTGGCGCGAGTCTCAATGGAAAGGTCTTGGGAATTCGTTCTTGCCGGAGTATTTTCGGTCGGCATCAGTGGCTTGCTGACGTTTTCGTTATTGCAGAGATAAGCTGCCTGCCAGGTAGAAATAAATCGGGTGTGCGGCACACTGTTCATTTGCGTGCGCGCTTAACAACTAATTCAACCCGACTCCTCGATAGCTTACCTTTCATCGTCGTCCGGCTCCAGTCTGCCAGGCCTCAGAAAATTCTCTGGACGAGGCAAAGATGTTTGACTATACTCTACCGCCTGAAGAAATTCTGCCCCCGCTTTCACTCCTTTGTACCCGGTCCGTTTCTAACTTTACCTCGCAACCCCCATCTTCAGAAATCAGCCTCGCGAAATATTGTCTGGAAGAGCACTGCCTGAGTGCGCTAAGGGGAGGACGAAGATGCATTGGGAAAAGAATCAACGCGGACATTCATCTCGGTCAGACGTTTTGAGAAGCACGAACCTGCGCTTCAGACGGTTGGGATGGATTCGTTGCACCCTTTCATTCGTGGTTATCACGGCATCGCTGGTGCTGTTGGGAGTTCTGCTTAAAGCCTCGGCCGCAGAGGGTAATCTTGACCCGTCTTTCGGCGGCGGTAGTGGGACAGCCACGACCGATTTTGGTGGCAGCGATGACCAGGCACGCGCGATGGCTGTCCAGCCGGACGGTCGCATCGTGGTTGTCGGGCAAACGAACTCTGACGGCGAGCCGAACCACGTCAGGGCAGCGCTGGCGCGTTACACACGCGACGGATTGCCGGATTTAAGCTTCGGTCAGGGCGGGACAGTGATAGCGAGCACGGCTTCGTCTAACATCGCGTATGCGGTCGCGATTCAAACGGACGGCAAAATCCTTACAGCCGGAACCGGCCTCGCGGACCTGACACGCTACAACAGCGACGGCAGCCTCGACACGAGTTTCGGCACGGGCGGCAATACAGGAACTGCGATTAGAGCCTACGCGCTGGCGTTGCTACCGAATGGAAAAATTCTGGTCGGCGGCTATCTCCCGGTCAGTTATCAGAATACTGACTTCGCGGTGGCGCGCTACAACAGCGACGGCACTCTGGACACAAGCTTCGGCAGCGGTGGCAAAGTAACCACGGAGTTTCTGGGGGGGCATGATTATATTCATGCTTTAGCGCTGCAACCCGACGGCAAGATTGTCGCCGCCGGACAGTTGGACTGTTGCAGCAGCAAGTGGTATTTCGCGCTCGCACGCTATAACGCCAACGGCACGGTTGACACGAGTTTCGGCAATAACGGCAGGGCTTGGACCGACCTCAGTCCCGGCTTTGGTTTTCCCTATCACAGGGCCAACGCCGTCGCCATTCAGCCGGACGGAAAAATACTCGCTGCCGGAGGCTCTAAGCATTACAACGATACGGATTCCTTCGCCGTCGTCCGCTACAACAGCAACGGGACTGTTGACTCAACCTTCGGAAGCGGCGGGCAGGTGACGACGAAATTCAACGGCAGTAGCTCCACAGCTTACGCCATTGCGCTACGGCCGGACGGCAGATTTTACGTCGCCGGCACGAGCGGCAGTTTCTTCGCCATGGAGCGTTTCAAAGCTGATGGCAGCCTCGACACGAGCTTTGGCTCGAACCACAGCGGTCAAATCACCACTCAAATCTTAAGTACTTCGGGCGCGTCTGCTCTCGCGCTTCAGCCGGATGGCAAAGTGTTGTTGGCTGGAACGGATTATAGTTCCACTAACGACTTCGCGCTGGCGCGCTACCAGGCGGAAAGAGGCAGGGCCGCAGCCTTCGACTTTCAAGGCGATGGCCGCGCTGATGCATCTATCTTTTGTCCGAGCGACGGCACTTGGTTGATTTTGGATGGCAGCGGTTCTGTCAGTAGTCGTCAGTGGGGACTCGGCAGTGACAAGCCTTTGGCCGGAGACTTTGATGGCGACGCGCGGGCCGACATCGCTGTCTTCCGTGGCACGGAGGGCAACTGGTACATCATACGCAGTTCGGACGGCGCAGCCATACTCAAGAACTGGGGCGGCAACGATGACATTCCCGCGCCGGGTGATTACGACGGCGACAGTAAGAGTGACCTGGCCGTCTTTCGTCCGTCAGACGGTAACTGGTACATCTTGAACTCGGCTACTAACACGGCGACGCTGCGCGGCTGGGGAGCAAACGGTGATAAGCCTGTGCCTGCTGATTACGACGGTGATGGAAAAACCGACGTGGCCGTGTATCGCCCTTCGGACGGCAACTGGTACATCATCAACAGCCGCGACGGCGCAGCGAGTGTCACCAACTGGGGAGATTCGATGGACAAGCCTGTCGAGGCCGATTACGACGGAGACGGACGGGCGGACATCGCCGTCTATCGCCCCTTGGAAGGCAACTGGTACATACGCTATTCGTCAGGCGCAAGTATCATCAAAGGCTGGGGCGCAGGCGATGACCTGCCCGTGCCCGGAGATTATGATGGCGACGGCAAGGCCGAGATTGCCGTCTTCCGTCCCTCAGAAGGCACCTGGTACATCATCCAGACGAGCACTAACAGCGTGAGGACAGCATATCTGGGTGGGAGCGGAGACATTCCTGTGCCTGCTGCCTACTTGCCGCAGTAGATGGATGAATGTGAATGACGAGAAGGAGAAGCATCCCGAATGGTGCAGGCTTCTCCTTCTCGCCATCAAACCCGCACGGCCCGACTCCAGGGAAGCAGCGCGGCCAATGCCGCCAGTGCACCAGAACATATTCGTGGCGACATTAATGACTAATACGCGTTCGGTGCTTCTTGTTTAGTTACTTAAAAGATGAACGGCAATATCCGACTGGCCTTTCTCTCACTCATCATCTTGCAAGCCTTTCATTCAGTTGAGGAGTTCATCTTTAAATTCTACGAAAAGTTTCCGCCGATGAGGCTCATTTACGGAGACGCTCCGCATCTCGCCAAACCGGCCTTTGCTATCTCGAACGTATTATTATTCTGCGCTGGAATGCTCTGCCTCTACTATTGGGTGCAGCCTGCGAGGAAAGGCGCGAGAAGAGTTATCTGGGTGTGGGTTATTATAGAATCCGTCAACGTCGTCGCTCACATTGTGTGGGCATTTTTAATTAGAGGTTATAATCCCGGATTGGCGACAGTGGTTCTGTTTGTGCCCGTGCTCATCTATCTGAGCCGTTGTCTGTGGCGTGTTTCAGGGAAGGCGTTGCCTAACAATTCATTCGGCCGGAGCGCGGATTGAAGGGCTTTCATCATCTTTTGCTGTGTTGATAATCGGATCTCTTTTGCAGCGCCCGGTTAATTCAGGCGCGAGACGCTATCTCAGTATAAGGAGAAATAGAACTGATGAGATATTTACTTACAACCGCTCTACTGATAATGGCCGCGCTTTCTCCTGTTGCTAACGGTCAACCGAGAAACAAGCGAGTAGATAAAAATAAAAGAGTTGCGGAAGAAATAAAGGTGTTGGAGCGTCAATGGCTCATCGAGCCATACTTTACCAGCGATATGACAGCTTATGATCGGATTGTTGCCGATGATTTCACGATTACGCATAGCAATGGAAAGGTGCTCAACAAGGCTGAAAAAAGAGCTAATATCATTGGCGACCATATAACCGATCCGGCAGCTCCATTCAGAATTGGAGAATCAATCGTACGGATTTACGGGACTACCGCAGTATCGGTTGGGTATATTATCGAAAACACCAGTAGGGTTCGTTTTACGAATACCTACGTCAAGAAGGATGGACGTTGGCAGGTTGTAGCTTCACAATTAAATCGCATAAGGCAGCAGTAGTAGCACGGGGTTGTGTAACAACTCATTCAAACGGACGCGCCGGTAGCATCTCTTTCATGCTCTTCTTCTCCGATTCGTTGAAATGCTGCATAGGGCGCACCAGTTAATTCAGGCGTCGGGCGGCTTTGTGAGCATTATCCAATATCGGAAACCAACACATGATCGAAACCGCAAATCTTAAACTCATCCCTTGCGAGTTGCAGCACTTCGAGGCGATCTTGCAGGACCAGAAGCAGCTTGAGCGGATGCTTGGCGTCACTGTGTTCGACAATTGGTTTGATTACCCCGGCGTAGCGGGAATCGAAGCCATCCGCTTTAGCTATGAATACCTGAAAGCTCACCCGGACGCGCTTGGCTGGTGGACGTACCTTTTCATCCACGTCAAAGATAATGCGCTTGTTGGTCTGGGTGGTTACAAGGGCAAAGCTGATGAATCGGGCATGGTTGAGATTGGCTACGCGATTATTCCTGATTACAGATGCAAAGGTCTGGCAACAGAAGCGGCTGAAGGACTCATCCGCCATGCTTTCTCAGACACTCATATTAGAAGAGTTGAAGCTCACACGCTCGCAGAACATAATGCTTCGACGAAAGTGTTGGAGAAAATCGGAATGAAGAATGTGGGAACGTTACATGACCCTGATGATGGCGACATATGGCGTTGGAGTTTAAGCAGGGAAGATTATGGAAAGGCTTGAATCGTCGGGCCGCACAATAAGTCAGTCAACCGTAGCGAGAATAGACAGGCTTTCATCCGATTGCAGAATCACTAATAAATTTAGCCCGACTTGGGCCATCTCGACAGGAGAAAATTTTGAAACAGACCCGGTTCCTTTTACTCGTATCCTTCTTGCTCATTCCGGCTTTGACCGTTGCACAAACATCACGCACAGGCTCGAATGGTCGTCAACAATTAAGACGCGCTGCTCCACAAATGCAGCGCACCGAACACGATTTCGAACAAGAAAAGTTGTTTGTTAACTTTCAAAAAGGTATCCCTCTATCAACCGAGCAGGCTCTCGTCAGGTATATCACACAACACTACAGCCTTACTCAGATCGTCGTTGATATATACAGATTAGGGGATGCCGGCAACCTCTATTTTGTAATAGGGGCCGCCCGCAAAGACCGGCAATCCGAAGACAGTGCGACGCAAACCATATTCCTTGTTCTCAGAGAAGATGGAGGAGCAGTGAGCGAGGTTAGCAAGGCCGCGAATGAGAGCGATGCTGCTAATAAAGAGCCCGTGTTTTTTCTTGGTCAGAATAGAATATTGATTATCGTTTCACAGTCGGCGGGCGACGGCAGCTTTGACAGCAACTATGCATACGAATACGCGGACAATAGATTGAAGCCCCTCGGCCAATTTTATGTGATTGAAAAGATAGGCATGAGTGGAAGTGTCTGGATAACGCGTAGTCCTCTGGGGCAGGCAACAGCAGAATATAAAAACAGTACCTATTATGTGACAATGCGTGGAGCGAAGGGGAGCCTCTACGGAGATGCGGCGGTCGTTAACGGTAATCCTAAAAAACTCGCTTCCCCAAGAGCACCCATCACATTTTCTTATGATGGAACAGATTGGCAGCCTGTAACCATAAGACAGCAGAGACGCGGATGATTCTCTGCGGGACGCGCGTCCTGCAATTCATTCAATCCGGCCAACTATTGTCCGCCTTTCATCGTCGTACAATAAATTCGCGGCTGTGTGCTGTGCTTGCTCGCGGCGCACGGATTCGGGCGTTATGCTGCTTCAGAGCGGAGGATAGAAATGAAAACAGCTTTTGCGACATCGCTCTTTCTGATCTTAACGATTCTTTGCCTCGGCTCAGTTTCTATCTGCCAGACGGCGCAGGTCTCCGAGTGGCAGAAAATAGACGCTGATGGGCTGTTTACTTTCCGTCTGCCACAAGGATTTAACAAGACTAATATGGCGGGCGTTGAGAACTACTTGGGCGAATATTACAGAGGCGAGACAAGATTTTTATTTATCTGGGACGCTACTGCTTCTTATGCGTATGATGTGCGTCGTCAACCTGAGATGGAAGATTATCAGGAGACCGAAACTGTTATTGGTGGAAAGCGGGCTAATATTCGTACCTATTCTGAAGTCAGAGATGGGGAGCGCATCTATCGTGCGGAGTTGAATGTCGGTAATTGGGAGAAGGCAGATGTGGAACTCTATATGGAGGTGGAGAGTAAAGATGCCAGTGACCTTGAGATGGCGAAGCAAATCTTCAACTCAATCAAATTCTCAAAGGGCAGACGCGCAGCATAACAACTCGTTCAACCCGACCCGCGATAGCATAGCTTTCATCAATATCTTGTTCCTTACGACTTGAATGCTTTATGCTCAGCGCGGGCTAATTCGTGCGTTAGCTGTCTCTTGCCATAGCTGCTAGGCTCATTGTTCTAAAGCCATGGATGCTTTTGGTTATGTCTCGGTCATCATCTCAGTCGTCATTGGCCTCGGCCTGTCTCACCTTCTAACGGGAGTCGCCGAGTTGGTCAAGGCGCGCCGGAGCGTTAGATTCTACTGGGTTCACCTGCTGTGGGTCTCACTCACCTTCGTCGGCCACATTTTCTTATGGTGGACGATGTGGAACCTTCGCCTGATTCGAGACTGGAACTTCTTTTCCTTTCTCCTCATTCTCCTTGCGCCCGTGCTCCTCTACCTGGCAGCGGCGTTCCTGATTCCGAAAGTCGAGGCGGGCGATTCAGTCGATCTGCGGGAGTATTTCTACGAGAACCATTCCGTGTTCTTCAGCGTCAATGCAGCTTTCACGGCCTTACTGGGGATGGAGAACTGGCTACTCACAGGCCGCCTCTCGCCAGCGCCGGTCACATCCGTTTTCGCCGCCTGGTTCGTCCTGCTCTGCATCTCGGCGTTTGTAAAGAGCGCGCGTTATCATGCCGCTATTGCTCTCTTGTTCGGGCTGCTATTTCTCTTGTTTGTGATTCTCTTCGGGCTGCGGCTGGGCGGCACTTGAAGGCCAAGAGGGGCACGTCTGAAGCCGGACAACTCATTGAATCGGACAAAGCGAGAGCATGGCTTTCATCATCGTCTGCTGCGATAATATTGAAGAGTGCTGACGCGGGGAGGGTGAATTCCTGTGCTGGCGTCTGGCGTTCTGAAAGGAGTGAGGAATGACGGATACGGATAAGAGCTAGCCTTATGCAACTCACCTCAACGTCTTCTACAAGCCGCTGGAGTTGGTGGACGTGCCAGCTCTGGTCGCGCGCGGGTTAGTTCGGGTGTTAGACGCTTAATCTCAAAGGGTCTATGATGAAGAACTAAGGAATTATTATGAGTACGGCAAACGCCACAGTTTTTCGTCTTCTTTTAGTCGCCATCATAGGTATTGCATTAGTATCGGTGGTCTCTTCTCAGGAGCGGGATGCAAAGCAATCGCCTGAGCAGGCGGAGGATGTCGTACGCATCAAGACGGAATTGGTGCAGACGGATGTAGCCGTGTTGGATAAGCAAGGGCGTTTTGTTGACGGTCTGCGGCCGGAACAGTTTGAGCTGCGCGTGGACGGAAAGCCGCAGGCAATCTCTTTTTTTGAGCGTGTGATGGCTGGAAGCCCGGAGGAAGAAAGACAACTAACGACGGCGCGCAGCAGCGTCACTGCTTCACAAACTAACGTTGGAGCATCGGTTAATCAGAGGAATCGCGCGCGCTTAATCTTCTTCTTTGTAGATGATGTGCACCTGGCTTCCGAGAATTTAGCGCGAGCGCGACAGGCGCTTCTACGTTTCGTTAACAACGAAATGAGAGAGGACGATCAGGTCGCAGTTGTCTCCGCCAGCGGTCAAATAGGCTTTCTACAGCAGATGACCAACAACAAGGCTGTGTTGCGCGAAGCCATCAGCCGTCTCGAATACAAACGAAACCCTGAAGTTAACGCTGGCCCCGCGTCAATCAGCGAGTATGACGCTAATCAGGTGGAAGCAGGAAACAGAGAGCTTTTCAGGTATCTCGTGGGGGCTATCGCGAGATCGGGTAGTACGAACCCGGCCGGAACTGTCATCAACCGCTCTCGCCAGACCAGCGCGACCGCGCGCTTCGATACGGCAAGCACGCTCGGCATGCTCGAAAGCCTGATGCGTTTATCGGCTCCGCTGCCCGGACGGAAAGTAGTCTTCTTTATCTCCGACGGTTTCATCACGGATGCTCGCCAGTCTGCTGTTTTAGATTCGCTGCGGCGTGTCACAGCGACAGCCGCGCGGGTCGGCGCTGTCATCTACACAATGGATGCGCGCGGAACTTTCGCAGACGCGCACACGGACGCCAGCAAAAATCCCTATCCTGATTTTACCGGCAGCGTCTCACGCAATATTTTTGCAGAAGAGTCTGTGACACGAGAGCCTTTGCGGATTCTCGCAGATGACACGGGAGGGCAGGCCATTCTCAACTCCAATTCTTTCGAAGATGGCTTCAAGCGTGCGCTCAACGACTCGTCCGACTACTATCTGTTGGCATGGCGACCTGAGCGTGAAGAATTCATGGGCTAGAAGGCGCGCATCAGGGTCAGCATTAAGGGCCGACCTGATTTGAAGGTGCGTGTCAGGCGCGGCTTTATTGAATCGTTCACCGTTTCGACGACAAAGAAAGAGAGCACTGGTAAATCTGCTGCCGCAGTAGAGTCGCCTGAAGGCGCATTGCTGGCGGCTCTCGGTTCCATCTACCCCGTTCGGTCGCTGCCTCTAGCGTTGTCAGTCGGCTACATGAACACACCCGACAAGGGGATGGTTCTAACGGCCTCCATGCAGATAGAGGCCGCAACTCTGAACGATAGCGCTTCCACTGAAACACAGAAGGCGGAGGTTGATGTCATAGGAGCGGCCCTGAACGACCGCGGCTCCATCTACAGCTTTAAGCAGAAACTCTCTGTGCCCGCCGCGACCTCTGTGGCTGTTAAGGGTCAGCGGGCTATCGTCTGGAATCAACAACTGCCGGTTTCACCGGGCCTCTATCAAGTGCGCGTTGCGGTACGAGAGCGACAAAGCGGTCGCACGGGCAGCGCCATGCAATGGATAGAGATACCTCGCATCACTGCGGAAAACTTCTCGATGAGCAGTATCTTTATTGGAGAACTGAAAGCCGTAGATCCGGCGGCTTCAGTGAATGTCCCGTTGAGTGTTGAGCGACGTTTCTCACGCAGTTCGCGGCTGCGTTATCAAACATATTTTTATAACCTGTCACGCAAGGTAGATGCTCCCGACGTAGTAGTTCGAGTGCAAATATTGCGCGACGGTCAACTCGTCATGCTTATATCTCAGAGTAAGCTGGCAACTGCTGGAGCGGCAGACCTCGCGCGCATCTCCTTTGTAGGGGAGATTGCACTCGAACGTTTGCCGGCGGGTCGCTATGTACTACACATCTCTGCGTCAGACCAGAAATCCGGGAAGAGCATTGCGCAGCAAACTGATTTCATTGTCGAGTAGAGCGTCTAACAACTAATTCGAACAGTAATAAAAAGGAGGCCGCCACTTGTGGGCAGCGGCCTCCTTTCATCTTAGCTGCTTCCTTTTGTCTGGGCTGCTTCCGTTCAACCGTTAAGTTTTTAGTCAACTGGCTCGACTCGGCACGTGGTCTCTGGGAAGTTCCACACGTAGGCCGCTGTGCCCGTTTTATTCAAGTTCGGTTGTGTAGTAGTTCTTGCGTTGTGGTTTCCAGTGAAACAGAATGAGCGGTATGAGTAAACTCAAATCCTACGAAAGCCGCATCCGTGAGATTGCCCCGGAAATTAAAATTGAAAGCATAAGCCTTAACTGCGAAGGCTTGATAAACGATATTGCTATCGTCAATGAGGAGATAGTTTTCCGTTTTCCCAAGCATGAATACGGCTTCAAGCATCTGAAAGACGAAGCTCAAATCCTGCGTCTGCTGAGAAATTACATCTCGCTTGAGATTCCCTTGCTGCTTTATGAGAGCAATGATGCTTTAGCTTACCGCTTTATTCCCGGTGAGACCTTACGACGTGACATGCTGATGAGATTGCCGGAAGATGACCAGCAAGCTATTGCAGACCAGTTGGCCCGGTTCTTCAAGGAGCTGCATGCTGTTCCTGTCAATGAGATTTCAGATTTTGAGATACCCATGGCCGATGCTCTGATGAAATATGAAGGTTGGATGAGAGTCTACCAGAGAATCCGTGAAGAGGTTTTTCCTCTTCTGTTACCGCATGTGCGCGAATGGGCGACGGAGCATTTTGAGTCTCATCTGGCCGACAAGAGTAATTTTGAGTATGAGCTTAAGATGGTTGATACGGACATTCCGCCGTACCACATCATGTACGATAAGCAGAGGAAGCGGATTAACGGGATTATTGATTTTGGTTGTGCCGGTCTGGGCGATCCTGCGCTGGATTTCGGAGTTGTTATTTACAATTACGGCGAATCCTTTATGAGCCGTTTTTATCAAGTCTATCCTGAAGCCGGAGCATATCTGAGGCGAGCGCGGTTTTATGCCGGAGCACAGGAGGTGCGTTGGCTTCTGACGGGAATCGAAAGGAACGACCCTATGTGGTTTGCCGTCCACGTTGGGAGCGCCAAAGATATGACGTACAAGACTACTTAAATCCAGAGGCGATGCCGGACAACTCCTTCAACGCCGACGCCTCAATAGCTTGTCCACTACCATGCATGTCTCTCGACTCTCGAAAGATTCTGTAAGCGACTATCTCTCCGAACGTGTAATGAGCAAGCCTGCGATAGTCGCAGCCGGTTTCAAGACATCTTCCGGCTTTCTCAAGAAAGTCTGCTTGCGTTGCGATAACTTGCGCTAAAACTCCGAGCCTTCCTGCTCCATCAAAGAAAGGAAATTCTTAATCGCCGCCAGATAATCCTTCTTGAGTTTGAATTTCCGCTCGCCAATCTTGAGCTCTACTTTCTCTGACCGTGCAATCTGTGCGAAATCAGAGAAGGGAACGGCCTTGATGATTGTTTCCTTCAGTATGACAAGATTAGCCGTTCCTAGAGCGTTGCCGGGGGCGCGCTCTCTGGTAATGCCCACCAGTTCCATTTTCCCGAAGGTGTTCGGCCCGGAATCAGTGGTGGCAGAAAGTTCGCGCTCTTTCCCGAAGAAACCTTTGCCCTCGAAGCCTGCGCGTTCCTGGCTGGTGGCGAAAACCTTGAGAGTGACAAACTTCGGAGTTACTACTTTCTTGCCCGGAGATGAAAAAGAGACGAAGAGATTGACCTCTTCATAATTTACTTCGCCGGAGAGCGGATTCTGCGACGCTTTCCACAGAGAGAAAGGCCCTATCCGGGCTATAGTCTCATCCTTCTTTCCATTATATTCTGTCTCAACCTTCGACTTGCCCTTTGATTGCTGCTGGCCCGGTGCGCTTTGAGCAGCACTGCTGCGCGAAAGACTTACGACGCACAGCAGGACTAACGCAAGCAGTTTAAAATTAATCTTTACCATTTTCCCCTCCCTTTGAAACATAGAAAGTAATCTCAACACTTGAATCTAGCGGCTGCCCGCGAACAACATTCAATTCATCAATGCGGGTAAGATTGATGACGAGCTTTCCATCTTGCAGCACGCTCGAATGACTTGTTCGGTGCAGCGCAGCTAGAGAGCTTGACGTTTCAAGTACATCGCTCCTATGAGAAGAAAAAACATAATGAACGGGATAGAAGCAACGCCCCATAACAGCAATGCCACGTTTCTCACCCTCTTAGCCTTTGAATAATCAGGGTCGCTTGAACGCAGTTGACCAAACTTAAATTGCCATCGCAGCACCATCGTCGGAACGGCTAAATAGGTGGCACAGAAGAAGAGCAGCGCCATGTTGTTAAATATCGGAATAGGCAGGAACGACAAACCGCAAGAGACTGCCAGCACGACGGCCACGCTCTTTATATAAGAAGCTTCACTGCAAGCTTTGTTTACCTTATCCTGCTCAAGACTGAACTTCCTCGCCACCTCAGCGTCAATTGGAGCAGCACAATACCTGCATTGCTTCATGCTGGTGTTGATGTATTCGCCACAGGAAACGCAGCGGAAGCTCATTATGTGTTCAGACACATCTCTTCTCCTGGCTAGGCGACAGCGCCGCACGCACGAATGAACGGGCGCTGAACGAGCGACCTTTAATTTACACCTGAGGACGGATGATGAAAAGCGTTCTCTTGAGGCAGCGGGTTAAGTGAGTTATTAAGCGCGGGTTGTCTCTACTGGTAAAAGTGTCGCGCTCGGAGTTACTAACGTTGAGCCAGTAACGAAAGAACGCTGGTTGGCATCTTCGACGTCAGACATTGCTGAGACTCTTATGATTTAGGCTTGGGCGGGGGAACGCGGGCAACCTGCGCGGCAACGCATTGCCAGCTTCCTTTTCGTTTCACGAATACATCCGTCCATCTGTACTCGACAACAAATTCTGTCCCGTTCTGAGTTCGCCCCTTCTCTTTTGTTCGACCGATGACGACTACCGTGTCGCCGTAAAAGCGCATGTCCATATCGTAAGGAGTCGAATATTCGTAAGTCGCTGTGTCGGCCTTGAGTCCGGCGATAGCCTGCGCCTTGTTGCTGCTTCCGCCATTGCCGCTAATGGTTATGTACTCGTCAGCAAGGATACGCTCAAGTGGTGCAGGGTCGTGCCGCACATAAGCGTTATGCCATTCCTCTTCCAGCTTGATTAACTCCTGCTCGGTTTTCGCGTTACGTGATTTCTGCTTGTTAATTGTTTGACCCGTCGCAATCGAACTCATTGAGACAACAATGAGAGCGATAAGAATGTGCTTCATTCAAGACTCCTTATTTGCAGGTAATAAACATGCGCAGCCGGACGTAGAAACTTACGACGACCACCTCACGAATGTTCCTGAATCTACAGCGCCATTGAAAGGCGAAACGCGTAACGCCCGGAAGAGCGTGGCCCTCGGCGGCGAGACTCCGACGCTTGATGCGTTGAATGTGCGGCCGGTTAATTCGGGCGTTAGGCAATTTCCATTGAATTTTGCCGGCACTAATGCTGTAATACGCCCCACCTATTCTGGCTTATAGTTCGCATTTGGCCCGCACGATACAAGGACGGAGGTTTCTAAGGATGGCACATCTAAGGCACGGCAAGTTAGCGATGGCAGTTCTAGCGTTGGTTCTCTTCATAGCCCAAGACGCGGCCGCAGACCCTATCACGTTTGCCAATGTCCGCGGCGGCAACCCCGGCCCGTCCGTGGACCTGTTTTCCAACCCCGGCATCACCTTCACGACCAATAATCCGAACTTCATCTTCTCAATCCTGACGAGGGGCAGCCTTCCGCCGGGCGCTACAGACACGCTACGCGTGACCCTGACGGGAGTTGGCGAGGCTGGCCCAATCCTCCTCGTCCAAGACCTCCCTCTCCCGAACCCTAACTTCCCCGGCGACCCGATCAACGATGTCGTCCGCTTCGCAGAGTTTGTCGTGCCGTTGTCATATCAGGGCACGTCGTTCAGCCTGACGGTAGATATTTTAGGTAGTTCGGCCGACTTCGTTATCCCTAGCGGGCCGAACGCCGGGCAGGTGGTCAATTCCTACACCTATACCTTCAACGTAATGCAGCCCGTGCCGGAGCCTGCGACAGTGATGCTGCTCGGCGCTGGCCTGGCGGGCCTTGTCGCTCGAACTCGCAGACGACGCAGCAGGTAAAGGGCTGTTTCTCTCATCTTTAAGCAAACAGCGTTGTCTCACAACGTCATGCACCCGGCTGCACACACGTAGCCTCTGATGTAGATTGTGTGCAGAGGGTTAATCAGAGCGTTGTGCTGTGTAATGTAGTGTGCACGTGTTATTGTGAATGTGGGTTTTCAAGATTCTGTAGTGATATGAGGTATGAATGAAAAAGAGTTTGCGGCATTGGTTGGTTCTCATTGCGCTTAGCGCTGCTTTCGGTTCCGTGGTTGTCACGATGGCACAACAAGAACGCGCTCCCATTGTGGGAGGCTATAAAGAGATAGCTATAGATGCGCCTGAAGTTATATCGGCAGCCAGGTTTGCTGTTGGCGCGCAGGGGCGAAAAGTAAACAGCACTATCAATCTCATTTCCGTTGAGGGCGCTGAGAGACAGACAGTAGCGGGAGCCAATTACAGGCTTTGCCTGAAAGTAGAGACAGAGGATGAGGTCAATAACGTTGATGTTACCGAGAGTGTCAAAGTGGTAGTCTTCAGAAGCCTCAAGAACCAGTACTCACTTAAAAGCTGGGTGGAAGAAGATTGTATCGAAGACGAGTAAGAGCTAACTCGCGCGGGCAAGTTTTGATGATTCGTTCAATCGCATAACAACTCATTCAGCCCGACGCCCCGTCAACCTGCCTTTCATTGCATGTTGCGTCGGGCCGCTCAGCCCTGCGCACTTCGCAGCAAAAGCGCCAACAGGTAAATTTCCAAACGGCGAGACTCTCACTCCTCGCCGTTTTCACTTTTCTGAATTGATTTTGAATCACCATCCTGACCCCGGCTATTGACATTCACCTTTCAACGGAAATATCGTGCGCCCCGTGTTATCGTTGTTCTTATTCACTTGAAAGGCTACTCGTTAGCCTTGCGCCAGTCTTCAGCGCAGACGAACGCGAAGATAATCATAGGAGGCCGTCGGACTACTCCGCAAAGGACAGCAATGTTATGAAAATCAAACTGCCCATTCTTCTGCTCTTCTGCTTCACCATTAATTCCTTCGCGCAAACGCCTGACCGGCAGCAGTTCATTCGTGTTGAAGCGCCGGTGATTGTGCTGACTCACGTGCGTGTGATTGATGGAACGGGTGCTGCGCCGCGCGAAGAGCAGACGATTGTCATTAGTGGAGGCAAGATACAATCAATCGAAGCGAGCGCCACAGCGAAAGCCCCTGCTGGTGGGCAAGTGCTTGACCTCAAGGGCTACACCGTTCTGCCCGGCCTCGTCGGGATGCACAACCATCTCTTCTTTCCCATGGGCGGGTCGCCGCCGATGTACTCGAACATGGGCAGCACCTTTCCGCGTCTTTATCTGGCGCTCGGCGTCACAACCATTCGCACTACAGGCAGCGTCGCACCGTACACCGATCTGGAGATTAAGCGACTGATAGACTCTGGTCGGATGATTGGCCCAAAGATGCATGTCACTGCGCCCTACCTTGAAGGCCCCGGCGCGTTTACGCCCGTCATGCATCAACTCACAGGGCCGGACGACGCGCGGCGCATGGTGAACTACTGGGCAGACACGGGCGCGACTTCATTCAAGGCATATATGAACATCACGCGCGACCAGTTGCGCGCGGTCGTAGAAGAGGCGCACAAGCGTGGGTTGAAAGTAACGGGTCATCTCTGCTCGGTCGGTTATCGTGAGGCTGCGGAGATTGGCATTGACAATCTTGAGCACGGGCTGTTCGCCGATTCAGAATTCGTCCCCGACAAGAAAGCAGACCAGTGTCCGCCGGGCGGTGCTGTCGGCGCGAGCTTGCGGCAACTTGATCTCAACAGCCCAGCCGCACAGGAAACAATCCGCACACTGGTCGCGAAAAATGTGGCGATTACATCAACACTCCCGGTGTTTGAAGCTGCCGGTGCGCCCTTAACGCAAAGCGGTATTGGCGCTGCAAGCGCGCTTTTGAATCCGCGTGTGCTGAACGTGATGTCGCCTGATACGCGTGTGCGTTATCTGCAATCGCGTGCTCGTGTACCGCCGGGAGCGGAGTTCGTCGCGCTGTTACGCAAGGCTATGGATTTTGAGAGGGCGTTTGTCCAGGCGGGAGGACTGCTCATTGCCGGACTCGATCCGACTGGCAACGGTGGCATCGTCGCCGGCTTCGGTGATTTGCGCGAAGTCGAGTTGCTGGTTGAAGCGGGCTTCACGCCCCTTGAAGCAATCAGGATTGCCAGCTTCAATGGTGCAAAGTTTCTCGGCGAAGACTCACGCATCGGCTCAGTCGCTGTCGGTAAGCAGGCAGACTTGATGGTCGTCAAAGGAAATCCGGCGGCGAATATCAGCGATATAGAGAAGGTGGAGATCGTCTTCAAAGACGGTGTTGGCTACGATTCGGAGAAGTTGATTCAATCTGTGCAAGGGCTTGTGGGCATACGCTGAGATGTTTTCAAAAAGCTCATAAGAGACAAGTTAAAACCATTGACACCCGCCTGACCCTCTCGTATCTTCAGCGGCGAATCAGGGCGTCTGGTAAACGCCGGGCGCTGACGGTCGTGTTGAAGTCGAGCAGCTATACAGGAACACTGACAGGAGAAGACTTCTCTTGATGGATATAAGTGCACTTACGGATCTCTACCGGCACATGGAATGGGCGGACGCCACGGTCTGGACAGCGGTGCTCGCGTCCGAAAGCGGGCAAACGAACGTGAAGCTTCGAGAGCAGTTCTATCATCTGCACGTCGTTCAACGTGCATTCCTGCGCGCGTGGCTCGGTGAGCCGCGCGAAGCGCCGTACCCAACCTTCGATGATGCGCGCTCGCTCATGCTCTGGGGTCGCACCTACTACGCAGAGGCATTCAATCATCTTGAAGCCCTGAGTGATGAGAAGGTGTCGGAACCGCTGCCTGTGCCGTGGGCAGCAATGGTGGAGCAGCGGCTCGGTCGCGCGCCGGAGATAACGACCATCGGCGAGACTGCGCTTCAGGTGGCGCTGCACAGCCAGTATCACCGTGGACAAATCAACGCACGCTTGCGCGAGGTTGGCGGGGAACCGCCATTGGTGGACTACATCGCGTGGGTGTGGCTCGGCAGACCGGCAGCAGGCTGGCCGTCCGGCAGTCTTCCGGGCAAAGCCTGACAATGCCGTGCAGCCCGCCCGTCTTCAGCTTAACTATCATGCGTGTTGATTAGTATAGCAACTGCTCGTTGCGGGCGGCGGGTTAGTAACGTCTTGAGGAAACTGTTTAGGAGAACCGTTCCAGTTATGACCTTAAAAGCAGACAAAGCCAGAGGAGGCTTTTATGAGTGAGGAGCAGGAGAAAGCGGAAGAGCAGAAGGAAGCCGAAGAGAAAAAGGAAGCGCCGGAAAAAGAGGAGCAGGAGAAAAAAGAGAAGCCGGATCGTTTAGAGTCTTTCGCAAAGTTAGTAGGCATCATTGGCGGATTGATAGCCGTCTTTACAGGCATTTACCAGTTAAGCCAAACCAACGTTCAAAGCGCCAGAGACTTACGCTGGAAACAGGCGGAGGTGGCGCGAGAAATGATAACCAGGATGCTCGCCGACGAGGGTTGGAAGGGCATGGAGATGCTGGACTGGGAAGACGAGGGGCGTGAATACGAAATAAACGGGCAGAAAGAAAAGGTCAACGCCGCTGCCGTCTATGCCGCGCTGGAAAAAAGCGAGAGCACGGATAAGGACAGGTATATCATTGACCGGCTTGACCGGGCCTTCTTTTTAGTGAGTCAGCTTGAATCGGCCGTGAGGTCTGACCTTGTCAGGATTGAAGACGTGCGGTTTCCTGTCAGTTGGTATGCGGCCAAGAGGCTGTGCCCACGCAAACAACTCTTCGAGGATTACCTGAAAGAAAATGCAGCGCCGGAAACGCTCCATTTTTTACAACGCCTGGACGAGTGGAGAAATTGTCCCAAGTGATTTCCGCCGCTGGAACACTTCCAGGGTTCTATATTCCACTGACTGCCCATAAGCGGACTTGTCAGAGCTTCGAGCCAAACAAACTAACATCTGCGCTGTCAGCAGACAGTTTAATCGTCCGTTCAAAATTAAATCCTAACTTTTCCAGCAGCCTCGCTGAGACATAATTGTCAGGAGAGGTGATAGCTACCAGACGTTTTAAACCAAAAGTTCTTTTCCCGTACTGCATCACAGCCAGTGCAGCCTCATAGGCATAGCCTTTCCCACGGAATTCCGGCAGGAAGGCGAATCCAATGTCCACATCTTCCAGAGCATCTCTTTTAATCAGCCCGCAGATTCCGATGGGTGTGCTCTCATCTTTCAGCTCGGTCAAATACAGCCCGAAGCCTAACCGCTCATACATCGCAATCAAGGTCTGCGAAATATAGTCGCGAGCCTCATCGAGAGTCCTCACACCCCTGTCGCCGATAAAGCGCAGCCACGAAGGGTCGTTCAGGAGTTCAAGAATAAACTCGCTATCTTCAACTGTCACCCGACGAAGAATCAGACGCTCCGTTTCCAGAACTTTCATAGTCATAACTATCCGAGGCTGCAACAGGCAAAGGCGAAATGCGACCCGCTGAGCATCTTCAATCACCAGCAATCAATAGAACTGCCGTAGCACTTTTTTTAACGCCCTCTCGCTGCTTTAGATGGCCGGGAAAATCAAACGCGGATTTCGCCTTCCGCCTTGCCGAACTGGATGCGGGTTTTGACCGCGAGCGTCACGCTGCGCTGCGGTTCGACATCGCGCACAGCGCCGTCTGCGGTCGTGACAACCCACTTGTTGTCCGTCAGATTTTTGAGTCCCCAGATGCCAGCGTTCGTCGGGTGACGCGTGACGGCGGCGGCTGGCCGGGAGAAATCGTAGAGACGGTCATCGTCCGTGTGATGCGGAAAGAGTTGTGTGTCGTGGTTGAGCATCACGACCTGACTGCCGATGCGTATGCGCGGCGGCAGGACGAGTTGCACGGCACAAGACCAGCATAAGCCTGGGTTGCCCTTCGTCGCGCGCAAGCGATCTGCATCGTAGAAATTCTCCAGCCCGCAATGCGAGCAATAGATGATGGAATCGCGCAATCGAATCATCTGCGCACGCCATTCGCTTTCGCGGACGCGGCCCTGAAGCGGGTCGCGCAAGCCCGTTGTGAAGGCGCGCGTGAAAGTGTCGCGCAGGAATTGCGGGTAGATGCGCCAGAAGGCGAGTGCGTTATCGTGTATGCCGGGCACGGGCCGGTTCGAGTCGTCCGCGGGGTCATAGATGAAGATGGGCTCACTTCCGTAAAGTTTGTTCATCGCCGGAAGGTCCAGGCACTTGATCTCAGTCTCCTTTTTGCCTTCGAGCGGGTGCGAGACGGTCAGCATGTAGAAGATGAGAACGGCAAGCGAGAACAGATCCGTCTGCGTGCTCGGAACAGCCGTGCCGATTACAACTTCGGGAGCCATGAAACGCGGCGTGCCGAGGACGCCGAGCGTGCCTCTGCCGTCCGGCGCTACGTTGTCGCAATCGCAGATTAAAACGTCGCCCGTATCAGGGTCGAAGAAGGCGTTGCCGAATGAGATGTCGCGATAGCAGAACCCTTGTGTGTGAAGCAGCAGGTAGTTGTGCGCGAGGTGAAATCCGGCGGTTGCGAGCGAACGAAACGTCGGCTCTATGCGTCGCTTCATAAGGTCAACGATGTTCTTAAAACGCGGCGGGCGCAAACCCATTACATAGCCGAAGCCTTCGACCTTCGCGTCAAAGGCGAGTTCGATGGGCCATAAGAAATGCTCGCTAGGAGCACCTTTCCTCACAAGGAGTTCAATCGCCGCGCGCTGTTCGGGCGTCGCCATCTGTGGGAAGAACCACTTGAGCGCGACAGCCTCGCCGCCTAAACTTGCTTTATAGACTTCGCCCTGCCCGCCCGCGCCCAGAAGTTTCTCCGCAGTGCAGGTCATGCCCGATGGCTCGGTGCGAACGGTTTGGCCCTCGCGTAAAATTTGCTGTCCTTCTTCCATCCGGCTTCCCCTTTATACCTGATTGTTGCGGCGCGTGACGGATGCGCCGTAGTTGGTCTCCCAAGCGGCGACGTAGTTTCCTGTTAAGTCGCAGCCTTCGACCTCGACCACGCTGCCCGCTTTGCAACTGACGCCGACGTGCCCGTTCTCGTTAATGCGACATGCGCGCGCGACGGCGACGCCGTTAGCTTCAACATGCACGCCCGCCTCGCGATTGCGGAAAACGTCGCACGCTTCAATGAGCGCGCGGCCCGCATCATCAATGAAGACGCCGTGCGATTGCCCGTCGTGAATCTGACAGCTATGCAGGCGCACGTCGCCGCCGCTCGTCGCGGCGATTTCCGGCGCTGCATGACGATAGATGTTGCATGCTTCAATTGTTGCCTGCCCGTTACGGTGCGTGAAGACGCCCGTGTTCTCGCCGTCGTGAATGCGACATTGGCGGAGGTTTGCGCGGCCCGCGTCGCTGATGCCGACGTTCGTGCGGCGGTTAGCGTAAATGTCGCAACCCTCGATGGTGTTTGCCGCGCGATTCCAGACGACGATTCCGGCATCACTACCGTGGTGTATATGGCAGTTTGTAATGCTTGTGGTCGCGCCGCCTGTGATAGCGATGCCGACGTTTGCGTTCTCGGAGATGTCGCACGCTTCAATCACACCCTGTGCGCCGTCGAAAGCAAAGATGCCGGAATCAACACCGTGATGTATGCGGCAAGCGCGAAGCACGGGCGCTGCGGTCGGATTGTGGATGGCGACGCAGGCGAGCGAGTCGGAGCTAATGTCGCAACCCTCAAGCAGCAAACGTCCGTGCTGTATGTCCACGGCGAAAAAGCCATCGTTGTTTACGCCGCCCGAACGTGCCTGCCCGCGCAAGGTCAGATTGCGAACCGTCGCCGCGTCCGTTTGCACGACAAGACAGCTGGAGGTCGTCGCGCGCACTATGATTTCTTCGAGCGCGCCGTCGCCGACGACCTCCAGAGGCTTATCAATCACAAGACCTTCGTTGTAATTGCCCGGACGCACGACGAGACGCGAGCCTGCCGGAGCATGTTGAATAGCATCCGTCAGCGTCAGAAAATCACCACGGCCATCGGGCGAGACGACGAAAGATTTCCGGGTAGACGGAGAAGAGGAGCTAACGGGACTTGCGGGCGGCGACGTGTGCGTGGCGGCTTGAGATTGCGGCGCTCGCAGCGGTTGAGGCTGCGACGTTTGGGCTTGCTGGTGCTGCGTGCGCTCTGCTTGCTTGTCCGCTTGTTCGTCTGCCTGCTCAAGGGCGCTGAGTTCTTCGTTTGTGATGATGCCGAGCGCGAGCGCCCACGTGTGAACGGCCCAGCGTGCGGCGCTCGCTTCCATCGCCACGTCGTTGTGAAGGCGTGCGGCGAGACGGGCGAGCAGCGTGTTGCGCGGCGTCAGGCTTTTGCCTGAGGCGAGCAACTCAGCCGGAATGCGTTCTTCGAGCGCGGCTGTGAGCACACTGATTTCGCGGCGAGAGGCTGGAAAGTAGTCGCGCATCAAGCCTTCACAACGCCTTGGTTCGTTGATGATCTCGCGCCCGTGACGGCCGATGATTTCAAGCAGTTTTTGGCGTAGCAGATTGTTCATGCGAAGCGGCGGGCGTTGGTGCGGCAGGCGGCGCAGCGCTTTGTGGCGACGACGTTTGCGGTGCTGCGGCCTGTGTCGTTGCAGCAGCGGATGCGTCTGTCGAGGTCTTGTCGTTTGACGGTGAAGTCGCTTTCAAAGCATCCATGCGGCAGATGATGGCGAGCGTGCAATCGTCGCCGCTGCCCGCTGCGGTTGCTTCTTCGAGCCAGCCTTTGACGCCACGGTTAACCGTGTCGAAGCCGTCTTCCTCGCGAAGCATCTGAATCAAGTCGCTGCCGACTTGATGAAAGCCTGCGGTCGTCGAAAACGAATTGTAGTAGCCGTCGGTCGTCATCAAAACGAGCGCGGGCAATTCGCCTTCGCCATGTGGATGCACTGCAACGCGAAAATCGTCTGCCGCCTTAGCCAGACAGAGCGAGGTGGTTTCATTAGCGAGCAGGCGTGCATCGTCAGGCAAGGGCAGCCCAATCTTGCCTTGTTCGGAGACGGTGATCATTTCACCATCGCCGAGTTGCAGGTAGAGAGCGTAGGCCGGTGTGAGCAGGAAAGAGAGAGAGGTTGCGCCGTAGGCCAGATGCGGATTTGCTTCGACAAGGGTGCGCGCGCGTTCGCCATCCTTCTCAATCATCCGCGCAAACTCTTCTTCCCTGAATGGCTCGCGCTTCAAGTCAGCCTCGACTGCCGCGCGCCAGCGCTTGATAAACTCTGCGGTCAGACTTTCGCGCACCCTGTTTTCTATCTCTGAAACGGGGAGCGCGGCGTGGCGACCGTGGATGAGTTCGTCGAGCAGATCAGCGCCGACGCGCACGGCGAAGCGCGCGCCACGGTCGCTGCGGAAACACTTGTTGCTGCCGTGACCGTCGGAGATAGAAACGATGATAGGCAATCTCGCGCTCGACTGCCTGACGTGCAGAATCGCATCTTGATTCGGGATGCCCGCGCGCAGGTGCGACGCGCCGGGAACAGTCTCGCCAATCACGCGCCACTCCGCTTCTGCGCGGGCAGCGGTTAGCGCGTCGGAGTTGAGAGCGGATTGCGGAGGCAGTTCAACACGCGTCGCAGTTACGGCTTCTGCTGACTGCGGCGGAGAGACATTTGACGGCGCAGAGTTGCTCGCCGCAGCTTCCGCCGCGTGTGCTGACTTCGCCTCCGCTTGATTCCCGTCGGGTGTGGCGTCGGCCGTTGGCGCGTGCGCAGTTTCAGTTATATCGGTCACGCGACCATCCTTTACCAAACGTCATCAATCGTATTTTGATCGTCAGCCGGATCGGTCGCGGTCGGCACGGCAGTGCCCGCAGCCGGAGCAGTGTTCGTCGCGGAGCCAGCTTGTGGATCGGTCGTGGCCGCGCCCGGTGCGGGCACTCCGACGGGCGAGCCTGCTGCTGCGGGTGAAGCCTCAGGGTGATCCGTACCACCGGCGGCAGGCGACGACGCAGATTTCAACACGGCGGTCGAAGCCCACTTGATGTGTTTGACGAGCGCTTCGGGCGAATTGGCTGCGAGCGGCTTCATCTCAGGATGACCAATGAATTTTTGCAGCACGTCGGCGTCCGCATCCTGCCCGATAGAGATAGCGATGCGCACGGCCTTCTTGCCCCAAGGTTGGTCGAGCAGGTCTTTCAAGCCTTTGTCGAAATCATCCGTCGGCTGACCGTCGGAGATAAGCACGAGCACGGGCGGCAGAGCACGCTCGGACATCGGCGGCATCTTGAGTTGTTCGGCGACAAGAGAGAGCGCCTTGCCCATGTCGGTTTCGCCTTCGGCCGGAAGGTCGTTCCAGGCGAAGTCTGCGACGGGCGTCGGCTGCGAGATGTGCCACTGCGCGCCATCCGAAAACTTGACTGCACGCACCAGGACCTGCGCGTTCGGATTATCGTCTGCGACCTTTTTCATGTGCGGGATGGCTTCGCGAATCGCGTTGTTCAAAGCCTGAATTTTGCCGTCCTGCTGCATGGAGCCGGATGCGTCGGCAATCCAGATAAAGTGGAGTGGACGTGAAGCGAGTTCGCCGCCCGGTCGTCTGCTCATAATCGTATGTTTCCCCCTCGTCAGCGAGTTTGATTGTTAATCAAATAGTTGTCAGAAATTACGAGGATGATACACTATTAAGAGTAAATGCAGGAAACGACAGGATATGGAAAGTTTAAGTAAAGATAGAGAACTATTAAAACACTTCAGCGCCGACACACAGTTTGAATTGCTCAAACTGTCTACAAATGTTCACACCCTTGATGCGGTTAGATGAAACCAGCAAGCCCGCGCCTTCTGCTTTCCGTTAAATTCACTACGAAAACATCGTCATTCGCAGCCTCTTTCAATGCTGGCACGTTGCTTGCGATTGTTGATGCTCAGGGCGGGCCATACATCAGCGGCGTCTTCATCCTGGCCCAGACGGATGTGCCAGCGACATTATTCTCTGACGCGGGCAGAGCAATACACCTTGCGTCATTCCCCTGGGGCGACCATGCAGCCTTCCCGTAATGCCGTCGCCCTCGATGCCCGCTCGCGCGGGTCAAGCAGAACTAAGTTGGAAGCGGTAAGGTTCTACGGCAAAGCCCACAGACCTTACAACGGATTCCACCTTAGACACTAACCTCAGGAGACTACAATGAAACGTATCACCCGGCTTTTCGCGGTCGTCGCAACAATGCTGTTCTTAAGTGTCACAGCTTTCGCTCAGTCCAGATATTTCCAGTTTGGAAATCTCAACCATGATTCTGTCACTGTGTCCTCAGCATGGACCAGACTCCGTACCACCCCTGGAACGCATTCGTTCACGAAGAACAGCGACACCACAAAGATAGAGGTGTATGTCAACTCCCGTTTTAGGATCGGTACAATGAGCCCCAGCGGCAACGGCGTCCGCTTCCGGGTGAGAGTTGATAACAACATACCGACCTTCGAGAACTTCGGGTCAATACTAACGAGCAACACCTCCGAGTTTCTTTCTCTCTTTGCGGTCTTCGAAAACTTACCCGCGGGCAATCACACCGTAAGCATCTGGGGGCAAACAATTCCCGCAGGCACCGCCTCGTCTGTTTCCGTGGACCCCGGAGGCTGGGGAGGCAAGATTATCGTTAAAGAAACATTATAGATAACAGCACGGACGAAAATTCGTAAGGCCGGTGGATTGTAGGCCGACTGGCTGACTTAGCTTTGCTGCCGCTTGAGCAGGCGCGCACGCGTGGCGAACAGCAGCGCGCCTAACAACTCGTTCAATCCGGCCGCTCGATAGCTTAGCTGTCATCTTTATTCTCTCCGATTCGCCGGAATGCTTCATGCTCGGCGGTGGACCAATTCGAGCGCCGGGCTGCTATCGTTTATAATTGGTGCGGCAGTAGCAGGCATATACTGTCGGAGCATGATTGCGCCACTGCGATGAGGAGTCGAATGATGATGAGGAAGCTTACGGTTTTTATCTGCCTGGCTGCGCTCGCCCTGTTGGGTTGCCAGTCGAAGGTGAGCGGAACGCTGGAGGTTGATGGTTCGTCCTTCTCCGTTCAGCAATGCCGCTCCGGCCAAGCGTTCGGTTTTTCCGGCATCGAACTTAGCGATACGACGGGCCGCCGTCTACGCCTCTTAGCGAATGCTGACGGGACTTGCACGGCGGCCCTCTTCAAAGGCGACAGCCCCACAGGCGACCGGCTCGGCCAGTGTGGCACGCTGGCGATGGAGGCGCAATCGAGCCGGATTAATTCAATCACCAACGTGAGAGGCAAAGCTAAATTGGCCTGCGAAGCCGGCGGTCATAAGCTGGCTGGTGAGATTGAATTCGAGAATTGCCACTAACTTCGCCCGTGGCCAGTATAGCGTTGCGCTCAATCACTACGACACCGCAAAGCAATCGCGTCGAATGATTTAGAGACGCTAAAGGGCGTCTCCGATGCTCCATAAACAAGTCAACCATCCGTCATAGATTCAAGCTTCCGGCAAATATATCTTTACAAAATCTTTATAACTTTTATGCCATCCTATGCCTGCTCATGTTAACCCTCGAAACAGCATCGGTCTGCCTAAATGCGTGCAACGCGGCTCGAAGAGCCGTTGACATGCATCTTCGTCATCTTTTTTACTGCGGCCGGACGGTAGCTGTTTCCGGGTGTAACCTTATTCTTTTCTCTTAGGACAACTATGGCAGGAACGACTACGGCGGACATTCACACGACAATCACAGATGAGCACGGACATCCGCATACCACCAAACCAAGAGGCAGCTATCTGGCTCTGCTTTCGCTCACCGCGCTCGGCATCGTCTACGGCGACATAGGAACCAGTCCGCTCTACGCTATGCGCGAGTGTTTCCACGGCCCGCACGCCATTGAAGCCACCCCGGCCAACATCTTCGGCGTAATCTCGCTCATCTTCTGGGCGTTGATTCTTATCATCTCGATTAAGTATTGCATCTTCGTCCTGCGTGCAGATAACCGGGGTGAGGGCGGCATCCTTGCCCTGACCGCGCTGGCGACGCCGATTAAGATCGTGAGCAAATCAGAGCGCAAGATGCTCATCGTGCTCGGCATCTTCGGCGCAGCGCTCCTTTATGGCGACGGCATCATTACGCCAGCCATCTCCGTTCTCGGCGCAATCGAAGGCTTGAACGTGGCGACGCCGCTCTTCGCATCTTACGTTGTGCCGATTACGATTGTTATTATCGTCGGATTGTTTCTCATACAGAGTCGGGGCACGGCGAAAGTCGGGCGCTTGTTTGGGCCCATCATGCTCGTGTGGTTCGTCATCATCGCGCTGCTCGGCGTTATGCAGGTCATGCGGCATCCGTCTGTCGTCGGCGCTTTCAATCCGATTCACGGCGTCAACTTTTTCCTGCGCGAGGGCTGGCACGGTTTCCTTGTGCTCGGCACTGTCTTTCTCGTCGTCACGGGCGGCGAGGCGCTCTACGCGGACATGGGCCATTTCGGGAAACGCCCGATCCGCATCGTCTGGTACGTCGTCGTGCTGCCGGCGCTCCTGCTCAATTATCTGGGGCAGGGTGCATTGTTAATCGAGAATCCGGCGGCCGCCGAGAATCCTTTTTACAGGCTCGCGCCAGAGTGGGCCCTGTACCCGCTCATCGTACTGGCGACGTGTGCCGCAATCATCGCTTCGCAGGCTTTAATCTCCGGCGCTTATTCGCTCACGATGCAGGCCATCCAACTAGGCTTTATGCCGCGCCTGAAGATTGAGCACACGTCTTCGACAGAGATGGGACAGATTTATATTCCTGCGCTCAACTGGGCTTTGATGCTCGGCTGCATCGCGATTGTCGTCGGCTTCGGCTCTTCAAGTAATCTGGCGGCGGCTTATGGTGTCGCCGTTACAGCGACGATGGTCATCACAACGATTCTGCTCGGCGTCGTCGAACGTGAAAAGTGGAGGTGGAGTCTGCCTTTGACGCTCGCGCTCTCAGGCTTTTTCCTGGTCATTGACCTTGCCTTCTTCGGCGCAAACGTCATCAAGATTCCGCACGGCGGTTGGTTTCCGCTCGTCGTCGGGGCCATGATCTTCCTGTTTATGACGACGTGGAAGAAGGGGCGTCGTATTCTGGCCGCGCGTTTGCTGTCGCGCGCTCATCCGATTGAAGATTTCCTGCGCGACATCTCTAAGAACCCGCCTGTGCGTGTGCCGGGGACGGCCGTCTTTATGAACGGCACGGCTGCGGGGACACCGCCCGCACTCATGCACAATCTGGAACACAATAAGGTCTTGCACGAGCGCGTCGTGCTGTTGACGGTTAAGACCAGACAAGCGCCATACGTCGAGGCGGAAGAGCGCGTGAAGGTCGAGGCGCTGGGCCACGAGTTTTACCGCATGATTATCAACTACGGATTTATGGAAGACCCGGACATCCCGACTGTTTTAGAAAGTATGGAGCCGCCCAACCCGGTTTTCGATCCGATGAACACGACCTACTTTCTGGGCCGTGAGACGGTGATGGCGGGCAAGCAGCCCGGCATGATGATCTGGCGTGAAAAGTTGTTCGCATTGATGTCGCGTAACGCGTCGAGCGCGACCGCTTATTTTTGTCTACCGCCGAACAGGGTGGTCGAACTAGGCTCGCAGGTCGAGATTTAAGATAAACAACCAACGGATGAACCAGCAGCCGCGCATCCTCGTCGTTGACGATGAGCCGCAGATAGCACGCGTCTTACGCACGGGCTTGAAGACTCATGGCTACGACGTGCGCGTTGCAGCAGACGGACTCTCGGCCCTTGAGACCTTCGGCGACTGGCATCCTGACCTCGTTGTGACAGACCTCGCGATGCCTAATCTGGACGGCTTGGAACTCTGCAAACGCTTACGTGAGGTTTCACAACTTCCCATCATCGTGCTCTCCGTTCGCGGCGAAGAGAAAACGAAGGTCGAGGCATTAGACGCGGGCGCTGACGATTACGTGACCAAGCCCTTCGGCATGGACGAATTGCTGGCGCGCGTGCGCGCACAACTACGCAGAGCCTTGAAGCCCGTCGCCAGTGAAACATCTTCTGCGGTCTTAGAGGTCGGTGATTTTCGTGTTGACCTTGAATCTCGCAGAGTCTTCGTGCGAGGCTCGGAAGTTCACCTGACGCCCAAAGAATACGACCTGCTGGTCCACTTCCTGCGTCACGCCGGTAAGGTGCTCACGCATCACACATTGCTCGCGGCCGTCTGGGGTGGCAACTACACAGAGCAGGGTGAGTATCTGCGTGTCTTCGTCGGTCAACTGAGGAAAAAGATTGAAACGAACCCTTCGTCGCCACGCTACATCCTCACCGAACCGTGGGTTGGCTATCGCTTCAATCCAGATTCATAAATAGCTTCTCCTTCATCCTCGCATCTTTACAAACTTTTTATAAACCCTTTACGCCATCCTTATGTGCCAGAGGTTAATCTTTCCCGCATGAGCACAGACAAAGGAAGGTTGACGAACAGCATATACATCTTGCCTGAAGATGAGCTTGGAGGGAGGTTTTATCGGAGAATCTACCTTCTCATCAAAAAGAACCGGCGGGCCTGTGCTGCCATCGGTGCTGCCTTCGGACTCATTGGTGGCACGCTCTCAATTGTCTTGGGGGCGCTGCTGTGGGCCATCGTCGCGCTTCTCGCGCCGGTCAGCCCCCGGTCATTACTGAATGTTTTAGAGACTGTATCTTTCGTCATGCCGCTTCCGCTGCTGGCGTTGGGCGCGCACTGTCTTGACCTCTTAGAGAAGAGACCTCACATCCTTTCTTTACTGCCCGCTCAATCTCAGCCTGCCGGTTTCGAGAGCCTGCATCGCTTTCGACCAAGACGCCCCAATCAGAACTAATTGCTCCTTCCATTAAAGACTAAAGCTGACTACGGAGGCAGGGAAGCGAGACGCGCTCGCTTTGAACGGCCATCAGGTCTGTTAAGCGGCTGGCTTCCGTCATACAATAGCTGGCGTGTGGATGAAACTGTACGAGCAGAGGCGAACGGGCTATCTCCTGGCGGTGGTCGGCATCGCAGCCATGACAGGCTTGCTCAAGCTCTTCGGGGAACACATTAACTCGACGACCGTCGCGCTCGGTTTACTTCTCGTCGTGCTGTTAGTCGCCGCCGGATGGGGAGCACGTCCAGCCGTTCTGGCGTCGCTCCTCGGTGTTGTCTGTTTCAACCTCTTCTATCTGCCTCCCGTCGGAAGGTTGAGCATTGAAGAACCTGACAACTGGGTCGCGCTCTTCGCCTTTCTCGTCACAGCCGTTACGGCGGGCCAACTTTGGGCGCGTGCGAAGCGGCAGGCGCAGGAGGCGGAGAGCGGGCGACGCGAGATTGAGCGGCTCTATGCGGAGCTTCAGGAAGCGTTCGAGCGTGCGAGCCAGGCAAAAGCCTTGGAGCAGAGCGAGCGTTTGAAGTCTGCTTTGCTCGATGCCGTCACACATGACCTGCGCACGCCGCTGACATCAATCAAGGCGTCAGTCACCACCTTGCTCGACGACCCGCGTTCAAAGGGCGACGGGGAAGAGACTGGCGCGCTCGATGAAGAGGGGCAGCGCGAGATGCTCGAAGTCATTGACGAGGAGACCGATAGGCTGAACCACTTTATCGAAGGGTTGATGGAACTGGCACGCATTGAGGCCGGGGAGATGCACCTGCGTCGGCGTTGGGGTTCAATCGAGGAGATTATCACGGCGGCCTTGGAGCGTGCTGCGCCGCTCACGCGCGGCCATCAGATTCAGGTCAGGCTTGACGACGGGCTGCCTCCCGTGCGCGTGGACGACAGGGCCGTGGCCGAAGTCGTCTACACGTTGGTGGACAACGCTGCGAAGTATTCGCCGTTGGGCACGAACATCAACGTCGAGGCGCAAAGCACGGATGAACGTACGTTTCAGTTGAGCGTTGAAGACGAAGGCCCAGGCGTCCCCTTGGAACTGCGCGAGCGGGTGTTCGACAAGTTCTTCCGCGCGATGAGAGACGGAGACTCCGGCAGGCATCAACCGTCCGGCTCTGGAATGGGGCTCGCCATCGCCAGAGGGATTGTCGAAGCGCACGGCGGGCGTATCTGGATTGAAGAAACCCTTGGCCGGATTGGGAGTCGCGTCGTCATCTCGCTCCCGGTAGGCGAAGATGACGCGGCCGTTCTTGAAGACAGTGAAGCGCGGAGCCTGAGCAAAGAGGAACGACAAGCAGCGCCTGTCCATCGTCGCTGATGAGCCGCGCTCCCGTTGTTTATAAACACTCTCTTTCGCCATGTATACAATCACTACTACAGGCTATGGCGACATCAAGCCAGTTACGCCGTACACGAAATTTTATACACGCTGGCAAACATGACGGAGCTCTTCTTCATCGTGGTTCTCTTCAATACCCTGCTCTCACTTAGGCGGGCAAAAGAGGAGACATCGTAGTTGCCATAAGTTATATGGAAAGTGATGCGGAGCTTCACGGGCTACCTTGAATGACGGGGAATCGCCTTCTTGATTTATTGATAGGCTTGGCCGGTCTGATTCCGGCGCTGGCCTTCATTGGTGCGGTTTATCAGTTTATTGCTGACAAGGTCAGCGAGAAAAAGTATCCGCCGCCGGGGAGATTAGTTGACGTAGGCGGCTATCGTTTGCACATACATTGCTTGGGGACTGAAGGTGCGAAAGCTGGCCCGGTAGTTGTCATGGATGCGGGCATAGGCGAGTGCTCGCTCGGTTGGAGCCTGGTGCAGCCGCAGATTGCACGGTTTGCACGCGTCTGCTCGTATGACCGCGCCGGCTTGGGGTGGAGCGACGCTGCCCCGACTGCCCGCACCAGCCAACAAATAGTCAACGACCTGCACGCGCTCCTTCAGCGTGCCGGAATTGCGCCGCCGTACGTCATGGTGGGCCACTCCTTCGGAGGACTAAACGTGCGCTTGTACGCCAGCCAGTTTCCAGAAGAGGTCGTTGGCCTTGTGTTGGTGGATGCCGCGAATGAGAATTATTCTATCAGTCATCTTAATCCGCTTTACATAAGATTAGGATTGCTGACAGCCTTCCTGGGCATCCCTAGGCTGTTCGCAGGGCTTGTTCTTTCTGCGAACCCGATATTCGCCGTTGATTCCAAGTACCCTTCAGCCTACAGGACCATCGCGACGAGTACGAAGTATCTGAACACGGTTCGACGCGAATGGTCAGCGGTTGACGAAAGCTGGGGACAGGCACGCAATTCAAAGAAATCTTTAGGCGACAGACCACTCGTGGCGCTCCTGCCAACATCCGAGCATGAGCTTTTCCCGGTCGCCAAGCAACTTCAAATGGATTTGGCAAGCAGGTCAACTGCGGGCAAGCTGATAATGGTTGAACAGAGCAGCCATCACATACAGCATGATCGCCCGGAAACGGTGATTGATGCCGTACGCGAGGTTGTTGAAGCTGTCCGGCACAAGACAAACGACAGAAGATAACTCTTTAAATATGCGGACGGGAATGCTGTTTGCTGATGTTAGTTTGCGCTCTTCGGATTTCAAATACTATTCGGAGTTGTTCTCCATGAAGTTAGTGCGACAACTTGGCCGTCTGTTTGCTGCGATGATTTTGTTTGCTGCTTCAACCGCATCGTTTGGACAAAATGATTCCGTACAGTCTCTTCTTGAAAAAGCAAGACAGGGAGATGGGCAGGCTTATGATTCAATTCTCGAAAGTGCGCAGCGGGGAAATAAGCGTGCGCTCGATGCTCTTATTGCGTTCGCTGACGAAGGGCACGTCGGCGCTCAGAACGAACTCGGCATCATGTACTCGGAAGCTAAGGGTGTTAAGCCGAATCAAAGAAGGGCCGTCTACTGGTTTAGAAGAAGCGCTGAGCTGGGCTACGCGATAGGCACTTGCAATCTGGGATTGCACTACGGTTATGGCTGGGGCGTTCGCAGAAATCCGATCTTAATGATGAAGTATGTCTTTGCCGCACACGCTCTGGACGGATTGAAGTGTAATCCCGCGGATTACATACAGTTTTTCAAGCCGCGGCCGAGCGAATGCCAGATTGAAAAAGGCTGGCAGCTAGCCGTCGCATGGTTGAAGGCGCACCACGATTTTAAGAATAATTTTGACGAGCAGCCGTGGATGGAAGAAAATGGTGAGTATCCTATAACGGTTCGTGAAAATGCGCCGACGGTTGAATTGCCGCCGGAGCAGAAAGGAAAATGTAGACCAGCGCGACGCTTGAAATAATCGGCAGCATCTCAACACTCCTGTAAACTGGGCACGCTTTAGCTTGGCTTTCGTCAACCTTGAGCTTTAGATTGCAAGCTGTCGCTTATGTCGCGCAGCGTGTTAGTTAGAGCGTTGGATGCTTGCCTGTGTTGGAGTTAATTGATGAATCTTTCAGCCGTGAGAGTAGCTTTCAGAGTAGTTCTTCTATCTCTCCTCGTCTGTTTCTATAATTATTCCTGTAAGGCTCAAGGCAGAATCCCTCGGTTTGAAGATTATCCCGTCAAGACCATTTATCGCGGAAAGAATGCTCCCCTCGTTCTAGACAAAGATGCGCGCACTTTCAAGACAAGGTTGAGAAACGCTGCGACAGGAAGGCCGAACTTCGCCGGGCATTACATTGTCACGATGTGGGGTTGCGGTACGGGTTGTGATGTCGGGGCTATCATAGACGCCAGAACCGGCCGCGTTTACTGGTTTCCTTTTCCCGTCGGCCACGATTATGAAGCGGGCGGGGAGTTCAATCCCGTCGCGTTCAGGTTAAGCAGTAGGCTGATAATCTTTTCGGGATTCAGGGTTGACACGGATGAGGAAGCAGGGGCGCGTTTTTATAAGTTTGATAATGGCCGGTTCAAACTTTTGAGGTTTATCAAACGAGAGGCAAGCAGTCAGGTGAATAGCAGGCAGCTTACGCCAACAGACGCGCGGCCAATCAAACCTTTATCAATCAAGCACCCTGAGCAGAACATCTGCAAGCTGCAAGGGTCTCGACAGGTAAGGGCAATGCCCGCCGGGAAGCTCTATGGCTTCAACACCGAGTCGTTCGCGCGCGGTGCGGCGCGACCAATCCGGCGATATGGTGCGGTCTTCGGAGCACACGATGTAAGAAGACGAAACTGCGGGTAGAGCTTCGAGCGGGAAAACCTCTGCCATCGCTCCTTCAGCATACATCCTCATTCTGGTCGCCAGCCCCAGATTTATAGCTTCAGGCTGACAATCATGGAAGAGAAATTCGATTGCTACCTCATCATTCGTTGAAGGGTCGTTGCCGGCCCTGCACGTCGCCACCCATTCGGGGTTGAGCATGTCCGGCTCGTCAGCGAGTTGATTCCTGATGCTGGCCCCCGGCTTCGGGATTAAGGCGGCAAGATAAACGAGGCGACGAACCGGGCGCAGCGACGGCACGAGCGGGATAAACATGCCGCTCGCGGAATGACCGACCAGCACTACATCATCGCTCGCATCTTCGAGGGCTTGAGCGATAACTTCTGCGTATCTTGTGCCGCTGGCGGCAGGCTCATCAACAGGCAGACTCGGCGTGATTATCTGATGACCATGCTTTTCAAGCTCCGGCACTAATAGTTTCCAACAGAGCGGGTTTTGGGTCGAGCCATTAACCAGACAAAATATACTCATAATTTTCCCTCCGGCGAGCAATCAACTTCAATGACAAGAGGCTTTCTGGTTACGAGTCCGGCTGTATGAGTTCGTTAAGCACGGCTTGCGATTAAAGCGGCGTCCATTCTGCATCCCTCTCATCTTGTTCAGTCGGGCTTCTTCTGCGCGATAAAGCCTACATCGCGTAAATTGTCTCATAAAATTGAGCGGCGACAAGTTTTGGCGAAACTTTACGCGCTCTACCGTTGAGCTACGACCCCTTAAAAGTGCTGGAGTCGCCGGGACTCGAACCCGGAACCTCGTGCTTCAAAGGCATGTAGTTCCACCGGCATTCGCCGCTCGTTAGACGAATCTTAAAAATGAAGATGGCGACAAGAAGCGGTGAGAATTCTCGCCCGTGAATTTTTCAAGGGCGAGGTTGGAGTCGAACCAACTGAATCCATGTATTCCCAACCAGCATTCGCCATCAGCGAAAGTTACCGACAAGCGGAGCCGACAAGATTTATCGAGATACGGTGTCAACCTTCCTAGGGTGGATGTAATCCCGACGAGCATTCGGCTCCGCTCGCAAGTTAAGTTAAAGCGTCATGGCTTCAATGACGCCGACCCAATGGCGGTCGCTTAAGCGGCCTGCGGCAAACTCGGCCATCAGACTAAAGACAGCATCGGAGAAGCCACCGATGTTGAGAATGTCCTCACGCTCCTTTGCCTGCGTCGTCGCATAAGGCTGAACGTCAATGCAGACCATACGCGCCTGCGGGCTGCGTTCCTTAAACTGGGCCCACTCGCGAAGCGTCTGCGTTGGGCCTCCGCCGAAGCGGCCGTAAATGGGCGAGTCAATCCACGACTCGTTATCCGAAACGTAGATGACGAGGTCGCCCTTCGCGCGTCGCTTGTTCAAAAGCTGAAGCGGCGCGCTGCAATTCGTGCCGCCCGCAGGCAGCTTCGCCAGTTTCTCCGCGTTCGTCATCACGCTATCACGCGTGTTGAGGCACATCTCAATCGCCTCCGACTCAAACGGAATGACTTCCGTACGCGTGTTCTTACGCAACACCGTGGCCGCGACCAGCGCCGCGACATCAAGACAGCGCACGACCGAAGTAGAACCCTTGCGATAACCCGTCACAGGCGAGTGCATAGAGCCTGAGACATCCGGCAGGACATAGATCTTACCGCTCAGTTCCGGCACATTTTCGATGGCAATCTCCATCGCATCCTGCAATGCCTCTCGCACGAGTTCGGGCACACCCTTGCTTGCCGCCATGAACGTTGCCATCAACTGGTACGGGAAGACGCGCGCGCGTCGCACGAGCTTCGGGTCGCGCAGACGTTCTGCGATAAGCTCCGTCATGCCCGCCACCTCGAAGACTTTATGACGCACGAACGTGTTCAAATTCATGCGCGTCGTCGTCCACGAAGCCGTGCGTGCTACCTGCGCCCACTCGCCCTGGCTGAGGTTCAGCGCGGTCAACATCTGGAACGGCACGCGCGGAACGTCCGCCGTGACGCTTGCCACGCCGCCCGCCAGAGCGCTCGCCTTGAACGTCTCGAAGTCGCGGATTACCTGCGGCAAAGCTTCTGCGTTATGCGGCTTGCCTATCAGGTAGCCGTACAACGCTTCACGCTCCGTCGCCGCCGGCTTCGGGTGGACCATCTTCAGAATGTCTGCTAAGGATGGACTCTGGCCCACCGACGCCGTAAAGATGGCCTCCGCCTCCCGTGCCTCAAACCATTCACGCACGAGACGCTTCGGAGCCGTGCCCAGAGACTTACGACCGACAGCGCCCGAGCGCATAATCTGCACGAAGTTGCGCAGCATCTTGCCGTTATCAATCACACGCGGAAACACCTGCGCCAGAAGCGCACGGTCGCGCACAGAGAGCACAGCGCAAAGGAGCGCGGGCATATCCTTCATAAAGCCGCGCTCGCGGCAGAAGAGAGCCGCCTTCGCGATAAACTCCGGCTCGACCTGCTCACACAGCTCAAGCACCTTTGCAAGCTGCTCCTCGGCGCTCGCGTAGAACGTGTGGTTCATGCAACCCGTCGCCGCATACTGCGCCAGAGCATGCTTAGGCTCAAGCGCGTAGGCCGTTGCGCGCTCCTCGTTGATTGCATCCGTCGCAGGCAGAAGCTTGCCGACGATTGACTTGAAGAGATTCTTATTTGCCATAACTACACCTTGCCTTCTCAGTGAAATCACCCTCCTGCGTGATGGGCGACCACAGAGCGTTTCACATCAACAACTGAAGTACCTTGTAAAACTGAAAGGCTCAGAAAACGTGACTGCAACGAGCGCAAGGGACGCGCCCGACGCCCGTTGCAGCCGGTGGGTTTAATCAAGGAAGACGACTTGACGCGCGCCCGGAGCTTCCGCTTCGGTGTTCATCAAGACTCTATGCCAGCCGTTGAGCAGGATGGTCTTGTGGTCCGGGTGGCGGACTGTGCCACGCGCGAACACGAGAGCATTGCGAACCATCGCGCGCCAGTTCCAACTGCGTGCATTCGGATTGGCGTTGATAAGATTCGCATACTCAACCTGCGAGACGCCCGTCGGGAAACGGTTGCAGACCATGACAGACTCTCCACCTGTGCGATAGACAAACTGGCACATGTGCGGTTTGCTTCCGTTGCCGCGACTGAGAGGCTCGTTCTTGAGTACCCACTTCGGAGCGGCCTCCAAACCGGGTGCGGGAAGAAAGAACCATTCGCCCTGACGCACAAACGCCGCGTTGCGTCGTTTGAGCCGATCCTTCTTGTGCTTCACTCGACTTCCGACAGCCAGACGAACCTCCGTCGGCTGCAAGACTTCCATCGCATCGCGCACGCGCGCAATGCCGTTTCCCGGCACGGCACAGACGAACCAGTGGCGCTCGTCGTGTCCGCAGAGAAACTTGTTCTTGCTGTTGCCTTCACGCGCCAGCAGCAGCAGATGCCGCAGCCGCTCGTCAACGTCAACAACCTCATAAGAGACGGTCGCGTTCAATGGCAGACGAATATCGAAGTATTCGCCGTCTGCGTCCTGACGGATGTCAATGCCGGCGGCGATGCGCCTGAACCCGTTGGCCTCGACGCTCCTCAGACTGACACGCGCCCCCATGCGACCGAAGTGCTTCTGCAATAAGTTGGTGTCCATACATCTCTTTCTACGCTCGTTTCGGGCGAGCGATTGTTTGGGATGGCGCGAGTCTCGTTTGGCACAGCAAGAAAGGGCTTGATGATTCTCTCTAGCTTAACCGCGCAAGCGCGCCTTGAACGCAGTCCGATGTGAACTGCGGAATAAGAAGAGCGATTGTTGATGTTCGTCTTTGCTCGACATGACATGACCTCCGTTGATTTTTTGGATTGAAACAAACTGTGACGTAGTGCGGCGCTTCCGAAGACTGATTCACAAGACGGACGCGAGCGCCGCTCTGCCGCCCGTGCGAAAATTTGGTATAGTGAAAAACAAGAGGGCAGACGGATTGCACGTACGCCTTGCGGTGTTTAGACACACCTCCGGCGCACACTTCTGCTTGCAGGGGTTTACGGACTCAAGGGTCTCGCCAAAGTCCTGAGCGAGTCCGCAAACCCCTTAAGAAGGCATCTGCTGCCCTCTCGTTTTTTTACTGAACACCTTTCAATGACAAGGTACTTCAGTTGTCAAACAACAAAAAAGCGGGCTTACCAATCTTCCCTCTCGGGAAGCTCGGAAGCCCGCTCCGCTTCAATCCAGAACTGAAACTTAATTCCTGATTTCCGGGAGCGGGAACGCGTCCTCGCTCCCGCTAAATCAAATTTTCAGGTGGCGACCACTTTTAACCGACAAGACTGCCAGCGATTCTGTACGCCTTTGCAGTTGTCCGCCGCCGTTAAGTCCGAGTAGTTGCAATGAACTCGGCCAACCCGCCGCGACCACCAGACCGGCACACGGCTGCCAAAGGCGCGCCGTCGCATCGTCTTGCATCGCAATTCTGTTTGTCCTGTTCATCAGCATCAAATCCTTTTACGTCCTCTTCGCACTTCCTTTTCCTTCCTCAGCGCGAACTCGCATATATACGCCTGCCCTCTGCCGCCTGTCAAGAAAAATTTTCTGGCGTCTCAAATTCTCTCTTACGGCGTTCGCTGCCGGGAGGCGCTCTTGCCGTATACAGGCGGGCTCACTTTGGGGAAGGCGGCTTGCGGCAGAGCTTGAAACTGACGCCGCTGCTGGCCGTTACGCCTACGCCCGTACCGAGCAGCTTAAACTGGCCGTCCGCGCCTATCTCTGCGCTAAACGTAATCTCGTTCAGCATGAAGTCTCCGACCTCTGTTTCTTCGCCTCCTTTGACAATCCGCCGCAGGCACTCCATAAAACTTGTGAAGCCTCTTTGAAGCTTATCCAGGGGGATACCTTCTTCTATCAGTTTACGGGCTTCTTCTTTAGCCCCGCGCATGGTGGATTTTGCAGGCTCTGCCATAGTGACTACGGTTAGCTGCATCTCGCTCTGCTCTGCCATCACTGGTTCTCCTTTTGCGTTTGCTTCTGGCCGAACTGGACCAGCTTTGTTTCGATGATGTCTTTGGTCTGCGTTTGATTCGTGTGCTTGTCTGTGATGATGACTTTCATCGTGCCGTCAGAACGCACATCAAGCACAATCTCAAATTTATGTGTTCGCGCGGGTCTGGGCAGCACATCCATGTCCAGAAAGCCGAGCGGCACACATTGTTCGGCCTTGGTCGCGCCGCGCGGGCCTTGCAGCACTTCGACGCGGATTGATGTCTGGTTATCTTCGGGGTTGGTCGCGTAGTAGGAGCGGCCTTTGCTGGGGACGGTGACGTTGGCGTCAATTAGCGGAACGAAATCGTTAACGTTCTCGCGAATGCCGAGCGGAAGAGCAATCACGTTGCTGAGCGTATTTTCGTGAAACCTGTCTTCGCCAAGGCTGAGGATATGAGCATACTCACCCGCGCCCAGCGCGATAGCGTGTTGCGGTTTCTCGCTGGCATGAGGTTTCGACCCCGTTAGCTCCTCAATGTCCTTCTGGATAGCGGGCATGAGGGTTTGACCGCCGACGAGGAGCACTTCGTCAAGCTGCTCCCATTCCAGCTCGGCAATCTGCCGTACGGCGCGCTCCGTAATCTCTCTGGCGCGCGCGATGACTTCTCCCGCACACTCCTTTAAATGGTCCGCTGTTAATTCTATCTGAGCGTCAAACGGGCTGCGGCTGCCCAAATCGAGGTTCGGCAGGTTAATGGTTGTGGAATCTTTCCGGCTGAGTTCGACTTTGGCATGCTCTGCTGCCATCCTGAGTTTTGCGTTCGTGACGGCGTCGTCCGGGCGGACGGTTCGATGATAACGTTCCTGTATCTGGCTCTTGAGCCACTCGACCACTCTCGCATCTATATCATCTCCGCCGAGACGCGTATCGCCGTCAACGATGAGTGTAAAGAATTGGTAGCCGACAGCATCGCTCCGCGCTTCAAGCAGTGAGATGTCAAACGTCCCGCCGCCGAGGTCATAGACAAGGATGCGTTTTTCTCTTTCGTCGAGCACGGATTTGTAGGAGAGGGCCGCGGCCGTCGGCTCGTTTAGTATATCCACTACTTCGAGACCGGCCATCTGCCCGGCAAGAATTGTGGCACGCCGCTGAAGCACGTTGAAATATGCGGGCACTGTAATGACGGCATACTTCACATCGCTCAAAGGAAGATTCAACGCGCGTGCCGCGTCGCCGCGCAGTTTGGATAAGATTTTTGAGGAAATCTCCGGCGCGGTCTGAGGCGGCGGAGAAGTATCGCTTGTGCCGAAATCAACGACAATGTCAAGCAACTGGTCCATGTTGCCGCCCGACCGAAGGTTGTAAGCCATCTTGCGATAGCCTTTGATGACTTCAGGGTCGTTGAACCAGCGGCCTATGTAACGCTTGATGGAATAGACTGCATCGCCGGGATGCTCTTCCAGTAACGTCAGTGCGTCGTGGCCCACGCTCCAACGCTGCTCTGCCCGATTCCATCCGACGACTGATGGTGTCAGTTCGCGTCCCTGTTCATCCGGCAGCATAACAACTCGTCCGAGTTTTTCATCCCAGACGGAGACTCCAGACTTGGTCGTACCCAGATCAATCCCGATGATTAATTTATCTTTCAGTAAGTCCTCTTCGGCCTCGCTCATTGCAAGTCTTCTCCTTAATCATCCAGCTTTAGAATGGATATGCCCGCCTGAGTTGCGATCCAAAGGATGCCTCTACTTTCTATCATTGCTGTGACACGACGGCTTGCTAAGCCATTGCGTGCTGGTGTGTATTCCTTGTCCACGACACGCGTCGCGGGATTATAAAGCAGCACTCCGTCGTCATGCGCCACCCACAGTTTCCCTGCGTCGCCCGCGCGTGCGAGCGCACGCACGTGCCCATTAATCTGTAGCGTGTGAGATTCCCAGCGACCACCCCTTCGCAGCCAGAGGCCGGCTTCTGTCACAACCCAGAGCGAGGCATTGATGACGGCGATGGTACGAACCTCTTCCAGCATCGGCCCCGGCCGCTCGTTTGCCAGTCTCCAACCACCTATGCCGAACTGGTAGATGCCGCCCGTTGTGCCAACCCACCAGACGCCGTCAGGCGTTTGCGCAAGGCAATGTGCGGAGACGGGAACGTCGTCAGTTATCAGCATCGCCGGACAGCCGAGACGGTACAAGCCGCTGCTGGTCAGAGCATAAGCGTAGCCGTCCTGCCCCGCGGCGAGCGTAACAGGTATGCCCGCTGGCTGGTCGGAAGCATGGAGCGGGCTGATTCCTTTCGGCCACGCCAGCATCCAGAGCGTCTCTCGTTGCTCCGCATGAGGGCCAAGGCGTGAGACGCAGAGAGCGCGCACGTCTCCGGCGTCAGCGTCAATCGTCCAGTTTTCAGCCGTCTCGCAGGCGACTAAGCCTCCGGCCGTTCCAATCCATGTTGGCCCATTGTTGCCTGAGGCGGAGATGCAACGACATAGATTGCTCAACTTATCTTCGGCATGAAGGGGCAGCAAGTCGTGATCCCAACGGTGCTGTGCGCCGTCATCGTAGTAGAGACCAGACAGTATTCGGTCTGTTCCAACCCACAGGTAGTTGTCGCTCAGGCTGGCGGCAATCGCTACCGGCGGCTGTTGATTTACGTCAAAAGGTACCGGCTGCCACCCGTCTTCCGTCACACGGCAGATAGCCGAGTCCGTCAGTACCCAAGCCTTTGCTTGTCCTGCCGCGATGCGCAGCACGCGTCCGGCGCTCCCGTCGTAAAGAGCCGGACTCGCTTGCTCTCCGTCTTCCAGCAGATAGACTGCTCCGGGCGTGCCGAGCCATATTTTGCCCTGCGCGTCGCGAGAGAGAGCGACGCAGGAGTGGATGGTTTCCGCAGACAGGCGCACGGGCTGCTCGCCGTGCCGCAGCCGGAATAAACCGCAACCGTTGCCAAGCAGTAAGGCATCTCCGTCGGCCAACAGAGCGAGGGCGTTTGCCGCGCCTTCTTCATTGACGGCAACAGGGAGAGGCGCGGATTCATAATCAGTTATGTGATAGACCGCGCCGGCCGTGGCAGCCCAGATACCGCCGGCAGTACCGGCATTACAGACGACCCTGATTGACTCCGCTTGCAGGTGTGCATAAACCTGCCAGCGCTGCCCGTCAAAGTAAGACAAGCCGCCTTCTTCGTGGCCCGCCCAGGGTGTTTCGGCCTCGTCCAGGCAGATGCAGGAGACTGTATTGCCTGCCAATCCCTGCTCGCTTGCGTAACGGTAATAGGTTGACTCTTCGCGCTGTCGCCATGACAACACTCCGCCCCATGTGGCTATCCACATCTGACGCGATTTCGGGGCAATAGCTATTTCACGAACCGAGCGCTGTGAGGTCAGGTTGGCCCACCCGGGATAGATGGACTCGGGTTCGAGCACTTGCTTGTCCACGTAGGGAGCAATGTGGTCGCGCTCAAGGTTTTCGTCCCATCTGGCTATACGGTTGCTGCTCATATAGGCTGACCTGACGGCCTGCGGAAGCGGCTCTTTATATCGTCAATCTCCTGCGTGAGTTTAGTAATATCACCCCTCAGCCTGTTAATCTCCTCCTGCTTGACGGCACACGTTTCCGCGATGCGCTGCTCCCACCTCTTGTGCCCCTCTTGGGTCTGCCGCCCCAGCCACAAATCCAGAAGGGGAAGCACACGGCGATACTTCGTTCGGAGCATATCTGTCTCACCCCGCAGGTGTTCGCGATACTCTACGAGCGCCGCGCTCCATCCCTGTAGACGCTCAAGGTGCTGTGTCTCGCTCTCGCTGCTACTGGTGCGATTCCTGAAGGCGTCCCAATCGAGCATTATCAGCGCCTCGCCAAGAGGACGATGCAGGTCGTCGGCAATACTATTGATAGACCCACGCACGTCGTAGCTCAAACGCCACGTGCGCCCCCAGCGACTAACCAGTTTCTTTAACTCACGTCTGGCCTCCTGAATCGCATTCTGGTTGGATTTGGGCGGCGGCGTTCGCTGCTGTGGAGCCACTGGCGGAGGCGGAACAGGTCTCAGCCTCGCAGGCATAATCGGCGGGCGGAACGGTCTTGTTCCGCCTTCCTCTTCCATTTGAAGACGGCGCTTGTTGGCTTCGAGTGCGCTCTTCTGCTGTTCCAGCTCGGTCAATTCCTTGTCGAACATGGAAGTCTGTCGCTCATACTCTGCACGCGCCTGCTCAGCCCCCTGCAATGTCTCCCATTCCTTCAACATCTCGCGTATCTCTTCGTACACCTGTAGGGATTCCGTCAGGCAGACATCAATTTGTTCAGTCGTCGTCATGTATTTAATTAACCGGGTTCTCGATATACGCGTCCTTCACGGCATAGAGCACGTAGGCAAGGCCAAGCGGGTTTTTACACTTCTCCATAAAGTGACGGCGAGTTTCCATCAGCGCTTCACCGAGATAACGATGACGCACGGGCGCTTGAGGGTCTGTGGCAGCCCTGAACAGGATGCTGTAAAACTTGAGCGCGAAGGCATGCGCAAACAGGTCAGGGACAGGGCACAAGGTGGCTATGACGGCGAGCGCCCCGCGATGCTTAATCCAGTTTTCAGGAAAGCCCGGAGGCTCTGTCGTGTCTCCCTGCGCACCTGTTCCGCACGCATTGAGGAAGACGAGCGGGCCGGGGTCTTCCGGCCCCCACTCACGGTCGTTTGCCATCGAGGCAACGTTAAGCGATATTTCTTCGCCCGCGATATTAATACTCAGTTTCGTCAGAAGCTCGCTGATGTCGCTCGGTTCGCAGTGGCAGGCGAAATGAATTAACTCGTAAGCAAAATGCGGGTCGTTAAAAATAGAACGGATGGTCTGTTCCTTCCACCTGCGTGTCTTGTGCTCGGCCAGAGCAGCTTCGTTGATTCCCTGAATCAACACTTGAAGAAGAAAACAGTTGAGCCATGATCCGGCGTCCTGAGAGGCAAACCATGCTTCGACCTGCGCGTTGTCCTGCATCTGCTTGCATAATTCTTTGTTGACCTGCTCTCTAAACGCGTCGGACAGGCTTCTGTGTTGTAGTCCGGCTTTCAATTGCTGGGCCAGAAACGTCACTTCGCTGTTTGCAAAATCGAGCGTCTGGTCAATGCCGGAGAAGAGACCTTTCTTGAGCAGGATTTTATCGGGACGCGTGGTGGCCTCCCAGTGTGTGATTGGAATTCTGAAGCCCCAGAAATGTTGCCAGTCTACGTCTTCGCCGGGCTGCTCTTCTTCGTACATCATCTCCCAGAGAACGGGCGCTTGCTTGTCATTGGCGAAAGTAAGAGCCGGTTCCTTTGAGCGATCGTCCTGCGGAAATCCGTGCCGCTTGAGTTCTGTTACCAGTCCCTTGTCAAGTTTGTCTCGAAGCCCCCTGCCCAACTCGCGCAAACTATCGAGCGCCAGCAAGCTCTGTCCTTCTGTTAGCGTGAGAACCTCGTCCAGAGTTTGCTCGTAGTCGGCGGCCGACAGATCATCCAAATCAGGAGGATCGTTAATTATTTTTTCGTCGAGAATCTTGCTGACTTCATAGAGCTCCGCAGCAAATCCACGCTTGGCATTGAGAGCATCCGCGCTGTCGTGCTGGAAGCCAAGCCCGCCCAGAACCGGGACGTGACCAGCTTTGGTAAGGATTAAGACCGGGCCGGGGTGTGGTTGCAGAATAATATAGAGAGACTTTCTTTCGCGCCTCTCCTCATCCTGCATTTCCACGTAGCCGCCGGCTTTATGACCACTCATCTTGCCAGCCCCTCCTCGACTTGCAGATTCAGCGTAATGGTACGAAGCTCCTCGCTTCCTTTCTGGAATCGAACCATCACCGGCAAGTTAGTTTTGGTGTCCGGCATGGTGAGCGAGACTGTGCATTGCAGGTCGTCGCTCTGCGGAACGGGGTTGAGCTTGTAAGTTTCAGGCATAACGCCGCTCAGAGGCATGACGACGACGGAGACATCATCGCTTTGCAGCGGCCCTTCCTGTGTACGCAAGCGGCCATTGTACCAAGCAGGGGCCTCCGTTCGATAGCTGGCGCGGAAATGATAAGTGCCGCCTGCGAGAAAGGGAACGTCGTCGGGTTGGTCTATGGCCTCGAAGAGCGTGAATCCCTGAGCGGGTCGCACAGGATAGGGTTCGCATTGAGGATGCCCGAAATAAGTGTAGGCCAGCCAATCGGGGCGATGCGGAAAGGCCGCGCGCACTTGCTGGCGCGCAAACCAGACGGCTGCTCCGAGCGATTCTCCGCCGCGCATCGCCTGATAAAACTGGCGCACGAAGCTCAGGTCTGATTCCTGAGAAACAGGCCACCGCGTTCCTATCAAGGCGCTCGCTCCGGCGTGCATCAGCGGTATCATCCAGTTAGACTCCAGACACGTGTCACACTGGCTGAGCGGGGCGACTCTCCCCGGCGGCGATGTGTTAACGAAGCTCAAGCCGACGGTCGGGCGGCGCAAGGTCAAATCGAGACGCTGTTCATGAGTTATGTCTTCACCCTCGTTAAGTTCCGTCTCTTGCTCTGTCTCCGCGTCAAGATTGGCTGCGACAATCCTGTCATACCGTCGTTGCTCCGTGTAGCGCAGCAGGTGCAGCCCGTAAAAATAGGAGCCGGGTTGCAGCAGCGAGATGTTGCCTGCTTTTTCTTCGGCCTGCGCATATTCCTCGCCGCCCAGAGCCGCGAGCCATTGCGGCAGCTCGCCGGGGCTTTGAGCATAATGAATGAGGTCTAACTTGCCCACGGGCGCTTCGCTGACAAGACGCAGCCCGCGCTGCCCGACCCAGTGTGCGACGAAGAACCTGTCCGCCAGAAAATCGTCGTGCCAGATTTTCCCTGTCTCCGTCTCGACACCGTAGTAGCAGACTAACTCCCAGGGCAGGATTGCATTCTCGTCCGAGATAATCAGCCAGGACCAACGCGTAGCGCTCTCTGCGGCCAACTGCGAGATGTTGAGGTAATACTCTTGCAGCGATGCGGGCATTATCTTTTCAAACAGCATGGCCCCGAAGCCGCGCATCGCCGCCAGCACATCCTGCGGAGAGAGATGCGTCGCACCGGCGGCCGTCTGAACCGCCATTCGACGTAGCTCGGCAAGAGCGCGTGCGTCGAGCATCAATGGTTCGAGCGGCTCGCGGTCCAGATTGAGCATGGGACAGGTCAAGTAGATTCTCGTCTGTTGTCCGTCCGGCAACTCTTCGAGCGCAACATAAAGCATGACATCCGGCTGCGGGTTGGGAATCCTGCGCCGGTCAATCAACTCTTTAATATCGGGCAGAGCAACAGGGGATGCTACGCGTAGGTTGTGGCTAACGACGGAAGGGCGCAAGTCCTGAATCCGCCCGCCCGGATAGACTTCGACCTGCACAGTCCGCAGCCCGCTCATAAGCGGCGTCAACTCGAAGTTGATGCTGCGCTGCGTGGGCCTGCCGTCCGTCACAGGAATAGTAAAGATACTATCGCCGTGCAGATGAAAACCGTGGGCTTTGATGTAGCCGGTTAATTCCAGAGTATTCGCGGGTATGCGAAGCATCCGGCTGCGTTCCTCTTCGTCATCGGTTGGCAGGGCGGGCAGAAGCTCCAGCCTGTGCGTCTGTCTTTCCCCGACTCTAAGCTCTGCCGCGTTCTGCCCGTCCGCCTGCGGCTCGCTCAATTTTAAGCGCCAGAGCTGCGTTGCGACCTGAGCTTGTTTGGCGAGCAGGCTTCTGACCTGAGGTGCAATCGGCTGGCCTTCATCTTCATTACGGACAGCCACAATCTCCCATAGCTGTTCGGCATTGAGGCCGGATATTTGTTCTATCCAGCGCGTCGCACGGCAGTTTGAAACTCCGAGCAGTCCTCCCAGAACCTGTCGTTCTCGTACGACCTCGGCATCGCCCCCCAACTCTAAAGCATTAACGAAGGCTCGCTGGCAATGCGAACTCAAGTTTACGTGGGCCAACGCCGAATCGGGGACAGGCTCAATGCCGGTCAGCGGATTATCAGCGCCTATCCACTCTTGTAGCGCCTCCTCAATTTCTGCGGCGCTCGAAATGGCCGTCAGCAACGCTCTGGCCGCTCCGTCGCGTTTCTGATATAGCCCCCAGAGCAATATTCGAGTATTGATGCGGTGATGGCCCACATGTTGGCGCAAGGCTTCGGCGTATCCCAGAGCGCGACGAGAAGAGACTGTGAGACGAGGAAGCAGCGCGCTCACACCAACGCCGCCCATCTTCCGATAAGCATCAAGATAGGCTCTATAGGCTTCGTTATTGTTGAAGGCGAAGACGACCTTCTCCAACACGCTTCCACGCTGCATGTGCTCTACGACGGCCTCAAGCACTCTCCGCGCGATGCTTGATACTTCCAAGCCTGCTACGCCCGTCCCTATCGAGGGGAAGGCAATCGTTTGCACGTGCAGACGCTCCGCCTCTGCGAGCGCGCCCGTGGCCGCCTGAACAATGCTGGCGACCGTGTGAACATTAGTCGTGACCTCTGAACAGGTATGGATAATGTAGCTGGCCGGTAGCCTGTCAGCGACCTTGCTGACAAGCGTCTCACCCGTACGGAGTGTTCTTTCAAAATCCGCGCCGCTATAAAAATCCTGACCGAAAATTTCAAGCAACTCCTGCCCGACGAGGCCGCCGCTTCGCGGGTTTGTGCCGACGGCATGAATCAGTGCATCAACCGGCTGTTCGAGCAGATTGCCTCTGACAAAGACCAGACGCGCGAGGGCATCTGCCTCGCTCATGGTCGGGCGGGCATCGGCCCACAATCCGTCAAGCAACTCAAGCAGCACCCCTATGACCTTCTGCACATCAAGGTCAGTCTCCACGTTCTGCGCTAGCTCCTGAAATCTCTCTAACTCAACGCCTTCAAGCGGCGCTGTCTCCCACCCTTCGATTATTTCGTTAAACACCGCGAGCGCATCCGTGCCCGTACCGGCAACAGGGAAGACCGGCTTTTGTGCTTCGATTACATATTTATAGACGTTGTAAGTGCCGCCCTGACCGCCGATGAGAATCACCGCGTCAATCTGTTTGAATACATCGCTAAGTTCGGCTTGGCCTTGCTGAACGTGAATCACCCGCCCGCCCGAAAACTGTGGCCGAGTGCCCGCAGCAACGACCTGTATCAGGTAGTCTGATAACGACCTGTCGGTCGCGCTTAATTCGGTTGCGAAGGCTTCGGAGACGACGTAATCAACGCCCGACCCTCCGCCGCCGACCAGTCCATATCCATTGCGGGCGAGAGCCTTGCCGACTTCCACGCTGACTTTACGAGCATTCTCCGGCAAGTCGTCTGTGCCGGTTCCAGGTACAAGCACGTAGCGTCGCTGCTGTGCAATCACTGCCTCCGGCTTGTCCGTGTCCGGCGCACCGGCTTGATGAAAAGCGCTCCCGACGTTTTCAAGGATGGGGCGCGTGGGCAGAGCCGGAATCTTGTACCTCTTCGCAACATCAACGAGCCGCTGCGCAAAGGAAAGTAAAAAGTTCGCGTACGAATCGTATTCTTGCGACTCCCCTCTTCTCATTAACTCACGCAGACCTACTTCCAGATAAGCTCCTCCGTATTCTTCCCTCGAAGCATGAATGTTCGCGGCGGGTTCAGGAAGCGGTCTGGGTAATGTTGCAGGAGCAGACCAAAGGACGGGTAAGATTAACGGAGGTAGTGGGGCATCGGTGCGCCCTGTTGAAATCTCTGTGGATGCGGCGTCTTTCAGTCTGGACTCGAAGACCCGCCATTCCTGCCCACATAATTCACTCTGGAAATAACCCGGCGTAAAAATGCTTACGAAGACTCTACTTTCTTGCAGCGCATCAACAATAGCGTCAGGCAGCGGCTCGCCGGGATAGATATCGTTCCTGTCAAAAAAACCTATCCCATGCGGCTCTGCGCCCGCCAATTCACCAACCATCCGGCTCAAGTCTCGATAAAATTGTCTCAGGTAGTCGTCAAGAGCGTCTCGCTCGTAGCTGAAGTAGAACCAGTATTTGGCCTGCGTCTCAGACACACGCTCTTTGAGACGAGCCAGAAGGGCCGGGTCTATATCGGAACTATTTTTAATCCGGGAGAGCAATGACCTGCCAACCTCGACCGGCACATTCGGCTCTGCCGCGCCCTTTAACAAAGCAGGCAAGCCTTGCTCACCGAGCCATTTGTGCAGGTCGGTCGCTACCCAGTCCCCCAGTTGAGCTGGATTCACGAAATATCTGGCCGCACTATTTTTTAATACATGCTCGATGAAAAGCGCTTGCCGCTTTTCGGGTTCGGGCGGAGGCTGGTCGCTATCAGTTGCAGCGCCTTGCCGCTCTTTAATGTAGACGAGACGCTGCATGCCTAGTTCTTCAGCGCGCCTGTACTCTTTTTCGGTGAGTCCTGAGCCATAGCTCTCTCCTATAATGCATATGTAAATTGAACTGCGTTCCAACTCCCAGAGAGATAATCCTTCCTTGTTTTGACGGCTCGCGAAATATTCAAGGCCCTCAAAAAACCTCTCTTTGAGCATCGTCAGGACACTCTTTACAGCCTCTCTCTCCTTCCGCAGTTCAGAATATACGCCGCTCACATAGACTCGCAGCGACGTGAGAAAGGAATGTTCTTCAGCTTCAACTGAAAATTCTGGCGCTCTATCCTGTTCCGTCTCTACATCATCCTGCTCGCCGCCTGCCAGCCATTCCTTAATTTTTGCGGCGATACTATCGGAAGCAATCTCATATCTTGGTACGGGATTGTTCTCATGCGCGGGTGCGATTGCCCGCAGAACTCCGAGACTGACCAGCCGCTCTACGACAGGCGCTACTTTCGCTGTCAGCACATGCGAACGTAAGGATAAACCAAAGGCGGTGGTGGCGATTCTAGTACCTGAATCTGTGATTAAGAAGGGAAGGATTCTTCCTGCAACATCGCGTTCGTCCGGCTCTAACCCCAGCCGCTCAAACAGATGCAATCGTGAAGCAGCTGTCATCTGGCCGACTAGCCAATCGTCATCGAACACCTCTCTGTAAATTCGATTGCGTACCTGTACGTCCGTGCCTTTGCGAGCCACGACGCCGGATGACAAGAGTAGGGAAAGAGCCTGCCTTTCATCCGCTTTAAGCCGCGTGGGGTGAGTATCTATTATTCCTTTGAGGATACCCAGATAGACGCTCAGCACCGCCTCATCGTTGAAAGGGTTCGTCAGCACACTGCTGATGTACATCAAATTTGAATCTTGCAGACCCTTATCACCGAAGAAAGTTTCCGCGACCACCTTCTCCACATCAGCTTCAGACCATGAGGTTTGAAGACTTTCTGCCATGGCAGCACAGAGGCGTTGTGTCAGGTAGGGATGCCCGCCCGTCCAATCAAACACCCATTCAAATACTTGCTCGGCATGTTGTTGAAATGGCAGTCTCAGTCCGTGGATAAGCGGCAGCGCTTCCCGGTAAGTATAGTCAGTTAACTCTATCGCACGAGCGGAATTGATGAACGGTGAAGTCCGCGCGTCAGGTTGCATTTGGTCTGGCGGAAGCACGCCGAACAGCACAAAGGAGAGGCGTCTCAATCCCGCCGACGTGTCACGCATGTTGTAGAGGGAGCGTAGGAGCGAAAGAAAATCGTCGGGCTTCTGTAGCGCGTCAAACTCGTCTATCAGAATTACTATCTGCTTTTTTAACCTCTTCGGCAACACCTCTTCAAAGAACATGTGCAGCCTTTGAATCGCACTTTGCTGCCCATTATCTTCCCACCATTCCGCCACCTTCATCTTTATCTTGAGGCTATCTGCGATGGCGACGGCCAAGTCCAGATACCAACGCTCATCCGGCAGATTAGTTCCAAGAAGCGAAAGGTCTATGAACGCTGCATGGATTTTCCTTTTCGATAGCTGTCCGGCGACAGATACGGCAAGACTGGTCTTGCCCATCTGTCGCGGGGCAAACACGTAAACGTTTACACCCTCCAGACAACATTCTAAAAGCTCTTCATCGGCTTTCCGTTTAAGGTAGAATCCTCCCTGCTCAGCAGATACCGCTCCACCTAAAGTATAGATTCTGCCTGTATCCACGGAAGTATCTCCTAAGATAGTTCTTACAGAGTCCGCGCTGAAATAATCCTCTACCGAGACCCTAAAGCTTTAGCACCTGGCATCCAAAATTTTTCCACATTATACGCGAACCGACAACAGTTATAGACGTGAGTACGTAAGGCCCGTTTGATTCTGATATTTGCCGCCGCGGTCTTCGTAGGAGACGGCGCAGTCTTCGTCTGATTGGAAGAAAACAATCTGGCCGATGCCTTCGTTGACGTAAACGCGCAGGGGAAGGTCTGCAAGGTTGGCGAGTTCGACGACGAGGCGGCCCGTCCATCCGGCTTCAAGCGGTGTTGTATTGACGAGCATGCCGGCGCGTGCGTAAGTTGATTTGCCCATCGCGATGCCGGTGACATTGCGCGGCATGCGGAAGGTTTCGACCGTGACGCCGAGAGCATAGGAGTGTGGCGGCATCAGGTAGTACTTTGAGCCGTCGTCTGCGGTTCTCAAGGGAGGCTCGATAAGGGAGTCTTCGTCGAAGCGTTTGGGGTCAATCTCGCGGCCGTGAATCGGCGAGAAGACGCGGAAGCCGTCGTCTGCGAGGCGCATGTCGTAGCCGTAGCTGGAGGCTCCGGCAGAGATGATGCGGCGGCCCTCTGTCTCGCGCACGAGTTGCGCGTCAAAAGGGTGAATGAGTTGCGCTTCCTCTGCCATGTGGCGTATCCAGCGGTCTGATTTGACTGTCATATGTTAGATGTCCAGAAAAGATCTTAAGAGAACACAGGCTCACGCCGGTTCATGCTTTGCGACAGGCAAAGCGATTAATTTAAGAAGGCGCGGAACAGGATATAGAGAACGAAGGGAAGTGACAAGAGCCGGGGACAGGAATTCGGATTCAGGCGGAACACGGAAGCAGTTGAGACTGCTGACAGCTTTATCTTCCGTTATCTCTACTGCTGGCTGCTGACTTCCGTTTTGGTAAGCTTGATTGTGCCGTCGCCGACGGTCAGGGCGACGGTCGTGCCTCCGGCTCCGGCGCGTGATTTGGTTGAGCGAGGCGTCGGTGTAGTGCGCTCGCGGGGTGTGAGTTCGGCGTTGTTGTTTTCAATCGTTCCTGTGCGGAGGATGTCTGCGTCAACGTCACCGCTGAAGCCTGAGGGGAGTTCGAGCGTGATGTTTCCTGCGGCGAGTTGGACGTTTGCGCCTGCCCCGCGCCAACTACGCGCACCAATAGTCAACTTCACAGAGCCGCGCAGGAGCGTGACTCGCAATGCGCCGCCGTTGAGCTTGAGCGCGGCATCGCTTTCCTGTGCCTGAAAGCTGATGTTGCCTTCGACGCCTGCGAGATTAAACGCGCCGCTACCGTTGTTGATTTCAAGGTCGGTGAGGACGGGCACGCGCAGGCGATAATCAATCTTCCATGGAAGCCCCAGAAGTTTTTTCGGAAAATCTTTCGCCGCCCGGCGCATAAACTTTTTGTCGTGCATGCCGGTCGTCAGGATGCGCAGGTGATTCGGCTCGTCGTCAATGACGAAGCTGTTGACGACAGCCAAGCGTGTGAGGTCTTCCTCCGTGTCTGCGCGCAGTTCTATGTCTGCTGTGATGTCAATCTCAGGGCGCGACCACGCTTCGATGGTGATAGAGCCGACTGGAGCGCCGAGCAGTGTGACGGTGCTGCCGTAAGGCATGCGACGCACTTCATGGCGTGTCGTGGTGCGAGTCAGCTTAGGTTGTGCGACGGTTGTTTGCTGGGTCGTCGTTGAATTCGTCTCGGTCTTCTGTTGCGCTCTTGAAGGCGTGCAGCAGATGATAACGGCCAGCAGGCACAGGAGCGACGGAGAGGCGGAAGGGAAGCGGCGCACCGTAGAAGAGATTTGCATCAGCATCATTTTCAGGATTGAAGGAAAAGAAACGCGGACGCCCGCTCGCAATCCATGCCGGATGAGAGTGGGCGTCCGCCTCGTGTCAAGGGTGTTCACAGAGTAAACTTTAACGACGAAGGAAGGTGATGCGGCCCATCTGATTGAAGACAATCAGAGAGCAGCGGGCTTCACCGACATTTCCAAAAACCTTGCGCTTGTCGCTGAGATTCAGGCCCGAACTGGCGAAGGTTCCGAGGTCAATATGTCTCGTCGAGGGAGCGGCGGCCATCAGGCTGAAGGCGGAGGTCGAAGGAATACGAATCGTCACATCGCCGCGCACGGTCTTGAATTCATACTTGCCGCCCGCCTCCAGGTGGCCGTCGAAAAAGATATTGCCCGTCACGTTCTCGGCCATCACGCGGCTGGCTCCGATTTCCGACAACTCAATCTCACCGCTGCCATAAACTTTAGCGCGAAGGGTCTCGCCCTGCACGCCCGTCACCTGTATGTTGCCGCGCCGCGTCTCAATCTCAACGGAGGAATCAACCGGGACTGTGATGCGGAAGTTGATGTCGCCGACATCGCCGCGATTCTCTTTCTTGATGTTGATGATGAGCGCGTCCTCAGTTTGTTCGGGATTTATGCGGGCGATTGGCGGATAGAGGTCGGCGCTGATCTTGATTTCGTTGCGGTTCCAGGTCTCGACAGAGATTGTGCCGAACAGGTTGGTCAGTTCGACGCGCACGTTCTTGCGCGCCGGATACTTTTTGGAAAAACCTTTCTGCGCGAAAACGTCTGCGGCCAGCGAAAAGGAGAACATGAGCAGCGCCGCCAGCGTGAGGATAACGCTGGTGCGAGCGCTTCGTGGACATGCTCGATGCGGGTCTTGGTTCAAGAGCGTGCTGTTCATCAATCCCTGAAAATTAACTGGCGCGCTGAAGATGCTGCGCAATCGTCCGCCCGCGCTGCCTTCTCTTCAAACGGAAAGCGGGACAGAGCGCGGGCGGATGATTCTATCAATTACTTCTCGCCACTGCCATCTTATAGCTCGGCAAACTCTTTCAGAAACTCCACTTTGTCGTTGAGCACGGCGTTTAGCATCTCTTCCGTCATCTCGTCGTGCGGATTCTCGCTGAGGTCTTTAAGGCGTTCCTGCACGGCCTCGTTAATGACCTTCAGGTTGAGGTCGAAATCCTCGCGGCGTTGCTGATTCCAACGCACTTTGCGCGCATCCACGCGCTGCTGCCAGTAGTCAATCTCCTGCGAAAGACCCCTGACGGGAAGATTCATCAGGGCCGACGTGTTTCTCTGCTCAGACGTGCTTGCGGCCGCGGTCGTCGAGGAGGTCGAATCATTCTGCATACGGTGCAGTCCGACGGCGGTCGCCAGCGCTACCGCGACGGCAATGGCCGCGACAGCCGTTGCCATCTGCGAGAAAGATAATTCCCAACTGCGATTCATCCAGCGCGTTAACCATGATTGACGCCGCGCCGTGGCGGAAGCCGAAGCGGCTGCCGAACCGGCACGCGCGCCTTCGGCCTCAATGGTGTTGCGAATGCGCAGCCAGAGAGCGCGCTCATTCGGAGGCGCTACATAATCGTTGCGATTCTCACGGCAGAAACTAACGATGGAATTTAACTCATCGTGCGTGTTAAAGCAGGAGAGACACTCCTCGAAATGAGCGCTGAGACCCGCTTGCTCTTCATGGCTGAGCGCGCCGTCTAGGAAGTCGCTGAGCAATTCCTGACACTTCTCGCAATTCATTTTACTTATAACCTCTCACCGTCAGCGCGTCGCCGGATGGTAATAAAGAATTTGACGCGCGACCCTTTCCTGACTTCTGACAGCAATCTTGGGGAGACTGCCTGCGTTTGAACGCCCGACGCTTTTGATGGCCGGAAACCCTTTGCTTTATCTTTTGCCGGTTTACTGTGGAGGAACTCTAAAACCGGGCAGACCTTGTTGGAAGCTACTCTTTAACATTCTGTTGCCTGAGCAGCATACGTAATTTCATCCTCGCCTTATGCAGCTGCGACTTCGATGTCCCCACCGAACAGCCCAGCATCCTCGCTATCTCCTCGTGCTCATGCCCCTCAACATCGTGCAGCACAAACACCGTCCTGTATCCCGGAG
>DASVPO010000020.1:0-2531 GCA_036382855.1 Pyrinomonadaceae bacterium | reverse complement strand
GGCCTTCCAGGTGAAACTACTTCGGGCACTGCAAGAGGGTGAATTGCGTCGAGTCGGTTCTAACCGGACGCAGAAGGTTGACGCGCGCGTGATAGCGGCCTCGAACCGCGACGTGCAAAAGGAGGTCGAGTCGGGGCGCTTTCGTCAAGACCTTTTCTACAGGCTGAACGCCGTGACGATTCACCTGCCGCCCCTGCGCGAGCGAAAGGAAGACATTATCCCTCTCGCCGAAAGCCTTGTCGCTCGCGCCTCGCATAACGGCCATCGCGTCACCTTTTCGCCGGAGGCCAACCGTTTACTCGAACAGTATTCGTGGCCCGGCAACATACGCGAACTAGAGAACACAGTCATTCGGGCAGCCGCCCTGTGCGACAACCTCGTGCGCCCCGAAGATTTGCCGGAGCAGGTGCGCAACTGCGGGGCGGCTTCCGATATTCGTGCGGCAGAACTCGCGTCAACAGACACGGCCCCGGTCGCGGGCGAGGAGTGGCCGACGCTCTCGGAAGTAGAGGGCCGCTACGTGGCGCGTGTCCTCGCGCACACAATGTGGAACAAGCAGGCCGCCTCGCGCCTGCTCGGGGTAGATTACAAAACGCTTGGTCGTATGATCCAACGGCATCACATCCGGCAGGACAAGCCGTGAAACAGACTCGCAAGAGTGTGCGGAGCAGCCGGGTGAGGAACACAAGGTCTCAGGCGGCTGAGAAATCTTAAAGCGCCATAGGATAATCAGGATAAAGCAGCCGCTTATTACGGTTCTCAATTGAATGCGACTTGTTCAGAGTTCATGCTTTAGCGTGCTTTGCTAAGACAGCCTGAAGGCTGAACTCTCAACGCGGGCCACTTCCGAATGAAAACCGTAATAGTATGCCCGGACAAAGCCCGCCCCAAGCCTTCACCGTAAACTGTTCTACGGTCGTATACGGCTGTTGAGAAAAGAGATCAAAGAGTCACTCGCGGAATATTCGGTCCCTTCACCTACACACCGCGCGCATATACAGGCCGACGTAAGCTTCTAAAAGTCCTCCATGTAAGCCGTGACGTTAGCCGTGTGAGCTTTCGACCTCTCGTCAGACTCTGGCGGAACGGCTAGACGTAGTAAGGCGGAAAGGAAGGGCAGTCTGCCAGTCAATGCGGAATTCTTTTATAGCGGTTTGCGGTTGGGTGCAGCCCGTTCAGAGTTCAGCCTTTAGGCTGCGTCGGCCCGCGCAAGCTAAAGCTTGTACTCTGAACAGGTCTCACTCATTCGCATCTCGCTATAGTACTACTCTTCTGTTTGTTAGCATCAATAGTGAGCCCCGCACGCAGGGTCTATTCATTCTCGGAGATTTAGCCCAACGGCTGCCAAAGCTAAAGATGGACGCGCCGCATAACGACGAGTTGCTGCCGCGATATTTTCTGCGCCACAGACTCGTAAGAGCGAGATCGCAACATTTCTCAGCGCGGCCATGACCTGTGGTATCCGCTCTGTTCTGACTTGCGAACGATCTTCATCAAAGGTCACATCTCTGACCCAATGCAGCTTATTCTCAATGTGCCAGTGCTCGCGCCAGAGATGTAGCAGTTGCCGGGCTGAAGCGCGCTCTGCCGACAATGATGTGATGGCATAAGCTACCTCACGGCGCGTCTCACCAATTCCTTTATTAGTGATAGTGCGCTCGACTTCCAAGACCTGCTCGTGTCCCGGCCAGTCCGTATAACCTGCAAGCGCCGTCGAAGCACGAAGGCGGCGCTCTTCAATGCGTCCTCCATGCTGATCTATTGTGCGGGCTTCGGTAATGGTGTCTTGCAGCAACTTCGATTCAGCAAAAACGAGCGCAATATCCTCACGCAAAGAGGGCTGATTCTCTTTCACTGCCAGCAGGTAATCGCCTCCACCGTCAATGATTCTTTGAGCAACCTCGCGCTGTGTAAGTAAAGAATCGGCAGTAATTACACGCCCTTCGAGCACCAGAGCGGCTAACAGTTCATCCACTTGCCCGATCTCATTGGTCTGGTCGGAAACAGCGACTTGAGCCATCACGACTCCCAGCCGGTGTGACAACGCGCTCAATAGATGTGCATCCTCAGCCCCTTGTCGTTGACTACCACACAGCGTCTTACCATCGACGGCCACTGCTTCTAAAGCGGCACGGTGCGGGGGGCGACTCCCCATCACAAGTTCCGCCCACTGACCAACGACTTGCTCCAACTGCTCACAGTCAATCCCTTTGAATATTCGATGCAAGGTCGGCTGGCTTGGTCCGTGACGCCGTTTGATGCCGAGCCGCGTGAGCCACTTGCGTCCATAGTTGGTGCCCCATTGGGCAATAGCCGATTGTGAGCGGTAGCCACACATCACTGCGACACAACAGAGTAAGAGCACCGACAACAGTTCATAACGGCGTCCCTGGGCTTGGCGAAACTCCGCCACTTCTGCTAAAGCATCTCTGAGGGACGGCACTCTTTGAGTGTTCATGGATTCCTCCGTAGAAGTATTGGTTTGGCAACCTCATTCTACCGGAGGAATCCGTCCCTCCTATCGAAAATGA
>DASVPO010000019.1:0-19745 GCA_036382855.1 Pyrinomonadaceae bacterium | reverse complement strand
AGATAAAGCTCGGCGAGCGCGAGTTGTCGGTGGAGGTCGGCCGCGTCGCCAAGCAGGCGCACGGCTCCTGCGTCATACGCTACGGCGACACGATGTTGCTCGTCGCCGCGGTCGGCGCGGGCGCGCCGCGCGAGGGAATCGACTTCTTCCCGCTCACGGTCGAGTACCGCGAGCACAACTACGCGGCCGGCCGCATCCCCGGCAACTACTTCCGGCGCGAGGGGCGCCCCGGCGAGAAGGAAGTCCTGACCGCGCGCATGATCGACCGCCCCTGCCGCCCGCTCTTCACCGAAGGCTACCGGAACGAGACGCAGGTCATCGCCTCGGTCATCTCGGCCGACGACGAGAACGACCCGGACGTTTTGGCCATCACGGGCGCGTCGCTGGCGCTCTACCTCTCGGACATCCCGTTCCCGAACCCCATCGCGGGCGTCCGCGTGGGCCTGGTCGGCGGCCGCTACATCATCAACCCGACCTACGACGAGGTGCGCGAGTCGCGCCTGAACCTCGTCGTCGCCGGCACCGAAGAGGCCATCGTCATGGTCGAGGCCGGCGCGAAAGAGGTGTCGGAGGAGATCATGGTCGAGGCGCTCATGCTCGCGCACAAGGAGATTAACCGCCTGTGCCGCTGGCAGAAGGAGCTTTACAAGGCCCTCGACATCCAGAAGCGGCCCGTCGAGGCGCCCGCGCTCAACGAGGAGATGCTGGGCGAGGTCGAGCGCAACTACGCCGAACGCCTGCGCGACGCGCTCAACACCGAGGCGCACGGCAAGATCGGCTCCTACGCCGCCGTCGACGCCCTGAAGAAGGAGGTCGTCGAGTCCTACCCCGAAGACCAGCCAGAGCAGCGCATGATGGCTAAGAAGATTTTCGACCATCTCAAGGAGAGCATTTTCCGCGACGACATTCTCAATAAACGTCGTCGGCCGGATGGTCGTCGTTTCTCTGAGATTCGGCAGATTACGTGCGAAGTCGGCTGGCTGCCGCGCGTCCACGGCTCGGCCTTGTTCACACGCGGCGAAACGCAGGCGCTCGTCACAACAACCTTGGGGACGAAAGACGATGAGCAGTTTATGGACGACATAGAGAAGGGCGAAGTCAAGCGTCGTTTCATGCTGCATTACAACTTTCCGCACTACTCTGTCGGTGAAGTCGGGCGCTTCGGTTCATCCAGCCGCCGCGAAATCGGGCACGGCGCACTGGCGCGTCGCGCCATCGAAGCAGTCCTGCCCGAAGAAAGCGAGTTTCCCTACACGCTGCGCATCGTCTCCGACATCACGGAATCAAACGGCTCAAGCTCTATGGCCTCCATCTGCGGCGGCATCCTCAGCTTGATGGACGCGGGCGTGCCCTTGAAAGCGCCTGTGGCGGGTGTGGCGATGGGCCTCGTGATGGAAGGCAACAAGTACGCCATCCTGACGGACATCGCCGGAGCGGAAGACCACTACGGCGACATGGACTTTAAGGTCGCGGGCACGAAAGAGGGCATCACGGCTCTGCAAATGGACATTAAAATCGGCGGCATCAACGCGCAGATTATGTCCGAGGCGCTCGACCAGGCGAAAAAGGGACGCCTCTACATCCTCTCCGCGATGGAGAAGACGATTAGTGAACCGCGGCCCGAGATAGCGCCCTACGCTCCCAGAATCGTCCAGATTAAGATTAATCCTGACAAAATACGCGACGTTATCGGGCCGGGCGGCAAGATGATTCGCTCGATTGTCGAAGAGACGGGCGCGAAGATTGACGTGGAAGACGACGGCACTGTCTCGATTGCCTCTGCCGACGGCGCGGCCGCACAGGCTGCCATTGATAAGATTCGTGGCCTCACGGCCGAAGCCGAAATCGGGGCAAACTACCTCGGCACGGTTTCCCGCATCGTTGACTTCGGCGCGTTCGTCGAAATCTTTCCCGGCACGGACGGCCTCCTGCACATCTCCGAGATTGCAGACCGCCGCGTTAAGGACGTGCGCGACGAATTGAAGGAAGGCCAGCAGATAATGGTTAAGTGTATCGGCAAGGAAGGCAATAAAATCAAGCTTTCCAGAAAAGCCGTGCTGCGCGACGAGAAACAGAAGGCCGAGGCCGCAGGTGCCGGTGAAGGCGACTAAAAGCGGTAGCAAAGCAGGGTCAAAAGGGTAAACGAGGCAGAGGGAAGGAGCGAAAGATAGTCAGTTTTCCTCTGACCCGTTTACCCTTTTGACCATTTACCCCTCTTTTTCGTCCTCTATTCTCTTTTTTTGTTGACAGGAAAGCCCAAAGGCGAGTTTAATTCGTTCCTGAAATTGGAAACCTGATATTATTAGGCATCTCTTTCTAACGAAAGAAGAAAGCCCGTTTAAGCAGCTTTCTCTTCCAAATAGACTTTAAGAGCTGGCGAACGGTAATTATAAGCGTGGGAGCGGTCGGTTTAGACGACGGCCCGGTTCCACAGGGACCTACAACTAACAGCAGGCCCTTCAAGCATTACTCGACGCCGGAAGCGCTCTTCCGATGAAAGTTTACAGATTTCCTATCCTGTGATTTTGGGTGTCAGGCATGATTGCTTACAGGTTAAAACGGAAAGGTTCAGGGCGACATTTAATGATAAAACGAGCTTTCCGTCCCATCGCTATAATGCTCAGCCTCCTGCTCGTGGCCTCCGTGCCGGTGCAGGCTGGTCCTGTGACGCTGGCCGACGTGATTCAGGTCATCAGCGGTAATCCGCGTTACGGCGGACAGGCTCCGGCCGTGCAGTTGCGCTACGCTCCGCAGGAAGACAAAGCACAGAAGAGCGGTTCGCGTTCGACTTCTTCGGGCTCTTCTTCGTCCGCACAGCAGGGCGGCGGAGATGTCTCCGGGCAGCAAGACCCGCCGAGCGCTGATAATCCGCAGGAAGTTCAAGCGCAGACGGAAGAGGTCGGCGAGATAGCCATCACGGATTGCGAGTGTGGCGAGTTGCCGGACGAAATCGTGGAGATTCCGGGCCGCAGAAGCTTTCTGCCGTTCATCCCGCTCATCGGGCTGGTCTGTGTGACAGGCATCTGCACGCCGGGCGAAAATCCGACGCCGACGCCGACGCCAACTCCGACCCCAACACCGACGCCCGTGCCTGAGCCTGCCACGCTCTTTCTCTTCGGCTCAGGACTGGCGGCCCTCGGAGCCAGCGCCCGTCGCCGCTACAATCGTTCAAAACTTGCACAGCAAACGGATATCACGGAGGGCTAAGGACACATGCAACGAATCAATATCAAATGTGCTTTCGCTCTCGTGCTGATGCTGGCCTGCGGCTTTACGCTTTCGGCCAACGCCGCCGCGAAGAAGAAGACCAAAGCCATCAGGCCCAACTACGGTCGCATCGAAGTGACCTCTAACCCGGCGGGCTATCCGATTCTCGTCAACGGCAGGCAGGTAGCAGTCACCTCCGCAGACCCTTCCGGCGTGCAGCCGATTGACTTGCAGCCGGGGCAGTACAAGGTTGAAGTCGTTTTCCCAAACAAGACGCACACGCAGATTGTTGACGTGGTTGCCGGAAAGCGCCACTGCATCTGCCTGACCTACACGAAGCGCATCATTACGAGGCCGTGCCCGTACCCGGTCCAGGTCTCTGCGCCGACCAGTGTGGCCGAAGGCGACTTGATCACCTTCAGTTCCGACGTGGGCTACAACGGTTCTTCGGCTCTCAACTATACTTGGACCATCAGCCCCGCAGGCGCAAGAATCGTCAGAGGCGCTGGAACGCCGACCATTACGGTTGATACAGCGGGCCTCGGCGGGCAACCCGTCTCCGCGATTATCGTCGTGGACGATGGCTCAGGCGACCGCGCCTGCCGCCAGTCTGCGCAGGCGACGACCGATGTCATACGGCCGCGTCAATCCGTCATCTTCGACCGCGTGCCGCCCGTCACCTACGACGATTTGAAGGCGCGCCTCGATAATCTTGCCATCGAGTTGCAGAACACGCCCGACGCGCAAGCCTACATCTTCGTCTACACGTCGCCGTCGAGCAGGGCGGGCCAGTATGACCGCTTAGCCAAGCGCGTCTCGGATTATCTGATCGTCAAACGGCAGATTGACTCAAGCCGTCTGGTGATTCTCAACGGCGGCAATCGCGATACGGACTTCTACGAGTTCTGGATTGTCCCGCAGGGCGCGCAACCGCCGCAGGCAACTCCGGGCGTCACGGGCAATGCTGCCACGACGCCTGAGATGAGCACGACGCCAGCGCCTCGTCGCCAACGCCGCACGCGCCGCGACGAATAGAGCAGTACAGAAGTGATGAGTAATGAGTAATGAGTGATGAGTGAAAAGCGATTTGCTTTCTACTCATCACTCATCGCTCATTACTCATCACTATTTTTAATTGACGCTCTTGTCCGGCGTGTGGTAACAATCGCGCATCCCCTGTTGAGATAAAAGGGTGTCAGAACGTGTCCCCCGCGCTTTTTAATTTGGCCGACTCTTGAAGGAGGATTGGATTAATGGGTGATAATGATGGCGGCGGCGGCAGCACAGGCGTGGTCGCGGTACTGGTGATTTTTGTCATCATCGTGGTTGTGTTGCTCCTCGTGTTTGGTAGGAGACTCATTGGCGGTGGCGGCGGCGGCGGTGGTAAAGTTGATGTCAACGTAACAACGCCCGCTTCCAAGTAGCGCGGCTCGCGAAAGAATTAGCCCGCTGGATTCTAAAGGAAGAGAGCAGGCATGCTTTTCCCGGAAAAGCGTGCTTCTCTCTTCTTTTCATTTACAGCTTGCGGCTGTTAGACTCGTCAATCGAAAATCGTAAATCGTGAATTGCCGTTGGCGGGTCTCAGCCTCCGTTCACGATTTACGATTCACCATTTAAGATTCGCGCGAGGAGAATTGTGTCGGCACCAAACATCGAAACCATCGTCAGTTTAGCGAAGCGGCGCGGCTTCGTTTTTCCTTCATCGGAGATTTACGGCGGCTTGGGAAGCGCATGGGATTACGGCTCGCTCGGCGTCGAATTGTCTAACAACGTCAAGCGCGCATGGTGGCGCTGGATGGTTCACGAGCGCGACGACATGGAGGGCATTGATTCCAGCATCATCCTCAACCGCCTCGTCTGGAAATATTCGGGCCACGAAGAAACCTTCAGCGACCCGCTCGTTGATTGCCGCGAATGCAACGCACGACTGCGCGCTGATAAGTTAGAGTATGACGGCATGGCTAACGCTCATGTTGAGGCAGCGATTCGAGCAAAGGATGTCAAGTGTCCCAACTGCGGCTCGACCAATTTAACCGAACCGCGTCCCTTCAATCTCATGTTCCGCACGACGATTGGCGCTGTCTCTGAGACGGACGACCCGACGGCTCTCGCCTACCTGCGGCCTGAAACGGCGCAGGGCATCTTCATCAACTTCCTGAACGTGCAGCAGACCATGCGTCGCAAGATTCCTTTCGGCATCGCCCAGATAGGAAAGTCGTTCCGCAACGAAGTCACGCCCGGCAACTTCATCTTTCGCACGCGCGAGTTTGAACAGATGGAGATGGAATATTTCGTCAAGCCCGGCGAGGACGAGCGCGTCCACCAGGAGTGGATTGACTACTGCTTCCAGTGGTACTTGGGCCTCGGTCTCTCAAAGGACAACTTGCGCTTTTACGAACAGCCGAAGGAAGAGTTGGCCCACTACGCCAAGCGCACCGTTGACATTCACTACCGCTTCTTTCCCGAACGTGAAGACGACGAACGACAATGGGACGAACTGATGGGCATCGCCAACCGCACGGATTTTGACCTTAAGGCACACTCCAAGAAACCCGAAACGGCGGAAGGCAAGCGCATCAACGCTGATTCGACCGAAGACCTCTCCTATTTCGATGAAGCGACGAAGGAGCGTTATTATCCTTTTGTGATAGAGCCTGCGGCGGGCGTCAATCGTTCCGTGCTTGCTTTTCTGATGGACGCCTACACGGAGAAAGTCAACGAGAAGAATGAAAAGCGCGTCATCCTCAAACTGCACCCTGAGCTTGCACCGATTAAGGCGGCGATTCTTCCGCTGGCGAAAAACAAGCCTGAAATCGTCGGGATGGCAAAAGCCATCAAGCGCTCGCTGCAACCAATCCTGCGTGCCGTCTATGATGACACGGGCGGCATCGGCAAACTCTACGCGCGGCAGGACGAGATCGGCACGCCCTTCTGCATCACGGTTGACCATCAATCGCTCGAAGACGAGGCCGTCACCGTGCGCGACCGCGACACGTGGGAGCAGGAACGCGTCAAGGTCGCAGACCTCGCGCACCACTTACAACAACGCCTGCTCGTGCCGAAGACTTGCTAATGATGTACGAGATAAAAAGCAAACGATTGATAACGACCCATGCCGATTGTTAAGAAACGTAATCAACAGACGGAATCGCGCCTGCTGCTTGAATCGGACGACCCTGTGGAATTGCCGCCCGCTTTGATTGAAGACGGCGCGGTGCTGGTGCAGTTTGATAAGTTCAGGCCGTTCGTCGGAGAGTTGCTGGAAATCCTGCGCGCTGGCACAACGGCCGAGCCGATTCCTGTGATGATGGACGGCTCGACCTTCGCCGTCCACGCCGCGACGCGTACCTTCTGGATTAAGCTCTGGCACGCTGCCGGTTCTGACCTGACGCGCATTGACCGCGCGCAGATTATCAGTTGCCTGCCTTCAACGCGCGGCGTGCAAATCAAAATCAGTGATGAGTAATGAGTAAATGAATGATGAGTTAAAGAAAGAAGTTCTTCACTCATCACTCATTACTCATTACTCATTACTCATCACTATGCCCTCTGAAGTTCCGAACAAAATATTGAGGTTGGCCGGAGCTATCAAGCATGCTGGCGGGCGTGCGCTGATGGTTGGCGGATGCGTGCGCGACCGCCTGATGGGCAGCGAGCCGAAGGACTGGGACGTTGAGGTTTACGGGGTTGAGCCTGCGCGCCTCCGCGAGTTGCTCGATGAGTTTGGGCGCGTCAACGTGGCGGGCGAGGCTTTCACGGTCTATAAGCTGGGGCTTGATCTGGATGTCTCGCTGCCGCGACGCGAGCGTAAGACGGGGCGCGGTCATCGCGCGTTCGTTATCGAAGGCGACCCCTCGATGACGTTTGAGGAGGCGGCGCGGCGGCGTGATTTCACGATTAACGCCATCATGGAAGACCCTTTGACGGGCGAGTTGATTGATTGCTTCGACGGGCGCGTCGATCTGGAGCGCAGGCTGCTGCGCGCCGTTTCGGTGGAGACGTTCGCGGAAGATTCTCTGCGTGTGTTGCGTGCAGCGCAGTTTGCGGCGCGTTTTGAGTTCGACGTTGAGACAAAGACTATTGAGCTTTGCCGCCTGATTGATTTGACTGACTTGCCGCGCGAGCGCATCTGGGGCGAGATGGAAAAGCTGCTGCTGCGCGCACGACGCCCTTCAACCGGGTTGAAGTGGATGTATGAGCTTGGCGTCGTGGGCCAACTCTTTCCAGAGTTGAATGCGCTGGTCGGCGTGCCGCAGGAAGACGAGTGGCATCCTGAAGGGCCTGTTGACGTGCACACGCTGCTGGTCGTTGACCGCGCGCGGGAGTTGATTGAAGACCTTCCTTATCCGCAGCAGGTGACGGTGATGCTGGCGGCCTTGTGCCATGATTTCGGCAAGCCTGCGACGACCGCGTTTATAGAGGGACGCTGGCGTTCGCGCGGGCACGAGGAGGCTGGCGTCGCGCCGACGGAGAGTTTTCTGGAACGTTTGAACATACACACGCTCGACGGCTACGACGTGCGCGGGCAAGTGATTGCACTCGTGCGCGACCATCTGAAGCCGGGTGAGCTTTACCGCAGGCGCGACGAGATTGGCGACGGCGCGTTTCGTAGGTTGGCCCGTAAATGTGAGCTTGAGTTGTTGTACAGGGTAGCGCGTGCGGACAGCCTTGGGCGTAATGCTGAATGGGTTCCGCGAGAGCGCTGGTACACGGCCGCAGCGCAGGAATGGTTTATCGAACGGGCCAGGGAACTGTCCGTGGAGAGAAGCGCGCCCGCGCCGTTTCTGATGGGGCGGCATCTGTTGGAGTTGGGCGTGAAGCCCTCGCCGCTGATGGGCGAGATCACGCGCGCCGTCTACGAGATGCAACTTGACGGACGCGTGCGCAATCTTGAGGAAGCAAAAGAGGCCGCGCGGAAACTACTTGAGACAGAGGCCGCACCTTAGCCTTATCGAGACACACACGGCAGCAATACACGAACCGGGAAGGCTCTGGAAAGAATTGAAAGCCAACCCGACAAAATATGTTTAACAGCAGACTCTTCCGCCTTCCGCTCCCTGAGTGAGCCGCTTTAACAGGCTAAATCACGCTACTACTAAAGTTAAGTGTGTTAGCAAATGGCTCGCTAACCTGTAAACTTCAGCCTCCAACCCGCAAATTTGCCGTCTGAACATGTGCACTAATGCTTTTAGTGCGCGCACTAAAGGCTTTAACATGCACACTAAAAGCATTAGTGCGCACACTAAAGGCTTTAGTCCACGCACTAAAGAGATTAACGTGCACACGAAAGGCTTTAGTGTGCGCACTAAAAGCATTAACGTGCGCACTAAAGACTTTAGCGCGGACACGAAAAGCTTTAGTGCGCGCACTAAAGGCCGGAACGTGCGCACTAAAGCCTTTAGTGTGCACATTCTCGTCAGGAACGTGCGCGTTCTTGACGAGAATGTGCGCGTTCCTGTCAGGAACGTGAACACTAAAAGCCGGAACGTGCGCGTTCCTGTCAGGAATATGCACGTTCCAAGCTGGAACGTGCACATCTAAGGCTGGAACGTACGCGTTCCTGACAAGAATGTGCACATTCCAGACTGGAACGTGCGCGTTCCAGTCTGGAATGTGCGCGTTCCCGGTCGGAATGTGCGCGTTCCGGCTCATATAGCTCAGGGGTGCGGCGCGAACCTGCTGTGCGGTCATTTTGAAGCGGCGGCTGCTTCATGTAAGATGTGCGTTTAATTCCTGAGCCTGTTTGTCATCATTACCGAACAAGTGAGCCGCAGTGTTGCGCGCTCGTCCAGGGCTCGTGCCGTTATCCCCAACCTTTGAGAAAGAGTCACCACCGATGATTGATTTTGAATTGACCGAAGACCACAAGGCCATACGACAGACCGTGCGCGACTTCGCCACGAAGGAAGTCGCACCCCGCATTAAAGAGCTTGACGAAAAGCAGCAGTTTGACCGTTCCATCTTGGACAAGATGGCCGAGTTGAATTTGTTGGGAGTCTGCATCCCTGAAGAGTACGGCGGCGCGGGCTTCGATTACATAGCGCTCGGCCTCGTCTGCGAAGAACTCGAAGCCGTGGACACGTTCATGCGCGTCGTGATGTCTGTCCACGTCGGCCTCAACAGCCTGACCCTCTATACTTGGGGCACGGAAGAGCAGAAGCAGAAGTATCTCATCCCGCAGGCCAAAGGTGAGAAGCTAGCGACCTACGGATTAACCGAGCCGGGCGCAGGCTCGGATGTCGTCGGCGCACGCTCAACCGCTCGTCGCGATGGCGACGAGTGGGTCTTAAATGGCGAAAAGATGTGGATTAGCCTCGGAGACGTGGCCGACAACTTTCTCTTCTTCTGCTGGACCGACGAAGAGAAGCGCAAAGAGCGCGACCACACAGGCATGTCATGCTTCATCGTCGAACGGACGATGAAAGGTTTCTCCTCCGGCACAATCCACGGCAAGATGGGCATACGCGCCGGTAACACTGGCTACTTCTCCTTGCAGGACGTGCGCGTGCCTCAGGCAAACATGGTCGGAGAAGAGGGCGAGGGCTTCAAGATCGCGATGTTCGCGCTTGAGCAGGGACGTTACACAGTCGCCGCCGGAGCGACAGGCATCATACGTGCCTCGCGTGATGCATCCGTCGCTTACGCCGGAGAACGAGAGACGTTTGGCACGAAGATAGCCAATCATCAACTCGTCAAACAGAAAATCGCTGAGATGGAGGCCGACTACCAGATGTCACATCTCCTCTGGCTGCGCGCCGGATACCTCAAGAACGAAGGAAAGCTCAACGCCAAAGAGACAAGCCTCGCGAAGTGGCAGGCAACGGTCAGAAGCGAGAAGGCAGCCTCGATGGCAATCGAAGTCCATGGCGCAAACGGCTACTCCAACGATTATCCCGTCGAGCGTTACTTAAGAAACTGCAAAGCCGCCGTCATCTACGAAGGAACACGCGACATACACACACTCATGCAGGCCGACTGGGCGCTCGGATTGAAGAAAGAGAAGGCGGCACGCAAGACTCTGCCTCCCTGGAAGCCCACGGAATCCAGAGAATCAATCGCCGCCGATTAAAGAACACCCGGCGCGCAAGCGTTTGCGCCTTTGATGAGCACACAAAGCGACGGGGCGGTCTTACTCAGAGAAGACCGCCCCGTTTCCTGTTTGATATACGGCTTATGTCTAACTGACGCTGACGCTGCGTGCTTTGACCTCCGCGACCTTCTCCGTGCGCGGCGCAACCGCAAGCTTATGCTTCGCTTTGGGCACACTCTTTTTCGCGACCGTCAAAGGCTTACGGTAGCTCGTGCCGAAGACCTTATCCCAGAAGCGATTCGTCACACCGAAGTTGCTCTCTGGAATTTGATGATGAATCTTGTGGTGTGCGCGCAGTTTCCTGTACCAACTGCTCTTCAGTAGAAACTGGTGATGCATCAGGTGGTGAAACGTGTAATAGAAGAAGAAGCCGGAGAGCCAGCCTGCGACGAAGGTTGAGGCCGCGCCGAGAGCAAGCCAGTAGCCTAAGACGAACCAAAGGCTGTACATGATCGTCGAGGTCAGGAACCAAGGCATCCCTATCAGCGCTTCGGGGTCGTCGTGATGCAGCAGATGCCCGTTGTGCGCAAGGGTGTCGCCCTTGTGATAGACCCAGCGGTGGAAGCAGTATTCGACGAGCGTCCATGTGAAGAGACCCGCTAGAAAGCTGAAGGCCAGCGCGTAGGGGCCGCTGCGGAGCACGATGGCGTCCCAACAGACAAGGAAGACGACCGTCAGCGGGTCTGAGAAAAAGCCGAACCAGTAGGTTGACTTGCTCTGCGCAATGCGGCTCAGCACACGCTCGTTGAAAGTATCGGCAGGCTGCTCAAGTTTGGGGGATAAACTCATTTCAGTTTGATAAACCGGGGGCGTTTGAAATTCAAAATAACAGAGCGGCGATTATAACGTATCTCAGGCGGCCGTTGGAATAATTATCGTCAATCTCTTGCTGCTTAGAGACTCCACAGCGCCTTCCTGCGTGCGCCATACGTTTTACCCGCCAGACTCGCTCCCTGTCAACAATTACTTACCCCTTTAACGCAAAGAGCGCTTCCGTTATTACACGGAAGCGCCCAACGGCCTGAAATATTCCGGGCCGTCCACGGCCTACTTAGTTGATGGACAACCACTCGAATGATGGACAAGCGGCCCTTCGCTCGTTTTTACGCTACCTTAATCTTGCTTTGCGGCGGAGCAGCAGCGGCGTTGGCTGTGGGCGGGACGTAGCGGCGCGCTCTCGGCTTCTGCGGCGGTTGCTCCATCAGGGGCGGCAGGATTTTAAACTCTATTTCTGCGGGCCGGTCGAGTTGGCTCAGGTATTGTAAATACTTCGCTCTATCGCCTGCGCTCATCACGACGATGCCGACTTCAATCAGGCAGTTAACGTCAGCCTCACCGAAAGAAGTCAGGTTAGGGCCGGTCAGCATGTAGCCGTCGCTGATTTTATCGTCGCTGATTTTGGTATAGCTGACGGGGAAGCCCTGTATGTTGATGACGCCCGTGGGCAGTTTCAGTATCAGTTGCAGAGCGCGGTCGCGGCCCATCAGATAGCGATAGCCCAAGTGATAAAAAGGGCCGAAGAGCTTGAGCGAGTCTGTGCCGATGCTCTGCGTGTAGCCGATGAGGGTGATGGGCTGTTGCTGCTTTCGCTGGCCGTCGGCGTCTTCATCGTAGATGGAGAGGTTGAAGGCCAGATGCGCCTCGCATTGCTGATAATCGCTGGCGCTTAGGTTGCGCTGGTCTGTTCTATTCTGCATGTGAGTCTGCAACGTTCCTTCCCTTAAGAATAACCGCTCACCGGGTAGTCGTGCAGAACCCATCAGTCCGCACGCTGACCTTGCAGCTACAAGCACCGTGCCAGAGCGTAAGCCGCTGACAGTTGCCTGTTTTACTGGAAAAGATGAAGCTCAAGGAAAGTGGAAGAGACTGCAAGCAGTCAGACTGACCAGCCGTTGTGTCACGCTCGCTTCAGTTTGAACGACTGACAACTGACGCACTTGATTGTGGGGAAGGTTAAAGGTAGATGAAAGCGGCCGCTTTGGTATTATCCTGATTCGGATATGACTATTAAATATAATGATTGACGAGCTTAGACCTCTAGCCTATACTCGGCATCAAAGGCCACTTAGAGCCAAGCGTTGTTGGCCGACAATCTCCCCGTTAGCTTATCCCTCGTAACACGCAGCTCTTCTGGCGCTATCTCCGCGTAAAGTAATAACAATCCGTGCCCTGTGCCGGGAAAGGATGGAGCCCCCTTATGAGATGTATCTCATGCCATACCGAAAACAAGTCGGACGCCGCCTACTGCCGCGTATGCGGTAACGACATTAGGAAGTGTATCTCCTGCGATGCGCTAATTGAAGCCGATGCGCTCTACTGCGACAAATGTGGAAAACTTACGGGCGCTCTATCTGAGAGCCGCGTCGCAGAGGCCAGCGGGCATGGTGAGCCGAGTCGCGCAAACGCCTCTGGTGCCAAGTCCGGGAAAAAGGCTGAGAGAGAGGTTATTTTCAAAACCAACGTTTCACCAAGGCGAGTTGAACTCATATCAAGCGTGCCGAGTCGAGGAACGCGTGTCGCGTTCTTTGTCGCGGCCGTGTTGGTCGTTGGCGGAGTCTTGACCTCAGTCTTTATGATGTGGCTCAACACGCGGGCAATACAAGTGCAATTAGCCAGACTACCAGCAGAGCACAGGGCCGAACTGGACGAGATGAGGAATCTGATCGCTGAGACGATTGATGTGGAGCGCAGGGCCGTATACGAACAGATAAATCAGTTCGTTACTCAGAGGTTGGACGAGCAGCGCAAATCTATAATGGTAGAGTACAAGCAGTTCGTTAACCAAAGACTGGAGGAGGAACGCAGGATATTCGCCCAAGCCCAGAAACAAGACTACACCACTTTGATAGCCGTGTTGACGGACTTCAGATCCAAAACTAAAAATGGGCCGTTGAGGTCAGAAATAGACAGGCTCATAGCTGTGTACAAGGGCAGGATTGCTGGCAATGGACAGCGAGAAAGCGCCGCCTATAAAGGTCGCACGAAGCGGAGTCAGCAATCTCGTCTGCTTCTCGCCGATTAGTGAATCTGAAGCGCGGTTCAATAAAAGCAGCGCAGTATGAAGGGGCACAGGGTAAAACCTGAGGCCCTTTCTTTTAGACACGCCCTAGCTTTGGAAATAGACATTAGCATTTATAAACCTCGGAATTTCAAAATCAGGATACTGTTGCCGCTTTTCGCTTCTACAAAATCGGTACGTCGTCTGGTAGTATGGCAGCGCATTTCTTTCACCAATGAGAGCTTCAAGGCAAGCCGGGTTTCCTAAAGAGCATAATTTTGCATAATCAGGAGAATGAAAACCGATGGGCTACGAGTTGAAGACAGAGCGCGAGCTGTCTCTGGATTTCCTGCGCGTCTGCGAGGCGGCGGCCATTGCGTCCGCGCGCACGATGGGACAGGGCGACCGCAAGTATTCCGACCACGTTGCCGTGGAGGCGATGCGCGAGGTGATGGACACCGTGCCGATGCGCGGGCGCATCGTCATCGGCGAGGGCGAGCGCGACGAAGCGCCGATGCTCTACATAGGCGAAGAGGTCGGCGGCGGCTTCAAGGTCGCGGACGCGATAGGCGAGTCGTTCCCGGAGGTTGACATCGCCGTTGACCCGCTTGAAGGCACAAACCTTTGCGCGCTCGGAGCCAACAACGCCATCGCCGTGCTCGCCGCAGCAGAACGCGGCGGCCTCTTAAACGCGCCCGACATTTACATGGACAAAATCGTCGTCGGCCCATCGTGTCGCGGCGTGATTGAGATTGACGCTCCCGTCAAAGACAATCTGAAGAACATAGCGCGCCGCTTAGGGCGTGATATTGAAGACCTGACGGTGATTGCGCTTGACCGCCCACGCCATAAAAAGTTGATCAGCGACGTGCGCGAGGCGGGCGCGCGCATTCGTCTCATCTCCGACGGCGATCTCTCGGCTGGCATCTCGGCCGCCGTCGCGGGCACAAACATACACGCCCTGATGGGCATCGGCGGCGCGCCCGAGGGTGTCATTACGGCGGCGGCGATGAAGTGCTTGAACGGAGAGATACAGGCACGGCTGGTCTTCGACCCCGAACGCCTCGGCGTTGACCGCGACAAAGTGCCCGCCAGCGAGGAAGTCATCGAACGCCTTAAAGAGATGGGCATCAACGACCCCAACAAGGTTTACGATACGGACGACCTCGCGCCCGGCAAGAAAATCATCTTCGCCGCAACGGGCGTCACAGACGGAGCGCTCCTCAAAGGCGTCAGGTTCTGGGGTTCGGGCAAACGCACACACTCGCTCGTGATGACGACCGATTCGCATCACATACGCTTCGTTGACACAGTGCACGTCGAAGGCGGCCCGGATTCAGTCATCAGATTTTAGAATTTTAAATTTGCGATTTTTGATTGAACAAGTCTTAATCAAAAATCGCAAATCTAAAATCAAAAATAGTATGGATGTTTATGTTCCGCAATGCACAACGGGCGCGCGTAATTTACGTCGCCTGCGTCGGCCGTTGCTGGCATGGGCGTTGGCTGCGGCGACGATGCTCCTGCTGGTCGGGCTGATATTTGCTGCGCCTCTGTTGCGTGCAAACGGTCACGAATTTCCGGCGCTGGCGATCTACAAGTCGTTCAGCAATCTCTGCCACCAGATACCAGAGCGAGCCTTTCACGTTGCGGGCCACGAGTTGGCGGTCTGCGCGCGGTGTCTGGGATTGTACGTCGGGCTGGCAGCGGGCGTGCTGGCTTTCCCCCTCATCGTGCGCTCGCTCCTGAGCACGCGCACGCCCGCGCGCATCTGGTTATTCATGGCGGCTCTGCCGACCGTGATTGATTTCTCGCTGGGCTTTCTGGGCATCTGGCAGAACACGCATCTCTCGCGCTTTGCGACGGGCGCGCTCCTGGGCGCTGTGGCCGCCTTCTTTATCATGCCGGGATTGATTGACCTCAGCCAGACAGGCTGGCGTCAGTTCTTCAAACGCGACCCGCTGCCACAGCCGAAGCCCTAGTGCGCGAGAGAAGCGTTGGCTGCCGAGCGCAACACGCAGAGCAATTACAGTTGGCCTTCTAACCACATTTGACGCGTGCGTTACCTACTGATTGAAGACAAAGGGAGACCGAGATGAAACGTTGCCCTACGTGCAATCGCACTTACACGGACGAGCAAACCTTCTGCGTTGAAGATGGAACGACACTAATTGAGGGCGATGCTGCTGCTGCGAGCGACCCCGGCGCGACAGTCTCTTTTACGGAACAGCCGGGCAGCAGCACGACGACGCCGCCCACAGGCGCGCAAAGCGCAGGCGCAAACGCCGCGCCCGGCTATCAGCCGCCACCGCCGCCGGGAATGTTTCAGCCACCACCGCCGGGCGGTGGAACGGCAGGAGCAGCCGCCGGTAAGTTTCAGCCCGCTTTAATCGGCGGCGTCGTGTTGGGCGTGCTGGCGATAGGCACGTCTTTGATTCCTGTTCCGATGGCTACCTGGTGCTGCTGCCTGTGGGGCGCTCTGGGCGGCGTCATCGCCGTTTACCTGTACGTCAAGCGCTCGCCCGTTCCTGTGAGGACAGGCGACGGAGCGATGCTCGGGCTGCTGGCCGGAGGCATCGGCGCGCTCATCTATCTTCTCGTCGCCTTTCCCATCACATACTTTACGATTGACCCTGACCTCGTTCAGGCGCAGATTGAAGAAAGGATGCGCGGGCAGGGCCAGCAGTTTGACATCCGGCCCTACTGGGGCCTGTTTCTGTTTCTCATCATGTTTATCTTCGGCATCGTCCTCACCGCCCTGTCTCTCATCGGAGGACTCATCGGCGTTCCCATCTTCGAGAAACGCGAAGCCGGTGCAACTGCGCCGCCACCTCCACCGCCGCAAAGTTTTTAGTAAAACGAGTCCAGAGCCCAATGTCCAAAGTCAAGGCGCACGGTTTGGACCTTGGGCCTTGGACTTTGGACTTATTTATTGTCGCCTTTGCGCCGGACATCTGTTGAGTTACAATCTGCGTCTTAATGCGGGCAGCGCTTGAGGGCTTAGTGGGCCGAATGCGCTGCTCGTTTCATGTCCCGACCAGAGCATGCCGCCGGAGCGTTATTCTTCGACGGGCGCGCTCGCGGCCAGTCCCGGTTTTTAACCTGAAGACGTTTTCAGTAACGCTTCCTCTTTAAGTTTGCGGATTTGATTACTATGGCTCTCCACGCGGCGGCGGCTCTCGTGTTCTCTAATGACCTCTGCGAAAGGTTTCCGAATTTCTGCGACTCCGTCTATAAGACGGCGGGCAACATCAGCCCTCTCTACCGTCTCGACGCGATTGACTACACGGTTCTCACGCTCTATTTCAGCGTTCTCTTCGTGCTCGCGATTTACGGCGGCTACCGCATCAAGCAGGTGATAGATTTCTGGCGCTACCGCACACTCGTCCCGCGCCCGAAAGCACACTTCAACGAGGAAGAACTGCCGCACATCACTGTGCAGTTGCCGCTTTTTAACGAGATGTACGTCGTCGAGCGACTGCTCAAGGCCGTCACAGAGATTGACTACCCGCGCGAACGCCTTGAAATTCAAGTGCTCGATGATTCAACGGACGAGACCGTCAAGATTGCACGCGCAACGGTCGAACATTACCGCCAGCAGGGCTTCGACGTACACTATATTCATCGCACGGACCGCACTGGCTTCAAGGCGGGCGCGCTCGAAAACGGCCTCAAGTCGGCTAAAGGCGAACTGGCCGCCATCTTCGATGCTGACTTTGTGCCGAAGCCCGATTGCCTGCGCAAGCTCGTCCACTACTTTACAGACCCGACGGTTGGCTGCGCGCAGATGCGCTGGTCGCACATCAACGGCTCCTACAATCTGTTGACGCGCCTGCAAACCATCATGCTCGACGGCCACTTCGTCGTCGAACAAACCGTGCGCAATCGGACAGGCGGCTTCTTCAACTTTAACGGCACGGCCGGCATCTGGCGTCGCAAGGCCATAGAGATGAGCGGCGGCTGGCAGCACGACACTTTAACAGAAGACACAGACCTCTCTTTCCGCGCACAACTAATGGGCTGGCGGTTCGTTTATCTCTTGGACGAAGATGCGCCGTCGGAGATTCCCGTCGAGATTAACGCCTTCAAGGCGCAGCAGCGTCGTTGGGCCAAGGGCGTGATGCAGGTGGGCTTGAAACTCTATCGCCGCATCTGGTTCGCGCCGCTTCCTTTGCGCGTCAAGCTTGAGATGTTTTTTCGCCTGACGGGCAACATCAGCTACCCTCTGATGATTCTCGTCAGTTTGCTGCAATTCCCGCTCCTGCTTGTGCGCTACCAGCAAGGCTTTTATCATTTGATGGTCTTCGACGTGCCGCTGCTCTTCTTTTCCACGCTCTCCGTAGTCTTCTTTTATGGCACGGGCGTCTGGTACTTGGATGCGCGGCGCAGGTCGCGGCTGCTGCACTTGCCGCTTGTGATGGCGCTCGGCATTGGTCTGGCTTTCTCAAACGCGCGCGCGGTGCTCGAAGCACTCGTCGGCTACCAGACGGAGTTTGTACGCACGCCGAAATATCAGGTTGAGAAGGCATCGGATGAGACCTGGAAACGGAAGAAGTATAAACGCAAGCGCGGCTGGCTGCCCTTGCTTGAGCTCTGTTTCGCCTTCTATTTCCTGCTCGCTATCATGTACGCCGTCCGCTTTCACATGTGGGGCACGATTCCGTTCATGTTCCTGTTCCTCTTCGGCTACGGCTACATGGGCGTGATGAGTCTGCTACAAACCACGAGCGGCCAGCGTATTCAATCCTTGTGGCGTCCGCGTGCGGCCTGAGCGCCGCGCCTGAGCGTAAGGAACTAAATCACAGCGTTCCTCGTAGAACAACCCAACCAAAGGAGACCTAAGAAGATGAAACGACTGCTCGTTGCCATGCTCTGCGTGAGCGCCCTCGCGCCTTTCGCATACGGTGCTACGCTGAATCGCACCCTTCAGGAAAAACCGGCGCAGGAACAGAAAGAGAAGAAAAACTACGACGTTTACGTCGGGCAGTATGAAGTCGCAAAGGATTTCATCCTGACGATTACAAACGAGGACGGCAAGTTGATGGGCCAGCCGACCGGCGAGACAAAGGCCGAGTTCAAGCCCGAAGAGACGGCGGAAACTTTCTTCTCATCGGAAGTCAACGCGCGTCTTAAATTCGCTACCAACGCTGAGAACCAAGTGACCGGCGTTCTCGTCTCGATTGGCGGCAGAGACTACTGGGCCAAGAAGATTAAATAATGAGAAAAGGCGGAAAGACCTTTATGAAGCTCAGGCGGCTGCTTTTATTTGCAACGCTTCTCTGCCTGTCGTTGCAGCTTGTATTTGTCTCGCCGCACACGACGACGGCAAACGCTCGCCCCGGTGATTTCTGGGATGAGCCGGGCGTGCGTCTGCTCAACCAACCGCTCTCGGAGTATCGAGCGCGGCGGCAGAAATTGATGGGCGAGATAAAGGACGGCGTCGTCGTCATCCTTGGCAATGTGGAAGAGAGCGCCGGGGTCGAAGCGCGCTATCGCCAGAACAACTGGATGGCTTACCTGACAGGAGTGCGCACGCCAGCATCGGCCGTGATGCTCGTGCCGCAGGGTTTGCCGTCTGTGGGCGGCGCGCGTGAGATTGTTTTCATTCCGCCGCGCGATTTAAGCATGGAACGCTGGACGGGCGTGCAGGTCGCTCCCGGCGATGAGACGGCCAAAGCTTTCGGCGTCGAGCGTGTGCTGCCGACGATGACGGGCGGCGCTCGTCAAGCCTCGGATGAAGAGACAGGCATTAACCCGAATGACAACCTGCTCCTGAAATTGAAGGAGGCCGCGGCGCTTCCCGCCTTCAAGAATGCGCAGGGACAGAGCACCATGAAGCTCTACACGATTGCGCCGCTCGCGCCCGTCAATGGTTTCGTGCGTGAGTACCGTTTCATCGAACGAGTGCGTAAAGCGCTGCCGGGTGTTGAAATCGTTGCGGGCGAGAAGATGATAACGAACACGCTCGGCGAGATGCGTAAGGTTAAATCTGCGGCTGAGATGGTTCTGCTTCAGAAAGCGATTGACATTACGGGCGAGGCGCAGCGCGACATCGCTTTGCATCTCAAGCCGGGCATGTACGAGTATGAGGTGCAGGCTTTGCTGGAAGCGGCCTTCACGAGAAACGGTGCGGAGCGTCCCGGCTTTCCTTCCATCGTCGGCAGCGGCATCTACTCGACCATCCTGCACTACAACGAGAATCACAAAAAGATTGACGACGGTGATTTAATCGTCTGCGACATCGGCGCGGAGTATTCGCTCTACACGGCCGACATCACGCGTACCTATCCGGCCAATGGCAAGTTTACCGAGCGACAGCGCGCCATCTACCAACTCGTCCTCGATACGCAGGCGGCCGCCGCTGCGTACTGGAAACCCGGCATGCGGCTCGGCGATCTGGAGAGCTTCTCTCGTGCCTTCATGCGCAAAAGCCCCCTCCGCGCTCGCGAT
>DASVPO010000018.1:0-23628 GCA_036382855.1 Pyrinomonadaceae bacterium | reverse complement strand
AGATGGTGATGCCTGGGGATAATGTGCAGATGGAGATAGAGTTGATTGCACCGATAGCGATGGAGAAGGGCTTGCGGTTCGCCATCAGAGAAGGCGGCAGGACAGTCGGTGCGGGCACGGTCTCCGATATCGTTGAATAGTTGCCTGTCCGCTGCCGGTTGGTGTTAAGAGGGAAACTGGTATTGATGGTGGTTCAAAGTTGTAGTTGACGATTGAACTGCTAATTCGCTTGCAGATTTTGAGGAAGAAGCTATGCCGCGCGATAATATTGTGCTTCAGTGTACGGATTGCAAAAGCCGTAACTACGTGACGACGAAGAATAAGAAGACGACGCCTGAGCGCCTTGAGTTTCAGAAGTTCTGCCGACGTTGCCGCAAGCATACGGGACACAAGGAAACGAAATAAACGATGAGCGCGGAACGATGAACGATGAAGTTAAGGCAACTGCTTAATAGTTCATCGTTCCGCGTTCCTACTTCATCGTTTCTTGAAGGGGTATAGTGTCAACGGTTAGCACGTCGGTCTCCAAAACCGAAAGTTCGGGTTCGAATCCTGATACCCCTGATTTCAGGCTTTAGAGAGAAGGTAAAGAATTGAGGTGTCGAAGAAAGCCGACAACACCATGAGCGATAAAGATGATTCGGATGAGTTGCCGCTGGAGCCGGATGTGCCGCCGGGGCGCGTAAGTTCGGCGGACGCGCCCGTGGGTGTGCCGGGGCCGCGCGCTGCTCGTTTTGGCGAGGGCGTGGAAGGTCAGGGCGGACGCCGCGAGCGCGGGGTAACGGGCGCGCGCACTGGGCCAATCGAGCGTGTCAGGAATTTCGTGCACGACGTTCGTGCGGAGATGAAGCGCGTCTCTTGGCCGTCGGCCAAGGAAGTTAAGAACACGACGATTATCACCGTCATCGCCGTCATCTTCTTCGCCATTTATTTGTGGGGCGTGGATCAGGCCATCGTCCAGATAGGAAACTTCGCCGCATGGCTATTGTCGCTGGTCGGGATTGCCGCCTGAGAGTAAGAGAGGTCTTTTAATGAAGCAGTGGTACATCCTTCACACTTACTCCGGGCACGAGAAGAAGGTGCGTGACAGCCTGAAGGCGCGCATCCGTGACACGGACTTGCAGGACGAGATTACGGAAGTGCTCGTCCCGACGGAAACTGTCGTCGAGATGCGGGGCAATAAGCGCGTCGAATCATCGCGTATGTTTTATCCGGGCTACGTGCTGGTCGAGATCGAGTGCGACGAGCGCGGGCACATTCCCGATAATGTTTTTCACACGATCAAGTCAACGCCGAAGGTGACGGGCTTCGTTGGCGGGCAGAATCCGACGCCTTTGACGCCGGACGAAGTTAATCAGATCGTGCACAACGTGACGGAAGCAGCGGAGAAGCCGAAGCCGAAGTTTTCTTACGCGGCCGGCGAGACTGTCAGAATCAAGTCCGGCCCGTTCGCGAGCTTCACAGGCAAGGTCGAAGAGGTTAATGAAGACAAGTCAACCCTGAAGGTGACTGTCACCATCTTCGGTCGCTCGACGCCCGTTGAATTAAACTTTCTTGATGTCGAGAAAGTGACGTTTGCAGAAGAGGAGTAAAAGTGATGAGTGATGAGTGATGAGTGATGAGTAATAGGCAACTACTCATCACTCATCACTCATCACTCATCACTCGAACAAGTAATGGCAAAGAAGATAACAGGTTATATCAAGTTGCAGGTTCCGGCGGGCAAGGCTAATCCGGCTCCGCCGATTGGCCCGGCCCTGGGCCAGCACGGCGTCAACATCATGGAGTTCTGCAAGGCTTTCAACGCGAAGACCGCGCAGATGGATCCTGATTTGAAAATCCCGGTCGTGATTACGGTCTTCGCTGACCGTTCCTTCACCTTCGAGACCAAGACGCCTCCGGCAGCCGACCTCTTGAAGAAGGCTTCAGGCATTCCGAAGGGGTCCGGCAAGCCTAACAAAGAGAAGGTCGGCTCTATCTCGCGCGCCAAGATCGAGGAGATTGCGAAGACCAAGATGCCGGATTTAAACACCACGAGCCTTGAGAGCGCCATCAAAACCATAGAGGGCACGGCGCGCAACATGGGACTCACGATAGAATAAATTTTAGATTTTAGATTTGCGATTTTTGATTTGTAAGCAGCTTCGCAACTCTAAAACCAACTACAGAGGGAGAGGCGCAGAAGATAAAGAGGCGCGTAGTTTGATTTGCCGAATCGCGAATCAAAAATCGCAAATCTGAAATCCACCTGCCTCGTTTGCACCTCGGAGGAATTTTTAATGAAAAAGCACGGCAAGAAATATCGTGCGGCCGCGGAGAAGATAGAAGAGGGCCGCAAGTACACGCTGGACGAAGGCGTGGCGAAGGTGAAAGAGATTGCTTTCGCGAAGTTTGATGAGACGGTCGAGCTCACGATGTGGCTCGGCGTTGACCCCAGAAAAGCAGACCAGTTGGTGCGCGGAACGGTCGTGCTGCCGCATGGTCTCGGAAAATCGAAGACCGTTCTGGTCATCGCTCAGGGCGACAAGATCCGTGAGGCCGAAGAGGCCGGGGCGGATTTCGTCGGCGGCGACGACATGGTAGACAAAATCAAAGGCGGCTGGCTGGAGTTTGACGCCGTCATCGCTACGCCGGACATGATGCGTTCCGTGGGACAACTCGGAAAGGTGCTCGGCCCGCGCGGGCTGATGCCGAATCCGAAGACGGGCACTGTGACGTTCGACGTGCGGACGGCTGTGCAGGAGACGAAGGCCGGTAAGGTTGAGTATCGCGTTGACAAGACGGGCGTGATTCACGTCCCCGTCGGCAAGGTCTCCTTCGATGCGGAGAAAATCATGGGCAACGCCCGCGTTCTGCTCGACGCAGTCGTCAAGGCCAAGCCCTCGACCGCCAAGGGCAAGTATGTCAAGAAGGTTAACTTAGCGGCGACGATGGGGCCGGGCGTGCTGCTCGATGAAGCGGCCTACGTTAAATAGAAGTGAGGTGCGAACTACATGAAAACGAGAGAACAGAAACAACAAAATTTAGACGCCCTCACGGAGCAGTTTCAAAAAGCGACGGCAGCCATGCTCGTCGGCTTTAATAAACTGACGGTGGCGAAAGATCAGGAATTGCGCAACCAGTTGCGCGAGGCTGGCGTCCGCTATGAGGTCGTCAAAAACACGCTGGCGCGCAAGGCCGCAGTCGGCACGCCTTTTGAACAGGCCGCCGAACACTTTAAAGGTGTAACGGCGATTGCCATCAGCGAGGGCGACCCCGTTAACCTTTCGAAAGCGATCTCCAAGTTTACGAAGGCCAACCCTGACATTTTTAGTTTCAAGGTGGGCGTAGTCGAAGGCAAGGTGGTGGCGATAGGCGATGTGGAAGCCATCGCGAGCCTGCCGTCGAAGGAAGAGTTAATCTCGAAGGTTATGTTCCTGATTAACTGTCAGGCGCAGCGTCTCGTCACGGTGCTTTCAGCCGTGCCGCGCAATTTGGCTATCGTGGTCAAACAGATAGGCGAGCAGAAGGGCGGCAGCGAAGCCGCCTCATAGAATTTTAGATTTTAGATTTGCGATTTTTGATTGGATAAGGATAAGAAACGCTTTTACAGGTTTTGCATGTCAGATTCGTAGAATCTACCCTAATCCAATCTAAAATCTAAAATCGCAAATCTAAAATTACGGAAGAGACAGCCGGACCAGGGATAAACGAGCGGGGCGATATGTCAGGTCGCCTGACGAGGCTCGGACGCACTTTCCGAAGAGGCGCGATGCAGTGCATCAATAGGGAAGCGTTCCGTGGGTTCTCTTGGCTGCGAACCCTTAACCAAGACAGCACAACAGAACCCCTTTTGAGGAGGATAGAAAGCAATCATGGCAGCTACACGTGAAGATGTTATCGAATATTTGAAGGGCATGACCCTTCTGGAAGCTTCGCAACTCGTCAAAGAGTTGGAAGAGACGTTTGGCGTTTCGGCGGCGGCGGCAGCAGTCGCGGCTGCTCCGGCGGCTGGCGGCGGTGGCGGCGAGGCAGCAGCCCCGGCCGAAGAGAAGACGGAGTTTGACGTTATCCTGCAAGCCGCTGGCGGCAACAAGATTAACGTCATCAAGGTCGTCCGCGAAGTCACGGCTTTGGGGCTGAAGGAAGCGAAAGACCTCGTCGAGGCCGCTCCGAAGGCCGTCAAGGAAGGCGTCTCGAAGGACGAAGCCGAGACGATTCGCCAGAAACTCGCAGATGCGGGCGCGACCGTCGAAGTCAAGTAAGACAGTGACGAGTGGCAAGTGACGAGTGACGAGTTAAAACCCGTTGCTTCTCGTCACTTGTCACTCGTCGCTTGTCACTGTTTCTAGTCGCTTGACAGTTTAACCGTTCACCTTTAAGGTAGGGGAGTAGTGAGGCGCTGGCGTTACTCCCGGAAAATTTGACGAAGAACAGTTACCGCTTTCATGGATAAGCGGTCAGGGCAATGTGCGCTCTGGCCGCGCTTTGGCGTCTCTAAAAGACTGTTTTGAGTTTTTCAGTCTGAAAGTTTTCAGAAAATCGCTGGCTCGCACAGCCTGCGCGCGCGACTTGAACGGGCAATCGTTTTGCTGAAAGCCTAAGACTGAAGACCGACAACCGATTAAGGAATCTCCGATGTCTGCAAATCCGCTTCAAATAATTGCCAGTGGGACGGGACGACGCACGAGTCAAGCGCCCGACCGTCACGATTTTTCCAAGATTAAGACCGCCGTTCGCATTCCGAATCTGATTGAGATTCAACGCGAATCCTATAACCGTTTTCTGCAAATGGACTTGCTGCCCGAAGAGCGCGAGAACACGGGCCTTCAGGCCGTCTTCCGTTCAGTCTTCCCGATTTCGGATTTTCGCGGCACGGCGACGCTCGATTTCGTAGAGTTTCAGATTGGCAACTGGCAGTGTAAGTGTGGCCGCCTCGAAGGCTTAAACTACCTGCGCGCCAACTGCAAGAATTGCGGCTCGACCGTCAAGGTTGATCCCTTGACGCCCGGCGAAACGCTCTGCCACAAGTGCGGCACGTTTAACAACGTGCGCCCGCAACTGTGTGACAACTGCGGCGAGCCTGTCGGCCTCAAGCACAAGCACGACCAGCAGGAATGTCAGGAACGCGGCATGTCTTACAGCGTGCCTCTCAAGGTCAAGATTCGCCTGACCGTCTTCGACAAAGACCCTGAAACCGAGAGCCTCAACATTCGAGACATTAAAGAAGAAGAGGTCTTCTTCGGTGAAATCCCGTTGATGACAGACAACGGCACGTTCATCATCAACGGCACGGAACGCGTCATCGTCTCGCAGCTTCATCGCTCGCCCGGCGTCTTCTTCAAACGCGGCGCGCTCTACGTCGCCAAAGTGATTCCGTATCGCGGCTCTTGGGTCGAGTTTGAGTACGACCAGAAGAATCTGCTCTACGTGCGAGTGGGAAAACGTAAGTTTCTGGCCTCCATCTTCCTGCGCGCCCTCGGCATCTGGCTCAACCCTGAGTTTAACCCGAAAGGCTTCGGCTCCGACGGGCAACTGGAAGAGGCTGTCAAAAACGCTGCCTTCGGCGACGAGGATATTCTGCGCGCCTTCCATCCGGCCGACGAAGTTCGTGTCCAGGAGGGCCGCCTCTTCATACAGGTTCCAGAATCGGGCGGCAGCAACCTCGTCGGGATGAAGGTTGACAGCGACATAAAGGGACGCGGCGAGCCGATTGTCCGCGCCGGCAAGAAAGTGACGGCCTCTGCGCTTGAGACGATGCGCAAAAGCCATATCCGCGAAGTCGAGATTGACACACAGCAATTCGAGGGCGCGTATGCTCTGGGCGACATCGTTAATACGGAGACCGGCGAGGTCGTGCTCGAAGCCAACAACGAGATAACGCCCGCCAAGCTTTCTGAGATTGTCGAAGCCGGAATAGAGCGCTTCTCCGTCTTCTTCCCTGAGCGCGACGACCTGGGCGCAATCATGTCGCAGACCTTAAAGAAGGACGTGATACAGAAGCCTGTGGACGCGCTGCTCGAAATCTATCGCAAGATGCGTCCGGGCGACCCGCCGACCGTGCAGACGGCCTTTCGGTTGCTCGAAGGCATGTTCTTCGACCCGCGCAAGTTTGATTTCTCGCGCGTCGGTCGCTTGAAGTTCAACATCAAGATGGGCAAGCCGGAGATGGATCGTATTGACGACCCGCTGCTTTCGGCGCAGGACTTCTTCGAGGTTGTCTCTTATGTTCTGAAGATGCGAAAGAATCCGGCCGAGTATCAGGCGGACGATATTGACCATCTTGGCAACCGTCGCGTCCGCGCGGTCGGCGAACTGCTTGAAAACCAGTTTCGCATCGGTCTCGAACGTATGGAGCGGGCCATCAAGGAGAAGATGTCCATCCATCAGGAGATGCAGACGACGATGCCGCGCGACCTTATTAACGCGAAGCCCGTCACTGCTGCCGTCCGTGAATTCTTCGGCTCGTCGCAGTTGTCGCAGTTTATGGACCAGACGAATCCGCTCTCGGAGATTACGCACAAGCGTCGTCTTTCGGCTCTTGGGCCGGGCGGACTCTCGCGCGAGCGCGCAGGCTTCGAGGTCAGAGACGTGCACCCGACGCACTACGGCCGCATCTGCCCGATTGAGACGCCTGAAGGCCCGAACATCGGCCTCATCTCCAGTCTCTCCTGCTTTGCGCGGATTAACGAGTTTGGCTTTATCGAGTCGCCTTACCGTAAGGTGAACGACGGTCGCGTCGTTGAATACGTCCGCGTTATCAACGGCGGCGACACGAAGTTTAAGCCGAACGACCATGTGCCGCAGGAAGAGGTCGAGAAGGCCAACAAGCGCGTCGGCGCTGACGGACGCCGCGCAGACTACGAGCCGTGGCCGTTTTATCTGACGGCCTGGGAAGAGGACAAGCACGTCGTCGGTCAGGCCAACATCGAGCTGGACGAAAACGGCTACATCATCAACGACCGCAACGCTGCGCGCAAAGCAGGCGAGTTCATTCTCTCCCTGCGCAAAGACATAGAGTACGTTGACGTTTCGCCCAAGCAACTCGTTTCAGTCGCCGCTTCGCTCATCCCGTTCCTTGAGAACGACGACGCGAACCGCGCTCTGATGGGTTCGAACATGCAGCGCCAGTCAGTTCCGCTCCTGCGCGCCGAAGCGCCATACATCGGCACGGGGATGGAGAAGGTGACGGCGCAGGATTCCGGCGCGGTCGTCGTCGCACGCCGCGACGGTGTTGTTGACTACGTTGATAGTGAGCGCATCATCATCAAGGCCGACCACAACGTTGACGGCACAATCTCGCGCGAGGTGACGGCGGACATCTACACGCTGATTAAATTCAAGCGTTCGAACCAGAACACCTGTATTAACCAGCGGCCGATTGTTCACGTCGGCGAGCGCGTGGCGAAGGGGCAGGTCATCGCCGACGGGCCATGTACGGATAGAGGCGAACTCGCCCTTGGGCGCAACGTGCTCGTCGCCTTCATGCCCTGGCGCGGTTACAACTTCGAAGACGCGATTCTCGTCTCCGAGCGTCTCGTCAAGGACGACTACTACACTTCGATTCACATCGAAGAACTGGAAATCGAAGCCCGCGACACGAAGCTTGGGCCCGAAGAGATTACGCGCGATATTCCGAACGTCGGCGAAAACATGCTGCGCGACCTTGACGAGAGCGGCATTATACGCATCGGCGCACAGGTCAAGCCCGGTTCAATCCTCGTCGGCAAGGTGACGCCGAAAGGCGAAACGCAGTTGACAGCCGAAGAGAAACTTCTGCGCGCAATCTTCGGCGAGAAGGCCGGAGACGTGAAGGATGCTTCTCTGGTTTGCCCGCCGGGCATTGACGGCACGGTCGTTGACGTGCAGGTCTTCACGCGTAAAGGGCAGGAGAAAGACCAGCGCTCACAATCAATCGAGCAGGAAGAGGAAGACCGCCTGCGGCGCGACCTCGAAGACGAAATTCGCATCCTGCGCGAACAGCGCGACGCCCGCATCTACGAACTCTTTGAAGGGCGCAAGCTGGCTAAAGACCTCCTCGTAAATAAGGAAGTCGCCATCGCGCGTGGCGAAAATATCACGCGCGAAATGCTTGCGGGCATTGAGCCGAAAGCCTTGCGGAAAGCGGAGCTGACATCACGCACCGTTGACATCGGGGCGGAAATCAAGGAGTACGAAGACCGCACCGAGCGTCAAATCAAGATTCTCGCAGACATCTACGACGAGAAGATTGCAAAACTCCGTCAGGGCGACGAACTCGCGCCCGGCGTCATCAAGATGGTCAAGGTCTTCATCGCCATGAAGCGCAAGCTTTCGGTCGGCGACAAGATGGCCGGACGCCACGGCAACAAGGGTGTCATCGCGCGCATCCTGCCCGAAGAGGACATGCCATACCTGCCGGACGGCACGCCCGTTGAAATCGTGCTCAATCCGCTCGGCGTACCATCTCGCATGAACGTCGGGCAGATTCTCGAAACGCACCTTGGCTGGGCCGCGCGCGTGCTTGGCCTGCACTTTGCGACGCCCGTTTTCGACGGAGCATCGGAGAAGGAAATCAAGGTCCGCCTGCGCGAGGCCGCCGGAAGACTCAAAGAGTTGGAACTGCCGGAAATCGTCAACGAGTCTGGCAAGACCGTTCTTTACGACGGGCTCACAGGCGATGCCTTCGAGCAGAAAGTCACAGTCGGCTACATCTACATGCTGAAGCTTTCGCACCTTGTGGACGACAAGATTCACGCGCGCTCGATTGGCCCGTACAGCCTGATTACGCAGCAGCCTCTGGGCGGCAAGGCGCAGTTTGGCGGACAGCGTTTCGGAGAGATGGAGGTCTGGGCGCTCGAAGCCTACGGCGCGGCGCACATCCTTCAGGAACTACTGACCGCAAAGTCTGACGACGTTGCCGGACGCTCGAAGATTTACGAGGCCATCGTTAAGGGCGAAGCTGATTTCGATCCGGGTCTGCCGGAATCCTTCAATGTGCTCGTGCGCGAACTGCAATCGCTCTGCCTTGACGTTGAGTTAATCAACAAGGGTAACGGCGACGGCAACGGGGCTGCGGCTGGCGACGGCACAGGCGAAGCGATTCTCGTCGGCGGCGGCGGAGCAGGAGAATAACGTTAAGGGCAGAGTTTCTTCTCTGCCCGCGTTCCTTTACAACCGAAGCGGGCAGGGAACAAGCCCTTGCCCGTTAAAGGTTATCGGAGATTAAAAAGTGTTCAGATTTCAAGAACCAAAAACGCAACTCGCGCCTGATTTCGAAGCGATTCGTATCTCTCTGGCCTCACCTGAAAAGATTCGCCAGTGGTCTCACGGCGAGGTGACGAAGCCTGAGACGATTAACTACAGAACGTTCAAGCCTGAGCGCGACGGACTCTTCTGCGCACGCATTTTCGGCCCCGTGGCCGACTGGGAATGTCTCTGCGGAAAATACAAGCGGATGAAGCACCGCGGCGTTATCTGCGACAAGTGCGGCGTGGAAGTCACACAGGCCAAAGTGCGCCGCGAGCGCCTTGGTCACATTGACTTGGCCTCCCCCTGCTCGCACGTCTGGTTCTTCAAGGGCCTGCCCTCGCGCATAGGTCATCTGCTCGACATCCCTCTGCGCGAGCTTGAGAAGGTGCTCTATTTTGAATCCTACATCGTGCTCGACCCGAATGAAGCGCCCGTTAAAGAGAAGGAGCTTTTGACGGACGAGCGCTATCGCGAATTGTCGCGCGATTATCCGGGACAGTTCGTGGCGAAGATGGGCGCGGAAGCCATCAAGGAATTGCTGGCGATGGTCAACGTCGAAGAACTTGCGACGGAACTGCGCATCAAGATGAAGGAGGAGACTTCGCAGCAGAAGAAGCTGAAGTATTCGAAGCGACTGAAGGTTGCGACCTCTTTCCTGAAGAGCGGTAATCGCCCCGAATGGATGATTCTGGACGTGATTCCAGTGATTCCGCCTGAGCTGCGCCCGCTCGTGCCTCTTGATGGCGGCCGCTTCGCCACGTCGGATTTAAACGACCTCTATCGTCGCGTCATCAACCGCAACAACCGTTTGAAGAAGCTGATGGAGCTGCGTGCGCCGGAAGTCATCGTTCGCAACGAAAAGCGCATGCTTCAGGAAGCAGTTGATGCGCTCTTTGATAACGGCCGTCGCGGTCGCGTGCTGCGCGGCGTCAACAATCGCCCGCTGAAATCTTTGAGCGGAACGCTCAAGGGCAAGCAGGGACGCTTCCGTCAAAACCTACTTGGCAAGCGTGTTGACTATTCGGGCCGCTCCGTCATCGTCGTTGGCCCAGAGTTGAAACTCCATCAATGCGGCCTGCCGAAGAAGATGGCCCTTGAACTCTTCAAGCCGTTTATCTACAACCAGCTTGAGAAGCAGCAGCACGCTGCGACCATCAAGCAGGCGCGCGAGATGGTCGAACGCCAAGAGCCTGTCGTCTGGGACATTCTCGAAGAAGTGATTCGCGAGCACCCCGTTCTCTTGAATCGTGCGCCGACGCTTCACCGCCTCGGCATACAGGCTTTCGAGCCCGTTCTGGTCGAAGGCAAGGCGATTAAGATTCACCCGCTCGTCTGCACCGCGTTCAACGCGGACTTCGACGGCGACCAGATGGCCGTGCACATTCCGCTCTCGCCCGAAGCGCAGATTGAAGCGGCCGTTCTGATGCTGGCATCAAACAACATCCTGAGCCCTGCCAACGGCCAGCCAATCGCTGTGCCTTCGCAGGACATCGTGCTTGGTTGTTATTACCTGACGCGCGACAAGAAGGGCGCGAAGGGCGAGGGCCGTGTCTTCGCTTCGCTCGACGAAGTGTTGCTCGCGCTGGATGCGAAGGAAGTCACAACGCAGACGCCTATCAAGCTGCGCATCACGGGCGACCTGATTGACCTGACGCAGGAACACGACACGCAGGACGTGATGAACGCGACCGTGCAGGAGAACGTCCGCCGTGTCATCAACACAACGGTCGGCCGCGTTATCTTCAACGACCAGATTCCGAAGGGCTTGCCTTTCATCAATGGCACGCTGAAGAAGAAGGGCTTGCAGTCAATCGTTAACTACTGTCATATCCGCCTCGGCCACGAGATGACGGTCAAGATGCTTGACGACCTCAAGAACCTTGGCTTCCTCTACGCGACGAAAGCTGGCATCAGCATCGGCATTGACGATCTTGTGACGCCCGACGCGAAGAAGAACTTAGTGGCGAAGGCCGACAAGGACGTGATTGCCGTCGAACAGCAATACCTGGACGGTGTTATCACAAACGGCGAGCGCTACAACAAGGTCGTTGCTATCTGGTCGGAAGTGACGGACAAGGTGGCGAAGGAAATGTTTCGCGCCATGGACGACCGCGAGAAAGCTCTCGATGAGTTGAACCCGATTCTCGTCATGTCTGATTCCGGCGCTCGTGGTTCTGCACAGCAGATTCGCCAGCTTGCAGGGATGCGCGGACTGATGGCTAAGCCTTCGGGCGAAATCATCGAGACGCCAATCCGTGCCAACTTCCGCGAAGGCTTGAACGTGCTGCAATACTTCATCTCGACGCACGGCGCACGCAAAGGCTTGGCCGACACGGCCCTGAAGACGGCCGACTCGGGCTACCTGACGCGTCGCCTTGTTGACGTAGCGCAGGACGTGATTATCTCCGAGCCGGATTGCGGCACGCTCCGTGGTATTAGTGCGACGGCGATTGTCGAAGGCGGCGAAGAGATTGAATCTTTGCGCGACCGCATCGTCGGGCGCACGTCTCTCGATGACGTGTTTGACCCCGTCGAAGGCCGCGTCATTGTCGGAACCGGCGACGAGATTAACGAAGACCTCGCCGCAGAGATTCAACGCTCCGGCGTGCAGCGCGTTCGCATCCGTTCGGTGCTGACATGTGAGTCGCGGCGCGGCGTCTGTATTAAGTGCTACGGTCGCAACCTGGCGACGGGCCGCCCCGTTGACATAGGCGAAGCGGTCGGCGTCATCGCCGCGCAATCAATCGGCGAGCCGGGCACGCAGTTGACGATGCGTACGTTCCACATTGGCGGAACCGCGCGTCTCGAAGAGTCCAGCAAACACGAAGCGCGCACGGACGGCACGATTCACTACGTTGAACTGCAAACGGTCAAAAACCGTAAGGGCGAAATCATCGCCATGAACCGCAACGGCGCTTTGACGATTCACGACGAGCGTAACCGCGAGGTCGCACGCTTCCAGATTGTCTACGGCGCGCATATTCACGTCGAAGACGGTCAGCGCGTCGCGCAGGATCAACTCCTTGCGACGTGGGACCCGTTCACCTTCGCCATCCTGACAGAGGTCGCAGGCCACGTTAAGTTTCAGGATTTGAAGGAAGGCGTGACGGTTGACGAAGAGGTTGACGAAGTGACGGGCCAGTCGCGCATGGTCGTCAAGGATTCGCCCGACGAGAAGAAACAGCCGCGTCTGGAAATCCGCAACGCCTCAAACAAGGTCTTGAAGACGTACCAGATGCCCGTGCGCGCGAATCTGATGGTGACGGACGGCGAAGAGGTTGAGCCGGGCGACATCATCGCGAAGATTCCGCGCGAGACGACGAAGACCAAAGACATCACGGGCGGTCTGCCGCGCGTGGTCGAACTCTTCGAGGCTCGCAAGCCTGCTGAAACCGCCGTCATGTCCGAGATTGACGGCACTGTGAAGCTCGGCGCAATCGCGAAGGGCAAGCGCAAGCTCATCATCACGGGCAACGATGGCGAAGAGCGCGAGTATGACATTCCGCGCGGCACGCACATCAACGTGCAGGAGGGCGACCGCGTTCGCGCAGGTGAAGCCCTGATGGATGGCCCATTGAATCCGCACGACATCCTGCGTGTGCTCGGAATGAACCGCTTGCAGGAGTATATCGTCAACGAGATTCAGGAGGTCTATCGCTTGCAGGGCGTCAACATCAACGACAAGCACATCGAAGTGATTGTCCGGCAGATGTTGCGCTGGGTGAAGATTCGCGAAGTCGGCGACACGGAATTCCTGCTCGACGAGCAGGTGGACCGCTTCCGCTTTCAGGACGAGAACGAGCGCGTGCTGGCCGCGGACGGCGAGGTCGCACAGGCCGAACCCTTGCTCCTCGGCATCACGAAGGCTTCGCTCTCGACCGATTCGTTCATCTCCGCGGCTTCGTTTCAGGAGACGACGCGTGTGCTCACAGAGGCGGCGATTTCAGGACGCGTGGACTACCTGCGCGGCCTCAAAGAGAACGTCATCATGGGCCGGCTCATCCCCGCCGGGACGGGCATGGAGTTCTACCGCAACGTCAAGGTTGACCGCGACGAAACGATAGATCAGGACCGCCGCGAGCGCGACATGGAAGAGTTTCCTGAAATCGTAGGCGGTGTGGATGTGCCTGCTCCGGCCTCCACGCGCGCTGCGGTCGCTGCCATCGGCGACGGTGAAGCGGAAGAGGATGCAGGCGACGATGATGAGTAGTCCGCTCATCATTGTCTGAGACATGTAACGCAGGACAGCCTGCCGCACAGGCAGACTGTTTCAGCAAAAACGAAGACCGGCGCGTAGCTTGAGCAAAGCACACGCTGGTCTTTCTCTTGCTTGACGTAGTAGCAGAAAACCTCGCGCTGCCGGTTTTCGTATCAGACATAGACATATCTTCGAGTGGCTTCGAGGCATGTTGCTTTCCGTAGCTCAAATTTCACATCGTCGTCATTGGAGGCCGGTTGATGAAACGCTCGCTCCGTATCATTTTCTTTCTTCTGCTCGCGACACACGGCTGGGCCACCGTTGTGAGCGCGCAGCCGCAACCTGGAGAAACAACTGCACGGAAGTTGGAGACCGCAAGCGCGCAGGAGCGAGAGATTGAAGGAAACTGGCAGGGCGTTATTCAGGCTGGGCCAACCAAGCTGCGGCTCGTCTTGAAAATATCCAGAGCCACGGACGGCAGCCTCAAGGCCAGTGTGGACAGCCCCGACCAGGGCGCACTGAATCTGCCGGTTGATACGGTCGCCTTCAAAGACCGTGCGCTGCGCTTCGAGATGAAACAACTGAGCGCCGGTTACGAAGGCACGCTCAGCCGCGACCGTTCGGAGATAGTGGGCACATGGCGACAGGGTGGCAACTCTATCGGGCTGCTCTTCAGGCGCTCCGACGGCGCGACGCAGGCGAGCGCGGCGACAGTTGTGCGCGGGCGCGTGCAATTCAGATTGTGCGGCCGTGATGAGTTGCCGAAGGATGCTCTGTGCGGCCAGTATGAAGTGTTTGAGAATCGCGCGGCGCGGACGGGCCGTAAACTCGCGCTCAACATTCTGCTGTTGCCTGCTCTTAGTGAAAAGCCTGCGCCCGACCCGCTCTTTTATCTGGCGGGCGGGCCGGGCGGCGCGGCCACCAATTACGCGACCGCATGGTTTATGACGCGGCTCAGGCGCGAGCGCGACGTGGTGCTCGTTGACCAGCGCGGCACAGGCAAATCCAATCCTCTCAACTGCAAACTACACGGCGAACTGACAGACATGCGCGGCTTCTTCGTGGACTACTTCTCCGAAGAGTCGCTTAAAAACTGTCGCACGGAGCTTGAAAAGGTTGCTGACCTGACGCTCTACTCGACAGAGATTGCGATGGACGACCTTGATGAAGTGCGCGCTGCTCTGGGCTATGGCCGCATCAATCTCTACGGCGGCTCTTATGGGACGACCGCCGCGCTCTCCTACCTGCGGCAGCATCCGAAGCAGGTGCGTGCCGTCGCGCTTTTCGGCGTTGCGCCGCCCGACTACAAAATCCCCTTGCCGTTTGCCAAGGGCGTGCAGCATGCGATGAACCGTTTGATTGAAGACTGCGCGGCGGACAATGCCTGCCGTGCGGCGTTTCCGAATTTGCGCGCAGAGTTTGAAGCACTGCTGGCGCGGCTCGATAAGGGTGCTGTGAACGTGACGGCGACAAACGTTGTGACGAAGCAACAGCAGGAGCTAACTCTTTCGCGCGCGGCCTTCGTTGACATCATACGGCTGATGCTCTATTTCCCGCCGACCTTGAGCGTGCTGCCGTCTTTGATTCATCAGGCGTCGCAAGGCAACTTCGGCCCGTTGGTGACAATCGCCTTTCAGGTTCTCACACAGCTTGAAGGACAGATTGCGAGAGGGATGCAGTTGTCCGTCATCTGCGCCGAAGACGTGCCCTTCATCAGCGAGCAGGACATCAAGCGTGAAACCGCCGGGACGTTTTACGGAGAGACGCGCGTGCGTGCTTTTGTGAAAGCCTGCGAAGGGTGGCCGAAAAGCAGGGTGCAGCAGAGCTTTTCGTCTCCTGTAAAGTCGGATGCTCCCGTGCTGCTCGTCTCGGGCGAGATAGACCCCGTGACACCGTCCTGGATTGCGACGGCCGCGTCGCGGAATCTTCCGAACAGCCGTCAGGTGCTCATTCGCAACGGCAGCCACTACAGTTACGAATGCGCGGAAAACCTCGTCGCGGAGTTCATAGAGCGCGGCACAACCGAAGGGTTAGACGCCTCCTGCCTCGAACAGATTCGCCGCCTGCCTTTCAGTCCGGGCAGACAGTAAGACTGCAAAAGAGTTGGGCAACAAACCCGGACTGGCGCGGCCCTTTGCAGCCTCGCCAGTCCGTTCTCTATGGACTTAAATTGAGACAGTCGCACATCATTTTGACCGCCAGGATGGCTGCACGACTGTAACTGCTGCATCTGCGTCGTCCTGACAAAATTTTGCGCTTCGTGAAGGGGGAATCCTGCAACCAGTATTTTCCGAAACGCATCTATTAGCTGTAGTCCCCCACGTACTTTCAACGCTCCGTCGAAAGTCTGATCCGATGATGAAAATACGTGTCTTGTTCCCTCTGTTGCTCTTGCTGTGTGTGTTTGCTCCCGTCTTCGCACAAACAGTCAATCATTCCACTACGGACGAGCCCTTGCCGCTTGCGCAGCACGCAAGCGCCGCGCAGCCGCGAGCAATCACGCTCTCCGTCAAATCTCTCAATTCCCAACTGGAAGAAGCGCAAACGTTGCTGAAAGAGCATGCGGCTTCTGTCGTGCAAGTTTCGTCGGATTTTGTAACACTGGCGGCGCTTGATAAGACAGACGCGCGCATACATCTGCTGTCGCTGCAAAAGGAGTTGTTCCTCAAGCGCGGCACAGAGATAGAGGCTGTCACTTCCGCAGGCGCTCCGGCGCGCGTGACGATTGTTCGCGCCAACGGCGTCAACACAGCCGTCCAGATCCTCGACACCGAGAATAACCGTCAACTCGTCCCGCTCGTCGTGCAGTATCCAATCCTGCGCGATGGTGAGCTGCGCGAGATGGCCTATTACACTTCGGCGCATCCTGCTTTGCTCTCGCCGGATGTCGTCCGCGAAGGCGGCTCATACGTTCGCATGATGCTCGACAACGCTGCCGCGCGCCTTCGCGCTCAGGGCGTCGCGATTGAGCCTGAGATAGTTGACATTGCAGAACATCTCTGCATCGTTGAGCATACAGACCATAGCCGTTTTCTGAAGGAAGAGAGAGGCGCGCTCTTCAACGAAATCCTCTCGCTCTACGCGCTCAACGCGCCGAACACCTACCGCTACTCCGTCAGCAGCGCAGGAGCGGGCGGCATGGTGCAGATGATTCCCTCGACCTACGCGATGGTCAGACGACTGCATCCAAACGCCAATCTCAAGGATGATTTCGTCAGCGGCATGACAGACCACTCGAACGCGCTCGAAGCAATGCTGCTCTACATGCAGGACACCTGGAGCGACCTTCTGCGAAGCTCTGACGTGCGCGACGCACTCGCAAACGGCATCGCCACACAACCCGAACTCGTCGCCGCCGGATACAACTCAAACCCCGCGCGCCTGCCCTCCTACATTCGCCGTGGCGGCGCAGGCTGGCGCAACCTGATACCCACCGAGACACAGATGTATTTACGCATCTACGCCTCGCTCGACCAGTTGTACTTCCACAACAATCCCGCGCCCACCAGGCGCGCACAACCCACAGGCGTCACGCCGCTTGTCGCAACGCTGCTCACCGTCTGGCAAAATGCAGCCAACGCACCGCACGCCTCCGTCATCGGCAGGTTACTGCCCGCCCTAAGCGAAGGATTTATGAAAGGCGGCGGCTTATCAACTTCCAGCGGGAGTTAAGACGGCTGCCGGTTCGGTTTCGATAAGTTAGCGGTGAGAATAGTTTCGGTCTGGCACTAGAATTACTGACCAGAGGCCAGCGCAGGTTTAAAAGCCTGTGCTGGCCTTTAGTCATTAAGGAGTTGAGCAGCGAGCGCGGCTTGAAATGTACCGCTTGAAAGGGCGCAAGCGAGCATTGACACGCGGGGCGCTTGAGCGTTAGAACTCCGAGACGACTTCCTGAAATATTCCGGCACGGCCTCATGCTCGTGTGCCGCCGACAAAATGGAGTTTGCGATGGCTGACTCGCTCATTACGAAGCTTAATCTTTCCGCACAAGAGAAAAAGGCGCTGGGCAAGACGACCGGCGGCATTAAAAGCGTGACCACTTTCCTGTGCGACGTGATTGACGCTGTGAAAGGCAGTCAATTAGCAGAGGGAATAGGAAAGGCCGTGCCGTGGGCTGCGGCTGCGAGTGAGACTGTCGTTGAAGTTGTGCCGCCCGTTAAGTTTGCCGTCAAGTTAATCTCGAAATTGTCTGAGGAACACGACGCCGAAGCTCTGGGCCAACTGGCTTGCACGCTTGCTTACCAGAGCGCGATTGAACAGACGGTGAAGGCAGTGGAAGTACCCATCGTGACGGTCAAAGAGAAGGATGAACTAAAGAAGCAACTCGCGCAGCTTGAGCCTTCAAAGGATATTGACTTCAGCACTTTCGCTTTCGACAACGCGCTCACGCACGAATTCGTCCGGCAAGCCGACGCCGTGCTGCAAAAATTTGCAGAAGCCTTCGGTTACGACGAGCGGCAACGCCGTCAATTAATCAACGGCGTGCATTTTCGTTTCACTAAAGAGTTGAAGAAGCTGCTTTCCAACGGAGAGCTTGAGCAGCGTTTCCGTCCCTTCACGAAGTTCATGGAGTTGGGGACGAAAGAGCAGCAGGCATATCAGGCTTTGAGAGAGCACGCAGAGTATCAACTCAGGCAATTCGAGGAAGAGCCGCTTTTCAACAAAGAGCCGTTCGCTTTATCTGACATCTACGTCGAGACAGAATGCGGTGATTTGTCCTGGGGCGAGATAAACAACGACTCACAAACGGGCGAAGGCAGGCAAGCGCAGAAGCAGGAGCGCGTTGACCCGTTTGCGGAGCGTTTTGGCGAAAGAAAGTCTCTGGTAGATGTGGTCATGGGCTACATAGGCGACGCAAAGTATGACGACGCCATCGTGATACAGGGTGTCGCCGGGTCTGGTAAGTCTTCATTTACGCTCAGGCTGTGTGCGGAGTTGATTAAGGAGGGACTATCTCCGATTCGCGTACGCCTGCGCGACCTCCAACTCGATAAACACCTCTCCGAGCGTCTGCCCGAAGCAGTCTTGCTATCTGAACTGGACGGCACAAAAGAGAGCGGCGCACCCCAGCGTCCCGATGACCTCTTTTTGAACGACACTATTTTCAAGCAGAAGGTAAAATTCAGGAGCGCGGACATCTGCCCTTACGTTCTGATTCTCGACGGGTGGGATGAGATTAGTATTTCTGCGACCGAAGGCTTCAAGATTCGCGTCGCGAAGATGCTCGAACAGCTACGCTCAAGTTATCTCACTCCGCGCGACATGCGCGTCCGCGTTATCCTGACGGGCAGACCGTCCAACGCCGTCAGCGAAAGCGATTTCCTGCGCGACAAGACGCGCGTGCTCACCATACGCCCGCTGCGCCCCGAACATTTGGAGAAATTCGTCAAAGACCTCTCGACTGCGCTCGAAAAAAGACCCATCCACGTTGCCGCCGAAGCCACGGAACGTTGGAACATCCCCGACTTAAAGCGCTTTGAAACAATCTTCGAGACTTACAGAAAGGAATACGACGCGACCACCAGCGCTACCGAAGGTAATCAACCTGAAGCCGCGCAGAGAATAACAAGCCAACGCGAAGCGACGGGCAGCATGGCCGTGTTAGGGCTGCCGCTGCTGGCTTTTCTGGCAATTCGGCTACTTTCACAGTGGAGAGGCGACCTGCCCGATTTGGTTGCGAATCCGACCACCCTGTATCGCAGCCTGATAGATTTGACCTGTGTGAAAACAGAGGTGGTCAAGGGCGGTAAAAAGTTTGACGTGAGAGAGCTACGCTCGCTCTTGCAGCGTACAGCCGAGGCCATGACCGTTTACGGTCAGGAGAGTATTCCTTACGAAGAGCTTTCACTGCGTTTGGAAGAAGAAAATCTGGACGAGAAGGCACAGGAAGCCATGAGAGAGCACGTCCTGACCGCGCTCATCATCAACTTCTTCTTTAAAGGCGGGCTGCGACACCTCGGCTGCGAGTTTCTGCACAAGTCTTTCCGCGAATATCTATTCGCGGAAAGAATCATAGAGACGTTGAAGGAGTATGGCAGCAAACAGGAAAGGAAATTGCCGGAGCGTGAGCCTTACTGGAAGGATTTTACTCAGGACGACGCAAACGATTTCCGCTTCGAGTTCTCCCGCAAGCTATCCGCGCTGCTCGCGCCGCAGTGGTTGAGTCCCGAAGTTGTTTCACACGTCGAGCAGTTAATCATCTGGGAGATTGCGAGAAGTCAGAACAGTGAACAGGACGGAGCGCCGGGCAATCCGACCGATGCGCTGGACTTCAAAGGCTGGACAACGGTGCGCGACGGTTTGGCAGACCTCTGGGATTGGTGGGCCGAAGGCGTTCACCTGCGACCAACGCAGACCAAGAACAAATCCGGCATCTACGAAACCGGCGAGCCATACGTGCAGGAGCTTATCATGCTCTCCGCGCCGCGTGATTACGCCCAACGACGCAAGCCCTTAGAACTAGAGCGCACACTAACGCCTGACGCGCGTCTGGGCGACGGTCTTTTCCGCATCTCCGCGCTCGTTCATTTTCGAGTAGCTGCCGAAAGCGGCTGGCTGCATCCCGACAAATCTAAGCGCAAGCCGACGCCTGCTGAAAGATGGGCGGGAGTTTCGGACATCGGAGCAGGCCCGCGCAAACATCAATCGGAAATAAAGCAGGGCGAGCATTCGTGGGTCATGTTTGCGTCATCGGGTATGAACTCGGATTACTTTGTTAATTACTGTTACCGGATAAACAGCGCTGGTTGGCGTCCTCACCGCGGCTTTCCTCTGGGCGTTAATCTCAGCGGCGTTGATTTGAGCGGAGCGAGGATTGTTATCTCTTTCGATGAAGGTGGTGATATTAGAACCATCTGGAATTACGCGAATTTATTTATGTGCAACGGGACTGGAAGTGATTTCAGTTACCAAGACTTTCGTGAAGTATTGGCAGACGGTGCAGACTTATTTGGAGTGTACTTCTTCGAGACCAACTTACGAGGAACTTATTTTCGTAAGGCTCTTTTAAATTCGTCTGATATGAGGGACGCTATCGCAAAAGAGGTTAATTTTTCTGGCGCGAGATTGGTTGAGGCTGATTTTAATGGTGCTTATTTGGGTAAAAGCAAATTTGTGGCTGCTAATTTAATCTCGGCTAGCTTAAAGTACACGCTATTAAGTGCGGCAGATTTACGGGGGGCTAATTGTAGCCAAGTTACATTCACAGGCGCTAATTTACGTGATGTCATTATTGACAAAAACACGAAATTTACGAATGCCATAATGGATGATGTAGTAGATTTTAATCCTACGCCAAACTCTGATGCGATAAAAGAGTATGAAGATGAAGAAGATGATTTGTCAGAAGAGCTTGCGGTTAGTGATGAGCCAGAATGGCAAATAGATGAGACGAATAACGTGTGAAGAGTGTCTGCTGTAAGTGAGTAAGTACGGGTTGAGAGGATAGGCGTGCGGGGTGGCGGGTGTTGCTGACGGGTCGTTGAGAGAATTTTTTTCTTGACAGGGATGCTGCGAGGGACATAGATTTCCGGCTGTACTCATTGACGGTTTGCGCTTCGCGGCTCGTGTTCTCTGACGAGAGCTTGTTCCTACGTTAGTTCCTCGCAAGCAGGGTGACAGTTGAATTTGAAGGTGTGACGACGCAACGTTGTGTAGTTCCGTTTGAGGTCGCGGCGTGGAAGATGCGTGATCTGGTGTGAACGAAGCGTCGCGCGGTTGCGCGAGAAGCGCCGCGCGGTGTGAGAGAAGGGTCTCGCGGACTGATAGAAGGCTTGCGCGGGCCTATAGACGCAACATTTGGTCTGATAGAAAGGTTGCGCGAGCCGGACGCTGCAACATTCGCCTCGGTAGCTGCAACAATCGGAGCGAAAGTTGCAACATTTGGTCTGATAGCCGCAACGTTTGGCCTGAGAGATGGGTTGCGCGGCCTGATAGGGAGGTTGCGCAGTGAGAAAGACGGGTCGCGCGGGCTGACAGGGAGGTTGCGCGAGGCGAAAGGAGCGTTGCGCGGGGTGAGAGAAGGGTTGCGCGGTGTGAAAGGGGCGTTGCGCGGGTTGTAAAAGGCGGTCAGGGGCGCTGACGAATCGTTGCATGGTAGGCGCAAGGCGGTGAGCGGCAGGGGCAAGGCGTTGCGCGGGGCGGGCGTGAGTTGTTGAGGGGAGTTAGTTGGCGAGGCAGGGCAGGATGGGGAGGCGCTGTGCGCTTTCCTCAAATTATTCTCACAGGAAGAAACCTCTTCTTCCTTTGACTACGAAAGGATTTCCTCAAATGAAAGACAACGAGATTCGTAAAGCACAATCTTTGGGCAGGCTGAATGATTTCGGGTTGGCGCGGAAAGCTGATTTTTCTGCGACGAGCCTGGGCGGGCAGAAGTTTGCCGAAGCGGCGGCGCTGGTGGCGGAGGTGGTTGCGTTGGGAGAGGAGCAGATGAGCGCTGATGCTGCGGTGCGGGCGAGTGCGACGGCGAGGAGGGTTGCGCGCTTGTCCGTCTTGCAGCAGATGAGGGCCATACGGGACACTGCGAAGGCGATGGAGGCTGAGATACCGGGCGTGTCGGATAAGTTCAGAGTGCCTACGAAGAATGGGAGCGAAGCTTTAATCAATGCGGCGCGTGCTTTCGTCACGACGGCCACTCCGCTCAAGGCTGAGTTTGTACAGAGAGAGATGCCGGACACCTTCTTAGAGGATTTGACCGCTGCCATCAACGAATTCGAGAGTGCTAACAACAGTTTCAATCTGAGCATGGGCAGGCGCGTCGGTGCAACGGCCGGACTGAAGAACGCGTTCGTGCGCTCGACAAGGCTGAAGAGGGAACTGAACCCGATGGTGCTTAACAAGTATAGGGATGACCCTGCATCGCTCGCCGAATGGAAGAGTGCAATCCACGTCGAGGCCGCGCCGAAACAGAAAGTGAAGAAGGAGCAGCCATCGTCGCCCGCTAAGTAAGAGTTTTAGTCTTGAGATTAGCTCCGCAGGAGCACGGTGTTTGTAGTTGTCAGGACATCAGCAGGGTTTAGCTCGGTCAGGTGCGGAGTGTAGACGATCTACATTCCGCACCTGACGGAGTTAGAGAAGTTCGGTTCATCTCACAAGCGATAGACATCGCGCTCTTGGCGGAACTAACGGCAGCTTTCCTCCGTGCGTCGCATAGACGTTATCTTTACGGCCCGAAAGGGTGTAATATTCAGTTACTCGAAGGACACGGAACAAACGTTGTTTCAGTCTGCACGTCTCGAAGGCGAGGTGCGTGCTCTCTTTGTCCTTTGGTAGTGTGAATTGTTTTGAGTGACATCGGTGGAGGAGGGAACAGAATGAAGTTTTGTTTGCAAAGAAGCGCTCTCTGTGCGCTGGCTGTGTTGTTGATGTCGGGCGCAAGCGTTACTGCGTCGGCGCAGAGCAAGAAACGTTTGAATGATGCCGCGCGCCATTCGAGTGCGGCGGCCAGAGTTTTTAACGAGATTATGAATACGCCGGATAAGGGCGTGCCGAAAGAGTTGCTGGACAAGGCGGAAGCGGTCGCTGTCTTTCCGGGCGTGGTCAAGGCCGCTTTCATCATCGGCGGTCGCGGCGGACAGGGCGTCATCAGCCGTCGCATCAAGGGCGGTTGGACTGCTCCGGCTTTCTTCAATATCGGCGGCGGCAGCTTCGGCCTCCAGATCGGCGCATCGAAGACTGACTACGTGCTGCTGATTATGAACGAAGAGGGCGTTAAAGGATTAATGGAGGATAAGTTTGAAATCGGCGGGGCGGCGAGCGTTGCAGCCGGGCCTGTCGGGCGTACGGCCGCTGCCTCCACCAACGCCACCCTCGACGCAGGCATTCTCACATACTCCCGCAGCAAGGGACTCTTCGCCGGAGTCTCACTCGAAGGGGCCGTTATCAATCCAGATAACGACCTCAACGAAGCCCTGTACGAAGGCAAGAAAGCACGCGAGGTCTTAGACCGCGAACACTCCATGAAGGAGATGCCAGCCGTGGTGCGCATCTTCCCACGCACGCTCGCACGCTATTCAGTGCGCAGGTAACAGCAGGCAGAAGCCGTAATGGAGTTGACTGGTTGAGCCTGTGAGTCGTCGTTTCAAGCGAACGACGATTCACAGGCTCAACGTTCGTCTGGAGAAAGCAATCAATTCCTTTATCCTTGCTTTTCAGCCTGCGCGCCTTTAGAATTTGCGCGTCGCAAAGCTCTGTGCCCCGACGCGCAGATTCTTTCCCGCCCG
>DASVPO010000017.1:0-122173 GCA_036382855.1 Pyrinomonadaceae bacterium | reverse complement strand
TTCATAGAGCGTCACGGTTACGAGCCTTCCTACGCCCAGATTGCACGCCACTTCGGCGTCTCCTCGAAGGCAACCATCGCCAAACACATCGCCGCCCTCGAACGTCGCGGCCTACTTTCGCGCCGCGACACCGACGGAGCCTTTAATCTAGCGGTCAAGGTCGAAGAAACTCCTTCGGATGCCATCTGCGAAGTGCCATTAATGGGTCGCATCGCCGCTGGCGCTCCGCTCGACGCCGTTCAGGACGCAGAGCCCATCAGCATTCCCCGCTTCCTGCTTGGACGCGTCCGCCCCGAACGCGTCTATGCCCTGCGCGTCACGGGCGACTCCATGATTGACGAGCACATCTGCGACGGCGACATCGCACTGATAGAGAATCGCACGGAAGCACGCGACGGCGAGATTGTCGTTGCCCTCATTGATGGCGCACGCGCCACCCTCAAGCGTCTCTTCCGCTTCGGGCCGGAAGTCGAACTCAGGCCCGCCAATTCACAACTCGCTCCCATGCGCCTGCCAGCCACGCGCGTCCGCGTGCAGGGCATCTTCCGCGGCTTACTACGCCCGACCATCTGAACACAATCAGCAGCTTGCCCCTCAAGCGTCCGCCACGGCGGCGATCAACTCGTCCTGACGTTTAATCAGTAGGATAAACGAACAATGCGCCCCGTCGCTGTACCGCTTCTACCCGGCGGACGGCGTTATACAGCCCTTTTTACTGGCGTTAATCTACCCTTGCGGCTGGCATACTGCTTGCGAACGTACACACATTTGAAATCAGAGCGCAGCAGAATCATCAAGGCTTCCGTGTCAATATCTTTCCGGCACGCTTAAGCCGACAGCTACAAAGGAGAATTACCATTATGACCGCAGAGAAGAGGAAGAAGAGAGTCGCCATCCTCGTCGAGAAAAACTTTGAAGACTCGGAGTTTCAAATTCCATACAACGCACTTCAGGCGGCTGGCGCGGAAGTCAAAGTGCTCGGCTCGCGCATGAATGAAGAGTATGCGGGCAAGCAGGGCAAGGCTTCCATCAAGCCCGACGGAACGACCACCGAAGCGCGCGTCGAGGATTTCGATGCGGTTATCATTCCCGGCGGCATGGCTCCAGACACCATGCGCACCAACATGAAGACCGTTCGCTTCGTACAGCAGGCCGTCGCGCAGGGCAAGCTCGTCGCAGCCATCTGCCACGGCCCTCAACTCTTAATCGAAGGAGATTTACTTCAAGGACGACGCGCCACAGGCTTTCGCGCCATCCGCAAGGACATGCAGAACGCGGGCGCAAGCTTCGAAGACGAGCCGCTCGTCGTTGACGGTCAACTCATCACCTCGCGCAGGCCCGGCGATACTCCAATCTTTACTGCCGCCATCCTGCGCCAACTCGGCCTGAGCATTGAAAACGTCAGCTTGCCCGACGGAAACGACCCGCGCGCGGAATGGTGGAAGCTCGCCGAAGAGTGGGGCGGGTCAACGGAGAGCGAAATCGTTGACGGACTCAACACGGCCATTCGCGGCGAGCGTTATGCCGTCTCCGCCTTCGAACACTACGCGGAAAAAGCCACCAACCCCGAACTCAAATCAATCTTCAAAGAGATTGCAGAGACCAAACAGCGACACATCGAAACACTCGTCGCGCGCCTCAGCGAGCTTGACGCAAAGGAAGACTTTCAAGCGGCGGGCAGCGGCGCTTGGGCCACGCTCAAGAGCTGGCTGCAATCGAGCGACGACGTGGCCGTCCTGCGACGCGCTCTCGGAGATCTACAAACCGGCGTCGTTGATGCCTACAACCTGCGCAACTCTTTGACAGACCCCTTGACGGCGCAAATCTTCGACGACATAGAAGTGGACATCGCCAAACAGGAACAGCGCATCGCCGACCTTTATCACAAACTCACAGGCAACACGGAAGCAGACCCGGCCGAACCAACGACCGGCGCGGCAGTCGCGGGCGCTTAAAGCAGGGACGCGCAAAGCTACTAAGCACAAGGGGTGGAGTCAGGGCTTACAATCCTGACTCCGCCCCTCGTGCTTTAACTGTTGTCCTACTGATGTCAAGATGAAAGAGTTGCTGGCAAAGCGTGAATCAGTTGCGACGCCTGTCAGGAATGTTTCCGTCCGTCGCTATGATAAGATAGCTTTTAAAGTGACATCCGAAAGAAATCTTGTTGCGGAGTTTGCCAAATGGCGAAGCAGCAGATGCGCTGTCAGGCTGTCGAGCGTGAGCATATTTGATAAGGTTTGGCGAGCACGTTGTTCGGAAGTTTGGGAGGCAAAAATGGAGCCACCTTCCGGACTCGAACCGGAGACCTACGGTTTACGAAACCGTCGCTCTACCAACTGAGCTAAGGTGGCTGACGTTTGAGTTGGACTGAAGCACTATACGAACGCGCCGCTGCCGCTGTCAAGCGAGCGGCACTTTTCAGGAGGAGAAGGAAACGAGATGCCGAAAGATCCGAAACGCAACCGCTCCTATTACGATATAGCGGGCGGCGACATCAACGAGTTTGAGTATCATCATAATCAGGGAGCGATGGCGGAAGAGGAGCGCGCGCGCTTTGAGCAATCGGAAGCGGAGCGCAGGGAAGGCGATGCAGCGGAAGCCGCGCCGCTCTCCGAGGCCGAGCGGATTCATCAAATGATGGAAGCGGCGCGCGAAAAGGTCGCACGCAAAAAAGCGAAGGAAGCGCGTAAGGAAGAGGCCCGCAGCCCGCGTTCGACCGGCGCGAAGAAGAAGGGCGCGGGCGGCGCGAAGAAGTCGGCAGCGAAGAAGTCTGCACGTAAAGCTACAGCGCCCATTAAAGCGGCAGCCAAGAAGACGAGCGCGAAAAAGAGTGGCCGCTCAAGGAAAGCGTCCGCCAAAAAGAGCGGCGCGAAGAAAAGCGGCGCGAAGAAGGGCAGCGCGAAGAAGAGCGTTGCGCGTAAGAGCACGAAGAGCGGGGCGCGAAAAACCACGCGTAGTCGTTAAAGAGCAGATCAGCAAAGGAGCTAAACGAGATGACAGAGCAAACGGGTCGCGCAAGCGAGCAGCCGGCTGAAGAGAGCGCCACAGATAAAGAGAAGAACGAGCTTGAGGCCGAGCAGGAATCGGCGGCAGCGATGGATGCGGACGTGCCGCAGCCGCCCGGCGCTGCTGAGACGACCGAGGGCCAGCCGTCTTAAGACATTATAGAAGAGACGCGTAAGGACGCAGAGAGACGTAGAGGAGAAGCAGCAAGGCCGTCGGGCTTGTCTTCCTGTCTATAGTCTCTCTGCGTTTTCGCATTTTCGCTTCGCTTCCGTTTGCCGCATCTCTGCTGCGTCGTGGTCACGCTCTCTGGTTTCCGCTCCGGGCAAAAATCGGTTAGGATATGGCAGTCCAGTTTGAGTTGCTCCCCAACGCGCCTCTCGGATTCACCATGAGCACAAATTACCTTCCCAGTTCAGACCCCCGTGCGCCAGTTGTTCGCTTCAGGCGAGAGCGTTTGCCGTTTATTGTGTCGAGCTTCGTCGCTCTGTTTCTCATCACAGGCTTAACCGCCTGGGCGCAGGCGGCGCGCGTCGAAGCGCGACAGAAACTTCCATCGCCGGACAAGATTATTAACGAATACTGGAAAGCCGTCGGCGGAAAGAAACGTTTGGCCGCCGTCAGGGTTGCCACTTACGAGTGGACGATTGAAGGCCAGACAAATACCCGCGCACGCGTGCGAGAAAGCGCTCCTTCCGCTGCGCGCACGGATTTGACCTTCGAGAGCGGAGAGGTGACGAGCGCGGCCAGTGCGCGCTCAGCATGGATGCGCGGCGCAAACGGCGGCCTGCGTACCCTGACCGACGCCGAAGCAGGAGCCGCCAAGCTGCATGCAGCGCTCGCCGCCAGCCACTTGATTGATTACAAGAAACTCAACGTGCTGGCGCGTACGCTCACGCTTGATAGAAGCGGCACGGAGGCAGCTTACGTCGTAGAGTTTTCAACACGCGCGGGCGCGCGACTGCGCTACTCGTTTGGCGTTCAATCGAAACTACTGTTGAAGATTGAAGACGAAGCGCGGCAGACCACGACGCGTCTCGGCGATTATCGCACCACGAACGGCTTGCTGCTCCCGCATCGCATGCAAATCGAGAGCAACGGAACACTGGTTCAAACAGATTACCCTTCATCTTTAACGTTGAAGCTACAGAGCGCAAGCTTTAATGCGGCGTTCAACGATGCGGTCTTTGACCCGCCAAGCTCAGAGGCGCTTGACATCCCTGCGCTCCTGCGTGAAGTCGAGAAGAATCAGGAGAAGCTTGACGAGCGCATCGCAGAGTATGCTTTCACGGAGAAACGCACCGAGCGCAAGATCAACGATAAAGGCGAAATCAAGGAAGAGAAGGTTACTGTCTACGAAATCTATCCGCTGCAAGGCGGAGGCTCTTTCTACAAGTTAATCAGCGAAAACGGCGTGCCGCTTTCAGCCGAGCGTGCCGCGAAGCAGGAGAAGAATATCGCGGAGGCCGTCGAGAAGTATGAGCGCGAACGCTTGAAGAGAGAGCAGAAGAAAAAGGAGGCAGCAGCGAAAAATAAGGTCGAAGAGAAGAAGGATGACGACGGTGATATATCTGTCGCGCAGTTTTTGCGCGCATGCGAGTTTGTCAGCCCGCGCCGCGAACGTCTTCGCGACCGCGAAGCAGTCGTCTTCGACTTCCGCCCGCGCCCAGGCTTTCGTCCCTCGAATCGCGCCGAAGAGATCGTCACAAAGTTAATCGGCATCGTCTGGATTGACCCCATTGACAAGCAGGTCATACGGCTCGAAGCCAAGCTGGCCGAAGGCTTCAAGATGGGCGGCGGGCTGGTCGCCTCCATCAAACCCGGCTCATCCTTCGTCTTCGAGCAGACGCGCCTCGGCGACGGCGTCTGGCTGCCACGCTTCGCGCAGGTCAACTTCTCAGCCAAATTTCTTCTCTTCAAAAGCATCGAAGCCAACGAGACGCGCGAGTTTAGCGACTACCGCCATTTCAAGACGGAAGCCAAGGACTACAAGCTGGACGCGCCTGCTAACGAGCAGCCTGAGGCAACGAAGCCACAGTAAGCGTGCGTCCTGCTATCATAAAATTATGAACGAGGTGACGGTCATCGGCGGCGGTTTCGCCGGAGTGGAAGCGGCATGGCAGGCTGCGCAGATGGGTGCGCGCGTGCGTCTCTACGAGATGCGGCCCGTTCATTCAACGCCCGCGCACAGGACAGACAAGCTGGCCGAAATCGTCTGCTCCAATTCGCTCAAATCCGACGAGCCAGGCACAGCGCCCTACCTGCTCAAGGAAGAATTGCGGCGCGGCTCATCGCTTGTGATGGAGGCTGCGGCCGCGACTCGTGTTCCGGCGGGCGCGGCGCTGGCCGTTGACCGTCATAAGTTTGCTGACTACGTTACCGCGCGCATAGAGTCGCATCCGTTGATAACACTCGTCCGCGAAGAGGTGACGGAGATTCCAGCGGGCGAAATCTCGATTGTCGCCACCGGGCCGCTCTCGTCAGATAAACTGACAACTGAAATCATGCGCCTGACCGGCGACGGCCAACTCTACTTCTACGACGCAATCGCGCCGATTGTCTCCGCCGATACGGTTGATGAGAGGGTCGCTTTCCGGGCCGCGCGTTATGGCAAGGGCGGCGACGATTATCTTAATTGCCCGTTTGACGAAGAACAGTATGCGCGTTTTTATCAGGCGTTGATTGAAGCGACGAGCGTTAAGCTGCATAAGTTTGAGGAGACGCGCTGGTTTGAAGCATGCCTGCCGATTGAAGAACTCGCGCGCAGAGGCGTTGACACGTTGCGCTATGGGCCTATGAAGCCCGTCGGCCTCGTTGACCCGCGCAGCGGGCGTCAGCCCTACGCCGCCGTGCAACTCCGTCAGGAAAATTTGATGGCGGATGCCTACAGCCTCGTCGGCTTCCAGAACCATCTGCGTTTCGGCGATCAGGCCCGCGTGCTGCGCTTGATTCCGGGCCTCGAAGAAGCGGAGTTCTTGCAGTATGGGCAGATTCATCGTAATACTTACATCTGCGGGCCGCGCGTGCTAAAACCTACGCTGCAAATGCACGAGCAACCTTCGCTCTTCTTTGCGGGTCAAATTACAGGCGTCGAAGGTTACGTTGAATCTGTGGCGACGGGCTGGCTCGCGGGCCGGAACGCCGCGCGGCTGAGCGCGGGCCAACCGCTGCTTGAAGCGCCACGGAAAAGCGCGACGGCTGCGCTCGCTCGTTATGTCTCCGGCGCGGACGCGAAAAACTATCAACCCGCCAACATCACTTTCGCGTTGCTCGAACCGCTCGATGAAGAGCATCGCCGCCGCGTCCGTCGCAAACAGGAACGTCGTCAACTTCAGGTCGAACTGGCATTAAAAGAGTGGGATACATGGCTTCACACAATCAATCGCACGGGCGACGCCATGAGCGTTTCGACCAACTAAAGAAGCGCCGCATCTTGACGTGGCACAAGCTCTCGGTTCTGACGGGCGGCTTGCTGCTCGTCGTCTCACTGCTGCTTCAGCCCGCGACGAAAGTTGAGGCGCAATCAGGACGCAAGCGAGCGCCGCAGCCCGCTGCCAGCCCGCGCCAGCAATCTTCTCCGCAGCAGCGTGCACGCCGCACCTCTTCAACCGCGTCAACCCAGACAACACCCGCGCAGACGAAACAGCCAGCGCCGAGCGTCTCGCTCATTAACATGACCTCCGATGCTCCGCCTGTGCCGACGCCGACTCCATCCCAGACGCCTGCGAGCGCGCCCGCCTCGACGACAACTACTGCTGACACTGAGGCTGGCGAGGAAGTTGACGCGGCGGATGTCGTGCGCATCAGTTCGAATCTGGTGACAGTGCCCGCCTCTGTGGTGGATGAGCAGGGCCGCGCGGTCATTGATTTGAAGCTGGAAGATTTCGAGTTGCGTGTTGACGGGCAGCCCAAAGAGATCAGCGAACTCGGTCGCTCCGAAACACCCGTCCGCATGGCCGTGCTCTTTGACAACAGCATGAGCCTTTCGGCGGCCCGCGAGTTTGAGAAGAAAGCCGCCATTAAGTTCTTCCGCAGCGTCCTGCGTCCGATTGACCAGGCAGCAATCTATTCCATCTGGACCGTGCCGATTTTCGTGCAGCCGTTTACCAGCGACGTGCGCGCTCTGGTTCGCACCATCGAACGCTTCGGCGACCCTGAAGACGGCGCGACAGCTCTCTTCGACACTGTTGCGCAGGCGGCAGACTACCTGCGTCCGCATCAGGGGCGCAAGGTCATCATCATCATCTCGGACGGAGCAGACACGCTCAGCAACATAGATTTCCTGACCTCACTTAAAAAAGTGATGACGGCCGACGTTCAGGTTTACGCCGTCCAGACAGGGCAACTTGAAAACGCGAATCTGTACAATTTGTCGGCCCATCATCGTTTGCAGGAGTATGCCTCGCAGACGGGCGGCGCGGTCTATGTGCCCAGATTGACAACCGACCTCGATACTGCCTTCTCGCAGATTTCCGCAGACCTCTCGCAGCAGTATGTTTTGAGCTACTACCCGCAGGACGCACGCAACGACGGCCGCTTTCGTACCATCAGCCTGCGCGTCAAGACGCGTCCGAACACGCGCGTTCGCGCACGCAAAGGCTACTATGACCGCGCCGGTCAAAAGCAGGTGCTCGCACCCCTTGAAGACACGAACCCTGTCGTCAATCAACCTGAAAGCGCACGCTCAACAGCAATCGCCGCCACAGGAACGGCAGACGAAGACCAGCCCGCTATTCCATCAGGTCTTGAGCGCAACGGATTAACTTCGAACGCGACGACAACAAGCGTTTCCAACGGCAGCAGGAGAACTCAGGGAGGCAGCAACTCCATTGGCCCACCCGGCCCGGACGACGACTTAGAGCAGCGCACCAGTCGAGTTGAAACCAACAGGAACACAATCGCTTCCAACGCTCCTTCGTCCGCCTCAGCTACAGCCGCGCCGTCATCCACAAATTCCGTCAGGCCGACACCATCAGCGTCTCCAACTCCGTCACCATCTCCAACGCCAGCAGCCACACAGACGCCCGCGCCGAGCCAGACGCAAACATCAACAGAGCAGAAGCCGGCCGAGCAGCCGCCAGCGCCGAAAAAACCGCTCAGCGGAGGAGTCCTCAACGGCAAAGCGCTCGTCCTGCCGAAGCCAGTCTATCCTGCGGCCGCAAAGAGTTTCAGATTGGGTGGCACGGTCGTCGTCGAAGTCTTAATAGACGAGAGCGGCAAAGTCGTCTCCGCGCGTGCGCTTTCAGGCCCGCCGATGCTGCAAACGGCGGCGGTGCAGGCCGCGCGGCTCGCGAAATTCTCGCCAACCAAGCTCTCCGGCCAGCCCGTGCAGGTCATCGGCACAATCAACTATTCTTTCCTCAAGCCCTGAAGCGTTTTAGCATGCCCGGTAAAAAAACTGTTTCGCAATCCGTGAATCCATCTTAAGATTGCGCGAGTCTTGATTGCTGGCTGCCGTTGAAAGGGCAGCCGCTTTATCGCTGCAACCGAAGTCCGTCTTAGAAAAGCGGAAGGGCGCTTATGATTGAACAACTACTCGCTCAATTTTTCGAACACCTGCGCTACGAGCGCAACGTCAGCGAGCACACCCTGCGCAATTATGCGAGCGACCTGGGGCAGTTTTACGATTATCTTGCTCCCGCCGAACCGCAAACGGGCGTGCGCCGCGCCCTGGACATCAAGCAGATAGACCACATCACGATTCGCGAATGGCTGTCGAGCCTGCATTCGGCGCAGAAGAAGAAGACCTCTGTTGCAAGAAAGCTGGCAGCGCTTCGCACCTTCTTTCAGTTTCTGGTGCGCGAGGGCGTCGTCGAGCTAAACCCCGCGAAGCTCGTCTCCACCCCGCGTCTCGAAAAGAAGCTGCCGGTTCATCTCTCGGTCGAAGATGCGATCCGTTTTATTGAGACGCCGGACATCGAAACAGACCTGGGCCGCCGCGACCGCGCCATCCTCGAACTGCTCTACGGCACAGGCGTTCGCGTCTCCGAACTCGTCAAGCTCGATATTGCCGACGTTGATTTCAAAGGCAAGCTGATTCGCGTCACAGGCAAGCGCCGCAAGCAGCGCATCGTGCCCTTCGGTGAGCCTGCGCTGCACGCCCTGCTCAACTACATGACTGTGCGCAACGCCTTCCTACAGAACGCGCCGCCCGAAGAACGCGACACGCAGGCGCTCTTTCTCAATTATCAGGGCACACGCATCACCACACGCTCCGTCGGACGGATGGTTGATAAATACATCAACATCTGCGCGGGCATACACGACATCAGCCCACACTCGCTGCGCCATTCCTTCGCCACACACCTGCTCGACAGCGGCGCAGACCTGCGCGATATACAGGAACTACTAGGCCACGCGCGCCTCTCCACCACGCAGATCTACACACACGTCTCAATGGAAAAACTGATTGAGGTCTACGACAAAGCGCACCCGAAAGCCTAAAAGCAGTAACAAGTGACGAGTAATGAGTGACGAGAGACAGCGATAAATCAGGAGTCACGATTGGTCGAACTCTCGCCGCCCGATTGTTTCTCAATCATCGTTTGCAGAGAACGCCAGCCTTCAAGCTGGACGGATGTGAGGGTTGCGTCGCGCCCCTGCGAGATGTGATGCTCGACGGCGCGCAGCCAGCGCCTTGTGCGTCGCGGCAATTGGACGCGTTGATTGACGACAAGGCCCGTCACCTGCTGGCAATCGTGGCGACGACGGACGTGCAGCTTCCTGCGCGTGTGTAGCTCATAGCCCTGAGCGGCGAGCACGCTCTTCGTCATTATGATAATGCTGTGAGTTTGCTCTGGCACATCACTGGAAAACGAGAAGGTCAGGTCGTCTGCATAGCGCGTATAGACCGCTCCGTATTTGCGTGCGGCGCTGTCGAGGCGTGCGTCGAGCAGAAAGTTGACGAGGTTGCTGAGGCGCGGGCTGGTCGGCGCACCCTGCGGAAGCCCGCCCTTGTGCGTGCAGAGATTGAGCAGCAACTCCGCTGCTTCCTTGTCCCATCCGAGCGCGCGGAAGTAGTTGCTAATACGTTCGACTCTGGTCGCTTGGAAGTAGTCCTTAATGTCCATCCGCAGGATGAGCGCTTGCTTGACGTGAGGCAGGGCGTTCGTGACGATGGAACGACCGCGCTCAAATCCACAGGCTGCCGTGTGAACACGGAGGCGCGAAAGCAAACGACGCAGGATGGCCCTCTGCGCTGCCTTCAACTTCTGGTCGGGAGCATGAATCGAGCGCAGGCCGCCGCTCCGTTTCGGGATTGTGAATTCGTGATAGGCCGGACGAATTGAACGCAGGTGCTCAACGCTCATTCCAAGGCGGCGTGCAAGTTCTTCGACCCCGAACCTCGGCTGCTGCGATGCAGACGCGCCTTGGCCGAACAACTTCCTGATGTGCTCGAACAAACCCATCGGGCGATTGTTTCATAAAAGAGATGGACGCGGAGTCGGTCAAACCCCGCGTCCTCTTTTGCCTTGCTCGCTGTGCGACAGCGACTGCCGCTTTTAACAGGTCTGCGTTTGAGACCCGGCTGACGAAACATCAGCCTGTGCTCTGCGTTTGAACACCGCCAAGGCAAAACTAAAACTACCTGTTAAGACGAAAACCAGAACCCTTTTATTAAAGCGTCGAGATGTCGTCCATGCCCTGCGCGGATTCGATGGCGGTCTGGCAGGCGGCGTCGTAGCGTGCCGTCGGCATAGCATCCAGACGACGCTCGTCAATCGGCTGCCCGCAGCGCGCACACTCTCCATACGTGCCTTCGTCAATTCTCAACAACGCCTGATCAATATCTGCGACCATCCGCGACTCGTGTTCTCCGAGCCTCAGCGCAATCTCCTGATTAACGTCGCGCAGCGACATATCAACGCTATCTTTAACGCCATCATCGTTGCCGGCAAATTCCAGAGCAGCGGCCTGCTCATCGCGCACGTGCTCCGTGTGTTGCCGCAATTGCTCTAAGAGCACGCCGCGGTAGTGTTCCAATTTCTTAGCATCCATTATCTATTTCTCAACCCTCTCGGTTCTTTTCTCGATGGCAAGTTAAAAGAGCGCCTCTCGCCACAACGAATAATCATCTTCAGAACAAGCGCGAATTATAACGTACTCTGCCATGATGAGCGTAATGCACTTGAACGTTCAAAGGGGCGTAGAAAGAAAGCCGCACCGCGTTTTACGGCTTTCGCTCCCAACAAATTTCTTCCACATTCATTTACCACTCCACTTGTCGGAACATGCTGCTCCACTTGTCACATCAGCATTGCGCCAGCGCAAACGCGCGCCCGTTGGCCCACCGCACTGCAAAGCCGAGCACTTTTATTCATCAACACTTGCCAGCTAACAACTTACCGCCGCGCTCATCTCTTTAAGAGCTTCCTTTTCATCTACAGGTTAATTGACGGTACACCTCTTGCACTTCATCGCAACGCTCTTGAAGTTGCAGCAAGAGAAGTTTGCTCTCAGCGGGAGCGAACGTTTCGCTTGATGTTAAGTGTGATAGGAGACGTACTACTGATGGCTTGGGAAGTTAATCTGTTCAGGAAAACACGTTTGGGAGCGCACAGGCATTGTCTTGAGTTGGCCGAAGCCTATGCTGATTTCGCTCCGCTGTGGGAACGCTGCTGCCTGGCGGCATACGTCGGAATTGGCCCACAGGTAGCGCGCTGGTTTGGCGCAGATACCTCCGCATTATGGAAGAGAGCAGACGCCGTGATAGCTGATTTGTTCGCCGTCTCGCGCCTCTCCGCGAGAGAGATAGCGCGGCTCTTGCGACAGTACATACGGCTGCGTCTGGAGCGAGAGAATCATCTTCCTTTTGAAGAAGCGCGGGCGAATATTTACGAGCAACAGTTTTATCCTGTCGTCACGCATTTCACTTTCGCTTTGCAGCCTTCGGCGGTCGCACGCCTGAAGTTTATCAGGGAAGTAGTTAAGGAGGTTTCTCTGGAAGAGGCTTTGGTGGCTGACCTTGGCTGCGGTTCTGGAATGATGCTGTGCGACGTGCTGGCGCAAAGGCCGCGTTGGAAAGGGCACGGGCTTGACATCAGTTCAGCAGCCGTCAATTACGCACGCCGGCTGGCCGCACACAAAGGACTCGAAGACCGCACGGAGTTTCATGTTGGCGACATCAGTTTGCTTCCTTTCGCGGAGCAATCTCTGGACCTTGTGATTGCCTCGGAAGTAATCGAACACATGCCTGAGCCTGAAGCAGTCATTTCGGAAATCGCGCGCGTTTTACGACCGGGCGGACAGTTGGTTTTGACGATGCCCTTGGAGAGCCACACGCCTGCGCATATTCACGCGCTGAGCAGCATTGAAGATTTCCGTGCGCTCTGCGAGAAAGCGGGCCTGCGCATGAGCCGCATAGAGCCGCAGTGGCACTTCGGTTACGGCGACGACCGCAAGCACCTTTTCGCGCTTGCCGGAGCAAGGTGAGCTTGATGAAACGGACGAGCAGTTGCGCGGCCCGCTCGCGAGTCTTGAGACTCGGAGCAGGCCACGCAACCTGCGTCCTCGTAATTATAGTCAAACGGCGAAACGTAGAAGAGGGAGAGAAGACAAGTCGAGTTAGACGCGCTGCTACTGCTTCGGCCGCTTGAAGTAGTAAGTTACTTCAAACGAACCGTTACCACGCTGGCCGTCATCGAAGAAAATCAACTCCCAACCGTAGAGTCCCATGTCGTTGAGCGTCGCTTCACTCAAAGCCCTGTGGCCGCGGAGGGTCTTGTATTCCCAGACGATTTTGCTGCCGGACGTAGAGCTATCCTTCTGCGCGTAACTCGTCCAGCCAGCCAGACAGAGCAGGACAATGCTCGCGACAAGCAATAGAGAGTAAGCCTTCGATCTCATCTTCGTTATCTCCTTATCATGTAGCCTCACTTAAAAACGGAAACCAACTCCCGCCGAGAACTGAAAGTTGTGACGCGTCTCACCGCCGATGGTGATGGGCAAGGTGGTGAAAGGCCCTTCGAGCGGCCCCTGTATGGAGGTGACGGTCGTGTCGCCGTAGCGAATGATTGTGTCTCCGGCATCAAAGCGCGTGACGATACGGCGCGACGGGTAGAACTCGACAACGCCGCCGACATCAAACGCAAGATGCGTCAGCCGCTCCGTGCGGAAATGGAAAGGGAACGTGCTGCCGTCGTTGTTTGGTATAACGTCGAACCTGCCGCGCGTGAAACTGATGAGGCCGGGACGTGCTTTGGCAAAGATGCCGAAGCGTTGGTAGCGTTTGCCAATCTTGACGCCGAAGAGCCCTTGTGTGGCGCGGCCGCCGTTGCGGAAAGAGCGTTCGCGCGCATCATGCGGAAAGAGATTTCCTTCTGCCTCGAAGGCCAGACTACGGTTGACGTTGTAAGTGAACCGCACGCCTATGCCCGGCTCTGTGTTGGCGGAATCGAACGTGAGCGATGAGAAATGGCCGCCGATTTCAAACTCCGGCAAATCGTCTGTTTGCGCGCCCGCCTCTCCTCCGTTCAGAGACAAACAGAGCGCAATCAAAATCCCTGCGATGATAAAACGTCTCTTCATAATGGCTTGCCTTTCGTGAAAGATGGACTTCAGGTTAAGAAGCAAGCGAGGCCGAGCGGCGGACACACTCCGAGCGTCAAGCGCCGAGAGCATCTGCTAACCAGAATTGGCCCGCGCCTCGTCTTGTTCTAGTTTTTAGGGAGAATATTTTCTATACGGTCGGCGGCTCCGATGACGATGCGTATGCGCCGTGGCGTTTGACCTGCCGTGCCGCCGCTCGGCAGCGGGTCTCTCTCGATGATGACCTGCTTTTTGCTTCTGCGCTGCACGTCCGCATCGAAATTCAGTTTGGGAGCAGGCTTAACATCGGGGCGCGCCGTGGTGTTTGCAGTAGGCTGCGCCGCCTGCGCCTTCGGCGGGTCGTAAAGCTCCGGGATGTAGTCCGCGTCGCGCGTGACCCACAGATTCCAGTTGCCGCCGCTGCCGATGATGGGCGAGCTTGAGAACCACTCGTACTGAGTGCCGTCCCAGTTAAATGAGATCCTGTTGTGCTCGATGGTCGCGACTTTGCGGAAGTCGTATCCGTTGTGCGGCATCAGGGAGAAGATGAAGCGACCCTTACCGGGCAGGTGAAACCAGACGAGCGGGCCTGCGCAGCCGCCCGTGCGTTTCGCTCCAGCGACCATCTCGCCGTTGACGAGCAACTTGTAGTTGCTGATATTCAACTCGACATCGGCCAGCGTGTAATCGCGCGGCGGGCTTTCGCTGACGGGCGCTTCGCGCAGCCGCGATTGGTCAAACGAGACCTGAACCACGTCAACTATCTTGCCGCCCGTCTGCGGATTGACGAGCACGTCGAGAGCAAAAGCGTCGCCGTCATCAATGACCTGCGGCGAGGAAGCGCGCGAGAGTCCGGCGGCGTTGTAGTCAGGATGCATGCGGCGCGTCTTGAAGGATGAGCGGGCGCGCAACTCCTTTTCGTCTTCAGCGCCGAGCGGCCTGACCGAGATGCGAAACTGCTTTGCCTCCCCGATTGGCTCGACCAGCAGGTCGTAGCCGAAGAAGAAATCGCTGCCGCTGTCAACGAAGACGCGGCGAATCGTCTGCGACTGGAATGAAGCTTCAGCAAAACTCGATGAGAGCGCGCGTGCGTTCAGAGGATCTGCGTCCGTGGTGAAGGCCACGAAGTAGCCGCCCTTCATCGGAATCACAAGCTGCTGCTTTTTCCCTTCCTGCGCCATGACGCTGAGAGAAGCACACAGCAACAGCAGCAACAGGCCCAACCCACCAACTATCTTCTTACTTGTCATTCGTATTATTCCTCTTGAGGACTCTAATCTTCATATCGTCCGCCGGTTGAAACCCCTTGAGGTTGGCCCGCGTGAAAAATCCTGTCTCTTCTTCCGTCTTGTGGCCTGCGATGGTTGAATCAGTCGTCTCGTTTGTGCCTGCGACGGCAGGCAGCAGTTGACGTTGAACGCGTTCAGCCGACTGCTTTTTCTCGACGTACACAACGCGCGTGACAATCTTTTCCTGAGCGACGGGAATTTCGACGATTCTAACGGACGCTGTTGACGGCGACGACGGAGCAAGGCTTGTCTGACCGGCGGGTACGCGCCTGAACGCAAGCGCTGACGAAACTATGAGACCAACGACGAGTGCGGCGGCGACCGGGACTGGAACCGGCAGCCGCGCCGCAAACAAACGCCGCCAGAAGGGAGCGCGTACAGCTTTCTCTTCATGGATCGCTTGCACGGGCGCGTTCAGGCGTGCGCGCAAAGTCGCGTTATAACCGGGCCAGTAGTCTCCGGGCGGCAGCGCGGCTTCGGTCGTGCGCTCGAAGACAAACAGCGTGTCGGAGAGCGACTGATACTGGCCCAAGCAATACGCGCAGCCTTCAATCTCCGCCAGCAGGCGACGCTTGAATCGAGCGTCCGTGTCATCGAAGAGCAGATCAACAATCTGTTTTTCTACCTTACGGCAATTGTGCATCTTTCGAACTCCAGACTTAAAAATTTTTGCCAGCCGCGCACGGCTCATACTCCGTAGTCTCCACGACTTCGACGCCGAGGCGTTGCCGCAATTTGACGACGGCGCGGAAGAGAGCCTTCTTGGCTGTCCCCGTCGAACAATTGAAGGCTTTAGCGATTTCCTCGTAGGTCAGTCCCTCGCGATGCTTGAGGAGAAAAATAAGGCGCTGCTGCGGCGTCAATTCTCCGAGCGCTTCGAGAACTCTTTCCAGCAGAATCTTCGTGTGAATGTCGCCCTCCGCATCGCGTGAGCGCGGGACTGTCCAACCGTTCGCATCGTTTGTCTCGGTCAGCGTCTCTATGTCAACGGCGGACGTGTTGTTCGCCCACCGGCGTGCGGCCGTGCGCCGGTGGTTGAGGAATGAATTGACGATGATTTGCCGCAGCCACGTATAAAAGCTCGCTTCGTTTCTGAAGCCGCCGAGCGCGCGGAATGCCTTCAGCCAGACTTCCTGCGACAAGTCTTCCGCGTCCGAAGCATCGCGGCAGTAGTGTAGCGCAAGCAGGTAGACGCGGCGTTGATAGCTCTCGGCCAGAAGGCAGAAAGCGTCCCGGTCGCCTGCTTGCGCTGCTTTGATTAATTCATCTTCATTCAGACTCAAAGGCAGTAGTCCTTACGACTTCGGTACTGAAGGTCAACTCTATAGACACGCGCGGGGAGAATCGGTTGGCAGCCGCACGGAATTATTTTGAGCCTCGCGGCCAATAATAATCAGAACGCTCTTTGTGGCGGCAGTAGAACGGTGGATATTAGAACAGAATGGCGAACGGGTTGTCTAACCCCGCAAGCGAGGGATGATTCGAGGCGTGGCTTGCACTGGCGTTTAATCCAAGCGAGCACGGCTCTCGTCAATCAGCTTGCAGAATTGAACGACGCGATTCTCGGCCCAGAAGCGGTCTTCGCCGCGCGTAGCTTCGGCGACAAAGCCTGTGTGTCCGCCGTGTTCGGGCGCGATGAAGATGAGGGACGGATTGGTGTAGAGCGCGCGGTTGCGAAACGGCTCGAAGGGGATAAAGGGGTCGTCCTTCGCGTGGATGAGAAGGGTCGGAATCCGTATCTGTGGAATGAGAGGCAGGGAACTTGTGCGCGCGTAGTAGTCCTCAGCGTTTTCGTAGCCGCCGTGAATGGAGGTGTAACGGTTGTCGAATTGCCGTACGGTGCGAATCAGGTGCAGGTCGGTCGTGTCGTAGAGATGCGGGAAAAGTTTCTGCTTGTGGCGCATGCGACGGCGCAGGCTGCGAATGAAGCTCTGCTGGTAAATCCAGTTGGAACGCTCTTCGAGCGAGGCGGCGCTGCTTGCCAAATCAATCGGCGGCGAGACGGCGCAGATGCCTTTAAGCTCGGCTGGCAGCGCTTCAGGATTTTCGCCCGCCAGCTTGAGAACCATGTTGCCCGACATGGAGAAGCCGACGAGGAAGATACGCTCCAATCGGTCGCGCTCGATTAATTCTTCGACGACCGCCTTGAGGTCGCCGCTCATTCCGCTGTGGTAGAGCGTCGGCGTCAGGTGCTCGGTTGAGCCGCAGTTGCGTATATTGAGGCGAACGACGTTGAAGCCGAGGCGGAAGGCTTTGGCGGCAGAGCCCAGAATATAGACGGAAGAGCTGGAGCCTTCGAGGCCGTGGACGAGCACGACGGTCGGAGCCTTGCGCGGCTCTTTCTGCCAGCGGCAGTATGCGAGCAGCTTAACGTCCTCTTCGACCTGAAAGTAGCGCTCTTCGTCAAGACGGTGCGAGCGATACTGAAAACGGCGCGGCCAGACATAAGCGACGAGCGTTTGCGCGTGGCCGTTGCTGAACATCGGATGCGGCTCGAAGGGGCGTTCGGCCAGAGCGCTGGCAATACCGTCAAGCGAGATACTGCTGCCACGGCCCGCGCCTGCCAGATTCTGCGCGATTGGCTGGGTTTGGGCCATGCTGTAATTCGTGCTCATCCTCTCTGCCGGGCCTCTAATGAAGATTGATAGAACTCATAGCTGTTGAAGACTAACAAGCGTCCGTTGTTATTAACGTAGGACGACGTGCGGAAGTTTCCGCGCCGGAGCGAGAACAACAGCGACTCAGCTTTACAAAGCGCTTCAGGGAATACGCTCGACGCTGTCGTCATTCGGAAGATTGTTTTTCCAACGGTAACCCGGCGCAGGAACCGGCCGCCCGTTGCTGCCTAACACCAGATTAGGCTTTAACTCGACGTTGCTATCATCAGGCAAACTGTTCTTCCAGCGATAACCGAAGGCAGGCGTTGGCCGCCCGTTGCTGCCTAGAACCAGGTTGGGCTTCAGTTCAACGGTGTAGTCGCCCGGCGTTGTGTTTCTCCAACGGTAGCCGAACGCGGGCTTGAGCGTGCCGTCTGTATTACGGACCGTATTAGGATACGGCGAACTACTCGTCGTCGTCGTGGTAGTAGATGTCCTCGGAGGGCTGGCGGCGGGAATACGTTCGACGCTGTCATCATTTGGAAGATTGTTCGTCCAGCGGTAGCCCGGGGCGGGCGCTGGCCGACCGTTGCTGCCCAAAACCAGATTAGGTTTCAACTCGACGCTATCATCATCAGGCAGACTATTCTTCCAACGGTACCCGAACGCAGGCGCTGGCCTGCCATTGCTGCCCAGAATCAGGTTAGGCTTTAACTCCACATCGCTGTCATCAGGCAAGCTGTTCTTCCAGCGGTAACCGAAGGCGGGCGTGGGCCGACCACTACTACCCAAAATCAGGTTGGGTTTCAACTCGACAGTGAAATCACCCGGCGTGGTATTTCTCCAGCGATAACCGAACGCAGGCTTGAGCGTGCCGTCTGTATTGCGAACCGTATTGGGATACGTTCTCGGAGCGGGCCGCGGAGGAGCAGGCGGCGGCAACGAAACAGGAGGTGCGCTGACAGGAGACGGCGTTCTTCTTACTACAGTGCTCTTTTTAGGAGTAGGAGGCGTCGCCTTTTTCCTGATGGGCGCAGCAGCCCCCGGCGGCGGATTCGTCTTCGGCTGGGGGGCTGCCGATTTAGCTGTGGGCGGCAACTTGGCGTCTTCGTTTTGTGGCGATGAGACACCTGCGATGAGCGACCATGAGGAATAGACGAAGAGCAGGCCCAACGTGATGAGTATGACGGGGAGCCTTAATGTGCTGCTGGCCCTTTTTAACATGTGAGCTTCCTTTCTAGATAGACAAGCTTATCGCGCCGCGTCCTGAACGCAGCGAAAACCCATGTTGCTGTAATTGGCTTTGACTCCGTCGGGCCAGTCCCATCGGTTGGCGGGCCAGCCTTTGCGGTAAGTCGTAGTCGCTTTCTTCACTTCGCACCCGTACATGCAACCGCGTATGACTTTGAGGTTTTTGTAGTCGCCGGTCTCAACAGGATTTGAGGGCGAATAACTCTTCATGTCGCTCGCCGTCCATTCCCAGACATTTCCAACCAAGTCATATATTCCGTAGGGAGAAGCGCCCTTGAATGTGCCGACGGGGAGCGGGCCATCCGCGGCCTTGCCCGCGTTGGCTAGCCCTGCGTTCCAATCCCTGCCCCACGGATACAACCGCTCGTCCTTGCCGCGCGCCGCAAACTCCCACTCCTCTTCGGTCGGCAGACGCTTGCCCACAGACTTACAGTAGCCGTTTGCCTCATCCCACATCACGCCCGTGACAGGTTTGCGCGCAGCGTCCGCAGGATAAGCTCCGCCAGTCCATGTCTGAGGCGGCTGGTGTCCTATCGCGTTGATAAACTTTTTATAATCTTCATTGGTTGTTTCATAAATGTCCATGTAGAAGGCGCTGACGGTCGCATCATGCGCCGGACTGTCGTTGCCTTCCGTGTCGCCGTCATTGCGCCCCATCCGAAAAGTGCCGCCCGGCACATAGGCCATACCAGCGGGCGCGGCCATCGCCGGAGTCTTGTCCGTTGATAACTGACTTTGATTAGAAACACGGTTGCCACTTTTGAGCTTTAGCAAAGAGAAGATTGCCACGGCAATGATTAAAGCAACTGCGCCTCCGGCAATCATCATCTGCTTGCCTCTGAGGCGGCCGGCACGGCTTGCTCTGCGGGCCAACCTGCCGGCAGTAGCTTCCGTCTCTCTGAGTCTGGCGATAATCACTGCATTGGCAGGGTCTAAGCTCTGGGCTGCTTTCAAAGACTCGACGGCTGCTGGCAGGTCTTTGCCCTCTATCTGTACCAGCGCTTCCTTGTAGAGTCTCTGGGCATCCGCCTGTTTCTCTAAATGAAGCTTCGCCTCAAGTTTCTGCTTCTCCCTATCTATGCGGGCAGCTTCAAGCATTGTGAGCTGGTATCTGGCGTGAGTAATCAAAGAGTCCGTATCTCTGTAGTCACCCTCTTCCTGCACCTTGCCTAAGTAGTTTAAGGCTTCACTCCAGAGACCTTTTCCGTAAAGCTCTCGCCCCTTGAGATAGAGGGTTAAGCGTTCATGCTGTTTTTCTGCTTCCTGTAGCTTCTGCGCCGCATGAGTCTGGGCAGAGTCGAGCACGAGGATTTGCTGTAGGTTCTCGACGGCCGCTGACCACTCCTCACGAGCGGCTGCTGCTTCCGCCGCTTGGTAAAGCTCCGCAATACGGAGCCTCTTTTTTAGCTCAATGATAAGAGCAGCGACATCCATGTAGGAGCTTTTCATCTCTTCTACACGGAGCAGTTCGTCTAAAGATTCACGCCAGCGGCCCGCTTCATAGTAGCGCCGCCCGGCCGCATAAAGGTTTGAGAGTTGCTGTTCAGTCTGAGCCTCCCTCAGCTTCGACTTCGCTCCGGCGTGCGTCGGGTCTAAAGCGAGAATCTCTTGCAGCCCCTTAATAGCAGCGGCCCAGTTTCCGTTTGCCATTGCCGACTCTGCCTCTGTGTGGAGGCTTGCGATCCGTTGGGACTTTGCCTTTTCCTCCTGAGCTTTTCTAACGGCCTCTGCTTCACGTCGCCGCGCCTCTTCAACGTTTCTTCCGGCCGCCCCTTCCTGATGTTGTTGACGACCGGCAGCATCCAGTTGCGCTCGCTCCTGCTCTTGCTGCAAACGGGCCTGCCTGAGACGCTCTTCATCGAGTTTTGTCGTCGAAGCTTCGTCTTCATGTAGCTCCGAATCAACGACGGTTGAAGCCCATGAGGATTCTCCTGTTTGAGAATCAACATACGAAGCCCAAGGAAGTTCGTGCGCAGGCTGAGAGGCTTGCGCAGAATCATCCTGCGACGGAAGCTGGTCCATCATGTTGCCGGGCTGCATGTTGAAGAGATGCATACGCTGATCGGCAGCCAGAGTCGGGTCCATCAAGGGTGAAGCCTGAGTCGGCGAAGGCATGGTGGGAAAAGGAGAAACGGACGACGCATCGCCCTGTCTCTTCGAGCTGCGGCCAGCGGAGCGATGCTCAGTCGTCGCCTCCGCGATGGCGCGACGGGCATCCAGCAAGACCTGACGCATCTCCTGCGCTGAGCGGAGACGGTTTCTACGGCTCATCGCCATGGCCTGCGACAGGACGAGCGATACAGGCTCCGGCACTGCCGGATAGGCTTCGTGTGCGGCAATCAGTGGATCAGGCTGACCTAGTTCCTGAGTCTTGTAACGGTGAGCGGCCGTGGCCGGCACGCGCCCCGTTAGCAAGTGGTAGAGCGTTGCGCCTAAGCTGTAGATGTCGCTCTGTTCGTTAGTGCCTGCTTTGGTAAGTTGTTCGAGCGGAGCGTAAGCCGCCGTAAAGCCCTGTATGCTGGAACTGCGTTGGCTGGTCTCCTCCGGGACGGCCATCTCGCCCGCATAGCCTTTCGCCAGACCGAAGTCGAGCAGAAAGATGTCGCCCTCGTGTGTGAGCTTGATGTTGGCAGGCTTGATGTCGCGGTGAAGGATGACCTGCGGGCGTGTGTGAAGATAGACGAGACCTTTGAGAATTTCGTCCGCCCATGTGAGAACCTGTTCGACGAAGAAGGGATGCTGTCTTTTGTAAAGAAGGGTGGCTAAATCATCGCCTTCGATAAATTCCATGACGAGATACTGGCTCTCGCCCGCGAAGAAGTGATCCGTGACTTTGGGAAGCACGGGATGGCGCAGGTTAGCCAGCAGCTTTGCCTCACGCATGAAAGCGCGCCGCATCTTCTCCGAATCGGATTTGGCAAGCCGCTCCTTGATGGCGACGATGCAATCGAGCTTGTCGTCGAGAGCTTCATAGACCTGACCGAAGCCGCCTTTGCCGAGCGGGCGAATAATGCGATAGCGGTTGTATAGGAAAGTATTGCGCGATAACATTCGTAAGCTCCCAAACGGCTCTCAGTCCGCTTGCCGGTAAAGCCATCGCCTGCCGTGTAAAGCTGCCTGATTCCGAATTCGGCCACGGAACATTCTCGTCGCCCCGCAGACAAGCAGCTAAAGCCACCCGATAAACTGTTAAGAGATATTATCGCGAAGAGTCAATTTCCACCTCCGGGGGCTAAAGGCTAGAAATTCAGGAGTGTGAAAGGTTTCTTAAAACTAAACCAGCGTCTCTGGCATGAACTAGCGAGAGCAATATACTTTAGAGGAGTAAGACTCCAAGTAGATTGTATGGGAGAGACTAAATCCTTGCTATCTAATTGTCAATGCGGACGAAGACCTGTAGTAGTCCTGAATCACAGCGCAGGCGTCGGTAACATCCTATAGGTAGGGTCGGACGGCGGCGGGTCGCCGACGGGCGCTGGCGTTCCTCCCGGCTCGCGCACGGGCGCAGGCGGCGTCGGCTCCGTGCCGGGCGGAAGCGGCACAGGCGGCTGAGAGGGGTCTGGCAGGACTGGATCGTTCGGCTCAACCGGCGGCGGTTCACGCGCAGGTTGTTCGGCAGGCTCAGGCGGGTCTGTGTTCGGATTACGGCTCATCAAAGTTTTTCTCCCGAATATTTTCGCGACGACGGCAGCACGCAGTTTACCTTAACAGACGGATTGTGACAGCTTCCAGCATCTCTCGCAACATCATGGAGGATGCCGGAAGGGAAGGATGACAAGCTTGCTCGTTATAGTTTAAGGCGCGGCAGTCGTGCCGCCTGAAACGAGCGAGGCTGAGGAGTACATCAGGCTCACTTCGTTAGACGTGACATAAATCTGCGGCAGCGCAAAGTTAAAGAGCACGAGAAGCAGCATCAACGTGGCAAGTCGTTGCTCGCTCATCTTTTCCCTGAGCACGAGGATTGACATCAGTAGAGAGGGAAAGGCCATCGCCAGCAGTCGCGAAGTGTCGAGCGCGATAAGGGACTGCGCCGCCGAGAAAATGATGGGTGAGAGAACGAGCGCCGCCAGCAGGTAGCGACGGTCTCTGAGAGCAAAGAAGCCTGCCGCTGCGGGGAGCGCCCAGAATAGTTTGAACGCGGAAAAGAAGCCGAGCGGATAAGCTTGAAGCGTCTGCCGCAGCCAGTAGAAAGGGTCTTTCAGAAGCGGCTCGAAATAGAAAGCGCCCGTGTGAAGCACAGTTGTTCGACTATTAACAAGGGCGCGAAAGAGTAGATAGAGCGCAAGGGTTACAGCAGGCCCGACGAGAATCGAGTGCATAAAAGTTTTGCGTGAGTTGAGTTTATAAAAGTGGTAGAGCGCGAAGAAGGGAAGCAGGAAGACGACAGACTCGCGGTTGAGCAGCCCCAACAGAAACAGCAGCCAGTATAAAAGAGGGCGCTTCGCGGAGATGAGCATCAGCAGGATTAAGAGGTAGGTGGTCGAATCCGTGTAGCCGCCGTAGTAGATTGTAAAGAGCGTCGGCATCGTGTAGGCGAGCATCATCGCGACGGCCAACGCGAGACTCGGCGCATAGGAAGCGCGCCGCGAGTTGTAGTAAACCACTACGAGCAGCGCGAGGGCGACGAGCAGGTTGAGGATGATGATTTTGTCGCCGCGCAGGCCCAAGAGATAAGCGACGAGCGGCGTGAGCAGCCTGTAAGCGTTCGGGTTGGCGGCCTCAAACGGATGCGCGGCCAGTTGTGCGTAGTAGATGCCGTGATAGGACGAGACAAAGGCCGGGCGCACGTAGAGCATCGCTACCAACATCAGCATGACGGCCAAGAGCAGCGATGCGCCGGAGAGCGTGCATCTATTTTCAACAAAGAGCAGCGCACGGTCTATTGCCGAGAAGCGCGTTTGTATCTCGGACTCGGACGGCATACTCAGGTTAGCGGCCTCTACTCTTTGATAGCTCCGGCAGGCCCGCCGGCTGTCACAATCGCCTCACACTTCGACGGCAGCCCCGTGACCTGCACAGTGACCTTCCAGCCACGTTCGGCTGTCTCTGGCGTCGGATTGAGATTGATGCGGCGCGTGCCCTGACCGTTGATGAGAACGCCGCCCGTGATGGTCCAGTTGTAGGTCAGTCGTTGATTTGGTTGCAGGCCGCTCGGCAGAATGTGACAACCGATGGGAGCGCCCGGACTGTTACGGTTCGGAAAACATGAGATACGGAACGTTGGACATTCGAGCGTGCCTTCCCATGCCGCATCCAGATTGTATGTGAGCGAGAGCAGTTCAGTCCTTTTCTCGTCAAGCATCGTCACTTCCACCTGATTCAATCGCGCCTGATTGAGGAAGCCGACATAGCCTGTCGTCACACCCTGTCCGCGGTCGTGAAGAACAGAGGCGCTGGTGAAGCTGTCGCGCATGAACTGCTCTCCGGCGACGGGGACGACGAAGATGCGCGCACGCAGCGACGACTTCAATTCGTAAGCTATTTTGACGTTGAGGTGGCCCTGCAAGGGGAGGCGCGCGGGCGAGCCGGGCGTGACCTCTATGATTTGCAGGCGGTCGCCGGCCGCGTTGCTGACGGAAGCCAGCACGCTTCCGCTTTCAGCGCTCTTCTCGGCCGCCAGAGGCTTGAACGTAAACGCGCGTCCCGACCATTCAAGCTGTCCGAGCGTGAGGCCGCTCCAGTACTCTATAACATCAATAACTTTTCCGCCCGCCGAAAGCTGATGCAGCACGCGGGGCTCGAATTTTCCGTCGAACTGTTTAGCGAGGCGAGCGCGCAAGTCGCTCGTGTCCACGGCGGGCATCATTTGACCCGTGACATCCACCCACTGTTCGTCCTGATAACGCAGCAGGAAAAACTCTTCCTTGCAGCCTCGCTGACACTCTCGATTCTCGACCGCTATCAAGTGATTCCCGTCATCGCTCTTGAAGAGAGCCAGCGCCGTGTATTTCTCGCCGTTCGGCTCGCGCGCTTGCAGGTAATCGCGCTCGACATCCCGTATATAAACGGCAGACTGCCGGGCTGCGGCCGAATCGCCGCCAGCGTGTCGCAGGTATTTCTGCGGCAGCAGCAGGTAATAATCGAGAACGGTCTGCGGCTTTTGCCCATAGGCCACGGCCGGGAGCGTTGCGAGCAGAAACAGAGACAGCAGGCAGGTCAGCTTTCTGGATAGATGAGACATGCGTTCTTATTCCTTAAACGAAAAGCGCGGCGGCCGCGCAAGGGCAACTGTTTGATGACCGAAGAGACGCTTGCAACCCGCTCATCTGAAGATGATGAGACTCTTGTTGCGGACAACTGTAACACAGGACGGCTGCGCTCAGGCAGTTTCCTGCGCACGCGTTTGCTCTGCGCGCTGGCGGTCTGCGACGACAAAGCGAATCATGCGGTAGTTGATGTGTGCGGGCAGCGCATCGCGCAAGGGTTTGAGCAGTTGCGTGCCTACTTCGTCAATGACGGCTTCAATCAACGCGCGGTCGTGCTCGCCGACGTAGCGCGAGAGTTCAAAGCTGCGGCCTTGCAGAATACAGTCGGCAAGATGTTTCTCGACCGTAATCTCCGTGAGGCCGCGCTGCCTGCTGATCTCTTCGATGGTCAGACCTTCGCAGTAGAGAGCATACGTCTCGTCAACGGTGCTGACCTGCGGCGCTTTAGCTACAGGGGGTGCGGTAGCGGCGGGCCTGCCGCTTCTTAGTGCGCCGAGCGGGTCGCTGACGGCGGTTGAAGGCAGCGCCAGTTCGATTGTCTTCTGCTCGCGCATCACGTCGCCGCCGAGCGTTGTCAGAGAGACGGTCGGGTACGCGCCGCCGGCGACCGCAAGGCATCCGGCCGAGACGAGCGCGTCTATGTAGAGCATCAACTCATCCTGCGTCATGTCGCTCAGGATGCCATAGGTGGAAAGCTGCTCAAGGTTGGCCTGTGTGACGTTTTTGGCGCGCGAGCCGCGCAGGACGGCGGCCAGCATATTCTTGCCGAAGCGCCCGTTCATGCGCGCCGCGCACGCAAGGATTTTACGCACCAGCAAACGCTCTTCATCTGTGAGAGCACGCGCCTGCGTAATGTTGATGGTCTGCGTTTGATGCGCGCCGGAAAATTCGATGGCTCCGGGGTCTGCGTTGGGCCAATCGTCATCGCCGGGCGCTTCCTGCATACGAGCGGCAGCACCGGCGGCTTCAGCCTTCGCGCGCGACTGACGCAGCCGTGTGCTTTCACTTAACTCGCGTTCGAGGTCGAGCGCGAAGGGCGCGTTATCCTTCACGAAGCCGTCGAGCGGTGTGCGTGCGTCGAGCGGGACGGCCTGCTCTCCGCGCGTTGCGTCGGCGCGCGAAGCGGACGTGCAGTTGCCGCACGCGCCGCAGTTGGCAGGATGCTTACGGTCGCCGAAGTAATCGAGGATGAAGGCGCGGTAGCAGCGGTCTGTGTAGCAGAAGCTAATAATCTCGCGGAGCTTGCGTTGTTCGAGCGCGGCGCGGCGCGCGATTTCATGCGGGCGAATACGCAGGCGCGCGACCGGCTGCTCGTCTAGAAGCAGAAGGCCGCGTGTGCGTCGCGCGGGCGTGTAGGTAATGATGCCGGAAGCTGTGAGCGATGAGAGTGCACGTTTGACGGCGGCCGCGTCGAGGCCCATCGTCTCTGCAAACTCGTTGACATCAATCTCCGTCTCAACACGTTCGTTCAAATCGTAGCCGCCGAGAAGACCGAAGAGCACCTGCCGCGCTCTGGTATCGCGTGTGCCGACGGTTTCGCGCGCTTCATGCGGCTTCAAGAGCAGGCGAACGCAGGCACGATTTTCGCCGGACGCCCCGCGCTCTATGTGGCCCGCCTTCTCAAGAATGATGAGCGACGACTGAACGGCCATCTCGTTCCGCAGCCCGGCGCGCTTGGCTATTTCACTGACTGACAACTCAATGCGCTTCTGTTGGGTGGCGACGAGAGCTTCGTAGACGCGCGCGATTGTTTCGGGCGGCGGGTAAGAGCCTTCTATGAAGTAGTCCTGCGTACGCTTGTCTGCGTAGTTGAAGAAGAGGGTACAGGTCGAAGGCAGGCGGTCACGACCGGCGCGGCCTATCTCCTGGTAGTAAGCCTCTATGGAGCCGGGCATCTGGTAGTGTGCGACGAAGCGTATGTCCGGCTTGTCAATGCCCATGCCGAAGGCGTTGGTGGCGACAATCATCTGCGTGCGGCCGGTCATAAAGTCTTCCTGTGCACGCGTGCGTTCCTGTTCGTCCATTCCGGCGTGATAGGCGACGACGCTCAAATCCGCGAGGCGCAGCCGCGCCGTCACCTGCTCGACGGCCTTACGCGTAGAGGCATAGATGATGCCTGAGCCTTTCTCGAACGAGGCCGCGAGTCGCTTGATGTGTGCAATCTTCTCGCGCTCCTTCTGCGTGTGCACGACATTGATGGCGAGGTTGGGGCGGTCAAAGCCGCTGACGAACGCAGGCGGGTCGCGCAGGGCAAGCTGTTCGATGATGTCAGCGCGAACGTAAGGCGTGGCGGTGGCCGTCAAGGCTGCGATCTGCGGGCGTCCGACTTCTTCGATGGCGTGCCGCAGGCGCAGGTAATCGGGGCGAAAATCGTGTCCCCATTGAGAGATGCAGTGTGCTTCGTCAACGGCGAAGAGAGAGATGTGTATGGAGCGCAGGGTTTCGACGAAGTGTGCGCTGCGGAAGCGTTCGGGCGCGACGTAGACGAGCTTGTAGTCTCCGCGACGCACACCCGTGATGCGCGCCTTCTGCTCTTCAAACGTGAGCGAGCTATTGATGAAGGTGGCCGGAAGATTGCGTGCGGAGAGGGCGTCAACCTGATCCTTCATCAGCGCGATGAGCGGCGAGACGACGACGGTTGCGCCCTCTTTCATCAGCGCGGGCAGTTGATAGCAGAGGGACTTTCCGCCGCCCGTCGGCATCACGACGACCGTATCGCGTCCCTCCAGAATAGCGGCGATGACTTCGCGCTGCCCTTCGCGGAAATCTTCAAAGCCGAAATATTTGTGAAGCGCGACGAGGGCTTCCTCGATAGTTTCCATAAGATAAGAAGTGACGTATGACAGGAAAAGATTTTATCTCGTCAACCGTCCGCTTGTCACATGTCGCTCGATTTCGCCGCCACAACGATGTTTTCGTTAACAGTCGTGGGTAGCGCGCAAAATGGTTTGGATTTCTGGCTGGCCCGCCGTCTTCTTTTCCCGTAAGCTAACGCGTGAGATGAGAGAGCAGAAATGGAAGTCGCGGACGAAGCGTGATTTGATGATCGAGGTGTGGGAGCACCTTGACTGCGAATCTGTGGGAGCGGCCGAACTCGAAGAGATTGGACGCGTCGTGCGCGAAAGGTTCGGAGAGGGCGCGTTGGAGAGCCCTGTCGTGGTAGCGAGGCTGCTGGCCGACGAGGGCGCTGAACTGCGTCATGCGGAAGTCCTGGAACTTGACGCACGCGAGCGGGCCGCGGACCCTTACGAGGCGATGTTCCGCAACGTGCTGAAGTTTTCCAGCTTCGCGCAGGCGGCCGCTTCGATTAAGAATCTGGAAAACCTGCGGAGGCAGTTTGCGCGTAAAAAGGATGAGACGGGCTTGCGACGCCTGCGCGAGGTCGGACTCAAAGGAAAGCAGCGCGCACAGATGATCGCACGCAATCCGAAGGTTGACGAACGCAAGCGCGCAGAGAAAACGGAGATCGCAGAATGGTTCACAGTCTGGCTGCAAACGCCTGAAATTTTTCAGGACTGGCTCGACCTGCGCCAACGCTCGAAGGATTTCCGCCAGCGTTTTCCCGCCAGAGAAACAGAAGCCGCACAGGGAGCCGTAGATTCAACCACAGATGCCGCGGAGAAGCGCGGAGGAAAGAAAGAAAAATCCTGAACGCGCAGCAGTCAAATCCCGCCCGCGTGAAAAGCGCATGCAGTTCAAAGCTATCTTACAGAATCCCAGGAGGCCGTCATCAGCGCCAAAGAACATTAGAACACAGCGAATGCTTCATGTGATGGAGCGTTGGTTCTGCCTGACAACAGAAAGCGGTCTAATATTAGTTGGGCTGCTATAATTGAAGGGCAAATCAAGACTTACTAAAGGAGGGAAACTCATGAAATTATTTAGTACCTTACTGTTGGGCTTGTTGCTTGTCTATATCATAAGTGCTCAGATAAGAACTGATAAAGAAGTTGACGGCTTGAAAGGGGAAGTCAAATCAGTCCGTCTTGAAAGAACTGAGATTTTTCAAAGAGAGGGCAAGCCTGTTGAGAAAGCAAGAATCCTGCAATCTGTTATTACTTATGATGAAAAGGGTAATAAGATTGAAGAATTAAGATACAACTTTAATGGCTCTCTGGCTGAAAAGATGGTTTTCGCTCGTGATGATAAAGGGAATCAAACTAAGATTATCTACAAGCCAGATGGAACAATAGACTCAAAATGGGTCTATAACTTTGACGCAAGTGGGAAAATGACAGGCGGTGCTCAGTACAATTCCGACGGTGTTCTGCGGCTCAAAATGGTGAGGAACTTTGACGCCCGCGGAAAATTAATTGAAGGTGCAATGTACGCTGCTGATGGCTCTTTAATGAATAAGACCTTGTTTAAGTATGATGCAGAAGGTAAGCAAACTGAAGATGCGGTCTATAATGCTTCCGGCACCCTGATGCAAAAATATATGCGATCTGACATAGGTGATACCGTAGTGCTATATGATAATGATGGGGAAATCAGATATAAGGCTATTAGCCAATCTCCTTCTTTAGAGCTTGACTCTCAAGGAAACTGGATAAAGAGGTCAACGCTTAGAACAGTAACACAAGGAGACAAAGCCGAAGGAGTCATTGAAGTAGTTTATCGAACTATTATCTACTACTAAGAGACAAGAAATCTTTTATAGAGACGCCTTCTCTTGCGGCGCAGTCTAACAACTCATTCAACCCGACCGCCCTTAGCTTGCCTTTCATCAACGTTGTGTCCTGCGATGTCGGTTGCATGATATCGTCGGGGGCGGGTTAATTCGAGCGTTGGGCGGCTTGTGAAGGGAGTCTGAGATATGAAGTACCTTGTCTTTCTAATATTCATCGTGCTCGCTATTTTATCCATGCGGCGATTGCGTTGGGCTTATATTACCTTCGTCGTCCTCGGCCTCTTCTACTTTCCCGCCAGCGTCGGCTTCCGGCTAAATCCTCAGCCGTGCCAACTTGCGTTCGACATGCCGCTCGCTATTAACTCTCTGACCAACTACGCACATATTATGCTATTCGCATTGTTCTTCCTGATGACGAGCGCACAATTCCAGATGTCTAACTGGCAGGGCTTCGCCTGGGCAGCTCTGGCAGCAGTTACAATGGGAGTGCTGGTGGAACTCGCACAGGGCCTTACCGGCAACGGGCACTGTCGTTCGCGGGATATGATTCCCGATACCGTCGGTATCTTGCTCGGGGCCGTCATCGTCCTGCTCTGGAATAGAATGCACGGAGAGCCACAGCCCGGTTAGCCTCTTGTGGGATGTCTGGAACGCGCCGCCCAACAACTTATTCATCCCCACGCCTTGTTAGCGATACTTTCGCGCAGTCTAAAATGTAAGGGATGCGCCCGAACCTTGATTCCGGCGCATCCCCTTCGTGTGCTGACAATGTGCTGGCGAACTCTGACGGTTACTGCGCCGGTGGCGTCGGCGTCTTCAGTTTCTTCGGGCCGCTTTGCAGGTGGCGCGCGGTTTCCCAAGCGGCGAGCGTTGCAGGGTCATTGGCAAACTGGTTACGGACGGCAGTATCAAGTCGTTCTAAATCCAGCTCGGCGGCTTTCAGGGCCGCGTCAATCGCCGCGTTGTTGGCGCTGCTCCCGCCCGCGCCCACATTCTGCTGGTTGATAGACTCCTCGAAATTACTGATGAGCGTACTGAGCGTGTCGAGGAAAGTGTCCGGCATGTTGTATTCGATGAAGCGCGCCTTCACGGGCGTCGCTTCTGCGAGAAAAGAGCGCGCCGTACTGAGTAGATTCTGGTCGTTGACGTTCTTGTGCGGCCTGCTGAACTTATCTTTGAATTCTGGAAAGTCGAGCGCGATGGTCTCGGATGTATCGCTGATAGCTCCAACCAGCTTGCGCAATGCGGCGCGTGCCGCACGCCTGCCGCCTGTGCCTTGTTCCGCAGTTCTTTGATGAGTGGAACGCGCGGCATCGAGGCTTTCAATCTCTGCAAGCCTGTTGGAGATATTGGTCAGCGCTTTGCCGCCGACGCTGTTGGCCGGAAAGCTCGCGCTCCGGGGTGTGCCAAAGTCGCGGCTGCGCGCTAATCGCTCGAAGCGTCGTCTCTGTTTGTCGTTCATAGCAGTGTGCTCCTTGAGAGGGTGAAGGGAAAGGCGGCCTGGCCTTTCCGTAGTCTTAGGAAAAACGCTGGCCGACGCAGGATGGCTGAGGACGGCCCCGCGCTCAGTTTAAGTTGACGCGCAAATTATACTGACTTTTACACTGCTCACAAGAGCAGACGGAGAAAGTTAAGTGATCTGGAATTTCAGATGAAAATTCAATTTCATGGAGGGAAATTAAGAGAGCCATCTCGCGGAACCCCGATTTTGATGAGACAACTCAAAGGGTCTGAAAATTGCCTCTGATGGGATAGCACTCTGCGGACGGCAACCTACAACATTTGAATCAAGAGTCGCGCTTATATGTCAAACCCTCTCCCTTTAACGCACGGAGGACAAGACAGTGGCAACAAAACTCTCAGGCAAAAAGCTTGACGGCAAACGATTAGGCTTTATCGCTATCGTCTTCGCCATCCTCTTTAGTGCGTCCAGCCTACAGGTTTACAGAAGCGAAAGAACCGCCACCATCACGAAGGAAATGGCGGCGAAACTATTGGCAGAATTGCCGCAAACAACCCGCGACGCGGCTGAAGTCGAGATTCTGCATCTTTCAAGCTGCAATACGGCATTAAACAATGACATCGCTGACAGGACTGCCCGCGTTGCAAACGACTACGAAACAGCAATTAAAAATCTAGCTTCTGAAGTAGAATTCAGCCCTGATGGCAGGATTATCGTTGCTGGAAGAACTGCTGAAGATACGAGCAGTTCTCAAAGCAAACTTAAGAGTGTAGCTTACGGCGCAGCATTCGACCCTAAGGGCCACTGTGTCGCTTACCCCTTCATATCTAATCATATCCTGAGCACGAAAAAAGAGCGCAGAGGCTCACGTGCTATGGGCAATTGGCACATTACCTTTAGATATCCGGGCTACACAGTCGCGTTCAGCCCTGCTGGCAAAACGCCTGCCTCTTTCACCGAGAGAACTATCAAAGTCTGGGACCTTGAAGGAAACGGCAAACCCTCATTGACTGCTTACTTCTATCAGCGGTTAGCGCTGGAATTATGGCAAACAGAAGGCCACCTGTCAGCAAGCGACTATCGCAACGAGAAGTTTCAATTAGCGAAAGCATATTTTGCTCTGGCTTATTCATATACTGGCCGGACTGCTTCAAAGGCGGCGAGCGACGAACAAGCCTTCAACGCAAAACTTGCGGCCGCCGAACAACAAAACATTCACCTGCAAGCCCAGAATGAATTGCTGAAAGAACAAATTGCGCGGGCCACGCGCTCTTGGGCTGAAAAGTGGATTCCCCTATTCGTCGCTATTTTTTCAGTGCTCATGGCAGTGTCGTCTAATATTCTTGCGGTGCGAAGCGACCGCAGGCAGGCACGCGAGGCACGTCTGTTGCCCCTTAAACAACGAGACCTTGAGCATACTGTCACCCAGAAAGCTCAACAGCTAGGGGACAGAGACGGGAAAATCATTATCCCGACCCCTGACGAGTTACAGCTATATTCCAGAACTGTGCCCGTAAATAATTTCCATTGGGGCAAACGTCCGAGGCTATAGGCGGAAGCTACTAGCCACTCTTTAGCTTGAAGCCAGAGGTTGTTTGCCTCTCCGACAAGACTTTGCCCGCCCTGCCGTACGTTTTTCCACTATTTTTATCCCGGACGACGGCGCGGAACGGCTGCTGGTGGCGTTGGACTGTATTCTTATGTAAAAAGTTCGCCGGATTATGGCTTTAGCACGCCCGCTGATGGCAACGGCACGCGCTCTGATGGAAAAAGTCTGTGCGTTGATGGGAAAAGTTTGCGTGCTGACGGAAAAAGTTTGCGCGCTGACGGCGACGGAATGTGCGCTGATGGCAAGGGAACGTGGGATAACTGCGCTGGCAGGCTTGCTACGGGGCTTGTCAGGAGGGATGACAGCATCAAAAAGAGTGGCGAGCGTGTAAAAACGCTCGCCAGTGAAGATGTAACCACCTGATGGAAGAATGAAGACTCGTTAGTCTTCATCAATTGCCCCGCGAACTTCTACCACCACGTCTGGTCTGACATCATCCGATGACGGCGGCGACGGAGACGCGCACGTCTGCGATGGTGTGCGATTGCGCGTCTCCGTCGCGTTTGAATTCTCTGGTGAGTTGATACGCGCCGTTGGCGGGTTCGGCGTAAAGCTCGATTCTTTCGTCGGGCAGATTGACGAGCCACGCCTCGTTGATGCCAGCCTTCGCGTAGAGCGGTAGCTTGTAACGACGGTCGCTCTCGACGGTCGTGTCGGCAACTTCGATGACGAGTAGCACGTCGGCGGGCGTCGGGTGTGCATCGCGGTAGAAATCATCGCGCCAGCGCAGGAGCGCAACATCCGGCTGCGGCTCTGAAAAGTCGTTGAGCCGAATCGGGTCTTGTGTGCTGACAATTAGCTTATCGCCAAGTTGACGGTTCAGAAGATTGCTGAGGAACTTGACACATGCGGCATGACGGCTTCCGATTGGCGACATTTCGTAAATCTCCCCTTCGAGCAACTCCAAGCGGTCGTCGGGGCAAAAGATGCCCGCCTCACCCATGCGTTCGTACTCGTCAGCCGTAATCCAATGTTTGGCTAATTGCTGTGACATGCTGCCTCGCTTCCGTCTTAATCTTCCTCTTCGGCTCTGATTCTCCCTTCGGCTCTGGCCTGCTCGACTATCTTCTGTGCGATCTGGCCGGGGACCTGATCGTAGTGGGAGAACTGCATGTGATAGGAGCCGCGTGCGGCCGTGATGGAGTTCAGCGTTGATTGATAGTTGAGCATTTCGGCCATGGGAACCTGAGCCTTGATGACCTGCTGGTTGCCGCTGCTGGCTTCCATCCCTTGCACGCGGCCGCGACGCGAGTTGAGGTCGCCCATGATGTCGCCGCTGTACTCCTGCGGCGCGACGACTTCGACATCCATGATCGGCTCAAGCAGCGTCGGCTTGACCTTCTCCATAGCGGCGCGGAAGGCTTTGCGTCCGGCAGCACGGAAACTGTGCTCGTCCGAGTCAACCGTGTGATACGAGCCGTCAACGAGTACGGCCTTGAAATCAACGAGCGGGTAGCCCGCGACAGCGCCCGACGAAGCTGCGTCAACAATCCCTTTCTCGATGGCGGGGCGGAAATTCTGCGGCACAGCGCCGCCGAAGATCTTGTCCTCGAAGACAAAACCCTCGCCGCGCGGCAGTGGCTCGAAGATGACCTTGCAATCGCCAAACTGTCCGCGCCCGCCCGTCTGCTTCTTGTGGCGTCCCTGCACCTCCGCGCGCTGCGTGATAGTCTCCTTGTAAGGAACTTTCGGCGGATGAAGTGTGACTTCAACGCCATAGCGCTTCTTCAGTTTGTCAATGACTGTCTCGACGTGAAGCTGGCCTGAGCCTGCAAGCAGAAACTCTTTCGTCTGCGCGTCGCGGTCGAAATGCAGCGCAGGGTCTTCTTCCAGAATCTTGTGGAGCGCGACGGAGATCTTCTCTTCGTCCTGCCTGGATTTGGGTTCGATGGCGAAGGCGATTGCCGCCTCAGGATATTGAACGCCGTCGTAGACAATCGGCGCGGCCTTATCGCAGAGCGTGTCGCCCGTCTGCGTCTCCTTCAGCTTGACGCAGGCAATGATGTCGCCCGCACGCGCTTCGTCAACCTTGTCGAGTTGTTTGCCCTGCATCAGGTGAAGCGCGCCGAGGCGTTCCTGCGCGCCGCGACGAGAGTTGAAGACTGTCGCGTCGTGCTGCACGCGCCCGCTGATGACGCGCATGACGTTGATGCGGCCCGCGAAGGGATCTGCGACGGTGCGGAAGACGTAGGCCGAGAAGGGTTCCGTGTCCGAGTATTTGCGTGTCAGCATCTCGCCGTCGCCGTCCGCGTTTGAGCGTCCGTGCTCCGCTTCATGCGTCGCGGGGTTGGGTGCAAACTCGACGATGCCGTCCAGGAGGTTAGAGAGTCCGGCGAGGCTGCTGCTCGAAACTGCATAGACAGGGCAGAGCTTGCTTCCCGCAATCGCCTTCTTGATGTTCGGCAGCAGATCCGCATCGTCGAGCGTGCCCTGCTCGAAATATTTCTCCATCAGAGCGTCGTCGGATTCCGCGACGAGCTCGACGAGCCTTTCGCGCGTCGCGTCAACGAGAGCGCGCCCGTCGGCCGGAATATCAACCTCGCGCGGCTTGCCGTTCGCGTCAAACTCGTAAGCCTTCATGTGCACGACATCAACGACGCCCTTGAAATCCTTCTCCTTGCCGATGGGCAGCGTGAAGGGAATGATGGCGCGGCTAAACGTGCCGCGTGCGCTATCGAGCGCCGCGCCGAAATCCGCGCGCTCTTTATCAAGCTTCGTGACGGCCATAAAACGCGGCAGCATAAACTCGTTGGCATAGGCCCAAGTCTTCTCCGTCTGCACCTGCACGCCGTTAACACCGTCAACGACGACGAGCGCGCAGTCCGCAACGCGCAGGGCTGGACGCGCGTGCGCGATAAAGGCAGCGTAGCCGGGCGTGTCTATAAAGTTGATTTTCGTCTCTCTGTGTTCGAGATGGGCGAGCGCTGTGTTTAAGGTAATCTTCCGTTCGATGGAATCCTCATCGTAATCCGTGACGGTCGTGCCTTCATCCACTTTGCCCCAGCGAGGGGTCGCGCCCGCCAGATAAAGGAGCGAACTGACGAGCTGAGTTTTACCGGCGTCGCCGTGGCCTATGACGGCAAGGTTGCGAATTGACTCGGTTGCGAAAGCTTTCATAGCGTTGATAAAAGTTTCCTTTCAGACAGATATATTCGGAGAAGAATAGCCATCCCGGTCGAGTGAAGCTAATCCGAAAAAGATTTGGGCGGGAGCGCGCTCCGTGTGAGACGTTAATTTATCCGAGCGCGGCGGGGAAAAGCAAGTGAACGCAAACTCGACGAGAATACGTTGAGCGGAAAGGCTACGAAAGACAGGACATTCCGCGGGCGTTGGCGCTTGAAACCTGCCTGGCGAAATCGTTTTCCACAGCAGAACGCGGCAAACAAAAAACACCCGCGCGGCTACTTCGCAGAGCCTGCGGGTGTCCACGACAGGCGCTCGGCCAACTGCCCGTCAGTATCGAGGTCAAAATTGACGCCGTGAGCAGCGTCGGTCAAGGCGAAGCCATCGCCAGCAATGTCAATCAGGATAGGCGAGGACATACAGATGCGCCCGTCTGCTTGCGGCTCACTGCATCTGTCGTCTTCTGGATATGTCAGGCAGTATTCTTGTTGTGAGTAACACGAGCCGATTCCGCTGTCACAGTTGTTGGTACATGCATAAATTTTAACTACGGATGTATCATCTCGACAAGGGTCAGTCCAAGAGATGCTACCGCGAAATCCAGTCGTGCTCTCCGTTAACGAGCAACTGCAAGAGCAGTCTTTCTTACAGTTGGTGCTGTTGTTATAGCAGGAGATATTTCTGTTTCTTTCTATATCATTACAGTCCAGATAAGACATTCTCAAAAAGCATGCGGTAGTGAACCTTTCTGTGCTACAGATTCCTGCATGACGACAGGCTGGAAGCTGAGAGCCTCCGTTGATGAAAAGACAAATATGCAACAGGCAGCCAGAAGCATCCTACGCAGCATTGAGTTGACCTCCTATTGGGTTGCGGCAGAGGTTGTTGACTTGAGGTGTTTGATGAGAGCATCCGCCCCTTTATTCTCATAGGTTTTGCGCGCGTAGTTTCGATAAAGTATTGCTCCCTGTTGCTGACCGTCGTTTTGAATTCCGATTTCTTCGGGGAGAGGGGAACTCTTTTCAAGCAGCGGGACTATTGCCTCCAACGATTTTCCGCTTCGATTGTATTTATGAGTCAGCCAATTTTTATATTTTGTTGCTCCCGCCCTAACGTCAGCGACTATTCGTGAGCCAGCTTGATTGATACCCATCGCGGTGTTGTCTGCAAATTCTACATAATCAATCCGCGTTCTGAATCCCGTAATCACAGCGTCGTCATAGCTGACTGCGGCGTCTTCAACAGGCCGTTCTTCTCCCGGCGAGATTAGGCTATCTCGATGTTCTTCACGGAAATCTGGATGAACGAATGCTTGAAGGGTAAGAAAGCCGGAATCCAGAGATGACTTTCCTCCGCTTTCGAGGACGATAGAAGTGTTGATGGTTACTGCGGTAATTTTTTTGTTGGTATTGTTCTTTATGACGCAGCGTAGTCTCTCAAGGGAATTCGGCGCAGATAGCTCTGCATTATCACAGTATAGTTCAACGGGAATGACACCATTCTGCGTTTGCATCTGGTTGACTGTGACCGGGATTTGAGACTGAGTTTGTTGAGCGCTCGGAAGATTGAAGATTTGTGAAGTGGCCCTCCCGGAGAAGAACCATAAACCAAAGATAAGGCAACATAGAATACAGAGTTTGAAAAGAATAGTAAGGGCTGGTGAGCTTGACATGGCCTTCTCCCTTAATTTTTAAGTTTCAAGAGGAGCGTAACAAAAATCATTGCCGGGGATGTGCCCGACCTACAATCTTTTCCAACGCTTGGGACGTTAATGTGTGGCTAGGCAAAAGCAGTGCTCGAATCGGAGTGAGGCGCTTGCCAGCCTTATCAAGGCGCGCGCCAACCGCTATATATACCTGTTTAGTAGCTCTGTCAATAAAATGTTTAACGAAAAATTAACCAGCCAATTCCGTTTGAGCAAGATCCGACTGATTTGCCATCTAACAACAGCAGGCAGGAAAAAAGAATTGCTAAGGTAAAGAGTTTGAAAAGAGACTGTTTTTATCTGATTTCGACATGTGCTCTCCCTATTGATGTGGTAATACAAAACTTCTCGATGGAGACAGGTCTTGATTGAAGTTTATCTGAGACTAACAAAGCGGGACTTGCTATGAAGTGAGGCTTTTGTTAGCTCACCAATAATGGTAGCGGCTATATATCGCTGTTCATCTTAGCTGTCAACTGTTATTTTTTAGACAGCTAATTTATTGTAAACGAACACGGGGGATTTCAATCATCAGTACGACACAGCAATTGACGCCAACACTCTCTATGTCTGCGAGGCGGCGCTGGGCCGTCACGGCGGGCGTTTTGACGGGAACGTTTCTCGCCGCGCTCGAAGCGACGGTCGTCAGTACGGCGATGCCGACCGTCATCGCATCGCTCGGCGGCTTGAGCCACTACAGTTGGGTCTTCTCCGCTTACCTGATCACTTCGACCGTCACCGTTCCCGTCTGGGGCAAGCTCTCAGACCTCTACGGACGCAGGCTCTTTTATCAACTCGGCATCGCCATCTTTCTTCTCGGCTCCGTGCTCTCCGGCGTCTCTACTTCGATGCCCCAACTGATAGCCTTCCGCGCGCTGCAAGGCTTGGGCGCGGGCGCACTCATCCCGCTCGGCCTGACCATCATCGGTGACATCTACACCATACAGGAGCGCGCACGCATACAGGCGCTCTTTAGCGGCGTCTGGGGATTGGCAAGCATCGTTGGGCCAATCGTCGGCGGCTTCATCACAGACCAGCTTTCGTGGCGCTGGGTCTTTTATCTTAACGTTCCCTTCGGGATGGCCGCGGCCCTGATTCTCGGCCTCGCGCTCAAAGAACCGAAACGGCAGGAGCGCCCCGCCATTGACTACGCAGGAGCAGCAACGCTGACAGCGGCCATCACGCTTCTCATGCTTGCACTGGTTGAAGGCGGAACGAGCTTCGCAACTCTGACAGCCCCGCGCAACCTCGCGCTCTTTGCCGGAGCAGCCCTGTTAACAGTTCTCTTCGTCCTCGTCGAGCGCCGCGCTAAAGACCCGATTGTGCCTTTCCGTTTGTTCAGAAATCGCGTCGTCACCATCGCCGTCACGACAGGCTTTCTGGCTGGCGTCGCGATGTTCGGTGCGATTACGTTTGTCCCGCTCTTCGCGCAGGGCGCGCTCGGCTCAAGCGCCACGGAAGCAGGGTCGCTGTTGATGCCGCTGATGCTCAGTTGGGTGAGCATGTCTGTCGTCGGCGGGCGGCTGCTGCTGAAGATTGGCTATCGCCCGACCAGCATCGCGGGCTTCATCCTGCTCACGCTCGGCATGATTCTGCTCTCAATGTTTCAACGCACGACTTCGCGCCTCTGGCTCTACGTTGATCTGGTGATGATTGGCGCAGGCTTAGGACTAACAATGCTGACGCTGCTCATCGCCGTCCAGCAGGCCGTCCCGCGCACGCAACTCGGCATCGCCACATCGCTCAACCAGTTTTCACGCTCCATCGGCGGCGCTGTCGGCGTCGCCATCATGGGCGCTGTGCTCTCAGCCGGACTCGCCTCCCACTTAAGCGCAGCCGCGCTCGGCGCAGGCGCAGTTTTAACGCCGGAAGCCGCAGCCAGCTTGGCCGCAAATCCAAACGCGCTAATCGAGCCGGAAGCACGCGCCGCCCTGCCTCCGCAGATTCTTAACGTGCTGCAAGGCTCATTAGCCTCCGCGATTCACAACGTCTTCTGGGTCGGGACGATTGGCGCGGCGCTCTCTCTTCTCATCTGTTTCTGGCTTCCCAAGAGCGGCGACGCCGCGCACGAGCAGCCACCGCAGGATGCTTGTACGGCCAAATCCGGCGAGCGGCTGGTAGTCGCCGAGATAACCGCGCTCGATTCGGAGCACGAGCCTGTCGCAGTAGAGGGAGATTGAAATTAACGATGAACGCGGAACGATGAACGCAGAACGCGGCAGCAATGAACTGAAGAAAGCCTGAGTGGTTTTTGTTCTCCGTTTACTTCATCGTTCATCGTTCCGCGTTCATCGTTTATATCTATGCAGCCTTTGCCTATTGACGCGCTCGTGCCGGAAATCATCGAGTCTTTGCGGCGTGCGCCGAATCTGGTGATTGAAGCGCCGCCCGGAGCAGGGAAGACGACGCGTGTGCCGCCTGCTCTGCTTGATGCGGGGCTGGCGGGCGATGGCGAAGTCTGGGTGTTGGAGCCGCGCCGGCTGGCGACGCGCATGGCGGCGCGGCGCGTGGCTGAAGAAAGAAATGAACGGCTCGGCGAGACAATCGGTTATCAGGTGCGCTTTGAAGAAGTCGGCGGCCCACGCACGCGCCTGCGTTTTCTGACAGAAGGAGTCTTGACGAGAAGGCTGCTCTCCGACCCTCAACTCTCACGCGCACGTGTCGTCATCCTAGACGAATTCCACGAGCGACATCTGCCGGCAGACCTCGCGCTCGCACTGCTCAAGCGCTTGCAGTCCGGCACAAGACCCGACTTGCGCATCGTCGCCATGTCGGCCACGCTGGATGCCGCGCCCATCGCAGAGTATCTGGGCCAATGTCCCGTTCTGCGCTCCGAAGGACGCCGCTTTGATGTCGCAGTCGAACATCTCTCGCGAGAGGACGAGCGCCCGCTTGCGTTGCAGGTTGAAGCGGCCGTCCGCAGGCTCGTTGCAGAACGTTTAGAGGGCGACGTGCTGGTCTTTCTTCCGGGCGCGGCCGAGATACGGCGTGCACAAAGCGCGTGTGCAGCGCTGGCGGCAGAAGCTCAGTTGTTAATCCTCCCGCTGCACGGCGAGTTGCCTGTGGCCGAACAGGAACGAGCGGTGCGCCCCGCAGAGAGACGCAAAGTTATCCTCTCGACCAACGTGGCCGAGACTTCCATAACGATAGAGGGCGTCGTCGCTGTGATTGACTGCGGGCTGGCGCGCATCGCGGGCCACTCACACTGGTCCGGCGTCAGGACGCTCAACGTGCAACGCATCAGTCAGGCCGCCGCCACACAGCGCGCAGGACGTGCAGGACGAACACGGCCGGGCCGTTGCCTGCGTCTCTATACCGCGCAGGACTTCGCAGCGCGCCCCGCACACGAAGCGCCTGAAATCCGTCGCTTAGACTTGGCCGAACCCGCGCTCGAACTGCACGCCGCAGGCATCAGAGACCTTCACAACTTCGACTGGTTTGAAGCGCCGGACGCGCCCGCGCTCGATGCCGCCGGAGGTTTGCTGCGCAAGTTGGGCGCGCTCGATGAGGGCGGGCGTCTGACAGAAACGGGAGAGCGCATGCTGCGCCTGCCGCTCCATCCGAGGCTGTCGCGAATGTTGGTTGAGGCCGGAGCGCGCGGCGTAGCTCGGCCAGCGTGTGTGATTGCGGCGCTCATCAACGAGCGTGATATACGCGCCAGCCAAATCCTGCGCGGTTCGCGCGAGGGTGCGCAGTCGCGCGCAATCGCTCACGGCCCTTCCGACTTGCTTGAGTTGTACGACCTTTTCATAGAGGCTGAAAGAGTTGATTTTGCGACTGCACGCCTGCGTGAGTTGCAGCTTGACGCCAGCGCCGTGCGTGCGGTTGAGCGAGTGAGCAGGCAGCTCCGGCGTTTGTGCGGAAACGTAAAGGCGCAGGTTGAGAAGGATGCGACGACGAGAGATACGCTCTCGCCAGCGCAGGAAACGGAGTTGTTGATCTCTATTCTCGCGGGTTATCCAGACCGCTTGGCGCGTCGGCGTAGTTCTGCAACTGAAGCGAATGAGGCGAGCGATGAAGTCTTGCTGGCGGGCGGCGGCGCAGCGCGGCTCGCGCCGGAAAGCGTTGTGCGAACGGCAGAGTTTCTGGTGGTCGTTGATGCTGAAGAACGCTCTGAGACGGGCAGGCGCGGGCGCGGTAGAGGCAGCACCTTTGTTCGCCTCGCCAGCGCGATTGAGCCCGAGTGGTTGCTCGACCTCTTCGCGGACGACATAGTTGAGACGAGCGATGTCGAGTGGAACGCGGAAGCAGAGCGCGTCGAAGTCGTCAGGAGATTGGTTTACGAAGGACTCGTGCTGGACGAGACTCGCGTGAGCGAGGCTGGAAGCGTTGAAGTCTCGCGACTGCTGGCAGAGTCGGCACTCGCGGCGGGCGGGCAGGCTTTCGTTGAGAGAGAAGCGATTGATGGTTTCCTTGCGCGTGTAGAATTTATGGCGCGCACGTTTCCCGAAAAAAGTTTTCCAGTGCTTGGCGAAGATGATGTCCGTGAGAGCCTGAGGCGCTTGTGCGAAGGCAGGCGCAGCTTTATAGAACTGCGCGAGGCCGCGCGCTCCGGCGCTCTACTCAATGAGCTTCGCGGCAAACTGAGCCACGAGCAGGCGCGGCTGCTCTCAACGCTTGCTCCCGAACGCGTGAGGCTCGCCAGCGGACGACAGGCGCGTATCAATTATGAAGCTGGGCAAGCGCCGTGGGTCGCGTCCAGATTGCAGGATTTCTTCGGCATGAAAGAAGGGCCGAGGGTGGGCGGCCGGCGAGTCAGCGTCGTGCTTCATCTGCTCGCACCCAACCAGCGGCCCGTGCAGGTCACGCAAGACCTCGCAGGATTCTGGAAGCGCCATTATCCGCAGGTGCGACGCGAACTCAGCCGCCGTTACCCGCGCCACGCTTGGCCGGAAGAGCCGGACACGGGGCTTTAGTCGTTTAGCCGTTTAGTCATTTACTCGTTGATTCGTTTATTAAACGATGACACGACCGCATTGAATCAACGAGTAAAATTATGACGGGTGTGATGAAAGAATCTGTTGAGCTTCATGTCGAGGTTGAAGCGTGCGCGCAGCGGCTTGACGAGTTTCTGGCGGCGCGGTTGGGCCAACTGAGCCGCCTGCGGATAGCGGGTCTGTTGGAGCAGGGTGCGTGCAAGGTCAATGGCAGGGCGGCGCACGCGGGCCGTCAGGTCAGAAGCGGCGATGTCGTCGAACTCTTGATTAAGGAGCATGTGCCCGGTGCGATGACGCCGGAGCCTCTGGAACTTGAAACCAAGTATGAAGACGACGACTTGCTGGTCGTCGTCAAGCCGGCAGGGATGCTCGTTCATCCGACGCGCGGCGTCAAAAGCGGCACGCTCGCCAACGCGCTCGCGTACCACTTGAATAGAAGCCTGATTGAAGAAAAGGATGCGCGCCGGGATGAATTACAGAACGGTCAACCAGTGGAATTTGAAGCGCCTGTCCCGGATGTTGAATCGCCGTATCGGAATTTGAAATCTAAGGTCGCAAAGATGGGAGAGGTCGTGCGCCCCGGAATCGTGCACCGGCTCGACCGTGCGACTTCGGGCCTGATGGTGGTTGCCAAAAACCAGCGCGCGTTAAGCATCCTCTCGCGCCACTTCCATCATCGCCTCGTCGAAAAGCGATACCTTGCGGTCGTGTCGGGCCACGTCTCAAAAGATGAGTTGCACATCACAGCGCCCATCGGACGCGACCCGGCCGGAGCACAACCGCACTGGAGAGTGCTGGGTAACGGCAAGCCTGCCGAGACGCGGCTGCGTGTGGTTCGGCGTGGAAGCGAGCGAACACTGGTAGAGCTTGAGCCTGTGACGGGACGCACGAACCAACTACGTATTCATTGCGCTCACGTGGGCCACGCAATCATCGGTGATGAGTGGTACGGCGCTGCGAGCAAGGGCGTGCGTTTGTGCCTGCATGCTGCGCGCTTAGCCTTTCATCATCCGTCGGGCGGCCGCTGGATGGAGTTTGAATCGCCGCTGCCGTTTGAGATAGAGAAGATGATGAACGCGTAGTGAGGCGGGTGAGTAGCTATCGGATACTATCGAATACTATATGCGGAGCGGTTGCTGTCGTCCGTCATAGGCTATTCGATAGTTTTAGTCCAGGGTGTCCTTCGTGGCTTTCAGGAAAAATTCTCTGTCCTCGGGGTGAGTCAGTAGTTGAGCGACCATTTCTTTTTCCACCCAGCGTGCCTCAGGGTTGGCGGGGTCAAGCGGTCGCAGGGTTTCTTCGGCGGTCTTGAAGAGAAACATGTGTATGACCTTCAACTCGGTAGGGTCTTCGCCGCCAGCGGGCGAGAGTTTATAACGACTGTAGCTGCCCAAATCCTTAACGTAGTCCAGTTGTGTGACGCCAGACTCTTCGCGTATCTCACGACGCGCGGCCGTGAGCCGGTCTTCGCCCGCTTCGATGTGGCCTTTCGGTAAAGACCATGATGTCCCATACTGACTGACAACCAGAATCAATCCAGTCGCAGCATTAACGACGATGCCGCCCGCGCTCTCCGTTCGTTTCATCTCTTGTCCCCAAACTCCCGCGCCGAAAGATAAACTCATCATAATCTAAAATCCTACGGCGTGCGCTTAATCTGGCATCGCGCTTGCTGCTGCTTCCGCTAGGAAAAGCGTAAAGCGAAAAACAAACGGTAAATGAGACGGCGCGCGTGTTCCTGATGCTGGCACACGTACGAATGTGCGGCGCGTCTGTTCGTTTATTGAACATACCGGGACGGTCAAATCACACTTTAACGAAAAATGAGCTGGCAAAATAATCTTATCGAGAGCAACGAGGGAATCCAAAGGCTGCTCGCTGAAACGAAGCGCATCGCCGTGCTCGGCATCAAGACCGAAGAGGATTCCTATCAACCTGCCTTCTACGTCGCAGAGTATCTGGTGGGAGCCGGTCTGGACGTAATTCCTGTGCCGGTCTATTACCCTGAGGCGACGGAGATTCTTGGGCGCAAGGTCTATCGGAAGTTAACGGAGATACCGGGCGAGATTGACCTCGTTGATGTCTTCCGTCGCCCGCAGGATATTAACGGGCACGTCGAAGACATTCTCGCCAAGATGCCGAAGGCCGTCTGGTTTCAGTCGGGCATTCGCAACGATGCTGTGGCCGAGCAATTAGCAAAGGCCGGAATCAAGGTGGTGCAGAATCGTTGTTTGATGGTCGAGCATCGCTATATGCGTTGAGTTTGATGGAAGAATTAAAGTGTAAGGCAAAGAGCAAGCGGAACGAAGGGGAAGAGTAATGAATCTGGAACTCAAGAATTTGAGCGCGCAGGTGGTCGTCATCACGGGCGCTTCGAGCGGCATCGGATTGGTGACGGCGAGGATGGCAGCAAGGCGCGGCGCGCGTCTGGTTTTGGCAGCGCGCAGCGAAGAGGCCCTGCAGCGATTGGCCGACGAGATTAACGAGGCTGGCGGGGAAGCGATTGCGGTCGTCGCAGATGTCGCTCAGGAGGAAGACGTGCGGCGCATCGCGGAGACGGCCGCACAACGTTTCGGCGGATTCGACACGTGGATTAACAACGCAGGAGTCTCCATCTACGGCAAGATTATGGATGTCACGGACGAAGACCACCGTAGACTTTTTGAGACAAACTTCTGGGGCGTCGTCTATGGCTCGCGCATCGCCGCCGAATATCTGAAGCGACGCGGCGGAGCGCTCATCAATATCGGCAGCACGCTCTCTGACCGCGCGATTCCGATTCAGGGAATGTACAGCGCCTCGAAGCACGCCGTTAAAGGCTTCACAGATGCGCTCAGGATGGAACTTGAACAGGAAGGCGCGCCCGTCTCCGTCACGTTAATCAAGCCCGGAGCAATCAACACGCCTTACCCGCAACACGCCAAGAACTACCTGGAAGGTGAGCCGACGCTTCCGCCGCCCGTTTACGCGCCCGAAGTTGTGGCAGAGGCTATCCTTCATTGCGCAGAATATCCTGAGCGAGATGTTTTCGCGGGCGGTGGCGGCAAGGCCATCTCAGTCTCCGGGAAGTATGCGCCGAGGCTGATGGACAAGGCTATGGAGTGGACGATGTTGGAGATGCAGCAGAGCGACCGGCCTCCGCGTCGTAGCCGTGAAGACAACGGACTCTACAAGGCATCAGGTGAACTGAAGGAACGCGGTGAATACGAAGGCCATGTCTCCGAAAGCAGCCTCTACACGACAGCTTCTCTGCATCCTTTGACAACCACCGCGCTCATCCTTGGCGTCGCCGGATTAACCCTCGCCGCGCTCTGGCGTCCGTGGGAGACGAACGGAACAGACCGGCACACGGATGCGCAAACTTAAAATGGTGCGTGCCGTTGAATAGCGGACTGCGATTCAAGACGGAAGCGAATTGCGGATGAACGTGAAATACACCGGCCGTGTTTTCTAACTGTCAGTTAGAAAACACGGCCGGTGTATTTTACTGTCTACTGCTGAGGCCAGAGTTGTTAGTCATCCTGCCCGGACGTTATTTCAAACGCTTGAGAGCTTGAGCGGCGAGTTCTTTAGTCTTCTTTAACTTGACCGCATCTGAATCGCCGCCGCCGAGGCTCAGTATGAGAAACTGATTTTTCTTCAGGACGTAGAGCGCGGCGCTTGGCCCACCCTGCACCCAGTAGGCCTGCTCTCCAAGCCCGCTGACGCGCTCGACGGTGAGTTTCTCTTTTTCTTCCTCCTCTTCGCCGCGCGCCTCTTCCTCTTTATCTTTCCCCTTCGCCTTTTGCTCTTTCTCGCGCTCCGATTTGGGCTTCAATGCGTCGCGAAACTTTTCGTTGAAGTATTCCCTCGGCTGCTTATCAGGAGTGGCCGGATTCGGCTGGACCACAGACAAGCTCACGGAGCGCACGAATTCTTCCGCCGTGTAGAAACACTGCGACATCAGAAAATCGCCGTCGCCTCGCTGATTGCCCTTCGCCTCCTTGATAGCTCCACCCTGAATCCCTGCGACTTCATTCGTTGTCAACAGCGAACAGGCATCAATGCCGGCGGTCGCGGGCGGCTGGCTTGCCGTTGGCACACCCGAAGCGGCGTTAGCGTTGGCGCTTGCTTCGTTCGGCTGCGCGACGTTTGTTTGAGCGGTCGTGGAGTTTGAAGAGTTAGTGTTCGCGCTGCCGGGCTGCGGGTTGGCGCTGTTGTTCGACGCGCAGGCAGAAAGAGAGACGAGCAGGCAGGCCACTAAAAGGCAGCGAGTCTTCAGGCGCATGAAAAATATTTCTCCCATTCGTATTAACCGTTAGTCTCCTCTGATACCAGCAATGACCGTCAAACGCAAACGCTGTCGTCCTCCACGGCAAGCTTACCAGAGCGCATCAGTACGGTTACAGGATATAAACGCGGGTTGAGAAATACTTGAGACGTAAAGATGAAAAATATCGAACAGGCTTTGAAATATATTTATCATACAAGTGCTGTAAACAACTTCGGGTCAATAGAAATATGCCGTTCGATTACAAGCTCAACTTCCGTGAAGTGGATTTTCGCGCCCGTCCAGATTTATATCGCGTTGGCAAAGGCGAGCAGGGAGTCTTGAGCGTCGAGCCGTACAAGAGCGAGATTCTGCCACACTGGCGTTTCAGGACGCCGGACATCGCGCGCCAGTCGGCCGGGAAGATTTACGAGCTTTACCTGCAATACAGAACTGCGCGCGACTTCGTTGGCATGGACATGGCGCGGAAGTTTCTGCAAATGGGCTGGACTCGCAGCCTGCGTTATTTCAACCACAGGACCGGCAAAAAGTACGTCGGCCCTGTGCCCGTCGAGCGCAAGGGCCAGAGCGGAGCATGGGGAAGAGAGGTCGCGCCCTTTGAGAGAGATTACGGAAAACTCGAAAGCTCGAAAATCTTCAAACAGCATCTTGATATTGTTAAGTCAGACCCCGTTTACAATCAATTGAGGCAGGAGCATCTGGACAAGTACGAACATGGGAAAGCGTAATTCAGTGAGTTTGAATAATCTTAATGGCAACGCGCCTCAACTCGGTTTAGTCTGCATTACTAACTCCGACGCCGTGCGTTATCGCGCGCTAACGCGCAAGCGCCTCTTGCAGTTTGAGGCGGGCGAGCAAAAGCAGATGCTCCGCCAACTCTACACGGAAAATCTCTCGCGCTTAAACAAGGCGCTCGACTATTGCTCCGAGCGCAACATCAAGCTCTACAGGATGACCTCCGGCCTCTTCCCCTTCGCGGACGACGAACAGGGCGCAGGCATCCTTGAAGAATTCAGCCGCGAGTTAAGCGAGACAGGCACGCGCGCAAAGCATCTGGGGCTGCGTCTGGTGCTGCACCCGGACCAGTTCGTCGTGCTCAACTCGGATTCGCCCCAGACAATCGCCAACAGCATCAAGATTCTGGAAACACACGCGCGCATCATGGACTTGCTCGAATTGCCGCGCTCACCCTGGGCGCTCATAGAGATTCACGGCGGGAAGGGCGGAAGAAGCGAACGACTTGTTGAGACAATCAATCGTCTGCCTTTCAATGTGCGCTCACGCATCGCTTTTGAAAACGACGAGTATAGCTACAGCGCCGGGGAGATACTCGAAGTCTGTCGCGCAGCGGGCGTGCCGATGGTCTTCGACGCGCATCATCATCTAGTCCACGAAAAACTTGATAGCTACAACCACGAGAGCGTCAGCCGTATGGTTCAGTCAGCACGCACGACATGGCCCGTGCCCGAATGGCAACTCGTTCACATCTCCAACGGTCGCGAATCCCTCACCGATAGACACCACAGCGACCTTATCGAAACGATGCCCGCAGCCTTCCGCAACGCGCCTTGGATAGAGGTCGAAGCCAAGCACAAAGAGTTGGCGATTGAGAAACTACAAGCCGAATGGCTTGCCGCCTGACGAGGTAGCAAAACTTTAACCGCAGGAGGCATCGAGAAGGGGAAAAAGGGTAAGAGGGTAAGAGGTAAAAAGGAAGGCAGCTTGTCTTCCCTTTACCCGTTTACCCTCTTACCCTTTTCCTATCTTGCTCTGCGTCTTCTGCCGTTAGTTGTCTCGCGCGCTACGTACAAGTCTAATTAACAAACCGACGCAGTTGGACGCTGATGGCGAAGCCGATGGCGATGAAGGTGGCGAGCACGGAGGAGAGGCCGGCGCTCATCAGCGGCAGCGGCACGCCGATGACGGGCAGCATCCCGAGCGCCATGCCGATGTTGATGAAGAGTTGGAAGGCCATGCCGCCGACAATCGCCATGATGACGAGCATGCCCGTGCGGTCGGGCGCGCGGCGCGCTCCAGATATGAGACGCGAGAGCAGTAGCGCGTAGGCCACGAGGAGAAGAATGCAGCCTAGAAAGCCCGTTGATTCCGCCGTCACGGCGAAGATGAAGTCAGTATGCGGCTCGGGCAGGAATTTCAGTCGGCTCTGCGAATACTCCGACGAGGATTGCGAGCCCGTCAGCCCACCCTTGCCGATTGTCACCATTGACTGAATCGTGTGATAAGCGTAGCCGCGCGGGTCGGCGCTTTCAGGGTCAAGGATAGCCATGATGCGCTGCTGTTGATAGTCTTTGATTTTCCCAGTCTTGACGCCGACGTAATAACCGGCTGGGATGAGAGCGACGCTTAAGACGATGACGGCAAGAACAACCCGCATCCGAATCGAAGACAGAAAAAGCACGACGCCGAGCAACGGAAAATAGGTCAATGCTTGGCCCGCATCAGGCTCAAGCAGAATCAACCCGACGGGCAAGGCGAGAATGCCGACGCCGATAACCATCTCTTTAAGATTCAAAGGCCCATGACGATGCCTGCCGAAGTAGCGAGCCAGCATCAGCACTGTCGGAATCTTTACAAACTCCGACGGCTGAAACTGCCCGACCACAGGCATCTTAATCCAAGCCTGCTGCCCGTGAATCCGCATCCCGATTCCGGGCACGAGCACGAGCGCCAAGAGCGCCAGCCCGAAAATATAGAAGGCGGGCGCGATATGGACGAGCTTGCGATAGTCCGTTAGAGAGATGGCGAGCATCGCGACGAGCGCGATGCCGAGGCCGATGAGTTGCTTTTGCCAGTAGGTCTCTTCGGGCTGCGCGTTGCGAATCTGCCAAGTGCCGAAAAACACTATCACTACCGCCAGCACCGCCAGCAGCCAATCGAAATCTCTGAGCGTCCGTTTCTCTAAAATTGCGACCATGATTCAGTGATGAGTAATGAGTGATGAGTAATGAGTGATGAGTAATGAGTAAAGCAGTGATAAGAAACAGTTGACGGATGATAAGAGGAAATCTCTTGCACATCACTCATTACTCATCACGCATCACTGTTTTTTCAGTTGTGCGATTTGTTGTGAGCCGGGCGGTTCTTCGCCGCGTGTCTTGCGATAGTAAACGTCGTAGAGGGCGCGGACTGCGGGCGCTGCGTGAGTGCCGCCGAAGCCAACGTTTTCGATGAGCGCGATGGCGGCTATCTCAGGCTTGTAGGCGGGCGCGTAGGAGACGAACCACGCGTGGTCTTTATTCTCGCCCGTATCTTTGCCGAGGCCGACGACCTGCGCCGTGCCCGTTTTGCCAGCGATGTCGAAGCCGGCGAGGCGTATTCTGCCCGCCGTTCCGCCGCCATTGACCACTCCCCACATACCTTTAACGACGAGGTCGTGGTGTTCGGGAGTAATCGGAATAATCTTCGGGTCGGGTCGGTCAAAACCGCGCGCAGGGCGCAACGGACGGTAATCGGGCGAATCCGGCTCGCCGATGGCAGACACGGCCCTGAACTCCTTCGCCAGATGCGGCACGTACATGCGGCCTCCGATGCCTATGGCAGCGACGGCGCGCAAAGACGCCAGCGGTGTGACGGCGACCGTGTCCTGCCCGATGGAAGCGTAGACCGTGCGTATGTCTTTCCAGGCTTCTCCGCGCGCTTCCAGTTTCGGTTTCCAGTAATTAGGCGTCCAACTGATAAGCTCGTGCGGCAGGTCAATGCCCGTACGCTTGTCAAGGTCGAACTCGTCAACCATCTTCATCATGCCGTCAACGCCGAGCTTCAGGCCGAGACGGTAGTAGTAACCATCGCATGAGTGCGTGATGGCGTAGTCGAGCGCGGGAGTGCCGTGGCTGTTCATGCAGCGCGTAAACTTGTTGCCGATGGTGATGCCGCCGCCGCATAGGAGGTTTGAGTTTTTAGTCGTAATCGCGCCCTGTTCCAGTCCGGCGATGGAAAGCGGTATCTTCCATGTCGAGCCGGGCGGGTAGCGGCCCTGAATCGCACGATTGTAGAGCGGCGTCTTAGGGTCTGTCAGCAGCGCGGCATACTCGCGTCGGCCCTCTTTGGTGGCGATGCGCTGCGAGAAGAGGTTCGGGTCGTAGGACGGAGCGGAGGCCATCGCTAAGATTTCGCCGTTGTTCGGGTCAAGCGCGACGATGACGCCGCGCTTCGATGGAGAGTTGCGCAGTTGTTCTTCGGCGGCCTCCTGCAAGTCAACGTCAATGGTCGTCACCATATCCTGCCCCGGCTGCGGCTGTACGACCTCTATCTCGCTCTGTATGTGGCCGCGGCTGTCAACCACTACGCGACGATAGCCGTCGCGTCCGCGCAGGTAATCATCATAGACGGCCTCAAGGCCCTCCTTGCCGATGATGTCGCCCGCCTTATAACCCTTCTCTTTGTAGCGCGGCTGCTCTAGCTGTTCCGGGCTGATTTCCCCGACGTAGCCGAGCACGTGTGCGAGCGTGCCGTTTTCAGGATAACGGCGCTGCGGTTGCTGCTCGACGCGCAGTTCGGGTTGTTCGAGCATGTGCGCTTCGACCCACGCGATGTCGGCTGCGTTGGCATTTTCCTTGATGAGAATAGACTCGAAGGCGGGCTGAGTTCTGACCTGCTCGAAGCGTTCGCGCAAGGCGTCAGGCTCTATTCCGAGTCCATCGGAGAGCGGCCCGACCATCGCGGAGAAGTCTTTGCCTTTGATGTCCTCGCGCGACATGATGACGTTGTAGATGGGGCGCGAGTCAACAAGGACGTGCTTGCCTGTGCGGTCGAAGATGACGCCGCGGGGGGCAGGTATCGGCAGCAGCCGTATGCGCTGGTTCTCCGCGCGCTCGGCGTAGCGCCGCCCGTTGACCACCTGCAACACGTAGAGCCTGATGCCGAGCACAGCCAGCAACAGCAGCACCAACACCTGTATCACGCGCAAACGCACGCGCAAGTTTTGCGATTCGTCCTCGAATTTCATCAGACCGTCTTCGCTCTTGAGTCTTCAGCTTCCGGCGCTGCCGCCCACGCAACCCGCGCCAACTCGAATATACAACAAATCTTCCGGCTTTATCCGTAAACTTGAAGCCGGAAACTGAAATTCCTGTCTACTTTCTTCGCCTCAGCTTTAAGGGGCTGCGGCGTGCGACCCTGCGCCGGAAGGCCAACTGGCGGCGTTGTCTTGCGCGTTCGCTGAAGAAGAGGTCGAGCGCGTAGAGGATTAGCGTGCCGACAATGGTCGTCGAAATCAGCTTCAGCGGCGCGCGGTCTATAAACCTGTAGTCGAGCGGCTGATTGAGCATGCGATGGAGCAGCACATAAACCGTATCGTCAAAAAGGGCCGCCCCTGCTAAGACGGGAATACGCGCCAGAGGGTTGTCAATATTAACGCGCGTCGCGAGGCTGACTATCAGGTAGGCCGTCAGCGTCTTGGAAAAACCCGCAGCCCCCAGCAAACTCTTCGGCCCGCCGAGAGCGTCTGCCGCAAGGCCCGCCGCAACGCCGATGATTAAAGCCTGTAAGGCGTCGCGTTGCAGTGCGAAATAGACCACCACGATGAGCGGCAGGTCAATGTACGTAAGTGGACGCCAGATAACGCCCAGACTTGATTGCAGGATTAGGGCCAGCGACAGGACTAACGCGATTTTCAGTTGACGCATTTACAACAGTAAAAAAGTGATGAGTGATGAGTGATGAGTGATGAGTTTAAGACAACAGCTTGTCACTCATCGCTCATAGCTCATCACTCATCACTGCTTTCTTCCCTTGTCTACATTCGGCAGCGTCTGGTCCGGCGCGGGACGTTGCGGCGGACGATACTGCAAAACGGCCAGCTCTTCCAGCGAATCAATGCGCGCTCCGGGCTTAATATGAATCGTGTGCGGAGTTGTAGCAGAACCGCTTTTAACTTCCACCACCGTTCCCACGTTCAAACCCTGTGGATAGATACCGTCCTGACCTGTGGTGACCACAAAGTCGCCGACCTTGACTTCGGCCAGACCCGAAACATAACGCATCTCAAGCAAGCCGTTTTCACCGAGGCCGCGAACCGAGCCGAGCGCAGAGGATTCGCCAAGCTGGCCGACGGCCGCACCCGCAGCCGACTTGTCATCCGTGATCAGCATCACCTGCGCCGTCCATGGGCTGGTCGCCACAACGCGCCCCACGATTCCGCCCGGCATCACGACCGGCATGTTCAGCCCGACGCCCGAAGAACTGCCGCGATTAATCGTCACCGTATTGAACCACAAGGACGGGTCGCGCGCGATGACCGCAGCCGGAATCAACTGGTATTCGCTCTTCTCCTTCAAGTCGAGCATCGCACGCAAGCGCTCGGTTTCCACATGGTCTATGCGCGCCTGCCTGACCTCTGTCTCCAACTGCGCGACGCGCTGCTTGAGTTGTTCATTCTCCGCAACGGCCGTGCGCCAGCTTGCTATCTTCTGAAAGAAACTGACGCCCGCGCCGCCCGCACCGCTCGTCGCTCGCTGGAACGGCGATGCGACGGCCTGCGCCCAGACGCGAATCAAGCGCTGCTTCGTCACATCGTCGCGCGCGTCATACGACATCAACGCGAGATTCCCGAAGAGCAACCCCACCAGCCACCAAGGCGCGCGCTGCCGGATCTCTTTTTGCGTGCGATTTACTGCCATAAAAACAGTGATGAGTGATGCGTGATGAGTTAAGAGCAGTTGCTTTCTACTCATTACTCATCACTCATCACTTCTTTTTACATCCCGCTCGTCAGCGTGTTGTCCCACTTCACGCGCTTCAGGAGGTTGAAGTCGGAGAGCATCTTGCCTGTGCCGAGCACGACGGACGAGAGCGGGTCTTCGGCCAAAGAGACGGGCAGGCCCGTTTCAATCGAGAGACGCCGGTCCAGATTCTTCAGGAGCGCGCCGCCGCCCGTGAGCACAATGCCGCGCTCTACGATGTCTGCGGATAACTCCGGCGGCGTGCGTTCGAGCGCGACGCGTACCGCGTTGACGATTGTTGAGACTGACGGCTCAAGGGCTTCGCGTATCTCTTCGTCCGTGATGGAGATGGTTTTCGGGATGCCTTCGATGAGGTTGCGCCCGCGCACTTCCATTGAGAGCATCTCGTCGAGAGGAAAGCCTGAGCCGAGCGAAATCTTAATCTGCTCGGCGGTGCGCTCGCCAATCAAGAGGTTGTACTTGCGCTTGATGTACTGCGTAATCGCTTCGTCCATCTCGTTGCCCGCCACACGCACGGCGCGCGAATAGACGATGCCGGAAAGGGAAATCACGGCGATGTCTGTCGTCCCGCCGCCGATGTCAACGACCATGTTGCCGTGCGGCTCTGTGATGGGAAGACCTGCGCCGATGGCCGCCGCCATCGCTTCCTCCACCAGATAAACTTCGGAAGCCTTCGCGCGGTAGGCGGAGTCTTCGACGGCGCGGCGCTCGACCTGCGTGATTTCAGAAGGGATGCCGATGACGACGCGAGGGCTAACCCACGTCTTTCCGTTATGGGCCTTGCGTATGAAGTGCTGAAGCATCTTCTCCGTCACTTCAAAGTTGGCGATCACGCCGTCTTTCATCGGGCGGATGGCGACGATGTTGCCGGGCGTGCGGCCGAGCATCTCTTTGGCGTCGCGCCCGACGGCTTCGACCGCGTTGGTTATTTTGTTGATGGCGACGATTGACGGCTCGGAGACAACAATGCCGCGCCCCTTCGCATAAACGAGCGTGTTGGCTGTGCCGAGGTCAATTGCCAGATCGCTTGAGAACAGACTGAAGATTGATTTAAAGGCCATGTAAGCAGCTTTCCATATTCTCTGATTGACAGTATGAATGCGCCCGCCGTTTGTTTCAGCAGCGGTGTGAATGCACGCGTGCCTGTGGTTTTTGACCGGGAAAAGAGAGGCACCAGCAATGCAGGCCAGACCAGCCGCACAACAGCGAACCTCTTAAGATACACCGAAGAGACGCTCGTGCGCTATCAGGAAAACGCCTTTTCCCGTTCAGGAAAGCGCTTTTTCGTTCTGGAAAATGTCTGAGGGGGGCGCGGCGAAGCGGACGCAGTTCTTTCCAGAGGCTTTTGCTTCATACATGGCAGCGTCTGCGCAGGCGACGAGTTGCTGCGGCGATTGCGCGTGTTGCGGAAAAGCGGCGACGCCGAAACTCGCCGTCAGTTCCAGACGCAAGCCCCGTCCGCCCGTAAAAACGTGGCGCTCAATCTTTTCACGGACGCGGCCCGCCACGAAAGCCGCCTGCTCAATATTACTTTCCGGCAGCACTACGACAAACTCGTCGCCACCATAGCGTGCAACTATATCCGTGTCGCGCACGCTTGAGAGGATAATCGTCGCCATCTCCATCAGGACGTGTGAGCCGACGAGGTGTCCGTGAAGGTCGTTGACGAGTTTGAAATTGTCGAGGTCGAAGAAAAGGGCCGAGCAGCTTGTGCCGTAGCGGCGCGCTCGCTTGATTTCGCTCAGCAAATACTGTCGTAGATAACGCGCGTTATGCAGCTTCGTCAAATCGTCTGTCAAGGATAGTCGTTCGGCTTCGGCGATGCGTTGTGAATTGGCGAGGGCGAAGGCGATGGGTAAGCTGAGAGCGCCAAGCAGCGACACGTCGCGTTTCGTGAAGGCACGGACATGTTCTCCCTCGCGAACGCCTTCGAGAATGCCTGTCAACTTCTCTCCGCTCGTCAGCGGCAAAGCGATAAAGCGACGATTGCGCTCCGCTTTTCTCACGATTTCCAGACTGGCCGCGGCCTCGCGCGCCGCCTTCGATTCCGCGCCCGACAAAAGCAGCTCATCGCCCAACAACGCACGACGCAAATCGTGGTCTGCGGCGACTCGCTCGCTCGTCGTCAGCCCGCGCGCGGCTAGGGGTTCGAGGTTCAGGGCCGCGCCGCTGCTGGGAGCATCAGCCGTCAGGTAGATAGTCCAGCGGTCTGCTCCGACGAGCGTTGAGAGCCCTGCCAGCGCAGTGTGTGCGGCGCTCTTCTGGTCGTTTGTGAAATGGAGCGAGGCGACAAGCTCGAAGGCTGCGCGAAGGCTATTGACCTTCAGATTGTCCGGGAGCAGCAGCGCGCTTGGCAGCAGCGTGCTCTCAGTCTCGGTCGGCGGCGATAGCTCGCCCGTCGTCCCGCGTTCTTCCAGTTCACGCAAAAGCGCGGGCACTTGCGCAGGATCGTCTGCCACTTCCTGAAAGCCCATACGCTTGAGTGCGGCGCTGTCCATCGGTCGCTGTAGCTTGTGATGCTGGCTGTTGTTTTCCTGCACACGGCAGGCGACGAGCGGCGCTCCCTTCCACGTCGTTAAAGCATGCTCGATGGCGGCATGGATTTCGAGCGCGTCTGTTCCGGCCCGCGCTTCATAAAGCACAGCAAGGGGCGGCTCGCTTCCTGTTGCGCCGTTTGCGTGCTCGCGGGAGAGCGCGGCGACCTCCGCCTCCACGTCGCGCAAGCCCTCTATGAGCACGCTTAGTCCGGCCTCGCCGAGCGCTTCGAGCAGCGCGGTGGCGGGCGGTTCGTGCGCGTCCGTTAGTAGAATCACGTGCCTGGGCATCTCTCTAAACTTCACTCCCCTTTATCGTCTGGGCCTGGACGCGCCCGCCGTGAGCGGGACTTTATAAGGGCTGCTGTTGCCCTGTGCGTCGAGCGCTTCAAGGGTAATCTCGCGCGCCTCTGCGGGCGCTGTGATCTGTAGTTGAAACGCTTCGTCGCTGCCGACCAGCGTCTCGCGCCCGCTGATGCGAATCGTCGTGCCATACTGCGCGCGCCCGCGTATGAGATAGATTTGTCCGCCGACGTATTCCGTCGTCAGGTCTGAGACGGCAACACGCTGTCCCGTTCCGCCCGTCACGATGACAAACTTCTGCGGCTCGCTCCAATCGCTCGTCTGTCCCGAAGGGGCTGTCGCGCGCACGCGCCAGAAATAAGCGCCCGGCCGGAGGTCTGAGGCGTTAAACTCTGTGGCCGATAACTGGTCGCGCTCGATCACTTTTCCGGCGGCGACGAAGAAGGGCGAGGTCGCGACTTCGACGCGATAATGTGCGGGCGTGCCAGACTGCGGGCGTTGCCACTTGAGTCCGACGCTGGCCGCGCCGTTCTGTTTGGCGAAGACTGTCTCAAGGTCGCGCGGCGCAAGCGGTGCGGGCACGGCCAGCAGATTTTCGCGGCGCGTCAGCGTGCCCGAAGGCGAGACGGCCAGAAATTCTCCGCCGCGAACAGTCGTCTTCTCGCCGTCTTTAGTCGTGATGGTTTCCATCGCGCCGGAGCTAACGCGTATCTCTTCCGTCTTGTTTTCAGCATTGACGCCGAAGGTTGCGCCCGTGAGTGCGCCGAGTTGGTTTTCGGTCTGCGGCGTCTCGACGATGTTGCGTGTTCCTTCGGTCTGCTGCTCTGTGCGGACGTTGACCTGCCCGCTGCCGACTGCGACGCGGACGTTAACGCGCTGCCCGTTTTCAAAGCTGGTGTTGTCGCGGATGATGACGGTGCTGTTGGGCCGCACGACTAAGGTTGAACCGTCAATCATGGAGATGCGCGCACGGCCATCGGCCTGCGTCTGCACGGTGTCGCCGGGATAAAGCCTGATCTGGTTGCTGGCCTGAAACGTCTCGCGCGTGGTGGAGCGAATAATCCTCACGTCGCCCTCAAACGAGATAAAACGTGCACCGGCAGGCGCGTCAACAGTCGTCTCCGTGCTCTTAAAAGGGTTGCCGTAGCGCCACAGGTAGAGGCCCGCGCCGCTTGCGAGCAAGACGACGACGAGCAGGATAACGAGGCGATAGATGTGTCGTTTTTCGACGACCCACCAGTCGAGATTCAAACGACTGCGTTTAGTAGCCATCTTTGGGAAATGAGCCGGAATCTACTGAAGGGCAAGATGCAAGTCGGTCGGGGTGAGCCGGGCTTTTCGTGTTTCGACGGACGCCGCAAGGCTTCGCAACGAACGTGGCAGCGGCATCCGGGCTATACCGCTCATTAAAAAATTAACACAAGCGCGCGGAAGAAGGCAAAATAAAAGTAAAAAGGTAAAAGGCAAAAGGTAAAAATGAGGCGGAAACCGCTGTTAATTAAAGCTGGTCTCCCCAACCTTTTACCTTTTTACTTCAAAGGTTTTGGGCTGAGTCTCCTTTTCCACATTCTCGAAGGGAGGATGGAAGCCGGAGGGGAGGTCAACGTCAATATCTCTTTCGGCGTGTTGCGGCCAGATAAGCGAGGCGACGACCGAAGCGGCGAGCACAAGCGCCACGATGCCGAGCGCATAGCCGGTCGGAATGTGTGAGCCGTGGGAGACATATTCGGCGAGCGAGGTTGCGCCAGCGTAGTTGAGAGCCATCGTCAGTCCCTTGACGAGAAGCGGGAGCAGCATCTTGACGCCGATAAACGTCAGGACGACGGCGAGGCCCATCTTCAGGTAGTGGAATTTTTCGACCACACCGGCCAGCAGGAAATAGAGCGAACGCAGGCCGAGGATGGCGAAGACGTTTGATGTATAAACGATGAAAGGGTCTGTCGTGACGCCGAAGATTGCCGGAATCGAGTCAACTGCAAAAATCAGATCCGAGACTTCCACGATAACGAGCACAAGGAGCAGCAGCGTGCCCGTGCGTTTGCCGTTCTCGACGGTGAAAAACTTTTCGCCTTCGTAGTGGCGCGTAATCGGTATGAATCGCGTCACGAGCTTAACGAGCGGGTTCGATTCCGGCTGAATCTCAGTCTCTTCCTGACTGAACATCTTGAGTCCTGTGAAAATCAGAAACGCACCGAAGATGTAGATCAGCCAGTGGAAGCGCGTGATAAGCGCCGTGCCCAGAAAAATCATCGTGATGCGCATCACGAGCGCACCCATCACACCCCAGAAGAGAACACGGTGCTGGAATTTTGAAGGAACTTTGAAGTAGGCGAAAATCAGCAGAAAGACGAACAGGTTATCAACCGAGAGCGAAAGCTCTATCAGATAGCCGGAGACAAACTCAAGGCCCTTCTGGTGTCCTATGTGATAGAAGACGATGGCCGCAAAAATTGCCGCCAGCGAGACCCAGACCGCGCTCCAGATGGCCGCTTCTTTATACGTCGGCGTGTGAGCCTTCCGGCTGAAGACCCCAAGGTCGAGGCTCAGCATCAACAGTATGAACGCGCCAAAACCCACCCAGAGCCAGATCGAATGTTCCATCATATTCATCGTTGAGCTTACGATAGCATTAGCTTTTGTGGGCAGCAACCGTTGACAGGGAGGCAGTTGCTATCCGATTGATATTCAGGCGGAGGGGAAGCTGAACATGTCGCAGAATGAAGAGGAGCGGTTCAGGGTTCTTCATAGCCGAGCACGCGTGCGTTGAGTTTGGCTGTGCGCGGGTCTTGCTCGAAAGCGACCCATCCTTCGCGCGTCGCATGGCGCGGCAGAAAAGGAATGTCAACTTCGCCGCGCGCCTGCTCACGCCCTTCGCTCTCCATCACGACTTCGATTTTGATGCCTCCTGCGGTCTTGTCGCCGTGGTTAATGACCGTGACGGGCACTATGAAATTGTGCGTGCGTTGTTCGGGCGTGCCGAGGCGAACTTCAAGACTGGGCGGCTCGATGCCCGTCGTCACACCGGCATAGACCAGATAAGCGAGCGTTGAGGCGACGAGCGCCAGCCCGACGGCGAAGACAATCCACTCAAGCCAGTTTTTTTGCGGTTTGTTCATTGCAGCAAAAGCCTTCCGGCGGACGCGCCGAAGCTGGCGGCCACACCCAACACTATTATCTGCGCCAGCGCCGTGTAGAGCGTCACGCCGTCGAAGCGGCCGAAGAACCAGAGAATGAGCGCTGAAGCGACGAGCGCGACAGCGTATGTGAGAACGGTTCCAATCAGAATGGCGCTAAAGCTTTCCGTACGCACAAACTGGCGTGCGCCCTTGAATTCGCTGAAGTGAAGAATCAGAGAGCCGACCAGCATTGACACCAGCGCCAGCACGAGCAACCGCCCCCATGAAATCTCGACCGCTATCATCACAATCTCTTCGGTCGGAGCGACGTTGGAGGCAAACAACACAGCGCCGCAGAGCGCCAGAAGCATCTGCCCGCCGAAGTGAATCTGCTGCTCGCCCGTGTCGCCAGCCAGCCCTTCGTCTTCATCGTCTCCGCCGAGTTGCGCAGTACCGATGGAGACGCCGATAGCCACCGTCATCGCCTCGACCACAATCTGCCCGGCCATCTCGTTAAAAGGCATCTCGAACGTAATGCGTCCCAGCAGAAATAGAGCGACGGCCGAAATAACTATCCCGATGCCCATCTCTTCGACCGAATCAATGGCTACTTCCATCATGCTCGCGTCGCGACGCAAGCCTCCGTAGCGGTTATAGCCGAGCAGCAGCACGAATGTCGCGAGCATGTAGGCGAGCAGCCGCCAGGGGTGTGCGCTGAACCCGGCCCACCAGACTTCCATCGTGTAGAGAAGCGGGAGGCTCAGCATCAGCCCACCCGCAATCCCTCGTCCATATTCCTGTAAGGATTGCGCGGCCGTGCGCTCTCCGGCTTTTTTAGACTTCCGACGAGGCATACGTAATCCAGCGCCAAACCGACAAACGATTGATAGTGATGAGCGACGAACCGCTGCATGATACTTTAAATGAGGCGCTCCGCAACATAGCCGCACCGTCGAGTCAACGCCTCCTGCGGTTGCGAGAGCCGCACACTCTCCGTTACAATCCGCGATTTGCAGAGAGAGCAATCATCAGCTACCAGCATTCACTTTCTACAATTGAACTTTAACGTCAAACACAGCAGAGCGCGGATAGAGGAAGGTTATCGAAGATGTTGAAAGCCATGAGCCGGATGCAACGCTCCGGCAAGATTATCATCGTCGGGTTCATATTCTTAATGGCCCTCAGTCTGATTTTGTTCTACGGGCCCGGCCGCGATAATACGGCGCTGTCGGCTGCTCCGACGGAAGTCATCGCGCGCGTCGGCCGCGACGACATCACCGTCGGAGAACTTAATTCGCGTAAGCAGCAGGAGCTACAGCGATACGGCGGGCAGTTTAATCCACAGCAACTAGGCATCACCGACCGTAGTATCCTGAACGGCATGATTCAGTCGAAGATAACGGCGCAGGAAGCAGCGCGCCTGAATCTGAGCGCGTCCGACGAAGAAGTTGCGCAAACACTACGCAGGGAGTTTCGCGATCAGGCGGGCAACTTCATCGGCTATGATAAGTATAAAGAGCGCGTCGTTTCCGCCTACGGCGACATAGAGCGTTTTGAAAGCGGCATCCGCGAGCAAATCGCTTCGCAGAAGCTCTATGCCTTCATCACGGCCGGAGTCCACGTCTCGGATGAAGAAGTGCAGAGCGACTACCTGCGCGAGAACGTTAAGTTTGATGTTCTCTACGTGGCCGTCTCGCCCGACAAGGTGGCCGAAAAGATTCAGCCTACAGACGAAGAATTGCGCGCCTACTTTGAACAGAACAAGACAAAGTATCGTCTCTTCGAACCCCAGAAAAAGATTCGCTATCTCTACATTGACCAGGCGAAGATGGGAGAGAAGCTGAACATTCCAGACGCGGATTTGAAAACGGAGTACGACACGATTCCGACGGAAAACAAAGAGGCTGGCAACCGTATCCAGCAGATTGTTTTGAAAATCGCGCGCCCGGACCTCGAAGCGACGGTCAAGGCGAAGGCAGAGGATTTAGCCAGAGAGGCGCGCGGCCAGACCGGCACGATGCCCGAAAAGGAGTTCGGCGACCTTGCGCGCGGACATTCCGAAGACCCCGCAACCGCCAAAAACGGAGGCTTCCTTCCAAGCTTCGTCAGGAAAGACCCGAACAAGCCGAACGACCCCTTGCAGCGCACCTTCGAGACGGAGATTGGCGGCATCTCAGGCCCCATCAAATCCGGCAACGCTTATTACATCTTCCGTCGCGGCGAGGCAGTGCCGAAAACTTTCGAGCAGGCGAAGCCGGAATTGATCGTCTCGCTGCGCAATAAGCGCGCCTATGCGGCCGCCGCAGAGCTATCGGCGCGCATAGCCGAGCGGCTCAAGCAGGAGAAGGATTTTCAGAAGGTGGCGCAGGAGTTTGCGGCGCAGGCCAACATGAACGCGGCAGACATGGTGAAGGAAACGCCCTACATCGTCGGGGGCGATGATGTGCCTGACATCGGCAGCAGCGCGCAGTTTGAACAGGCCATCGAACCCTTGAACAACCCGCAGGACGTAGGCAACCGCACGCCCGTCAAAGGCGGCTTCGCGATTCCGATGCTGGTTGACAAGAAAGATCCGCGCCTCCCCGAATTCGAAGAGGTCAAAGAGAAGGTCACGAAAGCTCTTAAGCTTGAACGTGCCAAAGCGCAGGTGGAGGAAGTCGCGCGCAATCTGGCAAACAGTGCGACGAGCGCTGCCGACCTTAAAGCAGCCGCCGAAAAGCTCGGCCTCGAAGCCAAAGACGAAGGCGCTTACAAACTCGGCATGCCGCTCGGAGAAGCCGGAACAAGCCCCGCCGCAGACGAAGCGCTCTACGCACTGAAGGAAGGCGAATTGACGAAGACGCCCGTGAAGATTGGCGACACGTGGGTCGTCATCGGTGCAACCAAGCGGACGGAAGCAGACCTCACGGAGTTTAATAAAAACCGTGACCGTCTCGTCCAGCAGGCCACGGACGCGCGCCGCCAGCAGGTCTTCGGAGATTTCATTACGGCCATCAAAACGCGCATGCAGAGCGAAGGCACTATCTACATCAACGAACCCCTCCTTGCCCGCCGCGAAGAAGATGAGCCGGAGATGACATCGCCCGCGATGCCGCCGCGCCGCGCGCCAATCTCCATCCCACCGCCGGGATAAAGGTAAACGATGAAGTAGGAACGATGAACGATGAACTGTTAAGCAGCTTGCTTCTCAGTTCATCGTTCATGCTTCGGAGTTCATCCTTTCTCATCCTCCTCTCGCATCTCGCTCATCCGTCATTACAATTCGATGTATTTTTGAGGGACTAGCCCGCCCTGTTTCTATTGAGGGGCGCGGCGGCTTTTAAGTCAGACTGGAAGCCGGCTTGCGCGCCACCGTTTCGCAGGGAAATCATATCGGATCAGAAGTATAACTTTGTCACAATGTGGCGGCGGCGTTGGCGGGCTATCATGGAGACAATACCGTAGAGAAGCGCATTATGAATTTACGCATATCCTCATCGCTGTCGGAAGTCTTTCGCGCCGCCGGCCTGTGCTTCTTCGTTCTCATGTTTTTAGCTGGCGGGCGGGCGAGCATGGCGCAGAGTGCTGGAAGCTGGACGCTCGTCAGTAGTCCTAATCCGAGCAGCCGTGCGGCGCGTCTGGACGGAGTTGCAGCCATCAACGCCAGCGACGTTTGGGCCGTCGGACATTATCTGCCGAACGGCGCTTCGGCGTTTGAGAATCTGGCGATGCACTGGAACGGCGCGCAGTGGACGATTGTGCCAACTCCGCACGCCAGCATCTCTCCGACCAACATACTGAAAAGGGCTGTTGCACTTTCGTCCAACGATGTCTGGGCGGTCGGCGGCCACGGTTATGCTTACACGATGCACTGGAACGGCGCTGCTTGGTCTGTCGTTAACATCCCGCCTGTGACGGACGGCACTTCGCCCTCGCTCGACGACATCTCTGGCGTTGCGCCCAACGACATCTGGGCCGTCGGCAGCTACGCCTCAGACTTCGGTCGCGTCAGCACCTTAATCATGCACTGGAACGGTGCCGCCTGGACGCGTGTGGCGAGTCCTGATGCTTCCGTGAATGGCGGCTCGCCTCGTTCCAGTTTTCTCTGGGGCGTGAAGGCCGTTTCGGCTAACGATGTTTGGGCGGTCGGAGAGTTTCTGGTCGGCAACGAATCCCTCACGCTGATAGAACACTGGGACGGAACAAGCTGGCGCATCGTTCCCAGCCCCAATCACCCGACGACCAATGATGGCCGCCTCTACAGTATCAGCGCCACCTCGCCCAATGACATCTGGGCTGTCGGCGAACGCGACATAGTGGACTTCAACACTTACGGAAAATCTCTGGCCCTGCATTGGGACGGAGCGCAGTGGACGTTTGTCCCGACGCCGCATCCGGGCGGGCAGAATGATGCGAGCAGTCTTGAATCGGTCGTGGCGCTTGCGCCGAACGACGCTTGGGCTGTCGGCACGGCCTCCAATCCGGCGCAGGGCTTGAGCACATTTATCATCCATTGGGACGGCGCAGCATGGACGCGCGTTCCAAGCCCTGACGTGCCTCCCGGCGGCACGACCGGCTGGAATCTGCTACAGGGCATCGCCGCCGTTTCTCCAGGCAACCTCTGGTCGGTCGGCTACGGGCAATCAACCTTCGGCGCTCCAGACGTTCCGCTCATCCTGCACTACACGAAAAGCCTGCCCGACAGGCAGGGCCTTGACGTGGACGGCGACCGTCGCGCAGACCCGGCCGTCTTTCGTCCGTCAGACGGCTACTGGTACACGCTGCCGAGCACAGGCGGCTCACCCTACCAGCAATGGGGACTCGGCGGCGACAGGCCCGTTCCGGGCGACTACGACGGCGACGGCAAGACCGATCTGGCCGTCTGGCGTCCATCGGACGGCAACTGGTACATCGTCAAGTCCACTAATGGCAGCCCGATGATTCAGGGTTGGGGACAGGCGGGCGATGTCCCGCTCGCGGGCGATTTTGATGGCGACCGAAAGAACGACTTTGCAGTGTTTCGCCCGGGCGAAGGCAACTGGTACATACGCCAATCGAGCGGCGGCGCTCTCCAGCAGGGCTGGGGTGCGAGCGGCGATAAGCCTACGCCCGGCGACTACGACGGCGACGGGCGAACGGACATCGCTGTCTTCCGTCCCTCGGAGGGCAACTGGTATATACGCCAATCGAGCGGCGGCGCGATAGTGCAGGGTTGGGGCGTCGGCGGTGATACGACCGTGCAGGGCGATTATGACGGCGACGGTAAAACGGACATCGCCGTCTACCGTTCCTCGGAAGGCAACTGGTACATACGCCGTAGCAGCGGCGGTGCGACGGTTCGCAACTGGGGCAACAGCGCGGACGTGCCCGTGCCAGCGGATTACGACGGCGACGGGCGGACGGACGTTGCCGTCTGGCGCGGCTCGGAAGGCACTTGGTATATCCTCAAAAGCATTGACGGCAGCGCTACGACTCGATACCTCGGCCGCAGCGACGACGTTCCCGTCTCGGCAGCTTACCTGTCACCGTAGTTACTGCGGTGGCCGCTTGCCTGCGGCAGAGACGAGCCGTTACCACCAGCCCAGGGCTTTCCACCAGAGAAAGCCTGCGATTGTCCAGATTAGTATATTCGGAATTGAGACGACGAGGCCGAGCCACCACCATGTTCGTTGTTTGACGTAGCCAGCGCCAAACCAGATGGGTGCGGGAGTCGTGCCATAGTGAGTTAACGAAGCGTTGAGGTTGGAGAAGTAGGCTAGGGAGAGCACGGCTAGGTAGGCGGGCGCACCCGCTGCGATGATGACGACGAGAAAGGGAATGTACATCGCTGTGACATGAGCCGTGATGCTGGCAAAGGCGTAGTGCGCGTAGAAGTAGATGAGGAGTAGCGTGGCGAGCGCGGCCCACCAGACCAAGTTGGTGGTCAGGCTTGCTGCTGCTCGTGCGAAGCCTTCCGTGATGCCCGTCTCTCCGAGCGCTTCTGCCATCCGTACAAGTCCGCCATACCAGATGAAGACATCCCACGCGCCGCGCTCCCTCAGCAAATCTTCCCACTCCAACACGCCCGTCAAGAGCAGCACGCAGATGCCGACGAGCGCCACCACCGCGTAGTTGATTTGATGCCAGCCCGTCGTCATCCACATCAACGCGATTGTGCCGAAGACGACGAGCATCAACTTTTCCGGCAAGGACATTCTGCCCATTCGCTTGAGTTCGGAGGCGGCCATCTCTGCCGCTGCGGGCGTGTGCTTAATCTCCGGCGGAAAGAGACGATAAAGCAGCAAAGGGATGACGGCGAGCGAGAGCAGTCCGGGCACGATTGCGCCGAGCAGCCAGCGGTTGTAGCCAAGCTCAACGCCCGTCACCTGCTTTGCAAACTTGCTGATGAGCGCATTTGAAGCCTGCCCCGTCAGAAACATCGCGCAAACGATGACATCGCATTGATACAGCAGCGCCATCAAAAACGCGCCGAGCCGTCGCGCTGTTGGCCCAGTCTCCGAACCGTAAGCTTCCGAAATACTCTTCGCGACGGGAAAGATGATGCCACCTGAGCGTGCGCCGTTTGAAGGGATGACGGAGGCCAGAAGCATGTCCGTCGAGATGAGTGCGTAGCCGAGTCCGAGCGTGCGATGACCGATGGCGCGAATGAAGAGAAACGCTATCCGGCGTCCTAAGCCTGTCTTAATCATCCCGCGCGAGATGAAGAAGGCCGCCAGCACGAGCCACACAATCGGGTCCGCGTATCCGGCAAGCGTCGCCTTCAAGCGTAGGGTTTCAATCTCCGATGCCGACAGCCCCGCGACCTCTTTGATGGGCATCGAACGCGTGAGCGCGATTGCAGCTATCCCCAGCAGGACCATCGCGCCGCCGGGCAGAGGGCGCAGGATAGAGCCGACGATAGTTGCCACGAAAATCGCCAGCAGCCGCCATGCCTGCGGCGTTATCCCGCTCGGAACAGGAATAAAAGCGACGCCCAGCGCGCAGGCCACCACCATGCTCCACTTAATGAGCTGGCTGCGAACTGTAGCGCGACGCCGCGCCTCTTGCGTCTCGGCTGGCAGCGGTTCGCTCAAGTCATGCGGCGCATCATTCATCGTGCGCGTGCGGGTTGAAAGGGAAAGTTCGGTAGAGCATTCGGAAGACGCGCTTACTATAATGAGGTTTGACGGAAAACTGCCAGCGGAATCTCGGCGGCGCGTATAGAATTTTTAACAGGAAGCCTGACTGATAAGCTCAAAAGCGCACGTTGGTTTACTCAAACGAGAGTAAACCAACGTGCGCTTTTTCAGTTCTGCCGAATGGCTTAGGGACTACTCGCCACCTTAAAACTAATGCACGAACGGCGCGAGGTCTTTCTGCTTGATGTTTAGTTTAATCTGCACTTCGTTGCCCGTCGCGGTGATGCTCAAATCCTTGAGCACGTCGGCCAGCGACCTGACTTCGGCTTTCGATGGCCGCGCGACGCTGAAGCCGCCGAGCAGCTTCATCGCGTTAAGCGCCTGGCTGATGTCGCTCGCCTGAGAAGCGTTCTCCGTGCGTACGGCGACGAAGGCTTCCGCATCCGTTCCGACCGTGTTGAAGGAGCCGTAAAACTGTCGAATCGAGGCTAGATACTTCGCCTCCGGCCCGCCCTTCGCGGCCGCCATCTTTTCCGTCATGGATGGCGGAATCTTGCCGCTGAAGCTGATGAGAGCAGACGGATTCTGCGTCGCCATCCGCACCAGTTCGTCGTCAACGCGCGAGCGCCCCATGCTCGCATCAATCGCCGCCTTGACGCTCTTCAGATCGCCCGCCGCAATCGTGTTCGCATCAAGCGCGACGATAGCCATCTCCTCCGCGCCCTTCTGCGTCCTCACTTGCACGTCATACTGATTCGTGTCGCCCGCGCGACCTGCGACGGCGACTTCACCCCGTCCCGGAGACTCCGCAACTTCACCAAGCGCTGCCTGCGAAGCGCTGGCATTAGCGTTCGGGTTTGCAGAGAGAACCGCGACTTTCGACTCGTTCTTCTCCAGCGTCAGATTGCCGGTCGAGTTTGTATTGCTTGTGGTCCTCTGCGTTACCCTCGCGGGGCGGCGTTGCGGAACGGCGATGTGAATCGTCTTGCCCTCATACTGCTCTTCGCGCCGCTGCACCTCGCCTTTCTTTTCACCTGCGGCAAAGCCAGCCTCAATCACCTGATTGGCATTGAAATGGCCGCGCGCGATGACGACTGCGTCGAAATCGTTTCCAGACGGGGACTTGAAACGCAGGCCCACGGCGACACTGTCAAACGTGCGCAGGTCAACGCCAGTCTCTTTATTGAAGCGCTCAATCTTCTCGTTGAGCTTCGTGAGCAGGCCCGGATTATCCGCAAAGAATGTCGGCAGCGTCTCGCTCAACAGTCTTTGCGTATCAACCGTCACCACGATGTCGGAAGCGGGCAGGGCCGAGACCGCATCGTTGCCCGGAGCAGCCGCGCTGCCGCGGCCCGCGTAGCCGCTGATAAAAGCGACCAGCCCCAGCCCTAGAGCGAGCGTTAATGATAGAACGTAGATTCTCTTTTTCATCGCTTCATCCCTTCTTTTGGAAGCTGCGCATCAATTCGTTAATGATGGCCTGGGCCAACTCTAATTTGAGTTGGGTTTCGTTGCCTTCGGTTGTAATCGTCACACTATCGAGCGCGGCCTGCGCCAGCTTGCTTTTGTCCGGCGGCAACTGCGAGACGAACATGCCGCCAAACTGCTTGAAGGCCGCGAGCGTTTCGCCAAGGCTCTTGGCCTGATCGGCTCTTTCGGTGCGCGCGATAGCGCGTAGGTCTAAGCTGCCCGCGTCTGTCAGGCCGAGCGCGCCGTATGCCTGACGGATCGCGCTGATGTTTCTGTTAATCTCAGGATTGCCGAAATCCTTGCCCTGTGTGAGCGACGCGGGCACGTTTGCGCCGAAGCTGATGAAGGCGTTCGGAGTGCGCATCGCCATTTGGATCAACTGTGCATTGAGGCGTCCGCGAAGCCTGCTGCCGTCAATCGCGGAGCGCACGCCCGCAGGCTCTCCGAAGACGAGCGTATTGCCGTCGAGCGCGGCGACCGCCAGCTTCGGCACGCTCGCGCCCATAATCGTCGGAGCTTTGCCCTGCGTCATTAAATCGAAAACGTAGATGGTCGAGTTCTTGTACTTCTCTTCCTGATACTTGCCTTCGGCGGCGATGCGTCCGGCCGCAAGCAGCGCGCCCGAATTGAAACTGCCGCGCGTGACGGCCACCATGTCCGTCGTCGTCACGCCCGCGCGCGGACTCAGAAAACGGAAGCCCACCGCCAGTTGTTCGAAGGAGCGCACGTCAAGACCGTAGTTTGTTTTGAGTTTATCAATCTCCGCGTTAAGTTTCGCGAGATGCGCGGCGTCGCCCGCGAACAGTCGCGGCGCGACATCGTTGAGCAGGCGCTTGATGTCAATCAGCATCACGGCGTCTGATGCTGGAAGCGCGTTGAGCGGAGAAGCTGCGGCCTGTCTGGCCTGAGCCGGAGCGGTCGTCCCGCGCCTGCGTTGAGCAAAGCCGGACGGAACAAAAACGGTCGCCAGCAGCAGGAGCGCCGCAAAGGAAGTCAATAGTTTCTTTTTCACGATTCTGCTTTTACCTTTCATCACCTTATCAAATTCGCCATTGTCGGATGCCCGGCGCAGGTTGCGAGGTTGGCTTTCTTCGCCTCAACGCTTCCGCGCCTCTTTAATTCTACGGCCTTCTACGGCGAGCCGGAGGACATCATCTGCCTCTGTATCTCCTGATAGTCCACTTTCTTATAATCCGGCGGCAACTCGAAAAGCGACTGGTCAACGTCCTGACGTATGTCGCGCAACTCCATTGAAAACTTCACGCCGTTCATCTGCCCGCCCGTGACAGTAGTCTCGGATTTGACGGGCATGCCGAGCGCGTCGTCAATCCAGATAAGACTTTCAGTAGTGCCACCTTTCCCCTCATCGCTCTTGCTCGTGAGCGTCACGCGATACTTCATGGTCGCACGCCCGTTTAAATCCTCTGCGCCAAGCTTTTCGTAACGCGCGCCGCCCGCAAACTGGTTGAGCAGCTTATCGGGCGAGAAATCCGAAGACAAATTTCGCGCTCGCTCCTTTGCGCCGCCGGGCGCAAACTCCGCATAGATCTTTTTCTCAGGCACGAGCACGTAAGTTCCTGACGGCAGTTGCAGGAACGACATTTTCATGCCGGGCGCAGGCTCTGCGTCCATCCGTCGCCGCTCGCCGTCGCGCGCGACCAGCATCTCTCTGGTCTTCAGCAAAGACATCCCCGGAATATTAGAATTCTCGCCGAGGCTGCCCGCCGTCACCACCTTTGCCTGATAACGCTCAGGCTCTTTAGTCGAAAATGGCGGCGTCGTAAAAGTCTCACCGGCAGGGGTTTCGCCCGTCCCCGTGCCGCCGTTTGCGTTGCCTGCAACCTCCGACCGCTTACAAGACGCGCCCACGATGGAAAGTGTTAACAGGAATAAGACGACGAGCGCTCTCTCAACGCGCACCAATCGAGCCGGACAAACTATTTTCATTTGATAAGCCCTGCCTCAAACGCGCTCAAGCAGAAGCGCTAGGCCCATGCCGCCGCTCACGCAGAGTGTGGCGAGGCCGCGCCTTGCGCCCTGCCGCTTCATCTCGTGCAGGAGCGTCGTCGTAATCCTCACGCCCGTGCAGCCGATAGGATGGCCGAGAGCGATTGCGCCGCCGTTGACGTTCAATCGTTCAGCATCGAATCCCAGATCGCGGTCGCACGCAATCACCTGCGCTGCAAATGCTTCGTTCAATTCAACGAGGTCAACGTCCGCCAGCGATAGCTGCTGCCTCTGAAGCAACGCACGCACGGCGGGCACTGGGCCAATGCCCATTATCTCCGGCGCGACTCCGCTGATTTCGTAGTCAACGATCCGCGCCTCCGCCTCTGCGCCGGTCTCTTCCAGCATCTCCTCGCTCAACACGACGAGACTAGCCGCGCCGTCCGTAATGCCCGAAGAGTTTCCGGCCGTCACACTGCCGTCTTTACTAAAAACGGGCGCAAGCTTACGCAGAGCTTCAATCGTCGTGCCCGCACGAAAATGTTCATCGCGCGCGAAGCTTTCAGTCTCGCCCTTGCGGCCCTTTAGTTCCAGCGGCAGAATCTCCGCGTCGAAGCGGCCCGCATTGATTGCAGCCTCCGCACGCTGCTGCGAGCGCAAAGCGTAAGCGTCCTGCTCGTCGCGCGAGATTTCATACTGTCGCGCAAGGTTCTCAGCCGTCTCGCCCATCAGTTGGCCCGAAAGCGGATCGCCGAAGCCGTCGCGATACATGCCGTCAACCAGTTCCATGTTGCCCATACGCATGCCCCAGCGTGCGCCTTCCGCGTAGTATGGAACGCGCGACATGCTCTCCGTGCCGCCCGCGAGAATAGCCTGCGCGCGGCCCAACATAATCTCCTGCGCCGCCAGAATAATCGCCTTCAGGCCGGAGCCGCACGCCTGATTGACCGTAAAGGCGGGAACGGTTTCGGGCACGCCCGCGCGATACGTAATCTGCCGCGCCACGTTTGGCCCACCTCCAGCCTGCCGCGCGCAGCCCCAGATGGATTCCTGTATTTGATTAACGCTTAGACGCGCACGCCTAAGGCTCTCGACCGCAACGGCCGCTCCCATATCAGCCGCCGTCCAACTGCTCAGCCGCCCGCCAAAGCGCCCGATGGGCGTCCGCACGGAACCGGCCAGATAAACTTTCTTCATTGCCTGACAATCCTTAAATACTTTAAAACTGGTCAGCCGCCCGTAGTCGTCCGTTAGTTTGATGACTAACTAAAGCTTAACTCGATTAGACTAACTATGACCGATGTAAAAATGTTAACACACGCTGCCGCAAAGGATGAATCGCCGGACTGTTTTCAAATATTTCCGGGATGATGCAACAACCGAAAAGCATGTCTGAGCTAGAGCAAGCCGCGCGGCGAATCGCTGAGTTGATCGCTGAGCGCGGCGAGTGGTTCTACGCGGAAGGCGCTGGCCGTCCGTCTGCCCTACGCAAGAGCGAGTGCGACGTGAGCGTAGCGCACGGGCGTTTGATTTTCTCCTGCTGGACGGACGAGGGCGCGCGTTCGTGGCGCATAGTGGGCTGGGAATGGACCGGCGAAAAACTGCTGCTTGAAGCGACGCGACGAATGGGCGCGGAAAGCTCTGCGCTGGAATTGATTCCGCGCGCCTCTGCGAGCGCAAGCGCGAGTCTTATCAGCGCGACAAGACGCGAGCGTTGCGCGCGGCTGTCGCAACTCGTGTGCGAGGCTTGGCCGGGAGCGAAGGTAGAGCGCGCGGGCTTGAGCGCAGGAGCGCGCAGCGGGCAGCCCGGACGCTACGCACGCATCGTGCTCCGTCGTCGCGAGCAACGCATCCTTGTCGCCGGCACAATCGCGGAAGGCGAGGCGAGCGAGTGTGACGCTTTTCTCTCTTCCGCGCTGCTGTGGTTCATGCGCGCACGCGGGCAGGCGCTTGGGCCAACCGTCATCCAACTGTGGCTCGTCGGTAGGCCGGAGTTGATTGAACCGGCGGCACGACAACTGGCGCTCTTGCGCAGAGATGTCAGGGAAGCTATCCGGCTTTACGAGTTGGACGAACAGCGGCAAACGGTCACTCCCGTCCGCTCCCTTGAGCGTGCGCAGTTATGGACTGAACAGCCGCCGCGTCTCCGTTCGCCTCCGGCGGAAACGAGATTAAGCGGCTGGGCCAGTCGGCTCTTGTCTATGTCGCCGGAGGCGATTGATGTTGTGCGTGCGCGCCACGGAGAGACGCTGCGCTTTCATGGATTGGCGTTTGCGCGCGTGCGGCGCACGATGAATAAAGAGCGCGCGTGGCTGGGCCTTGAGGGCCAGAGACGACGCCCGCTGAATGAAAGCAACTGGCATGAATGTTTGGAGTTGTTAGAGCAGTTAAAGCAGCACAGGGCGGCCGAGACGGCAGACCATCGCCACGCGCTCTACAGGCAAGCGCCTGAAGCATGGCTCGAATCCCTGCTCAGGCGCGACATCACACGCCTTGACCCAAACTTACGCCTCGCGCCTCTTCACGCACAGTTTCGCACGACGCATAGCCATCCTGCGGGCGCGCGTCCCGTTGACATGCTTGCGCTCAGGCGCGACGGCCGTCTGGTCGTCATCGAATTAAAGGTGACGGAAGACCGCGAGCACGTTTTGCAGGGAGCGGACTACTGGCGACGCGTCGAAGCACACAGGCGGCACGGTCATCTTGAGCGTGCGCGACTCTTCGGCGAAGCAGAAATCGCAGACGAGCCGCCGCTCGTCTATCTGGTAGCGCCGACGCTCCGCTTTCATCGCGCCTTCCGGCAGCTAGCGAGCCTGATAGCGCCGGACATCGAACTACATCGCTTCGAGCTTAACGAAGACTGGCGCGCGTGCGTCCGTGTCATGCGACGCACGCGCGTTAATTAAGCCCTCGAACAAGACTAGGCCGCCGGGAGGCTGTTAGCCTTGTCTGAGTTTTGTTGAGCGCTCTCAGCGTTTGGTGTCGTAAGACGAGAGCGGTTGTGATTGGAGGCCGAAGGCGTGCGGGTTTTCGCCGATGATGGCGGCGGCGAAAAAGCGTGGGACGTAGTAGACGTTTTCGGTTTGAAACATAGAGTCGAGCTTGCTGCTGGCGGCGGTCAGTGCGCAAATGCTGCAAGCTTTGCTCTGTTCGTCAACAATGAGCCGCAGGTCGCGCGCCACGTTATGCTCGCCGCGATTGTAGGCGAGCAGGGCGAGGGCTTCCTTCATCGGGTCGTCTTTGAATTGCTTGAGGTTGTTGGCGATATAGCGCGCGGCAGCGTCGGCGGATTTCTCAACGTCGAGTAGTTCTCCGGCTGTCAAGCCGTAGCGCTCGCCGGTCTTGGGCAGAAATTGAAACATGCCGATTGCGCCGACGGAGTTTGGTGCTTCGATGTTGACGTATTCGGATTCGATGAAGGGAATGTAAAGACCTATGAGCGGCGAGATGTTGTGCGCCTTGAAGGCATTCATCACAGCCGGCGCGACCGCTTGACCGCGCTCGAAGATGAGTCGCACGTCGCCCTTCCAGAGTTGTTCGCCGCGACCGTTGCCGATGCGGCGCGCGTAAGAAAAGACGGCCTTTTGTATGTCCGCCTCGAAGGCCGGCGTAAATTCATAATCCGTCCCGGAAATCTCGCGCGCGATGCGCCGCGCCTGTTCGCTGACAAACGCAGTCTGCTCTGTCTGCGACATCTGTTTGTAGAGCTTACCACCCATTTGCGTCGTCTGTGCATGAATGACCGGCTCGATAGCGAGCAGAGAGATGATTGCGGCAAACAGCGTTAACAGAAGTGTCCTTTTAACTTTCATTCCTTCATTCTCCTTAAATATTGTGCGTTAGAAAAAGCGCGAATACGGAAACTCGCCTCTCACATTGATAAGCGAGAAATCGCGCCGGAAGTGTTCATCCTTCAAGGAAAATTTTTTGCACACGCCGGCAGGAAAAATTTAACGTAAGAGAGTGCGTTTGAAGGCAAACGAATGATGGTAGAATCTCGTGACGGTTTGATGCTGAAGGTTTCAGAGCGCGACGCTCGTGGGCCAAGGAAAAGATGACGACGCTCTCACAGCAGGATGTAACGGGATTGCTGCTCGAATGGCGGCAGGGCGACCGTGCGGCGCTCGATAAGCTGACGCCGCTCGTCTACGGCGAGTTGCGTCGCATAGCGCATCGCTACATGCAGCAGGAGCGCGAAGGCCACACGCTTCAGACCACTGCGCTCGTCAACGAGGCTTACGTGCGTCTCGTCGGAGAGCAGCGGATAGACTGGCAGAATCGCGCGCATTTCTTTGCAGTGATGGCGCAGGTCATGCGCCGCGTGTTGATTGACCACGCGCGCCGTCGTCGCTACGCCAAGCGTGAAGGAGTAGCACAGCAAGTGCCGCTCGAAGAGACGACCGCGATGTCGGACGAACGCGCCGCAGAGCTTGTCGCGCTCGACGAAGCTCTGGACGAACTAATGAAACTCGACGCGCGCAAGAGTCGCGTCGTCGAACTGCGCTACTTCGGCGGCCTGAGCCTCGAAGAGACGGCAGACGTGCTCGAAGTCTCAGTGATGACCGTTCGCCGCGATTGGCGCGTCGCGAAAGCCTGGCTGTATCAGGCGATGAAGAAGTAGGGAAGTGATGAGTAAAGAAGTGATGAGTGATGAGTAATGAGTGATGCGTGATGAGTAGTTTTGCGTTCGGTGTTTGAGTATGAATTCGGAGAGATGGCAGAAGGTTGAAGAGGTTTTGCAGGTGGCGCTCGATTATCCGCCGCCGGAGCGTGAGGCGCTGCTGGAAGAAGTGTGTGCGGGCGATGAGGAGTTGAAGAGCGAGGCGGGCCTGCTGATGCGTGCTTTTGAAGAGGCGGGCGAGTTTCTGGAGCAGCCGGCCATTGCGCAGGACGCGCGCGTGCTGATAGGCGAGCTGCCGGACGACAACATAGGGCGCGTCGTTGGCCCATACAGGATTATAGAGTTGCTCGGCGCGGGCGGCATGAGCGAAGTTTATCTGTCGCAGGACACGCGGCTTGGCCGCCTCGTCGCACTAAAAATTCTGCCAGCGTATTTCGTCTCAGACCAGACGCGCCTGAACCGTTTTCAAAGAGAAGCACGCGCGGCCTCGGCCCTGAACCATCCGAACGTGCTGACGATTCACGAAGTCGGGGCGAGCGATGATGTGCACTTCATCGCCACGGAATTTATTGACGGGCAAACGATACGCGAGTTGATTTTGCAGCAGAGCTTGTCAATCGGAGAAGTCGTTGACATCAGTGTGCAGGTCGCTTCGGGGCTCGCCGTTGCGCACGCGGCCGGAATCATTCATCGCGACATCAAGCCGGAAAACATCATGCGGCGCGACGACCGCATTGTGAAAATCTTAGACTTCGGCATCGCTAAGCTGACAGAGCAACTGCCGCAGGAATTTGCGGGAGAATCCCCTACGCTCTTGAAGACGCAGACCGAAGTTGGGCTGGTGATGGGGACGGTCGGCTACATGTCGCCGGAGCAGGCGCGTGCGCTCGCCGTTGACGAACGCACGGACATCTGGAGCTTCGGTTGTGTGCTGTATGAAATGCTCACGGGCCGCGCGCCCTTCAAGGGCGCAACGCGGCTTGACACGCTCGTCGCCATCCTTGAGCGCGAGCCGCCGCCTTTCATAGAATCTGCGAAAGATGCGCCCGCCCCATTAGAACGCCTGCAACAGATCATCGCCAGGACTCTGCGCAAGCAAAGAAGCGAACGCCATCAGACGACGAACGAGTTGCTCGCCGACTTGAAAAGCGTGCAGGAGATGCTGGGCCAAATGACGCAGCGCGAACGGCAATCCGTCTCCGAGCACCTGCGCGCCATTCGTCGTCTTGCAAGCGATGATGAAAAGCAGGGTGCTCCCGTTTCCGCAACAGCGGAGACAGAGCTTGCCGGTGCGTCGTCGAGTCAGGCAGTTGCAGTTGAGGGCGCTCGGCATCCTTCGCGGGGCAGCCTCTTCGCCGTGCTGGCTGCGGCTCTTTTAGTCGTCCTGTTTGCAGGGGTGTTTCTGTATAAGCGTCTTGTCGCGACGCGGCGCGCTGCCGACAATCCGAGCGCTACGGCAGCAGCAAATACAGCGAATAAAAAACTCTACAGGCAGATGAGCGAGGCTGAGCAGCTTGCTTTCGTTGAGGAGCAGGCGCAGCGCATCTCTGCGATGATGGGCGAGCATCCGGCGAAGCTCAGCGATGACGCACGACGCGTCATCAAGCGCTACGTTGACCGTTATGTTGCGCGCACGGGAAGTCTTTCGAGTGAATACGGGAAGGAAGATTTGCGCGTCATCTACGCGCGTGCGCCGCAGTACATACCCCTGATTGCGCGCTCCTTCAGCGCACGCAAAGTCCCCGTCATCATAGGCATCTACCTGCCGATGATTGAGGCGGAATACAAGCCCTGCTTCGAGAACTCCTTCGGCGCGAAAGGTCTCTTTCAATTCCTGCCGCAGACGGCGCGGCACTACGGCGTCGCGCCCGCGGAGATGTGCGACGTGGAGAAGATGACTCCCGCGGCCGCACACTACATTGCCGACCGCATGGCCGAACTCGGAGACGATGCGGAGAGCATGACGCTCGTGCTCTTAAGCTACAATCGCGGCGCTGAATGGGTGCGCGACACCCTGCGCCAACTCAGAGAGACTGACAACTACGAGCGAAACTTCTGGACGCTCTTCGCACGCCGCGACCAACTCGACGAAAGCTTCCGGCAGGAGAGCGCGGGCTACGTCCCTGCCTTTTTCGCCACCGCCATCATCGGCGAAAACCCTCACAACTTCGAGTTGCAAATTCCTCCGCTCTCAACTTTAACAAACGCGGAGCAGGCAGAGGCGACTAAGCCCGAATGAGAGACTGCCGGACAATGGTTTTTGACTGACAAGCTCGCATCCGGCAGTCGTCAGTCACCCTGTCCGACGTTCAACGACGCGCGCTTTCGTCTTGTGTCCATGCGGCTTTCTGTGATATTAGGCCACAAATTTTCCGATGCTCTATCACATTTGTTTGACACCACACGCTCGTTACGAACGAAAGAGAAAGGTTTCTCGTCCCCATGGAAAAAACTCATGCCTCCACGAAACGCGCAAGCTCTGCCGCTCAGTTGCGTTTACTGTTGATGATAGTGTCGCTCGTAGGGAGTCTGCTGCTGCTGCTCACGGCCGGCTGCGTGAAGACGGACAACACAGGCAACACGAATAACGGCAACAGCAATAACAGCAACAACAGCAACAACGCGAATTCCCAGAACACAAACACGGCTGGCGGCGACCTCAAGAGCCAGGCCGACGTGCAAGGGAAAGCTACCTCTCCCGATAAAGGCAATTTCACGGTTCTCTATCAAGACCCGCAGAATCCGAGCTATGTCGAGATGAACGAGAACTATAAGAAGCAACGGCTGCTCGAAGAGGTGGCCGACGAGTTGAACGCGTCGGTTTCGATTCCCGAAAACGTCGCCATCACGTTTAAGGAATGCGGCGAGGTCAACGCCTACTGGCAACCGCGCGACCGCCAGATAGTGATGTGCTTCGAGTTTATAGAGGACACGGCCAAGAAGTTTCGCGAGGTCGTGACAGACCAGAAGGAGTATGAAGATGCCGTCGGAGGTGCGATCACCTTCGCCTTCATACACGAGTTGGGCCACTGCCTGATTGATGTCCTGAGCCTTCCGGCGACGGGCAGGGAAGAGGACTCGGTGGACCAGCTTGCGACCTACGTTCTGATTGACAGCGGCGACGATGGGGAGAAGATGGCCTTAAATGGCGCGCGTATGTGGGGCTTGTGGTTTCAGGCGAAGGGCGGAACATCGCAGAGCGCCGGCAACATCAACTGGGCCGACGAGCACTCTCTGGATGCGCAGCGTTTCTTCAACATCATCTGCTGGGTCTTCGGCCACAACCCGGACAAGTGGCGCGGCCTTGTCAACGACCCGCTGCCCGAAGGGCGCGCCGTTCGTTGTCCGACGGAGTATGCACGGATGTCCAAAGCGTGGGCCCACCTGCTTGAGCCGTACATGAAGAGGGGAACACAGAACACAGCAGCCGTCCCCAGCGCCGAGAGCACGCCCGCGCCTGAACACGGCGGCAGCGAACACTGAAGAAGGTAAAAGTAAAAAGGTAAAAGGTAAAAGTAAGACAAAAGTAGGAGACAAACGAAAGGGAAGAAGCGAGCGATGCTCGTCGTCTTCCCTTTCGTCTTTTGTCTTATTCTTACTTTTACCTTTTGCCTTTTACCTTTTTACTTGATTTCCGCGGGCGCGGGTGCGACGCTGACGATGCGTTCCATGTCTTCCTTGGCCTGCTCCGTGCTGGACTGTATGCCTGCGGCGCGCATACGGAATTCGTCTGCGTTGGATGAATTGCGCAGGGCCTCTTCGAGTGTGATGAGGCCGGACTTGAAGAGATGAAAGAGCGACTGGTCAAACGTCTGCATGCCATACTGCGAAGTCCCTGCGGCGATGGCCTCGCGAATCATGTAGGTCTTCTCTTCGTTCATAATGTAATCGCGTATGAGTCCCGTCGAGGTCATAATCTCTACCGCCGGGACGCGCCCCATGCCCCGCGCATCGCGCACGAGTCGCATGGAGATGACGGCCTTGAGGATGCCTGCGAGTTGCAGCCGGATAGACTTCTGCTGGTGAGCTGGGAAGGACGAGACGACGCGCGTGATAGTCTCCGTGGCGTCGAGCGTGTGAAGAGTTGAGAGAACCAGATGGCCCGTCTCTGCCGCTGTGAGTGCGGTTTCAATAGTTTCTAGGTCGCGCATTTCGCCGACGAGAATCACGTCCGGGTCTTGACGCAGCGCGCCCCTCAGGGCTTCTGCAAACGAGCGCGTATCAACATCAACTTCACGCTGCGAGACGAAGGAACGCTTGTCGCGGTGCAGAAATTCGATGGGGTCTTCGATGGTGACGATGTGGCCGCTGCGTGTGGCGTTAATGCGGTCAATCATCGCGGCCAGCGTCGTTGACTTGCCGGAGCCGGTCGCGCCCGTGACGAGAATCAGCCCGCGCTGTTCTTCGGCTATCTTGTCTATGATGGGCGGCATGCCGAGTTCGGCAGTGGAGCGCGTGCGGTCAGGGATGACGCGCATGACGATGCTGACCGTGCCGCGCTGCTGGAAGATGTTGGCGCGGAAGCGGCCAAGGCCCGAAACGCCGTAGCCTATATCCACTTCGTTGACATCCTTGAAGCGCTGTTTCTGCCGGTTGGACATCATCGAGAAGGCCATATCGAGCGTGTCGTCGCGTGTGAGGCGCGACGCATCAACGATTGGGCGCAACTCGCCGCCGAGACGCATAAACGGAAACGACCCGGCCTTAATGTGAAGGTCTGAAGCGCCATTATTACTGGCGATTCTCAGTAGGTCATCAATTTTGACGGACATGGGGGACGAGAAAGTACCTTTCCGGGCGGATTCAATCAACAAGCGGGGCTTTAGGCGCAAAACTATCTATCGCGGGATTCGAGCGGCGTCAAAAGGAACTATCACGACGCCAAAGGGAAGCAAACTCGGCTAGCTAAAGGACCATGCGCCGACTGAAAATTAAAGCCAGCCGACACCCTCCCAAACATCATACGCTGCCCATGACGGACGCGTCAACGAGTTTTAACGTCCATCACACCTGCAATTACGTTTAACGCCTTAGCCTCACACGTTTGTCACCACCGCCCGCCGAACCCATGCACAGCCCACATCATACAAAAAGCCCGCCGCGCTTCCCCCTCCCCACGCAACGAGCCTCCCCTTCAAACTCAATCTCCCCTAAACCTTCACCCCCAACTCCCCCAACAACCCCTCCGCCTCATCCAACGCCACCCTATAACAATACGGCGGCCCATCACACCAAGCCCTCTCCCTAGCCCTCCTCCCATGCTCCTCCGCCTTCTTCTTATCCCCCGCCTCCAACTCCACCCGCCCCAAAAAATTATGAATCTCCGCCTGCTTCAACCGATACTCACACCTATCAGCAATCGCCAGCGCCTCTTCCGCGTACGCCAACGCTTCCTCCACCTTGCCCCGCGCCCAATACCACCGTGCCCACGCCAGCAAGATATCCGGCTCGAAGTCCACTAGATTGATGCGGCGGCAACGCGTGAGCGCTTCGGTGAGGTGAGCGTTGGCCGCATTCAGATCTTTCCCTTCCATCACCAGCGCTGCACCGCACAGCCATTCAACACGAACATGGTCACGTTCGACAGGGTAAATTTCCTCCGCATTCTTCTTCCAGAATGCAAACGCTTGTTGCGCTGCCACTAGCGCCGCTCGCGCATAGCCCATCAACAAGGCGCATATAGCGCGGCTGGCTTCAATCAAGCCCTGACCTTGTATATGGTTGGCGCTGACAGCAAACGCATTTGCTGTGTCCAATTCTCGCGCTGCCTCATCAAACGCGCCACGATAAGCGAGCAGTTGCCCCAATATCTGATGACTAGCGGCTTCGTCCAACTCTTCCTTACCCTCGCGGCATAACTTAATGCTATGCCGCAAATTACTCTCCGCTGCCGCCAGTTCGCCAAGGACGATTTGCTGCGTCGCGATGTTCGATAGTCCCACGGCAAGGTTTACCTCGTCGCCAAGTCTTTCAGCGATTGCATTTCCACCTTGTGAAGCGAGCACAGCACGGCGAGGCTGACCGGAATGACTGTACATGTTCGCCAGAACGGTTAGCGTCCATCCCTGCGCTATCTCTACTTTTAATCGTGGCGGCTGGTCTTCACCGTCAGGAAAGAGCATGCGCAAGAGTTCAATGCATGTCTGGTATGCGCCAAAGCGGTAGTAAAGCGGATTGTGGAGTCGAGTATGAAACAAATTCCATGCCTCATCATATCGCCCTGCGCTGACGGTATGATGGTAAAGTTCGATGACGGGCAGCAGGTCTTCTAGGACCTGCACCTTATCTTCGTCGGGCGCGGAGATGTTCGCAAAATAGTCGCGCAGGCGGGTGTGGACGTCCTCCTTATCAGCCAATCGGTCGTAAGCGTAGCGTCGCACAATGGGGTGCAGGTCGTAGCGGTTGCTCTTTGTATCGTGCTGCAATAGCCCGCGCACTCGTAGGTCTTCCAGCGCGGCGTCGAAGCGCGTCTCACTGCCGAACTTGTTGAAAATTGCGAGGGCGTCGTAGTCCATTGGGCTGCGGAAGGCGGCGATGCGGGAGAGGAGAGCGCGTACTCCTTTGGAGAGGGCGTTGTAGGACTGTTCGAGGACATGATGCTGGCGCTGGATGAGGTCGGCGGACACGTCGTGGCGGGGCGCGGCTTTAATGTCGCCGGGAAATCGCGTGTCTCGCGCAATCAGGCCCGACAGCAGGCGCAGGCTCAAAGGGTGGTAACCGTACTCGGCGCAGACGCCTGCAATCTCGGCGGGCGTTCCCTTCGTTACGCCCTGTTCGTGCATGAACTTCAGGGCGTCTTCGCGTGATAAGCCAGTTAATTCGCGCATGTGAATGCCTGCCAGAGGAGTGCCTGCGCGGTCTTCGAGGTCGCGCACCATGAGGCGGGTGGTGATGAGCACTTTAGCGTGGGTGGTGGCAGCGGCGATGGCGTTGAGCAGGCGGGTGGTGGTGGGGTCAACGCAGGCGCGGTCGTCGTTGGAGAGGTTGGCGGTGTCGTCGCGTTTGTAAGCGGCGTCGAGGCTGGCGTAGGCGCGGAGTTGGCGCTCGAAGCCGTCGAGGATGAAGAGGATGCGCTTGGTTTGTAGCAAGTGACGCAGTTCTTGCGCGCGGTCGTAAGTGGAAGGCAAGCGTGCGGCGTCAATCGTCTGCTGGCCGCTTGTGTACTTGAGCGCTTCGTCAATGAACTTGGCGAAGGATGATTCGCCTTCGTAGAACGACCACCACATTACGCCGTCTAGTTCAGCAGGGGCGGCAGGCAGCACGTCGTGCTGTATCCAGTACCAGGCGAGCGCGGACTTGCCCATGCCGCCCATTGCGACGAGCGCATAGATTGGATGCGCGTCGTCGGTCAGCCACGCGGTTAGCTCCGCGCGCTCGTTTGTGCGTCCTGTGAAATTGGCTTGGAGGGCGTAGGGGTGTACGAGATTGGGGGTTAGTGCACTAGTTGAAGCAGGCGATAGCGCGGGAGTTGGGCGCGGGAGCGGAGGCAATACGCGGCGCGTGCCAACTGGCGGTGCGGTCGTCTCGGGTTGATTTGTGAGACGACGATATAGTTTCTCGTAGCCCTCGTCTGTACTAACTTCGTAATAGTTTGTGGCTTGCAAGGTTGAAGGAATGTGGTGGAGGTTGGCGCGCTCGAAAATGATGGGAATGAATTTCTCGTTCACGCCGCCGGCGTTGTAGAGATGTGAGTAAATAATGGAGGATTCCCACATCACGCCGAGGCCCTTGCCTGCGTCCTCCTTCATCACGCGACGGTAATAGGTTTCGGTGCAAACCAGCAGGACGAACTGCGCGTCGCGAATCTGCTTTTCCATCCAGAGTTGCCAGCCGTCCGGCGGTACAAGCTGGTACTGGTCTATCATCGCGTTAATACCGTCTGTGCGTAGACGGTCGGCGAGCGCCAGCACGCGCGCCTCGTGTTGCGGCGAGTCGTGGCTGTAGCTGATGAAGACTTTAATATCGGCAGCGGTCATAAAGATTACCAGCAGATTAACGGTCTTGTTCGTTGGCTAGAATGTCGCAGCCGTGCGGTGGTGTCAATAGATTACTTGGGATGGAAGGAGTGGATAGGTTGTGGGTGGAGGATAGAGAGAAAGGGCGTGCGCTCAAGTATCGTTTGAGCGCACGCCCTTGTTGGCTTTTGGGTGAATGGGGCCGATTAGTCGGTCGCGGCGGCGTGGTAGTTGACGGCGGGTTCTTCCGTTTCGGGGAAGGAGACGCTGGCGTCGTCTACTCTGGTTGCGCCGTGGCCGTTGTTGCCGTGTGGCTGCTTGCGTGATTCGTTGACGAAGGTCAGCCACGGGCCGGGTGCCTCGCGCTCGCCGCTGGTAATTTCGAAGAAGCGTTCCTGTATGCGGCGCGTGATGTCGCCGCGTTTGCCTGCGCCGATGGTGATGCGGTCAACGGAGCGGATGGGGGTGACTTCGGCGGCCGTGCCTGTGAAGAAAAGCTCGTCGGCGACGTAGAGGGCGGCGCGCTGGATGCCGTTTTCGGAGACTGGTATGTTAAGCTCGCGGCAAATCTGTATGACGCTGTCGCGCGTGATGCCGGGTAGGATGGACGACGAGAGGGGCGGTGTAATGACGCGCCCGCCGTGCACCATAAAGATGTTTTCGCCGGAGCCTTCGGAGACGAAGCCGCGGTCATCGAGCGCGATGCCTTCGGCGAAGCCGTTGAGAATCGCTTCCATCTTGATCAACTGCGAGTTCATGTAGTTGGCCCCGCTCTTGGCCATCGCGGGCATGGAGTTTGGCGTTAGCCTGTTCCAGGTCGAGACGCAAACGTCAACGCCCTGTTCAAGGGCTTCCGGCCCAAGGTACTTGCCCCAGTCCCAAGCGCCTATGTAGCAGGCCAAAGGGTTCGGAAACGGATTGACGCCAAAGGCCGGATGCTCTTCGTCGAGGCTGCGGAAGATGATGGGCCGCAGGTAGCAGGAGTCCAGGCCGCTGCGACCGACCAGTTCGACTGACGCCTCGACCAGTTCGTCGAGCGACCAGTTGTGCTCCATGCGGTAGATCTTCGCGGAGTTGAGCAGGCGTTGCATGTGCTCTTTGAGACGAAAGGCGGCTGGGCCGCGCTGCGTTTTGTAGCAGCGTATGCCCTCGAAGACGCTCGAACCGTAGTGCAGCACGTGCGACATCACGTGCACGCGCGCGTCCGTCCATTTGATGAACTCGCCGTTGTGCCAGACCTCCTGACAGATGCGAGGAGTGGCAACGTCCTTGATTTTGCCGTTTGTTGGGAACATTTCGTTTGAACTCCTTTGAGCCTCTTAAGAGCGGGTTCTGACGGCGATAAAAGTCATAATCGAACGGAATTTGCGGAAACCATTGAGTCTGACCCGCGCCTCCGTTCACCCCTTGTCCTTGAGCGCTGATTGAGATAGGGCACAATACCGTAAAGCCGCGCTCCTTTGCAAGGCACGCTTGCTTCATCCGCGCAGCAGAGCGTACCATCTGAAGCGCTCTCATAAATATTGATTACGAAAAGCCCGCGCCCGGCGTTCGGGCTTCTTTCAAGTTCCCGGATGACGCATCGCACACGCCTGAGCCTCCCGTCACTACTGGCCCTGACGCTCACGCTTGCGCTCCTTTGCACCAACTGTCGCATGAATTCTGAAAACAACACCAATACAGCTTCGCCTTCAAACTCTTCGTCAACAAACGCGCCCGTCTCTGCAAACGCGACCAGCGACCCGCTTATCATACATCGCCGCGCCATCAGTATAGACATGCACGCAGACACGACGCAGCGCCTCGTTGACGAACAACTGGACATCAGCCGCAAACTCTCGGACGGCCACTTCGACGCCGTCCGCATGAAGGAGGGCGGACTCGATGCGCAGTTTTTCTCCATCTGGGTTGAGCCTCAACTCTACGGCGGAGGAGGCGAGCGCGCCATCCGTCGGGCCGACGAGCAGATTGCAGCGGTGCGCGCACTCACCGAAAAATACCCGCAGACGTGGGCGCTCGCCACGACGGCCGCAGACGTGCGCCGCATCAACGCCGAAGGCAAACTCGCAGCCCTGATGGGCCTCGAAGGCGGCTATGCTATTGACGAACGACTTGAGATGGTCGAGCGCTATTATCGCATGGGCGTGCGCTACATGTCGCCCGCCTGGAGCGTCAGCACAAGCTGGGCCGGTTCTTCCGGCGACGAGGCGGGCAAGACGCGCGGCCTCAACGAGTTTGGCAGGCAGGTCATACGCGAGATGAATCGCCTCGGCATGATGGTTGATGTCTCACACGTCTCAGACCTTACGTTCTGGGACATCGTCAATACTTCCACCAGGCCCGTCATCGCCACACACTCCGGCGCACGCGCTATCGCCAATGTGGCGCGCAATCTTGACGACGACATGCTGCGCGCTTTAGCGAAAACGGGCGGCGTCTGCTCCATCCTCTTCTACCCGGAATTCCTTGAGCCGGGTTGGAGCGAAAAGAAGAAGCGCGTTGATGCAGAAATCGCGCCTCTGGTCCAGCAGGCGAGCGACGCGGAGCCGGGCGGCCCCGCGCAGAAAAAGATGGCCCGCGACCGCGTTCGCATACGCGAATACGCCAAACGCTTGCCGCCCGTCACGCTCGCACGCGTCGTTGATCACATAGACTACATCGTCAAGCTCGTCGGCATAGATCACGTTGGCATCGGCTCAGACTTCGACGGCATTCAAGCCACCCCGACAGACCTCAACACGGTCGCAGACCTCCCGAACCTCACCGTCGAACTCCTAAAGCGCGGCTACTCCGAAGAGGACATCAGCAAGATTCTAGGCGGCAACATGCTGCGCGTGATGGAAGAGATGGAAAAGAAGTGATGAGTAATGAGTAATGAGTAATGAGTGATGAGTAATTAGAAGTGAGCATTGAGCCATAAGTGATGACGATGAATGATGAGCGATGAATAATGTTTGATGTGTGAAGAGCGATGAGCAACGCGCGGGTGTACGACGCGAACGCCCCGACGAGTGAATCGAAGAGGGTCGTAGTTTCATGTCGAACGCGGCTGTAGAACATTCCGGCGGCTCAGGCCCTCTGATGAGCCCGGTCAGGCTTCTCAGAATTTTGCTGAGCTACGTTAAGCCTTACACGGCGCGCGGAGTCTTCCTGATTGTCACGCTCATCGTCGAGGGCGCGTTTAATGTGCTGCTGGCCCTGAGCCTCAAGTTTCTCATAGACTTTGCCATCACTCCGCACAACGCACGCCTGCTCGCCCTCATTCTCTGCGGTCTCGGCCTAGGCTTTCTGCTCACTGCCACATCGCAGGTCATTCGCGATTACCTTTACGCATGGCTCGGCGCACGCATCCTCAACGACATACGGCGTGAAATGTTCGGACACTTCCAGCGCCTATCGCTCGGCTTCTACGCGCGCTCGCGTCTGGGCGATTTGCTGTCGCGCTTTTCGACCGATCTGGCGGCCATCGAAAACGCGGTCGTGCTCGGTGTGCCGGGCGCTTTGCTCTGCATTATCAACATACTGTTTAGCGCGTGTGTCCTCTTTGTGATTGATTGGCGGCTGGCGCTGGGCGCGATGGTGGGCCTGCCCTTCTGCGTCGCAGGGCCGAAGATTCTGGGCGCGCGTGCGTTGAAGGCGGGCTACCATTTGAGGGGCGAGCAGGCGGCGCTCTCAAATATCATTCAGGAGAACTTGAGCGCGCAGCAGGTGGTCAAGGCATTTGGACTGAAGAGCGCTGTGCTCGCGGCCTTCGAGCGGCAGGCGACGAAGGTTGTCGCCCTGGCAACACGCTTCAACTTTCTCAGCTACGTCACGGAGCGCAGCCCCAACATCTTCATGCTGCTCTTCAACGTGCTGCTCATCAGCGGCGGCTCATTCTTAGCCTTCAAGGGTTCGCTCTCCATCGGCTCTCTGGTCTCCTTCAACGCCCTGTTCATAATGGTTAGCTCATCCGTCATGGGCCTGACGGCCGTGACGCCGACGCTGCTGCAAGCCACGGGCGGAATGCAGCGCGTGCGCGAACTACTGGACGAGCAGCCGGGCATCTTTGAGTTGGCCCATGCGCGACAGCTTCCGCTTCTTTCGTCCGGCATTAGTTTCGAGAACGTGACCTTCGGCTATACGCCGGAGCATGCCAACCTGACGGGCGTTACAATGGAACTACCGAAGGGTGCGCGCATCGCCTTCGTCGGCCACAGCGGTTGCGGCAAGAGCACGAATCTCAACCTCATCATGCGTTTCTACGACCCGCAAGCTGGAAGAATCCTCTTCGACGGCATAGACCTGCGCGAGGCCGCGCTCGATTCGCTCTACGCGCAGATCGGAATAGTCTTTCAGGAGAGCTTTCTCTTCAACACGAGCGTGCGCGAGAATATACGTCTGGGTAAAGCGGGCGCGACCGATAGCGAAGTTGAGGAAGCAGCCAGAGCGGCCGAGTTGCACGAGATTATCATGCAGATGCCTGAGAATTACGAGACGATTGTCGGTGAGCGCGGCGGGCGTCTCTCCGGCGGACAGCGCCAGCGCATCGCCATCGCACGCGCACTCATTCGCAATCCCTCGCTGATTATTCTTGACGAAGCGACATCGGCGCTCGACCCCAGCACCGAGTCTGCCATCAACGAAACTTTGAAACGCGTCTCCGTCGGCCGCACAGTCATCTCCGTCACGCACAGGCTCAAGTCCGTCGTTGACTACGAACAGATCTTCGTCTTCAAGGACGGCCAGATTATCGAGCAGGGAACGCATAAAGGACTTCTGTATCGCGGCGGCACGTATGCTGGCATGTGGCGACGACAGACCGGGACGGCCATCTCCGCCACGGGCGACCTCAGGGTGACGGATGTCAACATCCTTCGCGACGTGCCGCTCTTCAAAGACCTGGACGAATCTTTCCTGCACGAAATCTCCGACATGTTTATCACAGAGCGCGTGCCCGCTGGCCGCACAGTCATCGCAGAGGGCGACCGCGGCAGCCGCTTCTACATCATCATTCGCGGCAAGGTCGCCGTCAGCGCTACGGACGATGAAGGCAACGTTCACCGCGTCGCGACGCTTGACGACGGCGACTACTTCGGTGAAATCGCGCTGCTCGCAGACATCCCGACCACCGCCACGGTCGAAACGCTTGTCTCAAGCATCTTCCTCATCCTCCAACGTGAACAGCTTCAGAAACTCATGCACCAGCACGTAGAACTTGGCGATCAGGTGCAGCAGGCATTGAAGCGCCGCATAGCCGAGACAGACGCCATGACCGCCTGAAGCTATCATCACAACTACCATTAACGCCATCAGCAATTCTCTCAAACGACAGATGAACCAGAAGCCAAAAATCGGATTACACTTGCCCATCGCGGGCGGGCTGCACAACGCGCTCCTGAAGGCCAGAGAGCTTGCCTGCGAGACGGTGCAAATTTTCTCGCGCAACCCGCGCGGGTGGATGGCGCGCCCGCTCTCAGTTGAAGAGGTCGAACGCTTTCATTCGTTGCGCGCAGAGACGCAGCTTTCGCCCGTCGTCGTCCACGCCAACTACCTCATCAATCTGGCCTCCGCCGATGAAACCATTCGTGAGAAATCGCGCGCCTCCTTTCGCGAGGAGATAGAGCGCGCATTGCTGCTCGGAGCGGATTACCTCGTCGTGCATCCGGGCAGCGCACGCGGCGCGTGCGAGGCCGACGCGCTTAGTACCTGCGCTTTGAGTCTGAAGGCGGCGTGCGCTCATCTGGAACTCGGCGCGTTCCGTATCCTGCTGGAAAACACTGCCGGGCAGGGCGAGTGTATCGGCCATCGTTTCGAGCATCTGCGCGAACTCATAGAGGCGTGTTCCGAACTCAACCTCGGCGTCTGCTTCGACACAGCACACGCCTTCACAGCCGGTTACGACATACGCGACTCCGACGGTCTGGCTGCCACCTTTGAAGCGCTCGACGCGCATGTCGGCATGAACAACGTGCGCGCCGTTCATTTCAACGATTCGAAGGCCGAATACAACTCGCGCGTTGACCGCCACTGGCACATCGGCCTCGGCCACATAGGCGCTCATGCCCTGCGCCGCGTCGCGCGCCACCCCAAACTCTCTCAAGCAGCCTTTCTGCTCGAAACTCCGCAGGACGAAACAGGCGACGACCGCCGCAACCTTGAAGCGCTCCGCTCTTTCATCGCAGACGAGTCGTAGTGCTCTTGATGTGCCTGCTCGCCCTGCTCCGTTTGTGGGGCGTAAATTATTCGACAAGCGCGCCCCGCTTGCGTTAGCATATGGCCGGCTTTCAGGAAGGACAGCTTTTGAGCTTGCGATGAGACGCGTTTATAAAATCAACAAACTCTGCCTTACGGTGCCGCTCGGCGACCGCGCTCTGTAATGCGCGGGCGGGCCGCAGCGGCGCGACACACCACGCCAATCCCTACAGACAAACCTGACGGAAAAAAAGACGGGCTTAAACTTAAGCTCCCGCTTTGTGTGTCCGGCGGTTTCATGTTTTAGTGGTAGCTTGACCGAAAGGCATTTGAACAATGGACGAAAAATATTTCCCTGAAAAAATCGAAGAGAAGTGGCAGCGAATCTGGACGGAGACGGGCGCGTTCGAGGTTGAGCCGGATGATGAGCGGCCCTCTTTCTATTGTCTGGAAATGCTGCCTTATCCATCCGGCTTTCTGCACATGGGCCATGTGCGCAACTATTCCATAGGCGATGCGCTCTCGTGGTACAAGCGGCTGAGCGGCTTCAACGTGCTGCACCCGATTGGTTGGGACAGCTTCGGGCAGCCCGCCGAGCAGGCCGCCATCAAGCGCGGCATCAACCCGCTCGACTGGACGGAAGAGAACATCGCGCACATGCGCGGGCAAATGAAGCGCATCGGCGTCAGCTACGACTGGCGGCGCGAGATAGCCGCTCATCGTCCCGAATATTACAGATGGGACCAGTGGTTCTTCCTGAAGATGTACGAGCGCGGACTGGCCTACAAGCGTAAGTCGCCTGTTAACTGGTGTCCGAAAGAGCAGACCGTGCTCTCCAACGAGCAATCGTCGGGCGGCGTCTGCTGGCGCTGCGGAACAATTGTCGAGAAGAAAGAGCGAGAGCAGTGGTTCATACGCATCACGGCATACGCCGAAGAACTGCTCGAAGGAATGAAGCAGATAGAAGCGGGCTGGCCTGAGCGTGTGCTGACGATGCAGCGCAACTGGATTAACCGCAGCGAAGGCGCTTTCGTTGATTTCGCGATTAAAGAGACGGACGAAAAGGTGCGTATCTTTACCACGCGCATTGACACCATCTACGGCGCAACGGCCGTCGTGCTGGCGATAGAGCATCCACTGGTCGCTAAGTCCGTCTTGAAGGATGACGTGGCGCAGTTTGTCGAGCGCGTTCGCGTAGCGCGACAGAGCCAAGTTACGCCCGGCGAGGATGAAGAAAAAGAGGGCATCAACACGGGCTTGCTGGCGATTAATCCCTTCAACGGCGAGACGATTCCCGTCTGGGTCGCAAACTACGTTCTGATGGAATACGGCGCTGGCGCTGTGATGAGTGTTCCGGCACACGACGAGCGCGATTTCGAGTTTGCACAAAAATATTCTCTGCCCGTTCGCCGCGTCATCGAGCGTGTCTCGCACGAGCAGGAAAAGATAGAACACGACCCCGAAGCCGGACTGGACCAGTCCGTGATGATGCCTCATGCCTTCACGGACTACGGCATCCTCGTCAACTCCGGCGACTGGGGCGGCAAGCTCTCTGCGGACGCGAAAATCGAGATGGCGCGCTTCGCTGAAGAACAAGGATTTGGCGAGGCTGCCGTCACCTATCGCCTGCGCGATTGGGGCATCTCGCGCCAGCGTTTCTGGGGCGCTCCGATTCCCGTTATCTACTGCGAGCAATGCGGCATCGTGCCCGTTCCCGAAAACGAGTTGCCGGTGGTCCTGCCGGAGCATGCGGAGTTTACGGGAGCGGGCGATAATCCGCTGGCGGGCGTCGCGGAATTTGTTAACACGACCTGTCCGACATGCGGCAATGCAGCGCGGCGCGAGACGGATACGATGGACACCTTCGTTGATTCATCGTGGTACTTCTTTCGCTACTGTGACCCGCGAAACGAAAGCGCGCCGTTTGACAAAAAAGCTATCGCCTACTGGACGCCCGTTGACCAGTACATCGGCGGCATAGACCATGCCGTGATGCACCTGCTCTACACGCGCTTCTGGACCAAGATGATGCGCGATATCGGCCTCGTCTCATTCGACGAGCCTGTCAAGCGGCTGATGACGCAAGGCATGGTGACGAATCTCGTTGAGGGTACAAGCGAATGGAAACGGATGTCGAAATCCCTGGGCAACGGCGTTGACCCGGATGACATGATTGCTGCTTACGGCGCTGACGCCGTGCGCCTGTTTATCCTCTTCGCCGCGCCGCCCGAAAACGAACTGCGCTGGCAAGAGACAGGCATCGAAGGAGGCGTCCGCTTCCTGCGCCGCGTCTGGGGAATGGTCTGGCGCTGGCGCGAGCGTTTGTCTGAAGCGCCACGGAAAGAGGACGGAGCAGCGGGCGCGGAATTTTCCGATGCGGCGCGCGCTCTCAGGCGCAAGACGCACCAGACGATTGCGCGCATCACGGACGACTTCGAAGAGTTGCATTTCAACACGAGCGTCGCCGCCTTGATGGAGCTTTCAAACGCGCTCGCGGATTCTGGTGTGCAACCTGAAGCGGCTTCCGCTACGGACGCCTTCGCGGTGCGCGAAGCCTTAGAAGCGTTAATCGTCATGCTCGCTCCCTTCGCTCCTCACGTCTCGGAAGAGATGTGGGAGGCTCTGGGCCACGCGGGCGGGCTGATTAAGGGCGCGGCCCGTTGGCCCGTGGCGAACGATGAGTTGGCCCGCAAAGAGGAGTTGGAAATCCCGGTGCAGGTCAACGGCAAACTGCGCTCGCGTATTCGCGCCACGCCCGACACAACGGAAGAAGCGTTGCGCGCGGCCGCGCTCGAAGATGAGAAGGTACGCGGGCTGACCGAAGGGCGACAGGTCGTTAAAGTGATAGTCGTCCCGCAGCGATTGGTCAACGTGGTCGTTAAATAAGAAGAGCCGTCTTCTTTACCGGCGGCGAAATGTTAAGCTGGCAACGAGCGTATGGCCGGGCGTGTCTCTCAAAGGGGTGCGCCCGGCAGATTCGGAGACCTCAATGATGCGCCCCACCTCCGTCTTTCTGACAATCATACTGTGCTGGACAATCGCTGCGGCGGCAGATGCTTCCTCCTTTGACGACGTACGAAGCCAGAAGGCTGCGCGTTGGGAGCGCTACACGTCGCAGGGCGAGGAATTCACAGTGCTGCTGCCCAGGCAGCCGTGGGTTGTTTCAATCGCGCGGCCACCGAAGCTACTGTCCAATCCGCCCGACGGCCTACTCTATGCAGCCTACGATGAGGGCACAGGCTACGTCATGCTCTCCTTCGACAACTCGGAGCGGCAGGAAGAGCTTGATGCCTTCATCGAAGAGTTCCGTAAGTACGGCATCTTTTACGGGGAGATGACTTTTGAGCGCAATATAATCCTGAACAGTTATAAGGGGAAACAGTTTCGCGTTCAGTCTACGACGACTGACATCGGCGGCATCCTCCAGTTTTACCGTACGAAAAAACGGGTCTACATTTTCGAAGCCGTCGGAGACGCGCGCAGCCTGCCAGCGGTCGAACGTTTTTTGAAATCCGTCACGCTCGACATGAAGCCCGCAGCGAAGAACATCGCACGCCTGCAATCCGACAGTGAAGCGACACAAAAAGCAGAAGCAGAAGCGCCGCCGACGACGAAAAACGAGCAGGGCCAGCCAAGCGCTCCGCGCGCGCAGGTCTTTTCTCCGCGAGAGGTGTCGCGCAAAGCCGTTCTCGTCGCACGCGCTCATCCACGTTATACGGAGGAGGCGCGGCAGCAGCAGGTTTCCGGGACGGTCGTCCTGCGCGCCGTCTTTTCCTCTTCAGGCGAGGTCACAGGAATACGAGCCGTCAGCGGCCTGCCCTACGGCCTGACCGAAAGGGCGATTGCGGCGGCGCGGCGCATGATTTTTATTCCGGCCATGAAAGACGGGCGCTTTGTCTCGCAGTATATTCAAATCGAGTACAACTTTAATCTCTACTAAAAATGCAGGGGAGGTAAACTCTGTATGCGGCGAAGAGGATTAACGAATTTGAGCGGCATGCTTCTGGTGCTCTGCGCGGCGTCGGTTCTTGTCGCCTTTGCCTGCACGCGTGCGGTCGCGCAGGAGCAGCAGCGTAGTCTGCAAGACGCGAAGCGCGTTCTCGTTATCTCTCTGGACGGACTCGACTGGCGCTACGTCTCTTCGTCTCACAATTCTTTAAAGATTCCGACGCTCAGGCGCTTGATGGCGTCGGGCGTTTCGTCGAGTGTTGTGACCGTCTATCCTTCCGTCACCTATCCTGCGCATACGAGCATCATCACCGGCGCGTATCCTGCGCGGCATGGCATCTTCGGCAACGACATCTTCGACCCCTCAATGCTTCATAATCGCGAGTGGTACTGGTTTGCTCGCGCCATTAAAGTCGAAACGCTGTGGGACGCTGCGAAGCGCGCGGGGCTTTCGACCGCGATGGTCTCCTGGCCCGTAGCGACGGGCGCGGGCGACCATAACGTGCCGGAGATTTTGAAACTCGGCGGAAAATTTCCAGACACCTTAGCGCTCATCAAAGCCAACGCGCGCCCGCAAGGGCTGGTCGAAGAGATAGAGCGCACCGATGCAAGGCTCTATTCAAACGTTAACAAAGATGAGCAGGACGACATGCGGACGCGCTTTGCAGAGTATGTCATCGAACACAAACGACCGCAGTTGATGCTCATGCACCTCTTCGACCTTGACCACTTCGAGCACGACTTCGGGCCGTTCACCGCGGAAGCAAACGCGATGCTGGAAAAGACGGACGCTTACGTTGCGCGCGTGCTGGCCGCCGCGTCCCGCGCCGGAACACTCGATGAGACAGCCGTCTTCATCGTCAGCGACCACGGCTTTCTGCCCATCAGCCAGCAGATTAATCCGGGCGTCCTTCTTGAGCGCGCGGGGCTTCTGAAAGTGGTGGAAGAAAAGGACGCGCAAGGGCGCACGCGTACGGTCCTCAAGGAATGGCGCGCTCTGCCTTATACGTCGTCCGGCTCATGCGCCATCATCCTGCGCGACCCCAAAGACACAGACGCTTTGAATCGCGCTCGCGCCGTCTTCCGGGAGTTTGCGGAAGGAAAGGCAAGCGCGTTTCCCGGCGTTGGGAAGAGAAGCCTGCGCGTGCTTGAGGCGCGAGAGTTGCGCTTGCTTCAGGCAGACCCGCGCGCGGCGCTCTTCCTTGAAGCAGAAGACGGCTACGCCTTCGGCAACAACTACACAGGACAGCCCATCACCTCCACTAACACTCGCGGCACTCACGGCTATCTGCCGTCAAGATACTTAAACACCTTCATCGCTTCCGGCGCAGGCATCGGTCGGCGCGGGCTGCTCAATGGCAAACAGCCCGTCCGCATGATTGACCTTGGGCCAACCATCGCGCGCACTCTCAAACTCAAGCTCCGCGACGCTCAGGGAAAAGCTTTCTCGCTCAGGTAGTGCGAGCCATGTTTTAGATAATCATTGACTCGCCATCTGATTTGGCATAAAAGCATCCTGCTTCACTGTTCACGCATGGGCCATTACGTTTCCGTTGAAAAACCGCTGGGCTAACTGTAAAGGAGAAGTCAGATGATGAAATCCTGCCGATTGTTTAAGAGCTTGAGAGCGTGCCTGCTCATCCTGAGTCTGGCCTGCATGAGCCTGCCAGCGCTGGCGCAGAACAACTCCAATACTGCGAGCACGCCGCCGCAGTCATCCGGCAATACTTCCTCGACTACTACTACGACCACCACGCAAACCACGCAAACCACCCGTCCCACTCAGACCACGACCACACAGACGAGCGACAACGCCGGCTCAAATACGTGGATCTGGATAGTCGTCCTCGGCCTCGTCGCCTTGCTGGCTATCGCGTTTATAGCGATGCGCGGGCGTTCCGATAGGCGCAACGTGGATTAAGAAGAGGGCTGGAAAAGCGGGCCGTAAATTAAAACGGGAGCCCCGGCCGCGTGCGGCGGAAGTCGAGTGTCGCGCGCCGCCGGGGCTGTGCGCGCGAGCTAGTATCTTAAAAAAGCGGCTGGCTAAAGCTGCCGGAAAGTTGAAGCTTGGGAAGGCTGGCTGAGCAAAGGGGCGCGGCCGCGTCCGTCTCCTTAAATGCGGCGGCGAAAGAGGCGTGTGGGTTGGGCGCACGAAAAAGAGAGACGCCTCGAAACGGGAGGCGCGTGCGATTGGTTGATAAATAATCGCTTGCCGCTTGCTTGAAGTTCGACGAGTCGTTAAAATCAGAAGGCGCGGTCATGCTAATTCCTTATACGCCGCTCGGCACAGTTTCAGTTCTCAGGCCGCAACGCCCGGCGCGCCGCGTTAGATGCTGCCGGCCGGAGAGTGCGGCGAGCAAAATTTTTCGCCATCAAATGAGCACGAAGCTGCTACCCGACCCGAGTGTGCTGCCTGCAAATTGAGGTCTGAGGGCTGGCTGCCCGTGGATCGAGCCGACGAATGAAAGAATGTCCAGCCTGTCGCCGCTGTTTCCCTGATCACGTCAACCATTGCCCGGATGACGGCGACGCGACGACGCTCTCCATTGCAGGCGAACCCATCCTTGACGGGCGCTATCAATTAGAACGACGCCTCGGCCACGGCGGCATGGGCGTCGTCTTTCAAGCGCGCCACATCTTTCTCAAGACCGCACACGCCATCAAAGTTATCCTGCCGGATCTGGTCGGCAACGACCCGATGCTGGTCACGCGTTTCCGTCAGGAAGCGCTGGCGGCCGCAGCCATTCGTCATCAAAATATTATCGCCGTGACGGATTTCGGCGTGGCGCGTGGCACGATGCCGTTTCTCGTCATGGAGTTTGTCAAAGGGAGTTCGCTGCACGAGTTGCTGGCGCAGGAGGGCGCTTTGCCGCCGGGTCGTGCGCTGGAAATCATGGCGGCGGTCGGCGCTGGCGTCGGCGCGGCACACAGGCAGGGCATCGTCCACCGCGACCTGAAGCCCTTGAACATTATGATGCAGGAGGGCCAGCCGGTTGCGGAGGGCCTGAAGGTGCTGGATTTCGGGCTGGCGAAAATCAAGTCGGGCGAGCTTCTGGGCTCTTTCGTGCAGGCGAAGACGAGCGGACTGATGGGTTCGCCCTTCTACATGGCCCCTGAACAATGGGGCGACGAAGAGCCGGACGCGCGTGCGGATATTTACAGCCTCGGCGTCATCCTCTTCCAGATGCTCGGCGGCGATGTGCCCTTCAGAGGCACGGGCATTCCCTCCATTATGAAGAAGCATCTGACGCAGCCGCCGCCGAGCTTCGCTTCGATGGGTGTCTCCGTTCCGCCGCAGATTGAGGCGGTCGTTCGCCACGCGCTTGAGAAGGAGGCAGAGAGTCGTCCGGCTTCGGTCGAAGCCTTTATCAACGAACTGCGCGAGGCGGTCGCGGTCGTGACAGCAGGATTAAAGAGCACAACGCTTGGGCCAACGGGCGCGCAACCGCAAACGGGCTCGCAGCCTCCGCCGTTTGTGCGTTCGTCAGGTCCACTCCAGCAATCGCGCGAGATGACGCTGCTGCGCGTGCAGACCAATCCGCCGCACGCGCGCGTCTTCGTTAACAACGTCTCCGTCGGCGCTTCAGACCAGACAGGCGAACTCGTCGTGCCCGACATGATGCCGGGCCTTCATTCCGTGCGTATCCTGCACGACGGCTACGCGGAGTGGGAGCAGCAGATTGAATGTAGCGGCGGCGAATGTCGCGTTAATGCGCAACTGCAAAGCCTGATGCATGTGAGCCAGCCTCCGCTCGGAGACCCGCTCGCGGGCACTATCAGTTCCGGCACAATCAACGGAGCGCCGCTACAGCCGAGCGTTATCTCCTTCGGCGCGCAACTGAGCGAACTGGAGGTCGAAGAACAGGAACAACGCGAGCGTGAAGAGCGCGACCGCATCGCGCGCGAGGAGTTGGAACGCGAAGAGCAGGCACGCTTGCAGGCGCAGGCCGCCGCACGCCAGCGCGAAGCGGAAGAGCGTCGTCGCCTCGAAGAAGAGCGCAGGCTGGCCGTAGAGGAAGAGCGGCGCAAGACTGAAGAAACTGCCCGCCTGAAGGCCGCGGAAGAAGCGCGCCTTAAAGCTGAAGAAGAGGAAGAGCGGGCCAGAGCTGAAGCGGCCGAAGCAGAGACGAGGCGAAAGGCTGAAGCGGAGGCTGAGGCTGCGCGCCAGCGTGCGGAAGCGCAGGCGCGTGCTCGTGCTGAAGAGGAAGCGCGGCGTTTAGCCGAAGAGCAGCAGCGTCAGCGCGACGAAGAGGAGGCGCGGCGCAAGACTGCTGCGCTTGAGGCGCAACGCAAGGCCGCCGCAGAGGCCGAGCGACGGAAACAGGAACAGCGAGAGCGCGAGGAAGCGCAGCGCAGGGAATCCGAACGTAAGGAAGCCGAGCGCAAGGCTGCTGCCGAGCGTGCGGCGCGCGAACAGGAGGAACTGGAAGAGCGAACTGTTGCCGCCAGATACGAGACGCGTCCCCTCGTCGCTTCCGACATAGAGGCTACGCAGCAACAGCGGCAAGGTGTAGCGACAGGGATCTTGGACGCAGGCCACAGCATGCCCGGCACGGGCCAGCAAACCAACTGGCAGCAGGGCCAGCAGCCCGCAGGCGTACAAACACAGCAGCAACCTTTTCAGTCTTCCATGCCGGGCACGAGCGTCGTCGCTCCTGCTCCGAAGAAGCTGCTGCCGTTGATTCTGGGCGTGCTGGCTGTTCTTCTTATCGGCGGCGGAATCGGCGTCTATTTTCTGTTCCTGAACAAGCCCGCGACCTCCAACGTCAACCAGAATCCGGGCGGGCCGGGCACAGGAGAGCAGCAGAAGGATGTCATCAAGCCCGACCTCGTTGCGATTGCAGGCGGCAGTTTTCTGATGGGACGCAACGGCGCGTCCATCCTCGAAGCCCCTACGCATGGCGCGACCGTTGCGGCCTTCTCGATGGATCGAACGGAAGTGACGAACGCCGAGTATGAAGTGTTTGTACGCGAGACAGGGCACAAGGCTCCGAGCCACTGGTCCAACAATAAGCCGCTCGCGGGGCAGGAACAGTGGCCCGTGACAAACGTTTCTTATGAGGACGCGGTGGCGTTTGCGGAATGGCGTTCAAAGCGTGATAAGGTGACGTACCGTTTGCCGACTGAAGAAGAGTGGGAGTTTGCAGCCAGAAACGGCGACCGTAATGAACTGTATCCGTGGGGAAATGCATGGGAGCAGGGACGGGCCATCATTGACGAGGCTTCACCAAAACCCGTCGGCTCTTTGCCAAACGGTAAAAATCGCTGGGGCGTCGTTGATTTAATCGGCAACGTCTGGGAGTGGACCTCTTCAAAGGCCGCTCTCTATCCGGGTAGCCGCGGAGCAGTTCCGCCCGAAGAGCGCGAGATGATGGTCTATCGCGGCGGCTCTTACGCCACCAAGATGCGCGAGACGCCAGCCACCGCCACCGTCCGCAACTGGCAAAAGCCGTCAACAACACATCCAACTCTCGGCTTTCGCCTCGTGCGCCCCGGCTCCTGAAAATTGAGGGCGCATCCGTAAACCTCTAGCACTACCTGTTTTTAAGACAATGATTTTGCGTTTCGTGAAAGGAAGAGTTATGAACACCCCCCACTTATCGCGGACATCTCTGCGGTCAATCGCGCTCCTGCTCGTGTTCGTCGTCTTTGGCGCGATGAGCGCCGCGCAGGCGCAGGACGACCTCGGCGGCGGATCAGGTATCTTCCGGCCGAAGAATCCTGAAACGACCAGCCGCCGGCGCGCGACGGGCACGCGGCCAACTACACCGAGGCCCACGACGCCCAGAACCGGCGGCACAGGAGGAGGCAACAGGACTTCCAATCTGGGAGGCACTGGCCGCACCGCACCGCCGACGCCGGAGATGATGGAACGCATCGAAGACGCACTCGACGAGGGCAACGAAGCACGCGACGCGCGCAAGTATGCCGAAGCAGAGCAGTTTTACCAGACGGCGCTGCAACTCAACATGCGTGAATGGCGTGCCTCCTACGGTCTCGGCAACGTCTACACAGACCAGCAGCGTTGGGAAGAGGCCGAAAAAGCTTACCGTCAATCAATCGCCTCCAACCAGCAGAACGCAGATTTGCAAATCGCTCTCAGCTACGTGCTCGTGCAGCCGCGCGCAGGCGGCGCGGGCGGCGCACAGAGGCTGACGGCAGCGGAAGCGGCTGCGCGCCGCGCCATCGTCTTGCAGCCGACGAGCGCCATCGCACACGACCGTCTCGGCGTCGCGCTCGAAGAGCGCGGGCTGACGGCCGCTGAGACGGAGGGCGCTTACCGTCGTGCCGTAGAGCTTGACCCGCAGTTTGCAGTCGCCTACGTTCACTTGGCGCGACTACTGAGGAAGAACAACCGCGCCAGCGAAGCCGAGCCTTACTATCGCAAGGCCATAGAGCTTGCGCAGGACGCGCCGACGCTCGTGCTCATCGCCGCAGCGTTGCAGTCCGAGCAGCGCTGGAATGAATCCGAGCCGGTCTTGAGTCGTGCTCTCAGCCTTGACGGGCGCAATCCCGGCGCGCTCTTTTTGATGGGACGCCTGCGCACCGTGCAGAAGCGTTTTGATGATGCCGAACCGCTCTTGAAGAGTGCGATTGAAGCCAGCCCGCGCAGCTTCGCGCCCTACTCCGTTCTCGGCTCGGCCTACCTGCGCACCAATCGCCTTGAAGACGCGGAGAAGATTTATAATCGCGCCGTAGATGTCGCAACGGCCGGAGAACGCAAAGGCTTGGCGGGCGCTTTCGGCTTCGGCGGCATCGGCGACGAATACATGAAAGCCGGACGCCGCGCCGACGCAGTGCGCGCCTACCAGCGTGCCCTGCAACTCGACCCGACCAACGCCGAACTGCAAACCAAACTTGCCAACGCAAAGCAGGGATGAACAGGAAACGATGAAGTAGGAACGATGAACGCGGAATAACAGACAAGCTCTTAACGGTTCATCGTTCCGCATTCCTACTTCATCCTTCCTTTTAGTGGAGCTTAATTAATGAAGCGCTGCCCGAAATGCAATCGCACGTACCCGGACGACAATCAGAAGTTCTGCACGGTTGACGGCGGACGGCTGGAGACTGTGGCCGACGCGGGTTCTAACTACGATCTCGGCCCGACGGTGATAACCAATCAGGCCGACTTAAACCTGCCGCCTGAACGCCCGCCCGCTCAAGCGAGCCAGCCGCCATCCCCGGACCTTAACAAAACGATGGCCTCTTTCCCGCCGCCGCAGACCGGCGAAATCCGTCGCAGCGATACAGGCCCGGCCAACAATCGTACCATCGCCGCTTCGTTTCAACCGGCCGACCTGCCATCGCCGCAGCCGCCATCGCCGCCGCCTCCTGCTCCCCCCTCGCAGCCGCGCGACTACCAGCCGCCGCCCGATTACCAGCGGCAACAACAGCCGCCCTCATACCAGCAACCGCAGCCGCCGCCCGGTTATCAGCAACAACCGCCGCCGCAGCAATATCAGCAGCAGTATCAACCGCAGCAGCCTGCCGCGTCGCCCGCTGGACAGGCAGCAGCACACATGCCGCAGGCCGGACACACGCAAGCGCAGGCACAGCATCGTGCGCCCGCTGCTGATGCCGCCGCGCGCAAAGGCAGCCGCCTGCCCTTGATTCTCGGCGCGGTCGCCCTGCTGCTCTTAGCCGGTGCAGCCGCCTACTATTTTCTGGTGCTCAACAAAAAGGATAATGCGACGGCTAACGCCAATGCGAACTCCAACGCCAACACCGCCAGCACGAACGCCAACGCCAACTCGAACGTAACCGCCAACACCAACGGCAATGCAAACACTACGGCCAACGCCAACACGAACGCTGCCCCCCCGCCCTTTGAGCCGCCGCCGGACACAACACAGTTCGTTAACTCGCGTTCAAATCTGAGCGGCAAAATAGCTGAGCGCTTCGTCCCGTTCTCTTTTTATTACCCAAACTCCTGGGAACTCGATTCGAGTGTTGCTTCTGGCGGAACGTATTTCGTCAGAGTCGAGCGCAAGCTGCCGCCTGATTTCACGCAGGAGCGTCTCGCCGTCGGCTGGTACGAAAGCAACGGCACTTACGACGCCGACAAGTCTCTCTTTCCGACACTGGTCGAGGCCAAGTCCGCCAGTTTTGAGAAGCAGTTGCCGGGCTATGAAAAAGTCTCCGAAGGCCCGACCAAAGTTAATTCGATAAGTGCCTACGAGTTTCGCTTTAAGGGCCTCTCAAAAAATACTGAGAAGGGCGATGTCACCTTCTGGGGTCGCATCATCTTCCTGCCGCCGGGCGTCGAAGGCCAGAAGAACGGTCTTCAGTTGACGATTCTCACCAGTTCGCTCGCAGAAGAACTGGGAGGCATTGATGATGTCGGCGTCAAAGGCGAACTGCCGGTGGTTCTCGAATCCTTCAGACTTAAATAACAGTTTTGAGTTTTCAGTTTCCAGTAAAAGCAAACGGCCTTTTCTCGAAACTGAAAACTCAAAACCTTCTACAGGGTGACTCACATGAAAATCGTTTTAATTGAAGAGCGCAATGGGCAGCAGAAACCCGAACGCTCGTTTGAGCAGATGGTGATGAAAGTCGGGCGCGACCCTGCGGAGTGTCATCTCGTGTTCGACCAATCGGAGTGGCCTATGGTCTCACGCCGCCACGCCGAGTTTCGTGCCAAAGATGGACGCTGCCTGCTCGTTGACACCAACTCCAGCTACGGCACTTACATCAACGGTCAACGCATCATGCAGCCATCAGAGGTGCAGCCCGGCGCACGCGTGCAATTCGGCGCGGGCGGCCCCGTCATGCTCGTCGCGCGCATAGAGATGGAGCAGCCCAAGCCCGCCAACTTCGCCGAACTGGAAACGCATCGCGACCTCGGCGGCAAGTCGGAAGTGACGGAAGAGAGACGCCCCGCCGCGCCTCCGCAGCCTCCGCCCGCCGCGCCGCCGCACGTTCAACCCATGCCGCAGCAATTTCAACAGCGGCCAGTCGCACCACAGGGCGCGCCCCAACAGCCGCCGCCGCAAATGCAACCGCCAACACCGCCGCAGCATGTCGCGCCGCCTCCGCACCAGCAGCCCATGCGCCCCGCTGCTCCTCCGCCACAGCCACAGCCGCAGCCTCCACAGCAGCGCCCCGTCGCGCCGCCGACACCGCCGCAGCAATATCAACCCGCGCCGCCTCCCCCGCAACAGCCCCGGCAGGCCGCGCCGCCACCAACTCCTCCACAAAGGCAACAGCCGCCACCGCCACCACCTCCGCAGCAGCAACAGCCTGTGCGGCCGCCTGCACCGAAAGGCCCTGCGCAGCCCGCGTTCGTAGAGTTTGTGCGCGGTTCGACAGGCAAGCTCGAACGCATACAGGTCAGCAAGGATGTCGTTCGCTTGGGGCGCGAGCCTGAGATGGAAGTTGCGATTGACGCGGCTGCTGCCGTCGTCTCGCGCCGCCATGCAGAGATACGACGCGGTGGCGACGGCCAATCCGTGCTCCACGACCTCGGCAGCTTCAACGGCACACTGCTCAACGATCAACGCATCACGCAGCCCACGCCGCTCTTCGACGGCGACCGCATACAGCTTGGAATGGGTGGGCCAATCCTGCGCTTCGTTGACCCATCGCATCCTGCTCCGGCGGGCGCGCAGCATGCAGGGCAGCGTTCGGTCGTGCTCTCCGGCGCTGCACCTGCGCTCGGAGAAATGAAGCCGCCCTCAGGACCGCTTTCGTCCACGGAACGACCCGTGATGCAGACGATGGTCTTCAAGCAGGGGAGCGGCAATCTTCAGCAGCCGACACCGGGCGCAAGCACGAGCGGCGGCGCACAGCCACAACTGCTGATGCAACTGCCGCTCACGGGCCGCGCGCAAGTAACCATCGGACGCGCCACAGACAACGACATCAGCCTCGACGGCCTGCAAATCTCCAACCACCACGCGCGCCTTCTCAACAGCAACGGACAGATCGCTATCGAAGATCGTGGCTCGACCAACGGCGTCTACGTCAACGGCACGCGCATCACGGGTCGTCGCCCGCTGCAAAATCAGGACATCGTGCAGATTGGCCCATTCGTCCTGCAAGCAGACCCGCAGCGCGGCGTCGCCGTCTTCGACACGCGCTCGAAGACGCGCATTGACGTGATAGACATCACGAAGGAAGTTCCGAATCGTTCAGGGCAGGGAATGATTAAACTCCTTGACGATGTTGACCTGACGATTCTGCCGAACGAGTTTGTCGGCCTGCTTGGCCCATCCGGCGCTGGCAAGTCAACGCTGATGGACTCTTTGAACGGCATGCGCCCTGCGACCGCCGGACACGTGCTCATCAACAATCTGGACCTCTACCAGCATCTAGATTCCATCAAGCAATCAATCGGCTACGTTCCGCAGGACGACATCATCCACCGCGAGTTGACCGTCTATCGCACGCTCTACTACGTTGCGCGCCTGCGCCTTTCGCGCGACATCTCCGCGCAGGAGATTGACCAGATAGTCGGAGAAGTGATGGATGTGACAGGCTTGTCGGAGCGGCGCGATGTGCCAGTGGGCCAACTCTCCGGCGGGCAGCGCAAGCGCGTCTCCATCGCCGTCGAGTTAATCACGAAGCCTTCCGTTATCTTTCTTGACGAGCCGACATCTGGCCTAGACCCTGCAACGGAAGAGAAGATTATGAAGCTCTTCCGGCAGATTGCCGAAAGCGGGCGCACCGTTATCTTAACGACGCACGCAATGGAAAACGTCAAGCTCTTCGACAAGATAGTGGTGATGATGAGAGGCAAGCTGGTCTGGTATGGCGACCCGATGGACGCTCTCAAGCACGTCAAGGCTGACAGCTTCAAAGACCTCTACGACAAACTCGAAGCGCCGATTGATGCTGAGATTGCGAAGCTGCCGCCCTTGCCGCCCAACGCGCCGAAGGAGCAGCGGCAGGCTTACAAGCTACGCAAGGAACAGATTTCCGAAGAAGTCGCGGAAAACTGGAAGCGCAAGTTCCAGCAGACGCCCGAATATCAGGCAAACATCGTCAAGCCTTTAAGTGGGCTAAAGCGCGATGCTCCTGTCGTCGCTCCTGCCAAGCGCAGGCCGACCGTGACTGACGCGCTCGGACAATGGTTGACGCTTGCGCGCCGCTACATGGAAGTGCTGTCGCGCGACAAGTTCAACCTGCTGATTTTGTTCGGGCAAGCGCCCATCATCGCGTTTCTGACCTACCTCGTCGTCGCGTCAGACGCGCCGCGCGATTTCCCATACTTCATGCTGGCGCTCGTCGCAGTCTGGTTCGGCACATCAGTTTCGGCGCGCGAGATAATCCGCGAGCGTGCCGTCTATAACCGCGAACGGATGGTCAACCTCGGCCTCCTGCCTTACGTCGGCTCGAAACTCTTCGTGCTCTCTTTAATCGTCGGCCTGCAATGCCTGCTGCTCTTCGGAACGCTCAAGCTGTTTCACTTTACGGGCATGATGAAGCTGCCGGGCAACGCTCTGGCGCAACTGCTGGTGATGATTCTGACGGGCATGGTCGGCATCGCCCTCGGCCTCTTCGTCTCTGCCATCGTCAAGACATCGGAGATGGCGACGAGCCTTGTGCCGTTGATACTGATTCCGCAGATTCTCTTTTCGGGCCTTGTCGGAGTGCCGCAGGGAATCTCCAAGGCGGTCGGCACAATCATGCCCGCCACTTGGTCGTTCGACCAAATGAAGCGGCTCTCCGGCCTAGACACCGTTGACGAAGAAGGCTCGGACAAGAACGGCCCGAATCAGGGGCGCGGGCTCAAGGAACACACGCTCGACCTCAACAAACAGAACATCGAAGAGACCAAACGAGACATAGAGCGCTACAGGCAGGACGCCGAAGATAGCTCCGAAAGCTTCCGTAAGGACATGGATAAGTATCAGGAGGACGCACAGGCGGCGGCGATGCGCGGCGAGGCTGCGCCGCCCAAGCCCGAGCCGCCCAAGCTCAAAGAAGCGCCGCAGCCGAAGGCCATCATTGAAGAACCCGACGATTTGAGCAGCTATGTCAACTTCCTGCACCCTTGGGGACATCCGTTGCTCAACCCCGGAATTCTCGTCGCGATGTTTTTCCTGCTGGTCGGAGCGACGATTGTGGCCCTGCGCGGGCAGGACATTGCTTAACACGCGCGAATCGCCAGAGCGTGAGAAGAACGGCATTCGTTTAGCAAAGGTCCGAGACCTGCTAAACGAATGCCGTCTCTCTCGTCAAACGGACATCGCTTTTCGCGTGCTCGTCCACGCTTAGTCGCCCTTTATCATCCTGTGCGTCGCTTGACCATTCACGTTGAGTCACGTTATTAACTTTGTGACTCCCCATGTTAAGAGTTCGATAATTGTTCGCGGAGGCAGATTGAAGTCTTATCGTCTCAAGCTATCGTTGGCTGCGCTCGTTGTTTTGTGCGGAGCGTTCTTCGTCGTCGTGCGCGGTGCTCGGCAGGAGACTTTTCCTCCGCCCCCAGCAGACCGCGCTCTCGTTTACTTCACTACTGAAAACAATGCGCTCACGACGCTTCCCTTCGAGACAGCCACAACGCCGCTCTCGATGGAGAAGGTCGCCGCCAGCGATAAAAGAAGCTACATCGAATTGAAGGGCGAGAGCGCGGCGACCGTTATCAAAACAGGCGAGCCTCGCTTTTATCTCTTCCTGCCGGACGTGCCTAACGTTCACCCGCCGTTTATCGTCAGCCTGACGGCGCGGCGCGGCGTGCGGCGTGTGACGGCGATGGCCCAGAAGGGCCTCAAAGGTTTTGCCATTGATTCGGCGGAGATTATCAAGCCGCACTACCGCGTGCTCGGCTCGCAAGGTGGGATGCTCTACATGGAAATTCGCCCGCGCTACGGGCTGATGCCCGGCGAATATGCGATTATCGGCACAGACCTTCAGCGGATTGCGACCTTTCGCATCGCGGCGGCGCAAACATAGATTTCGGTTTCACGCAAAGGAATATTAAACTTTATGAATTCTTCAAACCAAGGGCGCGAGCGGCAGCCGTCGCGAAAGTTCTGGACGGCGAGACGTTTGACCCTCTCTCTTATCACGCTCGCGCTGCTGGCGACTCTAGGCGTCTCAAGCTGCACGCAGCCCGACCCCGGTTCGACGACAAACGCAAACACGCCCGCTGCAAACACTTCGGGCAACAGCACAACTACCGTCAAAAACCAGCCAGCGAGCGGCAGTAACTCCGGCGCGCCTGTAGCCAACAACGCTGCTACTCCGCCCACGAGCGACGGCGCTCTGCGTTCCATCCCGCTGCCGGCATCCCTGCTCGACACACAGCTCACGACCATTGACGGAAAGTCGCTTAAATTCTCGGACTACAAAGGAAAAATTGTGGTCATTAATCTATGGGCCTCATGGTGCGGCCCGTGTCGTGTGGAGACTCCCGAACTCATCGAGATGAGCAAAGAGTATAAATCGCAGGGCGTCGAGTTTGTCGGGCTGACGACGAAGGGCAACGACCCTGACGTTGAGCCTATCAAGGAGTTTGTGCGCGAGCAGCAAGTGCCTTACAAAACGGTCTGGGATGACGGGCGCTTCGCAGGGCCGCTAACACAGGCTGTGCGCGCACGCGCCGTCATTCCCCAAAGCTTCGTCCTCCTGCGCGACGGCAGCATCTACAAACATTTCGAGGGATTCAATCAGGTCGAGACTCCCAGAAGACTCCGCGAAGCCATTGAGCAGGCCGTCAACGCCAAGAGCTAGACGGAAGGAAGGCAAAAGTAAAAAGGCAAAAGGCAAAAGGAAGGCGGAAGCCGCTTAATCAAAAGTGGTTTCCGCCTTACTTTTACCTTTTACCTTTTTACTTTCTAATCCTGTCGCTTGCGCGCCTCGTCTAGTTCCTGTTTACCTTCTTCCTTCAGCTTGCGCGCTTCGCGTTCGAGTTGTTTATCCTGCAAGCCCTGCGCGACGCGTTCCTTTGCGCGACCCTCTATCTCTTTCATCTCAGCCTCGACGCGCTCTTCGACCTGATCCATCGGCGCTGCTTCCGGCTCTTCGTCCTGCGTGACAATCTTGTCCTTATCAATCTCCATCGGTTCATTCTCCCCGTTAGCACTCTAATGATTACGTTGCGGTTGTGGCTAATGTCTCATCATTCGCTCACGCCGGTCAAATCGTTGCTTGCGGCGCGGCGCGTGTGTGATATGATAGCGTTGCTCAATCCCGGTTGTGGCTAAACTCCCAGGGCCACAAACATCCGTCTGAAGACCAAGGCAAAACGAGGTTCCCCCATGACTGAAGAGGTGAGTCGTTTATTAGCGACAGGCTCGGAGACAATTGTGCAGGCATGGACACAGAAAGTGGCTTCCGATAAGCGCGTGCAGTCGGACGCGCATTTGGACTACCTGCAACTGATTGACCATGTCCCCCAGATCATCGAAGAACTACGCCAGGCCCTCGCCCGCGACGCGCGCCCCGATACAGGCTCGCTCACGAAAGGCAGAGAGCACGGGCGGCAACGCTGGCGGCAGGGCTATGAATTGAAGGAAGTGATACGCGAGTTGATGCTCCTGCGCACGACCCTGATGGAGTACATAGAGAACGCGCGCGAGAATACGTCGGCGCACACTCTGGAACAACTCTCACGCGCCTACCGCCAGATCAACTGCTTCATGGACGAAGAGCTTTACAGAACGGTCGAAGCCTATCTTGAAGCACCCCGCGACCCACGGGTCGCCAATGAAGTAGCGGCGTAAGAGAACAATGAACATGGAACGGTGAAGTCGTAAGCGTGAATGATGAATGACAAGCAGCTTGCCTGTCATTCATCGCTCATCATTCATCGCTTATCGTTGCCGCGTTCATCGTTTCCAATGCTACCGGCGAACGCCCGCTCGCCGGTCGTTCACCTGCGATAACGCGGACTGCCGCCTCCTCGGATTCGACCGCCGATTCAAAGGTTAAGAGCGTCGTAGCGCGCAAAGGCATGCGCGGCAGAACATAGGGATTACCGAAGACGGCGGCGATAATCGGGATGCCTGCCGCGTCCAGCGCTTGCAGGACTTCAGCATGCGCCTGTGCCAGCGCCACGCTTCCTTTATAGGCCGCCACTCGCGCGCAGATTCCCACCAACGCCACATCGCAATCACGCGTTTCCGCTAAAATACGCTCAATGTCTGCGGCGTCAGCGCCCGATTCTATGACACGCGCGCGAAACTGCGTGACCACCTCTTTCGAAAAACGCGCGCCCGATGGTTCTCTTAAAACGTGGGCCCAGACGGGCACGGAGTCTTTGAGAACAATAGCGACGACGCGCTTGTTTTTGAGCGGCAGGAGTCCTAACGGGTCGCGTATGAGCGTGACCGCGCGCTCGAACAATTCTCTAGCCGTCGCTGTGTGAACAGGATTCGACAGTACATCCCAGACATTATCAAGCGAGACCTGCCGTTCATGTTGCAGCCCGCACCATGCTTTCGCACGCAGTATGCGCCGCACTGACACATCAATCCGCTCGCGACTCAAGCGTCCCTGCGCAACCGCATCACACAGCGCCGCGTGAGCAGCAACCGCGTCAACCGGGTACAACGCGACATCGCATCCGGCAAGGATCGCCAGCACGGCCGCTTCACCGGGCTCGTAAGCATTGCTGATAGCGCCCATCGAAAGAGCATCGGAGAAGACGAGCCCGTCAAAACCGAAGTCGCGACGGAGAATGCCTTCGATGAGCACGGGCGACAGCGTTGCCGGGCGTAGCTCGTTTGCGCCTTCATCAAGCGCGGGCACGGCGATGTGTGCCGTCATAATGGCGCGCACACCGCGCGCAGCGGCCGTGCGAAAAGGCGGCAGCTCTATCTGTTGCAGACGCTCGCGCGTGGCCGCAAGCGTCGGCAGCAGGATGTGTGAATCGAGCGCTGTGTCGCCGTGGCCCGGAAAATGTTTGGCTGTGGCAATCTGCCCTGCGTCCTGCGCGGCGCGTATGAAGGCTGTGCCCCAGTTGGCGACCGTCTCAGGATTGTCGCTGAAGGCGCGCGTGTTGATGATGGGGTTCGACGGATTATTGTTAACGTCAAGGACAGGATAAAAGTTGACGTGGACACCGATGGCGCGTCCTTCGCGGGCTGTGATGCGCGCGGCTTCGGCTGCTGATTCGGTGTCGCCTGTAGCGGCGAGAGCCATAGCGCGCGGCAGGCGCGTGCCGCCGCGCAGTTGCATCCCGACGCCGCCTTCAAAGTCGGAGGCAAACCAGAGAGGCACGCGCGAGGCGTGGCGCTGCAAACGGTTGGTCAAGGCAGCGGTCGTCAACGCGTCGCCGTTATAGATGATGAAGCCGCCGACGCCTAAATTTTCAATCGCGTGCACGAGCCGCGCGTATTCCTCGCTCGCTTCGTGTATCAGCACGCCCGTCGTGTCGGGCATCAGGAGTTGGCCGACGCGCTCTTCGAGCGTCATCTCGCGCAAAGTTTGTTCCACCCATTCGGATTGCTCTGTTTCCTCTGGCTGCAAGCTTCTGCCCTCGTTTCTCTTGTCGTTGCCGCATCTTAACACACGCTCGAAAAACGACCTTTCGCTTATTCATCCTTTCAGGAACAAACGAAAGCGAGATGGCGCGACAAACTCGCACGCGAAGACGGCTGCCGTTCTCGTTATGCATATTCGGCTGCGGGCGTGGTAAACTGAGCGCATCGTTCGGACATCAAAGCCTTCGTTGTTTATGCGGCATAGAATTTTAGTGATTGGTCTTCTTCTGCTGGCGCTCTCGTTGAGCGGGTGGAGCGGCGTGCTTGCCGCTGCCTTCTGCGCACACGACGGCGCGAAGCCTTCAACAACGACGGAAGACCACGATTGCTGCCCCTCGAAGCTTGATGGTCCAACAGAGCACTGCGGCGCTGCCTCAACTTCATCATCAACGCATGAAGCGTCGGCCGCGAAACAGATGCACGCAGCCGCTCTCAAGACAGAGCGTGTCGCCAGTTCCACTTCTGAAATCGCGCTCAGGCAGGCGACGCAGAATTGCCTTCACTGCGCGGCCAACAGCGGTTTGCCTTCAACCTTCGTCGTCACACGCGAGCCGGAGCAAAAGAAGCGCGCCGCAAATTTGGCTGCATCGCAAACCCTGAAGCCAGTTGTTCCGCCCGTCGCATCCTTTGCACCGGCTCCTGCTGCACGGCAGAATGCTCCACCCTGTATCGCCGCTCGCAGGCATCTACTGCTCGGCGTCCTCGTCATTTAAAATTCCCTACGGCGTCTCTCTGCTCTTCAAACTGAAGCAGCGGAGACGCTTTCCCGTGTCTTACGTCCAACTCGATGAGCAGCGCTCCGAGCCGCCCTTTGCTTAAGAGAGGCTCACGCGCTGACGGGAATAATTTTAGGGGGAATCATGTCCGAAAAAATCTTGCGCCTGCCATTAAGCGTGCTGGCCTGTCTTATCTTGCTCTCCGTCACAGCGACAACAATTCGTGCGCAACACGAAAAGCACGACATGCGTAATATGCCAAGCACCAGGAAGCAGCAGCCCAAGCCTCAGGCTAAACCACAGCCGAAGAAAAAGCAGGCCGCCGCTCCACACAAACACGACGCGCCGTTGACGACGGAACAGCAACCGACACCCGCGCCTGCTGCGCCGACCGCATCGCCTGCGCCGGAAATCGCGCCGGAATCCAAACCCGGTTCGACGCCCGCGCAGACGCACACAGGCGAGCATGACACGCATCAACCGACGCCCGCTGCTCAGCCGATGCAACAGCAGCAGATGCCAATGCCCGCCGCGAGTCCGGCAATCGAAGCGGGCCAACCGCAGCAGCAACAGCAGCCTGCTCCACATTCGCACGACGACATGCCCGGCATGAAGCACGACTCCGCGCCTGAGCCAGACAAGGAAAGCTCCAGCAGCGCGAACCCGATTCCGACGACAGACTCGCTGGAACTAATGGTGATGTCGGACAAAGAGATGGGAATTCGCGTCGGGGCGAGCAAGAGCAACACTCTTAACATGAGCCAGATGGGGTCTGGCACTTCGTGGCAGCCTGGGACAACGCCGATGTCCATGTACTTCAAGTATGCCGGCGGCTGGCTGCTCTTCATGCACGCCGAAGCGAAAATCGGAGTCAACGCGCAACTGGGCCCACGCGGCGTCACCAAGTTTGAATCGCAAAACTGGATTATGCCAATGGCCTATCGCCGCGTAGGCCCGGGCACACTCCAACTGCGCGGCATGTTCAGCCTTGAGCCTTTCACTTTTTCACCCGGCGGCTCGCCGCAGCTTTTCCAGACCGGCGAGAGCTACAAGGGCCGCCCGCTCGTTGACAAGCAACACCCGCACGACCTCTTTATGGAGTTGTCGGCCACATACACGATGCCGCTCGGTGAGCGCTCGACGTGGTTTGCCTACTTCGGTTTTCCCGGCGAGCCTGCGCTTGGGCCAACAGCCTTCATGCATCGCAATTCGGCCTCGGAGAACCCGGCCGCCCCGCTCGCGCATCACCTACAGGATTCGACGCACATCTCTTTCGGCGTGTTTACGACCGGCCTCACCTACCGTTGGTTCAAGCTCGAAGCCTCCGTCTTCAACGGGCGTGAGCCTGACGAAAATCGTTACGACTTTGAGTTTAATCCCTGGAACTCTCGCTCCGCGCGTCTGAGTTTCGCGCCCAACGATAACTGGTCCATGCAAATCAGCCACGGCTTCTTGAAGAGCCCGGAAATCCTTGAGCCGGGCGACATACGGCGCACCACCGCCTCCATCGCTTACAACAGAAATTTCGCTGCCGGCAACTGGTCTTCGAGTCTCATCTGGGGACGCAACCACGGCCAGCATGACGGCGAGACTTTCAACGTCAACAGCTACACGGCGGAATCAACGCTCAACTTCCTTGACAAAAACTACGTCTACACAAGGCTCGAACTGGTGGACAAAAACGAGCTCCTTGAGCATGAAGAGGTACACAGGCTGGGCATAGAGAGCGAGCATCCGTCTTTCCGCATCGGCGCATACACCTTCGGCGCGGCGCGCGAAATCTGGAACACAGACAAGCTCTCCATCGCTCTCGGCGGCGACTTCACCTTTTATTCCAAGCCGGCCGTGCTCGACCAGCTTTACGGCAGCAACCCGACCGCCTACAAATTTTTCATACGCCTTCGCCCCGCTAAGATGACGATGAGCGGGCACGGCGGCATGCACAAAATGACGGGAGACGCAGGACGGCAATGAGTCGCGCGTTCTATAATCTACGGCGCGAGCCGGGTGGCAGCCCAAAAGAAGCACGCCCGCTCGCACGATAAAATGAGAGGTAAATTTCGATGAAGAAGAAAGTGCTCTTTATTATCCCGGCCTTGATAGCTGTGGCGGTCGGCGTCGTCATCGCGATGCGCGGCGGACGCGAGCAGACGCAGACTGCTCAAACCAGACCTGCCGTTCGCGTGTCGCCAGCGCAGCAGTCGCCCGTTAATCCGTATCAGCCGCCCGCTTCAACTCATTCACAGATGGAGACGGAGGGACGCGTGCCCGCGCATTTTAAGACGCCACCGAGCGCAGGCTTGCTGCGGCCGACGCTTGCGCCCGAACAGTTTTCAGGCCCTACACGCGAGGCATACAGGGCCGTCAAAGAGATACCGCAAACCATCGCGCAGCTACCCTGCTATTGCTACTGCGATGAAGGCTTCGGTCACAAGAGCCTGCACAGTTGCTTTGAAGACGACCACGGAGCACACTGCGCCGTCTGCGTTAACGAAGTGCTGATGGCCTACCAGATGGAGAAGCAGCAGGGGTTAACGCCCGCGCAGATACGCGAGCGCATCATCGCCTATTACAGCGCGGCCAACGGCAGCGCGCCTTACGAAGGAACGGGCAAGCCGGAAACGAAGAAAGGGACGATGCTGCACTAAAGCAGGCAGCCTTTAGCGCCCGCACGCTTTTGTCTCTCTCTCTGCTGCCAGCGTTTCTATGGGCCGGCATCGCATCATTGTTTGTTGACGGCAAACTTGTAAAAGAGCGTGCGCGCCGCGACGAAGAGTTCGTTTTTGTCGTTGAAGACCATTCCGAAGGCAAGGTTTTTTTCCAGCTTGAAGAGGCCGATGTAGCGGCCGTTTCCGTCGAAGACCTGTATGCCTTTGATGTCGGCGACGTAGACGCGGCCCTGCCCGTCAACGGTGATGGCGTGCGGCGCGCGAAACTGGCCCGGCTCTTCTCCTTTGCCGCCGAAGCGCGTGATGTATTTGCCGTTGGGCCCAAACTTGAAGACAGCCTCGTTGAATCTTCCGAGCGCGTAGATGTTGCCGAGGCCGTCGGCCGCGACGCGTGCTGCCAATTCCGAGTCGCCGCTTTGCTCGCTGATTGAAGACTTAATCGTCCGCACGATTTGTCCTGAAGCGTTGATAGTCACGATGTCCTCGCCGCGATTGACGGCGACCAGCCCGCCATCGAGCGTCACAAACACGTCGTCGTAATAGCCGTTGCCCTCTGCGCGTTGCACTTTGCCGATAGCCTTGCCTGTCAATCCCTCGTAGCGCGTGATGTCCGACTTCTGCACGACATAGACTGTGCCCTGCCTGTCGGCCGCTATTTGCAGCAGCGGCATCTTCGTATCAACCATCCACTGCGTGATGAACTCGCCTCCGGCGTCGAAGACCTGCACACGCCCGCCAGTGTACTCCGCCATGTAGATGTGTCCCTGCCCGTCAACGGCGATGCTGCGCGAGTCTTTAAACTGGCCCGCGCCGATGCCCTCGCTGCCGGCCTGCAAGACCAGACTCGCAAACTCAGGCGTGGTCGTCTTCGTCCCGCTCGTAGCAGTTCTGGACTGCGACGTAGTAGAAGGAACGTTCTGCTTCGTTGTGGTTGTCGTCGAGTCTTCCGCAGTCTTGCGTTGTGATAGGTAGATGCTGAAAGCGACGGCGGAAAGTGTGACTATGACGATAGCCGCGATGCCCAGCGCCAGCACGGAACAGCCTTTCTTCGTCGCCGTGGCTACGACTTCGGGCGTGGGCCAGTTTGGTATTTGTCGCGGGTCGAAGTGAGCGTGGCCGCTCGTGCCGACGATTTGTGAAATCTCGACGGGCCTGCCTGCCGCCAGATTCTCCACGGCATCTTTTGCTTCCTTGAGTCCCGTGCCGAAGGTTTCGCGGTAGAGCTTGATAGCGGCAATCTTGTTGCCGCCGCGAATCAGCCGACCGATTTCCGATAGATTGTGTAGTTGGGCGGGCAGCGGCGCGGGCTGCGCGTTGAAGGCAGGGCCAGCAGCGCGCAATTCTTCCGGGACGATGACGGAGTTGGTGCAATAGTGGCAGCGGATTGTGATGTCGCCGCCGTCGTACTGGAGCGGCCCGCCACACGAAGGACACTTAAAGGGTTGCGGCATTACTCTCTTCTTTCGGGTAAAGTTAACTCTCCCCCGCTGGCTCGTTAGCCGCATAGATTAACACGCGCTCCGACGAGCAATACAAGCTGCGCCTTCATTCTCGAACTGAACACAAACAGCGGCCACCCACGGCAAACTCAGCAAAGCACGCACACGCCCTCCGTCATCCAACCGGCCGGGCCGTGAAATATTCCCGGCGCGTTTATCGCATCTCCTCGCCGGAGTATATTATTGACACCGATTTCATACGACCGCGCCCGGAGAGTTTTGGAAAGTTTACGACAATAGAGGTAACGAACAATGTGCACACTGACCCTGAGATTAATGTTCCTCATGCTATTCATGCTCGCCTTTGCCGCACATGCCCACGCGCAGGATAACGACCGGCCAACAAACTACAGGCCGCCGTGCCAGCAGGTCTTAAGAATGGGCCAGAGCCGGTTTATAAACGCTTACGGCGAGAAGACGCAGGACTATTCAACTTACGGGCAGAAGGAAGCGTTCGGCTATTACGCAGACTGCAAACGCGCGGCCAACGACGCGCAGGCGCGCCGCTTAAGCGATGAGAAGCGCAGGCAGGCAGACGAAGTGCGCGAAGCGCTCGGCAAGCTCGGCAACGCAGCATGGAACATGCGCTACGTCGAAGCAGGCGGCGGAACGATGTGGGGCTTGGCGAGCGTCGGCGCTTACGCGGAGCGCGAAGACTACATGGCGACGATTATCAGTGCACTTGCTCTGCCTGAGCGCAAGCAGCCGTTGCTGCGTCGCCGCGCCAACGCGAGCGTCAGGAGCGCGCGTGCATTGTTGGCTCGCTGGTCGCGTATGCCCAAGCTGGAATTTGGCGGCCCGGAGGAACTTGCAAACAACCGCAAGCTCTATCAGGAATCGCTTCAGGAAGCACGCGAAGCCAGCGCACGCTTGCAGTCGCTCATCAACGCTCTGCCGGATGCCGCCGCCGAGCGAACCGCGAAACGGATGGCCGATGAGCTCACGGCCGCTCTCTCCGAAGACTCTTAAAGCGGACGGAAACAATCAGCATCACTCTCATTCAAGACCGGCGCAGGTTTCCAAGCCTCGCCGGTTTTTTTATACTAACGACCGACAAATGCTCTCTAGCCGTGTTAGCGAATCTTTCAATTCAGGTTATCGAGGTTAAGGTGATGAAGAGACTCGAAGGCAAGTTCATTTTGATTACGGGAGCGTCGCAGGGTTTAGGTCGCCAGTTGGCGATTGATTACGCGCGCGAGGGTGCGGCGGGAATTAGTATCGTCGCGAGAGGCGCGGAGGCGCTTGAAGAAGTGCGCGAAGAGGTGCGCAAGGTTGCGCCCGGTGTGCGCGTGCTGCCCGTTGGCGCAGACCTCGCGCGGCAGGAAGAGATTGAGCGCGTCGTCGCCACGACCCTGACGGAGTTTGGCGGCCAACTGGACGTGCTGGTCAACAACGCTTCGCTGATTGGCCCAACGCCTCTGCCGTATCTGCTCGATTACCCGCTTGAGGATTTCCAGAGCGTGCTGAAGGTTAATCTGCTCGCGCCGTTTCTACTGATTAAGAAGGTGCTGCCCGCGATGATTGAGCGCGGCGGTTCGATTATCAACGTCACGTCGGATGCAGGACAGACAGGCTATCCGGGCTGGGGCGCTTACGGCATCTCCAAGTTTGGCCTCGAAGGAATGTCGCAAACGTGGGCCGCAGAACTCGAAGACAGCCCCGTGCGCGTTAACTGGGTTGACCCCGGCGAGATGAACACCGCCATGCACCGCGCCGCCGAACCAGAAGAAGACCCCGAGCAGTGGGCCAACCCGTCGGACGTTACAGAAGTCTTCATCTATCTGGCCTCCGACGAATCGCGCGACGTGACAGGACAAAGATTCCAGGCGCAGGAAGAAAACTGGGGACGGACGGAGGAAACGATGAACGCGGAACGATGAACGATGAAGTGAGAGCAAAAGCTCGTTGCTTCAGCATTCATCGCTTATCGTTCGTTGCTTATCATTCCGCGTTCATCGTTCCGTGTTCATACTTTCGTTATGCCGACGCCGTTTAGTTTTACATTGCCGCCGGAGTTGTCAGCCAAAGAGCCGCCGGAAAGGCGCGGGCTGGCGCGCGACCACGTGCGGTTGATGGTTATTAATCGCGCGGACGGAAGCGTCCAACACGCGCGCTTCGATGCTCTGGGCCAATTCCTGCGCGCAGGCGACCTGCTGGTCTTCAACACGAGCCGCACGCTGCCAGCTTCGCTCGAAGGCTGCGCCGCGCCCGCAGGGCCGTGCATAGAGATTAGGCTGGCCGAGCATCTGCCAGACGACGCGTGGCTGGCGCTCCTGCTTTGCCAGCGCGGCGACCCTTTCTCGTGCGGGTTGCGTGAAGGAATGCAGATTAACTTCGGCGAGGGCCTGACGGGCGCTGTCGAAAAACGCGACGAGCGTATTCCGCGTCTCTGGCGTATGCGCTTCTCGAAGTCCGGCGCTGAACTAGTGAACCTGCTTTACAGGCTCGGGCGGCCCATTCGTTATGAGTATGTCTCCGCGCCCTGGAATCTCGACTACTACCAGACCGTCTATGCGCGCGAACCCGGCTCGGCAGAGATGCCCTCGGCCGGACGCGCTTTCACGTGGCGGCTGCTCTTCGACCTTCAGCGGCAGGGGATAGAGACGGCCCACATCGTGCTCCACACAGGACTCTCTTCTTACATGGATGACGAACTCGATGCGGAACACCTTGCTTCCGAGGAAGAGTATTTTATCACTGAGGCTGCCGCCGAAAAGATTAACAGGAAACGCGAGCAGGGAGGGCGTGTCGTCGCAGTCGGGACAACGGTAGTGCGTGCGCTCGAATCTGTCGCGGATGCGGGAGGACGAATCAAGCCGGGACACGGCTACACGCGCTTGCGCATCACGGCCCATCATCAACTCAAGGCCGTTGACGGCCTACTGACCGGCCTGCATGAGCCGGAAGCAAGCCACCTAGATTTGTTGACAGCGTTTCTCCCGCCAGCGCAGATTCGCGACGCCTACGAAGAGGCCGTTCGCCTACGTTACTTGTGGCACGAATTTGGTGATTTGAACCTGATAGTTTAAGAGCGAAGCTTAGTTGACAACTCTCAGGTCGCGCTCGCTCGTGATTCTCCACTTGCCGCCGATGCGCTGCCAGCGCAATTCCTGCACGACCTCGCCTGAACGGTCTTCGCCGCCGCCTGCAATGCTGTAGCGCTTGCGAAAACGCATCGTCGCCGTCTGCCCGTCGGGGCTGACCTGTATGCTCGGAGACATCGCCTGCACCTTGATTGAATCCGCACGCTCGAAGACGCGCGCACGGTCCGCGCGGACTTCTTCGACCGAAGCATTGCGCCGCCTGTAAAAGGCATTCATCGTCGGGCGATAAAAGCTCAACTGGCGGCTTAGGTCGCGCGCGTTCGTGGCCGCCAACCACTCGCTGAGCGCCGCACGCAACGCAGCGTTTGTCTCGCTCGAAGCTTCTCTGCGTGAACCTTCTTCTTCAGCCCTCTGCATTAGCTCGTCGCCCGATTTCTCCAGGCCACGCGCGGCGGGCGTTTCCTGCGCAGTTGAAACAAGCGTTTGCTCCGCTTGGTCTGGCTCGGAAACAGTCGGAAGAGCGACGGCCTTGTCTGCCGAGTCGTCAGTCGCCGTTGCTACGGGTTGCTCTGAAACCTGCTGCGCGGCAGGCTGAGAACTGTCTGATCTGAAAAAGCCTGTCGAGAGGACGCCGCCAATGACGCCGCCAGCCAATCCGGCCAGCACGGCCAGTACGATCAACGCTACGGGCCACGTGCGGCGGGCCCGAATCTCTGCCAGCGGGACGGCCGGACGCGCCTGCCTAACGGCTGCCGCATCAAAATGAGGCGTCGCCATTGTCCGTTCGGCATCAACCGGCTGGGTCCTTGTTGAGTGATTTACTGAGGTAAAAGGCTCTTTCTCTTCCATCTAATTCTCCCGGCTGATTGCAAATAGAACACGACAGAGGAGAGAGCAATATGATAAGCAAAAGAGATTCCAGAGGGTTTCCAGCATTAACTGAAGAGCCACAGCGCGCCGGGAGGAATCCAACTGCAATGCGGCAGACGATGGATGACAGATAAACTCTCGGTAGCTCGGAGCTGACCGTTCCTCCGGCTTAGTCTTTACTGTGGGTGATTTGCTGAGATGGAATTTTGCTCGGAAATGAAGCGCTGTGGTGGGTTAATAATCTATTGTCCGGGTCGCTTTTTAGTCCGAACCTCGACAATTAGCCAGAGTCCTACGCCTATAAGGCCAGACGTATACTCAAGGATTCCTGTCCTGCCTAAGAGCACGAGAGTTAGAACGGTCAGAGCAACCATGAAGTAGACGAGTGTTGCAAGTGCCAGATGCGGGCGTTCCTTGACCTGATGTGGTAAGTTCATACGCAAAGCAACTCCTTATCGCCCTGTAACATGCGCCATCATACCTGCATCCGTTGCAAGAATACAGCAAATTTTCTACAGGCTGGAGAATCGCTTTGTGAGCGCCGGAAAATGTACTGCCCAAATGGGCCGCGGGCGGCTTGACAGGGAGGCTCGAAATCCGTATAGTCTCTCGTTTCGGACTAACAGTCTGAATCCAATAGTGCAACGTCCGGGTGGTTTTGGTCGGTGCGGAGGCGTTGCCCGGCTGGCTCGCGCGTTTTCGAGCAGTCGTTTGACAAATATTGTGGCGTAAAGGCTCACGCAAGCGATTATTCTTCGCAGTAAAGTTGAATAATCGTTCCAGCGGTTGAGCGCGTGTTTGCGTGCGGCATTGGAGCAATCCGATGGTCGCTCCGTTTCCAGTAGTTGCGACGCCACAGAAAAGTTCCGGCTTCTGGGGGAAGCCAGTATCCGCGCCCGTTTTTGTAACCAGAACATCCCTCAATCACAACTTTTCTTACAGGACAGCCCACCTGCGCTGACTGCCGAACGAGTTTCGGAAAGAGGCAGGTTGAGCACCTTTTTGCGCTTTAGCAAGCTCAAAGCGCGATTCATCAGCAGAGGATTAACGAGCAGTGCCGACAATTAATCAGCTTGTTCGCAAAGGCCGCGAGGCCGTGAAATATAAGACGGCCAGCCCGGCCCTCCAGGAATCGCCGCAGCGGCGCGGCGTCTGCACGCGCGTTTACACGCAGACGCCCAAGAAGCCCAACTCGGCGCTCCGCAAGGTGGCGCGCGTGCGCCTGACCAACGGCATCGAGGTGACGACTTACATTCCCGGCGTCGGCCACAATTTGCAGGAGCACTCGATTGTGCTCATTCGCGGCGGCCGCGTGAAGGATTTGCCGGGCGTACGCTATCACGTGATTCGCGGCACGCTCGACTCAGTGGGCGTTGCAGACCGCAAACAGGGCCGCTCCAAGTATGGCGCAAAACGTCCCAAAGCGGGCGCTGCCGCCGGAGCCGCCAAAGGCAAGAAATAGATAGTTTGCAGTTTTCAATCTTGAGTTTCAGTGAAAAGCTGAAACGCAAGTTCTGAAACTGAAAACTTATTACTGAAAACTGACTACTGATTATGCCAAGACGAAGAGTTGCAGAAAGACGCGAGGTTTTGCCCGACCCGGTTTATAACAGCCCGCTGGTGACGAAGTTTATCAACGGCATCATGCTGGGCGGCAAGAAATCCACGGCCGAGACGATTTTCTATAGCGCGCTCGTGCAGATTGGCGAGAAGGCAGGCGACGAGCCTTTGAAAGTCTTCAAGCGCGCGATTGACAACGTGCGTCCGACGGTCGAAGTCAAGTCGCGCCGCGTCGGCGGTTCGACCTATCAAGTTCCCGTCGAAGTGCATCAGGAGCGGCGAGGCGCGCTGGCGATTCGCTGGATTGTGCAGTATGCACGCGCTCGCGGCGAGAAGACGATGATTGACCGTCTCGCCGGAGAATTGCTCGATGCGGCGAACAATCGCGGCAACTCCGTCAAGAAGAAGGACGACACGCACCGCATGGCCGAAGCCAACAAGGCTTTCGCCCATTACAAATGGTAGTAACGAAGTGATGAGTAATGAGTGATGAGTAATGAGTTAAAAACTCTTTCCTGCTCATCACTCATCACTCATCACTCATCACTAAAGCAATGGCTAAGCACGACCTAAACAAGTTTCGGAACATCGGCATCATGGCGCACATTGATGCCGGGAAGACCACGACCACCGAGCGCATCCTTTATTATACGGGCGTTTCGCACAAGATTGGCGAAGTGCACGAAGGAACGGCGACGATGGACTGGATGGAGCAGGAGCAGGAGCGCGGCATCACGATTACCTCTGCCGCGACGACCTGCTTCTGGAAGCGCGAGGGCACGGAGTATCGCATCAATATTATTGACACTCCCGGCCACGTTGATTTCACGATGGAAGTCGAGCGCTCTCTGCGTGTGCTGGACGGCGCGGTCGCTGTCTTTGACGGCGTTGCTGGCGTTGAGCCGCAGAGTGAGACGGTCTGGCGTCAGGCTGATAAGTACGGCGTGCCGCGTATCTGCTTTATCAATAAGCTGGACCGCGCGGGCGCAAGCTTCCAGCGTTCCTTCGATTCGATTATCACGCGTCTCGGCGCAAACCCCATCGCGATTCAGATTCCGATTGGCCTTGAGTCTGACCTCAAGGGTGTCGTTGACCTGATTCGTATGAAGGGTCTTATCTGGAACGACGAGACGAAGGGCGCTGAATACGAAATCACGGATATTCCGGCCGACTTGGTTGAAGAGGCCAACGCTGCGCGCGAGAAGATGGTCGAGGCTGTCGCCTCTGTTGACGACGATTTGATGGTCAAGTATCTGGAAGGCGAGGAGATTTCCGAGGACGAGATTCGCGCCGCGCTGCGCAAGGGCACGATTGAATTGAAACTCGTCCCCGTTGTGACAGGCTCTGCCTTTAAGAACAAGGGCGTGCAGACGTTGCTGGATGCCGTCGTGGATTTTCTTCCGAGCCCGCTCGATATTCCGCCTGTCGAAGGCTTGAATCCGAAGACGAGCGAGCCGGAGCCGCGCCCTGCCGAATCGAGTGCGCCCTTTAGCGGGCTGGTCTTCAAGATTATGGCCGATAAACACCTCGGCCAGCTTTCGTTCGTCCGCATCTATTCTGGAACAATCAAGGCCGGTTCTTACGCCTACAATCCCATCAAGGATTCAAGAGAGCGTGTGGGCCGCCTGATGCGTATGCACGCCAACAAGCGTGAGGACATTGAAGAAGCGTCGGCGGGCGAGATTATCGCCATCGGCGGCATGAAGCAGGTCACGACCGGCGACACGGTGTGCGACGAAAACAAGCCCATCGTTCTCGAAGCGATGGAATTTCCAGCGCCCGTGATTCGCGTCGCCGTCGAACCGAAGACGCGTGCAGACCAAGACAAACTCGGCATCGCGCTCAACCGTCTCGCGCAGGAAGACCCCTCTTTCAACGTCTCGACAGACCACGAAACGGGCCAGACCATTATCGCAGGGATGGGCGAACTTCACCTTGAGATTATCGTTGACCGCATGAAGCGCGAGTTTGGTGTTGAGGCCAACGTCGGCAAGCCGCAGGTCGCCTACCGCGAGACGATTACGCAGCCAGCGCCCGGCAAGGAAATCTTCAAGAAGCAAACGGGCGGTCGCGGTCAATTCGGCCACGTCGAACTGGAGGTTGAGCCTGCTCCGACCGAGGGCTTCGTTTTCGAGAACAAGATTACGGGCGGCGCGATTCCGAAGGAGTATATCAAGCCGGTTGAGCAGGGCGTGCGCGATGCGATGGAACGCGGTTTCCTCGCGGGCTACGAACTGGTTGACATACGCGTCAGGCTGGTCTTCGGTTCGTATCACGAGGTTGACTCCGACGAGCGTTCGTTCCACATCGCAGGCTCTTTGGCGTTTCAGGACGCTGTGAAGAAGGCCAAGCCTGTGCTGCTTGAGCCGATTATGCGCGTCGAAGTCGTTACCCCTGAAGATTACATGGGCGCTGTCAACGGCGATTTGAATCGTCGTCGCGGGCAGATCGAAAAGATGGAGCCGCGCACGGGCGGCGTGCAGGTCATCACGGCCTTCGTCCCGCTTTCGGAGATGTTCGGCTACACGACGGACCTGCGCTCTGCTACGCAGGGACGCGCGACCTCCACCATGCACTTCGAACGCTACGAGCAAGCGCCGAAGAACATCGCCGACGAGGTCATAGCCAAGGTTCAGGGAGTCGCAAAATAGTGATCAGCGATAGGTGATACGTGATAAGAGACACACTCTTTCCTGTCACCCATCACCCATCAACACATCACCTATTTATTGAGGAGCAAGAGATAAACAGATGAGCAAGGAAAAGTTTGACAGGTCGAAGCCGCACGTCAACATCGGCACCATCGGCCACGTTGACCACGGCAAGACCACTTTAACCGCCGCCATCACCAAAGTGCTGGCTAAGCATAACCCTCGGATTACGGTCCGCGCCTTCGATTCCATTGAT
>DASVPO010000016.1:0-149318 GCA_036382855.1 Pyrinomonadaceae bacterium | reverse complement strand
CAGCGTGCGCAGTTCTTCTGAAGACCATGCACGCATTCTATCAACTTGCGCTATCTTGTGCGCGGGCATCGAACCCGCACTCAAGATGGTTCAGCCATCCCCGCCGCAAGCAGCGGGGCATTAAGAACCTTTTTCGTAAATCCATCCGTTATCAATTGTGCCCCCATTATCTAACCAAGCGTGAGATGTTTCCCCACGCATGATCTTTGGACGGTCGTACAACTCCGGAAATGTCGGACGGCGAATTTTCGACGGTGCGCGGAGTCCGGGGCCATACTCAAGGAATTTGAGATGTGATAGCTCGTAAGCATCAATGCTATCGCCTTCAATATATGAAAGGGGATGGGTCTCATCTCTTTCTTTAGAAATAAGGTCTTCCTTAGTAAATTCGCCGAGGTACCTCTTATCATCAGAGTTCAAAACCATTCCTACACTGATGTAGCAAATGCGACCAAGTAGTTCTATATCTTGGTAACTTTCCGTCGCAATATTCTGTCTGAAAATATCTTCACCATACTTTTCTTGACTGATTGGCTCTTCCCTAACGACTTGGCCGGGTTTCTCCTTATGCCATTTGCGAAGAACTTTATGGCCCGGTTCAAGCGGTGAGTTGGTCAAGAAAAAGACTGTATTATGAACAGTCGCATCCTCGAACAGGTACAAGCCCGGAAAGAAGCTGACCTCATCGATCTGCGCGTTCTGCGTAAGATACTCCCGGATGTTTTGGGCGTAGGCCACCTGCTCGATAGCATTGCTGGTAATCATGCCTAAGCGCCCGCCGTCGGTTAAGAGGTACCGACCAAGGGCGACGAAAGGCACGAATAAGTCCCACTTCTTCGCCAAGACCGTTTTCACGTCCGGTATCGGGTGTTCTCTTTTGATCTGCTCGCGGTATTGCAAAAGCCCTTCGCCGCCTTCATCCGCACGGACGTAAGGTGGATTGCCGACGACGAAATCGAAGCCCCAATCGAAAGTCCCGCGCTTGCTCTTGATCTGCTCTTCGGGGTCTAGTTCTTCGGGTGAGAACGGCAGATTGCTTTCAAGGATGTGAAGGGTTTCAGGCTCGTACCGAAGCGTATCGGTGTTATAGATATGGAAGCGATCAATGTGCGCGTCGAAGCCCTTGTCGCGCGCAATCTTAAAGAGGTCTAAGACTTGAATCAGCAGATTCGTCTCGGCGAGGTAGCAGGCGAAGGGGTTGAGTTCTAGCCCATATAAAGAGTTCTTGATGCCGTCGAGGATGCCCTGAATGTCCTCTGCTGAAAGATCGTGAAATGTCCTCCCGGACTGCGCCAGATATTCGCGATGTGCGTCAAGCTGCCTGCGGCAGGCCGCCACGAGAAAAGCGCCGGAGCCGGAAGATGGGTCGAGGATTTTCCTACCTGCCACGGCCCCACCTTTATAGCCGATCTCGTCCAGTATGTACTCGATGACCTCCTGCGGCGTGTAGTACATGCCGCTCTCGTGCTTGTGCTCCTCTTCCACGTAGCCGCCGTAGATGTGGCCGATCACATCCCTGTCGATTCGGGATAGGTCATACCCGGCTAGCCGGTGAAGGAGTTTAATTACGAGGTTGCGGTCTGGCTGATACCAGTCGTAGATCAGATTCTCGGAATAATAATGGGCGTAAATATGCTGAGCCGAGTTATAGGCCATGTCCAATAGGTAATCGGTGCTGCGGCCCTGAGCGTAAGGGAGGTAGTGATTTTCGATGGTCTCGAACCAGTGAGCGATGCCGCCATTAGTGAAGACGCGCTTCATGAGACCTTTATCCTCAACGATGCGTACCATCAGCAGTCGCACGAACAAGACATAAGCTGTCTGCGCTGAAAACTCTTTAATGAGCTTCATTTGGTTTTCAGTGCGGAGGAGAAGAGTAGCCACTTTCTCTCTCCAGAGTTCGAATAAGGCTTGAACCTTCAGCGACTGTTCGTATGGCTTTGACAGTGCCTTCCGGCGGGCGTGATAGCTTCTGATTAACGCCTGTATGGAGTCGATAGCCTCTCCGATGCGCTTCTCCTGATCCGCGAGACTGTTTTTCTTCTTCTTGCCGTCCTTCTCCTTGGAGGTGGTTTCAGAAATACCCTTCAATATCTTCTGTAAATTCCTTTTCAATTGGGCGAAGACTTTGGAGTCATAAGTTCCATAGAACTGAGCGTTGAGACGGGAACGCACGCCAGTACGATCATCTGTTTCGACGCGGCACGCTTGCAGCAGGCGGTCGAGATTGTCGGTGAGGTGCTTGAATTCCTTGCTGAAAGTGGTCTTGCCGTTCGGATGCTCATCAAGTTCATGCTTGTAGGTCTCGTAATCCGTCAGCCGGAGGCGTAGCTGCGCCGCCACGTCATACTGAATCTCCGCCAGCACGTCGCGTGACTCGGCAATAAGTGTCTCGACGAATTCCTCCTCGTCCGGCTTATGTATTGTAATTCTCGAATCATCGGGCCAAGTGCTGCCGTCCAGAGCGTGAGGCGCGCCGGATTTGGTGAGGGTCAGGTTATCTATCAAGACTGGCAGGCCCGAATAGGCTTCCCGCCTAAACCTTTGCCAGAAGGCTTGCAGATCAACTTTATCTGCGTAATCGAGGGCGTCCTCTCCCGTCTTTCCGGCTGAGAAGAGAGATTCACCGCGCCACCTTTTAACAAGCTCGACGATTGACATGTCGCTGACAGGAGCGCCGCCCGCGTGTTCGTAAGCGAGAAGGCGTTTGCCATCGATCAAAAGACCACGAGAAGCACCTTGGCTGCGCATGTAATCGGTCAACTGAGGGAGATGCTTTTCAAGTTGTTTAGTGGCGGTGTTTTTGGATTCGACAACGAAGCAGGGCCGAGGGTACTCGACGATCCGAACAGTAAAGTCAGTCCTTTTCCCTCCTATGTGCGCCAGATTGTATTCCCGCTCTCCGCTCCCGTAGCCGAGGGCTGTAATCAGGACACTGGCGACCTTGTCATCGACGATGTTTGCTTCATCACCCGTCCGGTCGCTGGAAGGAGAATCGAGGTATGCAGTGAGCGACTTGCCCGCGTAGAAATTATCGTCGGCTAAAACACCTAAAAAGTTTTGCAAGAAATCAGAAAACTCATTCGCCATTAAGTGAGGGCCTCGACTCCGCCGAAAGGATTGAAGAGCATTTTGGTTTCAGCACTTTTGTTGCAAAAACCGCAAATGTAACAAGTGAATCAGTATTTACTGTTTTGCCGGGAGATTGCCAGTAACTGTTGTATTTATTCGTCGTTAGCGAGAATCCTCTTAACGCGCTCTTGTATTTATATCTGCTTCCTGCTTTGACAGATACTGTATCATTTAACCTACTATAATAGGCGTGATGTAAGAATTCCAGCGAATCTTAGAGAGGTATGCTGGCTCCCGATAAATCATAGCCCGCTTTGCGGTGCGTCTACCGTAAGTTTCCAAGCGAGCAGTTGTGGAAGAAGTGAGTGATTTCGAAGCGACACTAAGTGTTAACCAAGAAAATCCATCAGCATAGTTTTATCGGGCAGAAGGGTGTGAACTTAATCGAAAAGGTCACGCTCGACATGGGTTTTCTCTGGTATCCGAGCCCGGCTATGGAAGCAGGCATTGACGGAATCATTGAAATCCGTGATTCCATTACCGGCGAAGTTACAAACTCAATTATCCAAGTCCAGAGCAAAGCTACTTCGACCGCTTTCCAAGCCGAGACGGATCACGGCTTCGATTACCTCTGCGAGTCGAAGGACTTGAATTACTGGATGAGAGGCAATGCCCCGGTAATCCTCGTCAGGTCGCGCCCCGACACAAACGAAGCCTATTGGGTATCAATCAAGGATTACTTCAAAGATCCCGAAAGGCTTAAGACCCGTAAAATCCATTTCGACAAGCAGAATGATCGCTTCGACGCGGGCTGTAAGGCGGCTCTGATGTCGCTGGCGATGCCGCGTGACGCCGGAATCTACTTCGCCCCGGTGCCAAAACAGGAGACGCTCTACTCCAACTTACTGTGGGTTTCTAACTATGCGGATCAGATTTTTACCGCTCAAACCTCGCTCTTAGATAGAAGAGATGTAAGAGCAGCGTTCGAGAGGGTCGGAGCAACCGTCGGTGATGAGTGGACGGTCAAGGCTAAAACTATCTATAGCTTTACTGACATTGATCAAGAACCGTGGGACAAAGTGTGTGAGGCAGGCACGTTAGAACCCTTCGACGCTCGACTTTGGGCTTACTCGGACGACCCGGATAAGCGCCGTGTGTTCGTCGAGCTTCTCAATCACTGCTTGCGAGCTAAGGCCAAAGAACTGAACTTAATCTACAGCAGAGGTTTCAGCAAAAAGAACGAGTTTTACTACTTCGACGCGACGCCTGATCTGCGCCCACGTAGAATTCATTACCGGAGCATTACCAATAACACGAGCCGCGATGTTTTTCGTGGCTATCCCAATATACGTAATCCGCGATACTACCGTCATTCGGCTTTTGGCGGTAAGTTTCAGCGTCACGATGACACTTGGTATCTGGAGATCACACCAACATACTATTTCACGTGGGACGGTGAGCGGCTAGATCGTTTTTATGAGGATAGACTCAAAGGCATTAAACGTCTGGAGAACAATGCAGCGGTGCTTGGTCAGGTCGTAATGTGGGGAACATATCTCAGTAGAAAAGACCCATTGCTTCCACCTTACCCATTCTTAGAGTTCGACCAGTTGATGCCTTTTGAAATCGAATGCGGGATCAGTGACGAAGAGTGGTTGCCTCACGAGGAAGAAGATAAAAAGGAGATGCTGACCACAGACCCAACACTATTCTGATGAAAGTTGATTTTTTAGAAGAGCCGGAACTGGAATTTGGGACGGGGCGGCATGTGGACATCAGGTTTGGCCTGATGCACCACGGCCCTCTCGACGGCGCAAGCCCGCTCGCACCCAAGGAGATCAAGCTCGGCATCGTCGGGACGACTGAGACCGTTGAAGGAGTCCGCACTTGGCTGGAGCGTTGCCGGGACGGAATCGAAGCCAAGAAGAGCAACCAACCGAACCTTTTCCCACGCTTCCCCGGATACGGCCCTGACACGAATCTGCGAGCTTCAATAGTGATGAACTCACAGCTTGAAAAGACGATCTTGCAGCGTGAATTCGACGAACTTTGCAAAAGTAAGAATCCAGCACGGGCAGTCAGAGATGCCGTTGAACTGTTTTCCCACGAGTTGCAGGAGTTGAAGGAGAAGAATGTTGATGTGCTAATGTGCGCCCTGCCGATGAATCTCCTCAACTACATGATGGATGAAGGTGAAGTGGAGGAGAAGAAAGAATCGACGGAAGGCGAATACGACGAAGAGGATAAAGATTCCAAGAGAAAGGTGGATTTCCACCACCTACTCAAAGCCAGAGCGATGATGCTTGGCAGGCCGATCCAGATTATTCTCCCGCCAACTTACGACGAGTCCAAGCGCCGCAAGCAGCGCCGTCGGAAGGACGAGGCCAAGCAGCTTCAGGATGAGGCCACGCGGACTTGGAACATCTACACGGCTCTGTACTACAAGGCCGGTGGCACCCCGTGGCGGCTCGTGCGCGACCCTTCGCAGCTTACCGTCTGTTACGTCGGCGTCAGCTTTTATAAGACTTTAGACGAATCTAGGTTGTTAACCAGCACGGCGCAGATCTTCAACGAGCGTGGCGATGGGATCATCCTGCGCGGCGGGAACGCTAGGGTCTCCAAAGATGACAAGCAAATCCATTTGCAGCAGCAGGGCGCTTACGAGCTACTCGACAAGGCTCTCAAATCTTACAGGGACGAGCACCGGAACCTTCCGGCCCGAATCGCCCTTTATAAAACGTCCGGCTATAACGAGGAAGAGTTGGAAGGATTTCGGGGGGCGCTAAAGGAACACCGCGTGGATTCGGTTGATTTCATTAGCATGAGAGATTCATTTACGCGGCTTTTCAGGAACGGAAGATACCCGCCGCTGCGGGGCACCTTCCTCACCGAAGACGAAATATCTCACGTGCTCTACACGAGAGGGGGAGTGGATTTCTTCTCTACCTATCCGGGCATGTACGTGCCGAGACCACTAGGATTCAGGTGTGATGACGCGGAGCAAACGCCGAAGTTCTTGGCTCAAGAGATACTGGCCTTGACGAAGATGAATTGGAACAACACGCAGTTTGATAATGACGAGCCGATCACCGTTAAGGCTGCTCGCAATGTCGGTGACATTCTTAAGTACGTTGGGGAGAGCGATCCCATCCAAGCCAGATATAGTTTTTATATGTAAGAAATCTGCACCGATCTTTATCCTTAAATTTAGCCGCTCCTTGGAGTTGATAATTATCGCTTATGGATTATAGAACTAAATTATCCGAACTTAGTCGAAGCGATCTAAATACCATCGCTAAGAAGTTAAAGATAAAAAACTATAGTCATGGAACCAAAGGGGAGCTTGTTGAATTAATAGTAAGCACGAGAACTTCTAAGGAGATAAAAAAAGTTGTTTCACCTTCCCTTTGGAATCGCTACCACAATCACGTGTACGGCGTCGCAGGGCTTATAGGATTATTCCTGACTCTTTATTTTGGATCGAGTCCTACTCCAACGAACCTTCCTCCCCAAACAACTCAAGATAACCAGAGAACGCCTGTTGTTATCCCCACCGCATCGGTGGTTTCTAGTACACCTATGCCTTCTCCAACCCACATCCCTCAAACGGTACCAACCTCAACCCCTTCATCCACACCGAATTTGAATTCATCGAAGCAACAAATATTACAAAAACGTGAATCAGCTTCCACTTATATCAATCAGGCGCGAGCGTTGTTTGCACGACGCCAGTATCCTGCTGCGCTCGCTAACATTAAAAAGGCTCTTAAAATAGAGCCCAACAATCAGGAGGCTCTTAGCCTAAAAAACCTCATTATTGAACATATCAGCATTATCAACCAGTAAAGTTTTTTTACTGCTTACGCGATGTATTATAATTGTTTACATGAAACCGTTACTTTTGCTCTTCACTCTTCTATCCATTCTCATTTGCCCTCAGGGGCGTGTCTTGTCTCAAGTTATCTCAAATACCGGTAGACAGGAATCAATACAACAGCAAAAGCCATTAACACTAACTCAACTTGAGAAGTTAATTAGAAATCCCGCCAGTAATGAAAGAAATGCAAAAGCAAAAGATCAAGCTATTGCCGCTGAAATTCGCAATAGAGGGGTAGCATTTCAACTAACTGACTTTGTTCTAGAAAGCTTTCGGAAGCTCGGAGCCGGACCCGTAACAATCCAAGCGATTGAGGACTTAAAGAAGCGTTCAAAGAATATAGAAACTCGGAGCGAAAGTTCTTCACACAAGATCATAATCTTAGTTGCAGATTTTCAGGGACCTGAAATAGAGAAATCCAGTGTAACCAGCACTATCATAGATGAGTTAAGTGAGGCTACGCGAAGGTATTCTGATGTTGAAGTAATCTCCTTAAATGAGCCAATCACTGCAAAGCAGGGAAGAAAATGGGCTGGCGAAAAGGGAAAGGAGCATAACGCTAGCATAGTTTTATGGGGATGGTATGAAATTAACCAAGGGCAGGTTCTAGTGAATGTTCATTTTCAGGTGTTACAGGGCTCCCTCGACTTCCTCTTTTTCAGTGAAAAACAAACTTTGCTACTGCCTATTGCTGATTTTTTGAGTTTTCAGATCCGCCTGAGTAAGGAGATGGCCTATCTCACATTCTTTACCGCAGGTTTTGTTCGCTACCAAGAAGGAGACCTCACTGGTGCCGCCGAGCTATTCACGAAAGCAATTGAAGAGTCTAATGTCCCGCAAAGGATGGTAAACCCGGCTGACGCCTACTTCTTCAGAAGCTCTGCAACTATATTACAGTCTTGGCTGGCTTTGAATAAGGTGCCTGATCAAGCCTTTGAAGATCTTCAACAAGTAATCACCCTTAAGCCTGAAGATGCCGAAGCATATAGGTGTCGATGTGCCGCTCATACAATGAGAAAGGAATATGATCTGGCTCTGGCTGATTGCAATAAAGCAATCGAACTTGAACCTAATGGAGCCGATGAATATGCAGCGCGTGCCTCTTATTACATTCAGAAAGATGACAATAAGAGTGCGGTTGCCGATATAGAAACTGCACTAAAACTTGCTCGGTCCGATCCGGATGATGTGCGCATATTTTATTATCGTGGCCTATTGTCACAATTGAAAGAAGATATTGATGGCGTAATCTCAAATTACAGTCAACTTATCAGCGAAGATGTTAATCCTCTTTTTCTCCAGCCTTTTCTTATAGCTCGCGCCTCCGCTTATTTAGAGAAAGACCTTAATGATTTAGCCATAACGGACCTAAAACAAGCAATTGAGATGACTCCTCAAAGCCCTGTAGCATATTGGCTGCTCGGAAGCGCCTTTTACAATAAGGGTGACTTGAACTTAGCAATATCCAACTACAGACGGGCTATTGACCTTGGATTGAACGAAGCTGAAATCTATGTAGATCTTGGAGATGCGTATAAAGCCAAAAAAGATATTAGCAAAGCCATCGACAGTTATTCGAAAGCAATAATAATTGATCCGGAATATAAAGAAGCGTATGAATCTCGCGTGTTCCTTTACACGCAGAGAAATGACTTTGATAAAGTAATAGGAGATTACAATAAATTAATCAGTCTTGATCCCAATGCAGGCCATAACTATTTCTTACGTGGCTATGCTTATTATCGTAAGGGTGATTTCGAGAGAGCGTTATCTGATTATGGAAAAGCTATAGAATTAATTCCTCAAAATGCCCAAATACACTTTTTTCGTGGCCTTACTTACGAGGCTAAAGGTGAATTAGATCGGGCATTAGATGATTACGGTTTAGCAGCCAAATTCGACTCGAAATATGCTTTGGCTCACTTCTATCGGGGTGAGCTTTACAGCCGAAAAGGTAACTATGATCAAGCAATAAATGAGTACAGCCAAGCGATTAAGATTTCTCCTAATTACGTGGATGCTTATCTTTCCCGTGGCAAGGCTTACGTCGTTAAATCAGATCATAAAAGCGCCACTTCCGATTTAACAAAGGTGCTGCAACTAACATCCGATCTTCAAATCCGTAAGAAGGCCGAGCAAATCCTTGACTCGCTCGGCATGAAGCAATCTCTTCCTAACAGAGATCGATAAAGGGGGATTTGAAATTGGGTAGCTTATCAAGCAATCCCGAAACTCTTAATCTAAATAGCGAGTTTTTCAGCATGTAAGCATCGCCGACAAATAGAACATGTGCGCGGGTTCAGCAGTGTATTATAATTGTGTACATGAAAACGTTATTTGTCCTCCTCACTCTTTTATTGCTCCTTATTGTCCCGCGAAGCCATACTCTGTCTCAAAGTATCCCCAATATCAGGAGACAAGAACCTCAACAACAGCAAAAGCCATTAACTCTTACCAAACTAGAGAGATTGATTAGGAACCCCACCACTAATCAGGAAAATGCGTTAGCCAAAGATCAAGCTATTGCCGCAGAAATTCGTTTGAACGGGATCACTTTTAAGCCGACCGATTTCATTCTTGAGAATCTTCGTAAGCTCGGAGCCGGCACTAGGACAATTCAGGCGCTCATTGATTTACGCAAGCGTTCAGAGAATTTGGAGATACAGAATAGCGGTAATATTTATAAAACAACTATCTTAATCGCAAACTTTCAAGGTCCTGAAATTAAGGCTTCGAATGTGACTGACACAATCATAGAGGAATTAAAGGATGCCACGCGAAGATATGACAATGTTGAAATTGTACATTTAGACGAGCCCATTACTAGAGCGCAAGGCAGAGAATGGGCAGCCGAAAAGGGGAAGGAATACAACGCTGATATATTTCTATGGGGGTGGTACGACGTTCTACAACAAGGTCAAGTTAAGGTAAGCGTCCATTTTCAGGCGCTGCGAAAGCACCTTGGCCTTATCTTCGTGAGTGAAAAACAGACTCTGGATTTACACCTCGCCGATTTTTTCAAATTTGAGATTCGCCTAAGTAGGGAGATGGCCTATCTTACGTTCTTTACTTTAGGCTTTATTAATCTCGAAGAAGGTAATTTCTCCGATAGTATTGATCTATTCACTAAAGCTATAAATCGGTCTAATGTCCCCGAAAAGATGGTAGATCCTGCCGCCGCTTACTTTTTCCGGGGCGGTGCGCGGCTAATGCAGTCATCGTTTGGTATGCGTAAGGTCCCTGATCAGGTTTTCGAAGATTTGGAGCAGGCAGCTAAACTGCATCACCTTGCTTCTACGGTGTATTCGCTTAAATGTAGTGCTTATGTGACAAATAATGAACTTGACACCGCTTTGGCTAATTGCAAGAAAGCGATTGAACTAGCTCCTGACGAACCACATGTGTACTCAAGTCGCGCAGGAATCTATATAGAGAAAGATGATCTAAAAAGTGCGATTGCCGATTATGAAACGGCCATCAGGCTCGCAAAGTCGAACCCTGATGATAGGACATTACTTTTATATCAAGGTTCCTTAGCCAGTTTGAAAGGTGATTGGGATGGTTTGATCTCTTGCTTTAGCAAGCTTATTGAGTCAGACATTCCCCCCTTTTTGCATTTCCCATTAATCCTTGGTCGGGGAGCCGCTTATCTAAAGAAAGAGCTTTATGAATTAGCCATTACAGAAGTAAGACGAGCAATCGAGCTAGCACCTCAAAGTCCTCTCCCTTATCGGATACTTGGAGAGATATATTTTCAAAAGGGTGACAAGCCATCAGCAATATCTAACTACAAAAAAGCGATAGAATTAGGATTAAATGATGCTCGGATTTATCACGACCTCGGAAAAGCATACGGCTATAACGGCGATGTGAAGGAGGCAATCGAGAACTTTGAAAGGGCCATAGAACTTGATCCCAACGACGCAGAAATCTATGAAAGTCGGGGAAGATTTTACTCGACAAGGGAGGAATATGGTAAGGCACAAAAAGATTACGACAAATCGATAGAACTTAACTCGAAGCGCGGATTTAGTTTTCTATATCGTGGCTTCGATTATTTTCGCCAAGAGAAATTTGTTGAGGCGTTCTCTGATTATAATAAAGCCATAGAACTTATGCCTGAATTTGCTGAGGCATATTATTTTCGTGGTGTTGCCTATAAGGCTAATAAGGATTTTCAGCGAGCAATAGACGACTTTAAGTTAGCAATCAAGTTCGACCCCTCGTTTGCCGTAGCTTACCATGATTTAGGTTTCCTGTACTTCTTAAGAGGCGAGGTTGATCAATCAATAGAAATCCTCAGTCAGGTAATTATTATTAACCCAAAGTACGTTGATGCTTATCTATTACGTAGCACGGTTTATATGGTAAAAAAGGATAACAAGAAGGCTATCTTTGATCTTACCAAGGTGGTTCAGCTAACCTCAGATCCTCTAATGCGTAAGCTGGCTGAGCGGCTCCTTGCCTCGCTCCGCGCTGAACAAGTTGTTCCCAAGAAAAATTAATAAAGATTTAGTTTTAGAATAAGCAGGCTGATTAAATTAAGTTCTGTCTCTGGACAATCTCCTGTCAGGCCGTAACGTTCGCTGACCATCCGGATAAAATGGCCGAAGTAGGTATTAGGTTTCAGCGAAGGCAGCTTAATATTTCATAGCCGGGAGCCAGTAATAGTGATCTTCGAGCCAAAAGATTTTCAGAAGTGGAGCGAAGCTGACGTTCGGGAAGAGATTATTGCGCCTCTTCTCCGTCAGTTAAGCTACGGAGCGGGGACTTCAAATAACATAATCAGAGAGCAGTCGCTACGGTACGACAGAGTTTATTTGGGCAGGAAAGACCCTAAGAATGATCGTCCGCTACGTGGCAGGGCCGATTATATCTGTGAAGTGGACGGCTCTATCAGGTGGGTAATTGAAGCCAAGCCGCCGAGCGCCGAGATTAGTCTGGACGACATCGAACAGGCGTATTCTTATGCCATTCATGGAGAGATTCGCGCTGTCTATTTTTGCGTTTGCAACGGCCATGAATTAAGAGTTTACCAAACGAATCAAAGCCCTGAAGTTGGTCCCCTTCTTACCGTTCCATACAATGAATTCAATGAAAAATTTGGCGTTATCGAGAACCTGCTTTCGCCAGCGTCGATTCGCCGTGATTGGCCGATCCAAGTGCTTGATGTTGGCAAGCCGCTCGGTCCCGGACTGCGCTCAATGGTACGGGTCGTGAGCGGCTATATTGAATATACCCAAAACAACTGGAACATAGCTTCATTGAACGAACTGACTCTGACGATCACAGAAGGTGCTATTGAGAGAAATGAAAATAATCAGATGGTCGCTTACTTAAAATCACGCGTGCCATTCATATCGCTACAAAGATTGAACGAAAAAATAGGCATGGCTCAGTTTGAGGTGATAAGCAATGACAGTGTGGTGTCCACTGACCAGAATACGCCGACAGTTTTCACGGCAAGCCGACGTCTGATCGTTCCGGCAGGTGAGAGGGTCTTCGATTTCACGAGGGGGGCGGAGGTGACGCTCCCGATTAACCTTATGTGCGACACTGAAACTCTGGCCGAAGGGTTTCTGAAAGATTATGTGTTCTCAGGCTCTTTCCTATTGAAAATTCGCTACTCAAGCGCACCTAGACCGATTGAAATGCGGGGCAGATTTGAAATATATGTTGCATGAGGAATATTGGACGTTTTAGGAATCCACAAAAGTGGATGTCACTTCCCCCGCCAGTAATTAAATGTAATCACCAACTTTGAAATGCACTGTCCAAAGCTTTCCACAGTTTATTCCGACCGTCTTTCCAAGGCACCATATCCTCCCTGTAGTACCACCAAAAGTAGCCGCCGATATAGTTACGTTTAATGTTCTCAGGCAGAGCGCGTAGTACCTGTGGATGAACAATTCGGTAATATCTGTCTATATATTTAATCTGATTTTTCCGCTTTCTTGATCCACATTCCCCGAAACCGATTTTAGTGTCGGGGAACAACGACCCAAGCTTTCTAAAAACATCTCCCCAATCAGGTTGCGGGCCGTCAAAGCCGGGACAGTCTTTCTCATCCTCCCAATAGCTGATTAGGATATAATTAAATTTCATTTTCAATAGCTCTTCATGGTGATCATTAACCCACTTGAACATCTCATTATTGGCGGAGGGATGGCATGGAGTATTGTAAAACAGGGTGAGCGCCGTTCTCCCTTCTTTATCTTTGACCAATTTATTAGCAATCTTTATCTTTTCAACGACATCCGGTATTTCTCCGGCCCACTCCCCGTTAACTTCATTTCCCACTTCCCACACATCGACAAAGTCGCCTAATTTATCAAGATAGTGTGAGGTTCTTTGCTCATAACATTTTGCACTACACTTCTCCAGCGCCTGTGAATCCATGATCTGTCCCATTACAAAGCTCCTCGCAGATTCATTATGGAGTTTTGTGACGAGGTCAAGATAATTATCGGCGTTCAAGTAGTTGCGTTGATGTGTGTCATCCGTGGGTAATTTGTCATCTACAAGATCGAACACGATTCTCGCCATCGGCCAGATACTCGTATCGCTAGGCTTTTTATCTGAGTGATGTTGAAGCGCATAAACTATCTGGCTCAGCATGTCGTTATATTTTTTTTGCTCTTTATCGTTGGCGTCAGCCACTCGCTGAACGTCCTGAAGTGTCACGCCTCTTATTATTTCGGGAAGTGAGCGGAGTTTAGTTTGCAAATTCGAATCATTAATAGAATCTGTATCAGCTACATTCGGTTCGTTCGCTTGGTTAGCTTGGCTCGGCGTAAATTGAGCTTTAACATTATTGCCTTGTGTTGTCGGCTGTGAGCAGCTAGCCAACGCTACTATTAGTGCCAATAAGGCACATGTCACATGCAATGCGAGCCTCATACGGATCTCCTCCTTAAGGATTAAGGATTGAAATTATAAGCCAACTTCCTGTAAGGGAAATATCATAAGATAGCTATAGATGATACCAGTCTTATATGGTTAGTTATTACTTGCAACCTGTACACGATTATTGACATTCATCTCAAGCGAGAATATTCTGCCTACGTCTGATCCTTGCGTATCCTGCTAATTAGAACCTTTGCTCATTGGCCTCATACCCGCTGAGCGGTAAAAATCAATCATGAGATGTGTTAGACCGCCAAAATAGGTATTCCTCGGTTTTCATAGTATTCCGCCACTAAAGCTACTTAATGATGGATGAAGCGAAATATGAAAAGATAAGAGCCTTTGTTGGTTGTTCGCTCCTAGCTCGAATCGTATTGCAGGCTTTGCTCTGCTTCTTGATCTTCCTAGCTTTGAACTCGGTAGAGGTTCGCGCACAAGTGTCCAACGTTGAGTCTATCTCAGCCGCCCAAAGTGGCAACTCAAGAGACAGTAATTATAGGCTTCTGAGGGGGGATAATGAATTTGCCATCTGGGGCGCGGGCTCGTTTGATGCTCCGACGCTCATCGGGAGCACATACAGGCCAATCGCAATGTTGGGACTCAGATATGGAAGAATTATGGGTACGAATCAGTTGGGCACTTTGGAGTATGTTGTGGACATCATCCCTATACAAGTTGTATTCGATCAGGAGAACGGACGAGGGACTAAAGGCAACGTGTACGGCGCGGGCATTAATTACGGCGGTCTGAAGGTTTCCTACTTGCGGCGCTCCCGTGTAAAGCCTTTTGTTAGTGTTAGCGGTGGCTTCATAGTTTACACTCGGCGCGTCCCACTGGAAGGTAGGAATTTGAACTTCACCTATAGCCTTGACGGCGGACTTGATATTTTTACCGGTAAAAAACGGGCGCTAACCGTCGGATACAAGTTTTACCATGCCTCCGATGCTGTCCACACGAAAGACAATATCGGCACTAACGATAATATGATCAGCATCGGATTTTCTTTATTCAGGTGAATAGCTGAAACAGTCTGAGCCTAACAGAATTAATCTCCCACCTGTAACCTTGAGACATGGGTAAACGAATTACAGCCTATCTCTCATTAAGAATTTAGATAGTCTCGGCGTCGCTGTGAGCCTCAATTCTAGCGTCAGGCTGATAAGTCGATAGCTCCTAATATGAGTAATGTTAGTGACCAACCAGAAGCTTCAATAACAACCTCGACAAACGAGGATAGCGCCTTAGCGTTGTCAGGCGGGCAGCTTGTAAGCAAAGATCTTGTATTCAGGCTGCTTCACGATAAGTTGGGCATCACTGTTACGGTTATTCTCAACGTACTATTCGCCGGGTTTGTTTTCATAGCTGATGTTCTCAGAGAAGAGCCTGCTCAACGACCTCTCGAAGCCTTAACTTCGCTCAGGAAGCTTTTGATTATCTCGTTTGGATTGCTGGTTTATTTTCTGCTGCCACGCTGGATCGCTGATTTATTTAATGGCCTGAAGAGTAATAAGGTGATCGCGAACTCGTGCTCTGACAATTACGATTATGATGATTTTCAAAATGATGTTGTTAAGAGAATTGACAGACGGATTGTTTTTGTTCTGGGGCTTATCTTTGTGGCTGTGTTTTGGATATATCGTGTAATTACATATTCACACAAACGCTCCCCTTGGTTAGAGGCTGCGGCTCTCATCGTTGTTTATGCCGTACCCTATTATGTCTATCTAGTGACACTCATCAAATTCTGCTTGGCCTTGTTTTCGACGAAGCACTTATTCAACTTGTTTGCTGTAAAAGTAAATCCCCTCCATCTAGATGGTGTGGGCGGGTTTAGGCCGATAGGCCGCATGCTATTGAGGTATGCAATCGTTCTAGCGGTTTTTGTTTCACTCGCCACAGCAGGAAGGGTTTTATCATATCATGATCAGAAGTTTGTAATTATTCTATGGCGGAGCGAGGTTTACATGGCCGTTGCAGCGTGCGTGCTTTTCCCCATGTTTCTTTGGGGCTGGCTCTGGGTACCTCACAAGGCCATGATTGAGTACCGCGATAGCAAACTAAGGAAACTGGATGAAGAGTTGCAGAGGGCGGAGCCTGAGAAAGAAGCTGAACGTCTTCCTGAAATTAAGAAACAATATGAACTAACGAAAGAAAGTTATCCAACTTGGCCGATGAGTTTCCGTCAGGTACGGAAGTTTTTCGGGCTTATGATCGTTCCTCTCATCACGACGCTCCTTACATTGATCATACAACATCTATGGGCGCGAATAACTTCTAAACCTTAGAAGAATAGCTCATTTTGACGTTGAGTATTCTCTACAGCCTTGTGAAATAATCCTTAATCTCAGATGCTACCATGTCAGGCTGATGAGAGCGTACTGCCCGTCAGCAAGAAAGGTGATTACGGCAGTTTCTTAATCTCGCGCTCCGCGCCTTCGACTGTCCGCCAGAACCAACCGCGAGGATACCATGTGTATGCACAGTTGTATTTGTCAATAACGACTTTGTATGCCTCTCTGGCGTCTGTCCACTTCTTTTGAAGTCTGAACACTTGCCCCCGAATAAACCAAGCTGCCCCAACATCGGAACTGCTTTATATGATGCCTATTGGGAAAAGCTAATACTTGCTTGAGCCTTGCTCTGTGAGAACGTGCAAACGTAAATTTGCCCAGTCACTTATGAGCGTTGACATCTTTCTTCAAGTAGAATACTGTGCCCGCGTTTTGCGTTACCCGTTACTGTTAACAAAAGCCTTACACTTGTTAGCTTCTCACTCCAACTTTGGCACAAGCGTTGATTCTTTGCGCTGATCACTGACAGCAGATGAGAAAAAGAAAACCTAAGATATTCATTAGCTCTACGGTCTTCGATTTGGAAGATGCTAGAGGAGCACTCAAGCATCTCCTAGAAAGAGATTATGGGCTCACGGTTTACTCCTCTGAGACTCCTGATTTCCCAATAATGAGCAATAAACATTCTTATGACATTTGCTTGGAAAGGCTTAAGGAATGTGATCTCGTCATTGCGTTGATTGATAAGAGGTACGGCGGCACTTACGAAATGAACGGCAAAACCCCTATTTCAGTTACGAGGAAAGAATTAAGGGTTGCGCAGGAAAAGAATATTCCGGTCTGGACATTCGTACGCACTGAGACATGGGACGAGAGAAAGAAGTTCAAGGATTTTGCAAAGGCAAACAGGGCAGCAACAAAAAAGAGATTGTCAGACGAACAACTGTTTCAGGAATTCAAATCGAGTTACGGGTCAAGAGTTGATTCTAATTACGTTTTTGATTTTATCGATGAAGTCACAAGATTTAAGAAGTCGAATTGGATCTTCAATCAATTTGGAACGTCGTTCGACCTACTTATGATAATTGGACAGCAGTTCATACACTTTCTACAAGATTTTTACTCGAATAACCTGTTGTTTGTAGGCACGAATGAGGTTTTCGAGATGCCAGAAATGTTCCAGCAATATTTAAGCCGGGTCGGGAAGTATAAAGATGCAAATTTAATGTCTTTATCAATTTATATGAGGCTCATGACCGAGGGGGCTTCTTATATGCCGAGAGCCATAATTGAACTCCAAGATATAGGTGACCGAGTTTTTAACAACTTCATAAAAGACTTTGATGAAAGGGCAAATGACGCCCTTGCTAGGCGTAACAGATCAAGCAAAATATTTATCACGGACACAACAATGGAAACCGTGAATCCAGATGTCTGGAGGAATTCAAAGTACCATAGAAAAATTATTGAAGCCTCTGAAAGACTGGCTACGAAGTACAATCTGCGGTATGTGAAATACTTAAGAGTTCTTGTTTTGTTCGAGCCACACAAAGCACTTGCGGATCAAGAATGGATAAAGTCGCTCGACTTCTTAATTAGATTTCACAAGAGGACGGGAATCAAACTTGGCCTCTGTTGGAGAATCGTGCTGCCATCGCAATTCGATGATCGATTACTGAACTTTTATCTGATTCCTAATGAACTGGTGGCGCTGTGGGATCCAACTTCGGTGATGGCATTTGAGTTTAATAAGAGGCAAAGCTCTCGAATAGTGGGTGATTTTACAGAGCTATATGAAATGATTCTGGAATCTTGTAATCGGAAACACGGTGGATTTTGGGTCGAGAAAAATATGACAATCAATGATGCTATCAAAGAAATCGCTAGTTTGATGGATTCCCTTGCTGAATAAACTTTCTAAAACATATATAGAGAATTGATTACGCCAATTTAGACAGAGATAGCCTCCTTCGTAGAGAAGCGATGATCCTTTAACTGACCTTAACGAACGACCAATGCTCCTTCAGCCTTTCTGGTTAAATCTGTTGGGTAGAGTGGCCTCAATGCGCAACATCAATTTTTCCCTTAAATCAGAGGCATCCGTCCAGACGATATGATTGTACTGGCGCGTGTCGAAGTGCAATTTCCCCACATCATCTTCGCGGCACGTCCAGATAACAGACTTCCCCAACCCCATCGCGAAACCGGCCTCGAAGTAGACGCCGCCCCTTTGGCCCGTGAAGTCAGCCACGAGGAGTCCGCTCCTTCGGATCTCGGCGATGATTTTGTCGTCTATCTTTTCGTTGTGCTGTGAAAGATCAATCCTCAAGGGCGAGTATCCCGTCTTCTCAAGGGCCGGCTTAAACCCCTCCGACCAAGCCAGATCAAGGTCCTTGTTGAACCACATAGCGACGAAAGCCTGATTCGATTTAACTTCGTACCGGCGTAACTCACTAACGCGCTTCCATCCGTCTATTCCGAGCCGCACTCGATTAATGTCGGTGCCCCGTTCTAGGTACCCTAACTCCTGTGCCTTTTCGATGAAGTATTCAAATTCGCCAGCGTCTTTTGCGTACGCTATTGGATAGTCGTTTTGGAAGTGAAGTCTAACGTGCTCCACCGCCGAGGGAGCCTTTCTGTACACGTACAACAGAATGCGGTCAATGGATTCGAGCGGGCCGTCAGGAATCCGCACCGATTCCCTCAACTTTTGTAAGTCTTCGACCCACGGCACCGTACCACTCTCGTAGAGTTCGCGTATTGCGGCTGAGGCGATGTAATTCGTGCGAATGTCAGTGGGGGGACGGAGCATAAGCGCCGCCAAGTATTCCGAGAGCCGATACTCTCCGCAGGTAGGGCATTTAATGAGTGCGCCCTTCGGGCGATCCCACGAGTAAGGGTCAACGGCTATTCCGCAGATCCAGCATTTATCGCTCATTAGATCCAGCATTTATCGCTCATTTCAATGGCTCCAAGTCAACTTCCTGAAGGCTCACTATCGCTAGCAAGCAAATCAAAAAAACCGCTCTCAACAAACTTGCGATATGACGTGACTAGGTGAGGCGGCGCATATAAAAATCTGTCAAAGCAGCAAACAACATCGTAATAATAAATTATTTCGCTAGTATATTGTGCCAGCAAGCTCTCTAATTCTTGTTTATCATAGCGAAAAACAAAGAAGACCATGACGCGAGTTCTGACCTTTTCATTACCGCTGTATAGATACTGCCTTAGAAAATTCCCAAGCTCCTCCTTATCTCCATGTGCGATCAATTCGGTAACGGTCAGGCTTATCAATACCTCATCTCCCGTCGCTAAAAGTTCTTCGGCAAGGTCGCGATGATTACCGGAGAGAGAAAGCGCGGCTTTAGCCGCAAGCTCTTGCAGAAGGCCACTGCTGCTTTTGGCAACCTTGATTAATTCTGGAATGTCTTCCGAATTGCCAAATTGTCGAATAACTCTGACGGCCTCTATCCGAACATCGTCATCACTATGGGAAAGAAATTCTCTTCCGAACTTAAGGTCATCAGGAGAGCCATTGCGAGTTAACCCGGCCAACGCCGCCTTTAGATAACCAGCCTTATGCCACGACACACTGCTTTGGGCACTACTTTCTGGTGTTGATTCAACCGGCGCGGTAGGCTCTTGTAAAAATGCCGACCAAAGACTTGGCTTTGACTGAGTCAGAGGGCTCAGGCTTGCGGGGTTGACTGGTGTAGCAGCGATCTTTTGCCACTTCTCTAGCTCCCTCTGGTAGTAACTTTCAGCGGCTGCGGCGAAATCTGTTCGCAAGTCTTCCCGAAGCCTCTCGCCGAACTCCGGGAAATGTTCAAGGGCGAGGGCGCGATAAGCTTCGTGTCCAGAGCCCTGATTCCAATCGCTCATCTGTACCAGTTGATCAAAGCTGTACCTTCGATAGAACTCTAAAAGGATTTGTTCACGCTCAATGGGCGGGCTAGGTCGAACGATTAAGCTTCGACTGGCTATCCGGCGGAAATGATCATCAGGCACGTCGTAGGCAATAGTTTCAGCGTCAGTCTCCGCTCCCTGTTCAATAAGAAATCGATAGACTATAGCCTTGATCGGATCGTATTTATCCTCTTTCCGTGGTATTGCTAACTCAACGGTGAACTTTCCGTGCTGTATCAATCCTTTGATCGCAAAATATCTAATCCTTTCCTCGGAGTGTGCTAAAGCTTTCAGCAAAGTCGCGCTTTCGATTTCTCTTACTTTAGGGAGTAACTCATTGAGGACATCATCGATTTCTACGCCTGTTTCACCTAGCAACTCGCTTAGAGCGCGATCCGGCTCTATGCGAGCCAACAATAGATACTTGCTCACCTTTGCTTGATAGGAAACTGTGCGCTCCCTATCAACCAACGCGCTGCCAACAATAGGTAGATACGTGTGGTCGCCCATACTGCCGATGTAAGACAACGCCGCCCTGCGAACATGTGGGGAAGAGTCTGAGGTAACAGTCCGAGCTATGCGTTCTTTTGCTCCATCAGGCAACGGAATACGGGCAGAGGAAAGCAGATCAAAGGCCATCTGCCTGACCGGATTGTGGGAATCTGTAAAAGCTAAATGTAAGATTACAGTTTCGATCTCCTTCTCTTCGAACCGATCGAACCAGTACCATCCCGGAATGTAGGCCAGATAATCGCTGATGAGCATCCTTAGCAATGACACAAACTCCGGGCCGGTTGGTCGTAAATTTTCTCTATGTAAGTAGAGACGATTTGCTTCGTGAATTCCGAGCATACTGCTCGGAATCTGCGTCGCGAGCCAAGTGGAAGTGATCAACTGTAATCTGAGCAAGTCAAAGTCATTCAGATCATCTGACAATTTGGTGCCACGTGCGAAATCTTCTCGATTTACTGACTTCGCCAAAGCATCTACCGATTCTGCGATTTGTTGTTCACCTCTCCGCCTTTTCGCCGTCGGAGTTTCAGTCTCAGTCAAGGCTTTGTCTACGTCCTGAATCTGTGTTTGTTGGTTCAGAGTTTCAGTAGGAGGTGCCGGGTGGTCGATTGCCTCAGTATTTTCCCTGCTCTGATCTGGTGAATCACTGCGCCATTTTGTCGGCAGGTTACAATCTAATCCGGAAAAATCTTCTTGAATATACTGAGAAACCTGCACCGGCTCGCCATGCTTAACTTTTACTGAAGGCAGTTCACGCAATTTACCTTGATATGTTTCCCTCTTATAAAGTTCAGCATGAACTACTTGACTTACAAGAATTTGATTGCCGTCAGCCAATCCCATAATGCGTGAGGCTAGATTAATTCCGTTTCCGGCCACGTTGGGATTCCCGTTGATGTCGATGACTAAATTGTCTGTATTCTGGTTGATGCCAATCCGTACCTTAAATCTATCGTTTTCACTGGCCTGTTCATTATGCGCATTGAGTCGTTGCAATATACTTAATGCAACGCGCACATGAAGGTCATAGTTCTCGACGGGTCCTAGTAATGCGATACAAAGCCCGTCCCCCGCAGGTATCAAAACACGCTCTGGCTCACTAATTTTGAGGTTTTCCAGTGCCGCCTGAATGATCGCATTCAATGCGGTAACAATAAGAGCTTGAGCCTCAATGGTGCGCTTAGAATAATCAACGACATCCAAGAACACATGCTTGAAAAACTTGACGCCCGGTTTAATCATATCCAATGCACACCTTTAGTTGTCACGGAATACAACGCTGGCTCAGATGATAGAATTCATTATATTCAATAGATGATATTAGTAGCGAATGTCACTTCCGGCACTAGACTGTCAGTGACAAGATATTATTACCGCTAACGCATTTTATGGTTCAATTATCTCAGAGCATCGCTAATCCAGCGTGGGTATTAGTCTTGCGATAACATGGAGTTGCAAATATTAGAATACACTTATTGATTGGGTCTTATTTATAGATGGAAAGAGAAGAATATAGCGTTGGTGGCATTGGCCTTGGAGCGTACTCGCCCGCAGGCAATAAATCATATTCGCCCGATGATATTGAGGGCTTTTTGAAGCGATTTCAGCTTCACGAAGCCCTTAAGCTGCTCGGAGAATTGTCGCATAAATGGTTTTTTAGGCAGCAGGGAGCCTATCGGAGAATTCAGGGCATACCAATCTCCGATTATGTCTTGGCTTATCTTGCGATGCGTCTGATCGAAAGTTCGAATGACTATCGTAAATATGTCATGACCCCTAATGACGTTTTGAAGGCGGCTGATATGTATTGGGGGATCCCGGATCCAATCGAAGTCGAGAAAGGCCATAGCTCTGATTCATGCCTTATACGCCTTGTGAGTAATCAACTAGATTACAGCCGTCCGATCCGAAATCTTCTTCCAAGGATATTTGCGATCTACCGGGACTTGTGGCCGGAAGTCTCCAAGGCCGTTCCAATCCAGAAGGCAATCGAAAGCATTTCTGGCTTGGGTATAGAAGATATATTAGTCCTGTGTTTTTCCTTCTCCATGCGCGCCCGCACAGGCTTTTTCAGAACATATCCAGATGAATTAACTACTGATGAAAGAATTAAAGATATTTTTACGAGAGACAAGCAGCAAGCATTCGTTGATTGGGTCTCTTGTGGGTACAAGAAATTTAGGGAACTATCTAAAGCTGAGTTAAAAAAAGCGCCGGGTCCCTTATATGATAAATTTAGATTTAATCCACTCGTAAGGTATCCAGCTATCAGAACGGATCGCAATCCGAAGCCCGGACACCTCCCTGTCCATTTGTTGCCTGTACCTCGGCTACTCTTGGAAAGAGTTACGAGGGGGCTCTATTTTGAGCTTAGCGATTACTTTAAGGGGTCGGAGAAGAGTAATATTTTTCGAACGAGCTTCGGATACGTCTTTCAAGAGTACGTCGGGGCACTGCTCAAAGATGCAATTGGAGAGAAATATATTCTACCTGAGCTTAAGTATGGCAAGCATAATCTCGACTCTACGGATTGGATTGTCGTCCAAGGTAACCGTGGCATCTTGATAGAAGTGAAACAATCGGGACTCTTTCTCAATGCCAAAACGTGGGGTGATCTGGAAAGCATCAAGCAAGATCTGAGTAAAACAGTGGGGAAAGGCGTAAAGCAGTTGTGGGCCTTTGAGCAGGCCATTCATAGCGGCAGGCATGAAGAACTAAAGCACCTTTCTCATATAAAAGAAGTGGAGCGAATTATCGTGACCCACGACCGTTCTTATCTCTCTAATTCAATATTGAGGGACCAAATTTGGAAGAAATTCAGTGAAGACAAGGCTGATGTGCCCAAGGACTTCCATTGGCATCTTATCTCGATTGATGAACTTGAAGACCTTCTCGGCATGCGCGATTTAATTTTATTTGATCTGCTTAGAAAAAAGAGACTTGATCCGGATGACGACGAAATGGATTTCGGGGATTATCTTGGGAGAAAATACGCCGATAGATATTCCCCTAACGCTTATCTTAACCGCATTAATGAAGAATTTTTCAGCAAGTTCAAGTGAAGGATAGATAATTGAGATTAGGAACTTTCTATAGTCTGTCACACTTGAATTTGCAGGCGGTTTTCTGTTCCGATGCTAATTATTTCATAGGAAAAGCTAATTAAACATTGGGTGGATTAATAAATGAACGATTTTGTAAAAACTAAGGTTGAAGAACTAAGGGCAGACTATACCAGAATAAAAGGAGAGCCATTCGCACATTTCTATTGCCCTATCCTCTTCAAGGATGAAGAGACACCTCTCTGCCAAGCGCACATTATCAACCAAGCATTCACCGACTCGGCGAGGGCTTGTACGGTACAGAGGGCAGATGTTGATAGCTTTTACGGCTCAAGATTCGAGGCAGATTTCATCGACATCCAAACTTTCAGAGACCCTTCGCCGCTTGAAATCCTCACCCACAAGAAACACTCAAAGAGATTTTCCTCCAAAATATTACTTGATAATGAACCGGTCGAGTTCTTCTTCGGCGGCAGCCAAGTTCCCGAACAATTCACTCAGATCAAGCTTGAAGGGAAAGATCTTTCGGTTCCGTTCGGGCTGAAAATGCACCCGACAGATGTTAAAGCGGCAGAAGGAAAGCATTGGGAAATCGAAATTTCGAGGGACGTGCGGATTCCAATGATGGTCTCGGTGATCAAGGCGGCGCATCTCACGCTCTTCAATATGCTCGGCTACAGCTACGCGCTTTCGCCCGCAGGGCATTTCGTAGGGCATGACATACTCGGCAAGTTCTTTTTGAAAAACCGGCGCAAATCAAAGGCTGAAGTCCTTAAAAGTGCGCGTCCCTTCTTCCGCGAGTTCGTTAACATGGTGCGTCCACTCATCTCGTGCGGATTCGATTCTCAAGGCACGGTAATAGATAGAACTTTTTATATGTGCATGGGAAGCAGTGGCTCCGCTTGGGCGATGATTGTGTTCGTTAAAACAGCACATATTATTCACGGGGTGATGATGCCTGTCTTTGAGAAGGCCGAGCAGGCCGTTACCTATCTAGATTTCCTTAATAACGGCAATGAATCGATCCAAGTCGCAATCTGCCGCTTCGAGAATGATAGGTGGGAAATCAGTAAGGAGACAAAGCCTTTGAACTGGCCGAAAAGCGGTACTTTGTATCCTGAATAAATGCCTTAATCCGAGTGGCAGCATACTCAGGACAGGATTCAAGGCCGGAGTGATAGAGATAGCTGCTGAACGCGATTTCGAAATACTTGTCCTTGAAGGATAGACTTAGTAGCCAGATTTGACTTTACAGGCAAAACCACAATGAAAGTCAAAGTAAGAAGCAATGTCCCCGACTGGAGTTTGCTCTTTTTCTCTAATGGTTACAGTGAGATTATCTCCCCGCTCGAAGAACTCTTTAATGAATATCCAAATCTGGTAGGAGTAATCGTTTCCCACACTTACCAGAGCGGTGAAGAGCGCGAATTCGTGGTTACAGATGGGCCACATACTTTTATTAAGAGAAATATGAATGAAGGGCTTATAGAGGAGACGATTGTTTCCTTTAATGTCGCAAGTTAATTTCAGGTGCCAAATTCCACCATTGAGAAATTACGGCGTGCATTTATCGCATCTTGTTGAGATAAAGAGTTTTAAGACGAATAAGAGTGAAAAAGGCTGTACCGCCGGAAACGTTATGCTTCCATTTCGGAAATATATTGGTTCCTGACAGCAAAAGTTGGGTGCAATAAGGTGATTAAAAGACTGCTTTTCGGAAATCTTATGGGTGCTGTCACTGTAGCCGTTTTGGGAATAATCACACAACTACCAGTATGTGACAAGTGACGGGTGACAGGCTAGAATTCGTCTTTGCTCGTCGTCGCTTAATCCTTCGTCCGCTCGTTGCCGATGCTCTATCGCTCTATCCTGCGACCTTTGCTGTTCCGCTTGCCGCCGGAAACGGCGCACGAGTTGGCGCTTCGAACTGTTAAGCTCACGCTCGGAGCAAAGTGGATGCGCGGGCTGGCGGCGCGTCGTTTCAATCACACGAGCGGCGTTGAACTGCGACGCTTCGGGCTGTCTTTTCGTAACCCTGTGGGCCTGGCCGCAGGCTTTGATAAGAACGGGACGGCCGCAAAGGCGCTGGCTGCGCTCGGCTTCGGCTTTATCGAAGCAGGCACGGTGACGCATCGTGCGCAGCCGGGCAACGAGCGGCCGCGTCTGTTTCGTCTGCCGCTTGACGGTGCGTTGATTAACCGGCAGGGATTCAATAATCATGGCGCGGCGGCGCTGGCCGCGCAACTGGCCGAACATCGCCCAGACTGTGTACTTGGCATCAACATCGGGAAGAGCCGCGTCGTGCCGCTTGAGGAAGCGATTAAAGATTATCTGGCGAGCTTTGAGTTGATTTACGAGCACGCAGATTACGTCGCCGTCAACGTCAGTTCGCCAAACACGCCGGGCCTTCGTGAGTTGCAGCAGGCCGGTGCGCTTTCCGCTCTGCTCGAAGCGTTGCAGGAGCGCAATCGTGAGTTGGCCCACAGGCGCGCGCGCAGAGAGCCTGTGCCGCTTTTGGTCAAGGTCGCTCCCGATTTGGAGATGAACGAACTGGAAGCCATCGTTGATGTCGCGCAGCAAGCCGGGCTCAACGGCATCATCGCTACGAATACGACAATCAGCCGCGCGAATTTGCGAACACCGGCAGAAACAGTCGCCGCATGTGGGCCGGGCGGGTTGAGCGGATTGCCTTTGCGTGCGCGTTCGACCAAGATGATTGCCGCGCTTTATCGCTTGACGGGCGGCAAGCTGGCGATTATTGGTGTGGGCGGAATTTTCAGCGCCGTGGATGCGTGGGAAAAAATCTGCGCAGGGGCGAGCCTCGTACAGTTGTATACGGGATTCATTTACGAGGGCGTCGGCGTCGTGCGCGCGATTAACGAAGGGCTGGAAGAGATGTTAAAGCAGCACGGCTTTCGTTCTCTTGACGAGGCCGTTGGCTGCCGTGCGGCAGAGTTGGCAGCAGCCTGATGCAAACAAAATTTACGGCAGAGTGTGATTGCACGAATGAAACGGACTGACGAAAACAGGCTCATCGTTGCGCTCGATGTAGAAACCGCCCGGCAGGCGCGCGAGCTTTTTAGCGCGCTGCGCGAAACGGCAGGGATGTTTAAGATTGGTTCACAGCTTTTCACCGCTGCCGGGCCTGACTTCGTGCGTGAGATTGTAGCGGCTGGCTCAAGGGTCTTTCTGGATCTGAAGTTCCACGACATTCCAAACACCGTCGCCGCCGCCAGCCGCGAGGCCGCGCGCCTAGGCGTCTCCATCTTCAACGTGCATGCTGCCGGTGGCAGCGAGATGATGAAGCGAACGACGGCGGCTGTAACGGAAGTGTGCGAGCATGAGCGACTTTCAAGGCCGCACGTTATCGCCGTGACGGTGCTGACGAGCGCAGATGCTGCAACGCTCGCGGAGGTTGGCGTCACAGTTGGCCCGGAGGAGCAGGTGGCGAAGCTGGCGCGTCTGGCTGCGCGTTGCGGGCTCGATGGTGTTGTGGCTTCGCCGCAGGAAGTCGCTCTTGTGCGTTCGACAGTGGAGCGCGAGGGCTTTTTGATAGTGACTCCGGGTGTGCGTCCCATTGGCGCTGCGACGCACGACCAGAAGCGCGTGACGACGCCTGCCGAAGCCGTCAGGGCCGGGGCGGATTATCTGGTCGTCGGGCGTGCGATTCTGGACGCAAGCGACCCGGCTGCCGCCGCACGCGAGATTTTAGACGAGATGCAAGGCGCTCCCGCTGCTGCTTAAAGGTTGAAGACGATGCTGGTGCAACCTCTTTCCGTTGATTCGAGGGTTAAGCCTGAGTATGAGAGGCAAGGGAGCGGCCCGGCGTTCGTCTATGTTCCGGGGATTGAGGGAACGGGCAAGCTCTTTTACAAGCAGGTTGACGACTTGGCGCGCGACCATACGGTTATTACTTTCCCTCTGCGCGGCCAAGGTCGCTACAAAATGGACGCGCTCGTCAACGATTTAATCTGGATTATCAGAGACGCAGGCTTTGAGCGCGTGACGGCGCTGGGCGAGTCTTTCGGCGGAATGATACTCATGTCTGCGGCGCTCGCGCATCCCGAATATTTCGAGCGGATGATTCTCGTCAACAGTTTTCCGCGCTTTGAACAGCAGGCAAAAATCAAGCTGGGTGTCGCGCTCTTCTCCTTTTTGCCGTATCCTGTGATGAAAGCGTATCGGACGCTGACATCTCCCGGCACGCTCTTTGACGCGGAAGTCTCGGATGAAGACAGGCGAGCCTGTCATGAGCGCACGCGCGTTATACCTTATGAAGGCTACATCTCGCGGATGCGTATTATTCGCGACACTGACTTGCGAGAACGTTTGAAGGACATCATTGTGCCGACGCTGGTTGTGGCCGGAACGCAAGACCGTTTGCTCAATGCAGAGGGTGCGGCGAAAATCATCGCGGGCGCTATCCCGCGCTCGCGCCTGAAACTGCTGGAAGGCAAGGGCCACCTGGCGCTCGTTTCGGGCCGCGTGCGCGTCCGCGACTGGCTGGCCGAGCTTGAAGCCATTTGATTGACCGCGTGAAGGATGCGGAACTACGCGGCCGGCAAGGCGTGTAGAATTTGTTTGCAAAGCGCGCTCGTCGTGCGCGTCCGTCCCGGCAGTGACATTTTCATTTCATAGGGATAAAGGATAAGAACTGTTGAAATCCACGCTGTTGACTCTCGCAACTCTGTTGCTACTGCTGGCGCTCGTCTCGTTCAGTCCTGTCGAAGCTCAACGCACGGGGACTGACAACGCCGCTTCCATCACGCAGTCGCCCTATCGCGTCGGCGAGCGTTTGACTTATCACGTCACGTTCTCGAATTTCATCAACGCCGCGCACGTCGAATTGCTCATCGCCGCACGCGGCTCATTCTTTAATCGCGAAGCGCTGCAACTGCGCGCACACGTCGAGACGACAGGCGTCGTCAACGCGGCGCTCTATTCCATCAACAACGATTACGTCTCTTACATTGACCCGAATTCCGGCCTGCCCTTCCGCACGCAGCAGGTCATACGCGAGGGTGGCCGCACCAGCGATAGCTCAAGCGAGTATAACCAGCCGGTCGGGACGGCTGCGATTCCGTCGAAGCTCAGGCTCGGAGAGTTTCCCGGCACATATGATTTTCTCTCAGCCATCTACAGGCTGCGCACGCTAGGCTTAACACCCGGCTCCGTTTACTACTTCACGGCGCGCAGCGACATGGACGAATACGCAGTCGAACTGCGCGTCACGGGTCGGCAGTTAATTAAAACCAACGTCGGCTCGTTCAATACCATTGTCACCACCCTGCGCGGCCCGAAGAATTCACCCGTCAATGATTATCGTGTGCGCATCTATTTCAGCGATGATGAGCGTCATGTGCCCGTGCTGTTGACGGCGCGTCATCCTGCGGGCGAGATTCGCATGGAGTTGGCCGGCTCTGAACTGCCTGAGCCAAGCACGCAAACAACCGTCAGCGTCGCCACGCCGCCCGTCAATATTCCGCCCTCAACGGTTGTCGTGACAGGGCCTGGCAACACTGCTTTTCCCGCCGGTCTGCCGTTCAACGCCGGAGAGCAACTCAACTTCAGCGTCAATCTGGGCAATACGCCTCAACCCATCGGGACAATCGCCTTGCAGGTGCGCGGGCGTGCGAAGTATTTCAACCGCGATGGCATACAGCTTGGAATGAAGGCGCAGACGACAGCCTCTCTAAGGCTCTTCATCGTCAACGATCAGGTCAATTCCTACGTTGACCCCAACACGCTGCTTCCCTTCCGCACAGAGCTTCACTTGCAGGAAGGGCGCGACCGTACCAATCAGATTCTCACCATAGACCAGGACCGCGGCAACATCCTGACCGATAAAGGAACGCGCATCGAGATTCCTGTCGGAACACACGACATGCTCTCCGTGCTCTATGCACTGCGCTCTTTTAACCTGACACCGCCAAAGCGAAACGCCGTCTCGATTTTGATTAACAATCGTCCTCGAACTCTCTTCATCACATCAGTCAAGCGAGAGATGATTGACCTCGGCGGGCAGAAGATAGCAGCCGTCCAACTCTCTCTGACTACCGACGACCAGCAGGGCGACAAGCTGGGCCTGCGTCTCTGGGTCAGCGAAGACAACCGCCGCCTGCCCTTGCGCCTGACCGCCAACACACCGCTCGGCCAAGCCCGCGCCGACCTCGCAATCATTCCTACAGGACAGAGATAACGCCTCTCAATTTTATTTTCTCTTCTTCATCTGCTGCACTTTTCCAACTCTGCCAATTTGAAATTGAAATTTAATTTCGATTTGGCTATAATGTTCCGGCAGTCGGTGGTGAGACGGCTGCCCTGCTTGCGTTCTCTTTCGAGCGTGGTCGGCTACTCTCTAGTCTCTTAACTTGTAAAGTCCATTCTTCAAGCGTTATGCATTACCTGAAAGGCACTCTGTCATGCTGCAACCTTTTATCATCGTTCTACGCGAAGGCTTCGAAGCGTTTCTGATTGTCGCGGTCATTCTCGCTTACCTGCGCAAGACGGGCCAGCAGTGGCTCTCTGTGGCTGTCTACTGGGCTGTCGCAACCTCCATCGTCGTCAGCGCCGCCCTCGGTTATCTGTTGAACACGGGCATAGACCAATCATTCTGGGAAGGCGTGCTCGGCGTCGTTGCAATCATCATGGTCGCTTCGCTCGTGATACACATGTGGCGCACGGCTCCACAGCTTAAAAAGAGGATGGAGCGGCGTCTCGAACAGGCTTCGTCAACGGGCTCTCGCCTGAGGGCCTTTCTGGGCGTCTTCCTGTTCACGGTTTTAATGATTAGCCGCGAAGGGATGGAGACGGCGCTGATGCTGATTCAGGTGCACACGAGCCAGTGGGTCTTGGGCGCGCTCCTTGGATTGGTGGCTGCCGTTGCGTTGGCGTGGATATGGGTGCGAATGAGTCATCTCATCAACATGAAGCGCTTCTTTCAGGTAACGGGCATCTTCCTACTGCTGTTCATGGTGCAGGTGGCTATCTACTCGTTCCACGAATTTTCCGAATCCGGCCTCTTCCCCAACAGCGATGCGATACACGAAGCGACGGAGGCTTTCTCGCCCGACGGCATTTACGGTCGCTGGTTTTCCATCATTATGATTGCGGCCTGCGCGCTCTGGTTAATCGGCGCATGGATTGCAGACCGTTTGAAAGCGGGCAGGCAGAACAACGTCGAGCTGAGACAGGGACAAGCTTAAAACGCTCTACAGGCGTCAGACATTTTACGGGCGTCAGACAATCCACTATTTAACATGAAGGGGCGGCGATTAAGATTAAATCGCCGCCCCTTCATCGTTGTCGGAAGTTGATTTCGGCTTCCCTGCTCAGGCGAAAAAACAATTATGACAGATAAGCTCAAACGGGTGTGACTGACCCGGTTGGGCCGTCTTCCTCCAGCGGGTAGATGACGCTGAAGACCTGCACGGGTTCGTCTATATGTTTGACTGTGATTGCCTGCGGCGCGTCGAGCATGAAAGTGTCTTTGAGTTCACGCGCGGTCGCAGCCGTGACGAGAATCTGGCCGGGCTGTGCAATGCCTTCGATGCGCGATGCGATGTTGACGGTGTTGCCGATGGCCGTATATTCCGAGCGTTGATGCGCGCCGATAACGCCGACTGTTGCTTCGCCAGTATTGATACCGATGCCTAGTTGGACGGTGGGTAGATTCTTCGCCTTCAACTGTTCGTTGACATCCTTCACCCTGCGCTGCATGGCGATGGCTGCGGAGACGGCATTGGCCGCATCGTGCTCGCCTCCGAGCGGTGCGCCGAAAAGCGCCATCAAACCGTCGCCGATATACTTGTTGAGCGTTCCATGATAGGCGAAGATTTCGGCGGCAATTGCCGTAAAGAGTATGTTAAGGAGGTCAACGATTGTATCGGGCCGCGCATGTTGTGCGAGGCGTGTGAAGCCGCGCACATCGCAGAAGAGCACGGTCACACGTTTGTTGACGCCGCCAAGCTGAAACTTTTCTGGATTATCAACCAACTCTTTAATGATGTGTTCGGGCATGAAGCGTGCGAAGGCGGCGCGCGCAAGGGCTTCGCGTTGCAGGCGGTCGTGTGCGCGTGTGGCTTCGACGGCTGTTGCAGCCTGTGCTGCGACCGCTGCGAGAAGTTGCGTGTCGAGGTCTGTAAACTTTTCGGGTGTGACGCGGCGGTCAATGTAGAGCGCTCCGTAAACTCCGTCGCGTCCCATCAAGGGCGCGCAGGCTAGAGAGCTAATGCTCTGCATCACAACGCTGTCGCTCATCTTTAGTTTCACGTCCTGAAGCACATCATGCGAGGTGAGCATCACGCGCTGTTCGATGGCCGTGCGGACGGCCGTTCCGCTAATCGAACGCTGCTGCGCGCTCGCGTTATCACGAAAACGGAGGCTAACGGAGCGCGGGTCTGCCTCGCTCTGCTCAAGGAGCAGCGCCGCGCAGCAATCCGCCGGAATAGCACGCATCACGACATCGGTCGCGTATTCAAGGATAGACTCCGTATCGAAGACGGCGGCCAGCGCAGCGCTCATCTCGCAGAGTTGGGCCAATATCTCTGCTTTCCGTTTCAACTCCTCAATCTCAACTTTGCGCGAGCCGGAGGTGAACGTGCTGGTGACGAGCGAAGTGAAACCCGATGTTACGGGAGACATGGACGTGCTCATCGAAAGCGGGCCGTCAGCGTAGCTGAGGGGCGGTTCAGCTTTGAGCGTGATGAGGAAACGAATCGAAGCTACCGCAAAATGGTCGCCGTCTTTGAGCAGGGCCTCGCCCGTATCAACACGGACATCAATTTCGTTGACCCGCACGATGTTGCCTTTGCTGACGTTTGCCAGCAGAGCAACGCCTTGAGAGGCCGAGCGTATAACAGCATGACGACGCGAGACGCGCAGGTCGTCAACGCGAATGTCGTTGTCGGGCGCGCGGCCGATGGTCAGGCGTCCGCCTTCCGGCAATTCCCATTGCCGCCCCATGCCTTCGACTTCGCGAATCGTAAACATCGTCTCTCTCGATTGCCGCGCGCAAGACGCTTGAGAAAACTATTTTCCGTCGCGCTGCTTAAGTAATGATAGTTTAGCGCAAACTATCTTTTCCCTGTTAGAAGAAACAACAACCTGTGCCCGTTTGAAACAGGAAAGGGCGGAAAGCTCAAAGCCTTCCGCCCTTTCTCTTCCGGGCTTTTGTTGAAATAGATGCTTGAAAGCCTTACGGCTGGATAGTGCTGGCCGGAGCGCGGTCGCTTGCTCCGCTTCTTTGCAGGGAGTTGGACGGCGCTGCGGCGCTCGGCGCTGCCGGGACGATGTTAACGACCGTGTTAAAGAAGCGGTTCGGATTAAAGTCGTTGCCGCTGCTAGGCGCAAATTCCAGAATACCGATGGGAGCTTCGTTGATGGTGTTGGTCTTGACCTTGTTATTGTTGCCCATGACGAAGACACCCGCCTCATCGCTGTTGAAGATTCTGTTGTTCTGCACCTTGTTATTGTCGCCGATGAGAGCGATGCCGTCGAAGACATCCGTGTCGAAGACCGTGTTGTCTTTAACGTCAGCGCCGTTGCCGATGACGAAGATGTTGGTCTGGCTCTTGCCGACATTGTTTTTCGTCACACGAACATCGTTCGAGTCCTGAATGATGATATTCGAGGCGCTGAAGGAGCAATCGCTAACGGAGACGCAGAGTGAGTAGATGTGGTTGATGACGGAGTTGTCCTCGATGCGGCCTTTCGCTCCGAAGCCAATTTGAATGCCGTTCTGTGCGATGGCTGCGGTCGGGCCGATGCCGGTCACGGCGTTGCCTTTGACCCACACATCCGTTCCGGCTTCGTTGGCAGTGATGCCGTTTTTCTGGTAATCGTGGACGCTGTTGTTGAAGATGTCCACCTTCGATTCATTGCCTGTGCTGCTCTGGACCAGAATGCCCAGACCGCTCTGGCAGCCTTCGAGGCCCGTTCCCAGGCGAACATTTCTGGCGGCGAGGCTATCCATGGTGCCGGAAGCATTGCGGTAGTAGACGCCGACCAAAACGGGCGCGCAGCCATTGATGCCGTTTGTCGCGCCGTCAACCGTCAAATTTTCGAGATTAATCCTGGCGGCGTTTTCTGCAAGGATGATGGCGGCAATCGGAATGCCGGATGTTGTGCCCGTGGAATTGGGCAGGGCCGGTGCGGGCTTAACGATGGCCGCGTTTTGATTGGCAAACTCCACGCCGCGCACCGTCAAGGGCTTATTAATCCTGACCTGTTCATTATAAACACCGGGGCAGACGTTGATGGTCGCGCCCGCTGGCGCAGCGGCCACGGCCGCCTGAATGCTGCTGTATGTCGCGCCGGGGCACGCCAGATTGTCGTCCACCACCAGAGTTTTATTGCCCTGCGCTGAGACGGAAGCGCAGCAGAACAGGAGCAGGCCGACGAAGACGAGCGGCATATTCGCGAAACGGTTTTTCTTAAGATTCATAAATTATCCTTCCTCGAAGGTTGTGGGAAGCGGCAGAATTCTCCTGCTGCCGCTCTCTTTGTTGAAAACGGAAATTTGTGGCGGCACACGCACGAGCAAAGTCGTTTGAAGCGGAAAGAGGGGAACAGGTGATGCTCTCCACCTTTGAGACTTTCAGCTTTCCACATTACGACTCTGCGCGCCGTTCGCGTGCATCCCTGATGAACGCGAGCGGAACGTTTGCGTCAAGTGCCATCTGAGCGAAACGGCGGGAACTTTAAGCAAAGCGCTGGCTGGTTGTCAACAGCGCCTGCTTTTATGCGGCTGGTCCAGAAAAATCTTTAGGAAGATTTAACAAGCGTGCAAGCTAAGGCCAATATTTTGCGCCAACTGGCGGTCGCTTTTTCAAGTGCTGCTCAACTCTGAATTTTTGTTATACATGCTTGCCAACTCGCGTTTGAGCAGCTTGCCTGTCGGCCCCTTCGGAATGTCCGCGACGAAACGCACAGCCTTCGGACACTTGTAATCCGCCAGACGGTCGCGACAAAAACTCAAAAGCTCATCCTCCGTCAGCGTCGCGCCCTCTTTGAGAACGACGAAGGCGATGACCTCTTCGCCGTAGAGAGGGTCGGGCACGCCAACCGTAGCAGCGGCAGCAACAGCTCCGTGGCTGTAAAGCACTTCATCAATTTCACGCGGATAAATATTCTCGCCGCCGCGAATAATCATGTCCGACTTACGGTCAACGATGTAATAGAAGCCGTCCGCGTCTTTGTAGCCTATGTCGCCGGTGTGAAACCAGCCGCCGCGAAAAGCCGCCGCGGTCGCTTCGGGATTCTTAAAATAGCCTTTCAGGATATTCTCGCCGCGCAGCACGATTTCGCCCAGTTCCCCATCGGCCACTTCCAAACCTTCCTCGTCAACAATCTTCATCTCGTTTCCGATGGGCAGGCCGCAAGACCCCGGACGCCTTCGCTCGTCAGGCGGATTGAACGTCGAGCGACAGGTTGTTTCAGACATGCCGTAGCCTTCGATGACGAGACAATCGAATGTCTGCTCGAAACGTTTTAAGACTTCGGCAGGCACGGGCGCAGAGCCGCACAGCGCAAAGCGCAACTGCTTTGTGTTGAGTCCGGCGGGCACGCCTTCCGTGTAAGTGTTGGCGAGCAGGCTCAACATCGTCGCGACCGAGCCGAAGGAAGTTATCTGGTAATCGGAGATGATTTGCCAGAAACGCTTGACGGAGAATTTGGGGGTGACGACCGTCGAGCCGTTGGCGTAGAGCGGAGCAAGCGTTGCGACCATCACGGCGTTGACGTGAAAGAGCGGCATCACTATCAGCAGCCGGTCACGCTCCGTGAATTTCAGCCAACTGGTAATCTGGCGCGCGTTGGCGAGCAGGTTGCCGTGCGTCAGCAGACAGCCCTTCGGCTTCCCTGTCGTCCCTGAAGTGTAGATGATGATGGCTTCGTCGTTGCTTCCGATGTCGCACGGCGGCAGTTTATCGTCGGAGAATTCGGAAGTCGCCTCTCGTTCATCGTCAAACTCTACGACGGAACGGAGCGCGGGCAGCTCCTTTCTCACCTCCTCAATCTTCGGCAGAAACTCCGTATGCACCAGCAAGGCTCGCGCTTCCGAATGTGCGATAACGTAGGCCATCTCCTGCGGCTTGAGTAGAGAATTGACCGGGCCTGCTAGCGCGCCCAGCTTGAAGCAGGCAAAATAAGCGATAAGGTATTCGGCGCTGTTCGGCAGCAGAAGGCTGACGACCATGCCCTTCTCGATTCCTTTGCTTTCGAGCAGCCGCGCAGTCCTGTTGGCGGCAGCGTCAAACTCGGCATAGGTAAACTTGCGCCCGTCCGCTTCCGAGAAAAGAAACACCTTGTCGGGCGTTAGCCGCGAGCGCTCTTCCAGCAGTTCGCGAACGCTGCGTGCTTCGCCCTGTCCTTCTGCGATTGATAAGTTTTGACCAGTCATCTTACGCCTATGATATATTAACGGACGTTCTTGCTACCAGATTGCCGAACGCTGCGAGCGCCGGAGCGATTAACAGTAAGACGAAGATTTACGATTCCGCGCAGAGAGAGCGTTCATCCTTCATACTTTTTCTATATGACTATCTATCGCAATTTCATCAACGGCCAGTGGGTTGAGTCCGCTTCGTCGCGGACTGTTGACAACGTTAATCCTGCAAACACGGACGATGTGCTCGGAACAATCCGGCAGGCAACGCGCGAAGAGGCGCGCAGCGCCGTCGAGGCGGCGAGCGAAGCCTTCCGCGATTGGCGCTCTACGCCCGCCCCTACGCGCGGACGCATCGTTGCCCGCGCCGCACGCCTGCTCGAAGACGAGAAAGAGAATCTGGCCCAACTGCTGACGCGCGAAGAGGGCAAGACCATCGCTGAATCGCGCGGCGAGTTGCAACGCTCCATTAACGTCACGGAATTCTGCGCGGGCGAAGCGCGCCGCCTAAACGGCGAGACGATTCAATCCGAACTGCCTTCGAATTTCGCTTACACCATCAAGCAGCCGCTCGGAGTTGTGGCCTGCGTGACACCATGGAATTTCCCGGTGGCGATTCCAATCTGGAAAATCGCGCCCGCGCTCGTTGCAGGCAACACGGTCGTCTTCAAGCCAGCGAGCCTGACGCCCGCGACGGCCGTTCGCATCGTTGAGATTTTCGAGGAAGCAGGTATTCCGAAGGGCGTGCTGAATCTGATTCTCGGCTCCGGCTCGGAGGCGGGCGATGAGATTATCGGACACAAGGCCGTGCGCGCCGTCTCCTTCACAGGCTCGAACGATGTCGGCATACGGCTCTACGAGCAGGTCTCGCGGCGCGGCGCGAAAATTCAATGCGAGATGGGCGGCAAGAATCCTGTCGTCGTACTGGAAGACGCAGACCTTGACCTTGCGGTCGAATCAACGGCGCAGGGCGCATTTGGCTCATCCGGCCAGCGCTGCACGGCGACGAGCCGCGCCGTCGTCGTCAACGATGTCGCAGACGAATTCGTCGCACGCATCAAGCGTCGCGCCGAAGGAATGCGCATCGGCGCAGGCAACGACCCGCAGACGGAGATGGGCCCAAGCGTTGATGAGGGTCAATTCAAGACCGTGCTGAGCTACATAGACATCGGCCGCGAAGACGGTGCTGAACTCATCTGCGGCGGCACGCGCGCAGAGGGCGACGGCTTAGACCGTGGCTACTTCGTCCGCCCGACCGTCTTCGACCGCGTGACGACTGACATGCGCATCGCCCGCGAGGAAATCTTCGGGCCTGTGCTCTCGGTCTTGCGCGTCAAAGATTTCGAAGAGGCGATGCAGGCCGCCAACGATTCCGAATACGGCCTCTCGTCATCCATTTTCACTAACGACGCGGCGCGCATCTTCCGCTTCGTTGATGAGATTGAGACAGGCATGACGCACATCAACTCTCCGACCACCGGCGGCGAAGCGCACATTCCCTTCGGCGGTATCAAAGCGACTGGCATCGGCGACCGCGAGCAAGGCTCGACCGCGCTCGATTTTTACACGGAGTTGAAGGTCGTCTATGTGGATTACACAGGGCGTAAGCGCGAGGGTAATTTGTATTGACGTTCAAACTCTCTCTGTCACCGCGCTCGCACGCTGAGAAGAGAGAGACGCTCACGGCAGTGAGTTGTGCTCACGTTTCGTCATCCTATTTGCTCTTGGCTCATCATCCTGATTTTGTTGAAACATTCGACAGCATGAAAACAGTAGCTTGTCCCTCATGTAGTTTTGCCAACATCAACCCCACGGGCGAGTCCGCCTGCGCAAACTGCGGCGCGTTGCTCGCACCCGCGCTTTTTCAGCAGAGCATGGATGAGCTAAAAAAACTGACGGATAAGTTTCAACATCAGAGCGCGCCGCGCCCGTCCTTCAATTCATTCAACGGCTTCGGCACAACGCTGCTGGATTACCGTCAGCTTCCAGACGGCACGTATCAGGCGACGCGCTGGGTCATCGCGCTTTTCCTGCCAATCTTCCCGCTCTCGGCCTACGTCATACAGCCAGAAACGCAGGAGAATAGCTACGGGCGACAGACCTCAAATTTTACAGTTCTCGCAAAAATTCCTCTTTCTGCCGCAAGAGTCTTGCGCACGTATCTGCTCGCCATCGTCGGCCTTCTGCCCGCCGTCCTGGGTTACATCTACTCAAGAGAGATTAACCGCGCCGTGCGTGGTGTCTATGGCTTCGGGCTGATGATTTTAATTTTCGCATGGGTCTTCTATATCATCTTCTTCAAACTGAAGAACGACAGCAGGGCGTATCGCTCGCGGCCGGCGTCATAAGAGACGCGAATCACAAAGAAATGTCTTTCAATGGAGAAACGTTCAATGAGCACAGTTGAAACAAGCCAACGCCAGTCCGAGACGATCAACAAGCACAAGGAGTTTCTCTTCCCTGCTGTCGCCACCTACTATCAGGAGCCGCTCGCGCTCGTGCGCGGCGAAGGCGAATACGTCTGGGACGACGCCGGCAATCGTTATCTTGATTGCTTCGGCGGCGTGCTCACGGTCAGCGTCGGCCACGCCAACCCGAAAATCAACGCGGCCATCATCGAGCAGGTCAAGACCATCTCGCATACCTCCACGCTCTATGCCAACAAGCCGCAGGCAGACCTTGCCGAGAAGCTGCATCAGATCACGCCCGGTCGCCTGAAAAAATCTTTCTTTACCAACAGCGGCACTGAGGCCGACGATACGGCCATCATGGCAGCCAAGCTCTACACGGGCCGACACGAAATCGTCGTCCTGCGCCACAGCTACAGCGGGCGCTCCGCCACTGCTCTTTCCGCGGTCGGCCATTCAACCTGGCGGCAATTGCCCGCGCAGGTCGCAGGCATCGTGCACGCGCGCGCGCCCTACTGCTATCGCTGCCCGCTCAAGCTCTCCTACCTCGAATGCGGTCTCGCCTGCGCCGAAGACATCGAAGACGTGATTATGACGACCACGACAGGCGAGATAGCAGCCTTCATGGCCGAGCCTATCTTAGGCGTCGGCGGCTTCATCGTTCCGCCGCCCGGCTATTTTGAACGCGCCGTCGAGATTACAAAAAAACATGGCGGACTCTTCATCGCAGACGAAGTGCAAACCGGGTGGGGACGCACAGGCGACAAGTGGTTCGGCATCGAACACTGGAACGTCGAACCCGACATCATCACCTCGGCGAAGGGCATGGGCAACGGCGTCCCCATCGGCATGACGACTGCCACGCCCGAAGTCGCAGACGCTTATCCGGGCCTGACCTTCTCAACCTTCGGCGGCAATCCAGTCTCGATGGCCGCTGCGCTTGCCGTCATCAAGCTCATCGAAGACGAAGACTTGAAAACCAACGCCGCCACCGTTGGCGCTTACTTCCGCCAGCGCCTCGAAGAACTCAAAGACAAATACCCTGTCATCGGAGACGTACGCGGCCTCGGCCTCATGCAAGCCATCGAACTCGTCAAAGACCGCGAAACCAAAGAACCCGACCCGCAAGCCGTCCTTCGTGTCTTCGAGGAAACGAAACGCCGCGGCGTCCTCGTCGGCAAAGGCGGACTCTACGCCAACGTGATTCGCACAGGGCTGATGCTCAATTCAACGAATGATACTGTGGATGAATTAATCGTTGCGCTGGATGCAGCCCTGAGTACGGTCTAAGCGATATTGAGCGTGCTGACGAAGGCTTTAGCGGAAATAAAAGGTTGAGTAAGACTACCCGGTATTTTGAAGGTAAAGGTAAATTGCTATGTCTGATATTTGCCGATACAATTGACAGCAAGATTAACTGGAGAGTCCAATCTATTACCGCCTATGACCCCTGAAGAACGACAACTACTCAAAAGTGTTTTCCAACGCCTGATAGACGAACCGCTCAGGCCGGGAACAGAGGAATACGCAGAACTTTACCAGCCGATTTATGAACAGCCCGGCTGCGAAGACCCGGTGCAGCTTTTACAGACATATGTCGAGTTTAGTGATATAGAAAGTCTGCAACTCTTTTCCGGCTTTCGTGGTTCGGGTAAAACGACGGAGCTATTCCGATTACAACGACAGTTGGAGCGAGAGGGCTACGTCGTCCTATACGCCAATGCGGTTAAGTATATTAATCCGTCCGAGGAAATAGACATTTCTGACCTGCTTATTGTGCTGGCAGGCGCGTTCAGCGATGCGCTGGAAGCATGGACACAGCAGCTTGATGCGCCAGTCAACTTAGCTCATGAATCTTACTGGACCCGCCTGAAAAACTACCTCACCCGAACGACCGTCAAGCTCACTGAAGTTGACGTTAGTCTGAAGGGCGACAGTCCGGCCAAAGAGTTGCTCGGCGGAATCGAGGCCGGCATTGACTTGAAGCTGGCGCTGAAGGAATCTCCATCTTTCCGCCAGAATCTGCAACGCTTTATGCAGAACCGCATTGGTGAATTGCGCGCCTCAGTTATCGAATTCTTCGAGGATGGCGTTAAAGCCATCAAGCAAGTGTCGGGGGACGAAACGAAGCAGGTCGTTTTCATCTTCGATTCGCTGGAACAACTTCGCGGCTCGCTCAGCAATGAGCGGGAAGTGTTACGCAGTGTAGAGCGCGTCTTCGCCAGCCATCTTAACCTGCTGTCGCTGCCCTACGTTCACGCCATTTACACCGTGCCGCCGTGGCTGGAATTTGTGATGCCCGGTGTTGACATCAACACGCTCTGGACAATCAAGCTGTGGAATAATGACCCCGAACGCACTCGCTACGAACCCGGCTGGAAGGCCCTGCGCGAACTAGTGTTGAAACGCATCGGAGAAGATGCTTGTCGAAAAGTATTTAATTGCCAGCCCGGTGAGCCTTTCACCGCCGCCGACGAGTTAATCGCCACCTGCGGCGGCGATTTACGCATTATGCTGCGCCTGCTGCGCGAGACGCTGCTGCGCGCCCGAGCGCTTCCCGTTCCGCAGGAAGCCATCAAGGGAGCAATCACCTCGGTGCGGGGCGATTTTATGTCCATTTCCGTAGATGATGCGCGTTGGCTCTTGCAGATTGGCGAGCACCGCAAGCACGGGCTGCCAGACACAACTGCCGAAAGCGTCAACCGCCTGACACGTTTTCTGGACACACACTTTGTGCTCTATTTGAAGAACGGTGAAAAGTGGTACGACACGCATCCGTTGATTCGTGAAGAGGTAGCGAAAATAGTTGAAAGGCAAAACAAGGTAGTACAGCCCGGCCAACCGCTGCCTAATAATCCTGCCGCACTATGATCGAGTCTGAAACATTTGTGGCCGGAACGCTGGCGCAGCGCCTTAACATCGCGGCGTCGCCCGACTGGCAGAATCTTCTGATGTACTTTGACTTGGCGGGCGAAGGCTTTGCGTTTATCGTCCTGCTCGTACCGGATGGGGAGTGGGCCGAAGCCTGTCGTCAGGCACTGGAGCGTTACCTGATGGCCTATCGCAAGAAGCTGCTTGCCGTCAGGTTCGAGAGCGCCGAGGAGTTCAAAGACGAGATGGCCGCTCGCCTGCTCTCGCTCCAGCCGGATGAAGATACAGGAGTGGTCTGGATGGCGGTGGCAGTCCCCGAAATTTCCAAAGAATATAAGCAATGGGAAGCGGCATGGAGCACAGCATCTGCTCGCCTGAATCAATACCGTAATCCCTTGCGCGAACAACTAAACGTCCCGCTGTTGTTCGTCGGTGCACCGTGGGTGCAGATAACACTCCGCGAGATGGCTCCCGACCTCTGGTCTGTGCGAACGCTCGTCGTGCGTATCGAGCCATCAGAGGATATTGTTGCGCCATCGGATCGTTCTTCGTCTTCGCAGCCATATAACACAACCCAGTCTGAAGGCCGCGCGATTGACCCTGATTTTGCTCTACAAGAGGCAGAGCGCTTGCGCGGCCAATCCGGCAAGGAACTATCACTAGCGCGGTTGTTGCGCCGTGCTGGACTAGGATTCATTGTTCGCTATCGTTGGGACGAAGCAGAGTCGGCATTAACAGAAGCTATCAAGCTGTATCGTCATTTTGGAGAAGAAAATACAGAATTAGCCAATTCGCTTTCTAGCCTGTCTGATATTCTTCTGTGGAGAAACAATTACCATCAAGCGGTATCCGCTCTATTAGAAGCTTTAAGAATCTATCAACAGTCTGGCAACGTGCTAGGCGAAGCCAACTGTATCCAGATCCTCGGCACTATCGCGCTGCGACGCTCACAGTACGATGACGCACGAGAACGTTTTGAGCAGGCGCTACCGCTTTACCAGAAGATTGGCGATGTATTAGGTGAAGCTAACTGTATCAGGAGCCTCGGCGACATCGCACTGGAACGCTCACAATACGACGAAGCACGAGAACGTTTTGAGCAGGCGCTACCGCTTTACCAGAAGATTGGCGATGTATTAGGTGAAGCTAACTGTATCCAGAGCCTCGGCGACATCGCGCTGAGACGCTCACAGTACGATGATGCACGAGAACGTTTTGAGCAAGCGTTGTCGCTCTACCGGAAGATTGGCAAAGCGCTAGGCGAAGCCAACTGTATCAAGAGCCTCGGCAATATCGCGCTGCGACGCTCACAATATGACGAAGCACGAGAACGTTTTGAGCAGGCGCTACCGCTTTACCAGAAGATTGGCGATGTATTAGGTGAAGCTAACTGTATCAAGAGCCTCGGCGACATCGCACTGGCTGAGGGGGATGAAAGTAAGGCGAAGACGCTATTCTCGGATGCGCTGGAACTCTATGGACGGATTCCTGAGCCGTACTCTATTGGTTGGGCGCACCGCCGCTTAGCACGCCTTGCGCAGGATGAGACTGAGCGGCAGCAGCACATTCAGGTTGCCCGTATCGCTTGGGAGAGCATTGGCTTCACACAACTGGTCAATGCAATGGATGAAGAGTTCGGCGCGCCGCATTAAGAGCCGTGCTTAATTCATCGTATCTTTTGTTCGCTGGTATGTACATTTCTGGCTGCTAAATCGCCAGAATATTATTTTTGCCGCGGGAGCAGTCAGATGAAAACTCTAATTCGTAACGGACGCATCATCACCGCCGTTGATGATTATAAGGCCGACGTGTTGATTGAAGACGGACGTGTCTCGGTCATCGGGGCGAAGCTTGAGATGGAGGCTGACCGCGTGATTGATGCGGCGGGGAAGCTTGTGATTCCCGGTGGGATTGACCCGCACACGCACATGGAGTTTCCGTTTGGCGGAACTGAAGCGTCGGATGATTTTCGCACAGGCACGATTGCTGCGGCGCATGGCGGGACGACGACGATTATTGATTTCGCGGTGCAGTATAAGGGTCAATCGCTGATTGAGGGCGTTGATAACTGGCACAAGAAGGCTGAAGGCAAGACGGCGATTGACTACGGCTTTCATCTCATCACGACCGAACTGGAAGATAGGCAGATAGAAGAGATGTACACGGTGATGGATGAAGGCGTGACGAGCTTTAAGATGTTCATGGCCTATCCGGGCGTCTTTTTAGTTGACGATGCGACGATTTTTCGTGCGATGTCTGCGGCAGGCGAGCGCGGCGGGCTAATTTGTATGCACGCGGAAAACGGCGTCGTCATCAACGAAATCATCAAGCGTGCGCTTGAGCAAGGCAGAACCGCGCCGAAGTATCACGCGCTGACAAGGCCGACGCGTGCGGAGGCAGAGGGCGTGCATCGTGCAATCGCGATTGCTGAGATGGCAGAGTCGCCCGTTTATATCGTTCATCTCTCTTGTGCTGACGCGCTCGAACAGGTTCGAGAGGCGCGCGACCGTGGGCTTCCGGCTTTCGCGGAGACGTGCCCGCAGTATCTTTTCCTCTCGTATGATAATTATGAAGAGCCGGGCTTTAACGGCGCGAAGTATGTGATGACGCCGCCGCTCCGTGAGAAGTGGAATCAGGTGGAGTTGTGGAAGGGGTTGAAGACGGACGACCTGCAAGTCGTCTCCACAGACCACTGCCCTTTCTGCATGAAGGAGCAGAAGGAGTTGGGGAAGGATGACTTCTCGAAGATTCCAAACGGCGCGCCGGGCGTGGAGCATCGCGTGCCGCTCATCTACAACGGCGGCGTCGTGGAGAATCGTTTGAGTCTCAACCGCTTCGTCGAAATCACTTCAACGGCCGCGGCCAAGATGTTTGGACTCTTTCCGCGCAAAGGAACAATCGCCGTCGGCTCCGACGCAGACATCGTTATCTTCGACCCCGAACGCGAGCAGACAATCTCGGCCGCAACGCACCACATGAACGTTGACTATTCTGCTTACGAAGGCAAGACGATCAAGGGAGTAGTCGAGACGGTTCTCTCGCGCGGTCGCGTCGTGATTGAGAACGGCGAGTATAAAGGCAAGCCGGGCGACGGGCAGTTTCTCAAGCGTGGGACGTGCGTGACGGCGTAAGCTTTTTTCTCAATTTCAGTATGGTCATAACCCTCGCGGCGCAAAGTGTTTTCACCAGACAGAAGGGCAACTCTTCACTTGGAGGCAAAATAGATGTCACTTAATGTCGTCATAGACCTTTCTCACTTCAATGCTGTCGAGAGTTTTGAAACCGTTAAGAGCGCAGGCATCGTCGGAGTGATACATAAGGCGACGCAGGGCACGAGTTGGACAGACCCCGAATATCACACGCGCCGCAGTCAGGCTCTCGCCGCAGGTCTCTGGTGGGGCGCTTATCATTTCGCTGTGGGCGGCGATGGCGTGGCGCAGGCCAACCATTTCCTCTCGTTCGTCAATCCGGGGCCGAACGATCTGCTCGCTCTCGATGTAGAGACGAATCCGAGTGGCGCGAGTATGACGCTGGCCGAAGTCGAGCAATTTGTGACCGAGGTGCAGAGCAGGACGGGCCGCTGGCCGGGGATTTACGGCGGCGCTGGCTACCTCGACGGGCTGATTGGCAATAGCCACAACCCGACGCTGGCTAACTGCTGGTTCTGGCTCTCGGAGTATGGGTCAACGCCGAGAGTTCCCGCTAACTGGCCGACGTGGACCATGTGGCAATACACAGGCGACGGCCTAGGGCCGGAGCCGCACACGGTTGCGGGCGTCAGCGGCAACATAGACCGCGATCAATTCAACGGCGACATGGTTGCCCTGGCTAAGCTCTGGGGCTATCCATCACAGGCTTCCTAAGCCGTAGACTGCCCTGAATCCTGCCGCTTGTTTACTCTTTCGCTTCAAGGAGGATTTTGTAGTGCGACGAACTTCAACCTTGCTTCTGCTTCTGGCAGTCACTCTCTTCTGGTACGGCTGCGGCGGAGGTGCAAACTCCAACGAGAACGCCAACACAGACCCCGACGCTGTTGAAAATCCCGAGCGCGCAAACTCAAACATCGCACCAACAGGCGGCCCCGGCCCTGAGCCGGAGAACGCTGGCTCTGTTTCCAAAAATAGTAATGCGGGTGCGACGCCCAAAGAGAGCAACAGCAATAAAGCCGAAGCGAATAAAAACAGGAACACGCCCAAATAAACTTGAGCTTGCGAGGTGATGCATAGTGGCTGCCATCAATGATTCAGAAGTCATACGGCACGCGGACGGGCGCGTAGAGTTGCGCGACTACGGGTTAATCAGCTCCAGCCCGCTCTACAATGAAGACCTCGCTCCCGTGCCAATCGCGAAGCGTAACTGGACCACCTACAATTATGCGGCGCTCTGGATTAGCATGGCCCACTGCATCCCGACCTACATGCTTTCGTCCGGCCTGATTAGCGCCGGGATGAACTGGTGGCAAGCGCTGCTGACAATCCTGCTGGGCAACACAATCGTCCTCGTCCCTATCCTGCTCAACTCTCATCCCGGCACAAAGTACGGCATTCCCTTTCCTGTCTTTGCCAGAGCCAGCTACGGCACGCTCGGCTCTAATCTGCCTGCGCTGATGAGAGCATTAGTCGCCTGCGGGTGGTTCGGCATCAACGCATGGATCGGCGGCGAAGCGCTCAACACTTTCTTCAGCGCCCTCATTCCCGGTTGGCCCAACCTGCTCGGCGGCCCCGTCGGCGGCTATCCGCCGACGATGTGGTTCTCCTTTCTCATTTTCTGGGCGCTTAACATCTACATCATCTATCGCGGGATGGACCTGCTGCGTAAGGTTGAAAATTGGGCCGCGCCGTTTGTGCTGATTATGACGGCGATTCTGCTGGCATGGGCGCTGTGGCGCGCAGGCGGCGTCGGCTACCTGCTGCACGACCCGGGCCGCCTCAACAGTTGGGCAGCGTTCAGGCCGGTCTTCATTCCGTCGCTGACGGCGATGGTCGGTTTCTGGGCCACGCTCTCGCTCAACATGCCTGACTTTACACGCTTCGGCCGCAGCCAGCGCGAGCAGGTCATCGGCCAGACCGTGGCCCTTCCCTCTACGATGACGATTTTTGCGGCGATGAGCGTGATGATCACTTCAGCCGCAATGGTGATTTATCGTGACAAGGCCGTTGACCAACTCTGGGACCCTATGAAGTTGGTCGGGTTGTTTGACCAGGTGTGGATTGTCGCCATCTCTATGTTTACGGTCGTCGTCGCCACACTCGCCGTCAACATCGCTGCCAACGTCGTCTCGCCCGCCAACGATTTCGCCAACGCTTTCCCGCGTTGGATATCTTTTAGCACCGGCGGGTTGATTACGGGAATTATTGGTATACTGATGCAGCCCTGGCGATTGCTGGCAAACCCGGCGCGTTATATTGACGGATGGCTGGTCGGTTACTCAGGCGGGATGGGTTCAATCGCAGGTGTGCTGATAGCAGACTACTGGCTGGTGCGCAGGAAACAACTCGTCCTGCCTGACCTGTATCGCAAGCAGGGCGTTTATACTTATACGGGCGGCTGGAACTGGCGTGCGGTGGCCGCGACTCTGACGGGCTGCGGCTTTGCATGGATCGGGTTAATCGTACCATTGCTCAGGCCGTTGTATGATTACGCTTGGTTCGTCGGCTTCGGCGCTTCGTTCATTACACACTATGCACTGATGAAACTATTTCCGCCGCACGCATCGTTAATCGTCGAAGCCGAACAGCTAAAACAATCACAGGCGGAAGGCTCTTCTGCCTGAAACTTTAACTACACATAGGAAGAGAAGAATGCCACGGATAGTTAAATGCGGCCTCATACAGGCCACCCACGCCGGACCAACTGATGCGCCGATTGAAGAAATCAAGCGCGCCAATATCGAGAAGCATCTCAGGATGATTGAAGACGCCGCGCGTCAGGGCGTGCAGATTCTCTGCATGCAGGAGGTCTTCACGACGCCTTACTTCTGCGCCGAGCAGGAGACGCGCTGGTATGAAGCGGTCGAGAAAATTCCAGACGGCCCGACCACGCGCCTCATGCAGGAGGTTGCGAAGCAGCACGGCATGGTTATCGTCGTCCCGATTTACGAGGAAGAGATTACGGGCATCTACTACAACACGGCCGCCGTGATTGATGCCGACGGCAAATACCTTGGCAAGTATCGCAAGCATCACATTCCGCACGTCGCGCCCGGCTTCTGGGAAAAATTCTACTTCAAGCCCGGCAATCTCGGCTTCCCGACATTCGAGACGGCCTACGCGCGCATCGGCGTCTATATCTGCTACGACCGACACTTTCCAGAAGGCGCACGCATCCTCGGTCTCAACGGTGCGGAGATTGTCTTCAACCCGTCGGCCACCGTCGCCGGACTCTCCGAATACCTCTGGCGACTCGAACAGCCCGCACACGCCGTCGCCAACGGCTACTTCGTCGGCGCAATCAACCGCGTCGGCCACGAGCAGCCCTGGGACATCGGTGAATTCTACGGCCAGAGCTACTTCTGCGATCCGCGCGGACAATTCTTAGCCGAAGCCCCGCGCGACAAAGATGCCCTGGTCGTCGCAGACCTCGACCTTGACATGATTCGGCAGGTGCGCAACACGTGGCAGTTCTTCCGCGACCGAAGACCTGAATCCTACGAACAGCTTGTTGAAGAATAGTTATTTGTTGGCCGCCGGTTATTTTCTTCCTGGCTATCCAAACAACTGACGACGGACAACGGACGATCTCTTATGTCAACCAGACACGATTCTCCCATTAGTATTGAGCAGATAGAGCGCAACTTTCGAGAGATTGCGCCGGCGCTGACGGCAGCCGACGCGATTTTTGAGGCGAACCGTTGTGTCTATTGCTACGACGCGCCGTGCACGCGCGCCTGCCCGACGCACATTGACGTGCCTGCCTTCATCAAGAAGATTGCGAGCGGCAATCTGGTTGGGTCGGCGCGTGTGATTTTTGATGCCAATCCGATTGGCGCGACCTGCGCGCGTGTGTGCCCGGTTGATGTATTGTGCGAGGGAGCGTGCGTCGAAAAGACGCTGATGGACAAGCCCATCGAGATTGGGCGCTTGCAGCGCTACGCGACTGACTACGTGATGAGCCGCGAGCGCGACGTGTTTCAGGCCGGAGCGCCGAATGGCAAAACAGTCGGCATCATCGGCTCAGGCCCGGCCGGCCTTTCCTGTGCGACGTATCTGGCGCGGCTCGGCTACGGCGTGACAATCTATGACCGCAGGCCGCTCGCGGGCGGATTGGACACCTACGCGATGGCCGAATACAAAATGCCCATGCGCGTTTCAGTTGACGAAGCACGGATGGCGGAACGCCTGGGCGTTGAGTTTAAGTTGAACACGGAAATCGGGCGCGACATCTCGCTTGCCGATCTGGAGGCCGCACACGATTCGATTTTCCTCGGCGTCGGACTCGGCGAGACTTCGCGCCTTAATATTCCGGGCGAAGATTTGCCGGGCGTCTACGATGCGCTCCATTTCATAGAGCGTATCAAGACGCGCGACTGGGCCAACATTCCCATCGGGCGCACGGTCGCCGTCATCGGCGCGGGCAATACGGCGATTGATGCCGTCACGCAGGCCAAGCGCCTCGGTGCTGAGCGCGTGCTGATGATTTACCGTCGTTCTCAGCGTGAGATGCCTGCCTACGAATATGAGTATGAGTTGGCGAAAAAGGATGCGGTCGAATTCTGGTGGCAGACCGCGCCGGTCGCAATCCTGAGCGATAGCGAGACGCCGCGCGTGGCTGCGCTGCGCTGCGTGCGTATGGACTTGGGCGAGGCTGATGCTTCGGGGCGTCGCACGTCTGCGCCCGTTCCCGGCTCGGAGTTTGAGATTCCTGTCCAGATGGTTATCAAAGCGCTCGGCCAGCAAAAGCGGCGCTCATTTTTCGAACAGATTCAGGGCGTCGAACTCGACAACGCTGGCCGCCTCCGCGTTAATCCCGAAACGATGCAGACCGACAACCCGAAATATTTCGCGGGCGGCGACTGTGTCAACGGCGGGCGCGAGGCCGTTGACGCTTCGCAGGCTGGCAAGCTGGCCGCGCAGGGAATTCATCTGAGCCTGACGGGCGAGAAGGTGGAGTTCGCGGGCGCGCGCCTTCCCTTGCACGAAGAAACCAGCGGCATTAAGGCGCATTAACTCAAAGACACTCTGTGGCCGCTTAACAGTGAGATTGACCGCGCCGTTTTAGTTTCAAATTTCTTACTAGAAGATTAGCAGGCTTACGCCGGAGCACATTATGGCAGACTTAACCGTTAATTTCGCAGGTATCAAATCACCCAATCCCTTCTGGCTGGCCTCCGCGCCGCCGACGAATATGGGTTCGATGGTCGAGCGCGCGTTTGACGCCGGATGGGGCGGCGCTGTCTGGAAGACCTTGGGCGAGCCGATTAGAAACGTCTGTTCGCGGCTGGCCGCCGTTGACATGGGCCCACAGCGCATGATGGGCCTCAACAACATAGAGCTCATCACAGACCGCCCGCTCGAAGTTAACCTCAAAGAGATACGCGAATGCAAGCGCAAGTATCCCAAGCACGCGCTCATCATTTCGCTGATGGTCGAATCAAAGCGCGAGGCTTGGCACGAGATTGCGAAGAAGGTAGAAGACACGGGTGCGGACGGTGTGGAACTCAACTTCGGCTGCCCGCACGGTATGTCGGAGCGCGGCATGGGTGCGGCGATGGGCCAGGTGCCGGACTACACCTGCATGGTCACTGAATGGGTCAAAGAGGCGACTCGCCTTCCCGTCATCGTCAAGCTGACGCCGAACGTGACGAGCATCACGCCGCCCGGACGTGCGGCCGTTCGCGGCGGCGCAGACGCACTCTCGCTCATCAATACTATCAACTCCGTCATGGGCGTTGACCTTGAGACCATGATTCCACATCCGAACGTCAACGGGATGGCCGCGCACGGCGGCTACTGCGGCCCGGCCGTCAAGCCCATCGCTCTCAACATGGTCTCCGAACTGGCGCGCGACCCCGAAATTGGCATTCCCATCAGCGGCATCGGCGGCATCTCCACATGGCGCGACGCGACCGAGTTTCTACTGCTCGGCGCGACGACCGTGCAAGTCTGCACCGCCGTCATGCACTACGGCTACCGCATCGTTGAGGATATGATTGACGGCCTCTCTAACTACCTCGATGAAAAAGGCTTCAGGAGCGTCAACGAAATCATAGGCCACAGCGTCCGCCGCATCACGGACTGGGGCAACCTTGACCTCAATTACAAAACCGTGGCCCGCATTGACCACAAGATTTGCATTCAATGCAACCTCTGCCACATCGCCTGCGAAGACGGCGCGCACCAGTGCATTCCCTTCACGGAGATTGAAGGCAAACGCTTCCCCATCGTTGACGAAGCGGAATGCGTCGGCTGCAATCTATGCTACTTGGTCTGCCCCTCGCCCGGCTGCATCTCGATGGTGCGGCTCGACGACGGCAGCCGCCCGCTGACGTGGCGCGAGCTGACGACGCGCCAGCCGGAGACGATGACCGCCGATTGACGTTAACGCGGGCAGATGAAAAAGCGGCACGCCTCAATAATTGTTCTGGTATAAACCCGCCTCGCCCTTTTTGTGAGAGAAGGAATCTGACATAACTCTGAGGGCCAAGATGAGTCGAAACCAAGCAGAGCCGCTCGTCCTCGATTTGAGCGAGGTGGGAGCGGAAGACGTTGCGCTGGTCGGGGGCAAGTGTGCGAGCCTCGGCGAGTTGTTTCGCACTCTCGTGCCGAGGGGCGTGCGTGCGGTTGACGGCTTTGCGACGACGAGCGAAGCCTACCGTCGCCTGCTCTCGACCGATGGACTCGGAACGCGACTGCGCGAACTGCTTGATGTTCTCGACTACAACGACCTGAGCGCACTCAACAAGGCCGGACGAGAGGCACGCGCTTTGATGCTCGATACGCCGCTGCCGCCGGAAGTCAACGATGCTATTCTCGGAGCGTACAGGCGTTTGTGTGAGCGCTCGCGACGCACGTGCGAGGTGGCCGTGCGTTCATCTGCCACCGCCGAAGATTTGCCGGACGCTTCGTTTGCAGGACAGCAGGACACGCTCCTGAACGTGCGTGGGGAGCAACGCCTCATTGAAGCATGTCATCGCTGTTTCGCATCCCTCTGGACAGACCGTGCCATTTCTTATCGCGCTCAGCGCGGCTTCGACCATTTCGGCGTTGCGCTCTCCATCGGAGTTCAGCCGATGGTCCGCAGCGACCTTGCGTGTTCGGGCGTGATGTTTACGCTCGATACAGAGTCGGGCTTCCGCGATGTGGTCGTCATCAACGGGGCCTGGGGTCTTGGCGAGGCAATCGTTCAGGGCATGGCGACGCCGGATGAATGGGTCGTCTTCAAGCCGACGCTGCTTGAGGGCGCGCGGCCCATCGTCAGCCGCAGGCTTGGCAGCAAAGAGGTCAAGATGGTTTACGGGCTTGACGACAAGGGCACGCGCGAAGTCTCCGTCGTCGAAGCACAGCGCCAGCGCTTCTCGCTTGACGATTACGAAGTCTTACAACTGGCGCGCTGGGCCTGCATCATCGAAGAGCACTATTCGGAACGCGCCGGCCACGCGCAGCCGATGGATATAGAGTGGGCCAAGGACGGACGCACCGGCGAGCTTTTCATTCTTCAGGCGAGACCCGAAACCGTCCACTCAACCAACCGCGAAAACTACATCGAGAACTATCGCCTGACCGGCAAGCACGATGAACCGCTCGTGAGCGGCCAGGCCGTCGGCGAAAAAATCGGACAGGGGCGCGCACACGTCCTCACAGACCCGGACCATTTGACCGACTTCAAGAAAGGCGATGTGCTCGTCACCTCCATGACAGACCCCGCCTGGGAGCCGATTATGAAGCTCGCCGCAGCCATCGTCACGGACCGCGGCGGGCGCACCTGCCATAGCGCCATCATCAGCCGCGAGCTCGGTGTGCCATGTATCGTCGGCACAGGCAGCGCTACGCAACGGCTGGAATCTGGTGTGGAGGTAACTGTTTCATGTGCCGAAGGGGCGCAGGGCAACGTTTACGAGGGCATGATTGATTTCATGGTCGAGCGCCACACAGTCGGCAAGCAGAAGCGCCCGCGCACAAACGTAATGATGATTGTTGGCGACCCGGACCATGCTTTCGCGCTCGCCTCTCTGCCGAACGACGGCGTTGGCCTCGCGCGGCTTGAGTTTATTATTAACAACCTCATCGGCATTCATCCGATGGCGCTCGTCCGTTATCCGAAGCTGGAACGCGAGGATGACGTGCGCGAAATCAGGCGACGCATCGGAGAAGAAGAGCCGCGCGAGTATTTCACGCGCTGTCTGGCGGAAGGCGTGGCGCGCATTGCCGCAGCCTTTTATCCGAAGCCCGTCATCGTCCGCATGTCGGATTTCAAGTCCAACGAGTATGCACGATTGATTGGCGGCGGGCAGTTTGAGCCAGCGGAAGAGAACCCAATGCTCGGCTTTCGTGGCGCGTCGCGCTACTACGACGAGCGTTATCGTGAAGGTTTCCGGCTCGAATGTATGGCGCTCAGGCGCGTGCGCGAAGAGATGGGACTGACAAACGTCAAGGCGATGATTCCCTTCTGCCGCACGGTCGAAGAGGGCGAACGCGTCATCACTTTGATGAACGAGTACGGGCTACAGCAGGGCGCGCAGGATCTGGAGATTTATGTGATGTGCGAGTTGCCCGCCAACGTCATCTTCGCAGATGAATTCCTGCGTATCTTCGACGGCTACTCTATCGGTTCAAACGACCTGACGCAGTTGACCTTGGGCCTCGACCGTGATTCCGAAATGGTGGCCCATCTCTTCGATGAACGCAACGGCGCGGTGGAAAGAATGGTCGCACATGCGATTGATGCTGCCCGGCGGGCGGGCAAGAAAATCGGCATCTGCGGTCAGGCTCCATCCGACTATCCTGAGTTTGCGCGTTTTCTGGTTGAGCGCGGCATCAATTCAATCTCGCTCAACCCGGACACTGTTATCCAGACAACGCAGATCATCTCGGAGGCCGAAGCGCAGATTCCAGCGCCTCTGTCAGTGGTCCATTCCTGAGTTGTAGCGAGATGCTTTCCGGCAGGCTGCGCCGCCGTTCGACAGATTAAGTTAAACGACTGAGCAGAGACGCTGGCAATCATTGTACGCAGACTGGTCCTGTTATAGAATCCGAAGCGCACATGGGCCATCGCTTTCCCATCATTGATTAGCACTTCCATCGAGCAAAGGGCATATACAAATCTCAACCCCCTTAAGGAGATGCAGAATGCCGCCGCCGCTGCCAAAACCACCATCATCGAAACTTGAAGTGATGTCGAACGTCTCGGTCGGAAAACCGTTTCTACGCGTCGGTGGGCCAGCCGAGTCTTTCCCGCTGCTGCGCGGAGAGACGCTGCGCCTGTCTGGCCGTGATTATCTCTCGACGCTGGCTGATATGTGGCGTCCGCGCGGTCTTAGAACCAGCAAACCCGGCGTCGCCTTCTACTCGCGCCATAAGTGCGGCGACGCTTTTGATTGCCGTCAGGATGTAAATTATTTCGTGGTCCAGCCCGAACTCAAAGGCGGCCATCAATACTTTCGCCTCTACTTGAAGACGGTCGCACAAATGCCCGTTATCGGCTCGCCGCTCGTCGCGAACATGACTGTCTCCGACTACAGGGGCTTCAAGTACACTGGCTGGGTGCTGGATTTCACTTCGCTCGCCGGACAATACAACTGGCATCGCATCCCCGCCCACAAAGGTTGGACGACGAAGGGGCCGAACTACTCAAAGATGGAGTGGTGGCACTACGAACAGACGCAGGGACTCTCTTTCGAGCAGGTGATGAAGCTTCTCTACGGTTAAGCGACAAGGAAGCCTGCGACACTTAAAAATCGCCGCTCTCATTCTGTTGCAATCTAATTCTGCTGCGACAATCCCTGTCGCGCTCATCTCTTTTTCCGTTCGCCAGCGTCAGCCATCAGCGACGGTATTTCGGCCAGCAGCTCTCGCGCCAGAAAACCGAGACGACCGATTTTGCGCGCCAGACGGTCGCCCGCGCGCCCGTGTAGATAAACTCCCCATGCAGCCGCCTGCAAGGCAGGAGCGCCGCGCGCAGCCAGGCCCGCTATGATGCCCGAAAGAGTGTCGCCGGAGCCGGAAGTGGCGAGTCCGACATTCCCCGTGCGATTACAATAAATCTTTTTACCAGCCGGTGCAGCGATAAAAGTCTCCCTGCCCTTAAGGGCGATGACCGCGCGCAGCTTTCGTGCAGCCTCTTGCGCCAGATTGGCCGGGTTGGCCTCAATCCTCTCTTTATCAACTCCCGTCAGCGCAGCCATTTCGCCTGCGTGCGGCGTCAGCACGACGCGTTGGTTAAGCTTTTTAAGACAACCCTCATTATCCGTCAGGCACAGAAGCGCGCCTGCGTCCAGCACCAATGTTGGCCCATCAATGCGAGGCAGCAAACTTTTCAACAGTCGCGCAATCGCTTTCTCATCCAACATGCCCGGCCCTATCAGAACAGCCTGCGCATCGTTTGCGCGCTCCGCGATTGCTGGAGCAGCGGAAGCAGCGATGCCGCCAGCCTTCGTCTCAGGCAAAGCGAAGACGCGCGCCTCCGGCACGCTTGCTCCAACCGTCTGCGAAATACTACGGCACGTTGCGATTTGAACCTTGCCCGCGCCCGCGCGCAAAGCCGCCGTCGCCGCGAGAATGACAGCGCCCGGCATCTCCGGCGCGCCTCCAATCACCAGCACGCGCCCACGCTCCTCCTTATCGCCCGCTTCATCCGGCTGCGGCAAAGCCCACGCGCGCATCACCCGTGGTGAGAGGAGAATGGATTCCGGGGTCGAGGGTTTGGAATTGGCAGGTTCTCTTTTTAACTGCCTCGCAGCGCCCGTGCCCCGGCCCGCATTCTTATTTCGGTGCGACTGGGACATCAGGTTTACTCGTGACTGGCTCGCCCGCCTCTTCAAGTGGCGCGACAAAGTTGAAGAGACGCGGCGCAAGTTTGCCGTGTCTCCCAAGCAGGGGGTCGAATTCGTAGGAGGTAACGGAACAGTTGGCTATCTCTGCGGCACGGTCGGCGGCGAGGATTTGTTCTTCCGTCATCCGTTCGAGCAGATAGCGGAAACAGTTGACGACGACCTGATGGCTGACAATCAACACGCGCTCGCGCCTGTAGTCGCGCGTCAGCGTGTCTATCACGCTGCGCAGGCGCAGTATAATGTCGCACCAGCTTTCGCCGCCCGGCGGGCGAAAGTAAAACTTGCCGAGCACACGGTAAAACTCCGATTGCTCAGGATACTTCTCTCTGATTCCGACCTTCGTCAAGCGGTCAAGAATGCCAAACTCTTTCTCGCGCAACCGTTCGTCAACGACGAAGGACACATCACTCGTGTCAATGCCTGCTGCTTCCAGCGTTAACTCCGCCGTCCGGCGTGCGCGCAGGTAAGGCGATGTCAGGACGACTTCGGGCTGCTGCTCCGTCGTCATCCGTCCAAACCAGCGACCGAGCGCCGTGGCCTGATGCTCGCCGAGCGTCGAGAGCGGCACGTCTGCATCGCGCGTGGCAATCTCTATCACCGGCTTCCCTGCTGCCTCGGCTGCATCTCGCGCCACATTACCGGCGCTCTCGCCGTGTCGCACAATCCAGATTGCGTCGGGCCACTTCTGTTCCTTGCTCAAAACTCTTTCCCCCAATGCTCTTTTTCCATGAGCAACCGTTCTTCAAACTTTAACGCCGCCACGCAAGCCTCACGTTGTCACCTTATACGCAACAAACTCCAACCCAGAGATTGACATCCGTACCTCCGCATATTGTCTGATGCTCGCATCAACGCGGCCAAAGGCCGACTCAGTTAACAGAATTTCATCCCGCCGTGCCAGATCTTCGCCGAGCTTTGAAGCGAGATTAACTTCCCCGCCGTATAAATCCTGCCGCTCGATAATCAACGTCTCACCATAGCCGATGCCGAATTTGGCATACAGGTCCATCTCGTCCGGCAGCATCGTGTTGGCGGCGGAGAAGCGCTTCATAATGTCAACGGCCGCTTCGATGGCTCTCTCCACCTCCGCGAAAACAGCGAAGACATTATCCGCCTCCCACTTGATAATCTCACCGCCGTGCTCTTCAACCGTAGGCGCAACGACCTGCTGCATACGATGAATCATCGCCATAAAATGTATGATTCCGTAAGCAACCGTCAGCCGCGAGAAGCCGGACATGTCCATCACCATGATGGCGTGAGTCTCGCTGAAAGTTTCGCGAATCCGTGCGTCTATCTGAGCGGCCCGCTCCGGGTACTCGTTTCTTTCCTGAAGCAATTCGGCCAGCGCCGCCCGCGTTCGTTCTGCCATAAAAATTTAACGTGCTCGCCTGCCCATCGTCACGGCTGCGGCTCGCTGATTTCGTTATTCCGCGCGGCCGCCTTCTCGTTCAGCACAGTCAACAGAGACGGCGACCAACTCGATTGGCTGTCTTTGCCTTTCGCGCGTCGCTTGCCGATGCCGCCCGCGCCCGGCAGCAGGTAATTGACGAGGCCCAGCAAATCTGCCGTCAACGCTGGAAAGAGTCCGTGAAACTTTGCGACTATCTCCGCCTGAATCGAAAGGACGACTTCCGCATCGCCGCGCTTGCAGGCCGCTATAATCTGTCGTGCGGCGCGCTCTGCTTTCATCGCAGAGATGGGCAGCGCATCGCTGATGCTGAACCACGCATACTCTGCGCGATGCTGCCCCTTGAAGGTCGCGTTGCGCGGGCTGCCCGTCCGCATCAAGCCGGGGCAGACGGTCGTCACAACCACACCGTCCTTCTTCAACTCCGCGCGCAACCCTTCCGATAAACCAACCAGCGCAAACTTGCTGGCGCTATACGGAACCAGGTGCGGAATACTAACCTTGCCGCCGATTGAAGAGATGTTGACGATGCGACCGTCGCGCCTGCTGCGCATCTCCGGCAGCACAGCCAGCGTCGCGTACAGCGGCCCCCAGAAGTGAGTCAGCATCGCTTCCTCGTAGTCCTCAACCGTCATCACTTCGATTGGCCCAACCTGAATCACCCCTGCGTTGTTCACCAGCACATCAATCCGCCCGAAATGGTCGCGCACGACGTTTACCATCTCGCCGACCTGCGTGCGCTCCGTCACATCGCAGGGCACTGCCAGCACGCGCGCGCCTCTCTCTGCAAGGTCAGCACGCGCGCGGTCTAGTTCTTCAGCATCGCGCGCGCAGATAGTGACCCTCGCGCCCTCGCTCGCAAACTCGCGCGCCATCACGAGCCCCAACCCACGCGAGCCACCCGTAATCAACACGCTCTTTCCGCGCAGGTCATACTCGCTCCACTTCCTCGCTGCCGCGCGCACAGCCAGCAAAGCCCCCGCGCCCGCCGCAGCCCACATCAAAGCTTCCCTGTTTCGTTCGCTCATCTCTCTCCCTCTGCTCAGTTTTCAGTTTAAGATTTCAAATTTACTGAAACATCAAATCTCAAATTCTAAATTCGTCGGGCTGACTGGAAACTAAAAACTCAAAACTGAATACTGTTAATCGAACTCCGCTACGACCGGCGTATGGTCCGACGGTCGCTCCCAAGCACGTGGCTCCCTGTCTATCCAAGATGCCTTGCAACGCGCGGCGAGCGGGGCGGAAGTCCAGATGTGGTCAATCCGCAATCCTGCGTTACGCCGAAACGATCCTTGCCTGTAATCCCACCAGGAGAAATGGCCGCCCTCTTCCGTGTGCAGGCGAAACGCATCAACGAATCCCCAATCCTTAATCTCGTTCAGAGCAGCGCGCTCACGCCTGCTAAAAAGAATGCGCCCCTCCCATAATTCAGGGTCGTGAACGTCGCGCTCTTCCGGCGCAACATTGAAATCACCGCAGAGCAAAACTTGCGCATCCCTGTCATAGTGTGCATCGAAGAAAACGCGCAGCCGCTTCATCCATTCGAGCTTGAAGCGATACTTATCAGAGCCGACAAACGCTCCGTTCGGAATATAAACATTGACGACGCGCACGCCCTCGACGGTCGCTGCCAGCAGGCGAGCATGCGCTCCCTCCTCGTCGTCTGGAAACCCACGTTGCACATCCGTCCATTCTGCGCGCGAGATAATCGCCACGCCGTTATATGTCCGCTGCCCGAAAGCGGCAGACTGATAACCCAGTTCAGCAAACGCTTCAACAGGAAACTTCTCATCCGTGCATTTCAATTCCTGCAAACACAAAACGTCCGGCCGCGCCTCCGCCAGCCACTTCGTTACCAAGGGCAGCCTTGCCGTTACAGAATTAACATTCCACGTCGCGAGTTTCATTATGTTCTTGTTTCACATCTCAAATCTCAAATTTCAAGTTACGCTGCGAATTCTCAAACTTGAAACCTGAAATCTAAAACCTTTCTTAAAGTGAAGCTATCAGCCCGGCAATCAACGCACCGCGACGCGCGATGTCATCCACGATGATGTGCTCGTGAACTGCGTGTGCGCCGTCGCCGTCTATGCCGAGGCCGTCGAGCACGCCGACGCCGAAGGCCGTCACAAAGTTTCCGTCCGAAGCTCCGCCGACCTGTGCTTCGCCCAGTTCAAAATCGAGAGCGGCGGCGATATTGCGCGCCTGCTCGTAGAGCGCAGCTACCTTTGCGTTGCGTTCCAGCGGCGGACGATTGATGCCGCCGCGCACCGTCAATCGCACGCGCTCATCAAAAGGTTGCAGATTAAGAATGGCCGCCTCAATACGACCGGCATCTTCAGCCGTGCGGAAGCGCACGTCAATTTCGGCGCGCGCTTCCGCCGGGACAACGTTCGAGCGTGTTCCTCCATGCACGACGCCGACCGTCAGCGTGACGCCGCGCGCCGCGTCGTTCAAAGCATGCACACGCTCTATCTGTCGTGCCATTTCGAGAATCGCGCTGGCCCCTTTCTCAGGCTCAAGCCCCGCGTGGGCCGCCACGCCGTGCGCCTCAAGCGTGTACATTCCCGTGCCCTTGCGCGCCGTCTTGACGCGTCCGCCCCTCGCCGGAGGCTCCAACACGAGCACGCTTTCAGCGCGCCGTGCCTCTTCTTCCACGAGAGCGCGCCCCGTCATGCTCCCCGTCTCTTCATCGCACGTCAGCAGCAGCACGACGGGTCTTTGCGGACGCACTTCAAGCGTCGCGCAGGCGCGCAAAGCCTCTATCGCCAGAACGCAATTCGCCTTCATATCAAAAATTCCTGGCCCATAAATGCGCCCATCTTCAACACGCCACGGACGCTCCCTTATCGAGCCGCGCGGGTGAACCGTATCCGTGTGGCCCAACAGCAAAAGCGACCCTGCATCCTGACCGGCCGCATCCGAAAAAACGCGAACGCGCAGATGAACGCCGTACGCTTTGCTCTCAATCAACTCGACGGAAGCGACACCTTCAATCGCCCTCGCTGCCTCAGACAACAACCCGACGACCGCACGGCTTCCCTCTTCATCACCCGACGGCGATTCCGCTTCGACCAGCGCCCGCGTCAACATCAGCATCTCGCTCCGGCGCGCCCGCAATTCTTCTCTGAAGGCCACAACCTGCGCCCTGTTCAATGTGACAGACATCTCTCTAGATTTAGAGCGTTTCCTTTCTCACTGTCAGCGTCTCGATTCTTGCTTGATTGACCTGATAACCGATTCCTGCCGATTCCGATGCGACGATAGTTCCGCGCTGTGTGACGGTCACGGGCGGCTCGATGATGTCTTCGTGCCAGTAGCGGGAGCTGGCCGAGACATCGCCCGGCAGCGTGAAACCCGCGAGCGTCGCCATCGCTATGTTGTGCGCGCGGCCGATGCCGGATTCCAGCATCCCGCCACACCAGACTGGAATATTTTGTTCACGACAGATACGCTCAACGCGCAGCGCTTCCGTATGCCCGCCGACGCGGCCCAGCTTGACGTTGATAATCCGGCACGCCTTGAGTTCGATGGCCTTGCGCGCATCCTCCGCCGAGTGTATTGATTCATCAAGGCAAACGGGAGTGCGCAATTGCGCTTGCAGCTTCGCGTGGTCAAGCATGTCATCGTGGGCCAACGGCTGCTCAATCATCGTCAAGTCAAACTCGTCGAGCGCACGAAAGAGCGACGCATCATCGAGCGTATAAGCAGAGTTGGCATCGCCCATCAACTGTATACGCGGGAAGCGTGCGCGCACCTGTTCGACAATCTCAAAATCCCAGCCCGGCTTAATTTTAATCTTAATGCGCTGGTATCCGGCAGCCAACTCGCGTTCTATCTTCTCAAACAGGGCGGCGGCTGTGTCTTGAATTCCGATAGAGACTCCGCAGGGAATCTCCGCGCGCACACCGCCCAGGTGTCGCCACAAAGGCACGCCTGCGCGCCTCGCTTCCAGATCCCAGCAAGCAGTTTCGAGCGCGGCCTTCGCCATACGGTTGCCGCGCACGGCCTTCATCAAAGAGAAAACGTCTGCCGCGCGCTCAACCTCACGGTTGACAATCACCGGCGCTAGAAAATCCTTGAGCGTGCTCCAAGCGCTCTCTGTCCACTCTTCGCAGTAGAACGGCCCTTCGCCCGCCGTGCACTCTCCCCATCCTTCAGCGCCGTCCGCATCACGGACGCGCACGAGCACGATGCGCCTTTCGGTCGTGCGTCCAAAACTGGTCTCAAAAAAATGTACGAGCGGCAGACGAATCTCGCGCAACTCGACTGTCTTAATCATCAAGGCCATAGCTCCACGGATGAAAGCATTATGCCCGTCTCCGCCGACTTTGTCAGCAGGGCAAAAGAAAGACGGCCGCCCCGCGACCGTCTTCCCTCTTCTAAATTTTTATTAATGAGCCGCCTGGATTCTGAAATCGGATGCTTCAAACGCCAAATTCAAGCCTTCATTCAGTGGAAACTACGCCCTCGTTATTGAGCGCAGCGTGCATCGTGTGCCAGGAAAGGCTGGCACACTTAACGCGGGCCGGAAACTCACGCACGCCCGAAAAAATCGTCAGGCGGCCGAGATTATTCTCCTCCGCTTCCTCGTCAAGTTGGCCCCTCACCATACGGTGAAATTCGTTGAACAACGTTTCGGCTTCCTGCCGCGTCTTGCCCTTGATGCTCTGCGTCATCATGCTGGCAGCGGCCTTCGAGATGGCGCAACCCGAACCCTCAAAGCTGATGTCTTGCACTACTTCATCCTCAAGCTGCATGTAGACAATCAACTGGTCGCCGCAGAGCGGGTTGTAGCCTTCGGCGGTGCGGTTTGCTCCCTCAAGCCTGCGAAAATTGCGCGGCTTCTTATTGTGGTCGAGAATAACCTGCTGGTAGAGGTCGCTTAGTTCAGACATAAGTTAGACGTGATGAACGAGAGATAATAAGTGATAGAAGAAAACTTGCTTGTCGCTTCATATCAACTATCATCTATAGCCCTAAGAAAAGATTTCGATAACTTTCTCAATCGTGCGCGCGAGCGTGTCTATCTCTTCCTTCGTGTTGTAGAAGGCAAACGAGGCGCGGGCGGTCGCGGGCAGGTTAAAGCGTTGCATAACGGGTTGCGCGCAGTGATGTCCGGCGCGAACCGCTATGCCCTCCTGGTCGAGAATCGTGCCGATGTCGTGCGGATGAACGTTGTCAATCACAAACGATAGCACGCTTGCCTTCTCGCGCGCCGTGCCGATGATACGCACGCCCGCGATGCTTCCGATTCTCTCTGTCGCGTAATCCAGAAGCTGCTGCTCGTAGGCAACCGATTGCTCGCGCCCGATGCTCGTCAGGTAGTCAATGGCAGCGCCGAGGCCGATTTGAGAAGCGATAGCGGGTGTGCCTGCTTCAAACTTATTCGGCAGGCCCGCGTAAGTCGTTCGCTCGAAAGTGACGGTGCGAATCATGTCGCCGCCGCCCTGAAACGGGTTCATCTTTTCGAGGAGTTCGGCCTTGCCGTAGACGATGCCGCTGCCCGTCGGCGCAAACATCTTGTGCCCGGAGAAGACGTAGAAATCGCAGTCGAGGTCTTGCACGTCAATCGGCAGATGAACGATGCCCTGCGCGCCGTCAATGAGAACCGGCACGCCGTACGCGTGCGCGCGGCTGATGATTTCTTTGACGGGATTAATCGTGCCGAGCGCGTTGGAGATGTGTGTGACGGCGACGATCTTCGTCCGCTCGTTCAAAAGCGCATCGTACTCGTCGAGGATGAGTTCGCCCGCGTCGTTCATCGGAATCACACGCAGGCGAGCACCCTTTTCTTCGCAGAGCATTTGCCACGGAACGATGTTCGCGTGATGCTCCATCGCGGAGATGATGACCTCGTCGCCCTCCTGCACAAACTTGCGACCGTAGCCGTGCATCACTAGGTTAATGCCCTCTGTCGCTCCGCGCACGAAGATACATTCTTTCGCATCGCGCGCATTGATAAAGCGCTTGACCTTCTCTCTCGCGCCTTCATAAGCGGTGGTCGCGCGCTGGCTCAGATAATGCACGCCCCTATGAATGTTGGAGTGTTCCTGCTCAAGGTAGGTGCTGCCGCGGTCAATGACAACCTGCGGAACCTGCGAAGAGGCCGCGTTATCAAGATACACAAGCGGCTTGCCGTTAACGGTCTGGCGCAGCACCGGGAAATCTTCACGAATCCGCTCAATATCCCACTCTGCGACTGCATCCTGCGGCGCTGCCGCCATTGATGATTTCTCTGTAGCTAACATGGTTGACATTTACCTATTCACTCATCGAACTCACGTCATCATTTCAATGACGACTAAATGATTACATCAATCAACGAGTAAATTTCTTACGCCTCCAATCGGGCGTGTAAGCGATTCAAGACGGCCTCGTCCAATTGCGCCTTGATGGATTCAATCCTGATTTTTTCTATCACTTCTTCTGCAAACCCGTATGTCAGCAGATTGCGCGCGATGTCCGGGTGCAGGCCGCGACTGGCGAGATAAAAGAGTTCTTCATCTTCAAGCTGCCCGACGGTCGCGCCATGCGCGCACTTTACGTCGTCCGCAAAAATCTCCAACTGCGGCTTTGTGTCAACGCGCGCTTCATTCGAGAGGAGCAGGTTCCTGTTCGTCTGCATCGCATTGGTCTGCTGCGCGCCCTCGCGCACGAAGACACGGCCGTTAAAGACGGCGCGCGATTTGCCGTCCAAGATTCCCTTGTAAAGCTGATGGCTCGTGCAATGAGGCTCGCGATGGTCTATCAACGAATGTGTGTCGGCGTGCTGCCCTGAGCCGACGATATAAAGGCCGTCAACCGAACATTCCGCGCCTTCCTGTTCAAACGTCACGTTGATGTCGTGACGCGAGAGTTTTGCGCCGAGCGTGATGGTCGTCGAGTTGAAACGACTATGACGGCCAAGCTCTGCCGTGGTCGTCGCAATGTGGAAAGCTTCTACGCTTTCACGCTGAATCTTGTAGTGCTCAAGATGCGCGCCCGCCGCCAGCACAATCTCCACGACAGCGTTCGTTAAATAAATCGCGTCATCCTGCGTGCTGCCGTAACTCTCAATGACAGTTGATTCGCTGTCGCGCTCGCAGACGATCAGCACGCGCGGGAAAGAAGCCGCAGGCGTCTTCTCCGGCCCGGCGTCCGACAGAAAGAGTAAGTGCACCGGGGTCGTCAGATGAGCATTCTGCGGAATCAGTATGAACGCGCCGCTCTCAAGAAAAGCCGTGTTGAGGGCTGTGAAGCTATGAGAGTTGTAATCAGCGCCGCGCGCAAGTTGCTCGCGCAGGACATTCTCGTAGCGTTCATCGCCAAGCGCTGCTGCCAAATCCAGTACAGCAACGCCCTCCGGCAGAGCTTCTATAGACGACAACTCTTTTCTATAAATCCCATTAACGAAAACCAGACGGCTGCGTCTCGCCTCTTCATAAGTGAAGCCTTCGAGCTGGCTGGCATCCGTTGCCGCTTTATCATCAGGACGAAGAAGAGCCGGCTCAAAATTCGCTTTAGCGATTGGCGCAACGTTGGTGTACTTCCAGGCTTCCTCGTCGGTTGTCGGAAAACCAAGTTGCTCAAAGCGGTCCATAGCGCTTTCGCGCAGGCGTTCAACCCATGCGGCGCTCTTACGTGCGCGGCGCTGCTCTCGCAACGTTTGAAACGCATCCAGATAAGTGTTCTTCTCTTTTGCGATTTGAGTAGCCATTGTTCAGATTTAGCTTGCAGGGGGCGTGCTCGCCGCTTTGCTCTCCGCCGCAACGGCGGCCTTAATCCAGTCGTAACCCTTCTCTTCGAGTTCGAGCGCCAGTTCTTTGCCACCCTCTTTGACGATGCGGCCACCGGCCAGCACGTGAACGAAATCCGGCACGATGTAATTGAGTAGGCGTTGATAATGTGTGACGAGGATAACGGCGTTGTCCGCGTTGCGCAGCTTATTGACGCCGCCCGCGACGACGCGCAGCGCGTCAATATCGAGGCCCGAATCCGTCTCGTCCAGAACGGCTAACTTCGGCTCAAGCACGGCCATCTGCAAAATTTCGTTGCGCTTCTTCTCGCCGCCCGAAAATCCCTCGTTGACCGAGCGCGACATAAAGCTGGCTTCCATCTCGACTATCTTCGCGCGCTCCTTCAGCAGGTCTTTGAATTCGAGCGGGTCCAGTTCTTCTTCGCCCAGATGCTTGCGCTTCTCGTTGTAAGCAAGGCGCAGGAATTGCGCGTTCGACACGCCCGGTACTTCAATCGGATACTGAAACGCCAGGAAAACGCCTTCGCGTGCGCGTTCGTCGGGCGCGAGTTCCAGCAGATTCCGGCCCTCAAACAGCACCTCGCCTTTCGTCACCTCATAGGCCGGATGTCCAGCCAGCACCTTCGCCAGCGTTGACTTGCCTGAGCCGTTCGGCCCCATGATAGCGTGCACCTCGCCTCTATTAACCGTCAGGCTGATACCCTTCAAAATCTGGTTGCCATCCACGCTGGCATGTAAATCGCGAATCTCCAACATTAAAAAGTTACTCCGTAAATTTCCGTTTGACAGGTATCGGGTGTCAGACGACGGTCAAGCCATAGCTCTTCAACCGTCAACTGACACCCGACACTTGTTACGTCTTATTAACCAACGCTGCCTTCCAGCTTCAGCCCCAGAAGCCGCGTCGCCTCGACGGCAAACTCCATCGGCAGTTGCAAAAAGACATCCTTGCAAAAGCCGTTGATGATAAGCGAGACGGCGTCTTCCTGAGATATTCCGCGCTGCTGCAAATAGAACAACTGCTCTTCGCTAATCTTCGACGTTGAAGCTTCATGCTCGACCTTCGAAGTGTTGTTCATCACTTCGATATAGGGAAACGTGTTAGCGCCGCAACGCGAGCCTATCAGCATCGAATCACACTGCGTATAGTTACGCGCGCCTTCAGCCTTCGGCATCACCTTGACGAGTCCGCGATAAGAGTTGTTTGAGTGGCCGGCGCTGATGCCCTTCGAGATGATTGTCGAGCGCGTATTCTTGCCAAGATGAATCATCTTCGTGCCTGTGTCTGCCTGCTGCGCATGATTCGTCAGCGCGACGGAATAAAACTCACCGATGGAATTATCGCCCTGCAAGATGCACGATGGATACTTCCACGTGATGGCCGAACCCGTCTCAACCTGCGTCCATGAAATCTTAGAGTTGCGACCGGCACACTTGCCGCGCTTGGTAACGAAGTTATAAATTCCGCCACGTCCCTCTTCATCTCCCGCGTACCAGTTCTGCACGGTTGAATACTTGATTTCCGCATCATCCAGCGCGATTAATTCAACGACCGCCGCGTGCAACTGGTTCTTATCAAACTTCGGCGCGGTGCAGCCTTCCAGATAAGAAACATGCGAACGCTCTTCCGCGACAATCAACGTGCGCTCAAACTGGCCCGACTCGGAATTATTGATGCGAAAATAGGTCGAAAGCTCCATCGGGCAGCGCACGCCCTTCGGAATAAAGCAGAACGAGCCGTCTGTGAAGACGGCGCTGTTGAGAGCCGCGAAGTAGTTGTCATTCGTCGGCACGACCGTTCCCAGGTACTTGCGCACAAGCTCCGGGTGCTCCTGCACGGCTTCGCTGAATGAGCAGAAGATAACGCCGTGCTTTCTCAGCTTTTCTTTGTAGGTCGTCGCGACCGAAACGGAATCGAAGACCGCATCAACGGCAACGTTCGCCAGTTGCTTCTGCTCCTGCAAAGGAATGCCCAGCTTTTCGAAGGTGCGCAGGAGTTCGGGGTCAACCTCGTCCAGGCTGGCCTTCTTCGCCTTCTGCTTCGGCGCGCTGTAGTAGATGATGTCCTGATAGTCAACTTCCGGGTAGCTGATGTTGGGCCAATGCTTCGGCTCGGTCATCGTCAACCAGTGACGGTAAGCCTTGAGCCTGAATTCCAGCATCCATTCCGGCTCATTCTTCTTCTCAGAAATCAGGCGCACGGTCTCCTCCGTCAATCCTCTGGGGATAACGTCCGCCTCGATGTCTGTGACGAAACCGTACTTGTATTCTTTGTTGGCAAGTACTTCAATACTGCTCATCTTGTTTATCCCGCTTCCCCATTCACGGAAGCTTCTCTCTCGTTATTAAAAAACAACAGCTCGTTAAAGTTTACGCGCTCAAGCGCTGCGCTCGGTCGCTCCTGACGCCTGCTGCAACCTTTGAATCTGGTGGATGGTTGCGTCCACGTTCTTTTCCGTGCCGATTAACTGCGCCAGTGTAATCTGGCTGAGCGCGTTCTGCACGATCTCATGCAGACCGACGATGACAGGGCGAATCCCGCAATCACCCGTATGCACGCAAACGTCCATCACGCCCGTGTAGCTCTTGCAATGCGCTTCGACAGCATCCTCATCAAGCACCCGTATCACGTCGCTCAAATGAATCGCCGAAGCCGGACGCGCCAGAAAATATCCGCCACGGTTGCCTCTCAGCGATTGCACCAGTCCTGCCTTGCTCAGAATCCAGAGCAGCTTGCCCGCGTTGGCGACGGAAATCCCTTCGCGCTCGGCTATCTGCGCAAGCGTCAGCGACTCGCCCTGCTTCAAATAAGCGAGTTGCAACAGACAACGCAACCCGTATTCTTCCTGTGCCGATACTTTCATCTTAAGACTCGCCGCCATGCTTCTGCTCTTCAGGATTCGCAGCCATTTTACCATACCTTACTTTTTTGTCAAGATAGGCTAAACTGTTTACACTACGCGGGATAAAGGCTAATCCTGATGCGTCACAGGTTAGTCTACTTCGACTGCTCTCAGCAAAGCTACGGCTCACAAAGAAAGGGCGAGAATGAGCAATAAGCGCTCTCTTCTCGCCCTCTGATTCTCACCCGCGGGAAACAACACATCGGATGATTTAACTTTTCAGATTAGTTTTTCGGGGTAAAAACTTTGCCGCACGTTTGAAGCTACAACGTGAAATTAAAATTGATGTAGCCGACGACGCGCACGGGCTGGCCGCCAATCAGCGTCGGGCGAAACTTCCAGCGTCGTGCAGCGTCCAGAGCGGCCTGACGTAACAGTATAGGGCCTGACGTGCTCTGCGCCGTACTCACAACACCGTTCTGGTCCACTTCCACGAGCACCGTAACCATGCCTGTAATGCGTGCGCTCTTGGCGTTTTGAGGATACGAAGGATTGATCTTCTGCGTGGCCTTCTCAATCAGAGAGCCGACGTTGACGGGCTTTCCGTCCTGAGGCGGCTTCGCAGTTGCGGCGGCGTCCGTGCTGGCGACGGCTGTTGTCGTCTGTGTCGGTTGCACGCTACGGTTTGCGTCAGCGTTATTCTTCGCCATCGGCGGCTTGATGGCAGGCGACGTTGAGTTATTTGACGAACTGCTGGCGGGAGTTTCGCTGCGGACGACGTTTTCGCTGCGGCCTGTCATCACGGGTCGCGGCGTGCTGACGCTTGCGCTGACGGGAGTGATACGCGATTCCGAGGCTGAGAGCTTCTGCCTTGCAGAGGCCATTTCGCGATGCCATTGCTGGCGCTCTTCATTGCTGCGTGCAAGAGTCGCTCGCAGGCTGGACACGTCTTCAAGCAGAGCAGCGGCAGCACTCGCTTTACTGTCTTCATCGGCCATCTGGCGCGCCTGATTTGCGATGCGCTCAAGCAAGGTGCGCAAGCGGTCAAGGTCGTTGAGGGCATCGCTCGGTAGGTCTTTATCCGCGACGTTAATGCCGAAATATCTGTAGCGCTCTATATGCTCGCGCGCACCGTTGAGCGCTTGACCGGCAAGCGCGAAATAGGCTTCGGTCGTGCTTGCATTCTGCGGCGAGCGGGCCGTGTAAGCCTCTTCAAGAAGCGTCTGCGCACGCATGTAGTTGCCTTCTTCAAGGCAGACGCCCACCAGCATCAGGCGTGCGACATCGCGCACCGAATCATCCGTCGTCGTCTTGCGAATCGAATCAAGCTCGTTGGCCGCAGCCGCCAGATTATGAGCGGCCGCCAGAGCGCGCGCACGCGACAGACGCGCACGCACAGCTTCTGCCTCCGAAGGGGGAGACTGCTGCGCGTGTATGCTCGTCATCGTCGCGACAATGACGAAAATGACGACTAAAAACTTTCTGACGCTGGGGGCGATGCTTTTACGTTTCGACTTCTCTTTCACATTCAAACTCCTAAAAAATAAAGCGAGCTACAGAGGCTCGCTTGCGGGTACATCCGGCGTAGATGAAAGCACCCGCGACGATAGCCTTTTTAACTGTTCTGGCGCAAGCCTCAAAGGGCTTGCCTTATTTTGTTTGTGTGCCTGAAGGGGCGAGACTTCTGACTATTTGCTCGCGAAAAATGCGTGCGCGCGCCTTTATATCGTTTTCGTCCAAAGTTAGCAACCTCTGGTCGCGCATAACGACACGTCCTTCGATGACGACAGTCAGCACATCGGCTGCTTTGGTCGCGTAAATCAGGCTTGAATAAATGTTGTAGAGCGGCGTTTGATTGAGCTCATTGCCCTCGATAATGACGAGATCAGCGCGTTTTCCGGCCTCTAATGAGCCGATTTCGCGCTCCATGTGGAGAGCGCGTGCGCCCCTGATGGTCGCCAACTCGAAGGCTTCCTGCGCCGAGACGACTTTCGGGTCGCGCGAAAAAACTTTATGAAGTTTGGCGGCCGTGTCCATCTCTTCCCACATGCTGAGGTCATTGTTCGAAGCTGCGCCGTCCGTTCCCAAACCCAGCCGAACATCTTCGGCAATCATACGAGGCACTGGCGCAACGCCGGAAGCGAGCTTCATGTTCGACTGCGGATTGTGTACGACGCCGACGCCCAAGCGCTTGAGCGTGCCGATTTCACTTTCCGAAGGAAAGACCATGTGAGCGGCGATGACACGATTATTCAGGAAGCCAATTCGCGCCAGATAATCAACAGGCGTCGCTCCCTTGCTCTTCTGTAAGTCTTCAACTTCCTTTTGCGTTTCGGAGACGTGAATAACGATGGTCGCCTTCAAGCGGTCGGAAAGCGCGCGAATGGCTTTCAGGTGTTCTTCGGAAACTGTGTAGGGCGCGTGCGGCGCGAGAGCGGGCGTTATCAACGCGTGGTTCTGCCACTTCTTGATGAAGCGCTCGCTGTAGGCCATAGCCTCTTCGTGCGTTTTATTATCGGCGACGGGAAAGTCAATAATCGTTTCACCGAGCACGCCGCGCACGCCCGCTCTGGCCGTCTCTTCCGCGATGGCGTCCTCGAAGTAGTACATGTCGCAGTAGGTGGTCGTGCCGCCGCGAATCATCTCTGCGAGGCCGAGTCGCGTGCCGACGCGGACAAACTCTTCCGAGACGTTTTTCGCTTCGGCCGGAAAGATATACTTCGTCAGCCACTCTTGCAGGTCAAGGTCGTCTGCAAGACCGCGAAAGAGCGTCATAGGGATATGCGTATGGCCGTTGATGAGGCCGGGGATGACGACTTTGCCGGTCGCGTCAATCACGTCGCGGGCAGTGTATTTTCTTTCCAGTTCAGCGCGTGGGCCAACCTCCCTGATGCGCCCGCCCTGAACGACGACCGCGCCGTCTTCAATAACGCGGCGTGCGCCGTCCATCGTCACAATCGTTCCGCCACGGACAATTAAATCCACTCGCGTTCTCCTCCTTTGCGCCCAGCTAGCGGGCGCAAGAAAGCAGGAAATTAAAAGGATGACGAGGAATGCTCGCATGTTTTTCCACATAATAGAAAGTTAGCAGGCAAGCTGCCGGGAGCTACTTGGGCTTGCCGGGAAGAAAATAGAATCGAACAATTAAAAGCCCTGCCAGCGCCACCACGCTGAGCAAGAGTTCGAACGCGCTCGCGTCAGGGCTGACTGTTTTTCTGGCGATGACAAAAATGATAACCTCGACGGCAGCGCTGGTACGATGATAAAGCAAAAGAAGCCCAAGCTCGGCGGCGATGGCGATGAGCAGGATGTTGCTGACGATTTGCTGTAAAGCCTTGTACTCATCAACCGGCTGCCAGAGTTTCGGAAAGTCGCGCACGACCATTTGAAACGTCATGATCACGGCGGCCGAGAGAATCAAGATAGCGAGAACGGACAGAAACATGTGAATCGTGTCCCCGACGTAAACGTTCAGGGCGCGCTCAAACCTTGTCCCTTCGCCAATCCCAGAGTCTTTCTGTTTCTTGTCCTCGCTCAAAATCTAGCCTTTACTTCCGGCTGGTCTCTTTGAGAAAGCGCGCGTCGAATGCGCGCGGCAACAGGTCGCTCACGCTGTCCGTCTCAACGTCGCCGCGCAGGTTGGCAAGCGTGACGGTCGCGTCGCGGCAGAATTCCCAGATGATTTGGCGGCACGTCCCGCAGGGCGGCGTCAACTGCTCCGTATCTGCAACGATAGCCACACGCTTGAAACGCCTTTCGCCTTCCGACAGAGCCTTCCAGATGGCGACGCGCTCGGCGCAGGCCGTCAAACCAAAACTCGCGCTCTCTATGTTGCAACCCGTGAAAACTTTTCCGTCTTCCGTTTCAACTGCCGCTCCGACGCGGAAGTTTGAGAACGGCGAGATCGAGCGCTCGCGCGCTATTCTCGCCGCTTCGACGAGATAATCCTTTTCAACTGCCTTCAACCTTGTCCTCCCCCTGTCATGCTCAAAGCGTTTGCCAGCCGCTCGCGAATCTTGCCGCTGATGAGATCAATGCTGACCAGATTGTGGCCGCCTTCTGGAATGATGATGTCGGCGTAGCGTTTCGACGGCTCGACAAACTGCATGTGCATCGGTCGAACGGTGGCTAGGTATTGTTCTATCACGGAATCAACCGTGCGTCCGCGTTCGGCCACGTCGCGCCGCAGGCGGCGGATAAAGCGTATGTCGTCCGGCGTGTCAACGAAAATCTTGATGTCCATCTGCTCTAACAGCCGCGCGTCGCTAAAAATCAGGATGCCTTCGATGATGACAATCGGCTTCGGCTCAATCAAGAGCGTTTCGTGCGAGCGCGTGTGCGTCTTGAAATCATAAATCGGCAGTTCGACAGACCCGCCCGTCTTCAGTTTGCGTATGTGATGCACGAGCAGGTCGTTATCGAGCGCATCCGGGTGGTCGAAGTTGACGGCCTGACGATAATCGAGCGGCAGGTCTTTCAGATTACGGTAATAAGAGTCCTGCTGTATGAACGCGACATCCTGCGCGCTCACGGATTCGAGTATGCGATTGGCAACGGTCGTCTTCCCGGACCCTGTTCCGCCGCTGATTCCAATTATCATTTGTAGCTTTGCTCAAGTGGCAAGCGACAAGTGACGAGTGACGAGTAAAAGGAAGAGTTCTCAACTTGTCACTCGTCACTAATCACTCGTCACTGTAATTTAGGGATGACGCGGCGCAGCAGTTCCTTGAACGTAGTGTGTACGCGCGCTCCTGTTTCCATTACCTCTTCGTGATTAATCGGCTCGTCGTGGACGCCTGCGGCCAGATTCGTGATACACGAAAGGCCGAGCACCTTCATGCCCATCTGTCGCGCGATGATGGCTTCGGGCACGGTGCTCATCCCGACGGCGTCCGCGCCGAGCGTGCGCAGCATACGCACTTCGGCTGGCGTTTCGTAGCTGGGGCCGGAGAGCGCCGCATAGATGCCGCGCCTGAGTTCGAGCCCAATGCCACGCGCTTCCTCGACCGCTATCTCCTGATAATCTCGCGCGTAGACTTCCGTCATATCTGGAAAACGCGGACCAAAGCGCTCGTCGTTTGCGCCGCGCAAAGGGTTCTCTCCGATGAGATTCAAATGGTCGCTGATGACCATCAATGCGCCCTGGTCGAAGGCGACGTTGATGCCGCCCGCAGCGTTGGTCAGCAGTAATGATTTAACGCCCAGCAAGCCGAAGACGCGAATCGGAAAGACCACCTGATCAAACGTGTAGCCTTCATAATAATGGAAGCGTCCCTGCATGGCGATGAGCGGCAGGCCATCTATCTTTCCAAGCACGAGTTGGCCCGCGTGGCCCTGAACGGTTGAGCGCGCAAAGCCCGGAATCTCCGCGTAGGGAATGGCGACACGCTCCTGCAAATCATCCGCAAACGCGCCGAGGCCGCTGCCCAAAATGAGCGCAATCCGCGCATCATCTGCCCAGCGAGCGCGAATCTGGCGTGCCGCATGCTCGGCGCGTTCGTAGAGCGTGGCGCTGCTAAAGTCTTCGCTCATTACCATCAGCAGTTTTCAGTTTTGAGTTTTCAGTTTTCAGTAATGACCGCTTGCTTTTTCTGAACACTGAAAACCGAAACTGAAAACCGTTCATTACCTTTCTTTCTCGTAAGGAATTCCCAAAGCGCGTGGCGCTCTGGATTGGCCGATGAATCCCGCGAGCACGATGATTGTCAGCAGGTATGGAACCATCTGTATAAACTGGTTCGGAATCTCCTCGCCGGAAATTTTGACGCCCTGTAATTGAATCGCGAGTGCTTCGGTAAAGCCGAAGAGCAGGCAGGCCAGCATCGTTTGAATGGGTCGCCATTTGCCGAAGATAAGCGCGGCCAGCGCAATGAAGCCGCGGCCCGAAGTCATATTGCGCGTGAAGAGCGATGATTGCCCGATGCTCAGATACGCTCCGCCTATCCCGGCGAGCGCGCCTGAAAGGAGCACCGCCGTATACCTGATACGCTTGACGCTGATGCCCGCCGCATCAGCAGCTTCTGGATTCTCGCCAACTGCGCGCAGCCGCAGACCAAAGGGCGTGCGATACAGCACGTACCACACGAGCGGCACGAAGACCAGAAAGCCGAGCACGATCGGCGTCCACGGTATCAACTGCTCTTTCGGAACGGTCGGCGTCGAGCCGGTCGAAGCGAAGAGCGCGCCGCCGATGAAGGCAGGAAGACCGAGCATCAGTATGTTAATCGCCGTTCCGCTGACGACCTGATCCGCCTTAAAACGTATGCACGCCACACCATGAATCGCAGCCACCAGCATCCCGGCCCCGACGCCCGCCAGCAAACCCACCCAGGGGCTGCCCGTATAGTACGTGACAGCGGCGGCCGTAAACGCGCCCGACAGCATCAAGCCTTCGAGCGCGATATTGATGATGCCCGCGCGCTCCGAAAACAGTCCGCCGAGTGCTGCCAGAAGCAGAGGCGTCGCCAGCCGGATCGTCGAGAAAATCAGCGATATGTTTATGATTTCGCTCATAACTTTAAGGCGTCACGCATCAAGCGTCAGGTGTCGGACAAACAAAAGATTGACTCGCTACTCCTTCCCCGGCGTACCTGATAACCCAAGCCTCGCTAGACTTTTGAGCGCTTCAGCAAACCGAACCTGCCAAACGGCCCGTAGAAGATGGCTTCTGCGGCGACGAACAAAATAATAATCGCTTGCAATACCTGCACGATGTCTTTCGAGACATTCTCTGTGAAAGCATCAACAGGAATTCCGCCGCGCTGCAAGACTGCGAACAGTAGTGCGGCCAACAAGACTCCGAACGGATGATTGCGCCCAAGGAGCGCGACGGCGATTCCCGTAAAGCCGTAGTTATCGGAAAACCCGTCATAGTAACGATGACGATAGCCGAGCACTTCGTTAATACCAACCATCCCTGCGAGACCGCCCGAAACGGCCATTGCCAGTATGATTTGCTTGCGCGTGGAGATGCCGCCGTATTCAGCGGCAGAAGGATTCGCGCCCGTCGCGCGTATCTCATAACCCCACTTCGTTCGCCACAGGAAAATGTAGATAACCAAGCAGGCCACGAGCGCGAGCAGGAAAGCGATGTTGAGCGGAATGCGCTCGGGCAGACCGGGAATAAAACTGCCGAGCCTCGGAATGTGCGCCGCCGTGCCGATGGGCGCGGTCTCAAGCAGCGGGTCGCCCTGAACCTTGTAGTGATACTGCGTGAAGTAGCTGACTAAAGCGATGGCGATGAAGTTCAGCATGATTGTGTTGATGACTTCGTGCGAGCCAAACTTCGCTTTCAAAAAACCGGGAATCGCGCCCCACGCAGCGCCGGCCAGAATGGCCGTCAACATCGCCAGCGGAACGAGCACTATCGCCGGCAGACTCGCGACCGAATAACCGACGGGCTTGCCGAAAACGTCAACCACCACGCCGCCGAAGATGATGCTGACCCATGCGGTCGCAAACGCGGCGATGTACAACTGCCCTTCCGCTCCGATGTTGAGCAAGCCGCAACGGAAAGCGACGGCGACGGCGAGCCCCGTAAAAATCAGCGGCGTCGCATAAAAGAGGGTGTAGCCGATGCCGTCGGGCCATGACAGCGCGCTGCCAATCATCAGCCCGTAAACTTTAAACGGATTATCGCCAACCAGCAGAATGAAAAGCCCGCCCACGATGAAGGCCGCTACGACGGCGATGAGCGGAAAGACGAGTTGTCTGAAATTTTTCATAGCATTGTTGGATTAATGCTTGCCTCCCGTCATCAATAAACCAATCTCTTCGTTGGTCGCCTGCTTCGGGTCAACCTCGCCGACGATGCGCCCTTCGTGGATAATTAACAGACGGTCTGCCAGCGCCGTCACCTCCTCAAGCTCCGCGGAGATGAGCAGCACACCGCAGCCCGCATCACGCAGGGCCACGAGCTTGCGGTGTATAAACTCGATCGCGCCGATGTCAACGCCGCGCGTCGGCTGCGCGACGAGCAGCAGCTTCGGGTTCAAATCAAATTCACGCCCGATGATTAACTTCTGCTGGTTGCCGCCCGAAAGCGCACGCGCCGGAAGGTCCGGGTTGGCCGGGCGCACGTCGAAGTCTTTAATGAGCCGCCCTGCGCGCTGGCGGATTGCAGCGTTATCCAGAAAGATGCCGCTCGTAACCGTCGGCTTACGGTAATGCACGCCGAGAATCGAATTTTCGGAGAGGTCGAAATCCAGCAGCAGCCCGCGCCTGTGCCTATCTTCGGGAATGTGCGCGATGCCCATTTCTTTGCGTTGGCGTGCATCGCTGCGCATAATGTCGCGCCCTGAAAATTCTATTGTGCCCGTCATCGAAGACGGCGCGACAAGTCCCGCCAGAGCTTCGACCAACTCCGTCTGACCGTTGCCCTCCACGCCCGCGATGCCGACAATCTCGCCCACGCGAACATCAAAAGAGATTTTATCGAGACGACGCGTGCCGTCTGCGGCCGTCAGGCTCAGGTCATTAACTTTCAGAACGTTTTCGCCTGCACGCGCTTCAGGCTTCTCGATACGCAGCAGGACATCGCGCCCCACCATCAAGCGTGCCAACTCGGCCGCGCTCGTCTCGCTCGTCTTCACCTGACCAACAACCTTACCATCGCGCATCACGGTCACGTCATCGGAAATCGCAAGCACTTCCGAGAGCTTGTGCGTGATGATGACGATGGTCTTGCCCTGCTCGCGCATGCGCCGCAGGATGGTGAAGAATTCTTCAACTTCCTGCGGCGTCAGAACGGCCGTCGGCTCATCAAGGATGAGCAGTCGCGCGTGGCGATACAATGCCTTCAACAACTCGACGCGCTGCTGCTGCCCGACCGACAGATTCTCCACGGTCGCCTGAGGATTAACCGACAGCTTAAACTCTTCGGAGAGCGCGCGTATCTGCTGAGCCGCCTCGTTGAGATTCAGGGAAACTGCGCCGCCCGTCTCAGCGCCGAGAATGATATTCTCGGCCACTGTCATCGGCTCGACCAGCATAAAGTGCTGGTGCACCATCCCGACGCCAAGCGCGATGGCATCATGCGGCGTCTGAATCCGTTGCACTTTTCCGTCTATCAGGATGTCGCCGCTGTCGGCCGTATAAAAGCCGTAGGCGATGCGCATCGCCGTTGACTTGCCCGCGCCGTTTTCCCCGACAATCGCATGAATCGTGCCCGGCGCGACCTTGATATTCACGCCGTCGTTCGCCAGCACGTTACCGAATCGCTTGGTGATGTTTCTTAGTTCGAGCATACGAAGTGATGAGTGATGAGTGATGAGTAATGAGTGACAGAAAGAGTTTTAAAACTCATCACTCATTACTCATCACTCATCACTGCTTTTATTTAGCCATTGCGTCCGTGACTTTAATCTCTCCGTTAATAATCTTCTGCTTGGCTTCGTCGGCTTCTTTCCGCATTTCGGGCGTGAGCAAGGTCTCGTTGAACTGGTCCAGAGAGTAGGCCACACCGTCGCGGTCCAGGCCATAAACGTGAAGACCGCCCTGAAATTTCCCGTCGAGGCGGTCTTTGACGATTTGATAGACGGCGTTGTCAACGCGCTTGACCATGCTGGTCAGAACGAAGCCGGGCTTGACGCCGTTCTGGTTTGAATCAACGCCGATGACAAAGCGCTGCGCGCGTCCGTCCTTCAGCCCAAACTGCTCGACGGCATCAAACGCTCCGAGGCCGGAATTGCCCGCGGCCGTAAAAATCACATCAGCGCCCTTGTCTAACTGCGAGAGCGCCAGCTCTTTTCCCTTGCCCGGATTATTCCAAGCGCCGTCTGTCACGCCGACGTAGTTCGTAATCACACGAATGTTGGGATTGACGGAGCGTGCGCCTTCCTCGTAGCCGGTCGCGAAGCGATGAATCAAAGGGATGTCCATGCCGCCGATGAAGCCGAGCACGCCTGTGCGAGAGGTTCTCGCCGCAAGCATCCCGACAAGATAAGAACCCTCATGCTCTTTGAAGACGAGCGAGGCGACGTTTGGCAACTGGCTGACGCCGTCAACGATGGCGAACTGCGCGTTCGGATAATCGCGCGCGACGACCTCCATAATCGGAGCCTGCGCGAAACCGACGCCGATGATTAAATCATAACCGCGTTCGGCGAAGGCGCGCATAGCGGGCTCGATGGAAGTCGGGTTTCCAGGCTCTACGTCGCGCAGCACAATCGGAAAATCCTTCGCGGCACGCTTGACGCCCTCCCACGCGGCAGCATTAAACGAGCGGTCATCCTTGCCGCCGATGTCGAAGACAATTCCGACGTGCACTTTATTTCTGTCTTGTTCAGAGCGCACGTTCTGCTGGCAGGCCGCGCCCGCAAGCGCGAGCGCAAGCAGACAGATAACACACAACACCGACCAGAGATATGACTTCATTTTGTAAAGACTTCCTTAATCAATGTGGGGGGCGCAACTGGTTCGTCGCCGATTTCATAGGCGGACTGGATGCGTGCGACGGCTTCTTTGCCGTCAGCCTGCGCGCGACAGTAGAGTATTCCTAGAGCTTGTCCGGCCGCAACTTCGTCTCCGATTTGCGCTTCGACGCGAAAGCCCACGCCCGGGTCAATCTCATCCTCTATGCGTATGCGTCCGCCGCCAAGCGCGCTGACAGTCAGGCCGATTTCGTCCGTCTTGATTCCGGCAATGAATCCTGCGCGCGGCGATTCTACCTTAACCTCGTGCGGTGTCAAAGGTAAGAGAGCCTGCGGTTCATCACAAACGCGCGCGTCTCCTCCCTGTGCGATGATGTTATCGCGAAAACACTCCAGCGCCGCGCCCGACTCAAGCACACGCTCGACGCGCGCACGCGCCGCTTCCAAGGTTGACTCCAGCTTCGCCAGAAAGACCATCCGCGCTGACAGTTCCATTGAAAGATTAAGCGTCGGCCGGGCTCGTTCGGAGAAATCGTTACGAAGGATTTCTATGCACTCTCTGACTTCCGCCGCGTGCCCGACCATCTGGCCCAAGGGCTGATTCATGTCCGTCAAGAGCGCTTCCGTATGAACGCCGGAGAGATTGCCCGTCTCGACAAGGGCGCGTGCAAGCCTGCGCGCATCCTCTTCCTCGCGCATGAAAGCGCCGCTGCCTGTCTTTACGTCGAGCACCAGCGCGTCGAGTCCGGCCGCCAGTTTTTTCGACATGATGGAGGCGACGATGAGCGGAATCGCTTCGACCGTGGAGGTCGCATCGCGCAATGCGTAAAGCTTTTTGTCGGCGGGCGCAATCTCCGCAGTCTGGCCCATCATCGCGAAGCCCACTCGCTTCAGGACGGCGCGAAATTCCGCGAGCGAGAGATGCACGCGATAGCCTTCGATGGATTCGAGCTTGTCGAGCGTGCCGCCCGTATGGCCCAGGCCGCGACCTGAAATCATAGGCACACAAGCGCCTGCGGCCGCCACGAGCGGCGCGATAATCAACGAAGTCTTATCGCCGACTCCGCCCGTCGAATGCTTGTCAACCTTCGGTAGTTCAATCTCCGAGAAATCCAAGACCTCGCCGGAATGAAGCATCGCCTGCGTGAGAAACTGCGTTTCGCGAGCATCCATTCCATTAGCGAAGATAGCCATCAGGAGCGCTGCTGCCTGATAATCAGCCAGCCGGTCGTGCGTGACGCCCGCGACAAAGAATTCTATCTCCTCGCGCGAAAGGCGCTCACCGTCGCGCTTTTTACGGATCACATCCTGCGGTCTCAAACAGTTTCCTCACACGTCAGCCAGAAGGACGACGGCCTGCACCGTCACGGCTTCGCCGCGTCCGACCGAATCCAGCCCCTCGCCCGTCTTCGCTTTAACGCTCACGCAGCCTGCGTCCGCATTCAGCGTGCGCGCAAGATTCTCGCGCATCGCCTGCACATACGTCCTCAGCTTAGGCTTTTCCAGCATCACCGTCGCGTCCATATTAACGACGTGAAACCCGCGCTCGCCCGCCAGCCAGACCACACGCGCCAGCAGTTGCATGCTGTCTGCATTCTTCCAACGCGGGTCGCGGTCCGGGAAATGCACTCCCAAATCATCTTCACAGAGCGCGCCCAGAATGGCATCGGCGATTGCGTGGGCCAACGCGTCTGCATCCGAATGGCCCACCGCGCCGCGCTCGGACTCAAGACGCACACCGCCCAGAATCAGAGGCCGCCCCTCGGCCAAACGATGCGTGTCGTGCCCGATGCCGATGCGAAACATAACTCAACGAAGAGAGCTCAGAAATCAGAAGTAAAGAGAAATCAGGAAGAGATGAAAACCAGAGAAAGCAGGTCTCAGCCGCTCATTCCGATTTTTGACTCCCGCTTGCTGCTTCCTGCTTTAGTAGAATTTCCGCGAGCGCCAAATCTTCCGGGCGCGTGATTTTGATGTTGCGCGAGTCGCCTTCAACGACAGCGACTTCGACTCCGAGTTGCTCTACAAGCGCGCTGTCGTCCGTTATCTCTGCGCCAAGATTGTGCGCGCGTTCGTAGGCTTCGCAGAGCAGCGCGTATCGAAAACACTGCGGCGTCAAGGCATGGCGCAAGGTGGCCCGCTCAAGCGTTCGCCGCACCCTTCCGTCTTCCACTTCCTTAATCGTATCAACAGCCGGAGCGACGAGAATGGCCGCGCCGCTCAAGCGCGCAGCAGCAATAGTACGACTAATCTCTTCAGGAGCGACGAAGGGGCGCACGCCGTCGTGGACGGCGATAATCTCTGCGGTGGCTGCGCGAACCGCTTGCAGGCCGCGACGGATGGACTCCGCGCGCGTCGGCCCGCCTGCCACAACCCGCGCCAGCTTACGCAATCCGTATTGCCCGGCCAGCGCCAGAAAGCAAGCGACATCCGGCGCAGGCAGGACGATAATCACTTCCTGTATGTCCGCGCACTGCTCGAATCGCCTGAGCGTGTGAATGATAACGGGAACGCCGCCGAGTTCAAGAAACTGCTTCGCCCGCTTTCCCTTCAGACGCGTGCCCTGCCCGGCAGCGGCGATGATAGCAACGTTCATAAAAAACAGTGATGAGTAATGAGTGATGAGTAATGAGTAAAAGAAAAACGCTCGTCACTTGCTTCCTACTCATCACTCATTACTCATCACTCATCACTTCTTTACTGCTTTTCAATCAGACTCGCTGTGGTCTGCCACGCGCGCCGGTGAGATTGCAGGGCGCACGTCGCGCATACCGCGCCTGACGCCGTTCGGGCGCTGCTCTCCGCCGTTGCTGCTCGTATCGGTGGCTTCTTCCCAGAGGCGACCGAAAATCATCTTGCCTGCGGTCGTCTGGAGAACGCTGGTGACGGCGATGTCTGCGTTTCTGCCGATGAGCTTGCGCGCGTTGTCCACGACGACCATCGTGCCGTCGTCCAGATAGGCGACGCCCTGATTATATTCTTTGCCTTCTTTGAGAATGAAGACGCGCATCGCTTCGCCGGGCAGCACGACAGGCTTCAAGGCATTGGCGAGTTCGTTGATGTTCAGCACGTTGACGCCGCGAAGCTGCGCGACCTTGTTCAAGTTGAAATCGTTGGTGACGATAACGGCGTCGAGTTGCTTGCCAAGCTCTATGAGCTTTAAGTCAACTTCGCGCACCGCAGGAAAATCCGTCTCAACGATTTGAATATCGAGGGCGCTGTTGTTCTGCAAGCGGTTGAGCATGTCCAGGCCGCGACGCCCGCGCTGGCGCTTGTTTGAATCCGGCGAATCGGCCACCTGCTGCAACTCGCGCAGGATAAACTGCGGGATGAGAATCGTGCCGCCCAAGAAACCCGTCTCGGCGACATCTGCGATGCGCCCGTCAATGATGACGGAGGTGTCCAGTATCTTGTAATCGCGCCGCGCCGTCTTGTCGCTGAAGATGCCGCCTAGGGCAGCAAGGTCAAGATAGTCGCCTTTGGCTGCGCCGACCATCAGACCGACGTAAGCCATAAAGAAGGTCAGCGAGAGTGTCAGGAAGGTCTTGGTTTCGGGCGCAACCGCCATTGATTCCTGACGGCTGATGAGCGAGCCGATTAAATATGCGCCGACGATGCCTAAGATAGAGCCGACCGCAGCGCCAATCAGCGTTTTCAGCGAAGCGCGACGGATGCGTATCTCGAAAAAGATAATGGCAGCCGCCGTCATGGCCGCGACCACTGCGGAGATTATTCCCGACGCCATCCTTTCTGGAACCAAGCCGGTCGCCGCTAGCCAGTGAGCCGGCACAGGATGCAGCACGTAGCCAGAGGCTACGAGGATTCCTGTAAAAACCAGCCGGATTAGGATAACGTTTGTCCGCATGACGCGAAGCATCTTATCATGCTCCAAGTTCGCTTGTCTTTGACTTTCTTTGATGAGGCTTGTGCTCTTCCGTTGATGCTGACATGATTTGCCTCGTAAACCTTGACAGTCTTCGCCTATCTCACGAAAGGGAATGAAACATCATGGTTGACCAGAAGCGCTATCAACAGTTGAACGACTCCCTTCAGGGGTTGTATCAGGCCAGGAAAAACCATAAAAAAGCCTTGGAGGAAGAGAGAGACCAGAAGATTAGGGAGCTAATAGCCAAAGCAAACAGGTGTGTGGAAGAACTAGACCCCATTGTCCGCGAAACTCTTAAGGACAAGCCGGAGGCGCTGGCAGAGTGGGACGAAATCATGCACATGTGTGATGACATTCCCGAAGATGAAAAACTTTGAACACACGCCGCCGAGAACTTTTCGCCGGCAATCGCTTCACAGTTTTCACGCTCCCAATCACTCTTCGCTTCAAGCTTAACTCAGGGCCTCGCACTAGCCGCCGACAATAAGCGTCTGTCCCGTGATGCAGGCAGCGTCCGACGAAAGAAGATAGATGCACGCGCGGGCCACTTCATCCGGCGCAGGCGCTCTCTCAACGCTGCGCACGGAGACGCAGTTGACGCGTATGCGCGGGGCGAGTTGCTGCGCCAGAGATTCGGTTAAACCGACGATGCCGGCCTGCGCCGCCGCGTAAGCGACGCTTTGACTTACGCCTCTCAAACCTCTCTCGGCCGCCACGTTGACGATGGCCGCCTTCGGACGCCCGCGCATCAAACGCTCCGCCGCCTGAGCGCAGAGAAACGCGCTCTTGAGATTGACGCTCAAGGTTTCATCCCAGTCTTCTTCCGTTAACTCCGCGAGCGCGGCCGTGGATGTGAAGTTAGTGCAATTGACCAGCAGGTCGAGCCTGCCATACAACTTTTCAATTTCTGCAAACAGAAGACGAACGTGCGCCGCGAGCGAGACATCCGCTGCAAACGAGTAGGCCAGCGTGCCAATCTCGCGCAGCTCGTTCGCCACACTCGCTCCTTCCGTTTGCGTCGGCGGATAAGCGATGCTGACGTATGCGCCCTCATAGGCGAGTTGCAGCGCGACGGCGCGGCTGATGCCGTCTGCGCCTCCCGTCACCAGCGCGACGCGCTCTGCGAAACCACGAAAACTCTGCCCCGGCAAGCTCTCTTCCCTTTCGTCAACTTAAAACAGTTCGTTGAGCGCTTCTTCGACCGAGCGAACGCCGACGACGCGCAGGCCCAGCAAGCGTTCCAAGCCCGTCGTGTTGGAAGCTGGCATCACTACCTTCTTGAAGCCGAGCGTTTGCGCTTCGCGCGCACGCGCCTGTGCCTGCAATGCTCCGCGCACTTCGCCCGTCAATCCGACTTCACCGAAGACGGCCGTGTGCTCGTCAATCGGCACGTTCTTAAAACTGGAAGCTATCGAAGCCACGACGCCAAGGTCTGCGGCAGGCTCATCAACTTCGAGGCCGCCCGCTATGTTGACGAACACGTCGTCGCCTATCAGGTGAAAGCCAACGCGCTTTTCCAGCATCGCTATCAGCAGCGAGACGCGATTCTGGTCAACGCCCTGCGTCATGCGTCTTCCCGTTCCATACTTCGACCCCGAAACGAGCGCCTGAATCTCAACCAACACGGGCCGCGTCCCCTCCATGCAGGCGGTCACAACAGAACCCGCAACGCCCTTCGGCCGCTCCTGCAAAAACATCTCCGAAGGATTGGCGACAGCCACCAGCCCCGCGCCCGTCATCTCGAAGACGCCGACCTCGTTGGCCGCGCCGAAGCGATTCTTGGTCGCGCGCACGATGCGGTGATTATGATGGCGCTCGCCCTCGAAATAGAGCACTGTATCAACGATGTGTTCGAGAGCCTTCGGCCCTGCAATCGAGCCTTCCTTTGTGACGTGGCCGATGAGAAAGACGGGAATCGTGCGATTCTTCGCCAGCAGCAAAAACTGTCCGGCGACTTCGCGCACCTGCGAGACGGAGCCGGGCGCTGATTCGATGTTTGACGAAAAGACTGTCTGAATCGAATCAACGATAACAGCGCCCGGATTCATCCGTTCGATCTCATCGAAGATGTTTTCCAGATTCGTTTCCGGCAGCAAATAGAGATTCGCGGCCTCAACGCCTAGCCGCTCGCCGCGCAACTTTATCTGCCTTTCTGATTCCTCGCCGGAAACGTAGAGCACGCTCGCGCCATGAGCGCTCATCTTATCCGCGACCTGAAGCAGCAGCGTGCTCTTGCCGATGCCTGGGTCGCCGCCGATTAAAATCAGGGAGCCTGGAACAATGCCGCCGCCGAGCACGCGGTCAAACTCCGTGACGCCGGACGAAACGCGCGCATCATCCTGCGACTCTATCTCGCCGTAGGCAACCGGCTTGACTTCGCGCAGTCGAAAACCTCCGCGCGCCGTCGTAGCCGTCTCACGCTTCGCTGCAACACGCGCGCGTTCCTCTACAAAAGAGTTCCACTCGCCGCAGTCAGGACATTTGCCCAGCCACTTGCGCGATTGATTGCCGCATTTCTGGCAGACGTAAACAGTCGCCGGTGCTTTCGCCATAGCTCTTCCCCTCTGGTTCGTCAAAGCACGATTCACTTAAAGTTGTACTGCTGATACTGCGGCTCTTCCGTCAATTCGTGCTGCTGCAAAAACGCCCAAGCTTCCTGATTAATCTTCTCAGACCAACGGTAATAAGAATGGTCGTGGCCGGGTATTTCCGTTAACTGCGCTTTGAAGCCGCGCGCATTCAGGGCATCGCGCGTCGCACGCGCACCCACGACAGCAAACTCGTGGTCGAGCATGCCGACCCACATCGAAATCGGAGTCTTCCGTCGCGCCACGTCAATGTACGAATAGGTTTGCGGCGGAATCATTCCGGCATGAATCGCTGCCGCCGCAAAATACTGCGACTCGAAGATTGACATGTAAAGCGCGTAGCTCGCTCCCGCCGAATGGCCGAAGAGATAGACGCGACGCGCATTGATTGCGTGCCTGCCCTTGAGCGCCTCAACCACGTCGCGCAAAAATTCCGGCCCGTCCGCGGGCGTCGCCCAGAGTCCTGAATCCGAAGAATCAGGGCCGGCGAGAATGATGCCCTCCTTCTCCGCCAAATCTTTCCATCTCTCTACGAGCGACAGGCCGTTTCCACCCGACCCGTGCAGCAGTACGACGAGCGGCGCAGGCTTCGCGGCAGCAAGTTTGTCTGGAACAAACAGATAGTAGAAGCGATTCTTACCGCCGGAAACAATCTTTTCCTTTGTGACTTTGGCTGAGGAAGCAACAACCGTCTGGCACAGCGCCAGCAGTATAAAGATGAGGGCAACAAAATATTTCATATCAACTCTTAATTCTCCGAAACAAGATTATCGGACAACCGGCCAGCTTCACGCAAAGACGCAGAGAGCGCAAAAGAGACCGCAAGCCATCTTTTATTCTTTGCCTTCAATGCTTTTCGCGTGAGATACAAGGCAGGCTCGCCGGCCTACTTGGCGAGTTTGCGCGAGGCTAATTGTCGCTCTGATTTGCGTCGCCTGCGCTCGGCGGCTATCTCTTCGTAGTCCTTGAAATTTCCGGCAATGATGTCTGCTCTCAACTCATCGAGCGTGCGTGTCAGTCGCTCTGTGAAAATCGCCGTCAGGCGTTTCGCATTGAAGTCCTCATCCACGACCACGCGAACGGGCTGCGCGATTTTCACAAACACTTCTGGACGATAATCGTCAAGAAACTCATAGCGAATCGCGACCGCTGCCGCGTCGGCCAATCCCGTGCGCTCGATGATGCGCGCCGCGCCGTTGTAAAGCAGGAGCGGGCGTGAGTCGTTCGGCAAAGTTTCGCCCTGCGGAAAAATCCAGAGCGCGCGGCTCGTGCCCTTCAGCAGTTGGCCCGCATACTCTATGCTGCGCAACGCTTCACGCGCATTCTCACGAACAACACCGAAAGCGCCCAGCCTGCGATGAAAGGGATACTCGCGCAACTGCCGCTCCTCCATCATCGCATACTGCTCTAACCCGCACGCGCGTCCCAACTGAAACGCAACCAATCCATCCCACCAGCTCGAATGATTCGCATACAACAAGAGCGGCACACTGCCCGCCTCTCGCCCGCGCAAATGCTCAAGCCCGCCGGCACGCAAGCCCTCAAAGCGCCGCGCTATCAAATTCCGATTGTAGACGGCAAAGGCCCACTCAAACCATCCGCTTTTGCGCGCAGGAAGCATAAGGAAGTGATGAGTGATGAGTGATGAGTAATGAGTAACAGAAAGAGAGGTTTTAACTCATCACTCATTACTCATCACTCATCACAGTTTTTATGTTTTCGACGGGGCGGCCTAAGACGGCGCGGTTGCCGCGTTCGACGATGGGGCGTTGAATTAAATCAGGGTGCTTCGCCATCAGCGAAATAATCTCTTCGTCTGAGAACTGGCCTTTCCCCAAGCCCAACTCGCGGTAGATGGGTTCGCTCGTACGCAGAATGTCTCGTGGCGAGAGCTTCATCTTCGCGAGCAGTTCGCGCAGCTTCTCTTCATCGAGCGGTTCTGTGTAGTAGTTAATTTTTTCAAACGTGACGCCGCTCTCACGGAGCAGCCGGTTGACTTCCCGGCACTTGCTTCACGTAGGCTTTTCGTAAACTATAATCTTGTCGTTCATCATTCGTTCCTTCACTATGGAAGCGAGCAGCGTTCTGCAACAGTTGATAGCGGCGCACGCTTCATTATTTTTAGCAGAGCACTACGGAAAGATACCGCGCACGCGCGTCGCCTCAGCGACGCGGCCGATGGCGAGAATGTAGGCGGCGGTGCGCATGTCCGTTTTGTAGTGCTCAGCAGTTTCATGCACTTCGTGGAAAGACGTGCGCATGGTCTGTTCCAGTCGTTGACTAATCTCGTCTTCAGACCAGAAATACGAGTAGAGGTCCTGCACCCATTCGTAGTAGCTGACCGTAACGCCGCCAGCGTTAGCCAGTATGTCCGGGATGAAGAAGACGCCTGCGTCTTCGAGTACGCGGTCAGCGCCGGGTGTGACGGGGCCGTTGGCGAGTTCGGCGATAATCTTCGTCCTGACACGCCCGACGTTTGAGAGCGTAATTGTGTTTTCCAGAGCGGCGGGCAGAAGGATGTCGCAATCGAGCGCGAGCAGTTCGTCCGGGCCAATTTCCTTTGTATCCGGCAGGCCGCGCAAGGATCTTGTTTCCTCCTTATGCCGCAGAGCCGCCTGCACATCAATCCCGCTCTCTGAATAAACTCCGTTCCCTGAATCGCAGGCGGCGATGACACGCGCGCCGTCTGCGGCGACCAATCGCGCGATGTTAGCTCCCGCGTTGCCGAAGCCGTGGATGACGACACGCGCGCCGTTCAGACTCAAGCCGCGAACGCTGCATGCTTCGCGCAGAGCGTAGAGGCAGCCGCGCGCGGTCGCCTCGTTGCGTCCGTGCGAGCCGCCGAGCGAGAGCGGCTTGCCTGTGACGACTCCGAGCTCTGTATGGCCGCGCACCATCGAGATAGTGTCCATTATCCACGCCATCGTCTGTGCATCCGTATAGACATCGGGCGCGGGGATGTCGCGGTCCGGGCCAATGATGGGAGCAATCTCGAAGGCGTAGCGACGCGTCATGCGTTCGAGTTCACCGAGCGACAACTTCTTCGGGTCGCAGACCACACCGCCCTTGCCGCCGCCATAAGGAATACCGACGGTCGCACACTTCCAGGTCATCCATGAGGCGAGCGCCTTAACCTCGTCGAGCGTGACCTGCGGGTGAAAGCGTATGCCGCCCTTCGCAGGCCCGCGCGCGATGTTGTGCTGCACGCGGTAGCCCTCAAAGACCTGCACCTCTCCGTTGTCCATCTTGACGGGAATGGAGACGACCAACTGCCGTTTCGCATTCTTCAGCACGCGCCGCATTGATTGGTCGAGTTCGAGATAATCTGCGGCACGCTCAAACTGCTGCTTGGAAATCTCAAACGGGTTGAGTATTTCCTGAGAAGCTTGCACGGACTGCTTATCGCTCATTTGCGACCTCCGTCAGAATAGTATTCGGAAATCAGGAGTCAGGAGACGGAAGAATTGAATAGAGAAGCAACTGCAACACAGCGCTTCATCTACATTCCTGATTCGGACGCCCGCAGCCTGTTCTTATTCCTTTTCCTCCGCTTGCTCTTCAATCTCCGTGATGTCGCCGTCTGTGAAAAGATAAGTGCGCATGTGTTTATCGAAGACGGGGCTGATGCGGCGCAGGTATTCAAGGCCCATGATTGCGTGCTCGACTTCTTCGTCGCGATTGTGTTCGAGGATGCGACGCAGTTGCTCATCCTTCGTCGCCTGAGCGCGCTGGTTGTACCAGTCAACAGCTTCCAACTCCTCCTGCACGGACTTCACGGCCCGCGAGAAGTTTAACGACAGCTCGCTCATCTCTTCATAATTCTCATGCCACTCAGCACTTGTTGCCATAGATTTCTTCTCCCGAATGAATAGAGGTTGGACAGCAGCCATCCTAAAAGAATTACCTCGCTCTGTACAGACGGAAAAACGGTCCAAAGTCCAAAGTCCAAAGTCCAATGTCCAAAGTCTGAAAAGAAGATTTAGACTTTGGACATTGGGCCTTGGACTTTGGACTTAATTTTTTATGGAACAAGATGCGCAGAGGCGGAGTCTAATATCACTAGAGTTTGCTCCCACGACCCGACGGCACCGGCACGGGAGGATAGAGAAGATGTTTAATAATTTGATTGAGTCCGATTTGCACGTCGCAGACCTCAAGCGGCGCAGTTCTTTCCTGTTAGCGACGATGATGCTCTATGCGTTGCTGATTGCGGCAGCGGGCGTCGGCAGCATCTACGCTTACGATGCACACCTCGATAATCAAAGTCTGGAAATGACGGCCGTCGTCACTATGCTGCCTGTCAACGCAGCTCAGCCGAAAAGTCAGCCGGAACGGAGCGCCAGCAGTCGTCCGCGCGTAAGCGCCATCGCTGACAATACGGCGCGCGTGCCGATGCGCACAATCCGGCAGGGCGATGTGACGGACATGACGAAAGTGCCGACCAACGTCGCCGTCACAGGCAACAACGTTCCGCCAACGCTGCCCGGCGCAGAACTTGGCACAAAGAATATTGATGCCGGAAATATTGGCGAGCGGTTCGGCTCATATTCCGGCACGGGCGGCGGAACAGGCGGCACATCTACAAACAACAGTGGCGGCGGAAGCGACGTGATAAAAGATACGCCGCCCGCGCCGCCCAAGGAAGAGACTAAGCCGCCGAAGACGAAGACGGTCGTCTCGCTCGGCGTCATCACAAGCAAGATTACGCAGAAGGCGACCCCGTCCTACCCGGAAATAGCGAAGAGAGCGCACGTCTCCGGCCCTGTGACCGTGCAGATTCTACTTGACGAGCAAGGCCGCGTCGTCAACGCACGCGCAACCAACGGTCATCCGTTCCTGCGCGCGGCAGCCGAGAGAGCAGCTTATCAAACACGGTTCTCGCCGACGTTTCTCTCGAATCAGCCGGTCAAAGTCTCCGGCGTTATCACGTTCAACTTCGTTCTTAACTGAAGACACTCGCCCCTCGGTTTGTGTTCTTAAAACTACTCATTCCCCAATCGGCGCTTTCCATCAAAAAAGAGGCGCGCGGTCTCCTCACCCCTGATAGACCGCGCGCCTCTTTCCCGCTTCCATTTTCTCTTTAAGAGTCTTCGTCCGGCAGGTAACGGCGCGGCACGCGCTGGCTGATGCCGCACGTAATCTCATAGGAGAGCGTGCCCGCGGTCTTCGCTATCTCTTCGGCCGTCACTGCGAGCGAGCCGTCTTCGCCCAGCAGCGTCACCGCATCGCCGAGCGCAACGTTCGGAATATCCGTCACATCAATCAACGTCAAATCCATGGAGATGCGCCCCACTACCGGGGCATACGACCCGCGCACGATGACGCGCCCGCGATTCGAGAGCGGACGCATGTAGCCATCGTTATAACCGATGGGCAGCGTCGCAACCAGCGTCTCTCTTGACGTTTCAAACGTACAACCGTAGCCGAGTGTTTCTCCACGCCCCACGGTCTTCAGCAGCGTGATGCACGAGCGCACGGACATCACAGGGCGCAACTGCGGCGGCTCGCGTAAGGGCGGCAGAATATCGCGCCACAGGCCGTACAGGACGCCGCCCGGTCGCACCATGTTTCCCCAACTCGACGGGTAAGCAAACGTGGCGGCAGAGTTTGCCATGTCCTGATAGGTTGGATTAAAACCAAGCTCGCGAATCATCGCAAGCGTCTTATGAAAGCGCGCCAACTGTTCGTCGGTAAAGCGAGCGCGTTCTTCCTCGTCAGCCGCCGCGAAGTGTGTCATCACTCCGTCAAGGCGTATGTTCCGTAAGTGACGAAGCTCTGCAACAAGCTCTCGCGCCTCATCAGCGCGCACGCCGAGGCGGCCCATCCCCGTATCAATCTTGAGATGAACATCCGCCACCACGCCCGCCGCTGCTGCCGCACGATTGAGCGACTGAATCATGTCCAGACGATACACGACGGGAACGATTTTGTGTTGAATGCACTCGCCCTCCTGCCCCTGCCAGAAGCCGCCCAGCGAGAGAATTGGCTGCTCTATGCCTGCTTGCCTGAGCTTGATTGCCTCTTCAGGCAAAGCGACTGCGAACCAGCCTGCTCCCTCGCGCGCAAGCCTCTTCGCACAACGCGCAGCCCCATGCCCGTAAGCGTCGGCCTTCACCACGGCCATCACCAGGACATTCGCACCGACAAGCTCGCGCACCGTGCGAAAGTTTGCGGCCAACGCATCGAGATTCACCTCGGCCCACGTCGGGCGCTGACCGTCCAACCCGGCCACGACGTTCAACGCGACAGACTTCTCCGCTTCAGTATTCGACATGGCCTGCATTGTATGACTTGAAACTGTGAGGCGAAAGAGCTAGACGCGCTCGTGTGCGCGAATTGACGTGCATCAGACGGGTGTATTCGCGGCGCTTCAACAAAGCTTTACTCGCGCCACATATTCTCGAACCGCGTGAACTCTTTAAGGAATGCAAGGCGGGCCATCCCAGTCGGGCCGTTGCGCTGCTTGGCAACGATAATCTCCGCGATTCCTGCGTTCTCTTCCGTGCGATTATATTGCTCTTCGCGGTAGATAAACGCGACAACATCCGCGTCCTGCTCAATCGCGCCTGATTCGCGCAGGTCTGCAAGTTGCGGACGATGGTCCGTGCGCGATTCGGGCGCGCGTGATAATTGTGAGAGCGCTATCAGCGGCACGTTTAATTCTTTCGCCAACCCCTTCAACTCGCGCGAGATTTGCGAAACCTCCTGCTGGCGCGACTCGCTGCGGCGCGATGAGCCGGACATCAGTTGCAGGTAATCAACGATGATGAGGTCCAGCTTCTTCTGCTCGGCCGCCAATCTTCGCGCCTTGGCTCTCATTTCAAGAACGGAGATGCCGGGCGTGTCGTCAATAAAAATCTTGGTCTCGGCCAGCGTTCCCAGAGCACCCGCGAGGCGAGCCCATTCGTCGCGCGAGAGAAAGCCGCTGCGAAAACGATGTGCATCAACGCGCGCCTCCGAGCTCAGCATGCGCATCACCAGAGACTCTTTAGACATTTCAAGAGAGAAGATGCCGACTACCGCCTGTGCCTGAATCGCTGCGTTCTGGGCCAACGTCAAACAGAGCGAGGTCTTGCCCATCGAAGGACGCGCGGCAACGATGATCAAGTCTGATGGCTGAAGGCCGGAGGTCATCGAATCGAGTTCGTTGAAGCCCGTGGTCAGGCCCGTCAGCATCGCGGAGCGACCGGCCATCTCCTGCACATGTTCGAGCAGGTTATCGGCAATCGGCTTGACGTGTGCGAAGCCCTGTCGCGTGCGTTCGTCGGCCAGAGCAAAAATCATCTGCTCTGCGTGGTCCAGAATTATCTCTGCTTCGTCCTCTTCTTCCAGCGCCTCGCTCGTGACCTTGTTGCAGACTTTAACGAGTTGGCGCATCAGCGATTTGTCGCGGATGATTTTGGCGTAGGCAGCGATGTTGACGAAGTGCGGCAGGCCGGAAATCAGGTTGGAGATGAAAATCATCCCGCCGACCGATTCCACCTCGCCTTCGCGCCTGAGTTCTTCGGCAATCAGAATGGGATTGATTTCAGAGCCGCGCTCGAAAAGCCCAATCATCGCGAGGAAGACGCGACGATGCGAAGGGATGTAGAAATCTTCCGGCTTTAAGAGCTCGATAGCCTGACTGATGAGTGCATTGTCGAGAATGATTGCGCCGAGGATGGCGCGCTCAGCGTCAGCCGAGTTCGGCAGTGGCCGTTCGAGGAGTTGTTCGCGTGCAGTATCAGCGGGATATGCCATCGGGAGACTGCGAAGTGAAAAAGTCAGACTTAAGTTTTAAAGTTGTGCCTGTAGAATTACAGTGCAGGAAAACCGCCGCGCCCCGTTTATCCAACGCACGCGGGGGACGCTCGCCTGAGCGTTCACGGTGCGCGTCGCGCACTATACTACATCGGCGCGCGGCACGTAAACGATTACTCGTCACACGCGCCCGCGCGCCGGTATTTACTTGCGACTTAATCAGGCTTCCGCGCCTTCGGCCGCTTCCCCTGTCGCTTCCTCCGTCTCGCTGCTTCCGGCAGCGCTCGACTCCGGCGCTGATGACGGGGCGGCTGTTTGAACGCCGCGCTCGTCCGAGACGACAACAGGAATCTCGACGTTTACGTCGCGGTGCAGGCGGACGCTGACCGTGTAGTCACCGATTTCCTTAATCGCTTCGCGCAGATTGATGCGGCGACGGTCAACTTCATAGCCGCGCTCCTTCAACGCTTCAGCGATGTCCATCGAAGTAACAGAGCCGTAGAGAAGACCGTGCTCGCCGACGCGTCGCTCGAAGTTGAGACTTAAACGACGCATCTGCTCGGCCTGCCCTTCGGCCGTCGAGCGTTCTCTGGCCTCTTTCTTCAAGAGGGCCGCGCGCTCCTGTTCGATCTGCTTGACGTTGCTGGCCGTTGCTTCGACCGCCAGCTTACGCGGCAAAAGGTAGTTGCGCGCATAGCCCGCTTTCACTCTGACGATTTCTCCGCGCGCTCCCAGATCATCTATGTCTTCGCGCAGGAGGACTTGTGTGTTTGCCATTTCCTTGTGTGTTCCTCCTTAAGTTTTAAGCAGTGGCGTAGGGGAGCAGCGCGATGTTGCGCGCCCGCTTGATGGCTTCGGCCAGCATGCGTTGGTGCGTCGCGCACGAGCCTGAAATGCGACGCGGCAGGATTTTGCCGCGCTCCGGGATGTAATTCTGCAAGAGCTTCACATCCTTGTAGTCAATCAAGTCAACCTTCTCGATGCAGAAGCGACAGATTTTGCGGCGATGCATACGCCGACCGCCGCCACCGCCACGACCGCCGCGTCCGCCACCACGTCCGCCGCCATCGTTATCATACCCGCGCTCAAATCCACGCTCGCGATCCTCATCATAATTACTAGACATAATTTTCAATTCCTCTCTCACTCAAAGGAAGCCGGACAACAGCCCGTCAGCTTTCGTTAATCAACTTGCAGACTGACTTCTGCCGGCATCGCAGAGCGTGGTTATGATTCGTTATCCTCCGACGCTTCAAAGGCCGCAGCATCTTTGCGCGCCCCGACGCCCGAACCGCCGCCAAAGGGACGCTTGCTGGCCTTGCGCGCACGCTTCGCCTTGAACTTCTCGGCGCGACGCCTATCCTCGTCAACGCGCACGGTGATGTAGCGGATAACCTGATCGTTGACGCGCATGCGGCGCTCCAGCTCCGCGATTTCGCGACCCGAGCCGTCAACTTCAAACAAGATGTAGTGTCCTTCGTTGAGGCGGCCAATCGGGTAGGCTAGTTGACGCCGGCCCATGTTCTCGTTTTTGGTGACGGTTCCGCCCTGATCTGTGATGACCTGCTGTAGTGTTTCGTTGAGGCGTGTGATGTCTTCGTCGCCCGTTTTCGGGTCAACGATGAACATCACCTCGTAGGTTCTCTGTTCTGCCAAAATTCATCCTCCTCTTGGATGTCAAGCTTCATTCTCGGATGAAGCAAGAAGGGTTAAAAGCAGTGATGAGTAATGAGTGATGTGTGATGAGTAGAAGTCAATTGCTTTTCACTCATTACTCATTACTCATCACTCATTACTGTTATATTGTGCCATTGCTTTGTCAATGCCGTCTCTGATGACGGCTCGCAGCGCCTCTGCGCTACGCTCTAAAATTTTTTCAACTTCCGCGCGCTCGCCGCCTGCAAATTCGTCGAGGACGAAACGCTTCGTATCGCCGATCGGATGCTCCGGCTGAATGCCTATGCGCAGGCGTATGAACTCATCCGTCCTGAGCGCGGCGATGATTGATTTCAAACCGTTGTGGCCGCCGGCAGAGCCGCGCGCACGCAACCGAATCCTGCCGAAGGGCAGCGCCAAATCGTCGCTGATGACGATGAGGCTGGCCGCTTCCTTCTTCAACTCATGCTTGGCAAAGAGACAGGCGACCGTCTCGCCGCTCAGATTCATGTAGGTCTGCGGCTTGACCAGTTCGACGGCCGCGCCCTCAAGTTCGGTGCGCCCTATGAGCGCGCGACACTCTCTGCGTTTCACCTTCGCGCCCGTTTCTCGCGCCAGCAAATCAACGAGCATGAAGCCCAGGTTATGACGCGTCCGCTCATATTCCGCGCCCGGATTGCCAAGACCAACGACAAGACGCATAACAAAGGCAAAAGGTAAAAGGTAAAAGGCAAAAAGTTTCGCTTTCAGACTCGTGCCTTTTACCCTTTGCCTTTTTACTTCTAAGATTCTTCCTCGTCCTCTTTCTTACCCTTGCCGATAACTTCAGGCTCGGCAGGCTCTTCCTCGACCGCTGGCGCTTCGACAGGCTCTTCACGAACAACGCCGACCGTGGCGATGACTATCTCCGCGTCGGTCAGAATCTCTATATTCTCGTCGGCCGGAATGTCCGAGACGTGCAGTACGTCGTGGACGCCAAGGTTCGACACGTCAACATCAATCGCATCAGGGATGTTGCGCGGCTGGCAGCGAATGTCAATCTCGCGAACAATCTGCTCAAGGACTCCCTGCTCTTCGCGTACGCCGATGGGTTCACCGATGAGATGAAGCGGAACAGTGACCTCAATCTTCTGCCCGCGCACGAGCCTTTTCAAATCGGCATGCACAAGGCGTCCGCGCACAGGGTCAATCTGCCGGTCATGGAACATCACCTCGCTCGCCCCTACGCCTTCAATGTCCAGCGTGAAGATAGCATTGTGTCCCGCGCCGGAGCGAAGAATCGCCGCCAGTTCACGCAAGGGAGCGACGGCCGAGACCGTTTCGCCCTCGCCACCATAAATGGTGAGAGGCACGAGGCCGTTGGCGCGTGCTCGCCGCGTATCGTTTTTACCGCGCCCGTCGCGCTGCTGCGCGCGGACGATAATCTCTTCTCTTTCAGCCATAATATTTTTGCTCTCTCAAAAAAGTTTCAAGTTCCGGGTTTGAGGTCTCAAGCTAAAGCATCAAACATACTTGAAGACTCAAACCTGAAACTTGAAGCCGCGTTAAGTGTTTGCCCTTCAGACGAAGAGCGAGGAAACGCTTGTCTCCTCGTGGATCGACTTGATCGCTTTCGCTAAGAGCGGCGCGATGCTCAGAATCTTTATCTTCTTCAACTCACACGCATGTGCGTGCAACGGAATCGTATTCGTCACGACAATCTGCTCGATTTCGGACTCTTCCAAATGCTCTACAGCATGGCCCGACAAAACAGGGTGCGTGAAAGCGGCGTGAATACGTTCGGCCCCTGCGGCTTTCAAAGCCTTCGCGACCTTCGTCAGAGACCCGCCCGTGTCGCACATATCATCAATAATCAAACAACTGCGCCCGCTTACGTCTCCGACCACGTTCATCACTTCCGCGACATTCGCCTTCTCACGCCGCTTATCGCAGAGCGCCAATGTCGCAGGCTCGCCCGACGAAGATTTCAAGCGCTTGGCATAAGCGCGTGCGCGCTCAGCCCCGCCCGTGTCCGGCGCAACGACCGTCAGATTCGGCAAAGGGTTCGCCAAGTAATAGCCAATCATCACGGGCGCTGCGTAAAGGTGGTCAACTGGAATGTCAAAGAAGCCTTGAATCTGCGCCGCGTGTAAATCCATCGTCAGGATTCGCTGCGCTCCCGCAACCGTAATCAGGTTAGCAACGAGCTTTGCTGAAATCGGCACGCGCGGGCGATCCTTCTTATCCGAACGCGCGTAGCCGTAGTACGGAATAACGGCTGTGACGCGCTCTGCCGACGAGCGACGGAAAGCATCGAGCATCACCAGCAGCTCCATCAGATTCGAGTCGGTCGGCGGGCAGGTCGGCTGCACGATAAAGATGTCGCCGCCGCGCACGTTCTCGTCAATCTGAAAGTTAAACTCGCCGTCGGAAAAGCGCTCCGTGATGGCGCGCCCGGGGTCGCAACTCAGAAAGTGACAAATCTCTTCGGCCAACGCCCGATTCGCATTGCCGGAGAAGACCTTGATGCCGCCTGTTGTACTCATAATCTCAGTGACAAGTGACGAGTGACAAGTGACGGGCAAAAGGACAAGCTCCGAAAGCCTGCCACTCGTCACTTACCACTTGCGACTGCGGTTAGAAGTGGCTGGGGCGGGTGGATTCGAACCAACGAATGCCGGTTCCAAAGACCGGTGCCTTACCACTTGGCTACGCCCCAGAATGAAAATTGTCTTAACCCGACTTAAGCGCTCCCAAGAGGAGCCGCACATTCACCAAGAGCCTGCGCATACTGCGCACGTGACAACGTTGAACACGAGAAGACGCGCCATTGCGTTTCAGCCTTAAGCCGTTCGACGGCACTCATCCGTGCTTCCTGATTTTCAAAGATACCAAAAATGCTTGAACCGCTGCCAGTCATCAAAGCCTGCCGCGCGCCGAAGCCGAAAAGCGCCTTCTTCGCCTCTTCAACTTCAGGCTTCAGATTAAATATCACTCGCTCGAAATCGTTATGCAGAGCCTCAGGAAATGAATCCGCAAAATGCTCGTCCGCACGAGAAATAGCAAGAATAGTGTCGCTTTCCGGCTTTGTCAAGGCAGGGGCATTGAGCGCCCCGTAGGCTTCCGCAGTGGCAACTTTCGCCTCCGGCGTCACGATGAGCATGTGTTCTGCCGAGACTTCCGGCAGAGGCTTGATTTGATGGCCCAGCCCGGTGCCTAAAGCCGTACCGCCCGTGAAAAAGAACGGAACGTCCGCCCCCAGGCGCGCTCCGATAGCACACAACTCATCCTTGTCGAGCTTAATATTCCAGAGAGCAGCGAGGGCCAGCAACGCGACGGCCGCATTTGAAGAGCCGCCTCCCAGACCGCCCTCCGCAGGGATACGCTTTGCAAGATGAATCGAAGCGCCTTTGTTAGCAAGGCCGTATTGATTCTTCAGCGCTGCGGCCGCGCGCCAGATTAGATTGCGCTCGTCAACAGGAATGTCCGGCGCATCGCAAGTGAGATGCAAATGCCCGTCCGCTCTTCCGGCAAACGTCAGTTCGTCGTGCAGGCTAATGGTCTGGAAGATTGTGCGTAGTTCGTGAAAGCCGTCGTCGCGTCGGCCAAGCACGGAGAGTTGCCAGTTGATTTTCGCAAACGAAGGAAGCTTTAACGAACTAAACATTAAGGGCGGCTGACCTTTCAAATTGAAGCGCCAGCCGCCCTCATCAATCTTTTCCGGGGCTACAACTCAGCGCGCAATGAAAACCTGCGTAATATAAACGCGTCCATCGGCCGCGCGTGCGATACCGATTCCAGAGCGCGTGAATTCCGCGTTCAGAATATTATCGCGATGCCCATCGGAATGCATCCACCCGCTGACAGCAGATGAAGCCACGTCAGCGAAGCCCTTATTATAAGCCAGATTTTCGGCCAGCGCTCTGAAGCCGCTGATGCCGTTTGCGCGCGAACGCTCACGCAAGCCTTGCCCGTCCGGCCCCTTGTGATTGAAGAAGTTCTGACGTGCCATGTTCTGCGAATGCTGACGCGCCATCTGCATCAGTTCGGCATCCCAGACCAGCGGACTTTCACCGTGAGCGCGACGCTCCGCATTAACGAGGTCGAAAGCTCTTCTCTCATCGCTTGTCGCACCCACTACTGCCGACGACGTAACAACACCGCCGCCCGAAGAGGCGCTCACGATGCGTGGCCTTGATGAGAACGTAGAGACATCGCCCGACGTTGTTATCAGCCTTGCGACCGGCCGGACAGAGTTTGTCTGCGCTTGGCCGTTAATTGCGTTGCCGGCAAACAGTAGAAGGGAGAAGGCACAGAAGAGTAGCAGTTGCGGCAGTCTGCGGCCTGCTACTGAGGGACGCAAATTAAAAAGCTTCATAAGGGGAACACTCAACGGAGCCGCCCTGTTAGCGAATCCAATTAAGCCGAGAGAAAGCTATTTTTAAATTAAACCGATTGGGGCAATCGGTCGTTAACCATCGAATAAAGGGTAACAAAAGAGTTAAACCAAAGCAACTCTTTTGTATAATAGCTACGTTGCAGCTAGATTGCAAATTTTCTACAGGCCACAGGAAAATGAGGCGTTAAGAGAGATAAGTTGTTGATACTAATAGAGAAACGCTGCGATGCCGAGATTGAGACGCAGAAGAATCGGGGCGGAAACCGTGGAAAGTCGGAATTTAATTTCCGGCTTTGCCGCTCAACTTGGCCTTTAGTCTGGCAGTTTTATCAACTTCGAGAGAGAGGGAGAGGGCTTTTTGCCATGCTGCACGCGCCAGTTCCGTTTTGCCCTGCCGGTGATAAAGGTCGCCCAGATGCTCGTGGATGGTTGAGGAGGTTGAGTTGCGGCGTGCGGCCTCCTTCAGATGTCGTTCGGCATTCTCTAGCTGGCCGAGCTTAAAATAGACCCAGCCGAGGCTGTCCAGAAAGGATGAGTTGGTCGGTTCGGCGCGGACGGCGCGTTGAATAAGTTCCAAAGCTTCGTTAAGCCGCTCATTGCGCTCGACGAGGAAGTAGCCCAGATTATTGAGCGCCGTGGCGTTATCAGGCTCTTTGTTGAGGACGCGACGCAGGGATTCTTCGGAGCCTGCGGTGTCGCCTGCGCGGTCTTGTGCGGAAGAGAGCGTGATGAGGGCCGCCGTCTGTAAATCGGTTCTCTCGGCAGGGGCCAGCGCAAGCGCCTTGCGTGCTGCCTCGATTGCTTCGCGCCCGCGTCCGGCCTGTATGTAGAGACTGGAAATAATCAGATACTCGTTGAAATCTTCGATTGAGCCTTTAAGGCGCGGCTGCAAGAGCGCGACCGCTTCGTCAACACGCCCTAGTTCGGTCAGGGTTTCCGCTTCGAGACGAATGAAATCATCGTCGCCGGGAAAACGCTGGCGCGCTGCGCGGATTGCTTGCAAAGCCTCGGTGCGCTTGCCCTGATGGCGCAGGAGTTCTATGTGCTCTTCGTCGGCTGTCGAATCTTCCTTACCGAAAAGAGCGCGCATACGTTCGACGGTCGCGGCCGCATCCTTCGTCATGCCCGCGCTCTTCTGTAAAGCGAGGATTCTTTGCAGGATGACGGCGGCAAACTCCTTATCGTCGTCAGATGTGAGCAGGGTGTTGCCGATGCCGCGCTCTTTCAGAGCTTCCTCATAAACAGCTATCGCATCGGCGTCGCGCAAAGCATCCGTGAGAAGCTTGGCTAGATAGAGGCGCAGCAGTTTTTGTTCCTGCTCGCCCTGCGGTTGTTTGGACATCGCCGTGCGAATCGTCGCCACGGCTTCGTCTATACGGCCCATGCGCGCTTGAATACGCGCCAGCAGTCGCGGCAGAGACGGATTCGTCGGGTCGGCCGCAATCATCCTTTGCAGTTCGCTAACGGCAGTCTCGTTATTTCCCCCCTCTTCAAAAGCACGTACCAGTAACTCCGAATAATCCTTATTCTCAGGGTCCAGAGAGATGGCACGACGAATGGCGGCGACGGCTTCTGTTGTGCGGCCCGCAGCGATGAGCGCTTCTCCGAGACGCGCGGCCGCAGCATCCGTTGAGAGTTCGCGGTTGGCGACGTACTGGAAAAAGCGTGTCTCAAGCGGAGCGGGCGCTGCCGACCATTGTGTGAAGGCATTGATGGCATCCTGAGTGCGCCCGGTCGCATGATAAAACTCGCCGAGGAGTGCCCACGCTTCCGCGTTATTGGAATCGAGGCGCACAACCTCCTTCAATTCCTGAATGGCACGCTCAACTGAAGTCTTGTCGAGTTTGCCTTCGCGCAGTCCGCTTTTGAGAGTGTAGACGCGCGAGAGCAAGCGATGAGCGCCAAAGCTGTCATGGTCAATGCGCGCGGCCTCTGAAGCTTCGCGGATCGCGGTTTCAAAATCCTGCGGCGGATAATAGAAAGCAAGTTCGGCGAGCGCCGTGTGGGCTTCAGCGAGCGACGGGTCGAGCGTTGCGGCAGACTGGAAAGCCTGACGCGCAAGCCGCAGCGCAGCATCTGCCGAGCCGCGCCTCGCATCGCTGAGCAGCCTTTGACCTTCAAGCAATTTCGCGTAAGCCTGCGCGCGTTGCTCGCGCGTCGCAGACTGCTGCTGCTCCTGCGAAGATGTTTGGGCAGATGTTGATTGTTCCTGAGTCGGCGAGTCAGCAGGTTTTCCTTGCGTCCTGGTTGTAGAGGGAGACGGAGCGACAGTCTGCGCGTGAACGGTCGGCAGGCTCGCAGAGTTTGCGGCCAAAACGAACAGCAGCCCGGACATTACTACTGCGGCGATGCTTGAAAACCTCTTCACGCCAATTTTCCTTTCACTGATGCAGCGTCAGCATCACCCTCTCGTTCAATTCCCTCCACGACGCGCTGCCATGCAGACTTTCGCGGGTAACAGTAGAGCAGGACGACGAGCGCAACGCCGCCCGCGCGCAGCATGTCAAAAGGCTCCGTCATCATTGACATGATGAAACCCATCAAAGCAATCGCGCCGCCGATGCAGGCTATCTGAATGGTTGTGCCCTGTAAGGTATCGAGCAGGCCGGAGAGGCCGCGCAAGGAGGCGATGTCCTGCAAGCGCGTGGCATTGAATCTGGTGCGGCGCAGGGGCAATGCGCCGAGGCCGGAAATCAGGATGAGCACCCAGAGAAGCTTGATAACGGTCGGGTCGCCGGGGCGGGAGAGAAAATTTCTGGCGGCGTAGGCAATACCGATCAGCGCAAGCGTGAGCGCAATCATGCCGACGACGACCATCATCGCTGTGCGATGACGGCGCGCTAACTCTTCTTCCACATTGCCGTTTGTTTGAGCCATATAATCTTTGCGCTTCTCTTCTAACGACCATTGCTCTCTAACGATTGAGCGCGAAGCTAACAGCAGAAATTTTAGCACCCGCCTTTCGCGTGTAGCAAACAGCAGATGGCGCGCTCGCCGGCTTTAATCTTGCGCGCCTGCAAAAGCGCAGGAAGTTTCCTTTGGGGTTTGAGAAGAGAAAAAAGTCGCCAGCCCTCAAAGAGAATTCAAACTCTCTTTAAGGGCTGGCGCAGGACTTAGGGCTTAGTGCCGTTAGTAGTCGTGGTCGTAGTCGAAGCGGGAGACGTGCTCGCGGGCGTTTGCGTCTGCGGAGCAGTTGTGGACACGGGCGCGGCCGAATTGCTGCCGGGAGTTGTGGCAGGTCTTGCTGGCTGCGTTGATGTCGGCTGCGGGAAGGTACGCGCGGGTGGGCGTCTTTGCACAGGCGCGGTCGGCGTGGAATTGGAGGGCAACTGCCCGCCATTCTCAAGCGCCCTGTCAATCAGGTCGCTGCCCTTGCCTTCCTTACTGATAATGACGCCGTCCTTCTCAACCGTGACAGGCGTTGTGCCAAGAATTTCCGTGATGAGCTTGGCGGTCAGAGACTTGCCCGGAGGGTCGCCCGGCAAGCTAACCTTTATCGGGTCGGGCGCAGGTATCTCAGCACCTATGATGTTGAGTTGTTCCTTCGCTCTCTCTGCATACTCGCTGTTGGGGAAATCGCGGACGATGCGTTGAAAATGCTTGGCGGCTTCGTCAGGCTCTTCCTCCTGCTGGTATGTGACGCCGAGACGGAACAGCACGCGCGCGTTGTAAGAAAAGTTAGGATACTTCTCAAGAATCTCGCGGTAGCGCGATTGCGCGCCCTTGAGTCCGCCTTTCTGCTGGCGGTTTCTTTCGTAGTAGAAATCACCGATTTGCATCGTGTGCATGCCAAGGTTTTCCTGCACTTCGTTTAAACGTACCTGCACTTCCCTGCGCAACGACGTGTTCGGAAACTGCTGGAGCAGAACTTTCAAACGCTGCTCGGCCTTGCGCGCATGCGACACGTCGCGGTCTGCAAGACCCATCTGCCGCATCTCCGCCTCGGCCATCTTGAGCATCACGCGTTCGGCCAGAGGGTCTGTCGGGAAGAAGGTCAGCCAGTCCTGATAGCCCGCGCCCGCCTGAATGAGCGCGCTCGTAGTGCCTTCCAGATAAAAGGAGTCTGCGATGGCGAGTTTGGCAAGCGGGAGAAAGGGCGAATCGGGGTAGGTCGTGATAATGGTATTGAAGAGCAGACGGCCCGTGTCATAACTGCTCTTGCGAACCTGCCGAGCAGCCTCTGCAAAGAGCACGCGGTCACGTCCGGGCGCGACTGTCCCTGTCAACTCTTCCAACTCATCATTACCGCCGCCGCCGAAGATGCCCAGAAATTTTCCCTTCTTCTTTTTCTTCGACGTTGTTCCGCTGGCGCTGCGCTCGCCCGCAGTCGCCTGCAAACCTGCCTGCACGCGCGTGTTCAGGTCGTTGATGGAAGTCTCAAGCTTGTCGAGTTGAGTGGCCTCAATGCGCTCGGAGCGTTCCTGCTTGGCGCGCAGGTCGTTGACCTCCGAGAGCACAGAGTCAACCTCCTTTTCCAGCCCGCGCAGGCGCGTTCGCGGGTCGTCGGCCGAAGGCTTGTCGCCTGTATCCTTGGCGTTCATCGCCGCAATCGCGCTATTGAGCGAGCGGCGCATACTATCGAGGCGCGAACGCATTACTTCAAGGCGTTGCGTCGGCGAACCGTCGCCCTGCGCGTTGGCGGCACTCATTGAGCCCCACAACAGAATCGCGCACAGCGTCATCAATGCAAGAGAGCGGGAATAAATCATAAAACCTCCAAAATAAATCAGTGATGAGTGATGAGTGATGAGTGATGAGTAAGAAGCTCGTTTTGCTCATTACTCATCACTCATCACTCATCACTTCTTTCACGCCCACTGAAGCGTCGCTTCGCGCAGTTCGCGTACGGACTGCGCAGGGTCTGAATTGCCGAAGACGGCCGAACCGGCGACGATGATTTCCGCGCCAGCCGCCACCACCTCTGCAATATTATGGCGGTCAATGCCGCCGTCTATCTCAATGCGCGTCTTCAAGCCGCGCTCGTCAATCATGCGTCTCAAGCGTCTGACTTTCTCAAGCGCAGTCTTAATAAATTTCTGGCCGCCGAAGCCTGGATTAACCGACATTATTAGAATGTAATCGGCGTAGGGCAAAGCCTCTTCGAGCGCGACGAGCGGGGTGGTCGGATTAACGGCGATGCCTGCCATCGCGCCCTTGTTCTTAATCGCCATCAACGTCCTGTGCAGGTGCGGGTCAATCTCGACGTGGACGGAGACCATCTGCGCGCCCGCTTCGACGAACTGTTCCGCATAGCGGCCCGGCTCCGAGATCATCAAATGCGTGTCAACCGGCAAACGCGTCGCACGCGCAACGGCCTTCACAACCGGCAGCCCGACCGTGATATTCGGCACGAAATGCCCGTCCATCACATCCACGTGGACGACACCAGCGCCGCCGCGCTCTGCGGCAGCAATCTCTTCACCAAGACGCGTGAAATCAGCCGATAGAATTGAAGGTGCGATTTCGACCATTGAGCTACTGATTCATTTAGTCACGGACTCATCATTTCATTTAGCATTAGACACCACTTGCAAATAAAACGATGGCCGAATTATTAGATGACTAAATCTCATTGAGGCGTGCGCGTATTGCCTCCGGGGTTTGAAGGCGTCGTAGTCGGGCTGGGCGCGCGTCTGTTTGTATTCGGGCTGTTGGCGTTGCGGTTGCCATTCGTGTTGCGATTGGCATTAGCGTTGCGATTATTCGTATTGTTGCTGTTCGTCGCATTGCGGTTGTTCGCATTACGATTCGCGTTGTTGCTATTGTTCGTATTCTTATTAGTATTCTTCGGCTTCTTGTTCTGATTCTGGTTGTTGCTGTTGTTCTGGTTGCCGTTCTGATTCTTCGCGGTAGTGGCGTCGTTCGCGTTCTTGTTATCGTTCTGCTTATCCTCTTCGGGCTTGGCTTCGGGCTGGCCGGACAAAACGGCCTCGCCCTCTTTCGGCGCGCGGCTGACATCAACCGCGACGGTCTGCCCGACTTTCACCACCTCGCCCGCGTTCGGCAATTGTGCGAGCACGACGTTGGGCTTGTCGGCCGTGGGCCTTGTCGCGCGCTTGCGGACGTTGAGGCCCGCATCGCTCAGGGCCGTCTCGGCCGCCAGAAAATCCTTGCCGACGATGTCCGGGACTTTAACTTCCGACGTGCGCAGCGAGAGATAGATCGTCCCGGCCAGCCCGAACAGGAAAGCGACGGCGATGGCAACGATAATCCCCAGTTTGCCCAGCGCCGAGAGCGCACGCTTTCCAAAACTCACAGTATGCTCTTCCTCTTCAATAAGTACGCGCCCCTGAAATGGGCCGCGCGTGAGCGACCAGACCGCGCAGTCTAACACCGCCTTCGACCGCCCGCAAGCTACGGTTGGCAGCCTAATTGCTGCGTTCAATGGCTGCTATGAAGAAGCCGTCCGCGCCGTCGCGCTGCGGCCAGGTGCGTGCGGTCGCGCCCTGCGCATCCTGTGAGCGGGCAAAGGCCGGTAGCCGCGCGGGCTTGAAATCCTCGTTTTCCCGTAGAAAGGCCGCGACGATTGCCTCGTTCTCCTCCGGCTCGATTGAACAGGTAGAGTAAACGAGAAGGCCGCCGGGCCTGACCATCAGCGCGGCATTTCTCAAAATCCGCTGCTGCCGCGACGCGAGTTCCGCAACGTCAGCAGGTGAGATGCGCCATCGTATTTCGGGGTTGCGCCTGAGCGTACCCGTCCCGGTGCACGGCGCGTCAACCAGCACACGGTCAAAAGACCTTTCGGCAAAAGGTAACTGAACAGTCGCATCATAAGCAGCAAGCTGCACGAGTTTGATAGACAGACGCGCGCACGCTTCACTGATAAGACGCAGACGATGAGAGTGAACGTCGCCCGCGACGAGCAGCTTGAGGTCGGGCGCGAGGCTCGCGATGTGCGTCGTCTTACTACCGGGCGCGGCGCAGGCGTCAAGCACGCGTTCTCCTTTTTGTACGCCGAGCACGTGCGACACCAACTGCGAAGCCTCGTCCTGTATATAGACGAAGCCAGCCTGCGCCATCTCGCGCAGCTTAGCGCTCGCGCCTTCAATTCGCCACGCGTCCGGCGCGACGACCGAAGGCACAAGCGTAGCTCCTTCGCTTCTTAGTTTCTCCAACACGTCGGCTGCTTCCGTCTGCCGCATTGTCAAACGAAAAGCGACGGGCGGCGCTTCGTTATTGGCACGCGCCAGCGCCGTTGCTTCATCCGGCCCGAAAGCATTGGTCCAGCGCTCTATTAACCAGACGGGGTGCGAAGTCTCGACTGAGATGCGTGAGAGAGAATCTGTGATGAGGGCTGCCGGGTCATAATCCGGCTCGCGTGTTGCGCGGCGCAGGACGGCGTTGATAAACGGAGCGGCGGAGCGCACGCGTGCAGCGTAAGCCAGATTGACGGATTCGTTGACGACCGCCGAAGCCGGAATCCTTGTCAGGAAGCGTAGCTGGTACAGGCCCAGCCGCAACGCACGACGCACAGGCGCGTCCAGACTTCCGGCGCTGCGATCCGCGTAGTGTTCGATGAGCTTATCAAGCCAGAGTTGCCGGCGCAGGCATCCCATCACTAACTCGTAACAGAGCGCACGGTCTTCGGCGCGCATCTCTTCATCAGCAGCCGCCAGCAACACGGAAGCAAAAGCGCCTTCTTCCTCCACCCTCCGCAGGATGCTGAAAGCGGCGCTGCGCGCTGGCGAAACAACGTTTGAAGTTTTCAAAGGCCCTGTTCTCTGGCCCGCTCTCTTCGGTCGCGCCTTCATCCGAGGCTTTCTCCGGCGCGGACGCGTGAGCCGTTTATAAAATCCCTGACGCCCATGCGCCGCTTTCCCTCCGGCTGCACCTCCTCCAGATGCAGTACGGATTCAACGCCGCAGGCGATGATTAGACTATCGCCGCGCGCGTTGACAATTTCGCCCGGTCTGAATTGATGAGCCTCTCGCTCTGCACGCGCACGCCAGACGACGAGCCGACTTGATTGATAACTCGTGTAAGCGCCCGGCCAGGGCTGAAAGCCGCGCACGCGTCGTTCGATTTGAAAGGCGTCGAGCGCCCATTCGATGAGGCCGTCTTCACGGCTCAGCACGGGCGCAAACGTAGCCTTCTCTTCGCTCTGTTCGCGCGCTTCAATCTCGCCGAGCCGCGCCAGCGTCTCGCTCAGCAAGCCAGCGCCAACTTCAGCCAGCCGCTTCATCAACTCCGGCGCAGTCTCCGTCTCACCAATCTTCGTTTCGCGTTGGAGCAGAATCGCGCCCGTGTCCAAGCCCTCGTCCATCTGCATCGTCGTCACGCCCGTCGTGCTCTCGCCGCGCACGATGGCCCAGTTGACGGGCGCAGCGCCCCTGTAGTTTGGAAGCAATGAAAAGTGAACGTTAATGCAGCCGCGACGCGGCGCGCGCAAAAATGAGGGCGGCAGAATACGACCGTAAGCGACGACGATTGCAGCGTCCGCTTCCGCCGAAGCAAAGAGAGCGAGCGCTTCATCCGTCCTGATTTTCGCAGGCTGCTCGACGGTGAGATTATTGGAGAGCGCAAACTCCTTGACGGGCGGCGGCGCGAGTCTGCGCCCGCGCCCGGCTGGCCTGTCCGGCTGCGTCCAGACGGCCGCAATCTCGTGCCCATCATCAATGCACCTCTGCAAAGTCGGCACGGCCGCTTCCGGCGTTCCCATAAAAATCAGTCGCATGATAAGACAGTAAAAAAGTGATAAGTGATGAGTAATGAGTGATGAGTTAAAACCGCTTTCTTTTACTCATCACACATTACTCATCACTCATCACTATCTTTTCACCTGCTTTAGATTGCCGTCCGCTTCTCGGCCTTCGTGTTTGTGGCGGCCCCGACTTTTTCGGCAGAGACTTTCGCCTGCATGAAGAGTCCGAGGTAATCGCGCCCTCCGGCTTTGGAGTCTGTGCCGGACATGTTGAAGCCGCCGAAGGGATGCACGCCGACGAGCGCGCCCGTGCACTTACGGTTGAGGTAGAGATTGCCGACGTGGAATTCGCGGCGTGCGCGTTCCAGTTTTTCAGGGTCGTTGCTGTAGAGCGCGCCTGTCAGGCCATACTCCGTATCGTTGGCTATCCTGAGCGCGTCGTCAAAATCGCGTGCGCGGATAACGGCTAGGACGGGGCCGAAGATTTCCTCCTGCTCGATAGTGTCGCCCGCTTTGACATCAGCGATGACGGTCGGCTCTATGAAGAAGCCCTGTTCGCCGTCAGCGCCGCCGCCCGCGACGACGCGCCCGCCTTCTCGTTTGCCCTTCTCTATATACTCGTTAATCGTCTTAAACGCTTTCTGGTTGATGACGGCGGACATGTTGGTCGTGAAATCAGTCGGGTCGCCGACCTTAATCTTGGCGGTGCGTTCGACAATCTTATCCAGCATCGTGTCGTAGACATCCGTGTGGATGATGGCGCGCGAGCAGGCGGAGCACTTCTGGCCCTGAAAGCCGAAGGCCGACTGGACCACTCCCGTTGCAGCATCGTCAAGGTTCGTGTCTGCGTCAACGATGATGGCGTCCTTGCCGCCCATCTCCGCGACGACGCGTTTAATCCAGACCTGACCTTCATGCACTTTGGCCGCGCGCTCGTTGATGCGCAGGCCGATTTCCTTCGAGCCTGTGAAGGCTATGTAGCGCGTCTGCGGGTGGTCAACTATGACATCACCGACTTCCGCTCCTGAGCCTGTCATAAAGTTGACGACGCCGGGCGGCATCCCCGCTTCTTCCAGCAACTCGAAAAACTTGTAAGCGATGGTCGGAGCATCCGACGAAGGCTTGAGGACGACCGTGTTGCCCGTGACGACGGAAGCGACTGTCATTCCGGCCATAATTGCCAGCGGGAAATTCCAGGGCGGAATGACGACGCCGACGCCGAGCGGAATGTATTCGAGGCGATTATCTTCGCCCTCGATTTTCACGAGCGGCTGGTCTCCTGCGTAGCGCAGCATCTCGCGGGCGTAGAAGTCGCAGAAGTCAATTGCTTCTGCCGTGTCGCCGTCGGCCTCGGCCCATGATTTCCCGACCTCGTGAATCATCCACGCGGACATTTCGTGCTTGCGCTGGCGCAGTAAGTCAGCGACCTTGAAGAGCAGTTCGGCGCGGCGCTCTGCGGGGCGCGTGCGCCAGACCTTGAAGGTGTCTGCAGCTGTTTCGACAGAGCGGCGGGCCAACTCTTCGGTCGCTTTCTGAAAACGCCCGACCACTTCCGTCTTCTTCGCCGGATTGAGGCTTTCAAACTTTGCGCCGGTCTGGATGCGCTCGCCGCCGATGACCAGCGGATACTCGCGCCCCAACTCGCTCTTAACCTTCTCAATGGCCGTGCGCATCAGGTGCGCGTTCTCTTCCTTCGTGAAATCCGTAAACGGTTCGTTGCGAAATTCGCTTTGCATGGCTGCTCCTCAGGAAATTTAGATTAACGGTTTAAGAATTTGAAAGACTGAATTCCAAATCCAGACCAAACGTTCCTTAATCGCTGAATTGATGAATGAGTCTATGTTATCACAACAGGCACGGAAAAGCGGTCGCCGCTCGTTCGAGCGAACGCGACCGCTTTTTGCCACTCATGGCCGGATGAAGCTAAACCCAGCGGCTCTGCTTCTGTAGCTTTTTCATCTTGCGCTTGACCATCTCGCGCTTGAGCGGCGTCGTGTAATCAATGAAGACGATGCCGTCGCAGTGGTCTGTCTCGTGGAGCATGCAGCGGGCAGTTAATTCCAGCCCGTCCAACTCAAACGTCTCGCCGTTTACGTTCTGCGCCCTGACGACCGCGCGCAAATCCCGTTTGACGTTAAAGAAGACATCTGGAAACGACAGGCAGCCTTCCTCGCCCACCTGCTCGCCTTCGACGCTGATGACTTCCGGGTTAATCAGGGCGACGCGCTGCTCAGGGTCTTTGCCGACCGAGCAATCCATCACGAAGAGGCGTTTGGAGACGCCGACCTGCGGCGCTGCCAGTCCCACTCCCGGCGCGGCATACATCGTCTCAAACATATCGTCAACCAGCTTCTTCAACTGGTCGTCAAACTCCGTGACAGGCTCTCCGGGCTTGAGCAGCACGGGGTCCGGGTAATGCACAATTTTCAGCAATGCCATCTTCTTTTCCTTAACTAACGGGCGCTCAAAATGCGACCCGTTGTGATGACAATTCTACGCCAAACGATGCTCCCACGCCAGCCTCTCCGTTGAATAAAAGCGGCGGTAGCGGGCGTAATTATTGCAGTCAGTGTTAAGATGAGCGCCGTCACGCTCTTTCTGACAGAAATGCTCTTAAACACACTGTTCGGGAGAAATCGGAAAATGAAACGTAGCCGCTTTGTTATTCATGTCTTTGCGTCCATCATCCTTCTGGCCGCCTGCGCGCTCGTCGTGGCGGCGCAGGGGTCGAAAACATCTAAGAATCACGCGGCAGATGAAGCGGCGATTCGTGACCACGTTAAGCAGATGGAGACGGGCTGGAACACAAAGAGCGGAGCGGCGTTTGCCAAGCCGTTTGCCGGAGACGCAGATTACGTCGTCATCAACGGCATGCACATCAAGGGTCGCACCGCCATCGAAAAGGGACACCAGCAAATCTTCGACACCATTTACAAGAACACGACGCTCAGCCTGACGCTTCAGCAGGTTCGCTTTCTCAGGCCGGACGTGGCGCTCGCACACGTCTCGGCCAATCTCAAAACGCCGGACATGGCTGACTCCAAAGAACACGACGCGAGGATAACGATAGTGTTGACCAGAGATAAGCAGGGCTGGAAGATTGCAGCCTTCCAGAATACGCAGGTCGAGCGGCGGCCCGGCAGTTAAGCGTTAAGGGGTTTCACTGTCATCATCGCGGACGCGCACGAACATCAAGGGGGAAGGTAAACAAGAACTCATGTCCGTTAAATCAACCGCCACGGTCGCGGAGCAGGCCGAAGAGACGATTGACAAGGTAGCAGCGAATCCGTGGATGGAGCGCGTCGCACGCTTCGGTTATGCGACGAAGGGGTTGGTCTACATGGTGGTCGGCGCGCTCGCCACCATGACGGCCACAGGCTACGGCGGCCAAACGACAGACGTGCGCGGAGCGCTTCAGGAGATAGAGACACAGCCCTTCGGTAAGATAACGCTGATGGTCGTCGCCTTCGGCCTCGTCGGCTACGTCGTCTGGCGCTGGATTCAGGCCCTCGCAGACACCGAAGAGAAAGGCACGAAGCTTAAAGGCATCCTCGTCCGTATAGGCTACGCTTTCAGCGGGCTTGCCTACGCGGGCCTCTCTTTCACGGCCGCCAGAATCCTGATTGATGTCGGCGACCCGGACAGCAGCAGCCAGGTACAGCAGCGCTGGACGGAACGTGTGATGTCATTGCCTTACGGGGTCTGGCTCATCGAATTGGCGGGCGCGTCCGTCGTCGGCTTCGGCCTCTACCAGATCTACAAAGGCTACCGCGCAAAGTTTCGCAAGCAACTCAAGCTCGGCGAGATGGGCAAGACTAAGGACAACTGGGCCACATGGAGCGGCCGCTTCGGCTACGCCGCACGCGGAGTCGTCTTCTGCATCGTCGGCGTCTTCCTCATACAGGCCGCACGCCACTATAACCCCGCGGAAGTCAAAGGGCTTGACGAAGTGCTGGAATCGCTCGCACGACAGTCATACGGCCCCTGGCTGCTCGGCATAGTCGCCGTCGGACTCGTCTCATACGGCTTCTACATGCTCGTCGAAGCGCGTTATCGCCGCATCAACGGTTCTTGACAAAAACATTTCACGCAAAGGCGCAAAGGAACATAAAAACAAAAGCTCGCAAAACAGCAACTCAAGCCCTTGCGAACTTTTGTCTTTTTCTTCTTCGCGCCTTTGCGTGAAATGCTTTTAATAACCGCGCAACTGCTCACGGTAGCCTTCGAAGTTGCGCCGCATCTCTCCCAGAGAATCGCCGCCAAACTTCTCGCGCATCGCACCGGCCAAGACGAGCGCCACCATCGCCTCGCCAATCACTCCGGCGGCCGGAACTGCCGTCACGTCCGAACGCTCGAAGGCCGCAGACTCCTCCTCTTTCGTGTCTATATCCACTGAACGCAGAGCGCGCCTCAGCGTCGAGATGGGCTTCAAATGGCCGCGCACGCGCAACTCCTCGCCGTTTGTAATGCCACCTTCGAGGCCGCCCGCGCGATTAGTGTGGCGAATAAATTCTCTCGTCGTCTCGTTGTAAGCGATCTCGTCGTGCACTTCCGAACCGGGCAGGCTGCTCGCTTCCATCCCTGCCCCGATAGCCACGCCCTTCACGGCCGGAATTGACATCACGGCCTGCGCCAGCCGTCCATCCAGCTTTTCGTTCCATGATGTGTGAGAGCCTAAGCCCGGCACACACCCGCGCGCTACGACCTCAAAAATGCCGCCGAGCGTATCGCCCGCGCGCCGCGTCTCATCAATCAACTCGACCATCCGTGCCTGTGCTTCCGCATCTGCACAACGCAAAGGCGCGTCATCCTGAATACCCGCGATAGCATCCCAGCCGAGTTCGAGCGGCAAGGCGGGCACGCCTCCGAGTTGTATCACATGGCTGCGAATCTCAACGCCGAAGACCGCGAGCAACTGTTTCGCCAGCGCACCACACGCGACGCGCGCCGCCGTCTCGCGCGCCGAAGCGCGTTCGAGCACATTCCTTAAATCACGCGCGCCGAATTTTTGCCCGCCCGCGAGGTCAGCATGACCGGGGCGCGGGCGCTTTACGCGCCTCGATTTTCCGGGCGCAATGTCGCGCGCTTCCGTGCTCATCACGTCCGTCCAGTTGGCCCAATCCTTATTCTCAATCGAGAGCGCCAGCGGCGAGCCTAAGCTGAGCCCGTGACGCACGCCGCTGATAATCTCCGCGCGGTCTTTCTCAATCTTCATACGCCCGCCGCGCCCGTAGCCCCACTGCCGCCGCTCCAACTCAACGTTAATCTGCTCCGCATCAACCGGCAGACCCGCCGGCAAGCCCTCGACAATAGCGACAAGAGCGCGTCCATGCGATTCTCCGGCGGTCGTAAATCTAAACATAAGAGCAGTGACAACTGACAAGTGACGAGTGACGAGTGACAAGCTGACAAGCAAAGAGCATGAGCATTTTAACTCGTCGCTCATCGCTCGTCACTTGTCGTTATTTTAGAAATTCTTCGGCGAAAATATTTCCGCGCCCTAAGATGCAGGCGGGGTCGAAGGCGCGTTTGAGCGCGGCCATCTGTCGCAGATGTTCGTCTGTGTAAAGGAGGCGTAGGTAGTCGCGCTTTAGTTTGCCTATGCCGTGCTCGGCGGAAATCGTGCCGCCTGCGGCGACGGCCCTGCGCACAAACTCCAGATAGATTTCACGCGCGCGTGCGGCTTCCTCATCATCTCGCGGCATGATGTTGACGTGGACGTGATTGTCGCCGACGTGGCCGAAGATGACATACTGTAGATTGCTCGCGCGCAAAGTCTCTTTGTAGAGGGCGAGCATAGCGGCAAAGGCTTCGTCGGGCACGGCCATATCGGTTGAGACTTTACGCTGCCCATGTCGCGCCAGCCATTCGTTGACGAGCGTTGGAAGTTGATGACGGAACTCCGTGATGCGGCGACGGTCATGCTCGTCGGTTGCAAACCACGAATCGTCAAGCAGCGCATGGTGTCGCTCAAGCAGCGCCAGCCACTTCGTCATCAGCAACTCTTCCGTCCTCGCGGTCGTCTCCTGCTCGAAGAAGACAGCGCCCGCCGCCCATTGAGGAACGAGTGCATATTTTTGACGGAGCAGTCGCAGCGATTCGTCGTCGAAATATTCGAGGGCGCGAGCATCAATCTCGTCGTCGGCTTTGCGCTCGCGCGTCTGCAACGACTCAGCCCGCGCCTCGCGCACGAAGGCCAGCAGATTCTCCTCCGTTCTGAAAAAGACGACCCCGCTCAGGACACTTTCAGGTGCGGGCAAAAGCTGCGCTTCGATTTCCGTGACGACGCCGAGCGTGCCCTCGCTGCCGATGAAGAGGTCGAGCGCGTCCATGCCGGGCGCAACAAAATAGCCGGACGCGTGCTTACGCGTCTCAGGCATACGGTAAGAAGGAAGCTGCGCGTTGATGCTTCTTCCCTGCGCGAGCGGAATCCTGAGCCTGCCTTCCGCGTCGGCTTGAATCTCTTCGCGTCGTAAATCGAGGAGATCGCCGGTCGTCAAAGCGATCTTGAGTCGGCGTATGTAGCGGCGCGTTGGGCCATATTTAAAAGTGCGCGCTCCTGAAGCGTTGGTCGCGACGCTTCCGCCCAGATAGCAACTCCATTCCGTAGGGTCCGGCGGATAAACCAACCCGCGCGCCGCCACCGCCCGCTGAAAATCCGCCAGCACGACGCCCGCCTCCGCGACTGCGTATCCAGCCTCGCCTTCTCGGACAATCTCCTTAATCCCGTTGAGCCTGCTCGTCGCCAGAACAATTCCGCCAAAGGGCACACGCCCGCCGACGATGCCTGTGCCTGCGCCTGCGACAGTCACAGGCGTTCTCTCCCTCGCAGCCTCCGCCAGAATTCCGGCAACCTCTTCAGCAGTTTCCGGCACGACGACACGCGCAGCATAACCGCCCCGCATCAGGCTGGCATCAACGAGGAACGACTGAATCTCGTCAAGCTGAGATTTAATAATCACGTCATCTGAAGCTCACGCTCGCGCAGGTATTTAACGCGGTCGCGAAGTTCTGCGGCGCGTTCAAACTCGAAGCGCTTGGCGGCCTCGCGCATCTCGGCTTCGAGGCGTTGGATAGTCGCCTTGATATTCTCGCTGGTGTACTCGTCGAAGGCGTCCAGGTTGAGCGGCACTTTGAAGTAGTCCGCCTCGTAGGCCGTGACGAGTGTGGCTTCGACGGGCTTGATGATGGTCTGCGGCGTGATGTCGTGCTCGCGGTTGTAGGCTTCCTGTATGGCGCGTCGTCGGTCTGTCTCGTCAATGGCGCGGCGCATCGAATCGGTGATGCGGTCTGCGTAGAGGATGGCTTTGCCGCGCGCATTGCGTGCGGCGCGTCCGATGGTCTGAATCAGAGAGCGGTCGGAACGCAGAAATCCTTCCTTGTCGGCGTCGAGGATGGCGACCAACGAGACTTCCGGCAAGTCCAATCCTTCGCGCAGGAGGTTGATGCCGACGAGAACGTCAAACTCGCCGCGCCGCAAATCGCGCAGGATTTTGATTCTTTCCAGTGTCTCTATGTCGGAGTGCAGATAACGAACTTGAACGCCAACCTCCGCGAAGTATTCCGTTAAATCTTCGGCCATCTTCTTCGTCAGCGTCGTGACAAGCACGCGCTCGTTGCGTTCCGTGCGCTGGCGACATTCTTCCAGAAGGTCGTCAATCTGTCCTTTGACGGGGCGCACTTCGACCTCCGGGTCCATCAACCCGGTCGGGCGAATAATCTGCTCGACTATTTCGCCGCTGGCCTTCGTTAATTCATAAGGGCCGGGCGTGGCGGAAACGTAAATGGTCTGGCCGATGCGCGTTTCAAACTCGTCGAAATTGAGCGGGCGATTGTCCATCGCCGAAGGAAGCCGGAAGCCATACTCGACGAGCGTGCGCTTTCTGGATTGGTCGCCCTTAAACATGCCGCCGATTTGCGGAATCGTCTGGTGCGATTCGTCAATGACCATGATGGTGTCGCGCGGCAGGTAATCGAGCAGCGTTGGCGGCGGCGCTCCCGGCTCTTTGCCTGTCAGGTGGCGCGAGTAGTTTTCGATGCCGCGACAGAAGCCCATCTCTTTAATCATCTCAAGGTCGTACATCGTGCGCTGGTGAAGGCGTTGGGCTTCGACGAGCTTGCCTTCCTGAATCAGCTTCGGCTCCCACCATTCAAGCTCCTCCCTGATGGTCTTAATGGCGCGCTTGATGGTCGGCTTCGACATGACGTAGTGCGACTTCGGATAGATGGGCAGCCGTGACGTGTGCTTGTGCAGGACTTCGCCGAGAAGCGGGTCAATGGTGGAGACGGAATCAACCTCGTCGCCCCAGAGCTCTATGCGATAAGCCTGCTCCTGGTAGCTTGGGTAAATCTCGACGACATCGCCGCGCACGCGGAATGAGCCTCTATCAAACTCAACGTCGGAGCGTTCGTATTGCAGCTCGACAAGTTTTTGCAGGAGCGCGTCGCGCGTTAGTTTCATTCCCTGCTCGACGAAGAGCAGCATGCCGTAGTAGGCGTCAGGGTCGCCGAGGCCGTAGATGCAGGAGACACTGGCTACGACGATGACATCGCGACGCTCAAACAGGGCGCGCGTCGCAGACATACGCAGGCGGTCAATCTCATCATTAATCGTCGCTTCTTTTTCGATGTACGTATCGGAGGCAGGAACATAGGCTTCGGGTTGATAGTAGTCGTAGTAAGAGACGAAATACTCGACGGAGTTTTCGGGGAAGAAGGTTTTGAATTCCTGATAGAGTTGGGCGGCGAGAGTCTTGTTGTGGGCCAAGACGAGGGTCGGGCGCTGTGTGCGCTGGATAACAGAAGCGACGGTGAAGGTCTTGCCGCTGCCCGTGATTCCTAAGAGCACCTGATCTTTAGCGCCCTCATCGAGCCCGCGCACGAGCGCATCAATGGCCTGCTGCTGGTCGCCCTGCGGTTGATATTCGGAACGGAGATGGAAAGGCATAATAAAACTGTAACAAGCAGAAAAATGACGAGTGACGAGTTAAAAAATAGATTTTAACCCGTCGCTCGTCACTTGTCACTTGCCACTGCTTTTTACGCCGCGGTCGGAGACTGGCTGCTGATCTGATAAATCGCTTCCATCACAGCCGAGCGCACTTCGGTCGGCAATGAACCGCGCACGGCCAGACGACGGAAAGCAGGAAGAATTTCCTGCTGCCCGCTCAGGGCCAGCAGCTTCACGACCGCAAGACGCACTTCGTTGTTCGGATGGTCTTCGATGGCTCGCATCAGGGGCTGCACTTCTCCAGCCTTCGACATCAGGAAGAGCAGCGAGAAGGCGTCGTACGTTTTCTCACGGCTCTCGCCCGTCAGATGGCTGATGGCTTCGCTGGCAAGGCCGGAAGACGCAAGCGCAGCGCCTATCTGCCGGCGGCGCTCCATCGGGGCTTCACGCAGAGCGCGTGTGAAGGAAGCGGCGCGGTCTGAGCTCAACTCGAAGAGCGCACGCGCGGCGGCGTTGCGCACTTCCTGTACGGGGTCGTCAAACGCCGCGCTGATTTCGCGGAACGCGTCTTCGCCGCCCAGCCGACCCAAGTAGGTAACAGCCTCCGCACGCTCGCCCGCATCTTCGCTGCCCAGATGGCGCAGGATGGCATGAGGAACCGTCGAAAACTCCTCTTCGGTCGAGACGATTCCCTTCTCCGTCACCGCATGGTCAATCTCTTTAGAGACACCAGCCGGTGCTTCTTCAACCAGCCCCATTGATAAAGGCGGCGTTGCTTCCTGCTCGGCGGGCTGCGCCGCAGACATCTCCCATTCTGTGATTGCAGTCTCGGTCGCAGCCTCCGTCACACTTGACGAGTCGAGAGCGACTGCCGACAGTTCGCCTTGTGCTGTTGAAGCATGCCCCGCATCGGGTTGGCCCAATTCGATGTCAAACCATCCGGCGGTGCTGCCATCGTTGCGCTCGATGAGCGGTTCGGTTGCGACAGCGTGCGGCGCTGTCTCCGTAATAACATCGGCCTCCGAGACGTGTACCACTTCGGCCTCTTCAGCAGCGCGCCGCGCTTCCTCTTCCACACGCCCGCGCGCAGCTTCCTCCTCTGCCTGACGACGAGCCTCTTCTTCTGCCCTGACTCGCGCCTCTTCTTCAGCACGCAAGCGCGCGGCCTCTTCTTCAGCCTTTCGACGCGCCTCAGCCTCAGCGCGTAAACGCGACTGCTCTTCCAACTCACGCTGGCGCGCTTCCTCCGCAGCACGAAGGCGTGCTGCTTCTTCAGCGCGTTGGCGTGCAGCCTCTTCTTCGGCACGAAGGCGTGCGGCTTCCTCTTCAGCCTTCCGTCGCGCCTCGGCTTCGGCCTGCTGTCGTGCCTCTTCCTCCGCACGCGCGCGTGCTTCGGCTTCTGCGCGCTGACGCTCTTCTTCTGCGCGCCGCTCGGCGGCTTCCGCTTCAAGGCGTTGGCGCTCTGCTTCTGCACGAAGACGCTCTTCCTCTTCAGCCTGACGACGCGCCTCTTCTTCAGCCTTCAGGCGCGCTGCTTCAGCCTCAAGACGCGCGGCTTCGGCGCGCTGCTCTTCTGCCACCCGGCGCTCTTCTTCAGCACGTAGACGCGCGGCTTCTTCCTCTGCAAGCCTTTGGGCTTCAGCTTCGGCGCGTTGGCGCTCTTCCTCCTGAGCACGCTGGCGTGCTTCCTCTTCAGCGCGCAGTCGTGCTTCTTCTTCGGCGCGCACACGCGCAGCCTCTTCTTCCGCTTGACGACGAGCTTCTTCCTCAGCACGTAAGCGCGCAGCTTCTTCAGCCTGACGGCGTGCTTCTGCTGCCGCCTGTTCGCGTGCGGCGGCTTCCTCCGCCTGCTGGCGCGCTTCGGCTGCTTGACGCTCTTCTTCAGCCTGCCTGCGTGCCTCATCTTCCTTCAACGCACGCTGGCGCTCCTCTTCTGCGAGCAAGCGTGCGGCTCCGGCCGCTGCCGCTTCCTGTGCGGCGGGTGACTGCTCTTTTTGTCGCGCGGCTTCCATTTCAGCAATCTTGCGTGATTGCTCTTCAGTACGCTTCTGCCGCGCCTGCTTCTTACGCATCTTGCGCGTCCCTGCGCGCTGCGGAGGTGCAACTATCTCTGCCTTCAAAGGCTCGTAGACTTCGGCGGGCTTCTCAACTTCAGGCGCTTCGATTGACGACAACGCGGCGGCTTCGGAAGCGACGACGGCAGTTTCCGTGACAGCGGGAGTTTCGTCTTCAACGACGACGGGAGCAGCGGCCTCGGTTGTAGTCGTCTCTTCCTGCGCGGCGCTGGCGGGCGCAGCCTCTATGGTCTCTGTTTCTTCCTTCTCTTCGAGGGCGGAGGCTGGCGTGCTGGCTTCAATGGCGCGGTGTATCAGGCCGTGTGGCACCTTACGGTCGCGCTCGCGTTCGAGCATCGCTTCGAGCGGAGCGACCGCAGATGAATCGCGCAACTCAGCCAGAGCTTCGATGACGGCGCGGCGCACTTCGGGCGAAGAATCTTCGAGCGCGGCGATTAAGTGCGGCGTGGCCGTCTGGTCCTGCGCGCTGCCGAGGGCGCGTGCGGCAGAGGCGCGTTCGCCGGGCGCTTCGGCCGTACGCAAGTCATAGGTCGCTTCGTCCAGATAGTTGTGCTTGACGAAAGCAGCGCGTGCGCGCTCGCGTCGTTCGGCGTTGCGCCCTCCGAGCGCGGCCAGAAGTTCGGCGGCAACAGCCTGCCTTGTTCCGCGCTCGGATGTCGCTATCACTGCTTCGTCATAGCTTTCGCCCGCGAGCAAATTCCTGACTTCCGCAGACGCGCTCTCAATGTCGGAAGTCGTAACGGGAACAGCCTCTTTCGCTGCGTCTTTATCGGTAACAACAACTTCTTTAACGGGAGTTTCAGTAGTAACGCTCTCGTCCGAGCCGGCTTTCTCCTTCGTGCGCGCACGCTCTTTGTCTGCCTTCTTCGCTACGGTTGTAACAACTGCCGCCGTGGTCGCTGCCGGAACGGCCTTGAGCTTCGGAGCTTCAACTGATTTCGCGTGCTTCGCGTCGAGGGCTTCCTCTTTCCCTTTCGCCGGAACATTCGCCTTGTCGCGACGAGATTTGGCGCGGGCCGCGACGACGAGGCCGAGGCTGATGAGGATGAGGCCGATGATGAGCGCTAATCCCCAGTTGCGCGCCAGCGTGGTAGCAAAGGACGGGCTGGTCACGGGCGTGCGCTGAGCGTCGTTGGCCGGAGGCTGCGCTTGAACGGGTGCGTTTGGTTGAACCTGCGCGAGTTCGTTTGGAAGCGGCGTCGTTTCAGGGCTGGCGGCGGGTGTTTCAGTTGCCGCCGGAGTAACGACGGTGACAGGCGTCGGCGCGGTCGTGATGACGGGAGATGCGCCCGGAGCATACGGGTTGACGCCTGTTGTCTGACCTGCGTTGACGCTGTTCGGTTGAGTCGTGTTGACGCTGTTCGGCGTAACAGTCGTTCCGCCCTGCGTGGCAGGCGTGCGCGTAGTGCTCTGAGTGCCTGTGTTGTTGGTTGTGCCCTGTGTCTGGTTGCTGCCTGAGCTTGCTTCGGTTGCGCCGCCGGGCGTGTTGAAGACAACGTCGAGGCGATTGAATCTTTGCCGGACGCTCGCTTTCGCGCCCGGCTGCATGCGGAACACTAAGACCGTATCGTTGCCGCTCTTCTGCACCTGCACGTTTTCATAACCGCGCCCGCGAAAGTTGCCCTGAGCGCGCTGCGCGTCAAGGTCCGGGACGACCACGTAGAACTTATCGCCGCTGCGGTAGGCGGAATACTTGTTGAGCACTCCGTCTGATTCGAGCGTGACGTTTGAGCCGTCGGACGTATCGCTGCTGCGCATCCTGACGAGGTTGGTCTTCTGCGATTTCGGCGTGCTCTGCGAAGGGCTGGCCTGCGGTGTCGCAGCGGGCGTCGCTGCCGGCTGGCGCGGCGCGGCCCTTCTCCTCTGCGCTTCAACCTCCGGCCCACTCACGAAAAACAGTGGGCTAAGGAGAGCCAGCAGGACCAACACGAGACGCAACTTCTCAGGGGACAGGTGTGAACGGGGCATGATGTATTTCACCTGAATCAGGACTCCAGATACTTCTTTCAATTACTGCGCATTATGCAACGCGCCGCGTTCTCTTGCAAACAAGAGCTTCAGGATGCCGCAAGCCCGGCGTTAATCCCGGCGCTGAACTTCATCCGGCATCTTTCCCTAGACCGGCAACGCCTGGTCTATCTTATAGACAACTTCAAGCAGCGAGGTGCGCACCTTTTCCGGCAGCCCGTCGCGCACGGCGAGCTGGCGAAATTGTTGTGCGACTTCGGGGCGGCCTGTCATGCCGAGCAGGCGAATCGCTGCCATCTGCACATTCGGGTCGCTGTGCTCCGTTATCGCATCCAGAAGCGGCCCTGTCTCGCCCGATTTTGCCAGCAGCGAGAGCATCGAGAAGGCTTCATAAGCCTGCCGGCGATCTTCGCTGACGAGACGGTCAATCGCCTGCGCCGCCATCCGCGCTTTAATACAAGCGCGCGCGATATTGCCGAGCGCTTCTTCGTCCGCAGTTTCGATAATACGGACATAAGCATCGGCGCGGTTGAAGTTCAAACGAGACAACGCACGCGCAGCCGCAGCCTGCACTTCCCGCGCTTCGTCTGCGAAGGCCAGCAGCACCGGCGCAAAGACAGACTCGTGGTCAATCTCACCAAGGCTGGCGACGGCCGCCGCGCGGACAGCAGCTTCCGTGTCGCGCATGGCGAGAGCGGTCAAGGCTGCGACGCTTGTTTGCGTCTGGAATTGCGCAAGGCGACGCGCTGCCGCCGCACGCACTTCGACATCCGTATTCTCAAGCCGCTCCAGAGCCTCTGAGAGCGTTTCGTCCTCAAGGAATTCAGGCAGTTGCTCGTAAGCGCTGGAAGGCTCAAGGCTCGCGATTTCTCCGTCAAACTCGCCCGCCTCGCCAAACAGCGACGGACGCACAGGCTCGAAGATGCCGCCGATGTCAAAGCAATCGAGCGAACAAGCGCTGAGCGCCTGACTCAGAGGCCCGCTCGGCATTTCCGGGTGACGCCGCGCCATGTCCAGCAGAGCGCCGATAGCCGAAGGCAGTCGCAACGCGCCGATACTACTCACAACCTCCGTGCGCACAATCATCTCCGCGTCGTAAAGCGCTTCGAGCAGGAACGGCAAAGCGGCGGGTGCTCCGATTTGTCCGAGCATGCGTGCGGCGGCGGCGCGGTCGCAAGGCTGGTGGGCCAACAAGAGCGCTGCCGAGTGGCGCGCGAGGAAGCCATACTCCTCCAACGCCTGACGCGCACGACGACGCCCATCCTCGTCCGCCTCCACAGCATTCATCGCCTTGAGTAAAGAGGTCTCCATCGCGCGGCGATCATCGGGCGCGCGCGAGGCCAGCACGTCCATCCTGTGCGGTTGGCCCAGAATGAGCTTGCCGACTTCCTGATCTACTCGATAAGCGCCGAAGAGCGCTGCCGGCCCTGTGGACGCCACAACAGTTGAACTGCGTACTTCGAGCGCCTGCTCCGGCAATTGCGCCGCAGCGGAAGTTGGCTGCGGCTGTGCAGCGGCCAGCTTATCGCTCATCCGTCGCAACAACTTCCGTCGCTCTCTCGGCTTCTGTTCAGACTTAACGACGGGCGGCTCGGCCGCGCGTGTTTCGAGAGCGACAATCTCTTCGTCGTCCTTCTTCTCTGCTGCCGGAGTCTTCGCAAGAGCCTCGCCTTCATCCTTCGCCGAAGAACCCGGACGCAGGCGCAGATAGACGAGCGCCAGCAGGCACAGCGAAATGATAATCGCGACTCCTGTCGTCGAAAAGATTGTCGAGAACAGGCCGGGGCTGCTCTGAGAAATCTGGCTCTGTGCTTCGACGGGCGGAGCGGAAGAGTTATTCGCAGCGCCGGAGCCTGCGGGAGCAAGACTGTCATCGCTCGCCGGGACGAGTTGTGTTGATGCATTGGCTGGCGGCTGAGCGGTCGCAGGCGATGCGGCAGCGGCGGGCGTAGATGTCTGTTGAGTTTGCTCCTGTGCCTGATTGGAGGCATTGGAGGAAGCAGCCTGCTCCTGAACGCCCGCCTGCGGGAGAGACTTGCTGCTCGCCATCGTCGAGCGGCTCGGCGCAAACGGCAGCGTTATCGCATTCTCAGACGGCGCGCTCCGCTCGCGCACAGGGCGCGACGATTGAGGCTCTGCGTAGTCGTTAGTAGCGCGTTCCTGCGTGCGCTGTGCAGCGGGCTGCGGAGGGGCTGCGTCGCTCGCATCGTTCTGCGGCGTCTGGTTGATGCCACCCTGAACAATCAGGTTCAGGTTATTAAAACGCGGGTCAACCGTGACGCTCGAACCTGATTTCAGATTAACGACAATCTCAAGAGAGTTGCTGACGCGATTGACCTTGACGCCGCGCGGCAGATTCTTAATCGAGCGGCCAGCCGCATACGGCACGACGAGGTGAAACTTATCGCCCTCCTGCCATGTCTGCGTGCGATTCATAGGCGCATCGGCCGAGACTGTGACGACTGCGCCGCTGTTGGTCGAGCGTGCGCCGACGCCGGTCACGGTGATGGGCGAGTCCGACTCTTTGACGCGCTGCGCGAGCGGCGCAAGCGACGGAATCAGCACGAGGCCGAAGACCATCAGCATTGCGACCGTGCGGCGCAGAGAATTCAAAGGGCGCTGGCCGCCGCTCGTCAGCGTTGCTGGCGGCTGCGGCTGCGGCTGTGCAGAATCGGGCGAATGTAATGCTTTGCTCATAGGTTTAACTCTGGATGGGGCCGTCTGGTTATGGCCCGCTCTGTTTGGAACAGCGCGCTCTCAACTGTGGAAAATCAATCGGAGAGCGCGCGCAGGGTCGCAGACGGAGTCAAAGAAAAAGAACGCGCAGTGTAAGTTTGCAGGCTTCTGGACTTGGGATTCGTCCGCGAGCAATCAGGAAAGGTTAACCCGTTGGTTCTTCCTACTCATCGGAGAACTTATAGCCGATGCCCCAGACGGTTAGCACCATCGAGGGATTTTCGGGATTGTCTTCGATTTTGGCGCGCAGGCGATTGATATGAGAATCAATCGTGCGGTCGTAGCCCTCGTAGGAGTAGTCCCAGATTTTTTCGAGCAAGTATTTTCTGGGAAAAACTCTTCCGGGGTTGGAGGCAAACAGACGCAGCAGGTCAAACTCCTTCGGCGTCAGTTCCACCTGTCGTTCGCCGACCGTCACTTCACGTTTGGCCGGGTCAATTCGCAGCTTGCCGCGAACAATCGGAGCTTCGTCGGCTGAGGCTTCAGCGATGCCGCCCGTTCGCGAACGGCGCAGCACGGATTTGATGCGGGCTTCCAGTTCGCGCAGAGAGAAGGGCTTGGTGATGTAATCGTCTGCGCCCATCTCAAGGCCGAGCACCTTGTCAACCACATCGTCCTTCGCCGTCAGCATCAGGATAGGAATGTACGGTGCTTTCTGGCGCAACTCTTTGCAGACAGCGAGGCCGTCCATCTTCGGAAGCATCAAATCGAGCACGATGGCATCCGGGTGGTCGTTCAGCGCAGACTGCACGCCAGCCAGTCCGTCTTCAGCGGTCTTCACATTGTAGCCCGCTCGCGAAAAATACTCGCTGATGGCCGTCGAGATATTCTCGTCGTCCTCTACGACCAGCAGGCTCACCTTGCGGTCGCCCACTGTAGGCATACCGTCATTCCCCATCTCTTTCGCTTTGGCTCTATCGGTCGTTGGCATCAAATTTTTTCTGTGAACGGCGAGCGGCTCGCTCGCAAGAAACGCGCCTACGGCGGTGGCGCGCTTTGAGTCGTTAAGACTATAGCAGGTTAAGAGCCTTAAACTCAAGCAATAAGTTAAAGATATAACAGACCGCAACTGCGCGACTCAGGCCGACGAGACGGCGCAACACTGGCGCACCAAACGCGCTTCAATAGCGAGACGAGAACACTGCTAAACGCCGTGAAGGTTGAGCTTTCCGGCCGTGTTCCCGCCTCGCCGCCATTGTTTCCAGCCTCTCTTTCAGCCTCGCAGTGCCGGCCTGTCCTGCCTCACTGGCCGTTCGTCTTCGGCATTGTCTTTGGCACGTTTTGGCGCAGACGTTGCTCAAATTGCATGATGAACGCCTCTATCTGCGGATTGTTGACTTGCTTGCGCGCCTGCTCGAAAGAGGCCACACCGCGCTGGTCGCCGAGCTGCACGAGCGCTTCGGCAGCCGAACTTCCGAGGCCGAAATCGCCTGTCGCGACAGCCTGCGCGAAGGCATCGCTGATGAGTTGGAACGAACGCGGGTCGTCCTTGCCGATTGCGCCGAGCAGCGTCACGGCCCCGGTTCTCAAAGTGACCGGGCTTGTCTTTGCCGCGTAGCGAATGCCCAACTCAAGCGAACGTTTATCACCGAGCGCGGCCAGCCCGCTCATCGCAGAGACTTTCAGGCTATCGCGCCACGAAGGCTTCTCGAAGAGCTTGTTGAGCGCCTCGGAAGCCTGCGGACTCTTCGTCTGGCCGAGCGCGTTTGCGGCGGCACGGACAACGCCGTAGCTCTGGTCGTTGAGCGCCTGCAAATAGACGCTCGCCAGCGAGGCATCGCCGCTGGCTGCGAGCGATGAGATGGCGCTGGCGCGAACGCGCGCGTCCTTATCTTTGGCAGCGGCGAGCAGCGCCGTGCGAACAGCATCTCCCGGCACGCTTCTTAAGGCCGCGGCCGTCTCCTGCCGCATCCCCCAGAAATTATCGTTCGTCACGGCCGCGCTGAGCGCCGCTGCGATGCGCTGCCTGTCCGCCGCAACGGTTGAGGGCGCTTTGATGCGAGCGGAGAGTTGGCCCAGAGCCCAGAGACGGCCCAGCATATCCGCATCGCGCGCCAACTGATAAAGAAGCTCGTCCGTTGACTTTTCAAACTTCAACTCTTTGATGAGCATTCCGCCGTAATCGAAGTTGACGAGTTGCGGCTTAACGTCGAAGGAAATCGTGAACGTCTGTTCTTCCTTCGCCTCAAGCTGCACGCGCGTGATGGTCGTCTGGTTTCCGGCGTTGACTTCTATGTCCACTGGCATTTGAAAGAACCCTGCCTGCGGATAGGCCGAATCGGGGTCGGGCTTCTGTTCCTGCCTGACTGTGAGTTTTACGACTTTCGCAGCCGCATCGTAGTCCTGCGCGACGCGTATCACGGGATGGCCCATCTTATAAAGCCACTGGTCGAAGAACCAATCCATAGACTCGCCCGTTGATTCCTCAATCGCGATGCGAAACTGTTCGGTCGAGACAGGTTGGTTGGCATACTTACGCAGGTAGTAATTTATCATCCGCCACCAGTTCTCTTCTCCGAGCACGCTGCGCAGCATGTGCAGGACGGCCCCGCCGCGCGGATAGGCATACGTGTCGAAGACCGCATCCGGCCCCGCGAAATTTTTAGTAACGATAGGACGACGCTGCCCGCGATTCCACGCGCCGTAATAAGCATCCTGATTTCCCTTGACATCAAGATACAGGAAATCGTCGCGGCCAAGATTATGTTCGTCCCACATCGCCTGAAAGTAGGTAGCGAAGCTTTCGTTGAGCCAGATGTCCGCCCACGTGCGCGCGGTAACGTAGTCTCCGAACCACTGGTGGGCCAACTCGTGCGACTGCAATCCGTCGCTCGTCGCATCAAGCTCAAAGCGCGCGTCGTGAATCATGTTGTCTGTCTGCGTGGTGGCGGTGATGTTCTCCATGCCGCCGCCGAAATCGCGCGTCATCGTCTGCGCATATTTCACATACGGATACTTGATGCCTGTCTTCTCTGAAAAAAACTTCACCATCGCCGGCAGCCTCGCCGTCGAGACTTTGCCTTCCTCAAGCTCGTTCGGATAAACGTAGCTGATGATGGGGATGCCCTCATAGCTGCTCTCGATGCCGACGTATTCACCGACGACGATGGATGTCAGGTAGCTGGCGTGCGGCGTCTCCATCTTCCAATGGAAGGTGCGCGTGTTGTCGGAGTTCTCTTTCGTCTCAAGCAGACGCCCGTTGGAGATGACCATCATCGGCTTCTCGACCGTGGCAATCATCTCGGACGTGGCGAAATCGTTCGGATGGTCATAACAGGGGAACCAGAGGTGGTTATATTCCGTTTCACCCTGTGACCAGATTTGACGCGGGCGCGTTGGGTCATCGGGCGTCGGCTTGATAAACGTCAGGCCGCGACCGAAGCCGCCGATGCCAGTCCCTTTGGCAACTCCGTTGGTGTTGTATTCGACGACGATGGTCAGGACATCCGTCGTCTTGTACGGGCGGTCGAGAGTGACGCGAAGTTTTTCGTTCGCGGTATCGGCTGCAAATTGCAGCGCAGCTCCGCCCGCCAGTTTGACGGACTTGAAGTTCATGTTGCCTGCATCAAACTCTACGGTCTTTGTGCCGTTGACGAGCGGCGCAAAGGTCAGCGTCGCCGTGCCGATGGCTTGCTCCTGTTCCCAGTTGAAGCGCAGATTGAGCGCGATGTGGCGCATGTCGTAATTGCGGCTCCGAATATATTGCGTGGGTGGAAGTTGCTCACGTTGCCGCGTGGTTTGCGTCGTCTGCTGCGGGACAAAGGGCCGCGCCAGCAGCGACGATGGCATAACGGAAAGAAGCAGGAGCGCAAGGCTGAGCGCTTTTGTCCTTGAAGTTGAAGCAGGTCTAACAGGTCGCATGGAATTCTCCAGAGTTGTTAAGATGCTGCCGGGGGTTTTAACGCGAAACCTCGGACAGCAGGTATAGACTACAAAGTGACAAACAGTTTTTCTCGGATTGCGGGAGACGTTGAGCCTGTTTTTTACGTTCGAGGAGCGAGTATTGTTGCATAGTTTTTCTCTCATCTGAAAGGAGCCGGAAACACAAGTGACACACGAAGAAAGAGAGCAGTTGATTGAGAGATACGCCGCCGGATACGACGAGGTCGTGCAGAGCCTCGAAGGCTTCCCCGAAGAATCTTTGAGCGCACACCCGCTTCCGGGCAAGTGGAGCGCACGCGAGATCGTCCATCATCTGGCCGATAGCGAGATGGCTAGCGCCCTTCGCTTACGCCAACTGCTCGACGAAGAGAACCCAGTCATACACGGCTACGATCAGGACAACCGCGCCGCCCGTCTCAAATATAACGAGCGCGACATAGCCCCCGCCTTCGACGCCCTACGCGGCGCTCGCGCCACCACCGTGCAACTGCTCGCCCTGATGTCGGAAGACGACTGGAAACGCGAAGGCACGCATACCGAAAGCGGTCGCTACACCGTCGAAGACTGGCTCAGAATCTACGCCGCCCATGCTCATAATCATGCAGCGCAGATACGCCGCTTGAAGGAAGTAATCAACAATGGGTAGCGAAGTTTTCAGTTAAGTCAAAAGCGCTTGCTAAGAAACATTGGCAACCGAAAACTAAAAACTGAAAACTAATTGTCTTGACAAAAGCTGCGAGGGGCGAGCACAATCTCGCCTCGCTCCTGCAAGGCAGTCGCACGTCACCCGATTTTCAGCTTTCGCTACTAGCCACTATGACCAGCACCGCACCCGTTCTGGAAACATCCCTTTCTGAGCTACAGCTAATTCGGCGCGGGAAAGTGCGCGATGTTTATGCGGTGACGGACGAGCATCTCTTAATCGTCGCGACCGACCGCATCTCAGCCTTCGACTGCATCTCGCCGACGCCGATTGCGCGTAAGGGTGAAGTCCTGACGGCCCTCTCCCGCTTCTGGTTTGAGCGTCTGGCGCACATCGTTCCCAATCATCTCGTGACGACCGAAATCGGAGAGATGCCAGCGGTCGTCAGTCAATACGCGGAGAGCTTACGCGGGCGCGCGATGCTGGTGCGGCGCGCAACTGTGTTTCCCATAGAGTGTGTCGTGCGAGGTTATCTGGCAGGCTCTGGCTGGAAGGATTATCAACGCACTGGCGAAGTCTGCGGCCACCGTTTGCACGCGAACTTGCGCGAATCCGAGCAACTGCCAGAGCCGATTTTCACGCCCGCCACCAAAGCCGAAGAAGGCCACGACGAGAACATCAGCGAAGAACGCATGAGCGACATTGTCGGACGCGAAGCGATGCTGAAGCTGCGCGACATCTCGCTCAGACTTTACAAAGAGGCGAGCGATTATGCGCGCAGCCGCGGCATCATCATCGCTGATACTAAGTTTGAGTTAGGCCGCGACGCAGCGGGCCAACTCATTCTCGTTGACGAAGCATTAACGCCCGACTCGTCGCGCTTCTGGCCGGCCGAAAGTTATGCTCCCGGCCATTCGCAGCCCTCTTTCGATAAGCAGTTTGTGCGCGACTATCTGGACAGCCTCGCATGGAACAAGAGGCCGCCCGCTCCGGCGCTTCCGCCCGGAGTCGCCGCTGCAACCACAGCGCGTTATCTGGAAGCTTACCGCTTGCTCACGGGTAATGAACTATAGAAACTTCGGATTTTAGATTTTAGATTTGTGATATTAGCTTAACCGAAGAAGCAGGCTTGCGAACCTGACAGCGAAGGCTGTCTCGGCCGTTTTCGACACGTCCACTCGAATAAGTCGTAAAGCTAAACTCAAAACAGAGAATGACAATCTTTGACTTTATCGTCTTTGCGTTAATCGGGGCGTCCGTTGCTGCGGGCGCTTCGCGCGGACTCGTGCGGGCGCTGATTACGTTTGCAGCGCTCATCGTCGGACTGTTGATAGCGGCGCAAGCTTATGGAAGCGCGGGCGCTGTGCTGCGTGGTTTGGGAATCGTCGAATCGCAGGCGGCGGCCAGCGCCGGTGGCTTTCTGCTCATCATGCTCATCGTGCTGGGCGCGGGGTTCGCCGCAGGGCAATTGGTGAGCGGTGGTATGCGCCGCGTGCGTCTTGAATGGTTTGACCGCGTGCTTGGCGGAGCGTTTGGCCTGCTCAGAGGTCTGGCCGTTTGCTCCGTCATGTACTTAGCCTTGACCGCTTTCCCCGTGAGAATCGAAGCCGTTGAAAAGGCAGGAACCGCGCCCGTGCTGGCCGAGGGCGCACGCCTGTTGGCCCTGTTTACTTCCCAAGACCTTCGCACACGATTTTTCGAAGAATACACGGCGCTGTTTGACCGCTCCTAACTTTCCGCTCCGTAGAAAACCGAACCGCCGGAGAGAGCCATATGCAAATGCGTACCCGCCTTGAAGCCCTCATTGACGAAATGCTCGACGGCCAGATTATGCTCGACGAGGCCGTCGCAGAGTTTGAGAAACTCTACATTCAGAAGGCATTGGCCCGCCATAAAGAGCATCTATCACGTACGGCCGGTGTGCTCGGCATCCATCGCAACACCCTCTCCAAGCGCGTCGCCACCTACCGCACACAGGAACGCGCAGCCAACCGCAACCTCAAGCGCCGCTCTCGTTAATTAGACTTAACTGACTCAAAAATAACCGGGTTGACAAGCACGGCCACTCTCGCTATAGTTTTAGCACTCGTCACACAGGAGTGCTAAAGCTTTATCCGTGGCGAATTATGCAATCAAACCTAAACCGTAATTATGAAGTTCAATTGAAAGGAGTGTTAAGAAGCAAATGGCAATCAACATTAGACCCTTGCAGGATCGCGTGATTGTGCGGCGAATTGAAGAGGGCGAACAGATGCGTGGTGGGATTATCATCCCGGACACAGCGAAAGAGAAACCGCAGGAGGGCGAGGTGGTCGCCGTCGGCGAAGGCAAGTACAGAGACGATGGCACACGTCAGACCCTTGATGTCAAAGAGGGCGACCGCGTGTTGTTCGGCAAGTACAGCGGTTCTGAAATCAAGCTCGACGGCGAGGAATTCTTGATTATGCGCGAGGACGAGATTCTCGGAATCATCCAGCGCGCGGGCGCGGCCAGCGGCGGTTCGAGCGGCAAAAAAGGCAGCAAGTAGTCTTTCGATGAAAGGCAAGCTGCTTTTTCAATTTTCGGGAACCAACCCACAGACCATTTTGAGTAGGAGAAGAAAGAGTTATGGCAAAGCAAGTAGTTCATGGTGAAGACTCGCGCGCGGCAATTTTGCGCGGCGTCAACCAACTCGCAGACGCTGTCAAAATCACGCTCGGCCCCAAAGGGCGCAACGTCGTCATTGATAAGAAATTCGGCAGCCCCACTATTACGAAAGACGGTGTGACCGTCGCTAAAGAGATTGAACTGAAAGACGCGCTGGAAAACATGGGCGCGCAGATGGTCAGAGAGGTCGCCTCGAAGACTTCGGACGTTGCCGGCGACGGCACGACGACGGCGACCGTGCTGGCGCAGGCAATCTTCCGCGAGGGTGTGAAGACGGTTGCGGCCGGTGCTAATCCGATGGCCCTGAAGCGCGGCATTGACAAGGCTGTCGAGCGTGCGACGGAAGAGATTAAGCGTCTATCAAAGCCCGTCAAGGGCGACATGATTGCGCAGGTCGGAACGGTTTCGGCCAATGGCGACACAACCATTGGCGGCATCATTGCCGAAGCAATGGCGCAGGTCGGCAAAGACGGCGTTATTACCGTCGAAGAATCGAAGACGATGGACACGTCGCTCGAAGTCGTGGAGGGTATGCAGTTTGACCGTGGTTATCTGTCGCCCTACTTCGTCACAGACCCAGAGCGGATGGAAGCCGTGCTCGACAATCCGTTGATTCTCATCAACGAAAAGAAGATTAGCTCGATGAAAGATTTGCTGCCTCTCTTGGAGCAGGTGGCGAAGATGGGCAAGCCGATGCTGATTATCGCGGAGGATGTCGAAGGCGAAGCCTTGGCGACGCTCGTCGTCAATAAGCTGCGCGGCACACTCAACATCGCTGCCGTTAAAGCTCCGGGCTTCGGCGACCGTCGCAAGGCGATGCTCGAAGACATTGCCATCCTGACGGGCGGCAAGGTCATCAGCGAAGACCTGGGCATCAAGCTTGAGAACGTTAAGCTCGAAGACCTCGGCCGCGCCAAGAAGGTGACGATTGATAAGGACAACACGACTATCGTTGAAGGCAGCGGCAAGCAGGGCGACATAGAGGGCCGTGTTAAGACCCTTCGCGCGCAGATTGAAGACTCGACTTCAGATTACGACCGCGAGAAGATGCAGGAGCGGCTGGCTAAGTTGGTGGGCGGCGTTGCCGTCATCAAAGTCGGCGCTGCGACCGAGACGGAGATGAAGGAGAAGAAGGCACGCGTCGAGGATGCTATGCATGCGACGCGCGCAGCCGTCGAAGAAGGCATCGTTCCCGGCGGCGGCGTCACGCTTGTACGTGCGGCAAAAGCGCTTGAGAAGTTTCAGGCTAACGCCGACGGCGAAGGCGATGCCGATGAACAGATCGGCGTCACCATCGTGAAGCGCGCTCTCGAAGAGCCGCTGCGCCAGATTGTGCAGAACGCTGGCAAGGAAGGCGCGGTCATCGTGCAGAACGTTCGCGACCACAAGAAAGAGAACTTCGGCTATAACGCTGCGACGGAGACGATGGAAGACCTCGTCGAAGCAGGCGTTATTGACCCGGCGAAGGTGACGCGCACGGCGCTGCAAAACGCTGCGTCAATCGCTGGCCTGATGCTGACGACCGAAGCGATGGTTTCGGAGCTTCCAGAAGATGACAAGGGTGCTCCGGCGATGCCCGGCGGCATGGGCGGCATGAGCGGCATGGGCATGTAATTGGCCCAACCGCACTTCAACTGAAAAAGCGGCTTCATACTTCGAGTATGAAGTCGCTTTTTTTGTTGTGTTAATGATGCAAACTTAGCTTGCGCAACGGTAAAGTTAAGCTTGAGTTAGATTGGCTAATAATCAGAGTTCCGGCAACTGCATTTGAAAACGGGCTTCAATCAACGTGCCGCGCTTCTCGCCGTACTTCTCAGTTAACTCTGGATAAGTTGCCATTTCGGCTTCCGCATTTTCAAGATTGAGCAGGCTCTCAACCTCGTTGATTGACTTCTCTTCACCTTCAATCTCAACGAACAAACCAAAGGGCAACTCATCGAGTACGACCTCCGCTCCTTGAATGTGCCACGTCGCGCGGCTCTTTTCGTAGATGAGCGTGGGCCTATAGCCGAGCGCTTCGAGAATCGCGCCGAGGGCGGCTGCATCCTCAACGCGTGTCTCATCTTCGCGGTGCTGCCTGATGCTCGACTTTGAATCGGAGGAGCGCTCTTTATACGTGAGAATCGCTTCATCATTAATGCGGCGCACGCGCAGGACCTGACGACGCGTATCAAGATTGCCGCCCGCGTAGAGAGTGTTGACCTCAAACTCTCTGCCCTCTAAAGTCGCCCCGACCTGCCGCAGCCTGTGCGACAGCGCTTCGCGTTGTTCCGGCATCAACCTGTACTTCTTCTCGATTTCAGTTCCCATAAATTCAACAGCCAGTCGTCCGTCGTTAATAGTTTTGTAGTTTAATCAAAGTCGTCAAAGGGCGAAAGCTGACGATGGACAACTGACTACTGAAAGCAGCCGAATTCTCAAGACTGTCTTACCCAACGCACGACTTCGGGAATGGTCGCGCGCTTGCCGTACATCAGCATTCCGATGCGGTAGATGCGAGCAGCCAGCCAGATTAAGAGCACGACCGTGGCGAAGCCTATGAGGAGCGAGAGCGCTATCTGCCAGAAGGGCGGCGTCTGCGAGACGATGCGGACGAGCATCGTGATTGGCGAGAAGAACGGAATCATAGAGACCCAGAAGGCGAGCGGCGAATTCGGGCTGCGCAGCACGGGAAACATCAGGTAATAGCCAGCCATGATGAGGAAGATGATGGGCAGCGCGACCTGCCCGCCCTCCTGCGTGGTCGTCACCATCGAACCGATGAGCGCGTAGAGCGTGGCGTAGATGAAATAGCCGAGGATAAAGAAGAGGAAGAAGTAGACGTAAAAAGAGATGGGCAGGTTGGGCAGAGAGATTTCTGCGCCGCCTGCGCTGAGCGCGCCCGTACCATAAAGCGCGAAGACCGCGAAAGCTATCGCCCAGATGGCATACTGCGTCAGGGCCAGCAGCGAGACGCCGATCAACTTGCCGAGCATCAGCGGAAACGCACGCATCGAAGAGAAGAGCACTTCAGCAATGCGCGTCTCCTTTTCTTCGACGACCGCGGCGAGAATAATCTGCCCGTAGGTGGTAATCATTATGAGAATCAGGATGCCGATGGCGAGCACAAGGAAGAAGCCGCCGCCGGAATCCTTCTCCGAGCCTGTCTCCGTCACCTTCACGGCGCTCATCTCGACGGGGCGCGACATCTCATCAACGCGGGCCGTGTCAATGTTGGCGTCGGCCATGCGCTGTGTGACGACGGCGCGGCTCAAGCGGTCTTCAATCTGGCCGCGCGTCACAACGTCGCTGACGTTGCGCCAGTGTGATTCGACCTTCCCGTTTTCCAACACGTCCGGCGGCAGGATGATGTAGCCGTCGAGCTTGTCTTGCAAGACCTGCGCGTTTAACTCCTTCTTCACCTCATCGAGCGAACGCGACTCAAGCTTGACTTCACGCACGTCGTAGCTGGCCTTCATCGCCGCGCCGACCGTCTTGATTCTCTGCTGCGTGTTGGCGTTGAAATTCTGCTCGTAGTTTTTGCCAGCCCCCTCTTTATTCTTTTCGTCGCCGCGCAGGATTGTCTCGCGCACGCGCTCGTAGAGCTTGCCCGTCTGGTCAATAACGGCGATGCGTGTGGCGTCGCCCGCCTTCATGGAGAAGAGCATGGCGGGCACGACCGTCAGAATCACCATGATGACCGGGCCCAGGATAGTCATAATGATGAACATCTTCGTGCGGACGCGTTGCAGATACTCGCGCTTGACGACGGCCAGAAACTTTCTCATTCGCTTTCGCCCACCTTTGTAATGAAGATGTCGTTGAGGCTCGGCTCGACCAGTTCGAACTTGAGGACACGCGCGCCCGCGTCAATCAGTCGTTTCAAGAGCACCTGCGCATCGGCGTCTGTCGCCAGCAGCGCTTCCAGTTCGTCGCTGTGGCGCTCGACCTGTGCGACGAGCGTTTTGTCGTCAAGCACCGAATCGCCGCCTTCCAGACGCAGCGCCACGCTGTTGCGACCGAAGCTGCGTTTGACTTCGCGCAGGCTGCCGTCCAGGACCTTGCGCGAGCGGTTAATCATGCAGATGTCGTCGCACATCTTTTCGGCAGTCTCCATCTGGTGCGTAGAGAAGATGATGGTCTTGCCCTCCGCCTTGAGTTCGAGCACAACCTCTTTCAGCAGTTCGACGTTAACGGGGTCGAGGCCGGAGAAAGGCTCGTCGAGGATGAGCAGAGCGGGGTCGTGCAACACGGCGGCGATAAACTGTATCTTCTGCTGCATGCCTTTCGATAGTTCGTCGGCCTTCTTGTTTTTCCACTCGGCGAGCTTAACGCGCTCAAGCCAGCGGTCAATGGCTTCGTCGGCGGCGCGGCCCGTGATGTTTTTCAACTCGCCGAAGAAACGCAACTGGTCAACAATCTTCATCTTCTTGTAGAGGCCGCGTTCTTCCGGCAGGTAGCCGATGCGGTTCTGCAATTCGGCGCTCATCTGTTGACCGAAGAGTTCGATGCGCCCTTCGTCTGGAGCAGTGATGTTGACAATCATGCGGATGGTCGTCGTCTTGCCCGCGCCGTTTGGGCCAATGATGCCGAAGATGCGGCCCGCGCGGACGGCGAGACTCAAATCGTTGACGGCTATAAAATCGTCGTAACGCTTGGTCACGCCGTTGAGCGTCAGTGTCGAGGCATTAGCATTCATACGATTTAGTGGCAGACAAGGAGGCTGTAATCCTGAACACGAAGGAAAGCTTGATCGTGCTGCACGTGTAGAGCGAGATGTTTATACGCAGGCCGGGAGGTGAAAGTTTTTCGCCCTCAATTTTACCTTTCGCCCTCACGCACGCGCGGCCCGACATGCTATTATTCGGGCGGTCTCCCTGCCCGCAAACAAACTTGAAGCCATTGCCGATTCTACAATCATGCTCTTCCCCTTCACGACGTTAAAACGCCTGCCGCACACTATAGCGCTGCTCTGCCTTCTGCTCACGACCGTCTCCGTCGCTCTCGGACAGCAGCCGACCCCGTCGCCATCCCCTGAGCCTGACGAAGTGCTGCGCATCAACACCGAACTCGTCCAGACGGATCTGATGGTCTTCGATAAGAGCGGACGTTTCGTTGACGACTTAAAGCCGGAGCAGCTAGAGCTTCGCGTTGACGGCAAGCCGCAGCCGATTGTCTTCTTCGACCGCGTGACGGCCGGAAGCGCCAGCGAAGAAGCCCAACTCGCGGCAGCGCGCGGCGTTGCCCGGCCCGCAGACGATAAGACTAAAGCAAGCGTCGGCGTCCTGGATCGCGGGCGCATCGTCGTCTTTTTCGTTGACGACCTGCACCTGATTCCAGACAGCCTGCGCCGCACGAAGAAAACTCTCCTGCACTTTATCAACGATGAGATGGGGCAGAACGATCAGGTCGCCATCGCTTCCACGAGCGGCTCTATCGGTTTCCTACAGCAACTAACGGACAACAAAACCGTGCTGCGTGCAGCCGTCGAGCGTTTGAGTTTGCAGCCTCAGCAAATGCCCGACGGCCAACGCCCGCCGATGTCCGAACATTTAGCGCAGGAAATCATGGTCCGTTATAACCGGGAAGTGCTCGACTTCTTTATCGAGGGCCTCATCAAGGACGGATTCCCTCCCGGCCCGCTCCTCGAAGATATGGTCAAGTCGCGCGCGCGTGGAATCCTCGACCAGGCCAATGCATTCACACGCAACACCTTCATCGCACTCGAAAATCTGGCGCGCACAATCGCGCCGCTGCCCGGCCGCAAGCTCGTCTTCTTCCTCTCCGACGGCTTTCTGCTCAACAACAATGAGACGGCCACTAATGAAAGACTTTTGAATATCACGAACGTGGCAGCGCGCAACGGCGTCGTCATTTATACGATGGACGCGCGCGGCTTGGTTGTTGACCCTAGTTCGGACGCCTCGCAGCCGGCCACGGCCGATCATACAGGGCGCATTCAGACCGCCGCGTTTGGCGAAATCACGGCCATGCAGACCGGCCTGCGCACGCTTGCGGATAACACGGGCGGCCGCGCTCTGCTCAACAGCAACTCCCTTGATGCAGGCATCACCAAAACTCTACAGGAGACAGCAACCTACTACGTTATCTCGTGGCGGCCGGAAAGCGAGGAGCAGAAGAGCGACAAGCTGCGACGCATCGAAGTGAAGATTAAGGGGCGGCCGGAATTAAACGTGCAGGTCAAGCGCGGCTTTCTCAGTTCGGCAAAGAAACCTGCCACTAAAACCGCGCCAGCCGCCGACGCAAAAAGCAGCAAGCCTAAAACGCCCGTTGACGAAATACGCTCCGCCATCACCGCCTTCTCTCCAACCAGCGAGCTTCCGACCTCGCTTTCTCTGGACTACATAGACTCTCCGCAAAATGACGGAGCGATGCTGACCATCGCAATGCAACTTCCAGCCGAGGCGCTCGCGTTTGACCCCGCTGAGGGAAAATTCAAAGCGCAGGTAGATGTTGCAGGTTATGTCTATAACGACAAGGGCCAGACGGGAGCAAGTTTTCAGGAACGCTTGACGGCCAACGCAGATTCGATGGAGATTGCTCATCAACGCGGTCGCGCCCTTTATTATGCGTCCAACGTGCGACTCGCTCCGGGCTTGTATCAGGTGCGCGTGGCGGCGCGTGATGCCAAGAGCGGGCGCATCGGAACGGCCATGCAGTGGGTTGAGATTCCAGACCTGAAAACCAAGCGCCTCACTTTGAGCAGCCTCATGGTCGGCGAGATGACTGCCGACAGCCTCGCGGCACAGGCTGCCGAAAGCAAGAGCGGTGCAATTTCGCAGGCCCAACTCAACGTCGCACGGCGCTTCGCCAGAACCTCTCGTCTGAGATTCGTGACCTTCATCTACAACGCGACGCGCGGCGCTTCCGGCACAACGCCGCCCGACGTTGCGATTCAGGTGCAGGTCTTGCGCGACAACCAGCCTGTGCTGACGACGGCGCTGCGTAAAGTCTCCACAGAGGGGTTGACCGATCTGGCGCGTCTCCCGTATGCCGCAGAGATACCCCTGGCAAACATGAGCGCGGGCCGCTACGTGTTGCAAGTCTTAGCCATTGACCGCGCTGCTAAGACCAGCGCCACGCAGCGCCTACGGTTCGACATCGAGTAAGACGAAACAGCACTTAACGCCATTCACCTTGCAGTGTAAACGCGGCCCAGTAGAAGGGCGACTTCCATTCGCGCTCTCTCATCAAAGAGATCTGCGCGGCGCGCAACGCCGCAACAGGTCTTAGCTTCTCCTTCAGCATTCCTCTATAAAAACGGGCCATCAACTCCGCTGTCGCATCGTCTGCGACGCTCCATAAACTAACGACCACGCGCGGCGCTCCCGCGTACATAAAACCGCGCGTCAGCCCGATTAAGCCTTCGCCTTTGACCTCCTTGCCGAGCCCGGTCTGACACGCGCTCAAGACAACAAGCTCCGCCGGAAGCTTTAGATTAAAGACCTCATGCGCGCGTAGAAAACCGTCCTGCGGAGCTCCCTTCTCATCCACCATCGAGAGCACAATACCTGACAACTCAGGATGAAGGCTGTTAAGAAAGCCGTGCGTGGCGAAGTGTACGTAGCGATACTGCGCGAGTTCGGCGCTGCTGGCCGTCTGCCGGCTGGCAGCAAAATCGAATGCTCCCTTGCGCTGCACGGGCGGAACAAGCGAGAGAATCTCCGTCGCTTCGTCGCGCGTGCCGGGAAGACGCGGAATCTGTAGTCCCTCGCCTCGCAGCAGCCCCGACTCTGTTGCTGCACGCTCCATGCCGAGCGGCAACTCGCGTTTCTTCGCGGCTGCCTGCTTTTCTGTCTCAACGCCTGCACGCGCGATGCTTTGCCGCGCTCGCTCGTCAGCGCTGTCAAAGACTGGGTCGGCCAGCACCGCCACAACTTTTCCGGCGGGCTTTCTTCCCTGCACTTCCTTCCTAAGCACGCTGATTGTGGAAGCGGAAGGAAGATTAACAATCTCGTGGCTGACGACGAGCGGCACGTTCGTCACGGTCTTGGAAGAGGCGGCTGGACCGGGTAAAGCCGTGAAGGGGATGTATTGCAGCGCACCGTCGCTGACGATGAGCAGGCGTTTTGTTCCCAGCTCTACGGCCACGGGAGCGAGCACCATCTGGCTCAGTCGCGCGGCGGCGTCTCTGTATTGAGCGTCCGCTTGTGCGATGCGAGCGCGTTCCTGCGCGGGCGTCTCTTTCTCGTTGACTTGATTGCGCGCGTTCAGTAGTTCGTAGACGCGACGCGCGGCCGACTCTATCTCGGCGCGTTTGGGCAACTCGTAGCTTTTGATGTTGGTCTGCGTCACAGCCCACAGGTAGCTTTTGTTCGCGCCGAGCGAATATTCGAGCAGCAGCGTATCCGGGTCGAGCACGCTTGTTTGAATCTCTTTCAGGTTGAGCGGTTCGGGACGGGTCAGGGCTGCATAACGCGGGCTGGTCTGCCTGATTTGCGACTCCACCTGCTGAAGCTCTGTGGTTAATGTAGCAATCTCGGTGGCGATGGCGCTGGCCTGCTCTCTGGTGTGCTGAGCGGAGAGAAGTCTCCTTTGTTCCTGCGCTCTGGTGTTGAGTTGGCGTTGAAGCGCGCGTTCGCGCTCGATTAACTCCGGGTCAACTCCCTGACGGATGTCAGCATTGGCTTCGGCTAACATTTCCAGCAGGGCGCGTGCGCGCGAACGCTCGCTTGCTTGCAAGGCCCTGCCATCATGTCCTTCAGACGGACTTTGATGGTGCAGGCTCATCAGCAGGTTTATGTATAGCTCGTAGTATTCCTGCACGGTTGCAAAGTAGGACGCGCGCAGATTCCGGCTGGTGATTTTCGTGCGGAGAGATTCGACGAGCGTTAGCGCTTCTTCTATCCTTGCACGCGCTTCAGGGAGGTTTCCCTGAAGGCGTTTGCTATAGGCTATGTTGTAGAGCGTGAGAGCTTCGCCCTGTGGGTCGCCGATGGCGCGAAAAAGCGGCAGCGCTTGTTCTAAGTGTTCAAGCGCTCGCTGGTGTTCGTTTGAATTGGAATAAACTCTGCCGAGGTTGTTGAGCGTGTAAGCTTCCCCGCGACGGTCGCCCATGGCGTGAAAGATGGGCAAAGCCTGCTCGAAATATTCGAGCGCCTTCTGCCGGTCGCTTAAATCATCGTAGATGGAGCCTGTGTTGCTCAGCGTGACGGCTTCGCCCTGACGGTCGCCCCGCTCGCGATAGAGCGCCAGAGCCTTCGTGAAATAATCGAGAGCCTTTCGCTTGTCTCCGAGTAATACGGAGAGACGGCCGATGTTGTTAAGCATGAGAGCTTCGGCCCGTTTATCGCCGCCCGCCTGAAAGACGGAGAGCGCCTGCTGATAATACTCAAGCGCTTTATGCCGTTCGCCTAAATCATCATAGACAGCACCTATGTTGCCCAGCGTTCCGGCCTCGCCTCGACGGTCTTTGATTTCGCGATAGATGGGCAGAGCCAGCGCGTAATGGTCGAGCGCTTTCTGCCGCTCGCCCAGATTATTATAGGCTCGCCCGATGTTGTTGTAAGTTAAGGCTTCGCCCTGCCGGTTACGGAGTTCGCGTAATATGGGTAAAGCCAGCGCGTAATTTTCGAGAGCCTTTTGCCGGTCGCCCAAATCATCGTAGACGCCGCCGCTGTTGATGAGCGCGAGCGCTTCGCCGAGCTTATTGCCGGTTGAACGGCAGAGCGGCAAAGCCAGCGCATAATACTCAAGCGCCTTCTGTTTCTCGCCTAACAGACTTGAGACCGTGCCGAGTCCGTTGAGCGCAATGCTCTCGCTTAAGCCATCATTAACGGACTGGAAAAGCGGGCGAGACTGTTCATACTTCTCGATGGCCTGCTTGAGAGAGTCCTTAGTGCCTTCCATGTATAACTTAAACGCTTCGTTGAGAAGCTTCGTGCCCTCAGCACGCTTCGTTTCCTGCTCGCTTTGCGCGACCGCTGTGCCTGCCAGCAGAGAGAGCGTCAACAACAGGCAGCAGCCGCGAGATGTGATTCGACGAAGCGTGTTGAATAATGTGCGGGCATTGAATTCCGGGAGCATAAGTGTCTTCGTCCTCTCGGAGGGCTGGCGTAGGCTAGAGCTAAAGGAGTTTGTAGTATAGATGAAAAACGATTGCCAGTCTTTTTTCTTCAAATGGCTCTTTTGAATCTCTCCCGCTCAGGCACGCATTTGCTGTATTATCTTGAGCGCTCTAAGGAAAGGGAGGATTAAAAACGTGAAACACGCACGCCTTATCACTATAACGTTGCTGGCCGTGTCGTTGCTTCTTGTGGTCCAGAGCGGGAGCGCAAAGCTTGCATCGCTCACGCAGGAGCAAGGAACAAAGAAGGCACAGGATAAGAAGAAGCAAGACGATAAAAAGGTTTCCGGCGCGCTCGGCACGAAGAACAATCCAGTGCGCTGTGAAAATCCGCGCGGCGAGCGTCAATACTTAAATCGTCTTCGCTGCAAGGATGGAAACCCGCCCGAGTATGAACGCATCGGAAGTTTCGCTCCCGGCCCATACGGCAACATCTTGGACGGATACGGTGTCAAGTGTGCGGGCAAGAATGAGGCGGTGATATTCATGGACATGTATCACGAAGGCTATGTCGAAAAGGAGGCCGTGCCGGGATTTACAATCGTCAATGAGTAACTGCTCGCGCATGTAGTTTTCCGTGCGGCTGACGAAAAGGAGGCAAACGTTCCGTGAACTTCTTTCCCGCGCACACATACCGTCTGCTCTCACTACTCCTGCTCCTTCTCACCTGTCAAGAGATTCGAGGCGCTGAACCCGTGAAGAAGGGTATAGCCAATGTGAATGGAACGAGCCTCTACTACGAAGTGGCGGGGAAAGGCTCTCCTCTGGTCTTAATCAGCGGCGGCGGAAGTCTCGATAGAAGAGCGTGGGACAATCAATTCGAGGCGTTTGCCAGACATTACAAGGTCGTTCGCTACGACATACGCGGCATAGGCAAGTCTGCCCGGCCGCTCGAAGCTTTTTCTCACAGCCGCGACCTCTACGCCCTGCTCAACTTTCTCAAGATTAAGAAAGCACACATCGTCGGCCTATCGTTCTCCGGCGCGATAGCCGTTGATTTTGCACTTGAGCATCCTGAGATGGTTGACAAGCTGATTCTGGCTGCAACAGGCACGAGCAGCGACTCAAAATCAAAGGAGAACATGGACGGCGTGCTTGCTCTCTCCGCGATGACTAAAAAGGACGGACTTGAGCAAGCTATCAAGTTTATCGTCGAGCTTCCCTTCTTCATCTCTCAGGAAAATTCAGCCGCAAAGGAAAAGCTGCGGCAGATATATCTCGATAACCGAGACATGTTCGATAAAGAGTTTCCGCTCATCAAGCTTTGGCAGCCTGCGCAGCCGCCCGCCAGCGGGAGGCTTCCAGAGATACGCGCACGCACGTTAATCATCGAAGCTGAAAATGACCATCCGGCTTACAGAGTGATAACAGGCAAGCTGGCAAACGGCATCGCCGGCGCTAGGAAAATCGTGATTCCCGGCGGCACTCACCTGCTCCACATGGACAAGCCGGAGGAGTTTAATCAAGCCGTACTGGAATTCCTGAAAGAGAGATGAGCAAACGAACTACATCAACGAGCAGATGAAGATAACTTTCATACCCGCAAACGAAAGCCACTTCCCTTCACTCCTGGAGATGATGCGGGAATTTTGCGCGCATGAACGTATTCCGTTCGATGAGCATGTGATTCTTCCGTCGCTCCGCAAAATCATGGCCGATGCTTCGTTGGGAAGAGTCTTCCTGTTGATGGCGGATGAGAATGTCGCTGGCTATGTTGTCTTAACTTTAGGGTTCAGCCTTGAATATCATGGCCGCGATGCCTTAGTAGATGAACTCTATGTGAAAGAGAATTATCGCAGGCAAGGGCTGGGGAAAAGTTGCTTGCAGTTTGTCGAAGGCGTGTGCCGCGAGATTGGAGTCAAGGCGCTGCATCTCGCTGTAGAACGCGGGAACACAAACGCACAGGCCCTCTATCGCGGGGCAGGCTTCATAGAGCAGGACAGGAACCTGATGACCAGGTGGGTTGATTAGAGAACGCAAAGGCGGCGCGGTCAAAGAACGTTATAGTTCGATTTGACGAGCCGAGATAACAGGCTCGAAGGCGCACAACTCTTTGAGCGTTTCGTCGCTCAGCGGCGCATCGGTTTCGATGACGGCCATCGCTTCGCCGCCGCGCGAGCGTCTGCCCAGATGAAAACGGCTGATGTTGACGCCGCGTTGGCCCAGAACACTTCCCAGATGGCCGATGACGCCGGGCTCGTCGCGGTTGCGCGTGACGAGCATGTAGCCATGCGGGATGGCTTCGAGACGGAAGCCGTTGATTTCCGTAATGCGACAATCGCCGCCGGGGCCGAAGAGCGCGCCGGAGACGCTCTGCTCGTTGTTTATTGTGACGACTCGTGTGCTGATGTCTGGAGCGAAATCGCTGCCCGCACGCTTGTAGGAGGCCGTGACGGTAATTCCGCGCTCTTCCGCGATGAGGAAAGCATTGACGACGTTGACGCGTGCGCTCATGCTGCGCAGGAGTCCCGCCAGAAAAGCGCGCGTCACGGGCGCTGCATCCAACTCAGCAATCTCACCTGAGTATTCGAGTCGCACTTCACGTATAGCCTCGTCAACCATCTGCGACTGAAAACGACCGAGACTATCCGCCAGCCTGACGTAAGGCTGAAGTGCCTTTAGCTCGCTGGCCCCAAGCGCAGGCACATTGACAGCGCCGCGCAAAGCGCCTGTTAGTAGATAATCACGCATCTGCTCTGCGACCGTGACGGCGACGCCCTCCTGCGCTTCCTTTGTCGAAGCTCCAAGATGCGGTGTGGCGATCACCTCTTCAAGCGAGAGCAAGGGGTTGTCTGCGGCGGGCGGCTCCTGCTCGAAAACGTCGAGCGCTGCGCCCGCGACCCTGCCTTCTTTAATCGCAGCCAAGAGCGCTCGCTCGTCAACCAGCCCGCCCCGCGCGCAGTTGATGATGCGCACACCCTGCTTCATCTTACTAAAAGCCTGCTCGCCGATAAGCCCGCGCGTTTCGGCCGTCAGCGGCGTGTGGACGGTGATGAAGTCCGCTCGCGCGAAGACTTCGTCGAGCGGCGCGATTTCCAGTTCGAGGTCGCTTGACTGTTCGGGCGCTATGAACGGGTCGTGCGCGATGATGTGCATCCCGAAGCCAGTCGCACGCGCTGCTACCGTCCGTCCAATACGACCGAGGCCGATGATGCCGAGCGTCTTGCCCTGTAGCTCGACGCCTATGAATTGCTTGCGATCCCAGCGGCCCGCGCGCAGGGAAGCATTCGCCTGCGGCACACGTCGCGCCATCGCGATGAGCAGCGCCAGCGTGTGCTCGGCGGTAGTAATCGTGTTGCCGTCGGGCGCATTCATCACGACGATGCCGCGCGCCGTCGCACTCTTCACATCTATGTTATCAACTCCGACGCCAGCACGGCCCACAGCACGCAGGCGTTCCGCCGCGTCCATCAACTCGGCGGTCACTTTCGTTTCGCTGCGCACTATCAGTCCATCGCAATCGCGCACGGCCTGCCGCAACTCATCCCGCCCAAGCCCGACTCTTTTCTCGACATCGAAGCCCGCCGCACGCAACGGCTCAAACCCGCTCTCGCTAACGTCATCAGCAACAAAAATTTTCATAAACGCAGAATCCGTAAGTCAGGAAGCAGAAGCCGGAAGAAAAGAATGGATAGAAGAAAAGCTGGTCGCAGTCTCTATACTCCGAAGTCTGACCCCTGCTTTTCAAAGTTACATTGGTCCGGGGTCGCCGTGGCCGCTGTTGTTGCCGCGGCTCTCGTCAAACTGGCCGTCGGGTGATGGCGTATCATTGGTGCTACTACTACTGCCGCCGCTGCTCTGTTCGTCGTTGTTCGTGGAGACTTTTTCCGTCTGCTCTATATCGCTGAGGGTGTCGCTGCTGGTGGCAGTTGATTCCGGCTCTCTGGCCTCGGTTCCGGGTTTGCTGCCGGACGTTTCGGTTGACATAGGGTCTTTAGTTTCCATGTTCCTGAAAATTCTCCCCTCTAAAGTAGCTGTTGAATGGTGACGGCGAGCGCCATGAGCGCTGCCGCGTATGCGCCCGCGAGCAGGTCGTCGGCCATGATGCCCAATCCTGATTCGAGCGCTTCGAGGCGTCGGACCGGGTAGGGCTTCCAGATGTCGAAAAGGCGAAAAGCCAGAAAGCCCGCGACGATCATCCACGGCGCAGCGTTGAAGGGCACGAACAGAAAGGCCATCAACTGCCCCGCGACTTCATCAACCACGACGATGCCCGGGTCTTTGCGCCCAAGCAATTTCTCCGTGCGTGTCGCCGCCCAGATGCCTGCGAGCGAGATCGCGATGATCGCCAGCAACATCAAAGAGACGTGAAACTGTTCGAGCACGGGGAAGCACCACGCTTGCTGCGCGGCAAACGCGACGACCATCGTGCTCGTCTTGTGCAGCAACAGGTAGATGCCGACGCCGACAATCGAACCCCACGTCCCCGGCGCGAGCGGAAGATAGCCGACGCCCCACGTAGCAACAATCAGAGAGAGATAATCTACAGGCGTCCGGCTTCGCCGCAAACTTGTGCTCAGGCTTGCGCTCGTCACAACAGGCGAGCTTAACCCGTCGCTTGATTCTTTAATAGCCGTCCGTTGTCCTTTGTCAGTCGTCAGTTGTTTCCGGCCTCCCTACACAAGCGGCCTCATCGCGAGAACACGCAATTATCAACGACGAACAGCAGAGAAACAACTACTGACAACCGGCAGCCTTTCAAACAATGTGACCGACGAGGTCGTACTCATGCGCGGCTGTAATAAGAACGTTGACGAACTGACCTGGAACGGGGTCGAAGCCTTCGGGCGCATCGTTGATGAGCACACAGCCGTCTATGTCCGCGGCCTGCGATTCCATGCGTCCCTGCCAGAGCAAATCCGTCTCGGCAGCTTCTCCTTCAAAAAGCACGCGCACCGTTGAGCCAACGCGCGCTTTGTTTAGCTTACGAGAGATGCGCGCTTGCTCTTTCATCAAACGCGCGCGCCGCCTGCGTGCCACTTTAGGCTCAACCTTGTCCGGCAAATCGTAAGCGGGCGTGCCCTCTTCGTCAGAATAGGTGAAGACGCCGACGCGGTCGAATTCGACGTTGCGTATGAAAGCCAGCAACTCCTCAAAATCTTCCTCCGTCTCTCCGGGAAAGCCTGTGATGAAGGTCGTGCGAATCGCGATTCCGGGAACGCGCACTCGAACGCGCTTGATTAAACGTTCGAGGCTCTCGCGGTTTCCGCCGCGACGCATCAGCTTGAGCACATTTTGCGAAGCGTGCTGCAAAGGCATGTCCAGATATTTGACGGCTTTGGCTTCTGTCGCCAGCACATCGAGAAACGCGTCCGAGATGTGCGTCGGGTAGGTGTACATGACGCGCACCCACTCCACCCCTTCGAGCTGCGACAACTCGCGCAGCAGATGGGCCAACGCATCCTGCTCGCCAAGGTCTTCGCCGTAACGCGATGAATCCTGCGCGACGAGGACAAGCTCCTTGACGCCCTTCTGCGCCAACTGCTCTGCCTCCCGCATCACAGAACCGAAACGACGACTGCGAAAATGGCCGCGCATCTGCGGAATAAAACAGAAGGCGCAAGGGCGGTCACAGCCTTCCGCGATCTTGATGAAAGCGCTGTAGCCGGGTGTGGCTAGCACACGCGGCGTTGATTCATCGTACAGATACGTCGCGCTTTGATTGCCCAGCGGAAGGACGGGAAGCTGGCGCGTGTTCGTCCGCTCATCGCAAACCTTTGTAATCTCGCCAATCTGGTTTGTCCCGATGAAGGCATCAACTTCCGGCATCTCGGCGCGCAACTCATCACGGTAACGCTCGACCAGACATCCGGCGACGATAAGACGCTCGGCCTTGCCTCCTGCCTTCAGCCGCGCCGCTTCGAGAATCGCGTCAATGGATTCCTTCTTCGCCGATTCGATGAAACCACAGGTATTGACGACGAGCGTGTCTGCCTCGCTCGCATCGCCAGTGATTTCATAGCCAGCTTCCTTGAGTTGGCCCATCATCACTTCGCTGTCCACCAGATTCTTCGGACAACCCAGACTAATAAACCCGACCTTCTTCATATCACTTGTCTTCAACAAACGACTGCCATATAAACTCAACTCCGACCATTTTCCATTTCACGCAGCCACTTATCAACATCCTCAGCCTCATCCTTTGAAAGCTGCTGCTCGCCGTAGCGAACGCGGTTGTAGGCGCGCGTAATCAGAAGCGCTTCGCTCAACCCGGTCGCTTCCGCAAACTCCAGAGGCGTCTCGTCCGGCGCGCGACGCAATCCACGCGCGGCCAGCACCTTCGTCAACCTTTCATAAAACTCGACAATCGAATGGCCCTCACGCTCGCGCCGCCAGAGCAACAGACCGCGCCAGAAGCCCAATCGCCAGATTCTACGCAACAGCCAGAGCAACCCTAAAACGAACGGAAGAAAAATCAACAGCGCAAGGATTTTCATCCAGACACTTTGCTGGCCGCTCGCGCCCGGCTCGCCCGACCACAACTCGCTTATGGCCGCCTTCAGATTCTCAAACTTTTCGGTGAGCGTGCGGCGCAGGCCCGAGAGCCGGCCGCGCACGGATGTCGCCAGCGTGCGCTGCTCCTGCTTGTCGTAGCCGATGACGTACTGCATCCAGAATAGTTCCAGCGCTTCGGCATACTTGCGCGCGCTCGCCATCAGTCCTGTGCTTTCGCGCACGGGGCGACCGGCAGCAGGCGTCGGATCAAAAGTCACCCACGAATTTGTTTCCGGGAAATAAACTTCAACCCATGAATGTGCGTCGCGCTGTGTGACGGTGTAAACGTCCGCCGCGTCGTTATACTCGCCGCGCTGAAAACCGTTGACGACTCTCGAAGCTATGCCCTGCGTGCGCAGCATGACGGCCATCGCCGTCGAGAAATATTCGCAATGCCCTTCCTTAATGTTAAAGAGAAAATCGGCCAGAGGGTCTGGCCCACCGGCCTTCAAATCGAGCGTGTAGCCGTAATTTTTCTGTAGATAATCTTCGACTGCACGCGCCGCGTCGTAACGATTACGCGCTCCGGCCCGCGTGATAATCTCGCGCGCAAGCTCTGCCGTGCGCGAATCGAGCGCGGAAGGCAGCAGCAAATAACGCATGACGCCGCGCTGGTATGGCTCCAAGTCTGCGCGCAACAACTTAAGGTCGGGCTCTTCCGTATCGGAGAAGACTTTATAACTAAGACGATCCTGCGAATGTGGATGAGTTGAAAGCGCGCCCTCTTTATCAATACGCACGTAGGGCAGCGCGGCCTGTAGTGCGACTACACGCGGAGCGGCAAAGAGCACGGGAGTATCAATCGGCTCAACGAAAAAGGTCTGCGTCGTTAAGCGATGCAAGCCTTCGGTCGTCCCCAGTTGGAAAAACCCTTTATCGTTAACGGCTTCAAGGTCCAGATTGGCGGTTCTGGATTTCTGCCAGCGTAGCCCGTCAAACTGGTCGAGCGCTACACCGCGCCAGCGTAAGGTTTTTGTGCGCGCAGCCTGCGGAGCATCATCAATGCGCACGCGCATCACGACCTCGTTGCTCTGCTGAAGCCGTCCGATAGAACCCAGTTCAACCTTGTCAGAGAACCCGACGAACCCGCCCAAGCCTTCTCCGCCTCGCGTCAGCGCGCTTGACGCCGCGCGCGGCGTGATGAAAAACAGCGGCAGCGCGAAGACGAAGATTAAGAGCAGCATCAAGCCAGCGACGACAGGCAGGCGTCGCACTTCAGTTTGACGACGGCGTTTGCCGCGACGTGTCAGGCGGCGTATGAAAGTCGAATCAGGCGCGACGAGCAGCCGCGTCTCAGTGGCCGTTACACTCCGTCGTGCTTTTTTAATCTCGAAAGCGACTATGGTCGAGAGCGCAAACAGCAGATAGAGCGAAAGCGTCGCCAGAAACATAGGGCTGACGCTCAAGCCTGCCGACAGCAGAATTTCAAAGAACGAGATGAGATACAGGAAAACCCAGTCGCGGTCGGCCTTGGTTTGCAGCAGCTTGACCGAAGAGAGAAACAGTATCAGGTGGGCCAGGGCGCTAACGCCAACCTTCTCCTGCGTAATGCCTGCGCTGGCGAGAAAACGCCAATCGAAATAGAAGAGCGGCAACGAGAGCAACACTATGACAAGCCCGACGCGTTCGGATAATTGCCAGCGGCTCCCCTCAAGCTTCCATGCCACAACCAGCACACCCGCAAACGCCGCGCTCAGCGCAAACCCTACGCCTTCCGAGATGGAGAGCGCCAGCGCGCCACACGCTATCATCAGGTAAGAAGAGGCACGAAAGTAGGTTTCAAACGTCACGGCTATTGAGAGTCTCTGCGCGAAAAGCTTCAGGTCGTGTTATTTGATGCAGGCCCGGTAAACTAAAGAAGCCCGCGAGAGCTTAACACTCTCGCGGGCTTTAAGAAAATCCCGGCGGCTTCCTACTCTCCCACACACCTGCGCGTGCAGTACCATCGGCTCCAAGAGGCTTAACTTCCGTGTTCGGGATGGGAACGGGTGTGACCCTCTCGACAGAACCACCGGAAAACTTTTAAAGAACATGGCCCGCTGATAAAAGGGCTTTGAAAATCGAATAGTGATGAAAGCATAGACAAGCTTTTGTGTGCTTCACACTGCAAACTTGTCGTCGTCTATGTTGCTTGAGAGTAAATTTTATGGTCAAGCCTTGGGGCTAATTAGTAGTGGTCAACTGAGCGTCTTTCAACGCTTGCATACCCACCCTATCAACGTGGTGGTCTACCACGAGCCTCACTGGCAGAACTAATCTCTGGTCTGGCTTCACGCTTAGATGCATTCAGCGTTTATCCATGCTCGACTTAGCTACCGAGCGATACGGCTGGCGCCATAACTCGTACACTAGAGGTCGATCCAACCCGGTCCTCTCGTACTAAGGTCAGATTCCATCAATTCTGCTACGCCCACACCAGATAGGGACCGAACTGTCTCGCGACGTTCTAAACCCAGCTCACGTACCGCTTTAATTGGCGAACAGCCAAACCCTTGGGAGCTTCTGCACCCCCAGGATGCGATGAGCCGACATCGAGGTGCCAAACCCTACCGTCGCTGTGGACGCTTGGGTAGGATCAGCCTGTTATCCCCGGCGTACCTTTTATCCGTTGAGCGACGGCCCTTCCATACAGAACCGCCGGATCACTAACTCCTACTTTCGTACCTGTTCGACCTGTTTGTCTCACAGTCAAGCTGGCTTTTGCGTTTACACTCTACGGCTGATTTCCAAACAGCCTGAGCCAACCTTCGAGCGCCTCCGTTACTCTTTAGGAGGCGACCGCCCCAGTCAAACTACCCGCCTGATAGTGTCCCTGCACCGGATGACGGTGCTAGGTTAGAACGCAGACAAACGAAGGATGGTATCTCACCGTTGGCTCCACCGAGGCCGAAACCCCGGCTTCAAAGCCTCCCATCTATCCTGCGCATTATTTGCCCGAAATCACTATCAAGTTGTAGTAAAGGTGCACGGGGTCTTTCCGTCTAGATGCGGGAAACCGGCATCTTCACCGGTACTACAAATTCGCTGTGCCACTCGTTAAGACAGCTCCCAGATCGTTACGCCATTCGTGCAGGTCGGAACTTACCCGACAAGGAATTTCGCTACCTTAGGACCGTTATAGTTACGGCCGCCATTCACTGGGGCTTCGGTTCGGAGCTTCGGCTTGCGCCTAACCCCTCCCCTTAACCTTCCAGCATTGGGCAGGCGTCAGCCCCCATACGTCGTCTTCACGACTTTGCGGAGACCTGTGTTTTTAGTAAACAGTCGCCTGGGACATTTCACTGCGACCGTCCCGGAGGACGGCACCCCTTCTCCCGAAGTT
>DASVPO010000015.1:0-4610 GCA_036382855.1 Pyrinomonadaceae bacterium | reverse complement strand
AAGGACGACGAAAATGAAGATTTGCGCGGCGCAGACGAGACCCGTCAAAGGTGACATCTTGAGTAACATTGACAATCACAAGAAGTTTATAGACGTGGCCGCTTCCTACGGAGTGGATTTAGTCGTCTTCCCTGAATTATCGGTGACGGGTTATGAACCGGAACTGGCTAAAGAATTGGCGACTGACCCGGATGACGGCAGGTTCGACGATTTTCAAAGGATGAGCGACGCCAAGCGGGTAACGATCGGGGTCGGGGTGCCGACGAAAAATAACGGGGGCGTCTCGATCAGTATGGTTCTTTTTCAGCCGCACAAGGCAAGGCAGACGTATTCAAAGAAGTATTTGCACTCTGACGAAGAGCCGTTTTTTACCGGCGGGCAGAGTACCGTCGACTTAATATGCGACGGAGCCAAAATCGCGCTCGCCATCTGTTACGAATTGTCGGTGCCAGAACACGCCGAAGACGCTTTCAAGCGCGGGTCGCGGGTTTATATAGCGAGCGCGGCTAAGACTGCCGTCGGAGTTGAGAAAGCCGTCGAGAGGTTATCCGAGATCGCGTCGAAATATTCGATGACAGTGTTGCTATCGAACTGCGTCGGGCGCTGCGATAATTTTGAAAGCGCCGGAAGATCGTCGGCCTGGAACGATAAAGGTTCGTTGTTAGGACGGCTGAATGACACCGACGAAGGGATCATAATCATAGACACCGACACACAGGAGCTAAGTATTCAGACAGAAATATAGTAATCTATCTGCATTATGGGCAGATTCATCAAAATTACTCTTGACGATCAAGAGCGCGCCGAACTTGATCGCGCCTATCGCCACGACAAAAGTCATACTTTTCGACAACATTGCCACTTGGTTTTACTCAAAGCCGAAGGACGCCGATCCAAAGAGATTGCCGCCATCTTCGGGTGTGGCGAAAAGTCAGTTAATGATTGGCTGCATCGCTATCAAGCCGAAGGCATTACAGGTTTACGCATCAAGCCAGGACGCGGACGCAAAAGCATTCTTTCGGAAGAAGCGGATGCCGTGCGTGTGCGCCAAGCGGTGCAAGAACACCGCCAACGCATCTCGCAGGCCAAGTCTGCGCTGGAAGAAGATTTGGGCAAAGAGTTTTCCCACAGAACGCTGGTGCGTTTCTTAAAAAACTTAACTGCCGATATAAACGCTTGAGAAGGCGCGTCAAAGGCCAAGAGACAGCAGAGATTTACAATCTCAAGCGCGAAATCTTAGGTGAATTGGAAATTTTGTCTGAAGGCCACAAAATAGATTTGTACTATGCAGACGAAGCCTCGGTCGCGCTCGAACCCTGCGTTCCTTATGCTTGGCAATTTCCAGACGAGCGCGTCTCAATGCCAAGCGAACAAGGACGGGGCGTCAATTGTTTCGCGCTTCTTTCAAGAGACAATCGCACGCTGATTGAAACGAGGAGCGAAAACATCACGGCACACTTTATCTGTGAGCAGCTTGAATGGCTCTCTTTCAAACTCAAGAATCTCACGGTCGTTGTTTTGGACAACGCTGCGGTGCATCGGGCGCGGATTATCAAAGAACGAGTCAGCATCTGGCAGCAGCGCGGCCTGTTTCTGTTTTACCTGCCGCGCTACTCGCCCCATCTGAACATTGTCGAAACGCTGTGGCGCAAACTCAAATATGAATGGCTCACAGCAAAAGATTACGCAACGAGAGATACCTTATGCTATGCGGTCAGGCTTGCACTCAAGGCAGTTGGAACGAGTTTGCATATTAATTTTTCAGGTTTCAATCATAGCTTACTCTAAATCTGTCTGAGTACTTAGCTGTTAATGGTTGCCGGAGAGATGCCGGATTCGGTGAGCCTGATAACCCATTCTTTGACGTTCTGTTTGTCGGGGGACTGCCCGATGAGGGCATCCCAGCGGTTAAACACCCACCCGAAATACTTAATGGTTCGCGGAGAGACGTTTTGCAGGTACTGTTTTTCTTTTAGAAATTGTTTGTAAAGCTGCTGCATACAAGCTCCTAGTCTAGTGCGCTTTTCAGCCCACTGGTTACGCTAGGAAGCCTGTAAGTTGTTGATTATGCCGGAGGAGGGACTCGAACCCTCATGGGGAGTGAACCCCGCCAGATTTTGAGTCTGGTGCGTATACCAATTTCGCCACTCCGGCTTGGGTGGTGACAGGCCATCATAGAGGCGCGTTTATGTGTCGTCAACCGCGGTGAGCGGAAGTGTTCAGGGAAATCGGGGCGCCTGCCGCTGAAATTACCGAATAAGTTCATGGCGAAAAACAGTGTTTGCCAATAGGGGGCTTTAGTTGTACAATGAGGGACGTGGAGGGCGCTGAAGGGCGTCCGACGCGCCGTTTGTTGTTAGCTCCTTTACAGAAATCCCGACTTTCGAGCCCGTAGCGGAACCTCTCATCCCGCGCCTGAGTACGCATAAAATTCAGAGGTGATACTCTCCTATGATTGATCCGAGCGTGTCTAAGCCGCGCATTCTGGTCGTTGACGACGAGCCGGAAATCCGCGAGGTGTTGTGCGACCTGCTCAACTGCGAGTACGTTTGCAGTTCCGCGCCCTCAGCCGAAGATGCCCTCGCGCGTCTTAGTCGTGAGGAGTTCACCCTTGTAGTCAGCGACATCACTATGGACGGGATGAGCGGGCTGGAGATGATTCCGCACGTCACAAGGATGTCGCCCGACACGACCATCATCGTCATCAGCGGGATGCAGACCATAGAGAGCGCGATTGAGGCGCTCAGGCTCGGCGCGTTCGATTACGTCATGAAGCCGTTCGACCTTCGTCAGGTCGAGGCGGCGGTCAAGCGCGCGCTGGAGAATTACGAGCTGCGGCTGGCGAAGCGGTTGTACGAGACGCACCTTGAAGAGCTGGTCGAGCAGCGCACGGCTGAGCTGGACCAGGCGCTGAGCTCGCTGAAGGAGGCTTACCGCACGACGCTCAAGGCGCTGACCGCGGCCCTCGAAGCCCGCGACCACGAGACGCACGGCCACTCAGAGCGCGTCGTCACCTTCAGCCTCAGACTGGGGCGCGAGTACGGGCTTGGTGAAGGCCAGTTGGTTGCGCTGGAGTTCGGCTCTCTGCTGCACGACATAGGGAAGATAGGCGTGCCCGACGCCATCCTGCGTAAGCCCTCGAAGCTCACGGAAGCGGAGTGGGAGAGGATGCGCGAGCACCCCTCGCACGGGCAGCAGATTCTTTCCGGGATAGAGTTTTTGGAGGGCGCCGCGCGGGTCGTCGCGCAGCACCACGAGAAGTGGGACGGGTCAGGTTACCCGCTCGGCCTCAGAGGGGAAGAGATTGACCTCAACGCGAGGATATTCGCCGTCGCAGACGCCTTCGACGCCATCACCAGTAACCGCGTCTACCGCCGCGGCGACTCTTACGAGCAGGCCGCCGCCGAGTTGGATGACAACGCAGGGCAACAGTTCGACCCGCGCGTCGTCGAAGCCTTCCACCGCGTCCCGCCGGAAGAGTGGGACGAGTTGCGCCGCGACTCAATCAAAAACAGGCGTGAGAAGAAATCGAGCCGGGCCGTCTTCTTGAGCCAGCAGCAGACAGTCAGACTTTCCAGAGCCGTCTGATTCGTCGCCCCCCTCGTCGCCCGACCGCGCCAAGAGCTTTCGGCGACAGATAAATGATGAGAGGTAAGCTACCGGGAGCCTTATTGCGGCACCGGGATTGAATCGCGTCTCTTCTTCGCGTCTTCTTCTTTGCGCCTTCTTCTTTGCGCCTTTGCGTCTTTGCGCGAGACGTTCTCCCACGCCTGACCTGTACGCCTGTCTCTAAAGTTAAGCTGTGCACTTATGAAGGCACGTTGCGTGCGGGACTTCGGCGAGCTGTTTCTATTCGATCAAACAGCGGCGGGCGCGGAACTGATCGCGCGCAGGCGTGCGACTATCTCCGGGAGTTGTTCGCGCGTGTAGACGGGGATCGAATCGAGAGGCGCGCGGTCGGGTGAGCTTTGGCGCCACAGGCGGAAGCGTTCTCGCGCGGCCGTGCCCTCCACGTCTTCGTCCGAAAGGTAGAGCGCGGAAATCTTCTTGAGCACGCGCCTGGCCGACGGCTTGATCCTGCCGGCGCGCGAGGGCGCGGCCATCAGCGCCACGTCCACCTCGACGAAGTTGAGGAAGCTCGTGCCTTCTATCAAGACTCCTTCGGCGCGCACACGTTCGAGTGCGCTCCTGATTCCCCGCTCGACCTGTTGTTCAGTCACGATGAGCCAGTGGACGTTGGAGGCGCCCGCGTCCCAGTAGCGCCCTGTGTCCTTGCCCGGCGCGTAGGTTAATTCGCGCCCGGAGCGAATCAAAGGCTCTTCGCCGAGCAGGTGGCTCACGCAGCAGGCGTGCGGGTCTTTGCCGCAGGAGCGGTAGTGCCCCCGCGTGACCTTGATTGCCTCCCAGCCCGGAAACGCACGCAGCAGGTCGCACACGAGCGTGGTCTTGCCCACGTTGGACGAAAAGCCGCTGACGGCAACCTTTGTTCTCATCATCTCGCTCACCGCTTACAGTCAAAACATGCTACTACCCGATGGCGAACAGCATCAAGCGCGTTTGGCGAGCGGAGAGGTTCAGAGTACAAGCTTTAGCTTGCGTCTTTAACAAGG
>DASVPO010000014.1:0-205256 GCA_036382855.1 Pyrinomonadaceae bacterium | reverse complement strand
CTGCCGCTCGCAGTGTAAGAAAGTGATGAGTGATGAGTGATGAGTAATGAGTGAAGAAACTCTTTCTTTTAACTCATCACTCATTACTCATCACTCATCACTGTTTTTATGAATCTTCCGATTACAGAGCAGGAGAATCCGCGAACCGTCGGGATTGGTTCTTTGCCGACCGCTGACATAGTGCGTTTGATGAATGAAGAGGACGCTGGCGTGGCTCTGGCGGTCGAGCGTGTGCTGCCGGAGGTTGTGCGTGCGGTTGAGAGTATCGTTGAGCGGCTGCGTGGGGGCGGGCGTCTCTTTTACGTTGGCACGGGCACTTCGGGGCGTTTGGGAGTGCTGGATGCGTCAGAGTGTCCGCCGACGTTTGGTGTGTCGCCTGAGTTGGTACAGGCCGTCATCGCGGGCGGTTATGATGCGACGTATCGTGCTGTAGAGGCTTCGGAGGATGACAGGGCGGCTGGCGCATCTGACCTTGAAGCGCGCGGCGTGACGGGCCTTGATGCTGTGGTCGGAATAGCCGCTTCGGGACGGACGCCTTACACGGTTGGTGCTCTTGAACACGCGCGCAAGCTTGGCGCTTTCACAGCCGCCGTTACCTGTGCGCCGGATTCATCAATCACGCGCGTGGCTGAAGTGAGCATCGTGGCAATCGTCGGCCCGGAAGTCATTGCAGGCTCGACGCGTCTCAAAGCAGGGACGGCGCAGAAGATGGTGCTCAACATGCTTTCGACGGCCGCGATGATTCGCCTCGGCTACGTCTCAGGCAACCGCATGACCAACATGCAGGCGCGCAACACGAAATTGCGCGCACGCGCCGTGCGTATTCTCAGCGCCGAAGAGGGGCTGGACGAAACAGAGGCGAGCGCGATGCTTGATGCAGCGGGCAACGACCTGCGCACGGCGCTCGTAATGAGCCGCACGGGGCGTACGCGCGAAGAGGCAGAGGAAACACTTGCGCAGTCAGGCGGCGTAGTCGCGCAGGCAATCGAACGTCTGTCGCGTTGAGAGAGTTGTCCGCAAGAGAGTTGTGCGCGATTGCAATTTCCGTCGTTCGCCATCTAATATCTGACCTCTGATGAAAGCGCTTGATTTAGCCATCATCTTCGGTTATCTGGTGGGCGTCGTTTTGCTTGGGACGTGGTTCGCACGCAAGCAGGAAACGACGCGCGATTATTTTCTTGGCGACAGGACAGTGCCATGGTGGGCCATCAGCGCCTCCATCGTCGCCACAGAGACTTCGACCATCACGTTTATTTCCGTCCCCGGCATCGCTTATGCAACGGGCGGCAATTTTCAGTTTCTGCAACTCGTCTTCGGTTATATGCTGGGACGCGTTGTCATCTCGCTCCTCTTCATTCCATCCTACTTTCGCGGTGAACTGCTGACCGTTTACCAACTGCTCGACCGTCGCTTCGGAGGCCGCATCAAGATGCTGGCGGCCTCGCTCTTCGTCGTGATGCGCAACATAGCGGACGGCGTGCGCCTGCTGCTGACGGCCATCGTGCTCGCAGCCGTCTACACCAGTTTCCAACCCGGCACGAACGCCGAGACGCTTATTATCACTTCCATCATCCTCATCGGCGTCGTGATGATAGTCTTCACATACTTCGGCGGGATGGAGGCCGTCATCTGGATTGAGGTGGTCCAGCTTGGCATCTATATCGCGGGCGCTCTTGCCGCGGCAGTCGTCATTATTAACTCGACGGAAGGTGGCTTAAGCGCAGCGCTTCAGGCCGGAAGCCAGTACGGTAAGTTCAGCCTCTTCGATTTCTCGTTTACGTTGACCAAGACTTTCACCTTCTGGGCTGGCCTGCTCGGCGGCTGCTTTCTGACAATGAGCACGCACGGCACAGACCAGTACCTTGTGCAGCGCTATCTATGCACGGACAGCCCGCGCCGCGCCACGGCCGCGCTGCTCACATCCGGCGCGGTCGTGCTCGGACAGTTCATAGGCTTTCTCTTCATCGGCGTGCTGCTCTTCGCCTTTTATCATCCGTACACGGACGCTGCTTACGCGACGCTCGCGGGTGGTTCGGCAGCGCCCTTTACGGGCGGCGATCGCGTTTTCCCGGACTTCATCACGCAGCATCTTCCGGCAGGACTTTCGGGCCTCGTCGTCGCAGCCATCTTTGCCGCAGCGATGTCTTCCTCGCTCAACTCGATTGCCGCAACAGCCGTCAACGACCTCTACAAACCCTTCAAGCCGGACCAGAGCGATAAGCACTACTTCAAGGTTTCACACTGGCTGACACTGATGTGGGGCGTCGTGCAGATAGGCGTTGCGCTCTTGCTGCGCCACCGCAACCGTTCGGCGCTTGATACGGCGCTCTCGGTCGCAGCGCTGATTAACGGGCCTGTGCTCGGCGTCTTTCTGGTCGGAACTTTCCTGCGCCGCGTCTCCGAGCCGCCAGCTTTGATTGGCATGGCCGCCAGCATCATCCTGATGCTCTACGTTTACTTTCAAACTAAAATCGCCTGGACGTGGTACGGTTTAATCGGCAGCCTGACGGCGTTTCTCGTCGCCTGGCTCGCAAGCTTCGCGTTTGCGCCAGCGCCCAAAGAACGGCGCGACGAACTAGCGCCCGGTCATGCGGTCGAAGAACTTTTGTAGCCTTTGCAAGGCCGACTATTAAAGATGATATTCACTCGCCCGTACAAAAACGCGCGGCCCGCGCTCGCCCTGCTTCTTGCGTTCGCATTACTGTGGACGGCCTTTGGAGCAACGACGCGACAGGCCCTCGCTACATCGTCGGAATATCCGCGCCGCCCTTCGCGTGATGCTCTGAAGTGGGCCAACAGTGAGTTGCGACGCATGTCGCTCGATGAAAAAATCGGGCAGTTGATTTCCGTCGGCATCAACGCGAGTTTTCTCAATCAGGAGAGCGAAGCCTTCCGTGCGCTGCGCCGTCAGGTCGAGCAGAACCACATTGGCGGAATCATCCTCTTCAAGAGTCCTGTTTATGAATCGGCTGTGCTGACGAACAGGATGCAGCAGTTTGCGCGCCGCCCGCTGCTGATTTCAGCCGACCTCGAAGCGGGCGCTGGCATGCGCTTTGACGACACCATCAACTTCCCATGGAACATGGCCGTCGGTGCGACAGGCAATCCCGACTACGCACGACGGCAGGGCGAGATAACAGCACGCGAAGCACGCGCGCTCGGCGTGCAACAGATTTTCGCGCCCGTCGCAGATGTCAACAACAACGCCGCGAACCCTGTCATCAACGTTCGCTCTTACGGCGAAGACCCTTCGGAGGTCGCACGCTTCGTCGCAGCCTTCGTAGAGGGCGCGCAGAGCAAAGGTGTCATCGCCACGGCCAAACATTTTCCGGGCCACGGCGACACGGCCGTTGACTCGCATCGCGGCCTGCCCATCATCAATTATCCGCTCGCGCGTCTCGAACAGGTAGAACTCGTTCCCTTTCGCGCGGCCATCAAGGGAGGCGTGGGCGGTGTGATGACGGGCCACATCAGTTTGCCGCAGTTGGACGCGACCAGCATCGCGCCGCTGCCGCGCGACCCTTCAACGAAAGCCGCTTACACGGATTCGGAAGTCGTCGTCGAGAATGCCAGCTTGCCCGGAACGCTCTCGCCCGTCATCGGAAACCTGCTCCGGCGCGAACTAGGGTTTGAAGGCATCATCGTCACAGACGCGCTCGACATGAGCGGCCTGACGCTCTACTTCAAACAGGATGAAGCGGCCGTGCGCGCAGTGCTGGCGGGCGCTGACATGCTGCTCAAGCCTTCCGACCCGGATGCGGCCGTGCGCGGTTTGCGCGAAGCCGTTCGCGCAGGCCGACTGACAGAAGCGCGCATCGAAGAATCCGCACGAAAAATTCTCGCTGCTAAGTATGACCTGGGCCTGACAAAGCAGCGTTTGACGATGATTGATGAGATTGACACGAGCGTGTCCGGCCGAGCGGCCGTAGAGTTATCAAACGAGATTGCCGGACGCGCGATTACGCTCGTTCGCAACGACGCACGACTATTACCGTTAAGCTCATTGAAAGCTGATGCACGCATCTTTAATCTGGCCGTCACAAACGGCGATGACCGTCTCTTTATCGCCAATTCATTTGTCAACGCGATGACGCGTGCGGGTCGTCGCATGGAAACGATAGTGTTAGATGAACGCTCGTCGGATGCGGAAGTGCGGCTGGCTCTGGAAAAAGCTCAAGGCGCAGACGTGGTTATTGCGTCGCTCTACGGGCGCGTGCGTTCGGGGCAGGCGCGCAGCGTCGGCCTGCCTGAGCCGGGCGCGCGTGCGCTCGCAGAACTCATCAACCGCAAAGCTCCCGTCGTCGGCATCAGCTTCGGCAATCCGTATTTGCTGCAAAATTTTTCGGGGCTGCAAACATACATCGTCGCCTATGGCGATATGCCCAGCTTGCAGCAGGCAGCGGCACGCGCCGTGATTGGCGCGAGTGATATTACGGGCAGGCTGCCCATTACGCTGCCATCGCTCTACGCGCGCGGAACAGGTATTCAGATGAAGGCTCAAGCGCAAAGTGGCGCTGCCGCGACGCGCTAGGCGCTGGCCTTGTCAGCGTGCGGCGACAACCCGTGCGAACTCAGACGGAAGTCAGGACGTATCTCGTTTGGCCCGGCAGGTTTCAGAAAATCGAATCACAGGGATATAACATCCGTTCAATGAACATCTCGATTACGCGCTTCGGAATCTCTCCGAAAATCATCGCTCATCAACTAACGTTTTTCCGTCGCAGATTATTCGCCGCACGCTTTCATCTACGCACGTTTGCGTCTCTGCTGCTGCTTCTCTCGCTCTTCGCGCAGGCTTTCGCGGGGAATCTGCCGACCGCTACTCCGGCCGCTGTCGGGATGTCTGCCGAGCGGCTGTCGGCGCTTGATAAGGTCATCGAGCAGGCTATTGCGAAGAAAGAGACGCCGGGCGCGGTCGTGCTGGTAGCGCGTCGCGGCCGCGTCGTCTGGCGTAAGGCTTACGGCGAGCGTGCCGTCACGCCGTCGCATGAGCCGATGACGACGGACACCATCTTCGATGTCGCCAGCCTGACCAAGGTCGTTGCCACGGCGACCAGCATTATGATTCTGGTCGAGCGCGGGCAGTTGCGACTTGCGGACGCCGTGACGGATTACATACCCGAACTCAAGGGCGAGGGCAGGGAACGCATCACCATCGAGATGCTGCTGACTCACCGCGCGGGCTTTGCGCCCGACTTTGATTTGAGAGAACGATGGATGGGCTACGATGAAGCAATGACGCGTCTTTATCGCGAGCCGCTGAGAAGTCAGCCGGGCACGCGTTTCATCTACAGCGACATTAACTACATAGCGCTCGGCGAAGTCGTGCGGCGCGTCAGCGGCACGACGCTCGACGAGTTTGCACGGAAAAATATTTTCGTTCCCCTCAAGATGAACGACACGAGCTTTCGCCCGCGTGCGGATGTGCTGCGCCGGGTCGCTCCGACCGAAACCTTGCGCGGGGCGATGCACTGGCTGGAGGCGACAACCGAAGATGCGAACGGCGATGAGATGCTGCGCGGGCGTGTGCACGACCCGACGGCCTTTCGCATGAACGGCGTCGCGGGTCATGCAGGGTTATTCTCGACCATTGACGATTTAGCCATTTATTGCCAGATGATTTTAAACGGCGGCGAATATGGTGGAGCACGTATCTTGAGTCCGATGGGTGTGGCGATGATGACGCGCCCGCGAGCCGTGACGGATGAAGGCGAAGCACGCGCGCTCGGCTGGGACTTGACCAGCAGCTTCGCTATTAATCGCGGCGACATCTTTCCGCCCGGCTCCTTCGGCCACACAGGCTTCACTGGCACGTCTCTCTGGATTGACCCTGCGAGCGAAACCTTCGTTCTCTTTTTAAGCAACCGCCTGCACCCGGAAGGCAAAGGCGATGTCGCAAGTTTGCGCGGGCGTATTTCGTCCATCGTCGCTTCGGCCGTGATTGACGCGCCCGTCACGGATGTGCGCGATGCTTCTGCGCGCTTCGCTGCGGAAGTCCTGACGAGCCTTGCGCGCCTCTCTTCAAGCGGCGTTGGGCCAACTACAGCCGCGCCCGGCTCCAACCTGCCCATCAACGCGCAGGTGCTCACAGGCATTGACGTTTTAGCGCGCGACGGGTTTACGCAACTCAAAGGCATGCGCGTCGGCCTCGTGACGAATCACACTGGACGCGACCGCAGCGGCAAATCAACGGTTGATGTCCTGCACAAAGCGGCGGGCGTCAAACTCGTCGCGCTCTTTGCGCCCGAGCACGGATTGCGGGGCACTGCCGACGAGAAGATTTCAGACTCGAAGGATGAGCGGACAGGTCTTCCAATCTATTCGCTCTACGGCGAGAGCCGTCGCCCGCAGGCCGAGCAGTTGAAAGACCTGGACGCCATCGTCTTCGACATACAGGACATCGGTACGCGCTTTTACACTTACATCTCCACGCTCGGCTACGTGATGGAGGAAGCGGCGCGTGCGCGCGTTCCAGTCTTCGTGCTCGACCGCCCGAATCCCATCAACGGCATAGAGGTCGAAGGGCCTGTCGCAGATGCCGACAAGCTCTCCTTCATCGCTTATCACACGATTCCCGTCCGCCACGGAATGACCATTGGCGAGATTGCGCGCCTCTTTAATGAGACGCGGAAAATCGGTTGTGATTTGCGCGTCGTCAAGATGGAAAACTATCGCCGCTCGATGTGGTTTGACGCGACGAACCTCACGTGGGTCAACCCTTCGCCAAACATGCGCAGCCTGACCGGCGCGACGCTCTATCCCGGCATCGGTCTGCTTGAGATGACGAACCTTTCGGTCGGGCGCGGGACGGATACGCCGTTTGAACTCGTCGGCGCTCCGTGGCTCGACGGCCAGCGCCTCGCCTCCGTTTTAAACGAGCGCGGGCTACCGGGCGTCCGCTTCGTTCCCGTCCGTTTTACTCCGAAAACTTCCGTCTTCAAAAACGAAGAGTGCGGCGGCATCAACATCATCATTACAGACCGCACGCAGTTTCGCCCCGTTCAGACGGGACTGGAAATCGCCGTCGCCATCAGGCGGCTCTACCCTGCGGAGTGGAAGGTGGACGACTACGCGCGCCTGCTCGTCAACGCGCAGACGCTCGAACGCGTCAAACGCGCGGACGCGCCCGAAGAAATAGCAAACTCATGGATGCCCGCGCTCAACGAGTTTCGCCGCGCACGCTCGCGCGCTTTGCTTTACAAGTAAGCTCTAAATTTTCGAGTCATGCTTGCCGGATTAATCTGCGGCGGATATACTGCTCGCGCCGTTGAAGCAATAGTTGAAAAGCATTGGAAGCTTCGCTTTCTTGGGAAGCGTCGCGTCTTGTAGCAACCTGAAGACGTTGACGGTCGTGCTGCTCGTCGTCGGAGAAGTCTGGCGCGCCTGATGCCTTTCGCATGGATGCTCGTCCATGTATCAGCAGAAGTTATTTCAACGATAAAATCTTTTAGTTTCACTTATTGACGGGAAAACACCTACAATAGCCTTGAATCAAGGGGAAGCGTTCGTCCATTTCCAGTCAGTCATTACCAATAAAATTTACGGGGAGGTTTCCGACTCGAACCTCCGGCTTTGGTCTTTCCGCTTAGAAAGACGGGTGCGTGCGATTGACACTCCTCTCCTCTAATAACAAGAGGTGGCTCGACCCTGATTGCTCTTAGGCGGAAAGCTCTTGCGCGTTGATTGCCCGAATCGTTGAAAACAGGAGCGAGAACATGAAAAGAAACTTACCTCAGCAGTTTGCTTTCAGCCTTCTGATGTTGCTTGCGTGCGCGGGGCTGGCAATGGGACAGGGAACAGCATCGCGCGTGACGGGAACGGTCGTTGACCCTTCGGGCGCGGTTGTGCCCGGCGCAGCCGTCACACTCACCAACGAAGGGACGAAGGTTTCTTTCAACACCGAGAGCACTTCGACCGGGACCTATGTTTTTGAATCGGTGCAGGTCGGCGTCTATACGGTCAAGGTCGAGAAGCAGGGTTTTAAGAGCTTCGTTTCGACCGGCAATCAGGTCAACGTCAACCAGCCTGCGACCGTTGACGTGACGCTCGAAGTCGGCGGCATCAACGACGTGGTAACGGTCGTCGGCACGGCCGAACTGGTCCAGACCTCAAGCTCCGGCAATCTGGGCAACACGGTCGAGCAGCGCTCTCTGGAAGCTCTGCCGATTGTGGGCGAACGCGGGCGCAATCCGCTGCAATTCGTCTCGTTGCAGCCGGGCGTCATCGGCAACGGCCGCGCCGGTACGGGCGGCAACACGGGCGGCAACGTACACGTCCACGGCTCGCGCGACCGCGCCTTTAATTTCACGCTCGACGGCATTGACATCAACGAATCAAGCGCGGGCGGCTCAAACTTTACGCCGCTCAAGCCAAACCCCGATTCCATCGAACAGTTTCAGGTCGTGACCAGCAACTTCACGGCCGAACTCGGACGCAGCAGCGGCGCGCAGGTCTCGCTCGTCACACGCTCAGGAACGGACGAGTTTCACGGCACGCTCTTCGAGCTTTATCGCACTCCGGCCTTAAACGCTAACGAGTATGAGAACAATTTGAACGGGCGACCGAAGGGGCAGTTTGTGCAGCACACCTTCGGCGGCTCAATCGGCGGCCCCGTCATCCTCCCCGGCTACGACGGTCGCCAGAAGAAAACCTACTTCTTCACCAACCTGCAATTGCTGCGCGCAACGCAGTCAATTCTCGTCACACGCACGGTCTACACGGCGCAGGCGCGGCAGGGCCTCTTCCGCTACCGCATCGGCGCGGCCAACTCGCCGGCAGGCACTGCGAACCCGTCCGTTGACGCAAGCGGCAACGTGCTGCCCGGCGTCGTCATAGGAACTTACAACATCGTCGCCAACGATCCCTTGTGCCTGACGCAGCCTACCAACTGCGGACTTGACCCGACCACGCGGGCGCTCATCAACGCTGCGCCCTTGCCCAACAATTTCACCACGGGCGACGGCCTCAATACAGCGGGCTTCAGCTTCGGCGCGCCGCAAATCGAAAAGCAATATGATTTTGTCGCCAAGGTTGATCATGCCTTCAACGACCGCAATACCATCTACGTGCGCTATGCGCAGGGCGAGCAGAATACTTTCGGTGATAATGGCAACGCCGGTCTGCGTTCGTTTCCAGACAGCCCCTTCAATCGCACGGACACGTTTCGCAACCCGAAGAACGTAGCCTTCAATTATCGCTGGACGCCGACCGCAAGTATCACCAACGAGTTTGTCGCAGGCTTCAGCAAGTTTGCGTTCCTCTTCACCAATCCCGACCCGACCTCCGTGCCGTTTATCCTTAATCTGCCGCGCGACCCGTTCAGCGTCGTGCCGCAGATTGACAACCTGCGCGAGATTACGACCTACCAGTTTGTGGACAACATCAGCTTCGTCAGGGGTTCGCACACGTTCCGTGGCGGCGTCAACCTGCGCTTCCAGACGCACGACGACGTTCGTAGCGCCGTCGGCGGCTCTGGCGTCAACGTCAACCTTCAGGTCAATTTCTCGCGCACGGCGACTGGCAACCCCGTGCCCGCGAGTTTTAACGTACCGGCGGCCGGGAACAATTCCATCAACAACGCTGACCGCAACAACCTGCTCTCTGCGATTAACGACCTGCTCGGTCGCTATGGCAACCTGTCGCAGGCGTTCGTTGCCGAGTCGGATACGACCTATGCTCAGGCTGGAACACACTTCCTTTTCGTTTCAAAATATAACGAGTACGACTTTTATTTTCAGGACACATGGAAGCTCCGTCCCAACTTGACGATTGATTACGGCCTGCGCTGGGAGCCGAAGCTCAGCCCGCGCGCTGGCGGCGACGATCTGGTGTTGCGCCCCGATAGGCCCATCCGTTTTGGCGAAGCGCCCACAGACCAGATTCGTTTCGTCGAAGGCAAGCTGTTCGATGACGACTGGAATAATTTCGCGCCGTCGCTCGGCTTCGCGTGGGATCCTTTCAATAGCGGCAAGACCTCCATTCGCGCCAACTATCGTCTGGCCTACGACCGCATGAACACCTTCCTCGCGTCGTCGGCCATCTTCCCGAACACGCCCGGCACGACCTTTACCTGCAACGAATTGAACTGCGCCACCCTGCCTGCCGGTGAATTGAGACGCCTGCGCTTCGGCTTGCCGACGCTCACGCCATCGGCGACGCCCGCGCAGTTTCGACAGCCAGCACCTTTCTCTACTAACAGCCTGACCGTCTTCGACCCTTCGACGCGCTTCCCTAAGACTAACCAGTGGTCTGTCAGTTTACAGCGCGAGATAGGTCGCGGGTTCGTCTTTGAAGCCAACTACATAGGGCGCAAAGGCATAGGGCTTTTCGGCGCTTACGATGTCAATCAGGTAGACGTTTTTGCACGCGACACGCGCTTCTCCAACGAAACCTTTGTCGAAGCCTTCAACACTGTGCGCGCGGGCGGCAACAGCGCGTTAATCAACGCGTTGATGACGGGCAGCGCGGGCAATAATGCTGGCTCGTCGCAATTCCGCACGGTCTTCAGTTCCGAGCTTAATCAGGGCTCTGTGGCCTCGGCAGCGTTTCTGCTCAACCAGCGTTTTACGGGCACTCAACGAACGATAGTCGCCAACGGGTTTAGCCCCTTCTTTTTCCAGCCTTACCCGCAGTTCTCAGGCAACCAGACATCGGGCGGGCTGATTGTGATTGACAGTAATGATTTCTCGACCTATCACGGGTTGGAGTTGCAGGTCAGCCGCCGCGTCGGGCGCGGCCTGCTGATGCAGTTGGCCTATACCTTGTCTAAGTCAATGGACACGCGTTCTTTCGACCCGACCTTCTCGACAGCCGTTAGAACGACTTCAGCGACGAACGCATCGCCCTCCGCGCAAAACACGCCTCTGGATTTACGCAACCGCCGCCTGAACTATGCGCGCTCGGACTTCGACCGTCGCCACGCGCTACAGGGCTATTTCGTTTACGATTTGCCGTTCGGACGCAACCGTAGATTTCTCAACGACAGCAACGGCATCGTCAATCAGCTTGTCGGCGGCTGGGAGGTTGCAAGCTCGATTATCTTGCAGAGCGGGCGACCGTTTACGGTCTACAGCGGTGCTTTCACCGTTAGCAACTGGGTGCTGTCGCCTGCAAACTGCGAAGGCTGTACGCCCGACATGGGCAGCGTCGTACAGAACGCAGGCACAAACTTCATCTTCACGCCTGAGCAGATTGCGCGCTTCTCCACGCCCGCGCCGGGAGAACTCGGCAACACAGGGAGAAACTTCTTTACAGGGCCGCGCTTCTTCAATCTTGACCTGACGTTGCGCAAGAAGTTCTTTTTCGGTGAAAGGCGCAACCTTGAGTTTCGCGCAGATATCAACAACTTGACCAACACGCCTTCGTTAGAGTTTCCGACTGCGACCACGAGCGGCATCGGTCTGCAATCGCCCGGATTCACGGGAACGCCGTCGCTCAACGGCCTCTTCGGTCGTATTCGCGACTCAGTTAACAGCAACTCGCGTAGGATTCAACTTGGCATCAAGTTTAACTTCTAAATCAGTCCCGCTTGCGCGCACTAGCTATGCAAGCGGGACTCTTCAATTCGTCTCGCTTGCGTGCAGAGCTTGCAAGAGAGTCTGAATTAAACTGAACAAGGTTTGGTCATCATTATCATGCGTTACCGTTGGTTCTATCTGTTCATCGTTTTCCTGCTCGCGGGCGGCGCTCTCGCGCTTGCGCCGCGAGCGCAGAGAGCATCTGTTGCTCCGGCCTATGACCTGCTTATATCAAACGCGCGGGTCGTTGACGGCACAGGCAATCCTTGGTTTCGCGCGGACATAGGCATCAAGAACGGGCGCATCGCGCGCATCGGCCGCATCAGCGCAAACGAGGCCGCACGCGTGATAGATGCGCGCGGGCAAATAGTCGCGCCCGGCTTTATAGACGTGCACACGCATGTCGAGAGCATCTACCAGTTTCCTGAGGCCGAAAACTTCGTGCGGATGGGCGTGACCTCGCTCGTCACAGGCAACTGCGGAACTTCCGACACCGACATCGCCAAGTTTCTAGGCAGGATTAAAGAGACGCCGCTCACAGTTAATCTCGCCACGCTGATTGCACACGGCTCCGTGCGCAAGGATGTGCTCGGCCTTGAGAATCGTGCGCCGTCTGCGGAAGAGTTGCGGCGCATGGAATCAATCGTCGAGCAGGCGATGAAGGACGGAGCGGTCGGGCTTTCCACAGGTTTGATTTATCTGCCGGGAACTTACGCGAAGACGGATGAAGTGGTCGCTCTGGCACGCGTCGCCGCGCGCTACGGCGGCATCTACGCCACGCACATGCGCAATGAGGGCAACGAAGTCGTGCCCGCGATTCGTGAGAGCTTACAGATAGGCGAGCAGGCAGGGCTGCCCGTTGAAATATCACACTTCAAAATCAGTAGCCGTAAACTGTGGGGTCAAAGCCCGCAGACAATCGAGATGGTGCGCGAGGCACGCCGTCGCGGTCTGGCTGTGACAGTTGACCAGTATGCGTATCCTGCTTCTTCGACTTCGCTCGATTCAAGGCTGCCCAGTTGGCTGCTCGAAGGCGGGCGCGAGGAAGGCAAGAAGCGTCTGGCGGATAAAGAGGTGCGCGAGCGCGTCGTCCGCGAAGTGCAACAGACTTTGAAGGAGACAGGCTTCAAGGATTTCGACTACGCCGTCGTCGCCTCCTACGAACCCAACCCGTCGTTTAACGGTAAATCCATCGCCGCGATTACCAGAGAGGTGCGCGGCAAGAAGGATGTCCGAAGCCAGATTGAACAGATGATGGAGATGTATATGGCGGGCGGCGCAGGCATGGTCTACCACGGCATGAGCGAACAGGACGTGCAGAACATCATGCGCGAGCCTTTCACGATGATTGCGTCGGATTCGGGCGTGCGTCGTGTGGGCGAGGGCGTGCCGCACCCGCGCGGCTACGGCAACAATGCGCGCGTGCTCGGCCACTACGTCCGCGAGCTAAAGCTGCTCAGCCTCGAAGATGCCGTGCGCAAGATGACATCGCTTCCGGCGCAGACCTTCAACCTGCGCGACCGCGGCCTCCTGCGCGAAGGTTTCGGAGCAGACCTCGTCATCTTCGATGATGCCACGATTATTGACCGCGCGACCTTCGAGCAGCCGCACCAGTTCCCGCTCGGCATCAGCTACGTCATCGTCAACGGTGAAGCGGTCGTGGCCGGAGGACAGATGACGGGCGCGCATCCGGGTCAGGCGCTCAGGCCGGTCGAGCGGCCCTGAAGGCAGTTTAGGGTGTAGATAAATCTTGCTGTTGTCTGAAAGGCGTTGTATAAGGTTCTGGAAAAGTTACCCGCTCTTAGCGGCGCGCGTTAAAGAAGCCGCCAAAAGAAATTGTCAGTTTGACGCTCCTTCCTGGGATTTCATCTCTCAGGCCCGGCCTCAGTGCAGGCTCGGGGCTGACCGCGCCGTAGATGATTTCCTGGGAAGATGAGCGATTGCTTTCCACTTGTCACCGTAAAAGAGGAATCACGCCATGAAACACCATTTTCAGAATGGGCTGTGCGGTCTGCTTCTAGCTCTCGCCTGCTGCCTGATTTTCGGCGGCACAGCGCTCGCTCAGGAAGAGACGGCCGCGACCATCACCGGGCAGGTGACGGACTCCACCGGGGGCTTGATAGCCAACGCGACCGTCGTCGTCATCAACAAAGACACAGCGCTTGAGCGCCGCGTGCAGACTTCCGACGAAGGACAGTTCACCGTCACGCCGCTTGCGCCCGGCACTTACGATGTCGCCGTCGAGCAGCCCAACTTCAAACGCTACGTGCAGACGCTCACCTTAAACGCGAAAGACCGTCGCCCCGTTGACATCGTTCTCGAAGCGGGCTCGCCAAACGAGATTGTCACGGTCGTTGACGAAGCTCCGCTGATTCAGGAAAGCCCGACAGGGCAGGGCCTCATCTCCGGCACGCAGGTCATCGAACTGCCGCTCAACAATCGCAACTTCCTCAAGCTGACGGAGCTTGTGCCCGGCGTTACCTCGAATCTGGACGACGAATCCAGCTTCGGCCTGACGAGCCGCGCAGACATCTCCATTAACGGCATGCGCCGCAACGCCGTCAATTATTTCGTTGACGGCGTTTCCAACACAGACGTTGGCTCAAACATCACGCTGCTCTCCACCCCGACCGTTGACTCCATTAAAGAGTTTAAGATTCTGACCTCAAACTACACGGCGGAAATCGGGCGCTCCGGCGGCGGCGCGGTCACGGTCGTCACCAAGGGCGGCGGCAACGAGTTTCACGGCTCGCTCTACGAGTTCAACCGTAACGACCGTTTGAGCGCCAACACCTATTTTAATAATCGCTTGGGTCGCAACGCGGACGGAACACCGCGCGCCAGAGTGCCGAAGCTGCGCTACAACAATTTCGGCGGCACGTTTAGCGGCCCCGTTACGCTGCCGCGCTTCGGCGAAGGCGGCCCGTCCGTCTATCAGGCGAAAAACAAGACCTTCTTCTTCTTCTCGGAAGAGGTGCGTCGCATCATTCGCGGCGCGACAGACGCCAGCAGCACCGTCCCGACCCTCGCCCAGCGCTCAGGCGATTTCTCCGCCAACTTGGGCGCGCTCCTTTATCGTCAGTCAAACGGAACGAGCGGCACGACCGTCACGGCCAACCCCTTGTTCGTCACAGACACCAACGGCAACATTGTGCAGGCTCGTTCGGGCATGGTTTTTCGCCCGACAGACGGCCGCGCCTACGTCGGCAATATTATCCCGACCGGCGACCTGAGTCCGCTCGCCCTGTCTCTGCTGTCAGGCTATCCGCTGCCCAACACAGGCACGAACAGCTTCACCTTCACGCCGCTCAATATCAACAACACGCGGCAGGAATCAATCCGCATAGACCACAACTTCAACGACAACCAGCGCCTCTTCGGTCGCTACACACACGACCTCAGCGAAACGGTCGAGTCCGGCGGACTCTTCAACAACGTTCTGCTGCCCGACATCTCAACGACGCAAACGCGCGTCCCCGGACACGTGCTGGCGATTTCTTTGACCAGCATCCTTTCGCCCACGATGGTCAACGAAGCGACCTATAATTTCTCAGGCAACCTGATTGGTTCGCAACTGGTCGGTCGCGGTCGCCGCTCGGATTACGCGGGCAGTTCCTTAATCCCCGAGTTCTACCCGGAGAATAACAACAACGCCATCCCTGAGCTTAACTTCAGCGGCAACGGCACGATTGCACGCCTCGCGGGCCTACAGGGCTTTAACATCAAGTACACGAACCATGTCGCACGCGATGTCTTCACCTGGACCAACGGCATGCACACGTTCAAGTTCGGCGGCGAACTTTCCTACGAAGGCAAAGACGAGAACGCCAACAACATCACTGGCGGCAGCTTCACCTTCAACGCGACGGCCACGCGCGGAACATCCGGCACAATTGCGCTGACGCAAACCGGCTCGGCGCTCGCGGATTATCTTGTGGGCCGTCCTTCGCAGTATCAGGAAGACGAGTTTGACGTGACTGTCAACCTGCGCTTCGGACGCCGCGAGTTCTTCGCACAGGACACCTGGCGGATTCGGCCCAATCTGACTCTGGACTACGGCGTGCGCTACCAGTATTTCGTGCCCGTCAAAGACAAGAACAACGTGCTCACGGGATTCGACCCGTCGCTGTACAGCCGCGCCGCCGTGCCGACCTGTCTGCCGGTCGTCGCGCCTCCGGCTATTTCACCCTGTACTTCTCTACAGCGTGGCACGGGCAACGAGTTGAACGGCATCGCCGTCGCGGGTTCGACCTCGCGCTTTGGCGAAGCCGTCTCGCCTTCGGACAAGAATAATTTCAGCCCGCGCGTTGGGCTGGCGTGGGACCCGTTTAAGAGCGGCAAGACGATTGTTCGTCTCGGCTATGGTTTCTATTACGACCAGACGCTCGTCGGCATCTTCGAAACGAGTTCCTTCGTCAACCCGCCCTACAACAATCGCGCGACTTTCACAGGCTCCGGCCTCTCGCTGCTCACGCCTTCCGGCGGAGCGCTCGGCGCAGTTCCCATCCGTACGCTATCCACGACCGCTCCCGACATCAAGACGCCTGAAGTGCAGCAATGGTCGCTCGGCGTTCAGCGCGAGCTTTTCAAAAACGCTGTCATTGATGTGAGCTACGTCGGAACAAAAGGCGACCACCTGATTCGTCGTCGCAACATCAACCTGCCGCAGCCCGATCAGGTGTTAGCCGTCGGCACTGGAAATCGCAACAGCGTGCGCCCGTTCCTCGGCTACGGCACAATCACCTACATTGATTCGAGCGCCAAGTCGCGCTACCACGGCCTGCTCTCGTCCTTCAACTACCGCTTCGGCAACGGATTCTCGCTGACCGCTTCCTACACCTTCAGCAAGAATCTGGTGGACGCGACCAACGACCGCGACGCGATTGACGACCCGCAGAACCCGCTCGATTTACGGCCCGAATACGCCGAAGCGCGCACCTCTCGCCCGCACGTCTTCAGCGCCAGCTATGTCTACGAAATTCCTTATTTCTCGAACGACTCAAGCACCTTCCTGCGCACCGTCCTCGGTGGCTGGCAAATCTCCGGCATCACGACCATCGCGTCGGGCCAACCTTTCCCGCGCATCGTGAATGATACGGGCAACGAGATTCGCGGCGGGCGCGCGCGCCTCGTCGGCGACCCGCTCGGCGGGCGCACAGGAGAGGTGGATGCCTCTGGCCTGCCGTTCCTCTTCGAGCCAAACGCTTTCGCGCTTCCGATTGACGGCACGTTCGGTAATTCCGGCCGCGCCTTCGGTCGCAAGCCCGGACAGAACCAGACCAATCTCTCGCTCGTCAAGAACATCTACTTCAACAAAGAGAAAGACTTCCGTCTGCAACTGCGCGCCGAGAGTTTCAACGTCTTCAACCACACGCAGTTTGTCACCAACGACACAAACTCTTTCTCTCTCAGCCAGCCCGGCACAATCGGTCGCCCGACAGGCACGCGCCTGCCGCGCGAATTTCAATTCGCCGCCAAGCTCTACTTCTAAACGTAAAGCTCCGGCAGCTTTTCAACCCGCCTGCCCGCGCCAGTGTCCAGGCAGACACGCGCGGGCAGGCGCGCGTCTGACCTTTAAGCTGTGATTAAATAAGCCCGATGAAGAACGCGAACGATTCTACTGACACCTGCCTTCTCCGCAACGCACGCCTCGTCTTGCCCGACGGAATCCGCGACCGCGCCAGCCTGCTCATCGAAGACGGGCGCATAGCTCGCATCTTCGATTCCGCCATAGAGCCGCAAGGTGCATACGCCGAAACGACCATCAACCTCGACGGCCTCACCCTCTACCCCGGCTTCATTGACATACACATTCACGGAGCGGCCGGCGTTGACACGATGGAAGCGAATGCCGACGGCCTTCATCGCGTCGCAACATTTCTGGCCCAACATGGCATAACCTCCTGGCTGCCGACTCTCGTCCCCGCGCCCGAAGCCGACTACGAAAAAGCTGTGCGCGCCATAGAGCAGTTAATGCGCGAGCAGGACACGCAACGACGACCAGCTGCGGCGCGCGTCCTCGGCCTTCACTACGAAGGGCCTTTCATCAACAGCGCACAATGCGGCGCGCTTCGTCCGGCCTACTTCTGCACCTTCGATACAACAGCCAGCCTCGATGGTCTTGCGACCCTCAACGAAAACGGCGCGCTGCACATGACGACTCTCGCGCCAGAGATAACAGGCGGCCTTGAGTTAATCGTTGAATTGCGACGACGCGGCTGGATCGTCTCCATCGGTCATACGCGCGCCCTGCCCTCGGTTCTAGACCGCGCACATGAAGCGGGCGCGCGACACATGACACACTTTATGAACGCGATGCCGCCGCTGCATCATCGCGACGTTGGGCCAACCGGCTGGGGACTGCTGCGCGACGACGTAAGCTGCGACATCATCGCAGACGGAGTTCATCTCGACGTGCTCATGCTCAAGCTCCTGCTCCGCTCTAAAACGCCCGCCCGCCTCTCGCTCATCAGCGACGCCATCGCTCCAACAGGCTTGGGCGACGGCCAATACGGAATCTGGGACGAGACAATCACGGTCGCAAAGGGGCGCACACAGAACGCGCGCGGCCATATAGCCGGTTCCGTTATCACGATGCTTGATGCCGTGCGCATGATGCTCTCGCTTGATGTTTCCCCTATGGATGTTGCGCGCATGAGTGCCGCCAACCCCGCGCAACTTCTCGGCATCAACAGCGAGTGCGGCACAATCGAAGAAGGAAAACGCGCAGACCTCACCGCGCTGGATAAAGAGGGAAACGTCAGGTTGACGCTCACCGGCGGCCGCATCGCGCATGATGAGCGCGCATCTCGGAAATAAATAGATTAATGAGAAGTGAAGAGATTAATGGTTAAGATTGAAGCTGGCTTTCATTGCCGTTTTGCTTAGGGACGTTGATTAGTTCGCTCTGCTTCGGCGGCGCGTTTGGCGCTGTGTAGTTCGCGTGCGCGTTCCAGTTCGCGCCTTCCTTCTTCCGTCTGCTTGTCTTGCATCAACGCACGCCCCAGTTGAAAGTGTCCGTCGGCCACACGGTCGTTGAGTTTAACGGCGGCGCGCAACTCTTCAATTCCGCGCTTGAGATTTTCCGTCATCAAGAGCGCGCGGCCCAACGCAAAGCGCGTGTCGAATTCATCCGGGTAGGCACGCGCGGCCTGTTCGAGCAGCGGCAGCGCACGCGCGGGCTGTCCCTTCGTCAGGTAAAGGTCGCCGAGCGTGAAGGCTGCGCGCGACGCCTGCGGATCGCGCCTGAGCACTTCCGTGAGCACGCTCTCTGCTTCATCGTAGCGATAGAGCTTCCAGTAGAGGTAGCCGAGCCCGTAGCGCGTGAGGTTTGAAGCAGGGTCAAGGGCGAGCGCGCGTTCGTAGGCTGCGGCCGCTTCGGGCGTTCGCTTGGAGCCGTCGAGCGCGTCGCCGTACATGGCCCACAACTGCGCCGTCGCGTTCTCCAAATCCAGCCTGCGCTTTAAGACTACAACTGCCTCCGCATACCTTCGCTGCCGCATAAAACTCTGCGCGGCCAATTCCAGCAACGCAGCGTCGCGCGGAGCGCGCAAGAGCAGTCGTGCTATCTCGCGGCTGGCTTCCTGAAAACGCTCGACGCCTACCAGAGCTACGACCAGCGCGCGACGTGCCGCCTCGTTCTGCGGCTCAAGCAGCAGCGCTTTTCTGAGCGAAGGAATCGCCGCCTCATACTCGCTGTTTCTGACGCGCGCCAGCCCCAGATTAAAATGCGCGCCAGCCAATTCCGGGTCAAGCGTGAGGGCGCGTGTCCATGCGTTGATGGCCTCGCTCGCCTTGTTCTGCCGGTTGAGCGCAACGCCCAGATTCACCCACGCACGCGCGTCCTGCGGCGCAACGCTAATCGCCAGAATCCATTCCTTCTCGGCCGCCGCCCAATCGCCCGCCTGCTCGTGTGCCTGTGCCGCTGCGTAATGCGCAGCGACCTCCGCTCCTCCCCGCCCGCCTTTATCGCCTACTTGCGCAGACACGGAAGCCGCCAACAGGCACACACAAATTAGAGAGTTAAGAAACTTCATAAGAGCAATAGAACAGTGATGAGTGATGAGTAATGAGTGATGAGTTAAAAGAAAGAGTTTTCTACTCATTACTCATTACTCATCACTCATCACTTCTTTATACAGTCCTGCGCGGTCGTAAGATTCGTCTAGTAGTTCGATTGGATGACAGACGCGCAAGGGGGGGATTCCCTTGAGGCGTGCGCCAGCGCCGAGGTGCATGTGGCAGCCGGGGTTGCCGGTCAGGAGTCGTTCGGCGGCAGTCTCCTTGAGCGCCGCGAGTTTTTCGTCAAGCACGCGTCCAGACATTTCCGGCTCCATCAGATTATAAACGCCAGCGCCGCCGCAGCAACGCTCGCTCTCCGCGAGCGGCACGAAATTGAGGCCGGGGATGGCCGACAGCATTTGCAAAGGTGCGTCGCCTGCCTGTTGCCCGTAGAGCAGGTGACACGAGGCATCATAGGTTGTCAAACGGTCGTCAAGAGACGCGCCCTGCCGGATGCCCGTGCCCGATAGATGCTGGCTGATGTCGCGCACGCGCAAACTGAAACGGCGCGCACGCGCAGCATATTCCTCATCGTCCGCCAGCAGTTGAACGTAAGAGACGAGCATCGCGCCGCAACCTCCGGCGTTCGTAATAATGAAAGCCTCGCTCTCATCATCGAAGGCTTCAATATTACGACGTGCCAACGTTCGCGCTCCTTCCATATCGCCTGCGTGAGCGTGCAACGCGCCGCAGCAGACCTGCGCGGCAGGCATGCTCGTCGTGCAATTGTTGACAGAGAGCACACGCGCAGTAGCACGATTGACGCGTGCGAATAATCCTTCCGTCACGCAGCCTGTAAAGAGCAGAGCGCGCGAAGATGGCAAAGCCTGCTGAGGCTCGTCACGTTCTTTTTCATCCTTATTTTCAAACGCGCGCGGCAGTTCTGTCGTCGTGTTGTTGAGACGGCTGTTTGTGATTGGACGCGAGGCTGGCGCTGAGCTATCAAGCAGCGCCAGCGCAAACTCCGTGCGCTTTGAGAAGAGCCGCGCGAGACGAAGCTTGAGCAGCAAGCGCGCGAGGCCGGAATCGCGCAGCACCCGCGCGCAGGCAAACAGGAAGCGCAGCCGCGAAGGGTGTAGCCAGACGCGTCGCAGCAGCAAGCGCAGCAGGCGATTGGTCCAGCCGCGCCGCTGTCCGCTCTGCGAAATCTCCGCCCGCGCAGCTTCCAGCAGTTCGCCGTAGGGCACGCCCGCCGGGCACGCCTGCTCACACGCGCGACAGCCCAAACAACGATTGATGTGTCGCTCGAAGGTTGCAGACGCGGGCGCGAGTCGTCCTTCCTCGACCGCGCGCATTAGATAAATGCGACCGCGCGGGCCGTCGTTCTCATCGCCCGTTAGCGTGTATGTCGGGCAGGCTTCAAGGCACAGGCCGCAATGAACACAGGCCAGCAGTTTCTCCTCTTCGGCCACGAGTGGGCGCGTCAGGTAAGACATAACTCAATAGCGCCGTTTCAGTATCCTAAGGGCACTCCTTCGTTGCGCGGGTCGCTGGCTCCGAGGCGCATGCCCGTTCGGGCTTCAATCATAACGCCGTGTGCATCGCCCATGAAGCGCGGGTTCGAGACAAGCTTATGGCCCATGCGTTCGAGCGCGCTCTGCGTTTCGAATGAGAGCTTGAACGGCTCGTAGGCGATTTCGTCCGGCAGCCATTGATGATGAATGCGCGGGGCATCAATGGCCTGCTGTATGTTCATGTTGTAGTCAACGATGTTTGTGATGACTTGCAGGACGGTGTTGATGATGGTCGGGCCGCCGGGGCTGCCGACTGCGAACCAGAGCGAGCCGTCTTTACGCATGACGAAGGTCGGCGTCATCGCGGAGAGCGGCCGCTTGCGCGGCGCGACTGCGTTGCGCTCGCCCTGAATCAAGCCGAACATGTTCGGCACACCGGGCTTCGCGGCAAAATCGTCCATCTCGTTGTTGAGAAGCACGCCCGTTCCTTTCGCGACGACGGCCGAGCCGAAGCCGCCGTTTAAGGTATAGGTGTTTGCGACGGCGTTGCCCTCTGCGTCAACGACCGTGAAGTGCGTTGTCTCTTCTGCTTCATAACCGGGAGGCTGACCGGCGCGCACCTCCGCGCTCTTCGATGCTCTGTCCATGCGAATCGTGCTGCGCTGGCGCGCTGCGTAATCCTTATCAATGATTCCGGCGATGGGCACTTTAACGAAATCCGTGTCGCCCATGTACTCTGCGCGGTCTGCAAACGCACGGCGCATCGTCTCCGTCAGCAGATGATTGCGCTCAACTGAAGACCAACGCATCTTGCCGAGTTCGTAGCCCTCAAGAATGTTCAGCATCTCTATCAGGACTGCGCCGCCGGAAGAAGGCGGCGGCATCGAGACGACTTCGTGGCCGCGATAGGTCGTGCGCAGAGGCACGCGCTCCTTCGCAACGTAAGCGCGCATGTCGTTTAAGGTGATGAGGCCGTCGTGGCGCTTCATGTCTTCGGCAATCAGGCGCGCTGTCTGGCCTTCGTAAAATTCGCGCGGGCCTTGCCTTTGCAGGCGCGCGAAAGTCGCGGCCAGCTCTGGCTGGCGAAAGAGGTCGCCTTCGTTGTAGAGGTTGCCGTTGTTGAGAAAAATCTTGCGGCTGTCTTCATAAGGCTCGAAGAACCCTTCGTTGGTGCGGAAGCTGCGCGCGATGCTGTAAGGCAGCGCAAAGCCGTTTGCGGCGAGACGCCGCGCAGGCTCTATTAATTGCGACCAGGAGAGTTTTCCTGAGCCATGTTTTTTGAGCGCCAGCTCCATTCCGGCGACCGTGCCGGGCACACCGGCCGCACGATAGCCGACCGTCGAAGAGCCTTCGCCTTTTATCAAATCGCCCTTCTCATCCTGGTAGATATTGCGCACAGCCTTTGCGGGAGCCATCTCGCGATAATCAATGGCGGTCGCGCGCCCGTCGCGAAAACGGATCATCATAAAACCGCCGCCGCCCAGATTGCCCGCCGCCGGATAGGTCACCGCGAGCGCAAACGCCACGGCAATCGCAGCATCAACAGCATTGCCGCCGCGCCTGAGCACATCAACGCCGACCTGTGAAGCCAGCCTGCTTGTCGAAGCCACCATGCCGTGCGGCGCACGCACAGGCGGTCGCGAATTTATCGCGGGCGCTTCGATAGCAGGCACGACGGAAGCCTGCGCCCCTTGCCGGAGTTGCACGACGGGCGCGGCAATGAGGGCGACTAAAATGTAGATGAGGAAGACGAAAAGAGGTCTCTGTCGAGTAGGGTTTGATTTTCTCATTTGGTTTTCTGTTGAAAGTTTACGGCCTCTTCAATTCGTTGCGCGCGTGCTCGCGTGTTAACAAAAGTGCATCCTTCGTCTCGTTCCGTCTTGAGGCCGCAGCTATGGAACAGGCTTCCACCCTTGTCACTGAAGGTGACAACAAGGGCCGCTCTCTTTTCAGGGCACGCCAAATTTTAACAGCTTTTTCCTTCAAAATGTATGTGGCCTCTCGCTTGCTGTTAGCTCCGGGCCGAGTTGATGATTCTTTCCGAGTCATCGTGCACGCAGAAAACGTCTTCCCGCAAACCGTAAAGATTCCACGTTGGCAGGAAACACGCTCTCGAAAAATTTCCGGCGGATTCCAAGATGGCAAAACTAGATGAACTCTTAAGATTGATGAGGCAGCAGGACGCTTCGGATTTGCATCTCGCCAGCGGGTCTGCTCCCTACCTGCGCGTCCACGGCGAAATGGTCAAGCTCAACTACAGAGCAGTCGCGGCGGACGTGTGTCAGGCGCTCATCTTTGAAATTCTGACGGAACGACAACGCGAGCACTTTCTCGAAAACTGGGACTTGGACGCCAGCTACGTGCTCGAAGGCATAGGGCGTTTTCGTATCAACGTCTTTCTTCAAAGGCAGGGAATCGGCGCAGTCTTCCGTCTCATCCCCGAAGAGATTCAGACCGTTCAGGAACTAGGGCTTCCAGACCAGCTTATTGATTTGATTGACATCAACGAAGGGCTCATCCTCGTCACTGGTCCAACCGGGTGCGGTAAATCAACGACCCTTGCCTCGCTCATACACACCATCAACGTCAATCAGCAATCGCACATCATCACCATCGAAGACCCCATCGAGTTTGTCCATCACAACCATCTCTCGCTCGTTAACCAGAGAGAAGTTTCCAGCCACACACATTCTTTTCACGATGCCCTGCGTGCTGCTCTCAGAGAAGACCCGGATATTATTCTCGTCGGAGAAATGCGCGACCTTGAGACTATCTCGCTTGCGTTGACTGCTGCCGAAACGGGCCATCTGGTCTTCGCCACTCTGCACACCAACAGCGCGACGAAGACGGTTGACCGCATCATTGATGTCTTCCCAGAAGGACAGCAGGAGCAGATTCGCGTCATGTTGTCGGAGAGCCTGCGGGGTGTCGTGGCCCAATCCCTTTTGCCGCGCGCCGACGGGCAGGGACGCGTGGCGGTCGTGGAGGTTCTGGTGAGCACTCCGGCCGTCTCCAATCTGATTCGCGAGGGAAAGACCTTTCAGCTTCATTCCACGATGCAGACAGGGCAAAGCCACGGCATGCTGACTTTCGAAACGGCCGTCTACAACCTGATTCAGGACGGCGTCATCAGCAGAGAAGACGGCAACAACTTCCTCGGCCGTCGCCACACAGGCAAGACGCCCTCCGGCTACAAGAATACAGCCGCTCTTTCATCCGACCGCAAAAAAACCGCGAGCCGCACAGCGAAGTCGCAACTGGTCAACTAAAGCATCAGCGAGAACTGAAGCCGCTACGCCCGCGCCAGCATCAGATGCCTGCGACGAAGCGGCCCGGAGCGAGTATGCCCGACGGGTCGAGTTGCTGCTTAATGCGTTGCATTAGTTTCGCGCCCGCACCCATCTCACCCCACGCGTCGAAAGCCTCTCTTATTTCATCAGTCGCTCTCTCGACAATCAGCCACCCGCCTAAGCGCTCTGCGCGCGTGCGCCATCTTGATAAAAGCTCTACGCCCGCGCTCGCTTCATTCGGCAATGAACCGATAACGCGCAGCCGTCCATCACCGACGCCTGCGTGCCAGCGCGCGTCCGAGGGAAAAGGGACACCTTGATTAACGTCCTCTGCCGCCAGCATTGCGCCGAGCTTGCCGGGCACAACCTGCATACGGTAAATCAGTTGGCCGCTTCTTCCAGCGGACAGAGCAGCCAGCGAGCGCCACAGAGATTCGTCTCCGTCGTCGCCCGCGACCAACGTCTGTTTGATTCCTCGTTTGTGGTCCAGAAGAGCGCGCGTTTGTTCAATCTGATAGCGGACGGCGGCAGAAGCGCCCGCGAATCTTATCAGCAGCGCACAATCCGTTTCGTCTTCAACGAACAAGCCTGTGTCGGCGGCTGCACGCGCGTTGAGCAGTTCGATGGCGACGGGGAAGAGTTGTGCATTGAGCAGTTCGCGTGCGCTTTGCCAGAGCGAAGAGTGAGAACCGTAAGCGACGACGCTTGTCTTCAAGACAGGCAACGGCCTGAGCTTGAACGTCAATTCAAGAATCAATCCGAGCGTTCCGTAGCTGCCGACGAACAGCTTGCAGAGGTCGTAGCCAGCAACGTTTTTCACTACGCGCCCTCCAGCCTTTATCAAGCGCCCGTCTGCGAGCGCAACGCGCATCCCGATGACGTGGCCGCGCGGCGGGCCGTAGCCGAACGCCTGCGCGCCGCCGATGCCAGTCGCGGCAACGCCGCCCAGAGACGCACGGCCATCATCCGGCGGGTCGAGCGGCAAACACTGTCCGGCTCGTCCTAACCCTGCATTAAAATCTTCAAGCGTCAGGCCCGCTTCCGCCGCTGCAACGAGGTCTGCCGGTTCGTGTTCGATGATGCGACGCATGCGGGTAGTCCGCAAGACGACATCAACACGAGCGGGCCGCCCCGCATCCAGCCACGTCGCCGCTCCCGCCGGAAGCAAGGCCCATCCTTCGCGCGATGAGAGCCGCAATATCTCACACGCTTCAAAGGCATTCGCGGGCGACACGACAAGAGACGCAGCGACACCTGGACGCGGCGACAATTCGACATGTTCAGCGCCGACGATTCGCGTCAACGCTTCGTGTGCTGCTTCGACGTTGAAAGGACTGCGAGTTAAGACAGTTGGTGATGGAGGCGCGGCTGCTTGAGATGCGTTGACGTGTTGACGCAGCGACGCGCGTAGTTGTCGCCCGTCATCAATCATCTTCGTTGCTTCACCAGCGTTTCCGTTCAACGATGAGAGGCGTCGTGCTTCAACGCTGCTTCTTTGCGTCTGCGCGTCTGCGCCTTCGTCGGGTTGCGCTGGGCTGCCTACGGCTAACGCGCCGCGCGCTTCGCCGCAACTGCGTGAAGTCGGGATAATCTTGCCGGGATTGCATAAGCCTTCGGGGTCAAAGGCTGCGCGGACGCGGAGCATCGCGTCCATGTCATCCTCATCGAAGATGAGCGCGAGGTAGGCGCTTTTGTCCAGCCCGACGCCGTGCTCGCCTGTAATCGTGCCGCCAGCGCGAACGCACGTCTCCATCATCTCGCGCCCCGCTTCACGGACGCGTTTCACCTCTTCCGGCTTGCGCGAATCGAAGCAGATGTATGGATGCAGGTTGCCGTCGCCCGCGTGGAAAACGTTTGCGACCAGCAAATCGTACTTGAGGCCGATGCTATAGATTGATGCCAGCACTTCGGGCAGACGCGAACGCGGGACAACCGCGTCCTGCAACATCAGGTCGGGCGCAAGACGGCCCATCGCGCCGAACGCGCCCTTGCGTGCGGCCCAGAAACGTTTGCGCTCCCTCTCGTCGCGCGCACGGCGAACACTTCGCGCTCCGTTTTCACGACAAATGTTTTCAGCCCGTTCCGCTTCCTCATCAAGCCCCGCTTCAAGGCCGTCCAACTCTATGAGCAGCGCCGCCTGCGCATCAGGCGGCAGGCCAGCCGCAAAGACGCTTTGCTCGACGGCGCGAATGGCCGCCGCGTCCATCATCTCAAGCGCAGAGGGCACGAGTCCTGCGGCGATGATGGCGGAGACGGCGCGGCTGCCGTCGTTAACGTCCGCGAAGTCGGCCAGAAGTGTGCGGACAGCGGACGCAAGCGGCGTCAAGCGAAGCGTCGCTTCCGTTGCAATGCCAAACGTTCCTTCTGAGCCGATGAAGACGCCGAGCAGGTCGTAACCGGGCGCGAAAGCTCCGCCCGCGTAGAGGTCAACCGTCTCGCCTCCGGCGAGGACGACGCGCGCCGCCGCAACGTGATCAACCGTCATGCCATATTTCAGACAGTGTATGCCGCCGGCGTTCTCCGCAAGGTTGCCGCCGATGGTGCAGGTCATCTGGCTCGAAGGGTCTGGCACGTAATGAAGACCGAAGGGAGCGGCGGCGCGCGAGAGTTGGGCGTTGATGAGACCAGTCTGGACGACCGCCCTGCGATTCAACGCATCAAGCTCAAGCACGCGCCGCATGCGCGCCATCTCTATGACTACGCTCTCCGTCAAAGCGCCTCCCGAAAGGCCCGTGCCAGCGCCGCGCGGAGCAAACGCGACGCGCTCGCGCCTGAGCACGCGCAGGACTTCCGCGACCTCTTCCGTATTATCGGGGAAGACGACCGCCAGCGGGCGTTGCTTGTGTTGCGGCAGAGCGTCGCACTCGTAGACGAGAAGCTCATCCGGCTCAGCCAACACCGCGTCGCGGCCGACAATCGCGCGCAAGTTTTGCGTTAGCTGGTCCACGCTTTGTCTTTGGAAGGTTGATGGAATTTTCTATCGCCCCGGCGAGAGCTAATGATACACTACGCGCCCGGCCTTCATGTAATAAGCTTGAAAGATAACGAACTGCTCTGTTGAGACTTTAGAACGTCTGCCGCGCTCTTTAACAGGCGGCGTATCTCGCTGACGACTGCGTTTCCGGCCCAATGGAGATAACCTTTGTCGAAGGACTGCGCACGCTGAAGCTGGACCTTGTGTTGACGCTGGCGCTGGCGTCGCTCGTTCTGGCCCTCGGCTATTTCATACAGCGGCGCGTTCCGTTTCCGAAAAAATCGAGCATTCCGGCGGCGGCCATCGGCGGCCTGCTCTTCGCGTTTCTTGTACTCATCCTGCGCTCGCGCGGCACGCTCGGCATCGCGCTCGATACCAGCTTGCGCGACCCGCTGCAAACCATTTTCTTCACGACCATTGGCTTGAGCGCAACGCTCGCGCTCCTGAAGACGGGCGGCTGGCGGCTTGGCTTCTTCTGGCTGATAGCGTCTGCAACAGCGCTTGTGCAGAACCTAGTCGGGATGGGCTTGGCCCGCGCGATGAATGCTCCGGCTGCGCTCGGCGTTATCTGCGGATCGTTGACGTTGACGGGCGGCCCTGCGACGGGTCTTGCACGCGCGGGTGATTTCGAGGGCTTAGGCATCACTGGCGCGGGCGCGTTGATTATAGCCTCCGCAACCTTCGGCATCTTCACGGCGAGCCTCGTCGGCAACCCCGTTGCGGCCGCTTTGATCCGTTTCTTCCGTCTGGCTAAGCCGGAGGCTGAAAGCAGCGCTCAGGAGGAACAGGCAGGCGCGGGTACGGAGAACGGGCGCGCGGAAAGCTACTGGGCGGTTGGGCCAACAGGAGAGACTGGAGCAGGACGCGATGACGAGAGCACGGATGAGAGAGTTGCTGAAGAGGAGAGCGAATTAACTTCGCTCGTCGTGTTGCGCAACCTGATGCTGGTTCTGTTGATAATGGGAGTGGGAGCGCTGCTCAGTTTGTTGCTTAATCAATTGAGCGGCAAACTGCCGAATGCTTTGGGTGCGCTCTTCAAACTGCCGGGCTACATCGGCGCGATGATTGTCGCGGCCGTTGCGCGCAATCTGGACGACCGCTACCGCTGGCTCAAGCTCAACGCACGCGCCATCGAATTAATCGGAATGATTGCGCTGGCCTTCTTCCTCGTCATCGTTCTGATGAGCCTAAGGCTCTGGGAACTGGCCGGGCTGGCCCTGCCCATGCTCGTCATACTGGTCGTGCAGGTCGTCGTGATGATTCTTTACGCCGTCTTTGTGACCTTCGTGTTGATGGGACGGGATTACGAGGCGGCCGTGACGACGAGCGGCCACATAGGCTTCGGTTTGGGAACGACGCCGAACGCCGTCGCCAACATGGAAGCGCTGACCGCGCGCTACGCTCCTGCGCCGCGCAGCTTTCTGATTGTGCCCATCGTCGGCGCTTTCTTTATAGACTTCTCCAACGCGTTGATCATCAACTCGTTCGTCAACCTGATGCGCTGATTTCAACGGAAAGGATTAAGGATTAATGCCACGCCCTGTTTTAAGTTGCGCTCTTCTGGCCGCCTGCCTGCTCTTCGCCGTGCCCTCTTCTTCGACGCCCGCCCACAGAGGAAATCAATCAACGTTGAATACCAACACACGCTCCGACGAAGCGCTTCAGTCAATCGTTAACGAAGCAGCACGAACAGCCATCGAGCGCTTCAGCGCGCAGAAACTCGAAGAGAAGAATCTGGCGATCACGTTGATAGATTTGCGCGACCCGTTGCGCCCCGTGCAGGCCAGCTTTCGCGGCAACGAACCCATCTATCCGGCAAGCGTCGTCAAGATGTTTTATCTGGTGATGGCCCATCAACTGATGGAAGACGGCAAGCTCAAAGAGACTGACGAACTGCGCCGCGCACTCAAAGACATGATTGTTGATTCATCGAACGACGCGACCGGCTACGTGCTCGACATGCTGACGGGGACGACCAGCGGCCCTGAATTGAAGGGCGATGAGTTAAAGCGTTGGGCCGAGAAGCGCAACAGCGTCAACCGCTATTTCGTCGGCCGTGGCTATACAAACATCAACGTCAACCAGAAAACTTACTGCGAAGGCCCTTACGGGCGAGAGCAGTTTTTTCGCGGAAGCCGTGGCGAGAATCGCAACCGGCTGACGACCGAAGCAACCGCTCGCCTCTTAATGGAAATCGCCACGGGCCGCAGCGTGACGCCCGCGCGAAGCCGCGCGATGATGGAACTAATGAAGCGCGATTATTCGGGAAAGAGTGGCGATGCAGACGATCAGGCCCACGGCTTTACGGCCCTTGCGCTTGAGCCGGGCGCGCGTCTCTGGTCGAAGGCCGGTTGGACAAGCACCACGCGCCACGACGCAGCCTACATCGAACTCGAAAACGGAGCGCGTTTCATCCTCGTCATCTTTACGACAGACCACGCGAAGGAGCGCGAGATTATCCCGACCGTCGCGCGCGTCGTCATCAACAGGCTCTCGAAAAATTAGCTCGCCTCTCATCGTTCATCGCCGTCGCGGCGCTCACGTATCTCAATCACGTATGGCGAGGTGGCGAGAGTGATAGACAGTATTAAGGCGGCGGGCGCGAATCCTGTGGGCTTGCAGATTGATAATCTTGACTGAACGTTCTTGCAGCTTAACTGACAGGCTCCTCGTAGTTGATGCCCTGTTCGCGCAGGTTGATGAGGCGGTAAAGCTCTTGCAGCAGGGCCATGGATTTTTGATAGACGCGCTCCTCTTTGATGTTGGTAGCGGCGCGCGGGCCGGAGAGTTCCTGCGTACTGATGATGCCCTTGAGTGTAACGCGTATGTTCATCTCGAAGTAGGTGAGTTGTCCGGCGGCGGGCTTGAAATTGAGGCCGCCGGAGCCGAGCAGATTTTTCTCCTTAACCAGACTCTTCAGTCGCGCAATCTCGCTTCCCTTGAGCTTAAACTCTCTGCGCACAGGCTCTCGTCTGCCAGCGCCAGCGCCGCTATAGGTTCGCTCATAAGTTAGATTGTTGCCTGCGAGACGGATGAGCGTCGTCTCGGCGTGGCTGTCGCGGCTGCGCTCTCCAATGACTAGAGAGACGGAAAGCGTAAAGTCGTCTTTGGCCGTAGCGGAAACCAGACTCGGAAGCACGCAAACCAGCAAGAGCGACAGCACAACGATTCTCTTCATCGTCAAACCTCCAGAGCTACCAGCCATGACGCGATTTTGAAATTGCAGTCAGCATGTCTTTCATCGGTCGCACGCGTCGTGATTTACCTGTAGCCGCCTGCGCTGCCGCCGTAGGGCGGCGGTGCGTTTGGCCCGCTCTTGCGCTTCTCAAACATAGGCACGGCCAGCAATCCTCCGGCAACTGCAAAGCCTACAAGCATCAGAGTCCCGAAAATTCCGACCACGACCATTACGCCGCCGTAGCTTCCATCCTCCGGCTTGTAAGGCCCTGCTGGCCCGTAGAGAGCATAAGCCAGCGGCAGACCGGCGACGAGATTAATCAGGCCGCCGACTCCGCCAGCGATAGCTCCGAGGATTGCGCCTTCGCCTAACTCAACTTTAGTCGGAGACTTTTTGATGTAGAGGGCGGCGGCCAACAGTCCGCCCGCAGCAGCCCACAGGCAGCAGCCAAACTGAATTGCCGGAACGAGAGACGGCAACGCCATCACGACGCCGCCGATGATTCCGAGCAGAAACTTGTTCGGCGCTGCAACGCCCGTCGCCGCAGGCCAACTGGTTTGACCGAACGGCTGCGAGTGTGGCGCTGATGGTTGAGGTGTCCAGGAGGGCGGCGGAGTAGTCTGTCCGTAAGACGCGCCGCCGCTGGTGTTCTGTGCAGGCGAAGGAGGAGTAGTGCCCTGAGTTGCGTTGGCGTTATAAACTTCGGTCGGCGCTGCGCTGCGGTTGCTGCTCGTCGCGGGCGGCTCGTTGAAAATCATCGTCGCCGGTGGCTCGTCGGATGAAGCGGAAGATGATGCTTCGCTCAGGAGCGGCGAGCCGTCTTCCAGACAAAAGGTCAGCGACTCATCCGTGTATGTGCGCTGGCAGGCAGGGCAACGTTTCATCTACGCTCTCCAGTTCGTCCGAAACTCAAAGCACGCAAGCTCTTGGCAGCCCGCAAAATTAAGAGGCTGGAAGCAACATACGGTCTGCGTCGTGTGCGCGCGCGGCTCAGTCTGGAAAGTACAATATCATCAGCCTTATTGACAAGAGTTAGCGGCGGCGTGAGCTGCACGCGCGAAAGCTGGATGAAAAAGAGGGCCGGAGCTTAAAACGGAATTTAAACTCCGGCCCTCGAATGAGGTAGCTCGATTGTTCTTACTCAGCCCGCGCCCGCTTTATTGAGGTAGATAGGCAGAGGGCACAGGAACGTCTCCGCTCAGACCGAGAGCGCGCAGGGTGACGCCATTGTTGGAGCTTTGAATGATGTACCATGTGCCTTCCGAGCCGCGCCAGACGGCGATGTCCGTCTTGTTATCGCCATCATAGTCGCCGGGAACGGGCACGTCCGTGCCGATGCCCCAACTGCGGACGGTGTTGTTGCCGCCGCTGCCGCGTATGTACCAGTTGCCCTCGCCCGCGCGGAAGACGGCGAAGTCTGAAAGCCCGTCGCCGTCGTAATCACCGGGAACTGGTTGGTCGCTGCTCAGACCCCATCCCTGTATGAGCGCGCCGCCCGTGCTCTTCAGGACATACCAGTTGCCCTCGTTTGGACGATAGACGGCCATGTCTGTCTTGCCGTCGCCATCGTAATCCCTGTGGACAACTTTATCGCCGGCCGTGCCCCATCCCTGTACGACGTTGCCGCCGCCAGACTGGCGTATGTACCAGTTGCCTTCGTTTGCTCTGAAGACTGCGACATCCGTTTTTCCGTCGCCATCGAAATCGCCGGGCGTCGGCACATCGCCGGATTGTCCCCAGCCTTCGAGACGGACGGTGCCGGTGCTCGATTGAATGATGTACCAGTTGCCTTCGCTTGAACGCCAGACGGCGAAGTCTGTCTTTTCGTCGCCATCGTAGTCGCCGGGCACGGCTATGTCGCTGAGGTTGGCGTGACCCCAATCGGTTTGGATTTGCAGGCCGTTGGTCGTGCTCTTGAAGAGCACCCAATCGCCAGTTGAGTTCTTACGCCAGACGGCTGTGTCTGTCTTGTTGTCGCCGTCGAAGTCGCTGATGCGTAGGCGCGGGATGGCAGCAGACGTGCCTGTGATAGTGAAGTCCGTGTTGGAAATATCGAAGAAGATGTTGCCGACGGCTTCGACCTTGATGCGGGCCATGCTGGTTGCCGTGTCTGGAATGTTAACAGCTTCCGCTCCGTCGTTGGGCGTGCTGGCTGCGAGCACGACGGGGAAGGTGTTGCCGCCGTCGGTCGAAAGTGAAATCTTAACGTTGGCTGCGTTGATAGGCGCGACGTTAGTGTTCGCCACGTCCCACGTCACGGTCTGCGATGAGTTGCCGGGCAGGCTGACGCCTGTGTTCGGCGCGGTGACGACGAACGGCCCTGCATTTGCTCGAACGCTGACCTGCATCAGGTCTGCATTGACGCCGCCGCCCGCCGCGCGGTTGTCGCGCGCCGTTACCTGAAACTTCATAGTGCGCTCAATCTGCGGCAGTATCTCGCCTGTCAGGCAGGGGTCGGCAGCGCCGCGGCCGCAGTCGTAAGTCTGTGGCGGCGTGTTGCCGTTGTTCAGTATGTACTGCAAGCTGGGAAAAGTGCGCGACGGATTGAGCGTCGGGTTATAGGAACGGAAGATGGGACGCGGCTGGCCGTCGGCGTCCGTGTCGGGCGGCGAAGCGGGGCCTGTGTCGTATTCCTCCCATGCGAAGGTGAGCGGGTCGCCGTCGGGGTCGCTGCCCGTAGCCGTCAAGGTAAACGGCGTGTTCTTCGGAATCGTGTAATCCGCACCGGCGTTGACGGTGGGCGCGTTGTTGGCAACCGCTGTCTTGACGGAGCAGGCATCGCCGTCGCCGCCGCTGTGGCCGTTGCCTTCCGTGAAGTCAATGATTTCTTCGAGGCTCTTAACGTGGAAATAGGCGTCGCTGTGCAACTGCAAGTCCTGCGAGCCGCAGATGCCTGCGTAAGCCTGTATGGTCGAGCCGCTGCCCGGCTCCATCGCCGCAGGGCCTTCGGCGTTGCCACTGCAACTGCCCTCTGAACCGTTAAAGGTATGGTTGCCGCCGAACTGGTGGCCCATCTCGTGTGCAACGAAGTCAATATCGAAGCCGTCGCCTTCGGGCGTGTCGAGGCCGGTGAAGCCGCCGGCGTTAAAGCCGTCGCCGGGCACGTCCGGGTCGCCGCGGTCGCAAACGGATTCGAGGTAGGCCACGCCGCCAAAACCCGTGCTCATCACGTGGCCTATGTCGTAGTTGCCTTCGCCAATCGGGCCGACTGGTTCAGGCGTATCGAGGTTTACCTGATTCTCTACGAGCATGCTGATGCCGAGCGGGTCTGCTTGATACGGGTCTGTCGCCGGATTCGTGTAGACGATTTCCATCTCATCTTCGACGAGAATCATGCGGACGGAAACGTCGCGCTCGTAAATGCCGTTAACGCGGTTGAGCGTTGTGACGAGCGCGGTGAATGCCTTCTGCTTTCTCGTCGCATCAGGCTCAAGCAGGTCAGGCGCGTGATACAGCGTGTACTCGCCCGTCACGGCGAGCGCGAGGCGATAGCTGCGGAGCGTGCCAGCGTGGGGCGCTAGATTCGGCTGAACTTCGAGAGCGCCGGGCACGGGCGATTTGCCAGCCGCGCCATCAAAGTCGCCAACGCGACACTCGTAGCGCGGGCCGTCCGGCAGGTCGCGCTTGAAATAGCTGATGTAGTTTGTGGTGTCGCCCTTCGCATAAGGGTCAACGTAAACTGTGTCGCCGGCCGAAAGAATGATGGCGTGAAAGCCTGCGGGCGTTAAGTCAAAACGCGCTGTGGCCGTCGGGTCGTCCAAGCCCTGCCCGCGATAGGTCTTGATTCCGGGAAACTGCGCGGCGAGGCCCGGCTCCATAATGGGCGATTCCTCGATACGGAAGCGACCGAGCGTGCCATCAGGCATCGGCACGCTCAAGGTAACTTGCGCACTCTTAGCCGTCGCCGTGAACTCCATAGGAGCTTGGGCCAACACCTGCGCGAGCGCAGACTTGTTTACCTGCACTGTTCGATAAACACGCGGAATGATTGTGCGTTCGCCTGCCAGTTGAATAGCGTTTTCCGCAACGTCCTGCCACAGCCCTGTGTTGATGGTGTTCGCGCGTTGCTGCGCGCTGCCCTTTCTAATGAGGGATGAGGCGGCGGCTGCCAGCAGCATTGCGGCGCACAGCCCCATTGTCAGTGCTTTCCGCAAGATTGAAGCGGATGAAAATAATTTCAGGAAACGTAACATCAGTCTGCCTCCATAAGGGTTTACGCGTTAATTACAAATCAATAGAAACGGCGCTCTTCAGCGCGTTATGAAACTTTCTGTTGTCGGCAGTTTGAATTATCCAAGGACGGGTTGAGAAATTCTTGAGGTAGCTTGAAGCCCGCCCTGAGAAACAAAAAGGCGGCTTTTGAGCGAGCTATCTCAAGCTAAAATTAGAGAAAGCAAACTAAGAGGGCGCAAATAAAGATGGGGAAAAGGGTAAAGGGTAACAGGTAAAAAGGAAGGCCGCTTGCCTTTCCCTTTGCCCGTTTACCCTCTTCCCCTTTTCCACCTTTCTTCTTACCCTCTGCGTTGGAAATTTGGTTATGAGTTAATAATACTCTCGGCAGCGGCTTCAAGGGCTTCTTCCAGCCTTGATGCGTTGCGGCCGCCGCCCTGTGCCATGTCCGGCTTGCCTCCGCCGCGACCGTCGAGCATCTGGCAGGCTTCACGCATCAGCGCATTCATGTCGCCGGGAGCATCGGCCGAGCGTGCGAAGACTAAGCGCGCAGTATCCTGGTCGCGCGAGCCGAGCAGGGCGACGACGCGCGGACGAGTGATAACTGAGAGCGAGATTTTTTTCAGAGAGTCTGCGGTGCGATTGTCAAAGATGTGACTAACGAGTTGTGTGCCGCCCGCCGCTTCGCGCGCCTCCTTCAGTAATTCTTCCGCCTCGGTTCTCGTCGTCACTTCTTCAAGGGCGCGCACCTGTCGTAGAAGCTGCTTGTTCTCTTCGAGTAGGCGCAACACGGAAGCTGCGGCTTCGTCGCGCCCGGCGCTAAAGAGCGAGGCGATTTGTCTTGCAGTTTGATTAGCCTGATTGTAATCCCTGAGCACGCGCGCTCCGGCTACAAACTCGATGCGCGCCAGCCCCTTCGCGCGTTCCCACGAGCGGACGCAGATGATGCCGACTTCGCCCGTCCGCGCCGCGTGTGTGCCGCCGCACGGACTCAGGTCGAAGCCTTCAATCTCGATGATGCGAAGCTCGCCCTCGCGCTCTGAATCTTTACGCAGCGGCAACTGCGCTGCATCCTCCTTCGTCACCTGCCGCACCTGCACGCGCCTGTCTTCCCAGATAATACTGTTGGCTAATTCCACAGCCTGCTCGATGCGTTCATCGGATGCGTTGTCAAGAGCCACGTCAATCTCGGCCGTCTTTTCCGACATGCGAAAGCTGCGCGTCTCTGCGTCGAAGAGTTGGACGAAGGCTTGCGAGAGAATATGCTGGCCCGTGTGCTGCTGTAGATGATCCAGACGGCGCGGCCAATCAACGCGGCCCGAGACGGTCGTGCCCACTTCCAACCGCGGTCCTTCGATGAGGTGCAGGACATGTTCGTCTGCATCAACGCATTCGAGGACGCGTGTCTCGTTGAGCAGTCCCATATCGCTCGGCTGGCCGCCGCCCGTCGGATAAAAGGCCGTGCGGTCGAGCGTCAGGGCGACGCGCGTTGTGCCCCCTGTGTCGGCCAGCTCGCCCACGCTCGTCACACGCGCCTCGAATTCCGTCAGGTGCGAGTCATTGTAATAAAGACGCTCGGTTGTGCTCATCGGCGTTGATCAGGAAAGAGAAATTTTTTGGAAACTACGAAGCTTTGCAGCGATTTTCCAAACTAGCCGACGGGCGCGTGGCGCGTCAAGCCAGCCGTTCAGAGAAACGAGGAGGCGCGTTATAATGAAACCGCCGGGGCAGCTTCACGCGTAGAATCAGCAGAGCAACAGTTGGTCTTTCTGCTGGCCCACTTTTCTTTTGACAGCAGCTTGAGAAATACACATAATCGCGCGACCGCAGTCTCTCGCTCCTCGGCGGTGTGCCTCGTGCATCTTTCTCAAGTCGGAGTTTGACGACGATGATAATCTCCCATGTGCCGCGTCTCACCTTGCGCCTTGCGCTGCTCTTCGTGCTCCTGCTGCTCTCTATTGTGCCCGCGCTGGCCGGTCCAGAGCAGCCACTCGCCTCAATCGGCTACAATCTGGCGCTGCCGCGTCCGTCCTCGCATCTCTTTGAAGTCAGCATAGAGGTGGAGATTGGCGGGGAAGCGACGGATAATGCGCTCGATTTTCAGATGCCGCGCTGGTCGCCCGGACGCTACGCGATTTTCGACTTCGCGAAAAACGTGCAGGAGTTTGAGTCGCACGCGCGCGACAACAACTGTTCCGACCCTGCGCCCTGCGCGCCGCAACCTTTGCGCGTTGTGCGTATGGACAACCAGACGTGGCGCGTGCAGACCGGCGGTCATAAAAAGATACAGGTCGGTTACAAGGTTTTTGGCGACGACCTTTCGGGCACGTTTTCCCAACTCAACGAGCGGCATGCTTCCGTTAATGGCGGCTCCGTTTTCATGTACATCGTCGGCCACAAGCAAGACCCCGTCACGCTTCAGGTCAAGCCGCCGCAGGGCTGGCGCGCTATCAACGCCGCGAGCAAGAGTCCCGGCCAACTCCGTTGGCAGTTTCCCAACTACGACCTGCTGATTGACACGCCGACCGAAATCGGGCCTGACTGGACGCTCGACGAGTTCAAGCTTGACGGCAAGACCTACCGCGTCGTCGTCCATTCTTTAGGCGATGAAGGCGGAAGGCGGCAGTCGCTCGTGCGCGACATAGAACGCGTCGTCCGCGCTGAGACGGCGATGTGGGGAACGCCCGATTTTGAGAGCTACACTTTCATGCTTCACTTTGCGGCCGACGGCCATTCGAGCGACGGCATGGAGCATCTAACCTCGACGCAGATTATCGAGTCAGGCACTCTCTCAGACCTCGAAACCTACAACAACGCGATTGACACCGTCGCACATGAATTCTTCCACGTCTGGAACGTCAAGCGCCTCAGGCCCACGGAACTTGGCCCATGGGATTTCACGCGCCCGCTCAACACGCGCAGCCTGTGGATAGTCGAAGGCATCACCAACTACTACGGCCACCTGATGCAACGCCGCGCTCGCATCTGGAACAACAAAGAGTTTCTGCAAACGCTGAGCCTCGTCGTCACGGGTGTCGAAAACGCGCCGGGCAGCCGCTTGATGAGCGCCGAAGAATCCAGCTTGAGCGCGCCCTTTCTGGACGGCGCGCCCCACGCGCAACGCACCAATCTTGCAAACACATCCATCAGCTACTACTTCAAAGGTGAAGTGCTCGCGCTCGTGCTGGACCTCCTGATTCGTGGGCGCACGAACGGGCGCGCGAGCTTAGACGATGTGCTGCGACGCATGTACGAAGAGTTTTACGTAAAGAGTCCGACCGCTACCTACTATCTGCGCGGGCGCGGCTACACGCCGGAAGATTTCGAGCGCGTCGTGCGCGAGGTCGCGGGCGCGGATTTTCATCAATTCTTCGAACGCTACGTGCGCGGAACAGAGATGCCGCCCTACGATGAAGCGCTCGCCGCCGCCGGGTTGCGAATAACGCGTGCGCCCGCGCCGCAAGCCTACACGGCAGGCATCACGCTCGACCCCTCGAATCAGACGAGCCTGAAAATCACAAACGTCCGCAACAACTCGCCCGCCGAAAACGCCGGACTCGACCAGGGCGACGTGCTCGTCTCAATCGGCGGCACGGATGTCAACCGCGACAACTGGCAAACCACCCTCAACCGCTACAGAGAAGGAGCGAGCATCCCCTTCATCATCCGCCGCAACGGTCGCACGCAGTCCGCGCGTCTTACTCTCGGCCCGCCCGAACGCTACGACTATCACATCGAAGAGAAAAAAGATGCCTCGCCGCGCGAGCAGACCACACGTAACGCCTGGGTCAACGGAGGAACGGGAAAGCAACTGGGAATGATGATGCCTGAAGACGGAGAGCACGCCGTCGCAAGATGAAGAGCCGCCTCTTCATCGTTCTGCGTTAATAAAATACGGCTCGCTTATCCTACGGCGTCAGAATCTCGATGGGCGTTGGGCCAACTTCGAATGACATCGGAAGGCTTCCGATTAATTCTCCGTCAACCTGCACGAGCGCATCGCCTTCGACGCGCGTGCGCGTTGTGCGTATGAAGCGTACGCCGCGCGTCTTAGTTGGGACGCCGCCCTCACGCATCGCGTGCGTTAGCAAATAGAGGTAATGCAGACGGCTGTGCGAATCAACAAGACAGACTTCAAACTCAGGTTGGCCCAGATGAGCGCGCGGCGTAATCGCCAGATTGCCGCCGTAGTGCGGAGCGTTGCCGATGGCCGCAAACGTCGCCGGAAAACTCTCGCCGTCAATCTCAACCCTGAACGTGACGGGCTGCCAGTGTGCAAGATGCCCGAGGCCCGCATACCAGAAAGCCGCTTCGCCGACGCGCCGCTTCAAACCGGGCCGCACATGCCGCACGACCGAAGCGTCCAATCCAACTCCCGCCATCAGGAAAAAATAACGGCGTTCATCCGTCTTCTCCATAATCGCGCAGCCGACATGCACAGTGGATGTCGCTCCGCGCGCGATTACATCGGCCGCGCCCTTCAGGTTGAGCGGAATCTTGAGTTCGCGCGCCAGCACATTTGCCGTTCCCTTCGGCCAGATACCTAGTTTGACTTTCGTCCCGACCAGACCTTGCAGCGCCTCGTTGATAGTTCCGTCGCCGCCTGAGACTATCACTTCACGCACGCCGTCACGTGCCGCCTGCGCCGCCAAGCGCGCAGCATCATTCGGCCCCTTTGTGTTGACAACTTCAACCTCTACGCCGCGCGATTTGAGATACTCGCGAAAGCTCGCCACGTCGCGCTCGCGTCGCTCCAGGCTGCGCCCCGCGTTCGGATTTGAAATTAAGATGGCCCTGCGTTGCTTCATCGTAAGCGCGCTCTCGCAGCAAGATTAATGCCGCCCTTGTGCCCGCCCGCGTTCCGATTAAATTGTTTGCCTGAGCAGAGACGAAAAATTAAACATCGCCTTTCTCATGGCGCAAGTTAAGGCAGACACCTGTCGGCTAATCCATGCAGCCTGTGTTCTCAAGCCGTAATACATCATGCCACAAAATCCTGTTATTATCCCCAACTCGTCGTCGTGGTATATCAATAGCTTCTGTTGCCGGATGCGGCCTTGAACGCTGCACGTTGTAGTGCGGTTTTGCGCGGGCCGGGATGTTGGTTGATTATTGCGCAGGAAGAGCAGGTTGAAATGATTGTCAGAATCTTCGCCTTAATGTTGTCGCTGCTGTTTTCGTTCGTGGCCTCGGGGCAGAGCACGCAAACTACAAACGAGCGAGAAGCAGCGCGCCGCCAGTTGGCCCAGAAGGGCATACAGTTTGACAAGGACGCTTTTCTCAAAGTGGTTGGCGATGGGGATAGCGCGACGGTGAATCAATTTCTGGCGGCCGGGATGAGTCCGAGCGTGAAAGATGCGGAGGATATTCCGGCGCTCTTTCGTGCGCTCCGCAATGGTCGCGTTGAAATCGCGCTCGCGTTGATTAAGGCCGGAGCGGACGTGAACGTGAGGGCCGAAGAGGATGAAAACACGGCGTTGATGATAGCCGCCGCGTGCGGGCGCGCAAGCGTCGTCGAAGCGCTGCTGGCAAAGGGAGCCGAACTCGAAGCGAAGGATAAGGGCGGCCACACGCCGCTGCTGATCGCGCTCTTCGGCTACGGGTTTAGAAGCACGTCCGCTGAATACAACGCGTTTGTAGAGCAGTTAATCCCAAACTTCAAGGAAGATGCGGGAGACTGCATGGACACGAGCGACGGGCACGCGCGAACCGTGCAACTACTGCTCGATAGTAAAGCCGACGTTAATGTGCGAGCTACGGACGGAGGCGAGACGCCGCTCTTTGTCGCGCTGATGTTCACGGATATAAAGCTTGTCCGTGCGCTGCTGGACAGCGGTGTTAACGTTAATGCTCCGACGTGGGCCAACAGGACTGCTCTGCAATGGGCGCAGCTTTTGGATTCCGACGCAATGAGAAAAGACCCTGAGTTCAAGAAAAACAGGACGATGGTAGAATGGGTCAAGGCGACCGCTAAAGGCCGCGCCGAAATAGTTCGCTTACTGAAACAGGCCGGGGCACGATAAAGGCACGCACCTTCTCAGCCGTTAACAACTAATGACATCACACGCGGCCGAGCACAAAAAGCAGACGCCCTCGCGGCGTGAGCTTTTGCTACTGCTGCTCATCTACGCAATTGGCTTCACTGTGCTGGCGATCCGTCCGCACGACCGCTGGGATTGGGCGCTGGAAAACTTCTTTCCCCTCTCGATGCTGGCAGCCGTCGTCATCGCCTACCCTTACTATAAATTCACACGGCTCGCCTACTACCTGATATTCTTTTACCTCTTCGTGCAGTCCTACGGCGGTCACTACACTTACGCGCTCGCGCCGCCCTTCAACTGGCTGCGCGACGAATTCAATCTCTCGCGCAATCACTACGACCGCGTGGCCCACTTCATGCTCGGTTTTCTGATGGCGATTCCCACGAGGGAAATTCTCTTGCAGTATGTCAAAACGTCGCGCCGCTGGATGGCCTTCATCGTGTCTGCAATCCTGCTAGCCATCGGCGCGTTCTACGAGTTTATAGAATGGTGGGTCTCTCTGCTCGCCAGTTCCGAACTCGGCAACGCCTTCCTCGGCACGCAGGGCGACATCTGGGATTCACACTGGGACATGCTGCTTGCCCTCGTCGGCGCAATCTGCGCGCTCGCGCTCTTTACAAACAGGCACGACCGCCAGCTTGGCACTTACCGCTGGTCAAAGAATAACGCCCGACTGATTATGCCAGACGATAATACTGATTACTCCAGACGATAATTCGGCGCTTCCTTCGTGATGATAACGTCGTGGACGTGCGACTCGCGCAATCCTGCGGAGGTGATGCGTATAAAGCGCGTGCGTTCCTGAAACTCGCGTATGTTGCGGCAGCCCGTGTAGCCCATGCCTGCGCGCAGGCCGCCGACGAGTTGCGTCACCATGTCAGCCAGCGTGCCTTTGTAGGGAACGCGGCCTTCGATGCCTTCGGGGACGAGCTTGGATTCTATCTCTGTGCGTTCCTGACTGTAGCGGTCGCGCGAGCCTTCGCGCATCGCGCCGATAGAACCCATCCCGCGATAGCCCTTGAACGAGCGTCCCTGAAAGAGAATCAACTCGCCGGGCGATTCCTCCGTTCCCGCGAAGAGCGAGCCAATCATCACAACGTCAGCGCCCGCCGCAATCGCCTTCGCCACATCGCCCGAAAACTTGACGCCGCCGTCCGCGATAATCGGAACATTGCTGTCTTTCGCCGCCCGCACACATTCGAAGATGGCCGTTATCTGTGGCACGCCCGCGCCCGTCACGACGCGCGTCGTGCAGATGCTTCCCGGCCCGATGCCGACCTTGATGGCGTCAACGCCAGCTTCGATAAGCTCGCGCGTGCCTTCGGCCGTGCCGACGTTTCCGGCGATTAACTGCACGTCAGCATAACGACGCTTAATCTCTCTGACAGCTTCGATGACGCGCGACGAATGGCCGTGGGCCGTGTCAATGACAAGGCAATCAACGCGTGCGCGAACGAGTTCGGCGGCGCGCTCGCGGTAATCGCCGGTCGCGCCGATGGCGGCGGCGACGCGCAAGCGGCCCAGGTCATCCTTCGCAGCGCTCGGATACTTAATTGCCTTCTGAATGTCTTTGACGGTAATCAATCCCTTGATGTGTTTGTCGCCGTCAATGACGAGCAGCTTTTCGATGCGATGTTTTTGCAGCACGGCTTTGGCTTGTTCGAGCGTCGTGCCGACGGGAACTGTGACGAGCGGTTGCTTCGTCATCACTTCGGAGACGGGAATGTCAAAGCGAGTCTCAAAGCGTAGATCGCGGTTGGTGATGATGCCGACCAGATGCCCGTCTTCGTCAACGACGGGCACGCCGCTTATCTTATAACGCTCCATCACGCTCAGAGCTTCGCTGACGGGTCTGTCGGGGCGAATCGTCACAGGGTCAACAATCATCCCAGATTCCGAGCGCTTCACCTTGTCAACCTCTTCGGCCTGCCGCTCGACCGGCAGGTTTTTATGGATGACGCCGATGCCGCCCTGCTGCGCCAGCGCAATCGCCAGACGGCTTTCCGTCACAGTGTCCATCGCGGACGAGCAGAGAGGAATCTGCAAGCGTATGCCGCGCGTAAATTGTGTTGAGGTGTCAGTCTCCGTCGGCAGCACGTCCGAGCGCGACGGGACCAGTAGCACATCGTCAAACGTCAAACCTTCCTGAATATCATGCATAATCATTGCTCTTCCCCTTGTAAGTGCGGAGCGGCTGAACTCAAAAGCAGGACAGCTTTCTCTTGTTTTTAACTTCAGACTCTCCGCACTTATAAACAAAAATGCCCGCATCCGGGCGGGCGTTGACCTCTTGCGCGTCGGGCGCACGATGACAGGCAGACCTTCATCGCGCGCTCATCCGAAGCAGTAGAAAACTTGCGTCGAAATTTATTGTAAGAATTGTTCGTAGCTATCCCTGGTAATCAGCATCTCGGCCTTGTCCTGCGGCACTCGCGCGGGCCGACCGTTGATGTTTACTTCGAGCGCCTTAGCCTTGACCGGCGCATAACCGATTTTCAAACGCTGTTGCGGTTCAAACTCTCTCGCTTCATCCGCCTCCAAGATAAAGCCTGAAGATTTCTTGCTATCGTCTAACTGTGTGCTGACCCAGACGCTCTCGCCGCGCGCCTTGATTTGTATATGAAAGCCATTGGTCTGAGGCGCGCTCGAATTCGACGGAGCTGCGGGGGCAGCCGGTTGTTGTTGCGTGCTCTGTTGATTTGAAGCCGGGGCGGGTGCGTTTTCGCGTGCGGCCTCGCGCCGCTCGTACCAGTGCTTCGCGCCCCAGACGCCGAGCGACAGCACTGCGAGAATGAGAATCGTCAAAAGCAGTGTGACGATGGGCGAGCGCGTGTTGCCGTCTGTGTAAACGCGCGACTGGTAGGGCGTGGTCGAAACTTCGTCCACCGTGTCGCCCTGCTCGCGCGCCGTACGCGCATAGCCTTCGAGCGCAGCCTGCTCATCGTAGCCGACATACTTTGCGTAGGCTTTAATAAAACTGCGGTTGAAGATGCCGCCGGGCAGTCGCTTATAATCGTTGCTTTCGATGGCTTCGAGGTAGCGCATGGAGATGCGTGTCTGTTCTGAGATTTCGCGCAAGCTGATGCCGCGCGCCTCACGTGCGAGCCGCAATTCTTCTCCAAAATTTGCTGCCATCACCAATCCACGTCCGCCTTCGGCAATAGGTTGGACGAAGTAGGGCTGCCCCGAGAAAACTACCTTGTGGCGCACTATAACGTGCTGTGGAAAACGTTGTCAAACTCTAGTAGGTCAAGAGTCTAGGGTCTTGCGCCTAAGGTTAAAGACGAAAAGGAATCTGCTCTTCATTTCGCTTGTCCCGGCGCGTCGTCTCCCCGACTTTCACGCGCGTCTCTTGATTCTTGCGGCGCACAGGACTAGGATGGAACGTTCGCTCAAGCAAAATTAGTTTTTAACTTCTACAACAGACAAGTGAGGAGGAGAAGCTCAATGCCTCTCGAAGCACTCGGAATGGTTGAGACCAAAGGTTTCGTCGGCGCTGTCGAAGCTGCCGACGCGATGGTCAAGGCGGCCAACGTCCAACTTTTAGGAAAAGAATATATCGGCGCAGGCTACGTCACTATCTTCGTGCGCGGAGATGTCGGCGCTGTGAAGGCGGCGACGGACGCGGGCGCTGCTGCCGCACGTCGCGTCGGAGAGCTAATCAGCGTGCATGTCATCCCGCGCCCGCACGGGGAAGTCGAACGCGTGCTGCCGACGAACGGCCGCACCGGCTACAGCCCCGATGAGAAAGCCGTCGGCGGAGGCGGGCACGCCCAACTCTCAGAAGGCGATCAGGGCCGCTCTCTTTCGGGCGCACGCGAGAACAACAGGGAAAAAGCAAAGTAATGAGTGATGAGTAATGAGTGATGAGTGAAAGAAAGTTCTTAACTCATTACTCATCACTCATTACTCATCACTGCTTTTCGGAGGTTGAGTTATGTCCGTTGATAAAGACCTCGTATCTGTGCAGCAGGCGCGCGACCTTGTGGAGGCTGCGCACCGTGCACAAGTTGAGTTGGCGCGTTTCGATCAGGGCAAGATTGACCGCATCTGCGAGGCGATGGCGAAGGCTGCGCTCAGAGAGGCTGTGCGCCTCGGCGCGATGGCGACCGAAGAGACGGGCTACGGTATTCCGGCCGACAAGGCCGAGAAGAATCGCTTCGCCTCCGAAGATGTCTGGAACTATTTCAAGAACCTGCGCACGGTCGGCGTCGTCAACGAATCGAAGGACGTGGTCGAGATTGCCAGCCCGCGCGGCGTCGTCGCCGGAATCATCCCTTCAACCAACCCGACCTCGACGGCCATCTTCAAATGTCTTATCAGTATCAAGTCGCGCAACAGCATCGTTCTGTCGCCGCATCCGTCTGCTGCGCGCTGCATCAACGAAGCCGTCAGAATCGTCCGCGAAGCAGCGATTAAAGAGGGATTGCCAGCCGACGCCATCGGCTGCATGACTTCCGCCACCATCGAAGGCACGGAAGCCTTGATGAAGCACAAGCAGACGGCCGTCATCCTTGCGACGGGTGGCATCGGCCTTGTTCGTGCTGCGTATTCGTCTGGCAAGCCCGCGTTCGGCGTCGGCCCCGGCAACGTTCCATCCTTTATAGAGAGAACGGCCGACGTAGCGAAGGCCGTACAGGACATACTGACTGGAACATGTTTTGACAACGGAACGATTTGCGCTTCGGAGCAGGCCGTCATCGCAGACGCGCCCGTCGAGAAGGCTGTGCGCGAACAATTCAAGGCGCAGGGCGGACACTTCCTGAGCGCGGCGGAAGCAGACCAACTGGCGAAAGTCGTCGCCACACCACAACGCTCTTTGAATCCGGCCATTGTCGGCAGGTCCGTCGAAGTGATAGCGAAGATGGCTGGCCTGAGTGTGCCGAAGGGCACGCGCTGTCTGCTCGCGGATGTCGGCGGCGTCGGGCGCGACTACCCGCTCTCAATGGAAAAGCTCTCGCCCATCTTGGCCTTCTACGTCGAAGACGGAATCGAACGCGGCGCAGCGCGTTGCTTCGAGGTCTTATCATACGGCGGCATGGGCCACACGGCGGGCGTCCACACGCGTTCGCGTGAGGCTGCTGTCACTTACGGGCGCGAGATGCCTGCCTCGCGCGTTATCGTCAACTCTCCGACCACGCACGGCGCTATCGGATTTTCCACAGCGCTTCCGCCCTCTATGACACTCGGCTGCGGCTCATGGGGCGGCAACGTCACTTCCGACAACGTCTCGCCGCTGCACCTGATGGACATCAAGCGTGTGGCCTTTGAAACACGCGCTGTCAAGAGTGCGCGCCCGGCTCTCGCCACACAGTCGCAGAGCGCCGGTGCTCCGGCAAGCGTTGCGGGAGCCGGCGTTTCATCGAACCTGCAACCGCAGCCTGCACAAGCGGAGGGCCGTCCCATCGGTCGTGAAGAGATAGCGGCCATCGTTGACCGCTTTCTGGCAAACCGCACGGAGAGCCAGCCCGCTGCGAAGCACGCGGAGCTTCATGCCTCTGCTGCGCCTGCGCAGTATCAACCCGTGATTGATGTCGAAGCGGGCACTAAGTACGACAGGTCTGACGCCGCACCGCAGCCGTCTGCCGCTCCGACCGCCACCGAGACAAACGGCGGCAACGGCACTGCTTCGTCAGCGCAAACTACGCCGCCCGCGCCCGCTGCGCCCGCTGCGTCGCCAGCAGCAGCCAAGCCTGCGCAAACGGCTGGCGCGTCAACGCAGGCAACCAACGGCAATCATCGCAAGGCCGTGGATTTCGTCAGCGAAGACGACGTGCGGCGCGCGATGCAGAAAGGCGAGAAGATTTACGTCAACGCACGCACCATCATCACGCCCTCTGCGCGCGACATGGGCGAGCCTGCGGAAGTTTTTGCAAAAGTCTGATAGATGGTTTCCAGTTTTAGTCTTCAGCAAAGACAACTTGCTTTTAACTGAAGACTAAAACTGGAAACTGAAAACTTATGTTTCTAGGAAAAGTAGTCGGCACAGTCTGGTCAACGAAGAAGACGCCTGATTTGGAGGGCGTCCGTTTTTTGATTGTGCATCCGTATGATCTGGATAAAGAGCCGACGAAGAATATCGTCGTCGTCGCAGACCGTCTTGGCGCGGGCATCGGCGAGGTTGTCATGTGCGCCTACGGCAAAGCGGCGCGCACCGCCATCGGTAATCAGGAGATGTCAATCGAGGCGGCTGTCGTCGGCATAGTTGACCGCATGGACTTGCAGGATGCGCAATCGGAAGACGCGATTGAGGCGGCGCGCGAACTGCGAACAAACCAGAGAAGATGAAGAAGTGACGAGTGATGAGTGACGAGCAAAAACAAGAAGCAAGCTGTGAACGACGAAGGATTTTCTTTTAGCTCGTCACTCGTCACTCATCACTCGTCACTGTTTTAAGATGGCTAATGAAGAATTAATCTATCGCATTACGCGCGCGGTCTATGGACGCCTGGGCGCGGGGGCTGACGAGCAAACGGTCGAGCAGTTGGTGACGGACGTGTATCGCGCCATCGAGCCGATAGTGGAGACGAACGGGAACACGGCGGCGAGCGGTTCGAGTAGAGCGCGTGAGCGTGAAGCACATGCTGCCGGGTCTGCCGAACGGATGGTGATTTCCGTCTTCGGTGTTGACCATCCGGGCATCGTCGCCGCCGTCTCGCAGGTCCTGGCCGAAGCCGAATGCAGCATCATAGACATTAATCAAACGGTCGTGCAGGGAAAATTTGCGATGGTTATCATCGCCGATAGCTCACGCTCGCGCCTCTCGGCCACCGAATTGAAAGAGCGTTTTCGCGACGAGGGTAGCCGCCTCGGCGTCCGCATCTACGCGCAACGCGAAGACCTCTTTAACGCGATGCACAGGATATAATGAAAGTGATGAGTAATGAGTAATGAGTGATGAGTTAAAAGAAAGAAGTTTTCTACTCATCACTCATTACTCATCACCCATCACTTCTTTATTGAGTTTATGGAACCCGAAATAGCACGTCGGTGCAAGTCATGCGGTGCGGCGATACGCGCTCGCTCGGCCTTCTGTCCGCAGTGTGGTGTTGCTCAAGCCGGAGCGGGCGCGCAACCCGCGTCCGCCAACACTCCTGCTGCCCCAACCGAAGCCTCGCAACGAAAGACGACAGAAACGCGTCCCGCTGCCGGAACAATCGCTTCCACGGCACGAGCGGAAGCCCCTTTGAAAACTGACGCTGCTCTCAACGTGGAAACGCCCGCGCCGGAGAATGTAAACGGGCCGGATGCTGTAGCGTCAGGCACACCGCCCATCGCGAGTCAGCCGCAGACGAACGCCGACGCGCCGGGGGCAGTAGTCGTCTCCCCGGATGCCGCGCAGGAGAAACGGCAGCGCGTGACTGCTGTTAATGGTCCAACGTTCGGAGCCGCGGATGACGGCGTGCGGCATCGCGGGGATAAACTGCGCCGCGCTTCAAACGTCGTGCTGGACGAGGCTGCGGCAGACCCCAGCCTGCGCTTCGTCCTCGTCGCCACCGCTCTCATTATCATCTCCCTGCTGTTGCTCTTGCTGGCCCGCATACTCTGAAAATGGAATATACACAGGCGGAAATCTTACAGACCGTGCGGATGACGGAGATGGAGCATCTGGACATTCGCACGGTGACGCTTGGCCTGAGCCTGCGTGATTGCGCCTCGGATTCGCCTGCGCGGACGGCCGCGCGCGTGCGCGAGAAGATTGAGCGCGTAGCGAAGAATCTTGTCTCGACCGTTGACGAAATCGGTGAGGAAGTCGGCATCCGCATCGCCAACAAACGCATCTCGATCACGCCCGCCTCGCAGATTGGCGGCGGCAGTAGTAGTAGTAATAACGGCGCGCGTCAGGATTACGTTCAACTTGCGCGTGCGATTGATGAGGCGGCGCAGTCGGTCGGAGTTGACTTCATCGGCGGCTATTCAGCGCTCGTGCACAAGGGCTGGACCAATGCGGAGAGCGATTTCCTCGATTCGATTCCTGAAGCCCTGTCCGTGACCGATAGGCTCTGCTCATCGCTCAACGTCGCGACCACACGCGCAGGCATCAACATGGACGCCGTCTGGCGCACAGGCGTGATGATTAAAGAGATGGCCGAGCGAACGCGCGAGCGCGGCGGCCTGGCGTGTGCCAAGTTTGTCTGCTTCGCCAATGCGGTCGAAGATAATCCGTTTATGGCGGGCGCGTTTCACGGCACGGGCGAGCCTGAAGCCGTCATTAACGTGGGCGTCTCAGGCCCCGGCGTCGTTAATCACGCCATCCGCCACGAAGAGCGCGATTTGCCGCTCAACGAACTGGCAGAGGTCATCAAGAAGCTTTCCTTTAAGCTCGCACGCGCGGGCGAATTAGTCGGGCGCGAGGCGGCGCGGCGTTTGAATATTCCCTTCGGCATTATTGACCTCTCGCTTGCGCCGACGCCCGTCATCGGAGATTCCGTCGCAGACATCATCGAAGCGATGGGCTTTGAACGCGCAGGCACACATGGGACGACCGCCGCGCTCGCCCTTCTGACCGATGCCGTCAAGAAAGGCGGCGCGATGGCTTCGGCCTCTGTCGGCGGGATGAGCGGCGCGTTCATCCCCGTCTCCGAAGACGCAAGCATGATTGAAGCGGCACGCGTCGGCGCGCTCTCTCTCGAAAAACTTGAAGCGTGGACCAGCGTCTGCTCCGTCGGCATTGATATGGTCGCCGTGCCCGGCAAGACTTCGGCAGAGACTCTGGCCGCCATCATCGCAGACGAGATGGCTATCGGAGTGATGAACAATAAGACGACGGCCGTGCGCATTATTCCAGTGCCGGGAAAAGATGTCGGCGAGATGGTAGAATTCGGTGGCCTGTTGGGGAGCGCACCCGTCATGGCCGTCAACGCTTTTTCCAGCAGCGATTTTATACGTCGCGGCGGACGCATCCCAGCCCCCATTCATTCGCTGCGAAACTAAGCGCGGAGTCGCCGTACGATGATGAAGCTTCATATCATGCACGCAGCACGCAGGCAGTTGAAAGCTATCGCTTGTGCTTCATTCTTGTTGCTCTTGTGCGCCGCTTTGAGTTTTGCGCAGAGCAGCAGGATTGAACCAGACAAGCAAAAGCCCGTGCCCGTTCTCGGCGGAACGTGGGTGCTTGATGAAGAGCAACCTAAGCAGAGCAAACAAAGGTCTGCTGCCACACCTGATAAAGTCACCTTAGTGATTTCGCAGCATGAGCCTGAGATTAAGATGACGCGCAAGGTTGTTTCCGGCGGGCAGGAGCGAACGCGCGAGTCCGTCTACTACAGCGACGAGCGCGGCGAGACGAACACCGGCGCGACAATCAGCACGACGCCCAATCCGCGTGATGAAGAGATTAAGTCCAAGACCAGATGGAGGGGCGATAAACTCGTCACCACCACGACGGTGCGGAAAGCCACGGCAGGCACTTTGTTAATCTGGGATATTATTGACGAATGGAAACTATCGCCCGACGGCAAGACGCTGACGCAAACGACGATTATCAAGCCGGACAACTCTGGCCCTGACATAAGAGTCGGCCCGCAGGGACGCCCCTTCCCGCCGGGGCCTGTGATTTATGTTCCGGCCAACGGCAATAGATTCAAGCGGGTTTTCCGTCGCGTCTCCGATTGAAGTTATCAATACGCAATCGAATTCTCTGAAACGCATCATTGAAAGGAACAGCATGGAAGCACTCGGCTTGGTGGAATGCATGGGCCTCGTGGCGATGATTGAAGCGGCCGACGCGATGGTCAAGGCCGCAAACGTTCAACTCGTAGGCTATGAGAAGATTGATGCCGGATTGGTGACGGCGATTGTGCGCGGCGATGTGGCGGCCGTGAGGGCTGCCGTTGATGCCGGCGCTGCCGCAGCATCTCGCGTCGGCACGGTTGTCTCAACACACGTCATCCCGCGCCCGCACATGGACGTGGACCAGGGCCTCCCTGTCCTCAAGACGGGCGAGACGACGCGTAAGAAGATCAGCGGCTCAGTTAAGGCAAAGTGATAGGGCAAGCAGCAGGGATGAAGGCGAAAGGCGTGTGAGAGCCTTACTGGATAAGCTAACGTTCACCGTGCCGTGCCGCAGTTTTCATATACGCTAACGCGAACAGAGCGCCGAACGTTATGTCTATGATGGCAGCGCCGAGCATGACGGGCGAGACGCGCTGCTGCGAGTAAAGAATCAAGACCGCTATCCCGAAGCCAGCTTTCTCTAAGATGGCAGGAATCATCATCGCGCGATAACGCACGGGGTCTCTGGCGAGTAGCAGGAAAAGGATTTGCCACGCGAGGCCCACGCCTATAAAGCCGTAATAAAATTCCGGGTGTGTGATGGGCGGCGGATAATCACGCCCTGTCTTCGCTTCCAGAAAATACTGCGGCAGCAAGACGACGATGCCGTAAATGCCCGCGACGAAAAAGAGCGTTCTCTGAAATCTCACATCCTTCACCTTGCGCCTCTTCGTGTGTCTCTTGGACCAAGCTGCTCTGCGGCCATGCCATTCTCCAGTTCCTCCGATTCACTGCTACCAACTAACGCGAGATTCCGGCTGCGATCTAATCACGCAGGCCGGCAGCGTCGTGCATAAATTTCAACCGCCGCCCCGCCCGTGTTAAAAGAGACTGGTGCTTGGCAAAGCTGCCGGACGCGTTATACTAACTTATTCGCAGGCCAACGGAGGACGCAACGCTTGATTAAGACCATCTGTCTTGACACATCGGCCAGAAAGTTTTTGAAGAATGTTCCGGCCGCAGAGATTAGCGACCTGTGCATGGGCGAGAAAAATATCGTCTGGGCCGATGTGGCTGACCCGACCGGGGAAGATTTCGCGGAGTTGGCCGAAGAGTTTCAGTTTCACCCGCTCTCGATAGAGGATTGCCGCAACGCGCACCAGCGGCCGAAGGTCGAAGAATATGAGGGCTACTATTTTATAGTGCTCTACGAAGCGGAGTTTACCGGCCCGGAAAATCATCTTGAGCTGCGCGAGCTTAACATCTTCCTCGGCTCAAACTATCTGGTGACGGTTCACAGTCGCCCGATTGACGCCATTGACACCGCCACACGACTCTGGAACGAATGGACTGACCGCGCAGAACATGGAGCAGGATTGCTCGCCTACCTTTTGATAGACGCTATCGTTGACGACTACCTGCCCTTGCTCGACACCATCAGCGAGCGTATGGACGACCTCGAAGACCAGATCTTCGGCGTCTTCAATCCGCAGTCCATAGAGGAAATCTTCCGTATCAAGAAACAACTGCTCTGGCTGCGCCGCACGATAACGCCGCTGCGCGATGTCTTCAACACGATGCTCAGGCGCGAGCAACCCATCTTCGCGCGCGAAACCCACGTCTATTTTCAGGATGTCTTCGACCACATCATCCGCGTGGCCGACACGATTGACACTTTGCGCGATATGCTCAGCTCGACGATGGACGCCTATCTTTCCATTCAGGGCAATCGCATGAACATGGTGATGAAGCGCCTGACTTCGATTGCGACCATCCTGATGAGCGTCACGCTCGTCGCAGGCATCTACGGCATGAACTTCGTCTATATGCCGGAGCTTTACACGCGCTACGGCTACGTCTTCGCCCTGCTGACGATGTTCGTCATCGGCGTCGGGCTCTACCTTTACTTCAGGAAAATCAAATGGCTGTAAAAAATTCGCAGCGCGGGGCTAATAACGGCGAGACAGGCTCCGAAGCGCAACTCGCTCCGCCCGCAGGAAAAAAGGAGCGCGCGCCTCTGACTCAAAGCCAGATGGACGACGGCACGCTCGATGTTGATACGGGCGACCTGAAGCTTCCTCAGGATTTGACGGAAGAAGAAACGAAAAAGTCGGGCCTGCTCAGCGTTGACCCTGCGGTCATGTTTATTCTCTGCTGTTCGCTCATCTTCATTGCGGTCATCGCGTTTGTCATCTGGAACGGCTGGGAGCCGCCCAGATAAAAGATGCTTGACGAGAGCCGCTTTTCAAGCATGAGCGCCTCAGACCTTTTCCGTTTCCGCCGGCTGGGCCAACGCTTTTTCCAGACGGTTGAAACGAGCGAGCATGTCCTGATAAATGCGGTCAGTCTTCTCGTGTAGGTGCGCGACCTCAAGCTCCGCCTTGATGTTTACCTCATACTCTATGTCTGAACGCACCTTGTCTTTTTCAGCCTGCCGGTTGGCGCTAATCAGTACAAAGCAGGAGAGAAAGATGGCTTCGAGCGAGACAATCATCGTCAGCAGCCCGAAGGGAAACGGGTCGAAGCCTCGCTCGCCTTCAGCGTTCGCGGGCAGGATAACGGTGTTGAGTGAAATCCACGTAATGAACCACGCGGCGTGGATGACCAGAAACATGATGCTGCCGCTGAACCACGCCAGCCAGTCTGCGACGCGCTGCACGACCGTCGAATGTTCCTGCACTTCTTCATTGACGTTGCGCGAGACGCGCGTGCGCAGCAGTTCGTCGGCACGTCGCGTCATGCTGCCCATGGAGGCCAGCATGTGCAGCGCGGAGTCAGGCTTTTTCTGGAAGAGCAACATTAAATCGCCACGGTCGAGGACGAGCAGTTCGCTGTCTGTGAGCGCGTCGGCGGTTGCCGTGCGCGGCCCGCTGTCCAGAAGCGATAGCTCACCGAAGACATCGCCCTCGCGCGCCACCGTCAACACGATTTTCTGCCCGGCCGTGTCTTTGATGAAGAGCTCAATCTCGCCCGACTGCACGACGAAGAGCGACTCGCCGGGTTCGCCCGCCTGAAAGAGCGTCTGGCCCTGTGCCACTGTCACAGTGTCAACGACGCTGGCTAACACTTTGCGGTCTTCCTCGTCGAGTTGTTCAAAGAGCCTGATTTTCGAGAACATCGCTGGGTCGCACGGCATCAGGGAATCACTCCTTAACGCATAAGGGAATCGGTAAAACTTTAGCGCGCCATGCTACCATTAGAAGGTAAAAGGTAAAAGTATAAAGGTAAAAGGAAGACGAGCGGCCGGGTTCTTTCTCTTCACTTTTACCTTTTACCTTCTACCTTTTACCTTCGATTTCGGGTTCGGCGACGAAGCGGTAGCCGACGCCGCGCACGGTCAGGAGATGCTTGGGCCGTGCGGGTTCGTCTTCAATATAACGTCGCAGGCGGACGATGAAATTATCTATGGCGCGCGTGTCCGTGTCTTCGTGCAAGCCCCAGACTTCTTCGAGCATAGCCTTGCGTGAAACGGGGCGGTTGGCGTGTTTGATGAGATAGCGAAATAGTTCCGTCTCCATCAGGGTCAGGCGGATGGTCCGCTCTGGGACGCGCAGTTCAAGAGCGCCGAAGTCAATCGTCTTCCCGTTAAAGGCGAAGACCTCTCCAGTGCTGTCGTTTGACAGCGCCGCTTCGCGTTCAAGGCTCGCCTGCTCAATGCCTTCTGTCGAGGAAAGCGCGCTCGCCGTGGCCGCAGCCTCCGCGACTGCCCTGTCGCCGTGCATCCACTCGCTGCGCCGGAGCAGGCCGCGCAGCCTCGCCAGCAAAATCTCCAACTCGAAGGGTTTCGGCAGGTAATCGTCAGCGCCGGATTCAAATCCGCGCAGTACATCTTCAGGATGAGCCCGTGCCGTCAGCATCAGCACCGGCACATACTGTCCGGCGCGACGCAGTTCCGCCGCCACCGTAAAACCATCCATGCCGGGCAGCATCACGTCGAGCACGACGGCCGAGAAGCGCTCACGCTCTTGCAGCAAAAGCTCAAGAGCGCCCTCGCCGTCTCTGGTCGTCTCAACCGTGTAGCCTTCGGCTTCCAGATTAAAGCGCAGTCCGTCGGCCAGATGTTGCTCGTCTTCTACAATCAGCACTGCGCTCATCGTTTGCTATTCCTCGGCAGTTGCATCGTAAACGTGCTGCCGCGTCCTTCGCCCTCGCTCTCCGCGAAAACATGGCCGCCGTGTTTCTTGACAATCGAGCGGACGATGAAGAGTCCGAGGCCCGTGCCCTTGAAGCGCTTCATAAAATGGCCGGGCGCGCGATAGAACCGCTTGAAGATGCGTTTTAACTGCGCACGCGGAATCCCTATGCCTTGGTCGCTGATGCGAACACTGACTCTCTTCTCATCCATTGCAGAGATTTCCGCTGTTATCGAAACTTCGCGGTCTGAATACTTGACTGCGTTGTCCAGCAGATTCGAGACGGCTGCGCGCAGTTCTTCCGCGTCGCCCAGAACGAGCGCCGGTTTATCATCGGGCAGAGAGTTCAGATAGCGTAGCGCGTCTGTCGTCAGGTTGTAGCGCGTGCGCGTTAGCTGCACGCTTTCCTCAACCAGTTCGCCGAGATCTATCACGCTCTTGTTAATCTGGCGGCGACGGTCGCCCGTGCGGCCAGCGCGCAAGACCTGCTCGACCGTTTGCAGCAGGCGGTTGCTGTCTTCGAGCATGATACCGTAGAAATGGCGGCGGCGCGCTTCGTCAACTTCGCGCGTTTGCAGTGTTTCGAGATAGAGACGAATGGAGGCGAGCGGCGTCTTCAGTTCGTGTGTGACGGCGTTGATGAAAGCGTCGTGCTGTTCGTTGCGGCGGATTTCACGGACGAGGAAGGTCGTGTTCAGGACGAGTCCGGCGATGATGACGACGAAGAAGATGATGCCGAGGATGAGCAGCGCCAACTCGCGCCAGTTGAGCAGAATCCAGCCGACGTTCAGAGCGATTGCCAGCGCCACAAGGCAAGAGCCGAGTGTGACGAAGAAGACAACCGATTTTCGACGACCGCTGACACGCACGCCGCTATTGTAAGAGTAAAGGGGAAAAGGGTAAAAGGTGAAATGGGGAAAGGAAATCCGATTAACTCAAATCGGCCCTCCTTTCCCCTCTTTCCCTGTTACCCTTTTCCCCTCTTAGTTATGCTGCTCTGGAGAGCGCTTCGACGGCTTCCGTGTCTTCGCGTTTGGGCTGCTGGTTCAGGTTGATGAGCTTGATTGATTTGGCGAGTCCGAGCAATTGAAGCGTGCGGATGCCCCACCAGTTAGGGTCTATCTCGTACCATGCGATGCCGTGGCGCGCTGCTGTCGGGTGCGCGTGGTGGTTGTTGTGCCAGCCTTCACCGAAAGTGAAGAGGGCGACCCACCAACTGTTGGTCGAATCGTCCGTCGTTTCAAAACGGCGCGTGCCCCACATATGTGTCGCGGAGTTGACGAGCCACGTCGCGTGCAGGTTGAAGGTGACGCGGAAGAAGACGGCCCACATCAAGAACGGCCAGCCGCCAAACGCCAGCAGCAGCAATCCTGTCGCGGTGAGCGGCAGCCACCAGAGACGATTAATCCAGACGTGAACGGGGTCTTTCATCAAGTCAGGCGCGTAGCGCATCTGCACTTCCTCCGGGTATTGCTGCGCCGTGCCCTTTAGCATCCAGCCGATGTGGGCCCACCATGCGCCGTCGCGCGGCGTGTGCGGGTCCTGCCCCGGCGATTCCGTGTAGGCGTGATGAATGCGGTGCGTGACGACCCAGTAGATTTGCCCACCCTCCATCGCCAGTGTGCCGCAGAGCGTCAGAAAATACTCGACCGCCTTCGGCACTTTGTAGCCGCGATGCGTCAGCAAGCGGTGAAAGCCCATCCCGATGCCGAGGCTGCCCGCCACCCACCAGAAAAAGAGTGTCAACGCAAAGGCTCTCCAATCCCACATGAAGAGCGCTGCGATTGCGCCCGCATGAAAGATGGCTAGAAAGATGACGGTGCTCCAGTTGATGCCGGATTTTTTGGTTTGGACAAACGCCTCGTTACGCATGATGACTCCCCGCTTTAAAGTTCAAAAAGTTACGCCACAAATTAAGATGAGGGGGCGAGAAGTATCGTAGCAAGTAATTGGCAGGGCGAATGTAATAGTTATGTAAGTGACAGCGGTGACACAAAAGCGGGAGAAAGTTTTGAAAGAAAAGGCGACAGCCATCTAACTGACTGTCGCCTTTTCGTGCTAATCGAAAAATCTTCGGAAACTAAGGAGTCTTGCGCCCGCCCGTCTGCGAGGGCTTCAGGGTGGTTGCCGCAGGCTGCTTGGGTTGTGAGGGAGCGCCTTCGCGCGGCACTGTACGGCCCGAACGCGTGAGCGCGATGCGTTTGCTGCCGCCGGGCGCATCAGCCACCGTTACCCTGATTGAACGGAAAGAGCCGTCGCGCGTCTTGTTGGTCGGGTTGTAGCTGACGACATACTGCGTTCGCATGTCGCGCACAATCTCTTCGGCAATCTTCGGCAACTCCGACAAAGACTCTGGATAAAAGACACGCCCGCCAGTCTCCTTGGCGAAACGGTTGAGCAGGTTCATGGCCTCCTCGCGCGGGCTTTTACGAATAAAGCCGCCCTCGCGGTCAAGCTCGTTGACAAAGCCTATGACGTAAATCTGCACGTCTTCTTCGCGCAGCTTGGCAAAGAGTTGTTCCTTCTTGTAGAAGCTGCCGCGGTCTTCGCCGTCCGTGATGACTATCAACGCACGACGGCGGCGGTCGTTATCGTCGCCCTTCTTATACTGCGCGACGTGCTCAGCAGAGAGATAAACGGCGTCAATGATGGCGGTCTGCCCGCCTTCGACGTAGAAGCTGTCAATGGCGTCGAGCAGGTCTGTCTTGCTCGACGTGAAATCCTGCACCGTCTCAATCTTATCGCTGTCAATAAAGCGTACGAGAAAAGTCTCGTCGCCGGGCTTGTTGCTGTTGATGACGGTCTTGGCGGCATCAATCACCTGCTGAAGCTGCGGGCGCAGAGAGCCGGAGGTGTCAACCGCGAGGCCGTAAGAGATTGGCACTTCCTCACGCGTGAAGAACTCAATCGGTTGCAGTACGCCGTCTTCATAGACGCGAAACTCTTCCCTGCGCACGTTGTCTATCGGCCGGTTGTTGCGGTCAATGACGCGGACGTTCAAATTCACGAGGTTGGCTTCAACCTTAACGATGTCGCCTTCGCCAATCTCTTCGCCTTCGTCGTCGGGCGTCGGAGACGGACGCAAAGCGGGCGCACCGGCAGCAGGAGAAGCAGCGGGCGTCGGAGTCGGCCTGGCAACTGCGGGCGTCCGGGTCGGCGCGGGCGTCGTGCTCTTCTTCTGTTCCTGAGCGGCAGCACGACGCGGACGTGCACCTGCGTCCTGCGTCTGCGCGCTGCCGGCATTTGAGACGACCAGCAGCACGGCTGTCATCGTGCAGAAAACTACCAGCGCCAGCAAGCGCCGCACGCGGCCTTGTTTCTTAATTCTAACTTCTTTCATCCTCACATCCAGTCTCTCGGAAAAAAGCGCCCCGCTTGCGGCTTCGTCCGGCATGTTTCGCCGGAGAGGGAGAAGCGGGGCGCTCATGTGCGCTGGCTCTTAAAGCCGCCTCTCTGGCGACTCTCGCGTGGCTGGGGCAAAGAACCTTTTTAACTTAAAAGCGCGCGCGTGTGCCGCGCGAAAGTCGGGCACACATATGCACAGATGCCTCTCACCACTCCAAACGTTGCCGGGCACAACCCGGTTGGGCGTCGCGCAGGCAAAAGTTTTAACGCGGGTTGGTGATGGCGTAATAGCCTTCACGACTGCGCACGAAGAGTCGCGGCAGCCCGCGCGGAGGCGTCACCTTGACCTTAATCTTGTGCCACTTGCCATCGTTCGCAAAATTGTTGGGACGATAGCCGATGGAATACTGGTGACGCAATTCGAGCGCTATCTTTTCAAAAATTTCGTCCATCTCAGGCGCGCTATTGGGGAAGAAGGCTTTGCCGCCGGAGACGGCCGACAACTCATCTAAAATTCCCTGTCCTTCGAGTCCGAGAGAGCTGCCGGGGTCGTTGCCGCCGAGGATGCCTATCGAGTAAAGCACCACGTCGGACTCCTTGAGCAGTCGGCGCACTTCCGAGAAGGTGTAGCGCGAATCGTTGTCCTGCCCGTCGCTGATGAGCAGGAGCGCGCGTTTCTTATGTGCGCCGCGCTGGACTTTCTCCACACCCAGATAGGTCGCATCATAAAGCGCAGTGTTGGCGCGCGTCTCAACGTAGGTCAGTTTGTTGAGCACGGCGTTTCCGTCGCGCGTCTTATCGAGCAACAACTGTGCGCGGGAGTTGAAGGCGATGAGGAAATATTCGTCGGAATCATGGCTCGTCTCAATAAAACGCGAGAGCGCTTCGCGAGCCTTCCTGATTTTATCCCCACTCATCGAGCCTGAAACATCGAAGATGACGCCGACCGAAACGGGCGCATCGTCATCGCTAAAGTGTGTTATCTCCTGCTGCTCTTTCCCGTCGAAAACCGTGAAGGCTTTCTTGTCCAGCCCCGAAACATAACGGCCGTACTGGTCTGTGACCGTGACGGTCAGGTTAATCAAGTCCGTGTTGACGATAATCTGCTCGTCGTTGCCGGCGGGGCGCGATGTCGTGGGGCTGGCCGCCGGGACGGGTTGCGATCTCTTCTCATCGGATTTTTGTTGTGCTCGTGTGAGATGCGGCGCTGCGAGAGCGCAGAGCACGAGGCCGGAGACAAGCGCGAGCAAAAAGTAGTGCGAGCGGCGCTGTGCTTTCATTTCATCCTCTTTAATTTTTTTCACTATCAGGGCCTCTTCGTGCGGCCTTTTCCTCGTTTGAGAGTAGTCAAGCTTGCGCACCCCTCAGCCCTTGAGCAGGAGACGAAAGGGCCGGATGCGCAAATTTGAGAAGCGATACTTTTTCGGCTGTTCGGGGAGACTGCCGGTCGCTTGCTGCAAAAGGTTTCCGAAGCGAAGGCTGTCTGGCATTGTAGCCAACGATTCTCCCCGGCGCAAGAATCCATTGTGTAGTACGTGTGCTAAGACTGTGTTTTTAGTATTCGAGTTGCCTGGCGCGCAAAAGATGAAGCCGTCCGCTGGTTATAAACAGACTCGCGGGCGGCTTCATACGGAAATGCTCCTTGCCCCTATCAGCGCGCCAACACAAGGTAAACGTCCCAGGCCCAACGTCCGGCGTGCGCGTGTTGCGCATCGTCCACCTTCGCGCGGTAGCGAAACTCGTTGCCGTGCTGGTCTGTCCGCTTTGACTCTTTAGGGATTAGCAATAGCGGTGCGTAGTTTGTTGAGAAACGCTCTCTCCTCCGTCTCATTATAGATATTGAACTTTGGGTGAGAGTCTAATGGTGGAAATCACTGGCGAGACCCTTGACGGTTTTTGAGGGTGTCTTTAAGACGACGTAGAGATTTACCATGCTCGACTTCAAGACTCTTCCTCAGCGGGTGAAGCCACTCATTGATAGACTCTATATTGTCATCAGAGTTGATTCTGAAAACACCGGCAGGGCCTAACTGCAACATGCCGACGCTTCTGCCGAAATCAAGCGTGATAAATAGCAGATACTTTTGACCTAAAGAAAACTCAGGAAAGTCCTTAGATTTATTAATAACCTTGACTCCATCAAGAATCATTGTTCCGCCGGGCATAGGAACGATAAACTCATCCTCTTTAACCGGGATTAGCTCGTTTGGAGGATTTACCCAAGCGAGGCATTCATAACATCCAGCGCCATCCAGAGGGGTGGAAAGCTTCTCAAGCAATTTAAACTTATACATTGTCATCATGCTATTGGAAGTCTCTTCAAAATTAGTTACTTTTCCAACCGGCTGTACTACGACGACAGTGAAATTAGATAGGGCATCGCTCAAATCATTAACAACTGCGAGCAGCGGCACAGGCGTCGGCACGATAATCTCCTGCTGGCCTCTGGCCTTTGCTCGCTGCACTCTCTGTCTGATTGTGCCGTATGTTTCCGGCTGATTCCCCGGCCCTGACGACTGTTGCTGGCTCATCAGGGCTTTAGCCCCGAGCGAACCCGCCAGCGCAGAAATCAAAAGCAACATCACTATCACAAGCGATTTTTTATAACTCAGCATAGAACACGTCTTCGAGAAGTTAGGCTAGGAAAGTGAGGCCGTTTTGCCGGAATCGTCCCTTGACGCTGGCAAAGAAGCCATGAGTGCGAAGACTTTACTATTTCTTATTCCGAGCAGTCAATGCTGCGTTAGGTTTACCGCTCAGCCTAAATCCGAATAGTCTCATTTGCCTGCAACTTCCCGCAGTTCGGGGCGTGTATTAATGTCGTGGCGAGCGCCGCCTTGCGCCGTTCGCGCTCGCCGCAAAACGCGTGTTATACTTTGCAATCCAACTTTATCATTGAATTGCTCATCCCCCATTCAATGACCGAAATGATGTAATGTTTCGTAGACGCTCATGGCTGAATTCATCTGTCGTTTAGGAACTCCCGCCGGGGAGATTGTGACGCGAACAATCGAGGCGGTCGGCGTGCAGGAAGCGCGCACGCGCCTTGAGAGCGAAGGCTTCCGCGTCTTCGCCGTCACCCCTCCGAAGACTTCCGGCGTGGCCGCGCTCACGCGGCGCGGCGCGGGCGGCACACACGCGCGTTTCAAAGCCAACGACTTCCTGCTTTTTAACCAGCAACTCTCGGCGCTCCTGCGCGCCGGTATCCCAATCCTGCAAGCCATCACGATGCTGCGCAAGCGTTCGCCGTCGGGCGGGCTGCGAATGGTGTTGGCGGACGTGGAAGAGAAGATTCGCGGTGGCGCTGCGCTCTCCGAGGCTTTCGCCGCACAGGGCGCTATCTTCCCGCGCATCTACACGGCTTCAATTCTGGCGGGCGAGCGTTCCGGCGCGCTCGACGAAGTACTGACGCGATACGTCACATACATGCGGCGCAACGTGCAGCTGCGACGCAAGATTCGCGGTGCGCTGGCCTACCCGACGCTGCTCCTTCTGGCTTCCTTCGGCATGGTCGCGTTCCTGACCATCTACGTCGTGCCGCGCATGAAAGACCTCTTTACGGGTTTCGGCAACGCGCAACTGCCGACGCTGACGTTGATTGTCGTCGGCGTTTCGGGCTGGGCGGCGGCAAACATTTTCTGGGTTGCGCCGCTCCTGATTGGCGCGATTGTCTTTCTGGTCGTCTGGTCGCGCACGTCTTCCGGCAGGCTCGCGATAGACACCTTCCTGCTGAAGATTCCGATTGTCGGAAAACTCCTGACGCATCTTTCGGTAGCGCAGGCGACGCGCTCGCTGGCGACGCTTCTGGCAGGCGGTATTACGCTCGTTGAGTCTTGGGAGATTTCAGCCGAGTCAATCACGAACAGGGAGTTGCGACGGCGCAGTTCGTCAATTCTGCCGATGATTCGCGAGGGACGCACGTTTACCGAAAGCCTTGAGGCGGCCGGCTGGATACCAGAGCTTGCGCTCGATATGATTGGCGTCGGTGAGCGCTCAGGCTCTCTGCGCGAAATGCTCGACGAGGTTTCTTCTTTTTATGATGCGGAGGCGGAAGTGAAGCTTGAGCAGTTGACGACGACGATTGAGCCTGCGATTCTTGTCGTCATGGGCGGCGTCGTCATCACGATCCTGCTCGCGATTTATCTCCCCATTATTCAGTCAATCTCAAACGCTCCGTCAATGAGGTAAAGCAGTTTTCAGTTGACCACTTGTCATTATGAAGTCATCGGAAGAATTAACAGCCACCGTTCCTTCTTTTGCCGCCGCAGGGGCGAATGAACCGCCGGAGGTGCGCGAGGCGCTGGCGCTGGCGCGGCGCTACAGGCTGCCATACGTGGATTTGCTGCCGCCCGACAGCGATTCGCCGATTGACTATGCGCTCCTTGGCGAGTTGCCGGTTGATTTGATGGTGCGCCACCAGTTTGTGCCGCTCAGGCGTGAAGGCAAGCGGCTGCATCTGGCGATGGCAGACCCGACAGACCTGGAGCGTCTGGACGAACTGGCTAGCGCTCTCGATGCGCGCATCATTCCGCATGTGGCGACGGCCGGGGCGATTGATGTCGTGCTCAGGAAAGGCGACGCCACGCAGCGCGTGCTGCAAGAAGCGACCTCCGGCTTCCGCATCTCGCTCGTTAAGGAGACGGAGCACGGCGAGGAAGTGCTCGACCTGGACCGTCTGGCGACGGATTCCGACATGTCGCCGATTATCAAGCTCGTTGACACGATTATCTTCAACGCGATGGAATCTCGCGCCTCAGACATTCATATTGAGACGCGCGACACGGAGGTGCAGGTCAAGTTTCGCATTGACGGCGCGCTCTACGCGAAGGTTGACCCGATTGATCTTGCGTACCACCAGACGCTTATCTCTCGCATCAAGGTCATGTCCGAACTTGACATCGCAGAACGGCGCGTCCCGCAGGACGGTCGCTTTCGTGTTCGCTACAAGGGTCGCAACGTTGACTTTCGTGTCTCCATCATGCCGACCGTGCATGGCGAGGATGCAGTGATTCGTATTCTCGACAAGGAACAGATTAACGAGGAGTTTCGCAATCTGAATCTGGATGTCGTCGGCTTCTCAGAGGAGGACATACGGAAGTTTCGCCGCTACATCGCGGAGCCTTACGGGATGGTGCTCGTTACAGGCCCGACGGGTTCTGGCAAGACCACGACGCTCTACGCTGCCCTCAACGAGATCCGCAACGAAGAAGACAAAATCATCACGATTGAAGACCCCGTCGAATATCAATTGCACGGCATCACGCAGATTCCCGTCAACGAAAAGAAGGGGCTGACGTTTGCGCGCGGACTGCGCAGCATCCTGCGCCACGACCCGGACAAAATAATGGTCGGTGAAATTCGTGACAACGAGACGGCTCAAATCGCAATTCAATCTGCGTTGACGGGCCACCTCGTCTTCACGACCGTGCACGCCAACAACGTCATTGACGTTATCGGGCGCTTCCTGAATATGGGTGTCGAGCCGTACAATTTCGTGTCGAGCTTAAACTGTGTGTTGGCCCAGCGCTTGATACGCATGCTCTGTCCCGTCTGCAAGCGCGCCTATCGCCCTGCGGACGACGAACTGCTTGAATCGGGCCTCAGGCCGGACGAACATCGTTTGAGCGTCTTTTACATGAGCGTCGGCTGCGATGCCTGCAACCACACAGGCTATCGCGGCCGCACGGCCATTCACGAACTGCTCGACCTGACAGACAATATTCGCGAGATGATTGTCGAGCGCCGGCCCGGCTCAGAAGTGCGCCGCGCCGCTGAAAGCGAGGGCCTGACGGGCCTGCGCGAATCGGCGCTCCAGAAGGTCTTCAGCGGCGTCTCAACGCTGCACGAGATTAACCGCGTGACGTTCGTTGAAGAAATAAAGATGGCGCACGCATGAGAGCAACGATGAACGATGAATGAAAAGCTTGCAAGCTGAACAGCTACGCTCTCATCGTTTATGTTTATCGCTGCTGCGCTCATCGTTCCGCGTTTGTCATTGCTTTTGGAACTGTACTGGATAGATAGCGTGTAAGACCGTCGGGTGCTCTCTTGACTAAAGAGCAACTTGACGGAGGTTTTGATTTCCAGTTTGCATAAAGTTCGGCTACCGGGTTGCAGCCATACGTTTTTCGCTGGTCACTCAAATTTAGAGAAGGTGTGAAATGAAAGCATCCGTTCGTATCCGCTCGTTGGCGTCACTCGTCGTCATCTTTTGTCTGCTCGCCGCACCGATGACGGCCTTCGCCAAAAAGGGAGAGAAGCATTTTAAGGAAGGCTTGAAGTATGAAGCCGCGCAGCAATGGGAGCGTGCCGCAGAGCAGTTTACGCTCGCCGTCGCCGCAGACCCTTCCAACACCGAGTACCAGCTACACTATCGCCGCGCCGTCTTCAATGCCTCGCAGCAGTACATGCAGCAGGGGCGCTCTCTGGCCGAGCAGCGCGACTACGTCGGAGGCTACAACGCCTTCCGGCAGGCTTACGCTTACGACCCCGTTAATCAACTCGCGCTCTCGGAGATGGAGCGCATGCTGCGCCTGCAACGAGAGAAGGAAGAGAACGGCGGCACGGATGAAGGCAACGGAAATGGCAACGGCCCGCGCATCGCTCCGACATCGCTCCGGCAGCAGGGCGGCGGCAGCAATAGCGGCGACTTGAGTCCTGCGACGCCGCGCATGCCCTCAACCACGCGCGCCTTGCAGCAGGAACAGGTTCCGCCGCCGACCACGACCGAGCGCCTGCGCGTCATTACCTACAGCGGCGACCTCAAGCAGTTTATACGTAACTTAGCGACGGAGCTTGGCCTCAACGTTATCTTTGATACGCAGTCTTTCCGGCAGGCTCGCACCATCGAAGTCAACCTGCGCGACGTGACGACCGCTCAGGCGCTCGACTACATTTTCCTGCAAGAAAATCTCTTCTTCCAGAAAATCAGTCGCCGCACGATTCTCGTCGCAGACCAGACGCGCCGCCCGCAGTATCAGCAACTCGTCATACGCACCTTCTATCTCTCAAACATTGACCCGCAGGACGCGCGCAACCTGATAACGGCGGCCATCCCTCCGAATCAGGGACGCCCGCAGGCCATCGTCCTGCCGGATAAGGCGACCAACTCAATCACCGTCCGCGATACGGCCGAAAATATTCGCCTCATCGGTGAAATCCTGCAAAGCATTGATAAAGACCGCGCGGAAGTCGTGATGGATGTCAGCATCTACGAGGTGTCGAGCCGCGATTTGATGCAGTTTGGTAATCAGGTCGGTTCGGCAGACGGTAGTGTGATTGCGCTCGGCGGTTCATCCGGCGTGCGCGCTGTCGGCGGCAGCCAGCAGGTTGCGAATCAGGTCTTCGGCTCTGTGCCGACCGCAATCGGCGCGGCCATCCTGCTTCCGGCTTCGACTCTTCAGGCGCTACAGGATAAAAGCCGCAGCCGCCTTCTCGCCTCCACACAGGTACACGCCTTCAACGGCGAAGAGTCTTCGGCGCGCATAGGACAGCGCGTGCCCGTGCAGACGGCGCAGACCTATCCCTTCGGCAATTTCAACCAGACTCCGACCACTGGCGGCGGAACAGGCACGACCGGCGGCGTCTTCAGCGGCGGCTTTCCTGTCATACAGTATGAGCCGACCGGCTTGACCTTGAAATTCACGCCGCAGGTCTTCCCGAATCTTGATGTGCAGGTCAAGATGTCAATCGAATCGAAGGACATTCTAGGCGCGGGCAGCCTGACGCCGACCTTCACGGAGCGCACGCTGACAGGCACGGCGCGTATTCAGAACAACCGCACGATGATGCTTGCATCCGTCGCGCAGGACACGCAATCAAACGGCCGTCGCGGATTGCCGCTCTTAGGGTTGATTCCCATCCTGGGCCGCCTCTTTACAGCGCCGACGCGCAACAACAATAAGACGGACATCGTTATCGCCGTCACGCCGCGCGTGCTGCGTGCACCGGCCGTCACACCGCGCGACGAATTGATGCGACCCTCCGGCACATTGCAGACGCCGACCAGCGGCTCGCTCGAAGCGATGGTGCAGGAAGCCGAACGCGAGGAACAACTGGCCCTCGCTCGTCGTCCTCAGAACAACACGGTCGCGCAAGGTACGACCGCCGCAGAGCAACAGCAGCCCGCTTACGTGCCCGCGCCGCAAGCAGCCCTGCCTGAGAACACGACGACGGCCGCCGCGACTACAGCAACAACTACGACCGCACAGCCGGGCAATGCGTTGGCGACAACGACGACGCCTGCGAATAACGTTCAAACTCCGAGCACGCCGCAGCAAGGGTCGCTCGACGTTGCATCGGCGTTAGCGCAATACGTGGATGCTGCTTCTCTCAACACGAGCAGCAACGGCAGTAAATCAGTAGAGACGACGCAGCCCGTCAGCCTCTCTCTGACGCCGCCGCAGCCGACGACTGCAACGCCCTCCTCCGCGCAGCCTTCGGAAGCCATCGCCAATGCGAAACAGGAGACAGCAGCAACGCCGTCTCCGGCTTACGCGCGCCCGGCGACGACAACGACAGCCAAGCCGCCGGCCGTTGACAAAATAGCGGACGGGCTTTTTGGCAACGCTCCGGCGACACAGCCCTCGGCCGTGACCGTCGAGCTACGCCTGATGCCCGCGCAGCAGGAGATGCGCGTCGGCGAAAAACAGAAGCTTGCTTTGACGCTCATCTCAAACACACCGTTTAATTCGGCGATGATGAGGCTGCGTTTTGACCCGCGCTTCATCGTTGTGCGCGGCATCAGCCAGGGTGATGTTTCGAGCAGCGCGCCGACGGTTATGCAGTCCATTGACCCGTCTGGGATAGTGACGATTTCCGTGATGCCGCCCGCTGGCGTCAACTTCAAAACGGGCGCGAACGTGCTCGTGTTTCTTGAAATTGAAGCCGTAGCTGCGGGCGAGAGCGTGCTCGGCTTCGAGAAGAATAATGTTCATCTCTCGGCGGCAGGCGTTCAGGCGATGCCCCAACTCTTCGAGAGCAGGATTGTGGTGAAGTAGTAAAGTGAAAGTCCCGGTCACACAACGTCAGCGGAAATGGCAGCGACGACAGACGCGGTCTGGCTGCGCACGCGGCTTCACGCTCATCGAGTTGATTATGACTTTGACCGTGTTGACGGTGATGACGCTCGGCGTGATTCCGCTGATTAAGGTCTCGGTCAAACGGCAGCGCGAACAACGACTGCGCGAAGAGTTGCGGATGATGCGCACCGCCATTGACCAGTTTCATCGTGAAGCGATTGCTGGCGTTCGTCTTCAGGGACAGGGACAGCAGCCGCAGCAGGGGCAGCAGGGGCCGCAGCAGCAGGCTTTCGTAGACCCGCGCGTCAGGGTAGCCATCACAGACCAGTTAATCTTTAACTCTGACAATCCAGACCGTTACCCGCCCGACATTGAAACGCTCGTTAACGGCGTCAGCGTCACGCCGATTCCCGGCGCGGCAGGCACGGGCGGCGGCGGCATCGTCGGCCTCAGCGGTTCGGACCAGAAGGCGACGGATAACACCCTGACCTCAACGAAGAAGAAGGTTTACCTGCGCGCTATCCCGATTGACCCTGTAACGGGAAAATCCGATTGGCAGTTTCGCTCGACCTACAATACGCCGGAAGATTCATCCTGGGACGGCATAAATATTTTCGATGTGCACTCAAGCTCAGACGAGACTGCGCTCGATGGAACGAAGTACAATGAATGGTAATGAAGTCCAGATAGGGAGATGCGGAAACAGGGAAACGGGAAGACGTGAAAGCGGCGACTCTCGCGTTTCACGCTTTAACTCTTCCGTCCTTTTACCCCGGCGCGGCTCGCGCGGCTTTACGCTGCTCGAACTGATGATTGTTATCTCCATCGTCGTCATTCTCGCGTCGGTCGCGTTGCCCCAATATCAGAAGGCCACGCGCCACGCGCGCGAGACCGTTCTGCGCGACGACCTCTTTCAGATGCGTAAGCTGCTTGACCAGTATGCTGCGGATAAAGGCAAGCTGCCGCAGTCGCTTGATGAGCTAGTGACAGCGGGCTACCTGCGCGAGATTCCCGAAGACCCCATGACGGGCGAGCGCCGTTGGCAGGAGGTGACGGGCGAAGACCCGAATTCCACTGACGGCACATCCGGCATCGTTGACGTGCACAGCTACTCGACCGACACGGACCCCGAAGGCAGGCAGTACAGCGAATGGTAGCCGGTTCTGGATTTTAGATTAGCGATACGGAATCCGATTTAAGCCCGTAGGCTTTGCGACCTTCCGCCATTCTGTAAGCCGGAATCCAAAATCTCTTTATGAACCCCTTCAGCCAACTCGTCGCGCCACGCTATCCTTCGGCGGCCGTCGGCATCGAGAGCAGTGATGCCACGGTCGTTCACTTGGATTACCGTCGCCGCGAGGGCTTTGTCCTGCGCCGCGCCGCTACGCTCGCCCTCTCGCCCGGATTAGTCACGCCCGGTTACGACGAACCTAATATTCAGGACGCAAACGCGTTGGCCCAGGCGCTTAACGACGTGGCGCTCGGCGCTGGATTGGGCCGCCAGCAAAAGTGGTCCGTCGCGCTGCCCGAAGCCGCAACGCGCACGCAGATTATCACGCTGGAAAGCGTGCCCGCCTCGCGCTCCGAACTGGAAGAAGTGCTGCGCTGGAAAATCGAGCGCGGCTTTGGCGCGCGTTTAGAGCAACTGCGCGTCTCACGCGATAAATTGACGCCCGATGCGCAGGGGCGCGCTCGCTACATCATAACGGGCATACATCTTGACGTGCTCGAAGAGTATGAAGCGGTCTTTGCCGCGCTTGGCTGGCGCACAGGGTTGATTCTCCCTCGTCACATGGGCGAGGCGCGCTGGCTCGTACGCAGCAGTGCGGTCGGAGATGCGCTTCTGCTCAGCTCTCACGCAGACGGCTTTACGGCGCTTCTGGTGCGCAACCGTCAACCGCTCATCATGCGTTCCATACTCTGTGAGGATGCCGACCGCGACGACGAACTCTACCGTTTACTGCTCTTTTATCGCGACCGCTTAGCGCCTGCCGGTGCGGCCCCGGCCTCCTCTCTGCAAACTCTGCTTGTCATCGGCGACGGCTTCGACAAACAACGCGTCAGCGAAAGCATAGCCGAAACGCTGGACACTTCTTTGCGCGCACTCGGCCCCGCCGATGTCGGACTCCGGCTGCCATCAAACGATTTGAGCTTTGACGCCATTGCCGCGCCCGCCGGTCTCGCCGCGCTGGCATGGAAGTAGAACAGGATTCATAACCCGGAATTCAGCAGGCCGGAACAACCGGCTGCAAACCGTTCTTCTGCTTCTCGTTTCTTCCGGCTTCTGAATCCTTCATCCTGCTTTTAGAAACTTTTACGCTCGGGCGCGCGTAAAACCCAGGCATTATGAGTATGAGTGCAGCTATCCCCCTGAAAAATGTGAGTGTGGTTGCGGATTGCGACCTTGTGACGCGTGCGATTGCGGGGCGCGAGGATGGCTTTGAGGAGCTTGTCCGTCGTTATCAGCGTCCGATTGCGGCCTACGTCTACCGCATGGTCGGCGACTACGACGCGGCGCTCGACCTGACGCAGGAAGTCTTCATCAAGGTCTACGGGTCGCTCACGCGCTACCGCTCCGAGTATAAATTCTCGACGTGGATTTACAAGATTGCGCACAACGCGGCTGTGGATCACCTGCGACGAAATTCGACGCGCGAGCAATCTCTCGTCAAGCAGACGGACGGCGAACAGTATGACCTGCCGGTTGAGAGCGGGCGGCTCTCGCCGGAGCAGGAGAGCGAGAAGGCGGAGCGGCGCGCAGAGATTGAAGCGGTCGTGCGGCAGCTTCCTCCGGCCTACAGGGAATTGATTCTCCTCCGTCATTCGCACGATCTGAGCTACGACGAGATTGCCGACGTGACCGGCCTGCCGCTGGGCACAGTCAAGAATCGCCTTTTCCGTGCGCGTGAGGTCATGCGCCAGCAGTTTGTTCAGCGGGGGATAACGGGTGTCTGAGTTGGAAAGAATGATGACGAAAGCAGATTCCGAACATCAGCCTCCTGCCTGCCAGAGCGAAGAGATTGCCGCTTATCTAGACGGCGAATTGGAGGCTCACGCGGTCGCGCTCTTTGAAGAGCACGTCAGCGAGTGTGCAAGCTGTGCGGCGGAATTGCTGGAACAGCGTCGTCTTCTCTGCACGCTTGATTTCGCGCTCCATGAGCATCAACTCTCGGAGCTACAGCTTCCGAAAAATTTCTCGGAAATCGTCATCGCACACGCGCAGAGCGGCAATCTGGGCAGCCTGCGGAGAGAGCCTGCCGAACGCGGACGCGCTCTGCGCCTCTGCCTCGCGCTTGCAATTGCATCCTTCGCTTTGCTCGGCGGCGCTGCTTTGAGTGAATCCGTGCTCAAGCCTGTTGGCCTCGTCGTCAGGCATGCTGGAACGCTCTTTGGATTCATAGGGCGTGCTCTCTACGATTTCGGTGCGGGCGTGGCTATCATCGCGCGCGGCGTCGGCGGTCATACGATTTTTGAATCACAACTACTGACTCCGCTCGTTTTTCTCCTCTTGTTGGTGGCCCTCGTCCTGCTCTCACGTTTAATCAGCAGCTATCACCGCACGCACATCACGCTGGAAGATGCGGCGTCCCGCGTGGAGCATTCCTGAAACAGACTGTGAATCAGGCCCTTCTGAAAAGTCCTCTTGAACTATTTCCGGCGCGCGCCGTCCGGCAGATGATGTTTGCCTGCTTCACGCTCTTTATCGCGGCCTTCTGCGTACACGCGCAGGCGAGCGCGCCGGTGGACGACCCGGAAGCACTCGTCGTTGAAGGTATGAAAAACGGAGATGTCTTCGGCCTCGGACGCTCCGTGATTGTGCGCGGGCAGATTACGCATGGCGCGATGTCCATCGGCGGCGATGTCATCGTGGAGGGCAGGGTCGAGGGCGACGTGGCGACGATTGGCGGCTCCGTTATTCAACGCGAAGGCTCTTACATAGGCGGCGATGTCATCGTCATCGGCGGCGCGTATCATCACGGCAAGAACGCTCCGGGCCGCAATCCTGCGAGCACGACCGTCATGTACGCGGGCTACGAACAGGAACTACGACACTTGGCACGCAACCCTGCGACGCTCTTTGCGCCGCAATGGTCTGTTTACTATCTGGGCTGGCGCGTGCTGGCCGTTCTCTTCTGGTTCGTCATGTCTCTGATTATGACGGCAGTGATGCCGGGGGCCGTGAGTCGTGCGGTGGCGCGCTTGCAGTTGACGAGTGCGCGCGTCGGCCTGATAGGATTTCTCGGCGCGGTCTTGATGACGTTTGGCGTGCTGGCTGTGCTCCGTTTTCTGCCGACATCAATCGGCGCGCTCGTCGGGCTGACGGCGTTGCTGTTGATGTTGATGGCGACCGTGTTCGGGCGCGTCGTTATCAACGCGGCGACAGGGCGCTGGCTCGAACGCAAGTTCCTGCCCGAAGCCAAACATTCGGAGACGGGCGCTCTCTTTCTAGGCACATCTTTCTGGGCGGTTGTGCTGTCTCTGCCTTACATCTGGCCGATGGTGACGTGCGGATTGCTGGTCGCGAGCCTCGGCCTTGCGCTCACGGCCCGCTATCGCGTCGGCTGGAAGCGTGCCTGATAAGGCTTCGCATCCGATTTCTCAAAGGTCGCAGCCTCCCGCCTCTTCTTCCTTCTGACTTAATAAAATAATGTAACTGAAAGCGTTAATCGCGCGTCTAAAAGCTGAAGGGGAAAGTTTGTCCTCGTCGGGCCTGAAGGTTTGTACAACTTTACGAGCAAACGAGCATCAAAATGGAGCGCCGGGCCTGCGGTTCTCATAGCTTTTGTGGAACTTTTTGCCTGAGCGCCTTCAATCATCCCCGAGACCTTCAGCCGCTCTCATCGGCCTTTCAGTAATTTCAGGCTGCGACGGGTGGCCGGATTGGCAGCTTCCTGAATCCATTTTAATGAACATTAGCTGCTGCCTGAGCGTAATAATTTATCCGGCCGCTCGTTTTGGTAGTAGCGGCAATAATTATCTCCAACCGAAATTTTTGCCACAAGACAGACGTGCATCAACTGCCTGCGCGTTTCCCGGAGAAGCGAGGAAGAATTAATGAAAAAGCCTTTGATAGTCTTCATGCTGGCGCTCATGCTTGCCGCGAGCACGAGCGGACAGACGCCGTCCTCATCAAACACGACGACTGCGCAAACCTCGGCCGATGCCGGGGTCACGCCGAACGGCGTCATCGGTGAAGTCACAACTATTGACATGACGGCCAGGCAGATGACCGTCAAGACAGATGCAGGGTCAATCGTCGCTGTCAGCGTAAACGATGCGACCGTCTATATGCGTATCCCTCCCGGCGAGAAGACGCTGGACAAAGCTACGAAGATTGCTGCGACGGATGTAGGGCTTGGCGACCGCGTTTTCGCGCGCGGCAAAGTGGCCGACGACAAAAAATCTGTTCCGGCGCGCATCGTGATTGTGATGACGAAGGCAGACATTGCGAAGAAGCAGGAGCGCGACCGTGAGGAATGGCAACGGCGCGGCATCGCCGGCGTCATCAGCGCGCTCAACGCGGACACGAAAGAGATTACAGTGACGATGCGCGGGCGTGGGCCTGCCCCGCAGCCCGTAATCATCAACGCCTCGGCAGCTAACGTTACGTTCCGTCGTTACAAGCCTGACTCTGTCAGGTTCAGCGATGCGAAGCCCAGTTCTTTCGCAGAGTTGAAGGTCGGAGACCAGTTGCGCGCCCTCGGAGACAAGAGCCCGGACGGTGCACGCTTCACGCCGGAAGAGATTGTCTCAGGTTCATTCCGCACCGTCGGCGGCCCTGTGCTCGCCGTCAATGCGGCGGCCAACGAAGTCAAGCTTAACGACCTGACCAGCAAACAGCCCGTCACTGTTGCCATTCGCCCTGATTCGGTTTTACGCCGCATCCCGCCTGAGATGGCTGCGATGCTGGCGATGCGTATGGGCGGCGGCGCAGGTCCCGGCGGGCCGGGACAAGCGGGCGGCGGGCGTCCTTCGCAAGGCGGCCCCGGCGGCGAAAGACCTGCGGGCGGGCCGGGTGGTAGTGGCGCGGGTGGTCCAGGTGGCGGCGGTCGCATGGGTGGAGGCGGCGGTGGAGTTGACTTTCAGGAGATTCTTGAACGTCTGCCCACAATCACTTTGGCCGAATTAAAGGCGGGCGACATGATTATCGTTTCCAGCACGGCGGGCGCTGAGCCTGGACGTGTGACGGCGATTGCGGTCGTCTCGGGCGTTGAGCCGCTGCTCAATGCGATGCAGGCGCGGCAGTCGGCCGCTCCCGCAGCCGGACAACAGCAAAGACCACAGTCGAACACGGGTCTCGACTTCGGCATCGGTCTGCCCTAGACGCAGAAGCAACAGAATTGAAAGTTCAAATCTCAGAGTTGAAAGTTTGAATTCCACTGAAAGTTTAAATTCCAGATGTGGGCTTTCAACTCTGAAACCGGCGCAGTCCATTGATAAGCGTCAGGCTTTCCGTACAGAGAAGCATCTTTTTTGAGAACACAGGCTATGAATCTATTTACAAACACGCTCAAGCGCAGCCTCTCTATCGCGTTGCTGCTGGCCCTTTTGGTTTCGGCCCAAGCGGTTTTCGCGCAACAGGCAACGGGCACACTACGCGGCGTTGTGACGGATGAATTCGGCGGCGTCATCATCGGCGCGACCGTTACGGTCACGGACCAGAGCGGCACACAGAAGACCGCGACGACAAATGATGACGGAGTCTATACCGTCAGCGGTCTTGCGCCCGGACGCTACAACGTGAACGTGCAGGCCGCAGGCTTCGCCGTCTACGAAAACGCGGAAGTTGATGTCGCAGCCGGACGCCGCGACGCGCTCGACGTTAAGCTCGGCGTGACGATTGAAGAGCAGAGAGTCACGGTCGCATCCGAAACGCCCGTCAGCACCGAGCCTGAGAACAACGCCGATCAGGTCGTGCTGAAAGGCCAGGACCTGGATGCTTTGCCGGATGACCCTGACGAGTTGGCTGCCGCCCTGCAAGCGTTGGCTGGCCCATCGGCCGGGCCAAACGGCGGGCAGATTTTTATTGACGGCTTTACGGGCGGGCGTATGCCGCCGAAAGAATCCATCCGCGAAATACGCATTAACCAGAATCCGTTCGCAGCCGAAAACGACCAGCCGGGCGGCGGGCGCATAGACATTTTCACGAAACCGGGCACGGACAAACTGCGCGGCAGTGCCTTCTTCAATTTCAACGACGAGAGCTTGAATGCCAGAAATCCTTTTTCGAGCAACCGCCCTGCTTTTCAGTTTCGCCAGTATGGCGGCAATCTGAGCGGGCCCATCATCTCTAAGAAAGCATCCTTCTTCGTGGACTTCGAGCGGCGCGAGGCAGACGACAACGAGTTGATTCTAGCGACCGTGCTCGATCCCGCCTTCAACATCGTCGCTATCGGACAGGGCGTGCTCGTCCCGCGTCGCACGACCACCTTTAGCCCGCGCTTCGATTACCAGTTAAACGAGAAGAATACGCTCATCGCGCGTTATACATACAATCGCGGCAACACGGAAAACTCTGGCATCGGTGGCTTCTCCTTGCAGGAACGCGCCTTCGATACGAGGAACACGCAGCAGACTTTCCAGTTGACGGAAACGGCTGTGCTGTCTCCGACCGTGATTAACGAAACGCGCTTCCAGTACATACGCTCGCGCTCAGAGCGCGACGGCAACAACACGCTGCCGACCATCAACGTGCTCGAAGCTTTCATCGGCGGCGGCTCGCAGGTGGGCCAATCCTTTAATAAGGAGGAACGCTTCGAGCTACAGAACTACACTTCGTGGCTCTGGGGAGCACATCATTCCTTGAAGGCTGGCGGGCGCGTGCGCACCGTGCGCATCAAGGATTTCGCTCCAAACAATTTCGGCGGCACATACGTCTTCGCTGGCGGCCCCGGCCTCACCAGCATCGAGCGCTATCGCCTGACACTGCTCGGACAGCAACAGGGACTCACGCCCGCGGAGATTCGCGCCACCGGCGGCGGCCCGACGCAACTCACCATCTCGACCGGCAACCCTGAGGCGACTGTGAGCCAGACGGACTACGGCCTCTATATTCAGGACGACTGGCGCGTGCGTCCGAATCTGACGCTCTCCATGGGACTGCGCTACGAGGGCCAGACCAACATCGGAAGCAACTTCAATTTCGCGCCGCGATTTGCTTTCGCATGGTCGCCCGGCAGCGGCGGCACGACGGGACGCCCGCCCAAGACCGTCATTCGCGGCGGCGTCGGCATCTTCTACAATCGCTTCAACGAAAACTCGACGCTGCTCTCTAATCGCGCCAACGGCATCAACCAGCAACAGTTCATCATTACGGACACGGACGTGCTCGACTCGGTCGTGTTCCCAAACATTCCGTCGCTCAACCAGCTTGCGCAACTGCCGCAGATTACGTGGCGCGTGGCCGATGACCTGCAAGCTCCGACCGTCTACACGGCGGGGCTTCAGGTGGAGCGGCAACTGCCTTTGCGGACGACGATGTTCGTCGGCCTCTTCAACTTCCGTATCCGTCACGTTGTCCGTGCGCGCGACATCAACGCGCCGCTGCCCGGAACTTTCACGCCCGGCGACCCTGACTCTGGCGTCCGCCCGCTTGGCAATATCGGTGAGGTTTACCAGTTTGAATCGAGCGGCAATTTCGTGATGAACCAACTGTTCGTCGGCTTCCAGAATCGCTTGAGCCGCAACGTCTCGTTCTTCACGAGCTACGTGCTGGCGAAGCTCAAGAATGACACGGATGGACAGGGCAGCACCAATCTTTTCCCTGCTAACTCTTATGATTTGACGGGCGAGTTTGGACGCGCTTCGTTTGATGTTCGTCACCGTTTCACCTTCGCCGGGAATCTCAATCTGCCGTGGGGCAAGGTGAGCCTCGCTCCGTTTATCGTCGCGACCTCAGGCCGCCCGTTCAATATCACAACAGGGCGCGATACAAACGGCGATAAGGTCTTTAGCGAGCGGCCTTCGTTTGCTCCGCAGGGCGCGGATTGCAGCAACCCCAACATACGCTGCACACGCTTCGGCAACTTCAATCTCGCTCCGCTGCCCGGTGAAGAGTTAGTTCCGCGCAACTACGGCGAAGGCCCTGCTTTCTTTTCAGTTAATCTGCGCGTCAGCCGCACGTGGAGCTTCGGGAGTGTGCCGGGAGCGAACCGCGCTGCGGCTGGAGGAGAGCAGCCGGGGCAGGGAAGCGCTGCGCCGGGCGCTACGGGCAGGCGCGGCGCGAGCGGCAATGTGCCGTCTGTTCCGGGCGGCAGTCGCGGCGGCCGCAGTAGTAGTAGTGGCGGCGGCAGTCGCAGCCAGAGCACCGGCCTCGCGGGTTTCGGCGGAGGCAGTGGGGAGAAGCCTTACAGCTTGACGTTTTCCGTTCAGTTTCAGAATATCTTTAATCGGACTAACGAGGGAACGCCCGTCGGCAACCTGAGCTCAGAGCTCTTCGGTGAGTCTATTTCGACTAACGGCGGCTTCGGTGGCTTTGGTGGAGGAGGCGGCAATTTCGGCAGTCAGGCTGCTGGCAATCGTCGCATCATCGCGCAGCTTCGCTTCAACTTCTAAACGGGAAGCGGTTGCTTTAATGAAAGGATTATTCTGATGAAAAAGATAATGGCTGGCGCGGGCTTGCTGCTCTCGCTCCTGCTCTCTGTTTCCGTGATGGCAACGGCGCAGGAAAAAGAGAAGACGGCGGGCACGCAAGCGAGTGTTTCCGTCGCAACGCCTGCCGCAACGGGCAGCGTCAATATCACTATTACACCGGCCACCGCTCCCGTTGATTTGGCGCGGGCCGCTTTCAATGCCGAGGGCGGCGAAAAGTTTCGCAGCATGACAAGCCTTGTCATCAGCGGCTCCGCAGACCTCTATGGGCCCAACTCTTCGTTTGCGTTGCCCGCCAAGTTTTACATGATAACGTCCGGCGTGCGCTCGCGCCGCGAGATACGCGCAGAGCCTCCTGCGCCTCCCCTGATTCGTCTGATTTACGACGGGCAGAATTCCTACAGCAACATGCCCGGCTTCAATCCTCCGCCGGTCAACAAATTCGGCATGTACATGCTCTCGAAATTCGACCAGCCCGGCTACACCGTCTCGGCCCTGCCCGACAAGAAGAAGCAGCGTGCTTTCCGTATCACGGATTCTGAGGGCAACGCGACGGACTTTTACATCGAAGCCGCAACGGGCCGCGTCGTCAACTTCAGCTTCGGCTTCGACGGCCTAACGTTCGGCACGGAGCGCAAGAAACTGACTCTGGTTGACGGCGTGCTCGTTTCCTACAACTACACAGAAGCGCTCGACACTCCGCGCGGCACGTTCTTCATCGAGTACAAAGTCAAAGAGGCGAAAGTCAATCAACCGCTCGACAACGACGTGTTTGCCATCCCGACGCAATAAGGTAAAAGTAAAAAGGTAAAAGGCAAAAGGGAAGACGAGGAGCATGGCTCTCATCTTCCCTTTACTTCTTTCTCTTCCTTTTACCTTCTACCTTTTTACTTTTACCTTACTTAGACGCTCAGAATCTCCTGTTCCTTCGTCTTCGCCAGTTCGTCAATCTTGCCTATGTAGGTGTTGGTCATCTTCTGCACCTCGTCGAGGCCGTCGCGCTCTGCGTCTTCGGAGATCGTTTTATCTTTGAGCATCTTCTTGAGGCGGTCGTTGGCATCGCGGCGTATGTTGCGCACGGCCGTGCGATGGTCTTCGGCAATCTCATGCACCTGCTTAGCCAGTTGCTTGCGGCGTTCTTCGGTCAAGGGCGGAATCGGGATGCGGACGAGCTTGCCGTCGTTTGAAGGGTTGAGGCCGAGGTCGGCTGCGCGAATCGCTTTCTCTATCGCGCCCAACTGCGTCTGGTCCCACGGCTGGACGGTCAGCATTTGCGGTTCGGGGACATGCACGGAGGCCATCTGGTTGAGCGGCGTCGGCGTGCCGTAGTATTCAACCATCACGGAATCGAGCAGGCTGACGGCCGCGCGGCCCGTTCTCACGGTCGCCAGCTTGCGCCGCACATCTTCAATCGCCGCCTCCATCCGTGGGCGAGCATCTTTGATAACATCTTTCTCACTCATAAAATTTTTCTCCGAAAAATTTTCAGTGATGAGTGATGAGAAGCAAGCTATCTGTTTTTACTCATTACTCATCACTCATTACTCATTACTTTCTTTCCACACAGACGCGTGTGCCCACATTCTCTTCGCCCATGACGACGCGCATGATGTTGCCGGGCGTGCGCATGTTGAAGACGATGATGGGCAGGTTGTTGTCCATACAGAGGGAGATGGCCGAGGCGTCCATCACTTTCAACTGCTGCTCAAGGACTTCCTGATACGTGATGCAATCATAACGCGTCGCAGTTCTGTCTTTAACCGGGTCGGAAGTGTAGATGCCGTCAACCTTCGTCGCCTTGAGAATGACGTTGGCCTTGATTTCCAGCGCGCGCAGGGCTGCGGCCGAATCAGTCGTGAAATATGGATTGCCCGTTCCGGCTGCGAAGATGACGACGCGCCCCTTTTCGAGATGGCGAATGGCGCGACGGCGTATGAAAGGCTCTGCCAGTTGGGGAATCTCGATGGCCGACATGACGCGCGTGTAAACGTCAATCTTTTCCAGCGCGTCTTGCAGCACAACGGCGTTCATAATCGTCGCCAGCATCCCTATGTAGTCGGCGCTGGAACGATTCATGTTGCCCGCGCTCTTCGAGACGCCGCGAAAGATATTGCCGCCGCCGACAACCACGGCGACTTCCACACCCTTGTCGCGTACACCCTTAATCTCTCCGGCAACCGTGCGCGCGACATCAACGTCAATGCCGTAATTCTGCGCGCCCATCAATGCCTCGCCCGAAATCTTCAGGAGGACACGGCGATAGGCAGGGCTTTTTGCTTCCGCGTCTTGTGTGGTCTCTGCGGCTGTCGTCATTGATTCAAGTCCAAAGCTCAAGGTCCAAAGTCCAAAGTCCGAAAGCCTCGTTTTTGACTTTGGACTTTGGACGTTAGACCTTGGACTGTTTTATTGTCCTGAGAGCGCGGCCACTTCGCCGCCGAAATCGTCGTCGCGCCTGGCAAGACCTTCGCCCATTTTATACCGCGTGAAGCGGCGAATCGTAATCTTCTCGCCGGTCTTGGCGATTTTCTCCGTCACCAGTTCACCGACAGTCTTGGCAGGGTCTTTCACGAAAGGCTGGTCTGTCAGCACAGTCTCTTCGTAAAACTTATTGAGGCGACCCTCCACGATTTTTTCAAACACCTGCTCCGGCTTGTTAGCATTCTTCGGATCGTTCTTGGCTTGGGCCAGCGCTATCTCGCGTTCTTTGCTGATAACGTCAGCGGGCACTTCATCGCGCGACGCATAACGCGGCTCGGCTGCCGCGATGTGCATCGCGACATCCTTGACGAGTTGCTGAAACTCTTCGCCGCGCGCAACGAAGTCTGTCTCGCAGTTGACCTCGACGAGCACGCCGACCTTCCCGCCCATGTGAATGTAAGAACCGACCGCGCCTTCGGCCGCAATGCGACTGGCAGCCTTGCCCGCCGCCGCCAGGCCACGCTTGCGCAAGACCTCAATCGCTTTCTCTTCATTGCCCTCGGCTTCAGTCAGCGCCTTCTTGCATTCCATCATGCCCGCGCCGGTCTTCTCTCGCAGCGCTTTGACTGCCGCCGCCGTAATCTCTGCCATAACATCTCCTCAAAAACGAAGTCAGAATTAATCTGCCTGTATAAAAAATTTGCGCAGCCCGGCGGTCTGGTTCCGCATCAGAGGGCTGCGCTCGCCGAAAAAGTTGAATCCTGTTTGTTCTAATCTACTTCGCTGCGCCGACAGACTCCGCGCCTTTTTCCTGCGCGGCATTATCAGGACGCGGCAGGCTGCCTTCATCATCACCGCCGCCGTCGGCTCCGCGAACAGGAGCACCCGTGCCAGCCTGCGGGTGGTCGCCCGTGCTGTCAGGCTGCTGGCCCGTCTTTCCAAAGCCCTGATTGCCGGGCACGGAGGTTTGCGTCTCCGCAGAAGGCGCGGCTGCGCCCATGTCTGTTGCGTTCTCGGCCTCGCGTCCGGGGTCGCGGCTCGTGGTCACGCTGCTTGTATTATCGCCGCTTGCGCTCGCACGCCTGCGCGGACGGCTGCCATCGCCCTCCGCTGCTCCGGCCTCTTCGCCTGTTGTTCCTTCCGCTTCCGCAGCTTCGCCGCCTTCGGTAATCATCTGCTGTCCTTCAAGAACGGCATCTGCTATGCGCGACGCAAAGAGGCGCACGGCGCGAAGCGCGTCGTCGTTGCCGGGAATGATGTAATCAATTCCTTCGGGCGAGCAGTTGGTATCAACTACGGCAACGACAGGGATGCCGAGGCGATTGGCTTCCGCCACGGCAATCTCTTCCTTCTTAACGTCAATGATGAAGACCGCATCGGGTAGGCGCGTCATCGTCTTGATGCCCGAAAGATTCTTGTCTAGGCTCTCGCGTTCGCGGTCGAGCTTGATGCGCTCCTTCTTCGTCATCTTCTCGTAGCGCCCATCCTCGTGCATCGCTTCGAGGTCTTTGAGGCGCTTGATGGATTTCTGCACGGTCTGGAAGTTGGTCAGAAGGCCGCCGAGCCAGCGTTGGTTAATGTAGTACTGGCCTGAGCGCGCAGCCTCTTCGCGTATGGCGTCCTGCGCCTGCCGTTTTGTGCCGACGAAGAGCACCGTTTTGCCGCGGTCTTCCGCCACCAAGCTTGTCACAAACTGGATGGCGTCGCGAAACATGCGCTGCGTCTTCTGAAGGTCAATAATGTAGATGCCGTTGCGCTCGCCGAAAATGTATTCCTTCATTTTCGGATTCCAGCGCCTGACCTGGTGGCCGAAGTGTACACCGGCCTCCAAGAGTTCTTTCATCGTCACCGAAGCCAAAAGAGAATCTCCTTCTTAAGTGTTGGTTTAATGTACTCGCCGCCAACTCAAGTCAACCTCCCACGACAAGGGAAAGCAACCAATCAAGATGACGACAATGGAATAAGAACAGTGATGAGTAACGAGTGATGAGTAATGAGCAGTTGTTTTTAACTCATCACCCATTACTTATCACTCATTACTTCTTACCGTTTCGAGAACTGGAAGCGCTTGCGTGCGCCCTTCTGTCCGTACTTCTTGCGTTCCTTGATGCGTGGGTCGCGCGTGACCAGCCCGGCGTGCTTCAAGGTCGGTCGCAGGTCGGCGTTGAATTCCATCAGGGCGCGCGTGATGCCGTGTCGAATCGCACCGGCCTGACCCGCAGGGCCGCCGCCGATGACGTTGACGAGAATGTCAAACTTGTTCGCCGTCTCGGTCAACTGCAACGGCTGGCGAATAATCATGCGCAGCGTTTCGTTCGGGAAATACTGCTCGAAAGGTTTCTTGTTAACCTTGACTTCGCCCGCGCCGGGACGCAAGTAGACGCGCGCCGTCGAAGTCTTGCGCCGCCCCGTTCCATAATATTGAATCTCAGCCACAGCTTTTCGTCTTCCTTCTCAAATCTAATCGCTTCTGGTTTGCTTATTCGGGTTTGCTTTCGCGCGGGGTGATGACGAGGGGTTGCGGTCTCTGGGCTGCATGCGGGTGGTCGGCGTCCCTGTAGACCTTCAACTTCTTCGCCATTGCTTTGCCCAGCTTATTCTTCGGCAGCATCCCTTTGACGGCCGACTCGATGATGCGCTCAGGGTGCTTAGCAAACTGGTCTTTGACGGAAATCTCGCGCAAGCCGCCCGGATAGAGCGTGTGATGGCGATAGACCTTCTGCTCTGCCTTAGAGCCTTTGAAGACGGCCTTGCTGGCGTTGATAACGATAACGTGGTCGCCCATGTCCATGAAGGGCGTCCATTGCGGATTACGCTTGCCCGACAAAAGACTTGCGACTTCGGTTGCCAGCCGGCCGACCGTTTGCCCCGCCGCGTCAACGACGTGCCATTTGCGATTTTCAGCGAGACCAGTCCCGCTCGGAAAGTATGTTGACATGGATAACTCTCTCTGGTTAAAGCGTCTAAAACGCGAACGGGTAGAATACAGAAATGCTCCGAAAAATGTCAAGCTGAACGCGCAACGCTCACCCCACAGGACATGCGAGAGGCCCGACAGCCGTCAAACTGCCGGGCCTCTCGATGTTGTTAAAGTGGCTCTTAATTCAGAGCTCCGGCTTCATGGGCCGTCGCTCCCAAATCAAGACTATTCTTAAGGTCGCGTCCCGTCGGTTCCGTCGTCCGTATTGCGCTTGAGCTTCGGCGCGTCCGTTGGCTTGGAGTCCGAAGGCTTCTGCGTGCTGTCGGACGTGCCGGTCGAATCTTCGCCCTGCGGCTGACGGCGCTTGAGCGTCGGGCGGCCCGGTGCTCCGTCGTCTCTGTTGGAGATGTCGCCTGCTGTCGTCGCACGCGCGTTTGAAAGGCGCATCAGGCGAGCTTTCACGCGTTGAAACTCCGATGTGCTGACGATGTATTCCTCGCGCTCAGGAAAACGCGCAACGAGGGCCAGCGTCGCCTCTCGACGGTCTGGCGGCTGCGGGTGCGTCGCAAAGGCTTTGGCGATAAAGCCAGGCTTCTTCTTATTCTTCGCCGCAAGCTTCTCAAACATCGTCGCCAGCCCGCTCGGGTCATAACCGGCAGCATATAGATACTGCACGCCGAGCTTGTCGGCTTCCGCTTCCGCGTTGCGGTTAAACTTCATAAACGAAGCGAGAAGGCCGAGGCCCGCTGTGTTCTGGAAAATCAGGCCCGGAATACCGCCCAGGAAAATCGAACCGGCCAGCGCACCGTACTCAAGCAAACTGGCTTTGGTCTGATTCTCGACGGCGTGGCGCGCGGCGACGTGTGCGATCTCATGCGCCATCACGCCCGCCAGTTCCGCCTCGTTGTCGGCAGCCAGAATCAATCCCTTGTTGACGTAGAAGAATCCGCCCGGAAGAGCGAAGGCATTGACCTCGTCGGAATCCACGACCTTAATCGTGAATGGCACTTTGGCGTCCGAATGAATGACTAGATTCTGGCCGACCCGGTTGACATACTCCGTAATCACAGGGTCTTCGATAAACTTGTTTTCCTTGTCGAGCTGCGCGGCAATCTGGCGTCCGAGGGCGACTTCCTTTTCCAGCGAACCGCTCATCTTGGCGATGATGCCGCTGTTGATGTTGCGCTTCCCGATCATGTTCGGGTCTTCGTTCTTCGAGAGCGGCTTGCCAGCGTTTTTCGTCGGCGTCTTTTGCGCGGACGCCTTCTGGTCTTTCTGCTCTTTCGCGCTCTTTTCCTGCGACTGCTGCTCTTGCGGTTGGGTTTGCGGCTGCTGCTGCGCGGCGGCTCCGATGGCGCTCGTCCAGAGAGACAGGGCCAGCAAGAGAGCCGTCAACGCGCGGGGTGAGCGACTATTCATGTCGAAAAGCCTCCAAAAACTGAAATGGCCGGTTGAAAGAAGCAGCAGGGAGCGTGCGTCGCTTCTTTTGTGTTTCCGCGCTGAAGCTTTCGGAGCTTCGAGGGCGCGACGTAAATACTAAAGTTTCCACAAAGGGGGCGCGTCTCGTGCGAAGGAAGTCAAAAACTGCTCTGACTGTCTGTTGGGCGCGCCCATCTATGATGCTTCCCGCCTGCGCGAGGGTTGCGCGGGCGTTGCTGCTTTGCGCCCCTTAAAATGGGGCGCGTGCGCGTGCGCTCCGTCATTGTTCAGTTGTGCTTCGCCCGTTCATTATAGCAGCAGCGGGGCGGAAAAGTATAAAGATTGCGCGCTCTGGCTGGCGCGTGCTACAGTCAAAAGTGCTTAGAATGACGGCCCCTGATTGCCTCATCCCCGGAGAGCAACAAGCGTTGAAACGTGCTCAGGATAAGATTAAGGATTTCGTTGAGCCGCAGGTTTTCGACGAAGTACAGAATTACGCCAGTGACCCGCCGCGCGCGCTGGCCGCATACCATTTCACAGACGTTACCTCGGATTTGCTCGCCCGCTGGCTCGACACGCTGGCCGATTTGCCGCGAACGCGCGGCGCAGCACGCGCCCTTGCGGGCCTGCGCGGCGTCGGCAAAAGCCACACCTTAGCCGTTTTCGGCGCGCTCGCAGCCTACCCCGAACTCCGCCACACCATTACGGACGCACACGTCGGCACGAGCGCCCGCCGTCTCTTGAGCCGTCGCTACACGGTCGCACGCGTCGAGCGCGGCACGCGCCCATCCCTGATAGAGGAGATACGCGTGGCGCTGGCAAGGGTCTTTGGCGGCGACGAAACCGAGTGGGAGCACGAGCCTTCGGTGCTGCTGGCTGTGGCCGCGCGCATGGCAGACTCGCCGCTCGTGCTGCTGGTTGATACGGCCTTTGGCCGCGAGGGACGCGTCGAGCGCGACGACGGCCCGCTCCTGAGCGAACTGGCCCGCGCCACACAACACGTCAGCGCCTTTATAGCGCTGGCGCTGGATGACGACATCGCGGGCGCTGACGGAGCAAACGTCGCCCTGAGCGGCACTTTCCAGATTGATTACCTAGACCCTGAGCATCTCTACAGGATTGTTGACACGCATCTCTTCCATAAAAACGCGCAGGCCCGCGCCGCCCTTCACGACCTTTACCTGACCTTGCGCGCAGCCGTGCCGGGCTTCAACTGGAGCGAGCCGCGTTTTACGTCCATCTACCCGATGCACCCGCTGGTAGCGGATGTCGCGCCGGCCGTCAGGCTCTACGTTCCGACGTTTGGTTTCCTGCCTTTCGCGGCCGCAGCAGGCGCTCGTGCAACTAATCGTCCGGCGCTCTCGCTTGTCGTGCTCGATGAAGTCTTCGACCGCACGGAGTATGACCTGCGCAAAGCCGAAGACCTGAAGGAAGCTTTCGCAGCCTATGATGAACTGGCGACGCATGCGGTCGGGCAGTTTCCGATGATGCAGCGCCTTCAGGCCAAGTTGATTCTCAAGGGCCTCTTCATTCTCTCGCTCGACGGGCGCGGCGCGACGGCGCGTGAGCTGGGCGCGGCGCTCCTGATTTACGACGAAAAGCAGCCCGCCGTCGCGGTCGAACGCATAGACGAAATGCTCGTGCGCTTTGCCGCCGCGTCAAAGAACGCCCTGCGCGCGAGCGAAGAGGGCGGCGAGATGCGCTATCGCTTCCAGATAAGCGCGTCGAGCGGATTCAGCGTGGCCCTCGCAGAAGCGATGGAGCGCACCACAGCCAATTCTGCGGCCCTCGGCGCGCTGCTCCGCACAATCGCACGCGCACGTTTTGAAGACTGGCCTTTTCAAACCGAAGCAATCGAGACGGAACGCGGCGCAAATGAATCAACGACTGCTACGACCGCCGATTTACAAACAAGCACGGTTGATTTTGACATCATCTGGCGCGGAACTGTTCGCCGTGGTCGCGTTAACTGGCAACAGCCTACGGCTGACGACGCACAAGCCGTCCATCCTTCTCCGACGACGAACGCAGAGGCGGATTACGACTGGGAGTTAACCATCCTCTCGCCGTTGAGTAACGGCAGCGCGGAGGCCGGAGGCTCTGTCGCAGGCGGCGCTCTTCAGGAGATTGTTCCGTCCGCGCATCAATCTTTCGCCGTCTGGCAACCGGCGACGCTCTCCGACGAAGAAAGAGAGACGCTGCATCGCCTGCTCGCTCTGCGGAAAGATAATTCGCTCTTCGCGCAGTTTGGCGAGACGGCGCGCGCCGCCGAACGCACGCACACAGCGCTCGCAGAGCGTCTCTGGTCACACGCTTATCTAGACAGCGGACAGCTCTTGATTAATGAGGCCGCACGCTCTTTCACTAACGAAGCGCGTGCCGCCGCGACGCTCAGAGTTGCGTTAGCGGAAATGCTCAATCCTCTCTTCGCGTCGCGCTATCCGTCGCATCCTGAGTTTACGGAGACTCTCGGCGAAACGGAGGTCGCACGCCTTGTTAACGGTCTGTTCGGCGGCGCAAACCAGCAGGAAGCGAGCGTGCAGGAACTGGCGCGCGTCTTTGCAGAGCCTCTCGGGTTGGCCTCTTTGCGCGGCGGCAGCTACACGATTGAGGTCGGCGATCAGGCTTTGAAGAAGCCCTGGGTGAGGGAAGTCCTGGCGATGACGGATGCGGCGGGCGGCGAGGTCGTGCCGCTCGATGCCGTCTCGCGGAAGTTGAAGAGTGAGCCTTACGGATTGGAGCGTGAGTCTCAATACCTGATTCTCGCAGCGCTCGTCGCGCAAAGGCGCATAGAGCTCGTCACCTTAACGGGCGACCGCATCAGCCGTCGCACGCTCGATCTCAAGCTGCGCTGGGACGAGATTGCAGGCGTTGCGCGCGTCGCCACGCTCTTGCACAGCGCTGAAGAATTAACAGCGTGGGCGCGGCTGCTCACGGGCCGCGAAGAGCTTGCCTCCATTGCCGAGCCGGATGCACGCGGCGCTGTGCGCGCGGCGCTCTCAGAGTGGGTCAGGGATTGGCGCGAGAGCGCGCTGCTGGAAAAGTATGATGCGCTGCCGGAAGAGGGATTGACGACGCGCGTCTGGGGATTGGCGCAGGCCGTGCGCAGGAGTTTCGGCTCGGCGGCCGAATCAATCGAGACGCTACTGGCCGACACCATCTCGCTTGAAGAGGGCTTGCAGCGCGTCGCCGATGCCTTCGGTGATTCGCTCGAACAGTTTAACCGTCATCAAGACCAACTCGCTAAACTCAAGCTCCTGACCGACGGACTCGCTGCGCGCGTCTCCGCACGCGCGTTTCTCTCGCTGGCCGAGCCGACCGCGCAGGGCGAGATAGAGAGCGCACGCCGCGAGTTGTTAGTGATATCGGACGACGTTCACAGCCTCTTCGAGCAGGAATCTAACAGGCGCTTCGACCTTCTCTGGCGCGAATTCCACCAGCGCTATAGAGAACACTACGACAACGCGCATGATGAAGCGATGAACAGCAGCGCGCGCTCTGACGCCATCGCGGCACTCCTGCGCCGCGACGACTTCCGGGAATTCGAAGCGCTCTCGCAACTCGGCATCGTTAACAAAACTTACTGGGAGGAAGCCACGCGCCTCCTGCAACGCTCGCGCGCGGCCCACTGCGCGCTGCCCGTCAGGCAGTTGTTGATGACGCAGCCCTTCTGCGGCTGTTCCTTCCGCCTGGCCCACGCAGAAGCGCTCCGGCGTTTGCCGCAGGCGTTGGAGGAAGTCTTGCAGCGTGGGTTGGCGGCTCATCGCCGCGCGCTCTCCTTCTGGGGCAAGCCGCTCGCGCAGGCCCTGGATGCTCTGGCAGCGGAGGAAGCGGCGTCCGGCAATAATGGCAACGGCGGCCGCGCACGCTCTCTGGCTTCAGCGCTTGCCGAAGGACGCGCGCCCTCGCCTCTCTCTCCCTTCGAAATCCAACTCATCGAGCGCGCTTTGCAGCAGACGGCCGTGCCGCCTCTGCGCGTCAACATCCCGGCCACCGGCTATGGACTAATGACGCGCGACGAGCTTCAGGCCCGGCTCAAGCAATGGCTAGATGATTTGCCCGGCTACCCTGCGCTCGTTGATGTCGTCAACGAAACGGACGGCCATGACGGCTAAACTTGCTCCGCGCGCGGCACAACCGGGACACAAAAATCATCCTCCAGAACACGCCACGACCGTCTCCATCATCGGAGCTGGACGGCTCGGCACGGCGCTCGCACGCTCTCTCTCCCTCTGCGGATACACGATTGAAGCAGTCGTCGCACGCAGCCTCACAAGCGCACGCCGCGCCGCACGCCTCTCCGGCGCTGGCCCCCTCGCGCTCAGCTCTGCACAACTGGGCCAACTTCCACCCAGTCGCCTCCTTTTCATCACAACGCCCGACGATTGCATCGCAGACACCTCTGCCCAACTGGCCGTGATTCTCCGTCCACAACAAAGACGCGACGGTTGCACCATTCTGCACGCGAGCGGCGCTCTCTCTTCCGACGCTTTATCTGATTTGAGGGACGCAGGCTTTGCCACGGGTTCGCTGCACCCGCTCATCTCAATCAGCGACCCCCTGCAAGGGGCTTTGAGTTTGAGAGCGGCCTTCTACTGCATTGAGGGCGACCGTCGTGCCGTTAATCTTGCTCGCACGCTCGTGCGTCGTCTGGGCGCGCAGAGTTTTTCCGTTAACACGAAGGACAAGGCGCTCTATCACGCGGCGGCCGTCATGGCTTCGGGCCACATGACCGCGCTCTTCCAGATAGCGACTGAGATGCTACGGCTTTGCGGCCTCAACGAAAAACGTGCGCGGGCCGTACTGCTGCCTCTCGTCCGCAGCACGGTTGAGAATCTTGCGACGCGCACGCCCGCTCGCGCTCTGACCGGCACATTCGCTCGCGCCGATGTGGAGACGATGCGCCGTCATCTCGCAGCACTTCGCTCGCAGACAGACAGCGCGGCACTAGCCGCCTACGCTTTGCTCGGCCTTCGCTCGCTGCAACTTGCTGCAAAGAACGATGTGAACGAAGCTGCTCTGAAAGAGATGGCGCGCCTGCTCAAAGAAATAGGTTAGCGAGCAGGCGATTTAAAGTTATTCAGAGTCATCTTTTAAAGTTGCCGCTGCACTATTATTGATAGCGCTTGCGCGAGGCGCGCATTAGCGTTAGAGTGCGCTTCATTAGCCCCTTTGCAATATTCAACCTGAAAAAAAAATCGGGACGCAGCAGAAACAATGCCCAACACACCCAGCGCCAGCAATAGTTTGACTTTGCGCGTGAAGCTGTCGAGCCGCACTGGAACGCTCGGCGAATTGACGACCGCCATCGGTCGTGCCGGAGGCGACATCGGCGCAATTGACATCGTCAGCGTCGGGCCAGACTCCGTTATCCGCGACATCTCTGTCAACGCCGCTTCCGCAGAGCACGGCGAACAGATTATCGGTGCGGTGCGCGATATAGACGGCGTTGAAGTCGTCAACGTCTCAGACCGCACCTTCCTGATGCACATTGGCGGCAAGATAGAAGTCGTCTCTAAAGCGCCCTTGAAGACGCGCGACGATCTTTCGATGGCTTATACGCCGGGCGTGGCGCGCGTCTGCGAAGCCATCAACCGCGACCCCGAAAAAGCCTTCACCCTGACGATTAAGAAGAACACGGTGGCGGTCGTCACAGACGGCACGGCCGTTCTGGGCCTGGGCGACATTGGCCCGGCCGCAGCGATGCCTGTGATGGAAGGCAAGGCGATGCTCTTTAAGGAGTTCGCGGGCGTTGACGCCTTTCCCATCTGCCTTTCGACGAAAGACCCCGACGAGATTGTGCAGACCATTAAAAACATAGCGACCGCCTTCGGCGGCATTAATCTGGAAGACATTAGTGCTCCGCGCTGCTTTGAGATTGAAGAGCGACTGAAGGAAGAGCTCAACATCCCTGTCTTTCACGACGACCAGCACGGAACGGCGGTCGTCGTGCTGGCCGCGTTGATTAACGCGCTGAAGATTGTCGGCAAGGAGATGAGCAAGATTAAGGTTGTCGTCAACGGCGTCGGCGCGGCGGGCGTGGCCTGCTCGAAGATTATTATGGAAGCGGGCGTGAAGAACATCGTCGGCTGCGACCAGAACGGCGTGCTCTATCGCGGGCGTCGTGAGCACATGAACTGGGTCAAGGACTGGTACGCGCAGAACACCAACCCTGATAACGAGCAGGGCACAGTCCACGACGCAATGAAGGGCGCTGATGTCTTCTTCGGTCTCTCAGCGCCGGGCGTCATTACCACCGACGACTTACAGAAGATGGCAGACAAGCCCATCGTCTTTGCGATGGCGAACCCGACGCCGGAGATTATGCCGGAGGAGGCCGCGCCATATGTCGCCGTGATGGCGACGGGCCGCTCCGATTATCCTAATCAGATTAACAACGTGCTCTGCTTTCCCGGCATCTTTCGCGGCGCGCTTGCCTGCCGCGCCTCGCGCATCAACGAAGAGATGAAGGTTGCCGCCGCTCACGCCATCGCAGGCATCATCACCGAGAGCGAACTTCATCCCGAATACATCGTGCCGTCGGTCTTCGATAAGCGCGTGGCCGAAGCCGTCTCGCGCGAAGTCGAAGAAGCAGCCTATCGCACAGGTGTTGCGCGGCGCGACCGGGTTGGCTCTGATTCGGTTATGTAGACGAGCGGTCGGACACAAAAATCCGTGTTCTAAACTCGTACAATCCGAGTTCTGAACCCCAACTTTCGAGTCTGGAACTCGAAAGTTGGGGTTCAGAACTCGGACGTTCAGGCTCAGAACTCGGACGACTGACAAAATTTGTCGGAATTTCAGGTTCTGAACTCGACCAGCCGGGTTCAGAACTCGAATAACTGACAAAATTTGTCGGATTTCCGTGTTCTAAACTCCACCTTTCGAGTTCCAGACTCGAAAGGTGGAGTTCTGAACTCGAAAGTTCGAGTTTCAGGCTCAAAAGTTAAAAAGGAGCGCTTCCGGCGAGCGCTCCTTTTTGTTGTTCACACAGGGGTTAAAGCGTGAAAGCTAGAGTCCGCGGTACTGGAGCGTGAGCGCTTCCATGCGTGCTGATTGACCGGCTGTGAAGAGGTACATGCACGGGTCGTCCGTGTAGTCCATGAAGTTTTCAATGGGGTCAACGCCGGGGCCGGGGCAGGAGTCGCGGCCCGTGGGGCAGCGAAACGCAGGCGAGCGTTCAGAGGGCGTGTCTGCCACAAAGTCGTTGTAGTTGGCCGCGCAGCCGCCCTGGAAGGTGTGGAAGAGTCCGAGCCAGTGGCCGACTTCGTGTGTGCCCGTGTCGCCCTCGTTATAAGGAACTTCCGAGCCGCCGGGCAAACTCGAATAGAGGCAGACGACGCCATCCATCAAGGGGTCGCTCGCGTACCAGAAAGGGAAGGTCGCCCAACCGAGCAGGAAGCCGCCCGCGTTGTTGGTGTAGAAATTGAGCACGCCCGCGTTGCCGACGTGGAGCGCCGTCTTCATCTCACGCTCGGCTGCCGTGTCCGGCCCGGCGTTGAACCAGTTAACGTTCGTCGTGCGGTCAACTCCGGCGAGCACGAAACGGTAGGGAGTGTCTGCGCCGCCTGTCGCGCCGCTGTAGGAAGCATTCAGTACGTCCACCTGCGCACGCAACATCTGCATCGGCACGTCGCCGTTGGCGATGCCTTTGCCTTTATTGACGACGTGAAAATAGACAGGGATGCTGACAGCGCCGGACTTTCTAATCTGGCCCCGATTGCGACCTGAGTTGAATTCGTCGAGCGAGGTCTGAATCTGCGTGGCGGTGGTTTCGTCTAAGTCTTTGGTGGCGCAGCGCTGGCGCGACCCAACCGCAGCCGGGCTACTTGCGACTGTCTTAGCGTTTGAATCGAGAGCGGCGTTATCGGCTGCGCCGTTATCTGCGCTCGCCCTGTTGCCGAAGCTAAGGTTGGTCAGAATCAGGGCGAGGCCGAGCGCAAGGATTGCGACGAGGGCAAACAGTTTCCGTTTCATCTAATCTCCTCCGAAGGTTAATGAGCGATGACGTGTAGCTTAACGGGTTGAATTGTCCGTGCTGTGAAAACGAATGTGATGACTACAGAGAGCCGACGTGCGTGCCAAAGGATAATATGTTCCGCTGAAACTAAACTCTTAATGCGCGAGCATTTCCTCTCATGTGCGAAACGGGGAGGTGGGCAAGCTACCTTTGAGTGTCGCTCCGGCAGACAGCAACTTTTATAGGAACAAAGCCGGTTTGTCAAATTCTTTCCTGAAAATTGTTGCAGCGGAAAAACCTCGTGAACGGATATACTGTCTGCCGATGACCATGCATGCCCTACGTCTTCTCGCGCTCGTTTTATTCACTGCGGGACATGCTGCCGCGACGACCATCGTGGCGGTGAAGACGCCGCGCGAAATAGTGATCGGCGCGGACAGCAAGGTGACGGATACGTTCGGCGGCGCGACCGCGAATCAGGCATGCAAGATTGTTCAGGCGGGCAATCTCTTTTTCGCCTACGAAGGGATGACCAGAAACCGTCGCACAGGCTTCGACATCGTTAAGCTTGCCGCTCAAGCGCTCGCGCTCCGGCCCGCCGCGAGCCTTTCGGAGAAGGTCAGCATCCTGACAGGGTTCGTCACCTCGCGTCTGTTCACGGAGCTACCGAACATCAAACAGAACGACCCTGCGACGTATCGCGAAAAAATGGAAGGCGGCCAGACGTTTCTGACAATTCTGGTGGCGGGTTTTGAAGGCGGGCAGCCGTTGTTGTTCGTCAGAGGCTTTCGCGCCGTGCCGCTTGGTAGGCAGACAATCGGCGTGAGCGTTGTGCCTGACGATTGTCTGTCAGACTGCCGGCAGGAGATTGTCGTCAAGTCGTTCGGAGAAACGGCTGCCATCGAAGGGTTGCCGGAAGAGACGCACGGCTTCTGGACCAGCGGTGTAGTGGAAGGCGTGCGCCGCCTGATTGAGACGGAGATTGCCGCGCGCAGCGAGTATGTCGGGCCGCCCGTGGATATTCTGCGGATAGACAAAAGCGGAGCGCAGTGGATTCAAAAAAAGCCCGGTTGTCCCGCCATAGAGAAAAGCCCTGCGTCTCCCGGACAACGCAGGAGACTCAAGCCAACATGAACAGGCAGCACTCGAAGTTTTGCGTTGTGATGACGTTTGATAGTTGATGTCTGAGGAGATTATTCTTAGCTGATGAAAAGGTTTGTCAAAGAGAGCATTAATACGGGCCTCATCATCCTCGGCATTCTTTCGGCGGGGTTGGGGCTGAAGGGCTTTCTGTTGTCTAGTCGTTTTATTGACGGCGGTGTGACGGGCATCTCCATGCTGCTCTCGGACGTGCTCGGCTGGCATCTGGCGATTCTGATTCCTGTGATTAATCTGCCGTTCATCGCTCTCGGTTACCGTCAAATCGGCAGGCAGTTTGCGATTCGGAGCGCGCTGGCGATAGCGGGCCTGTCGCTGTGTCTGGCGTTCGTCAAATATCCTGACGTGACGCCTGACAAACTGCTGACCGCAGTTTTCGGAGGCTTCTTCATCGGCGCTGGCATTGGGCTGGCGATACGCGGCGGTGCTGTGCTTGACGGAACGGAAATAGCGGCCCTGCTGGTCAGCAAGAGCAGCCACCTGTTGAAGGTCGGGGATGTCATTCTCATTCTCAACATTTTTATTTTCAGCGCGGCCGCTTTCGTCCTCGGCATCGAATCGGCCCTCTATTCGATACTGACCTACTTCGCAGCCTCGAAGACCATTGACTTTCTCATACACGGCTTGGAAGAGTACACGGCTGTCATCGTCGTCTCCGAGCGGAGCGAAGAGATCAGGGCGGCGATCATCTCAAGCCTCAATCGCGGCGTGACGATTTACAAAGGACGCGGCGGCTTAAGCGATGCGGAGCAGGACATCTTGTTTTGCGTCGTCACAAGATTGGAGATAGGTAAAATCAAGGACGTGGTCGTCGAGATAGACCGCGCGGCGTTTATCGTCGTACACGCCTTGGCGGACGTTGACGGCGGCGTCATCAAGAAGACCGCTCTACATTAAGGAGAAAATTTCTACAATGGAAAACGGCACACATACGCGACCCGAAACTGACGAATACGAGCCCTATTATCAGAAGTACATCTCGCTCGTCCCCGAAGAGACGGATGTGCTGACAACTTTAGACAGGCAGTTTGAGAAGTCGCTTGAAACCTTACGCAGTATCCCTGAAGAGCGGGGCGACTTCCGCTACGCGGAAGGCAAGTGGAGCATCAAGGAACTGGTGGGCCACATGGCGGACAGCGAGCGCATCTTCGGCTATCGTGCCCTGCGCTTTGCGCGCAACGACCAGACGCCGCTCCCCGGTTTCGAGCAGGACGATTATGTCAAAGGCGGCCGCTTCGGAGAGCGACGCTTGAGCGACCTCGTGGAAGAGCTTGAAGACATACGCAGAGCGAACCTCTCCTTGTTCCGTCATCTTGACAGCGAAGCGTGGATGCGTCGGGGCGATGCAAACGGCAGTCTGATTAGTGTGCGCGCTATCGTCTATATCATCGCCGGGCATGAGGTGCATCACATGCGTATCCTGCGCGAGCGGTATCTCTCATAGCAGGCCGGGACGGACAAGCGCGGCCCGGCAGTTAAGCTCAAACTCCGGGCTTACTGAGATGGCACACGCCGTAGTGTCTCTTTCATGTTCGATAACGCCCGGTCTGAGAGAATAGATGAACACAACAGACGTGCTGATTCTGAATCTTGAGGAAGTCCGCAGAAGAAGCCTGAAGGTGTGGCGTAGTATTCCGCGCGAGCATTTGCGCTGGAAGCCGGACGCGGAAGCCATGACGTGTCTCGAACTGGTCAGGCACGTGCCTGAATGTGAGTATCTATATTTGAGTATTCTCAAGAGCGGTCGGCGTTTGCCGTCGGACGAGTTGAGCGATGAGTTGTGGGTAAAGCGACCCCTGAAGAGTGTTGAGGATGAAATTGAATTTGCGGAGCCGTATCGCAGGGAATTGCTGAAGCTGGTTGGCTCATACACCGCTGAACAGTTGAGCACGAAGATGGTTGACTACGCGGCCAAGGGCCACAACGTGCGTACAATCGGAGATTTCATTCTGAGAATGGCATACCACGAATCCGTGCACACGGGACAACTTCTCAGCTACCTGCGCATGATAAACGTGGCGCGCCCGAACGTCTGGGATTAAATGGCGCGGCCTTACATCCAAGGCTCGGACGGATAACAGGCAAGCTGATTAAATTTTCTGACTTTCGACGCTTATCTGTTAAGATAGTCAGCGAACATTAAGCCATGCAAAGCGATGAAGCCGCAAAGCTGTTGTAGCTTTGTCTGCCGAACGCCAGAGAGCCAACGAATCCGAGTCGCATCGTGTCAGATATTATCGTCGCCGCCGAAATCGTCCCACTACCCGAGCAGGCTCAAAGCGCTGCCAAAGCGCTACAGCAGCTTGGCTTTCGCATCCTGCGTATAGATTCACATGTCAGCGTCGAAGCGCCCGAACGGCTCTGGAAGAAAGTCTTTAAGGTCTCCTTCAAGAGGAAGAACAAGCGGCGCTTTGAGCCTTCCTCAAGTTCGTCAATGGAGTTTGGCGTGCCAGAGGAAGATTCTCCCACTATTCCTGATTCATTGCGCGAGTTGATTGCCGAAGTGATTTTTGTTCAGCCGCCCGAATTCTTTTAGTTAAGCAGCACCGCTCGGTCATTGCCTCAGCAGTTGTATCTATCAACCTGCTTCACCGAGGAACAAATCATGCCATCCAAAAAACGTTCGTCAAAGCGAGGGTCGGCGGAAAAGCCAGCACCCAAACAGTCGCACTCTCAGGCAGACGCTCCCGAAATCACTATCAAGCAAAATCAAGTGGCCTTCGAGGCGGTCTTGAAGTCGGCAGACCCAAGACATTCCATGTTTGACGTAAACTCCGCTTTGAAGGCGGAGAATCTTGAAAGGTATCGCCCGAAGGAAGAGCTTGGCGTTAGGGCTGCGCGTGCGTTGCAGGATCTGGGATTCACCGTCCGGCACATCGGCACGTTCTCCATCAGCGTCGAAGGGGCGAAACATCTCTGGGAAAAAACTTTCGGCGCTGAACTCGAAGACCACACGCAGAGAATCAGCGAAAGACACCCGGATGCGGGCGAAGTGACCTACTGCTTTCCGAAGTCTGATACGGCAATCAATATCCCTGACCACCTGAAGGATTTAATAGAACGCATCCTCGCGCAAAAGCCTCCCATCTATCTTGGCATCTCGCCGCTTCCGCCGCGCGTCGGCTATCACCACCTGCGTGTGCCATCCGACATTGCAACGGTCCTGCGCGCCGAACTGGTCCACCGTGAAGGTGTAACGGGAAAGGGCATTCTGGTCGCCATGCCCGATACGGGATTTTACAAGCACCCGTTCTACGCGTGGCACGGCTATAACTACACGGCCACGCTTGCTCCCGATGCTACCAAAGTCGAGAAAGACGACATCGGACATGGCACGGCCGAAGCAGCCAACATTTTTGCCAACGCTCCCAACATAGATTTCGTCGGCGTCAAGATGGGAGCCAACCCGACGCTCGCTTTCAAGGCGGCTGCCGATTTATATCCGGCCGTGATGAGTAATAGCTGGGGCTTTGATATTAGGGAGGCAACGCTGCCCGATTGGCTCAAGCCGTTGGAAGCGGCTGTCGTCGAGGCCGTCCGCGTCAGAGGCATCACAGTCTGTTTCTCAGCCGGAAACGGTCAGTGGGGATTTCCGGGACAGATGCCGGAGGTTATCTCCGTCGGCGGCGTCTACGCCTATGAGAATCTGACATCCAGGGAAGATGATTTCGACCTCACTGCCTCCGACTACGCCAGCAGCTTCGAGAGCAAGATTTATCCGGGCAGGCGCGTGCCGGATTTCTGCGGCCTCGTCGGGCTAACGCCGCGCGGCCGCTACATTATGCTGCCCGTCGAACCCGGCGACGCCATTGATAGAGACATGGCGATTGATAAGGACGCGGCCACAGGGTCAGACCAGAGCGACGAAACAAAGCCGGATGATGGCTGGGCCGTCATCAGCGGCACGAGCGCGGCCTGCCCGCAAATCGCAGGCGTCTGCGCGCTGATAAAGCAGGTGCAGCCGGGGCTGCCGCCGGATTTGGTCAAAGCCGTCCTGCGTGCATCGGCTCGCGACGTGAGTAAGGGTAAAAGCGCGATGGGCGAACCGGCGGGTGAAGGTTTTGACGGCGCAACGGGGTCGGGCCTTGTTGATGCTTACAAGGCTTACAAGCTGGCGCGTTCCGTCACGCCCCAGAACCTGTCGGCGCTGCCCGCTCCGCGCTGATAGTCTTCAGAACTTTTCGAGTCAAAGCTCAAACGGTCGTGCGAAGGCTCTGCGCGATAAGCGGAACGATGCGTCTCGGAACAGCGATGGCTTCCTTGATGTGGCGCGAGTGTGTGAAGTGGCCTGCGACGTAAAGACCGTTGACGTTAGTCTCGAAAGTTTCAGGATTGTAGACGGGCACATCCGTCAGGCCCGAACGCATGATTTCGACTCCGGCCTGTCGCAGCAACGTGAGGTCTGCATCGCTACCGATGAGGACGAAGACAACGTCATTCGGCACAACGAGCGCCTGCCCGTCGTCTAATTGAAACTTAACTTCGCGTTCGGTAATCTCCGTCACTTCTTTGAAGAAGACGAGGCGCAGTCGGCCTCTTTCTAACTGGCTTTCGAGCGGAGCGCGCACCCAATGTTTGATAGCATTCTTCTTGGGGTCGCGGTTCTCCCAGTCTGCGTGCCAGATGGCGAGCGTCGTTTGCACGCCCTCTTCCGCGAGAAAAAGCGCCGCTTCGGCTGCGCTGTTGCCGCCGCCAACGACCGCAGCCTCTTTCCGCACGTAAGGATACGGCTCAACGAACCTGTGATGAACTTTCGGCAAATCTTCGCCCGGCACATTCAGTTGACGCGGACGCGCCATCGCGCCGATGGCGAAGAGCACACGCGCTGCCCTGTAGCTGGCACGCGTCGTTCTGACGAGAAAGCCGCCGGCTTCCTCACGCTCGATTGAGACGGCTTCCTCTTCCGTGTTGATGCGCAGATTCTGTTCGAGCGCGAAGCGCACGTAGTGTGAGAGCAGTTCTTCACGCGTCGGCTTTTCACGGCAGGGCTCAAGCGCGCCCTCGCGCATCTCCAGTTCGTTTGGCGTTGAGAAGACCGTGCGCCCGACTGGATAATGAAAAATCGTGTCGGCAATCAGGCCCTTCTCGATAACCAGATAATTCAGCCCCTCGCGCGCCGCCGCGTCTGCCGCGGAAAGCCCAGCAGGCCCAGCTCCGATAATCAGAAGGTCAAGCTCTTGCGTATTCATCGTCGGCTTTAAGTCTAGGGGCAGAAGGTTGTAGAGTCAAAGACGGTGGGCGTTGCATTGAGGCGGTTGAGCAAGAGAGTTCGACTTGTTGCAAGTCAACTCTCTTGCTCGTTATAATGCTCGGACTTGAAGCAGCAAATTAGACAGATTAAGCAGAATCCATTTGCCGCCAGTCTCCTGACAAAGATGCTGCGCGGCATTTTGCTTCCCGTCACCACTCCCTTTGAGAGCAGCGGTGATGTGGACACGCGCGCCTTGCGTTCTAATTTTGAAGGTTGGAACAAGACAGGCGTGACGGGATACGTCGTGCTCGGTTCGACGGGCGAACGCGTCCACTTGGACGAGCGCGAGTATCTGACGGTAGTGGAAACTGCGCGCGAGTGTATTACGAAGGAGATGGCTTTCGTAGTCGGCGCGGGGCAGCAGAGCGTGCGCTCGACGTTGAATGAGGTGCGGCGTGTGGCAGAGGCCGGGGCAGACGCGGTGCTGTTGATTACGCCCCATTTTTATAGAGGCGCAATGACGCAGGATGTGCTCTTCGGTTATTACATGACGGTGGCGGACGATGCACGCGTGCCTGTGTTGCTGTACAGTATGCCGGAGTTGACAGGCATTGCGATTGCGCCGGAGACGGTTGCCCGCTTGAGCGAGCATGAGAATATTGTTGGCATTAAGGATAGCTCGGGCGATATTATAAATTTCGCGGAGACCGTTAGGCTCGTGCCCGGTGATTTCGCTGTCATGACGGGCAACGGGTCTCTGCTGTATGCGGCATTGTCTGCGGGCGCGTCCGCTGGCATTCTGGCGGTCGCGTGTATCGCGCCGCGACTGGCCCTTGATATTTATAGTGCCTTCGAAGAGAAAGACCACGCGCGTGCGAGCGAGTTGCAGCGGAGGTTGACGCGGCTGGCCCTGGGTGTGCTGAAGCGTTATGGCATCGCCGGATTGAAGGCTGCGCTTGACGGGTTAGGATTTGTTGGCGGGCATGTGCGAGCGCCGCTTCAGGATGCGAGCGAGGATGCGCGACGTGAAATTGCGCGCTTGCTCGAAGAATGTGGTTCTGTAGAGGAACTAACTGGCAGCGACGAGCGTTATCGTCAGGCAGGAGCACAAGTAGAGTGAGCACTACGGAAGCCGCATGTTATAGCACGCCGGAAGAGGCAGGTCTGCGCGTAGAGACTCTGCCCTTCGAACTAATTCCGCACCAGTCGCGTCTCTTTCTTGACTACCTGCGCGACCCCACATCGCTCCATAAGTTTTATCCTTCGGCCGTCCGCTTTCATCACGAACTCGCGGCGCGTGCGCCAGAGGTTTTAAGCGCGCACCGCACAGACCGCCGTGCTCTCTGCGATGCGCTCGAAGCGATGAACAAAGGCTGGGGAGCGACGAAAGAGACGCTGGCGAACATCGAACGCTTGCGCGCCGACGATTGCGTGGCAGTCGTCTCCGGCCAGCAGGCCGGACTCTTCACAGGGCCGCTCTACACCATTTACAAGGCTCTCTCGGCAGTTAAGCTGGCCGGATGCCTGACGCAGCGTGGCACGACCGCTGTGCCCGTCTTCTGGATTGCTACCGAAGACCACGATTTCCCGGAAGTGGCGACCGCTGAGTTTATCGGCTGTGATTGCCGGCTCGCGAGCGTAGAAGTCTCTGCGCGTATGCACGCGGAGAACATGCCTGTCGGTCGTGTGGCGCTCGACGAATCAATCGAAGAGACCATCGAGCGACTGCTCGACGTGCTGCCGACGACGGAGTTTACGCCCGATCTGGAAAAGCTGCTGCGTGAGACGTGGCAGCCGGGCGTCGGATACGGCGATGCTTTCGCGCGGATGATGACAAAGCTTGTCGGCTGCTACGGGCTGGTGCTTCTGAATCCGCTTGACGCGCGTTTGAAAGAGTTGGCCGCGCCGCTCTACGCGGAGGCCGTGGGCCGTGCGACTGAGATTGCCGATGCACTCGTTGCGCGCAGCCGCGAGTTGGAAGAGGCTGGCTATCACGCGCAGGTCATGGTGACGAGCGATTCCTTTCCGCTCTTTCTTCATACGGAAGACGGAGCGCGCCGCCCTGTTACACGCGCCGAAGACGGCACTTATGAATTGAAGGGAACGGGCCAGCGTTATAGCGTTGACGAGCTTACTCAGTTGGCCCAGAGCGCGCCTGAGCGTTTTAGTCCGAACGTGACTCTGCGCGCGGTGGTCCAGGATTACCTGCTGCCGACAGTTGCCTATCTTGGCGGCGCAGCCGAAATAGCTTACTTCGCGCAGACGGCGGAAGTTTATCGTGTGCTCGGTCGGCCCGTGACGCCTATCTTACCGCGTTCGAGCCTGACCATCGTCGAACGCAGAATCGGGCGCACGCTCGAACGCTACGGTTTAGCCTTGAGCGACCTCTTCGCGGGCTACGAGAGCATCATCGCGCGCGTCGTCGAAGAGCATCTCGGCGCAGAGACGGCGCAAGCCTTCACTCGTACGGAAGAGACGTTCAAACGCGAGCTCGATTCGTTGGAAGAACAACTGCGCAGCATAGACCCGACGCTTGCTGAAGCCTTAGAGACAGGGCGGCGCAAGATTAACTACCAGCTCGAAGGCTTGCGCACGCGCTTTCATCGCGCGCAGATGAGCCGCGACCGCGCAGCGCATCGCCAGATTGAGCGCGCCATCACTGCCCTCTATCCGCACAAGGAGCTACAGGAGCGTCACGTTAACATCTCCAGCCTGCTTGCGCGCCACGGCTCCTACGTCGTCAGTTGGATTTACGACGCCATTAACCTTGGCTCTCCCGATCATCAGGTGGTTTACTTATAGGTCAGCAATAAGCGTTCAAAAGCTTCCGTTTAGTTTTCACTGCCTGCTGCTCATTCTGCCTGCCACCTGCTGCTTATCATATGACTAAAATCCGCGTCCTCTCTGACCAACTCGCAAACCAGATTGCCGCCGGCGAGGTGGTCGAGCGTCCGGCTTCGGTGGCGAAGGAGTTGGTGGAAAATTCTATTGATGCCGGAGCGCGACGGATACAGGTTGACGTGGAGGCGGGCGGCCGACGCCTCCTGCGCGTGGCGGACGACGGCGAGGGCATGACGCAGGACGACGCGCTCCTTGCCTTCGAGCGTCATGCGACCTCGAAGATAACAAGCGCTGAAGACCTCAATGCGATCAAAACACTGGGCTTCAGAGGCGAAGCGCTGGCTTCAATCGCGTCTGTGGCGCGCGTCGAACTGGTGACGAAGACGGCCGGAGCGGCCGCTGCGACACGCGTTCTCATAGAGGGTGGGCGGATGCGCGACGTGAAGGACGCGGCACACCCGAAGGGCACGACCATCAACGTGCGCGACCTTTTCTTCAACGTTCCGGCGCGGCGAAAATTCCTGCGCTCCGAAGCCACAGAGAGTTTTCACCTGACCAACCTCGTCACGCACTACGCGCTCGCGCACCCAGAAATTGCTTTCACCCTGACAAACAACGGACGGGAAGTTCTGCGCGCATCACCCGCAGCGGATTTAAGAGAGCGTGCCTATCAAATCTTCGGTGCGGATTTTCTGGAAGGTCTGTTGGAGGTTAACGGCGGGCTGGAGCATGTGGCGCGCGTGCGCGGGTTTGTTTCTTCGCCCGCGACGCGTCGCACGTCGCGCGATGCGCAGTATCTTTTCATCAACGGGCGCTACGTGCGCGACCGCTTGATTAGTCGTGCTCTTTCGGAAGGCTACCGCGCTGTGTTGCCGCATGGGACGTATCCGGCAGCGCTGCTCTTTCTGGACGTGCCGCTCGCGGAGGTGGATGTCAACGTTCACCCGGCCAAGACAGAGGTGCGTTTCCGTCGTATGGCGGCGGTTAGCGATGCTGTGCGCGAAGCCGTGCGCGGCGCTCTGAGCAGCGCGGGCTACGTGCGCGGCAGCGCGGCAGCAGATGAGACCGCAGCGCAGGCACGCGATGAAGCGCACGAAGGCTCTGAAACTACAAGCGAAGCGCCCGCGCATAAACGACCAACTGAGAACGACGAGCGCGTGCTACAGCGCGCAGTCGAAGAAGACGCTGCGCCTCCTGCTGCTGCTCAAATGGATGTGACGCAGGAATTGATTCCGCCCGGACGGCAGGGAAGCATTGAGTTTGGCTTCACGCCGCCCGATGAGGAAGATTTGTGGACGATGGAGCCGGAGCAACCTGTCCACGAAAGAGGCGAGACCGCGCGAGACCTCGACGCGATTATGCGCCATGCGAACGTGCGTCTGGTGAAAGACGGAACAGTTGCAGACGTTGAAACTCCAACTCAGGAATCCGCAGCCGGACAATCCTCTCAAGCTGCGCCCCCGCCGCGCGAGTCGTTGGAAGAAGCAACGACTGACGCCGTAGCACAGCTTCCACCGCTCGCTTCGGCGGCAGGTCTCGTGCGCGAAGTTCCAATCGCCGCCCTCTCATCGAATATTCGCCCGCTCGGACAACTGGCCGACAGCTTCATCATCGCGACGGATGACGAAGGATTGCTGCTCATAGACCAGCACATAGCGCACGAGCGTATCCTGTTTGAAAAGTATCTTGAGCGTGAACGCCGCCCTGAATCCCAAAATTTGTTGATGCCTGAGACATTCGATTTATCGCCTGCGCAGGTCTCGGTCTTCGAAGGAGTCGCCGCAGAGCTTGAGGCTTACGGCTTCGGCCTGATGCGCCTTTCGGGTCGAACAGTAGCCATCAGGGCCGTGCCCGCAGATTTGCCTGCACACGAAGCGCGCAGCATGCTCGCGGAAATTCTGGACACGATTGAAGCGGAAAAACGGGGCGCTGCGCGTGCCACCCTGCACGAGCGAATTGCCGCGCGCCTGGCCTGCGGCGCTGCCCTGAAAGCCAACACGCCGCTCTCCACAGAGAAGATGCGCTGGCTGATTGACCGCCTGCTTCTCACATCTTCGCCGACCACCTGCCCACACGGTCGCTCAGTTATCCTCCGCCTCGCGATATGCGACATCGAAAAAAACTTCCACCGCTCCTGAACCGGCAAGCGTTTACAGTTAAACTTTTAAAGTCCGGCAAGGGTTCGCAGCAACAACTCCGTATCGGAGAGGTCTGGCAGGAGCGCGTCAGGTTTGAAGGGGCGCGGGGCTTCAAGGCCGTACATGCGGCCGGTTCCGACGGCGATGGCACGCGCTCCGAAGTGACGCGCGCATGCAATATCGTTGGGCGTATCACCGACGACGATGAACTGCGATGGCCTCAGCGATAAGCCCAGATGACGGTTGATGCGCGCCTGGGCCAACGCGGGCAAATCGCGTCGGTCGTGTGAGTCGTCACCGAAAGCGCCGGGAAGTGTGAAGAAGGAAGAGAGGCCGACCAGTTGCATCTTCAAATGCGCGGCCGGTTCGATATTGCCTGTCAGCAAAGCAGACCTGTAACGCGGATGCACGCTCGCTGCTTCAAGCGCCTCACGCGCGCCCGGCAGCAGGTAAAACAGACCACCACCGTTTTCGGTATAACGCTTCAACTCCTGCATGTAGGACGCGCGCAGGTCTTCAATTCGTCCGCGAATTTGCTCGGGCGTGAAGCCCTCATCGCGTAAAGCCTCGACGACAATCTGCAAGTCCGTCATGCCGGAGACCTTCATCTCCCGCAGTCGGCCCGCCGTCCCGAAGACGCCTTCGAGCACGGGAATCGTGTAGTCCTTAAAAGCCTCCGCGCGTTCTGAGCGAATGAGCGTGCCGTCAATATCCCAGAGAATAACGCGCAGGTCTGCCGGTTGATTCATCGGCTCATTCATTGATTGATTTGCGTGCGAACACAATAATCAAGCATATCGAAACACGATAATGCACGGAATCCTGTTTTGACCAGGTCAATATAAATCCTGCCCTTGCATCACCACTCTAATCTGAATAAGCTATCGCCGGAAGATGGTTTGAGAGTAATCCTTATGAAGTCCTCATCAACAATCCGTCAATTTATCAGCCGTAGCCCGCTAGGAAAGCTTTACAGGCTCAGACATAGATTCAGGAATCCACAAAGCGTTTTCATACAGGCTTACGAGCGAAACATCTGGAATAGCAACGAAAGCGTTTCAGGTACAGGCTCAACTATTGAGCAAACGGAAAAACTACGCGAAGCACTTCCCAAACTGTTAGTTGAACTGCATGTGACCAGAATGCTCGATGCTCCCTGTGGAGATTATCACTGGATGAGTCAGACACGTCTGCCCCTTGAGCGTTACGTTGGCGCGGACATCGTGCCCCAACTCATCCAGCAGAACATAGAGAAGTATGGTAGCGAGGGTAGGCAATTCATTGTCCGAAATATTATTGAGGATGAGTTGCCATTGGTGGATTTAATTCTCTGCCGCGATCTATTCATCCATCTACGGTTCAAAGACATCTTCCGGGCCATCGAAAACTTCAAAAAAAGCGGCTCTAAATACCTGCTAACGACCACCTTCCCCACTCGCACGAATAAAGACCTTGAGTTTACGGGCGGATTTCGACCAGTCAATCTACAGGCTGCACCTTTTAACTTTCCCCTCCCATTGAAACTCATCAATGAAGACTGTACGGAAATGGAAGGTCTTTACTCCGATAAATCTTTAGGGCTATGGCTTTTGTGAACTCATTTCTTTAGGTCGTTGAAGAAATGAGCAAACAACTAAAGCGCTTCATTCGATAACTGCCAGCACCTCGCCCGCGTTGACGGTTGCGCCTGCCTGTGCGTGCAGCGTTGTCACTGTTCCGGCGCGGGGCGATTTCATTTCGTTCTGCATCTTCATCGCTTCGACGACGACTATGGAATCGCCCGCCGCAACCTGCGCGCCCTGCTCGACGAGCACGCGGACAATCTTGCCGGGCATGGACGCAACGAGTTGAACCGTCCCGTCTGCCTGAGCGCCCGCACTCTGGCGGCCGCGCAGGCGTCGCGGGTCAACTAGGTTGACCATGAAGGCGCGGCTGCCGATGTGCACTTCGATTGGCTCACGACCGCCAGTGTCCACATCATCTATCCGGCACTCGTAGACGCGGCCCGCCACAAGCAAAAGGTGAGCGCCCGGCGCTGAAGAACGCGCCTCGATTTCGTAGCTGCGCCCGTCAACTTCCGCGAAGACACGAACGCCTTCACGCTTGAGCTTTAGCTCTCGGCTCTCGCCGTCAATTTCCGCTGTTAGTTTCATAAGCAGGATGCCCTAGACGGATGCCGTCTATTAGTCTTTTTAGTTTTCACTAACATCCGTCACAGGGCATTTAGTTTCTTCTCTGCAAGGCTGCGCGACCGGCCAGCCGCCAGCGGCTCTGTTCCTGTTCGAGTCGTGGCGAACTGGCTGTCGCAGTCTTTTGTCTTAAAGCATAGTCGAGGGCGGCGGCGATGATGGCTATGTCGCTCTCAACTGTTTCTCCGTCGCTTGCGTCTGTTGCGGGTGTGCTGTCTGAACCAGTCGTGCGGCGTTCAAAGAAACGTTCGATGAAGCCCGTGTCGAGATGGCCTTCGATGAATTCCGCGTCGCGGACGATTTCGCGGAAGAAGGGGAGCGTGGTCTTGATGCCGCCGACCGTGTATTCGTCAAGAGCGCGGCGCAGGCGGTCAATCGCTTCAAGGCGCGTGCGTCCCCAGGCCGCGAGCTTTGAAATCATAGGGTCGTAATAGATGGAAACTTCCGTCTCGTGGTCAACGCCGCTGTCGTCGCGTATGCCCGGCCCTGCCGGGACACGCAGTTGCTTGATCCGGCCGGGCGAAGGCAGGAAGTTGTTCTCAGGGTCTTCTGCATAAACGCGGCACTCGATGGCGTGGCCCATCCAACGGACATCCGCCTGCGTGAACGAGAGCGCCTTCCCGCTCGCCACCATAATCTGCTCACGCACGAGGTCAATGCCCGTCACCAACTCCGTCACAGGATGCTCTACCTGAAGCCGCGTGTTCATCTCAAGGAAATAGAAGTCGCGCGTGTCGTCCGCGACCAGAAATTCGACAGTGCCCGCGCCCGTATAGCCGACGGCGCGTGCGGCGCTCGTTGCGGCCGTGCCCATACGCTCGCGCAAACTCGCGTCGTTAATCGGAGATGGGCATTCTTCTATCACTTTCTGGTGGCGACGCTGGATTGAACACTCGCGCTCGCCCAGGTGAACATGATTTCCGTGCTGGTCAGAGAAGATCTGTATTTCGATGTGGCGCGGGCGCTCGATGGCCTTTTCGAGATAGACCTCAGGGTTGCCGAAGGAAGCGGCCGCTTCCGATTGCGCCGTCTCGAAGGCGGAGCGCAACTCTGCCTCCGAAGCGACGAGACGCATGCCCTTGCCGCCTCCGCCAGCCGAAGCCTTCAGCATCACAGGATAACCGAAACTCGCAGACACTTCGCGCGCCTCATCATATGAAGAGAGCGGCTCGGTTGTGCCCGGCACGACCGGCACGCCTGCCTCTATCGCAACACGACGCGCGCTCGTCTTCGTGCCCATCAATTCCATCGCTTCGGGCGTTGGCCCGATGAAGATAAGCCCTGCCTCTTTGACGGCGCGTGCGAAGTTTGCGTTTTCAGCGAGAAAGCCGTAGCCGGGATGAATCGCTTCCGCGCCGCTACGTCGCGCGGCCTCAATAATACGGTCAATGCGCAGGTAGCTCTCTACGGAGGGAGGAGCGCCGACCTCGTAAGCCTCGTCGGCAAGGCGGACGTGGAGCGCGCCCGCGTCCGTCTCCGAGAAGACGGCGACGGGAGAGATGTTAAGGTCGCGGCAGGCGCGAATTATACGCAGCGCGATCTCGCCACGGTTGGCAATCAGGATTTTTTTGAACATGCGTCGGTCGTCAGGAGCAGCTTGCCCTTTGTTCTTGATGTTTATCTTGCCGCTCGAAAGTAGAGCACAGATAAGCTTTGAGGGACAACCGGCCGCGGGCGGTTTTTAGACGACGACTGAGTTGGCTGGCTGGTGCGGGTCGTAGCGAACAGTAATGCGTGCGTCGGGCGTGTAATCTTCAGAGCGTTGTTGCTGCGCGGCGTCGAGCGATTGCGACGATTCATATTCGACGCCGTTGACAGTGTAGCTATAGAAAATCTGTTTGATAGCGCCTGAAGCGGCGTCTGCCTGAACGTCCAGAACAGAGCCTTCGGCGATGCGCCCGGTGCGGAGCAGGCGCGCGCGCCGCTTCATCTCAGGGTCTTCTTTCTGACGACGAAAGCGTTCGAGAAACGACATCAGTGTGAAGGAAATTCGTTAGGGCGTCTTGCCCTCGTCGCCCCAGTAAAGAAGCGGGCGAGTCTGGTCAAGGGCCGTCGTGGGTTTAATGACCAGCCCGTCGCGCATAATCCAGTCGTCTTCAGTGTTGAGCTTCTTATCGTCGCCGGGCAGACGGAGTTCGTAGTTGGTGAAAGAGATGCTTTCGGTCGGCGCGTCGTCCGTGCTGGCTGAAGACTTACGCAGAGCCGCGCCGCGCAACTGCCGCGACTTGGGCTTGGACGGCAAGGCCGCAAGGTCAACGCTCGGCCGGTAGTGGTTTGAATCAAGCCCGTTGACGGCGGCGGCAATCGAGCCGTCGGGGTCAGGCAGGCGGTCGCGCAAATCTTTCACGTCGGCCGGATACGTCCCGAAGCGCTGGCGGTATTCAAGCTGCGCACGCTGGAACGTCCAGAGCCGCGCTTGCAGTCCGGCTTCGATTCCGCGCTGTCGCTGCCGCAAACGCTCCGGCACGCTTCTCCCGATGAAGGTCATCAGCATCACGACGACCAGCAAGAGCGCTGCCAGCCCGCCATGCGCGAAGCGACGACCGGCAAAACGCACTGGCTCGCGACGGATGCTGGCGCAGATGCGCAAGCCCATCCAGAGCGAAAGCAGCGCCAGCGGCAAGCCAACCCATTTCAGACGCCACGCAGCCGTCTCTGCTGCGCCGACAAACGACCAGAAATCCAGCGCAAAGGGAACGCGCTCGAAGAGAGCGATGATGGTGCTCGTGAGAAAGGTGCTGAGAAGGAGAGCGCCGAGCGTGCCGACAAAGAGCGCACGCCCGTAGAAGGGGAGTTCGCGTTCAGGCGGAGCGAGGGGAGCGCCGATGGCGCGTGCGCCGCAGGCTTTGCAACCGTCGTGTAAATCGCCTTCGAACCTAAAACCGCAGCAGGGGCAGACAGTCAAGATTGTGTACCTCTTAAAATGGGGAAACAGCCAAAAAACTTCAAATGGCCGCGAGTCAATTAGCGCGTCGCACCGACGTTACCGGCAAACTCCGGCTCGGAGCGTTTTTCTGGCCCGGCATTAGATGCAGCCACAGCCTTTTCGGCTGCCGAGCGCGCATGCTCTTCGTCCGCCTTATTAACCTCGCGCCACGTGTAGAACATGCGGTGCGCAAACGTCCAGTAAGAACCGACGGCCAGAATCCAGAGCACGGCGGGCATGCGGTTCAGGAAAACATTCTGCGACGAGGGATGCGTCGTCAGCGCGCCGATAATCAGGAGGACAACGCGTTCGGGCCGTCGCAGGAAACCCACATCACATTTCGGAATCAAGCTCTCGGCCCGCGCGCTGCTATAGCTGACCATCACAGAGCCCATCAAAGCTGCACCAGTCAGAAAGACGTTGAGCGTTGAATGAAATTGCGTGTCGCGCGCGTAGAAGACCATCAGGCCGACGAAGACCACCATGTCTGAGAGACGGTCGAGCGAGGAATCCAGAAAGCCGCCGAAGCGCGTCACGCGGCCCGAAAGGCGTGCGACCTGCCCGTCGAGCATGTCAAAGAGATTGGCAACTATCAGGATAATACCGGCCCAGAAGAATTCTCCGTAGCCGAACAGGAGGCCGCAGCCGACGTTGATGGCAACGCCCGTGACGGTCAGAAAGTTTGGGTTGATGCGTCCATAGGCCAGCCAGCGCACCATTGCGCTGATGATTCGCTGCGCTCCGCGTCCAATACTTGCCCCGAACACCTTTTACTCTTTCTCCTTCGAGAACGCGAACCCCGCAAACCGCCAAAACACTCTCCCCGCCACGCCGCCCAATCAAACAGGGCATCATAAGGACGGGCCGAATAGGTTGTCAAGAAAAGAAGTGATGAGTGATGAGTAATGAGTGATGAGTGAAAAGAAAGAGTTTTTTAAACGCATCACTCATTACTCATCACTCATCACTATTTTTAGTATCGTGGACGGTCGTCAGGCGTTTGATTTCAAAGCGACGTGCGCCAGCCGGAGTCGTGACGGTCACTTCGTCGCCCTCTTCCTTGCCCATCAGGCTGCGGCCGACAGGCGAGGTGGTGGAAATCAGGCCGCCCTGTGGGTCGCTTTCCTCGGGCGTCACAAGCCTGTAGGTCAACTCCTCGTCGCGCGCAGGGTCGTAGAGCACGAGCGTCGAGCCGTAGGCCGCCTTGTCGTGCGGCACTTTCGATAAATCAATCGAGGCGACTTCGCTTATGCGCTGGCGAAGCTGGCTGATGCGCGCCTTGACTATGTTCTGGCGGTCTAACGCCGCGCGATACTCCGCGTTCTCGCGCAAATCGCCAAACTCCAGGGCCCTCTTAATCTCCTTCGGCAGATGAACGCGCAGTTCTGATTCCAACTCGTCCAGTTCAGCTTGCAGCCGTTGCTTGATGTCTTGAGTCAACTTGTTTCTCGCTCCGCTAGTGCCGTCAACATATTTAATGAACCACTGAATTATATGCTCTCAGCGGTAAAGGTAAAAGGAAAAAGGTAAAAGGTAAAAGTTTGGACTTGCCAGCGCCGGTTTTAATTAACAGATGGTTTCCGCCTTCCTTTTGCCTTTTACCTTTTGCTTTTTACCTTCATTACACGCAGTCCGAGCCGCCAGAGGCGTGATGGCGTGCTTCGTCGGCCGCGCCGAAGGAGATGCCTGTGTCGCGCGCTGTGCGGACGAGTTGGCTATCAGGCGGAACGGTTTTCAAGTTGGCGATGGCTTTGGAGATGGGAACGGTGATGATGTCTGCGGAGTGAAGGGCGACCATCACGCCGCTTTTGCCTGCGACCAGTTTGCGCACGGCGCAAGCGCCGTAGTTGGTAGCCAGCATACGGTCGAAGGCGTTGGGCGTGCCGCCTCGCTGTAGATGGCCGAGGACGACGCAGCGCGTCTCCTTGCCGGTCAGGCCCTCAAGCTCTCGCTGGCAGTACATGCCGATGCCGCCCAGACGCGGCATGTGCTCTGAGCCGCCCGCGCCTTGATAAATCGCTTCGCGACCGGCTTCAAGCGCGCCTTCGGCCGCGACGATAATACTAAACTCCGAGCCGCACGCATCACGCTCGCGAATCTTGCGCGCGACCGCTTCCATCGTAAACGGAATCTCTGGAATCAGAATCACGTCTGCGCCGCCGGCGATGCCGGAATGAAGCGCAATCCAACCGGCGTGGCGGCCCATCACTTCGAGAATCATCACGCGGTCGTGAGATTCTGCGGTTGTGTGAAGACGGTCGAGCGCCTCGGTCGCGATGTCGAGCGCGGTAACGAAGCCAAACGTCAACTCAGTGCAGGCCAGATCGTTGTCAATCGTTTTCGGCACACCGATGACGGGAAAGCCAAGCTCAGCCAACTCTGCGGCAATCGCCAGCGTGCCTTCTCCGCCGAGCACGACCAGCGCTTCGATTCCAAGGCGACCGAGGCTGTCAATAACCTCCTGATAAATCTTCTCACGGTCGTTGTTTCCCTCTCCGGCGGGACGCGAGACGAATTTGCCGCGATTGCGTGTGCCGAGGATTGTGCCGCCGCGCGGCAAAAGCCCGCGCACGTGGGCCGGCGTCAACTCGCGCGTCTTCGGTTGGCCGAGCAAGCCTTCAAAGCTATCCTCAATCCCGACGACGCGCATCCCATATTCGCCCACGGCGGTCTTCACCACCGCGCGAATCACAGCGTTTAATCCCGGCGCATCCCCGCCGCCCGTTACAATACCAATCGTTTTGTACATAAAAAAAGTGATGAGTGATGAGCGATGAGTGATGTGTAATAAGAGATTTGCTTTAACTCATCACTCACTACTCATCACTCATCACTGCTTTACTGTCTTACCTTCGGCGGCTCGTGTTGCTCGCCGTATTCCGTGTATTCGCGTGTGACGACTTCGCCGGGGCGCGTGTTTTCAGTCAGGAGTTGAAGGGCGTCGCGCAGGACGGCGCGTTGCAACTCGCGCATGTGTGGACGGCCAAGGCTATTGCCAATCTTGAATCCTTTCGGATAGAGCGCGCGCGGCGGTCGCATCTGCGCAGAGACTTCAGGACTGACTGTAATCAGCACCGTCGGAATACCGCGCATCTCAATCTCGCGCTGAACCGCAACGACCGTGCGGTGGCAGACGTTCGGTCAACCTCCCGTCAGCACGACGGCATCGGCGCGTGACCCCCTATCAATCTCGTTGGCAATCTGCGGCGCAGTCCCTTCATACATCGCCTTCAACTGCATCGTGTAGCCCATGTAGCCGACGTGTTTCTTCGCTACATCCTCGATGAAGCCTTCGGCCTGCAAATCTCTGAGCACGTCAATGGGAAAGACGACGTTGATGTCCTCGTCCGCGTCAGCGTGGTCGTAATGATGATGCGTGACCATCAACTGCGACGCATCAACATCCTGCTGCATGACGCGATAGCCCAGGTCGCCAAGCTCATCTGCGATATTGAAAGGCTCCTGCTCCTTCATGTGGACACCGGCGGCCGTCACAATCGCGATAGTGCTCTTCTGTAGCGTGCGGTCAAAGGGCGTGAACGGCACGCATTTGCGAGAGAGTGTCATACTGCTCCTATCAGGTTTACTACGAACGTATGTTTTCGAGATTGGTCACGCGTTTGCCCATAGACTTAATGCCAGCCCGCATGTCGTAGAGGTCTGAAAGAACGAGGTCGAATTTCTCGTTGAGGCGGTCAAACTTTTCATTCAATTGTTCCAGATTATTCTGCATCGCTTCCCAAATCGGCCGCGTTTCCTGGAGTCGTCTTTCAACCTTCTCTTCAAGAGCGTTCAATCGCCCATCGAGCGCAGTCAATCGTCCGTCAAGCGCATCGAATCGCGCAAAGATGCGTTCCTCAAAAGAGCGCGCGTCCGGCATGTCCTGTGTGGTGTCCTCGCTCATCTCAGTTTCCCTCTTGCCATTTTAACACGACGGGCTGAGCCGGAGCGGCTTCCTGAAAAGCGTCGCGGCTCAGCCCGCTCGTCCATCGTCTACAGACAGCGTTCGCCGTGCTTAGAGCTTACGGAGAACTTCGAGTAAATCTTCGTTGTCCGGCTGATCAGCAATATTGTGGATGTCTTTGTAGGCGATTTTGCCTTCCTTATCCACAATGAAAAGAGCGCGTTCCGAGATGCCGTCTGCTTCGCGGTACGCGCCGTAAGCGCGAGCCACTTCTCCCTTCGGGTGAAAGTCGCTCAAAAGATCGTAGGAAAGATTGCCGAGGCTCTTGGCCCATGCGGCATTACACGGAACGCTGTCAACGGAGATGCCCAAGACCTGAGCATCATAGCCCTCAAAGCGTTCGAGGTCGGCCTCGTACGCGGGCATCTGCGCCGTTCAGACAGGCGTCCACGCCAGCGGGTAGAACGCCAGCACGACGTTCTGCTTGTCCCGGAAATCCGAGAGCCGCACCACCTTGTCTTTCTCAAGATGGCTCTTCAACTCGAAATCCGGGGCCATGTCTCCAACTTCCGGCATGAATAGTCCTCCTTCTCTGGCAGTTGTTGATTCAAAAAACTTTCAGGGGAAATCAAGACAAGATTACACTTTTACGGAGATGCTTTACAAGACTTTGAGGCGCACGAAGTGGCCGTCGCGCCCTTGCGCCCGTGCTCAGGACGACAGCAGAAAATCAACGACCTCATAGGGACTCTCGCATAAAGCATCTGCACGCGCGGCGCTGAGTTCTGCGCGCGTTCCGTAGCCGTAGGTGACGCCAACCGAGAAGACACCGTTACGACGCGCTGCAATCACGTCGTGTTCGCGGTCTCCAACCATGACGGTCTCCGCCGCCCTTAATCCTTCGTTTTCGAGAAGATGATGGAGCAACTCCGTCTTGTTATCGAAGCGCCCGTCGAGCAGGCTTCCGTAAACGCCGTCGAAGAAGGACGCCAGATTAAAGTGTGCGAGGATTCTCTCTGCGAACAGACCGACTTTGGATGTGGCGACGAAGAGGCGGAAGGCCGGAGCGCGCAGGCTTTCGAGCATCTGCGGCACGCCGTCGTAAAGCTCGTTCTCGAAGAGTCCGACGAGCGCAAACCGTTCGCGGTAAAAGCTGACGGCCGTTTCTACTAGCTCTGCGTCAGCCGTTTTAAGAATTGATGCAAACGTGCCGCGCAAGGGCGGGCCTATATAAGCCTCAAGCTCGCTTTGAGCGGGAACATGTTGGCCCAACTTAGCAAGCGCATACTGAATGCAGAGAGTGATTCCTTCTCGGGGGTCTGTCAGTGTGCCGTCCAGATCGAAGAGGACGTTTTTAAACGGCGGCCGTCGCTTCATCTACCCTCGTTTCATCTTCGAGCGAACAAATACGGAAGACACAGCTTAACGCAGGTTAACGCTTTTCGCCCGTTTTCTGATTTAATATTCGATACATGAACAAGACTATCACGATTAAACAAAAGGGGGCGGAGCGCGCCCGCGCCGGGCATCTGTGGATTTATCGCAGCGATGTGAACGATGCGAAGCAGGTGGAGGGCGGTTCGATTGTGCGTGTTGTGGATGAGCGCGGGCGCTTCGTCGGGCAGGCTTTGTGGAGCGACCGCTCGGAGATTAGCCTGCGCTTGCTGACCTTGCGCGATGAGACGATTGACCGCGAGTGGTGGCTAAGCCGCCTGCGCTCGGCGGCAGCGCGCCGCGCTCTCATCGCTCCGGCGGCAAACGCTTACCGCCTCGTCTATTCCGAAGGCGATCTGCTGCCGTCCTTCATCGTTGATGTTTATAGAGACGTGCTCGTCCTGCAAACTCTCTCGCAGGGAAGCGAGGCGTTGAAGGAGATGTTCGTGGAGTTGCTGGTCGAAGAGTTTAAACCGCAGGCGATTGTCGAGCGCAACGACGTTCGCGTGCGACAGTTGGAAGGGTTGGAGTTGAGGACGGGCGTGCTCTATGGCAGCGTGCCGGATGAACTGGAAATAGAGCAGCACGGCGTGCGCTTCCGTATTCAGCCGCTCGGCGGACAAAAGACCGGCTCGTTTTTGGACCAGCGCGAGAATCGCCTCGCAGCGCGCAACGTAGCACACGGCCGCGCGCTTGATTGCTTTACCTTCAACGGCGCGTTTGCGCTCCATCTAGCCACGTCGTGCGAAAGCGTGTTGGGTCTGGACATCTCGGAAGAGGCTGTGGCGGCCGCACGGTTGAACGCGGAGTTGAACTCTGCGAACAACGTAGAGTTTCGCGTCGCAAATGTTTTCGATGCCCTGCGCGAGGTGGAGGCGGCTGGCGAAACCTTCGACACGATTGTGCTCGACCCGCCAGCGTTTGCGAAGAATCGCGCGAGCGTCGGCAAGGCTGCGCGCGGCTACAAGGAGATAAATTTGCGCGCCATGAAGCTGCTGCGCGCGGGCGGCGTGCTCATCACGTGCACCTGCTCATACCACATGCCGGAAAAAATGTTTTTAGAGATTATCGGTGATGCCGCGAAGGATGCGCGCCGCCGTTTACAGTTGGTCGAGAAGCGAATGCAGTCGTCCGACCACCCTGTGTTGTTCGGTGTGCCGGAGACTTACTACCTGAAGTGCGTTATCGCGCGCGTGCTTGACTGAGGACGCGAAAGAACGTGGCTCTTCGTCAGGATGATGAAGGACTAGGCTCTTGCGATTAATTGGATTCGCCTAAATCGCTCTGCTCCCAACGCTGGCGCTGCGTGAAGATGTCCCTGCAACTAACAGCGAGCGAGAAGCCCTGCATGGGCTTGCCCTTCGGATGGTCGAGCACGAGTTCGTCCATGTAGATAACGAAAAAGTGTTTCGTTAAATCGGTCGTCTCTTCTTTCGGAATTGAGAGATGAATGCTGCCGAGCGAGTATTCGTCGCCGGGAAGCATGATTCTCCCGACCGTGTATTTCTGGCTTTTGAAGCGTTTGTCCCACTTTCCGTTCTGCCCTTCGGATGCCAGTATAATGCCGAGCGCACTGAACTCTCTGCGCCCCTTGTAAGGGCAATGCTCGCTGATGCGAATGACGGCCTTGTTCAAACTGACCTCGATTGAACGCGGATAGACGCGATACTCGCCCTCGAAATCGCCCTGCATCCCAAACGGCGTATTGTAGGAAGTAATATGGAAGGGAACGGGCTGCGGTTCAGCTGTACTTTGAGCACGACCGGCAAGCGGGCACAACAGCAGAACGGCGGCGAGCGTGATGAAAACGAGCTTCATAGCCTGCTCCTCTGGTAAGTCTGATGGCTGTTGAGACGTTCTGCGCGTGTTCTCCGTAAGAGAGACGACGCGCTTCGTGGTGTTTCAAATTTTTCCGACTACATTTCGGCGCAGCAACTAAACCGTTGGCCCAGTCTTAGCTTTGAGATTGGCCGTTGCGCGTGCTTTCGGCTAACCGCCTGGCATCGGGCAGCGCTTCGAGAGCGCGCAGGGTTTGCGGGTCGCTATCGAGCAGAACGCGCGTGCCAGCGTCGCTATTATAAGCGGCGGTGACAATCTCGTCGCGCAGCCGGAGTTTGACGAAGTCCATCTCCTCTTCGATTTGCGCCGGTTGAAGTCCATGCTCTGAGTCGCGCTTGACGAAGTTGACGAAGGCTTCGATGACGCGCTCGGTTACAGGATAGTCTGTTACACGCGGATTGTAATCGTAAGTTGCCTTTTCGACACGATAGTTTTCGAGGCCGGGAATCAGACCGGCGGCGAGTTGGCGTGTGAAATAAAAGGCAGCTTCGGCGATGCGCCCGCGCACAGGGGTTATGTTGCGCGGCTTGACTTCGATGTCGGGCGTGATACCGCCGCCACCGTAGAAGACACGGCCCGCGGCCGTCTTCACGGCTGGCCCGGTCGGTGGGCGCGGAGTGGGCGTTGGCTGCGCGGCTGGCTGTTCGGTGTTCTGCGTCGGCGAAGCAGGACTTTGCGGCTGCGGCTCTTCCTCCGCATCATGGCGAACGTAGTAATCGTAAAAAGAGCCGTTGGAATAATCGCGTTGAATAAGGCGGCCGTAGGGCGTGTAGTAATGCGCGGTCGTTAAGGTCAGGCCCGTGCCGAAAGGGAGTTGAAAGACGCGTTGGACTAGTCCCTTGCCAAAACTGGTTTCGCCGACGACGAGCGCGCGACCGTGATCCTGCATTGCTCCCGCGACGATTTCAGAAGCCGACGCGCTGTTGCGGTTAATCAACACGACGAGCGGCAAGTCTTCGATGTCGTTGCCCTTCGATTTATAGACTGCGGGCTGCCCATACTCGCTGCGCCCGCGCACGGAGACGACCACCTGCCCGCGCGGCAGAAATTCGCTGGAGACGTTGATTGCCTGATCCAAGAGCCCGCCGGGATTGTTGCGCAGGTCCAGAATGAGTTGTCGCATGCCCTGCGCTTTGAGTGTGCTCAGGGCGTCGCTCAATTCCTCATCGGTGGTGTGTTGAAAGCCGCCGGTTAGTCCGATGTAGCCCGTGCCGGGCCGGATCATGTAGGAGTTGCGAATCGAAGGCAGCGGAACGGCGTCGCGCACGATGGTGAAATAGAGTGGTGCTTCAGAACCGGCTCGCTCAATCTTGATGCGGACAGGCTCGCCCCTTTCACCGCGCACGTTTTTCGAAACCTGCTCGCTCGTCCAATCGCGCGCATCCTGCCCGTCAACCTCCATGATGCGGTCGCCGTAGCGAAGACCCGCGCGCGCAGCCGGAGTGTCCTGCACGGTTGATTGCACGTAGACGCCGTCGCGGTGTTGCAGGATGGTGACGCCGATGCCGTAGAAGCGCGAGTTCTGATCTTCCTTGAGCTTCTGAAATTCGGCGTGCGGAAAGTACATCGAGTGCGGGTCGAGCGTGGAGAGCATGCCCTGAATGGCTGTCTGCGTCGCCTTCTCGTAGTCAATATCGCCCGCGTAATTATCCGACACAACCTGAATCGCGCTCTCGTAAACGTCTGCGATATTGTCGGTCGGATTGGACGACGATTGCGTTGGAGCGGCCGCGCGTGCGCGCGCGCGTTTACCGAGAGCGCCGCCGATGAGGCTCGCCGTCAGGATAATAGCCAGTGCGACTATGCCAAACTTCCTCGTCATGCTATGCTCCGAAATCCTCCGCTTGCAGGCCGTGCGGGCGCGCTTCAGGCAGACCGCCTGAAGCAAATAATAGCATAGCCGCCCCCCGAGCGCCGAAAGCGCGCTGGGCCACAGAGGGCCTCAAGTTGGATTGATAAGTTTCAAGTGCGAGGCTTCAGGTTTCGAGTGAAAACCCCGTAGAACCTGAAACGCGAAACCGAAAACCTGAAACCCTGATGAAACCTTCGCTCTCCATCATCGTTCCGGCCTACGACGAAGCAGCGCGGCTCGGCAAATCGCTCAGCATCATCTTGGAGTATCTGAAGGATTATCCGGGCGGCGGCGAACTGATTGTCGTGGACGACGGCTCGACGGATGAGACGGTGAAGGTTGCAGAGCAAAGCCTCTCCAGTGCTGAACGCACAACAAGAACGCAACTCATACATGTTCATCCGAATCGCGGCAAAGGCCATGCGGTGCGCGCAGGGCTGCTGGCCGCAAACGCACCCATCGCGCTCTTTACCGATGCAGACCTTTCAACACCCATCACAGAGACTCCAAAACTTGTCGAGCCTATTGAAGAGGGCAGAGCCGATTTGACCTTCGGCTCTCGCGCGCTCGACCGCAGCCTGATAGGCGTTCATCAACCTTGGCGTCGCGAGCAGGGCGGCAAGGTCTTCAATCTCATCGTCCGCCTCGCGACGGGCTTGCCCTTCTGGGACACGCAATGCGGCTTCAAGGCTTTCCGCATGAGCGTCTGCCGCCCGCTCGTCGAAGCCGCCACGATTGACCGCTTCGGCTTCGACGTTGAGTTGATCTACATAGCGCATCTAGCGAAACTCTCGCTGGCGGAGATTCCCGTTCATTGGAATCACTACGAAGGCAGTAAAGTCAGCGTCGCGCGCGACAGTTGGCGTATGTTCAACGAGGTGGGGTTGATTCGACGGCAGGCCCGCAAGGGCGTTTACAAGCAAGCGGTCGCCGCGGCTCAGCGCGCCGCCGCGAGCAGCGAAGAGGAACGTACTGCAAACGGGACGGGCGCTTCCGCCGAAAGCGATATTTCGCCCGAACTCGCCAGCGCTTCGCGCCGGATCTGAGCGGGCGTCGAACGCCAATACGGTTGACGCTCTTCAGAGCGAGCGTCTAACATCCTGCCGACGGCTTCAATATAATTATGACTGCCAAACTCAACATCAACATTGACCACGTCGCCACCGTCAGGCAGGCACGACGCGCGCCTGAGCCGAGCGTCGTCGCGGCGGCGATGATGTGCGAGGGTGCGGGCGCAGACGGCATCACCATTCACCTGCGCGGCGACCGCAGGCACATACAGGACAACGACCTGCACGCACTGCGACAGACCGTCACGACCTATCTCAACGTGGAGATGGCGGCGACCGAAGAGATGATAAAAATCGCGCTCGACGTTTTGCCGGATGCCGTCACGCTCGTCGCCGAAAATCCGAACGAGATTACGACCGAAGGCGGCCTTGACGTGCGTGCGAACCTGTCAATCGTGCGCGCCGCCGTCCATCGCCTGCGTGAAGCGAATATCCTGAGCAGCCTTTTCATAGACCCTGACGCGCAGCAGATAGAGGCCGCACGCGAAGTCGGCGCGCAGCAAATCGAACTCTGCACGGCCGAATATGCAGACGCGACCTTAGGTGCACGCGCCGCGCACACCGAAGGAGCGATGCGCGCCGCCGCAGAACTTCGACGCCTGCGCGAAGCAGCCACCTTAGGTTCGCAGTATGGCCTGCGCATCGCCGCCGGTCACGGCCTCACCTACCGCAACGTCCCGGCTGTCGCCGCAATCGAAGAGATTACGGAATTCAACATCGGCCACAACATCGTCTCGCGCGCCATCTTCGTCGGCCTCGACCGCGCCGTCAGCGAAATGCGCGCGGCCATCAACAACAACCATCAGAAAAAGTCTTACTAAAAACTACAGTTGGCTCTTCAAGCGCCGGGAGTTTCTTCAACTAAAATGCCGGGAGCGAGCGGCGGGTAGCGGCTCCCGATCCGCTCCCCACTTGCTCGCTCCCGGCTCTATTCGGCCAGTCAAAAATACCGACCGAAACTTGAAAGATAAGCTGGCTTGCCGCCGTAGTGTGCGCGCACGCCCTGTTAGCGTGCGCTCTTGTTAACCGTCAGGCTGCGAACTTGATCGCCATGACCGTCAGGTCGTCCGTGCTGACACGTTCGCCGCGAAACTCTGCCAGAGAGTGCACGCATGAGTTGATTAACTCCGACGGTTCGGATGCAGCGGGCGCAGGACTGAGCAACTTGATAAGCCGTTCGACTCCATACTCCGCGCCGCCCGCATCGGTTGTTTCCGTCAGCCCGTCCGTGTAAAGCAGCAGCGCATCGCCCGTTGCGAGTTGCAGTTTGTTTGTCGCAAACTGTTCATCGCAGAAGAGGCCGATAGGCAGCCCCGTCGCGTCGAGCTTGATGCACGCGCCCTGCTGCTTTATCAGGAGTGGCGGCAAATGGCCTGCGTTGCAAATCTCTACCTCGCCCGCCGCGTTGGCCTTGCCGCAGACGAGCGTTGCGAAGTGTGTAGCCAAAGTGTTTTCGCAGAACAACCGGCTCGCACGCTCCATCAGCTTGTCGAGCGAAAGACCCACTGGAATCAGCGCGCGAAACATCGCTTGCAGATTCGACATCAACAACGACGCGGCCATTCCGTGGCCTGACACGTCGCCGAGGATGAAATACAACTGGCCGTCGTCCGTCTTTATCAGATCGCAGTAGTCTCCGCTGACGAAACCCGCAGGCTGGTAACGGTAGGCCACCTGCCAGACGCCCGCGTCAAAATCGGACGGCGGCAGCAAGCCTCTCTGAATACGCACGGCGAGTTCGAGGTCTTCTTCGAGCGCCTGTTGCTGGCGCGGCGTCAGGTCGCCCAGACAAAACCGCACGAGCGGGTCGGCCATCAATCTTTCCGGCTCGATTGGGTCGTGGCAGACTTCGCACAAACCGTAAGAGCCATTGTCCAGACGCGCGAGCGCACCGTTCACTTCGTCTAACAAGCGCGCGAATTCCGCATCCGCTCCCAACATCGCAGCCGTCACTTGCAGCTTATCGCGCCGCTCAAGCAGTTGCTCGCGCAATGAAGCATCCACAACGGTCGTCATGTCGCTCACCTCAGTCATAAGCATTTAACTCTAACTACGGTTAGCTCGCCAGCGCGTCCTGCTCGTTTGTGCGCGGCGCTGCCACGCCCATGTGTTTGTAGGCGGCGCGCGTGACGACACGACCGCGCGGCGTGCGATTGAGAAAGCCTATCTGGATCAGGTACGGCTCGATGATCTCTTCGATGGATTCGCGCTCTTCGCTAATCGAAGCAGAGATAGTGCCGACGCCTACAGGGCCGCCGTCAAACTTCTCTATGATGGAAGACAACAGCTTGCGGTCAACTTCGTCAAGCCCGAAGCGGTCAACCTCCATCTCGTCTAACGCGCGGCGCGCGACCGCCTGAGTGATGCGGCCATCGCTCAAGACTTCCGCGTAATCGCGTACACGACGGAGCAGGCGATTGGCGATGCGCGGTGTCCCGCGTGCGCGCCGCGCTATCTCGCGTGCGCCGCTGGCCTCTATCTCGACGCTCAGAATCTCAGCCGAGCGATGAATGATAATCTCAAGGTCCTTCTGCGAGTAGAAGTCCAGATGCTGAATGATGCCGAAGCGACCGCGCAAAGGGGCGGTGATGAGACCGGCGCGAGTCGTCGCACCGACTAAGGTGAACTTCGGCAAGTCGAGCTTGATGGAACGTGCGGCTGTGCCCTGTCCTATCATCAGGTCAAGCTGATAGTCTTCCATCGCAGGATACAAGACTTCTTCAATCTGCGGGCGCAGGCGGTGAATCTCATCTATGAAAAGCACCTCGCCCTCCTGCAAGTTGGTGAGAATCGCAGCCAGATCGCCGCCACGCTCGATGGCGGGCGCTGCGACCGCTTTCATCTCGGCATTCATCTCGGTCGCGATGATGTTGGCGAGCGTTGTTTTGCCTAAGCCCGGCGGGCCGTAGAAGAGAACGTGGTCGAGAGCCTCGCGGCGTGCGCGTGCGGCCTTCAGGAAAATCCTGAGATTGCTCGTCACCTTCGTCTGCCCGATATACTCGTCCAGACGGCGCGGACGCAAACTCGGCTCAGCCTGAACATCCTCGGGCGTGGCTTCGCCAGCGACGGGTCGCGCCGCTTCCTCCAGCCCGTTTTCAATGATTGCCTGTGACATTATTCAACCCTTCAAGCTACGGAATACTGACCGTTCAAGTTGGTCGCATTATACCGCGTTTGGGCCGGTGTTTCAAGCATGAAACACACGCGGAAGAGATAAAAAGTTGGATAAAAAAGGCGTCGCCCGCAAACTTCAAATGAAGATTTACGGGCAACAAAAAGCAGTGAATTTTATTGTCGTAAAATAGGCTCAGCTTCTTGCCAGCGGAAGTCCTGAAGCGAGTTGCAGCCGGACCATCGAACGCTCAAGGCGCGCGCGCGCAACCTCGAAGTCTTCCTCCGTACCGCTCCATGCGCTTAAGGTCTTTTCGGCATGTTCGCGTGCCATGCGCGCACGCGCCGCGTCAATCTCGTCGGGCCGCTCGGCGATTTCAGCCATCACGGCAACACGGTCGTCAGACACTTCGACGAACCCGCCGGAGACGTGCAACTGCGTCGCACGCTCGCCCTGCACGAAGGTCAGGACACCTGTGCGCAACTGCGAGATTAAAGGCGTATGACCCGGCAGAATTCCCAACTCGCCATTCATGCCGGGAACAGTCACAGTATCAACCGTCTCCGCCAGCACACGCCGCTCCGGCGTCACCACTTCAAGCTGTATCTGATTAGCCATAGTTATTAAACGATGAACACGGAACGCAGCAACGATGAATGAAAGATAAACTGTTTTCAGTTCATCGTTCCGCGTTCCGCGTTCATACTTCCTTTATGCTCCCTGCGCGATCTGCTGTGCGCGCTCGCGTGCTTCTTCGATTGTGCCGACCATGTAGAAGGCTTGTTCGGGAAGGTCGTCGTGTTTGCCGTCAACGATTTCGCGGAAGCCGCGCACGGTGTCTTCCAGTTTGACGTACTTGCCTTTGAGACCCGTAAACTGCTCGCCGACGAAGAAGGGCTGCGAGAAGAATCGCTGCACCTTGCGCGCACGCGCCACCACCATCTTGTCTTCGTCCGAAAGCTCGTCAATACCCAGGATGGCGATGATGTCCTGTAGGTCTTTGTAGCGTTGCAGGAGTTGTTTGACATCCTGCGCCGTGCGGTAGTGTTCCTCGCCGATGATGCGCGGGTCGAGGATGCGCGAAGAGGATGCAAGCGGATCAACCGCAGGGTAAATGCCAAGCTCCACAATCTGTCGCGAGAGCGCTGTAACGGCGTCAAGGTGCGCGAAGGTTGTGGCGGGCGCTGGGTCCGTGTAGTCGTCTGCCGGAACGTAGACGGCCTGAATGGACGTGACCGCGCCGGTCTTCGTGGACGTGATGCGCTCCTGCATCTCGCCCATCTCGGTCGCAAGGTTCGGCTGGTATCCGACCGCCGAAGGCATGCGGCCCAGAAGCGCGGAGACTTCCGAACCGGCCTGCGTAAAGCGGAAGATGTTGTCAACAAAGAGCAGCACGTCTAAGCCCTGATCGCGGAAATATTCGGCGACTGTGAGGCCCGAAAGGGCAACGCGCAGGCGAGCGCCCGGAGGCTCCGTCATCTGTCCATAGATGAGCGCCACCTTCGATTCCTTAATCGCCTCCATGTCAACCTTCGACATGTCAAACTCGCCCGTCTCTTCAAGATGACTATAGAAGCTGTCGCCGAAGTTGATGACCTTTGATTCGACCATCTCGCGCAGCAGATCGTTGCCCTCGCGCGTGCGCTCGCCGACGCCCGCGAAGACGGAGAAGCCGGAGTGGGCCTTGGCGATGTTGTTAATGAGCTCCATGATGAGCACGGTCTTGCCGACGCCCGCGCCGCCGAAGAGTCCGATTTTGCCGCCGCGCAGGAAGGGCTGAATCAGGTCAATGACCTTGATGCCCGTCTCAAACATCTGTAGCTCTGTTGATTGTTCGTCGAAGTCCGGCGCGTGGCGATGGATTGGGTAACGCTGTTCGTAAGGGACAGCGCCCAGATTATCCACGGGTTCGCCGATGACGTTCATCACGCGCCCCAAGGTCGCATTGCCGACGGGGACTGTAATCGGGCCGCCCGTATCAATGGCCTTCATGCCGCGCACCATGCCGTCTGTCGGCAGCATGGAGACGGCGCGCACGCGCCCCTCGCCCAGGTGTTGCTGAACTTCGCAGACGACATCAACAGGAGTCGGCACGTCGAAACCCTCGCTTGTTATCCGCAACGCCTGATAAATCGGCGGCAAATGATGCTCTTCAAATTCCACGTCAACGACGGGGCCGATAATCTGCACAACGCGCCCCGCAAACTGACCGTCCGTGCTCGCATTTCCGTTAGGCGTAACCATACTCTTTTAATTAACTCCTCAATGATGAAAGCCTGTATAGGCGAAAAACTTGGCAGGATTGAAAGCCGAACAAGATACCATACCACCCTGACCTCTGCAAAGCGCATCGCTCGCTAAGGTAGTGTCACAATAGTTAGTTTGACTATACTCCGCCCGGTTTCGGAAGAAGCCCGACAATTCTCTCCTTCTCATTAGTGGCCCACTCTATTTGCCGCTCAGCATACCGTCTTAAGTCTGCCTGTTCGCCTTCGCTCGTATCAGCATCCTGACGCTGCATCTGCGGCTTATCATTCCAGTGAACAATAAAAGCATCCAGCGCCTCAACGGCCTTCTTTCCAAGCCCGTTAAGGTCGGAGTTTGGAATTTCAACGGCATCGTCAAACTCTTGCACGCGTTCCTGCGCGTTTAGTTGTAACTCATCGTCGGACATCATTTCATCTCCTTACTACTTTGCTTTTCTTTCCGCCACTGCCTGATGAATAGCGCGACGGCGACGAGCGCGAGGATGAAGAGCACGCCCATCGTCAGGAGAATTGAGACGAGTTCTTTATCAGCGTAGTTCATTAACAGGCCAGCCGTGCGAGTGCATCAATGGCAGATGGGCACAGGGTCATTCGCTCTCGTCAATGCGTATCTTCATACGGCGAAGCGTGCGCATGTCCTCATCCGTTAATTCAAGCGTTGCCATGGCGTCTGTCTCCGTCTCGTCCGCATGCGGACGCAAACCGATTTCCAGCCGCAGGGTCAACTCCATCTCGTAGCCCGCGTCGCGCAGCCGTTCGATGGCAGCCGCCACCTGCGCGGAAGACTCAACCGCAGCGTTAATCGCCGCGCCGAGGTCGTGCACGATCTGTTTGGCTTCGTCGTTGATTTCCAAGCAATACTCCCGCGCGGCTCCGTGCCATGCTGTGCTAAAGATTTCGGTCTTCTGATGCTAAGTGAGGCGAAGCATCCGGGTCAACCTCTGGTGGCTGCCGGAGGCAAGGGCACGCGATTGCGGCGCTCGCGCGCACTATGCTAGGCTTGCGGCATACTTTCGCCAACAAAAGCCGCGTCATCGGTGAGCTTTGCATCTCCCCGCTGAACAGGACCAACTTATTATGGCCACGAAAACAACTGCCGAGCGTCGCGAGCGCTTTCTGACATCTTCGGGCATCGAACTGCCCAACGATTTCAATCCCTCAAACACAGACCAGCCCGACTACGATAATGATCTGGCCGCTCCGGGCGAGTATCCGTACACGCGCGGCATTCGTCCGAACATGTATCGCGGTCGTTTCTGGACGATGCGCCAGTATGCCGGCTACGCGACAGCCGAAGAATCCAACGCTCGTTACAAGTATCTGCTGGCGCAGGGGACGACGGGGCTTTCCGTCGCCTTCGATTTGCCGACGCAGATTGGCCTCGATTCCGACGACCCGCTCTCGGCAGGCGAAGTCGGCAAGGTCGGCGTCGCGATTGATTCCATCGAAGACATGCTGCGTCTCTTCGACGGCATTCCGCTCGATAGCGTCTCGACTTCGATGACGATTAACGCGACCGCTTCCACGCTGCTCTGTCTCTATCTGGCGGTCGCGAAACGGCAGGGCATCGGGTTCGACAAAGTGAGCGGCACGATTCAGAACGACATCCTGAAGGAGTACATTGCGCGCGGCACGTATATCTACCCGCCCGCTCCTAGCTTGCGTCTGGTGACGGACACCTTCGCCTTCTGCGCACGCGAAGTCCCGAACTGGAATACCATCTCCATCAGCGGCTATCACATACGCGAAGCAGGTTCGACCGCCGCACAGGAAGTCGCCTTCACGCTCTCTGACGCCATCGCCTACGTCGAAGCCGCGCTCGCCGCCGGATTGCGCATAGACGAGTTTGCCCCGCGCCTCTCCTTCTTCTTCAACGCACACAACAACCTGCTCGAAGAGATAGCGAAGTTTCGCGCCGCGCGTCGCCTCTGGGCGCGCGTGATGCGCGTGCGCTTTGGCGCACGCGACCCGCGTTCCCTGATGCTCCGCTTTCACACGCAGACCGCAGGCTCAACGCTCACAGCGCAGCAGCCGGAAGTCAACATCGTGCGCACAACCATTCAAGCGCTCGCCGCCGTGCTCGGCGGCACGCAAAGCCTGCACACAAACGCTATGGACGAAGCGCTCTCTCTGCCGACGGCCGAAGCCGCGCGCCTCGCGCTCCGCACACAGCAGGTCATCGCGCATGAATCCGGCGTCACCGATACGGTTGACCCTCTCGGAGGCAGCTATGCCATAGAGCATCTGACGAGCGAGATTGAACGCCGCGCCGCAGATTACATAGAGAAGATAGATAACATGGGTGGGATGCTGCGAGCGATTGAGACGGGCTACGTCCAGCGCGAGATACAGGACGCTGCCTATGATTACCAGCGCGCCGTCGAAACAATGGAGCAAACAGTGGTCGGCGTCAATCGCTTCCAGAGCGAAGAGGAATCGAGCGTGCCGCTCCTGCGCGTTGACCCTTTGATTGAGCAGGAGCAGGTCGAGCGGGTTCGCGCGCTGCGTGAAAGGCGCGACGCCGAACGGGCCGAGATTGCCCTCGTCAAATTAGAAGAGGCCGCGCGCGGCACTGAAAACATCCTGCCACGCATCCTCACCTGCGTCGAAGCTTTTGTTACAGTCGGCGAGATTAGCCACCGCCTGCGCCGCGTCTGGGGCGAGTATCGCGAGGCCGTCACTGTTTGACGACGGGTTTGCTGTTTTGCATGAAGGTCTGGAGCAGAGGATTCTGTTGTGAGCAGGGTGTTCAGGTATCGCGTCTGTCAGACGCAGATGGCGCGCGTCACATTTGTTAACGGACGCTGGCAGGGCTTGCAGATTGAAAACGCTGACGCCGACATACTCTACAATTCGTGCCCGATGGTCTGGGAGTATCTGGAGGCTGCGGGCCGCGACGGTTGGGAGTTGGTGGCCGCTGCGCCGCACGCCGGCAGCGACGCGGGCAGAGTTTCAAATGCAGCCATTCTGCTTTTCCTGAAAAAGGAGGAGCAGGCTGGCTGACTGCGGAAAACTCGGCAGAAGAGCAGCGACAACTAAAGAGAGAAGCGAGATGAATCGAAGGAAGTTCGTCAAGGTATTCGGCGTGGGTGTGGCTGCGCTCGGCGTGGGCCAGTTTTCTTTCGGCGCGTTGAAGGATGCGCCGCAGGTGGCAATCACGATGGACGATTTCAGTTGGGCCGATGCGCCGAAACTGAAAGCGGAGGAGCGTAACAGCGCAATCCTCAAGGCTCTGCGCGAGCATGGCGATTTGAAGGCCGCGCTCTTCGTTAAAGGCAAGAATGTTGATAACGAGAGAGGGCGGCGACTGCTGCGCGCATGGGATGAGGCCGGACACACGATTGCCAACCATTCTTATACGCATCGCTATTACAACTCGCCGGAAGTCGGCTTCGACGACTACGCGCAAGACATCCTGCGCGGCGAAGCCGTTCTCAAAGACGCAAGGAATTTCAAGAAAATATTCCGCTTTCCGTTTCTCAAGGAAGGAGAGACGGCGGAGAAGCGCGACCGCCTCCGTGCGTTTCTCAAAGAGCAAGGCTATCGCAACGGCCACGTCACGATAGACGCTTCTGATTGGTACGTTGACGACCGGCTCGTCAAACGCATTAAAGCCAACCCCGATGCAGACCTGAAGCCTTACAGGGATTTCTATCTGTCACACATCTGGGAACGCTCGCTCTACTATGACGACCTTGCGCGCAAGGTCACGGGCCGCAGCATCAGGCATACGCTGCTGATTCACTACAATCTTCTGAACGCGCTGTTTCTGGGCGACCTGCTTCGCATGTACGAGAGCCGCGGCTGGAAGTTGATTGATGCCGAGCGTGCTTTCGCTGACCCCGTTTTCGCAAGCGCGCCGAAGATTGTGCCCGCGGGTGAGAGCCTGATTTGGGCGCTGGCGAAGGAGACAGGGAAGTTTGACAAGCTGCTTCGCTATCCGGGCGAAGACGGCGAATACGAAAAAGAGAAGATGGACAAACTCGGCTTGTAGCGGTCGGCCGGATGCTGCACAATCTCTCTCGAATTTTCCTGATGAGTACGGAAGCTCTTAAAGGTTAACTTAGAACGCAGACGAGCCGCGTCGCACACGCTTCAATCACTTATGTCGCACTTGCTCGAAGTTAAAAATCTACAGACGCATTTCCAGACGCGGGCCGGGCTGGTGCGCGCCGTTGACGGCGTTAGCTTTCACGTTGATAGGGGCGAGTTGTTGAGCCTCGTCGGCGAGAGCGGCTGCGGGAAATCAATGACGGCGCTCTCTGTCATGCGGCTGGTGGCAGCGCCGGGAAAAATCGTCGGCGGCGAGATTATCTTCGACGGCGAGAGTCTTCTTGAGGCTTCAGAGGAACGGATGCGAGAGATTCGCGGCGACGACATCGCTATGATTTTTCAAGACCCGATGACTTCGCTCAATCCCGTCTATACAATCGGCGAGCAGATTGCCGAAGCGCTCAGGCTGCACCGCAAGCTGTCGCGCGCGGACGCGCGCAAGGCGACGATTGCAGCGATGGGAGAAGTCGCTATTCCTGACCCCGCGCGTCGAGTTGACGATTACCCGCACCAGTTGTCGGGCGGGATGCGGCAGCGCGTGATGATTGCGATGGCGCTGGCGTGTGACCCTAAGCTGCTGATTGCGGACGAGCCGACGACCGCGCTCGACGTGACCATTCAGGCGCAGATACTTGAGCTGCTCAACGAACTCAGACGAACGCGCGAGCTGGGCGTGCTCTTGATTACACATGACCTGGGTGTGGTGGCAGAGGTCGCAGACCGTGTGGCTGTGATGTACACGGGTCGCATTGTCGAAGAGTCGCCGGTGGAGGAGTTGTTCGCAAGGCCGAAGCATCCGTACACGGAAGGCTTGCTGCGCTCTGTGCCGAAGTTAACAGTGGCGGACGCGGCGCGTGCTTCGCGCCTTGAGACCATAGAGGGCGTTGTGCCCAGCCCGACGGCTTTGCCGCCCGGTTGCCATTTTGCGCCGCGCTGCTCACACCGCATGCCGCGCTGCACGGAGGGCGACCGCATTCCGCTCTACGATCTGGAAGGCAATGTCAGCGTGCGTTGCGTGCTCTACGATCTGGCGGCAGCAGTCGCCGCCGACCACAAGCAAGAACCTGCGTCGCCTGCGTAGAAGTTAAGATTGAGAGCTTTGAAATTGGTTAATTTGAGATTTCATGTTTTGAGGATTTCACATTCAGCTTGAGACTGAATAGAGCAACGTTGTGAGTCAAGACCCATCATTAAATTTTGATAGGCGGACGGGCGTGCCGAGTGTGCCGGAGCGTGAAGCAGCGGCGGCGTTCGCAGACGATGCGGCGGGCGATGGGCAGCAGGGTGATGAACTCGTGCGCGTGCGCGCGCTGGTGAAATATTTTCCTGTCGAAGGCTCGGATGATGTGGTGCGCGCTGTTGACGGTGTGACGTTTGAAATCAAGAGGGGCGAGACGCTGGGGCTGGTTGGCGAATCGGGCTGCGGTAAATCAACCGTGGGGCGCTGCATCCTGCGACTGATAGAGCCGACGATGGGCGAGATTATTTTTGACGAAAAGAACGTGCGCGGGATGGGCAAGCGCGAGTTGCGAGAGTTGCGCCGCGAGATGCAGATTATTTTCCAAGACCCTTACTCGTCGCTTAATCCGCGACAGACTGTGCGCGATATTGTCGGCGAGCCGCTATTGATTCACGGGCTGAAGGATAAGAACGAACGCAAGGAGCGGGTCGGCGAGTTGATGCGGAAGGTAGGGCTTGACCCTGATTACATGAGCCGTTATCCGCACGAGTTTTCCGGCGGGCAGCGCCAGCGCATCGGTATCGCGCGTGCTCTGGCGTTGAATCCGAAACTGATTGTCGCCGACGAACCCGTCTCGGCTCTTGATGTCTCCGTGCAGGCACAGGTCGTCAATCTCTTGCAGGACCTACAATCGGAACTGGGCCTGACCTACCTTTTCATCTCGCACGGGCTGGCCGTCGTCGAACATATTTCGACGCGCGTGGCGGTGATGTATCTGGGACGCATCGTTGAGGTGGGAAGCGCGGCGGAGTTGTACGCAAACCCTTTGCATCCTTACACGCAGGCGTTGCTCTCGGCCATCCCCGTGCCCGACCCTAAGCGCAAGCGTCAGCGCATCGTGCTCGAAGGCGACGTGCCGACGCCGATTAATCCGCCTTCTGGCTGTCGCTTCCGCACGCGTTGTCCTTACGCGATTGAGGAATGCGCGCAGATTGACCCGGACTTACGCGAAATCTCGCCCGGCCACACGGCGGCCTGCATACGCATTCCCGGCTGGAAGGATGCGCCCACAGCCGCTTGAAACCGAGCGCGGCATCAGTGTGGCTGAAACTTCATTAATAAACGAGACGTAACAGAGTCGCTATCTGGTCTGTGGCCGTTTGAAACAACCGGCTGCTCACAACGCCACTGACCCTTAACACAGAAAGGATAACCTCTCATGCGTCGCATGGTCGGCATTATCATTTTCGTCGTCGGCGTTCTGCTCATCCTCGGGCTGGTCTTCAAAATCCTGCCGGGTGGCGGTGGCGTCTGGGCCAATAGCGTTGTGCTGGCGCTTGTTGTCGGCGCGGCCGTCTTCGGCTTGAGCTTTATCAAAACGCAGCAGCCGGAGGCGGACGCGCCGCCTCCGCTCCCACCAGCGGAGAGAGTGACGGGCGTCTTCTACGAGCCTGCACGCATCTTCCAGAATTTGCGGTATCACCCGCGATGGCTGGCGGCCTTCCTCGTCATAGCGCTCAGCGGTGCTCTGTATAACGTCGCTTTCGTCCAGCGCGTGACGCCGGAAGCGATAGCGCAGGCGCTCAACAGCGAGTTTGATAAATTAGTCGAAGGCGGCTGGATGCAGCCGCAGCGGGCCGAGATAGCTAAAGAGCAGAACATGGCGGCTGCTAAATCTCCGGCCGCCAGAATCACCTGGCCGCTCAACACGATTGGCGCTGCTTTCCTTATCTTGCTGGCTCTGGCTGCGCTCTTCCTGCTCTGCGTCCTTATCTTCGGCGGCCGCATGAACTACTGGCAGGCGTTGTCTGCGGCGGCCTACTCTTCGTTGCCGCCGCTCGTGGTTGCGAATCTGCTGAGCATCGTACTGCTCTACGTCAAACCGTTGGAGGACATTGACCCCATCAGAAGACAGTCAGGACTCGTGCGCGCAGATTTGAGCTTTCTCTTCGCGCCCGCAGAGCATCCAATCCTTTTCGTTATCATGAGCTTCATCGGCATTCTTTCGCTCTACCGTCTGTGGCTGACGGCGACGGGCCTGCGCGAGACTTCCACCCGGCTCAGCAACGCTTCCGCATGGACAATCGCCCTCGCGCTCGGCGGCCTCTACATGCTCTTGATGATACTCATGGCTTCAATCTTTCCCAGCTTCGTTGGATAAGGCAGGCTCAAGAATTAACTGCTGAGATAAAGAGAAGAAAACTAGAAACGCGTAACGACGAAGCAGCTTGTCTTCCGGCTCCGTCGTTACGCGTTTCTGATTAACACTGACTTTGACAGGAAGGCTTTCGTGCTTTGCGTGCTATTCGTAGCGCAGGGATTCGATAGGGTCAAGGCGCGCGGCTTTCCAGGCGGGCCAGAGTCCGAAGACGAGGCCGATGCCGACGCTGGCGATAAAGCCGCCGATGGGAGCCCACAATGGAACATAAGAGGGCACAATCATGCGTATCAGGAGTGTGGTCAGCCAGCCGAGAAGAAGCCCTATCAATCCACCGACACCCGTCAACGTCATCGCTTCGATGAGAAACTGCCAGAGAATATCGGAGCGACGTGCGCCGATGGCCTTGCGCACGCCAATCTCGCGCGTCCGCTCCGTCACGCTCACCAGCATGATATTCATCACGCCGATTCCGCCGACCATCAGGCCCACGCTGGAGATAACGACCATCGCGATAGCGACGCCAAACGTGATGGCGCGAAACTGGTCCAGAATGGAATCGGCCGTCGCCATTCCGAAGTTGTTAGGTTTGCCGAATGCCACCTGACGGCGCACGCGCAGCATATCCGTAATCTGGTCTTTCGCTTCGTCCATCAGTCCGGGCCGCGCGACGGCTAAGATAAAGATGTCGTCGGCGTTCGGCTTAAGCTTGCGCGCGACATCGAAGGGCAGATAGATGACATTGTTCTGGTCGTTATCGCTGGAAAGAAATGTCTCGCGTTTTTCCAGCACGCCGACGACGCGAAACTGGTTGCCGCCGATTTCGAGCGTTTTATCGAGCGCTGAAGTGTAAGGGAAGAAGTTTTCGACGACTGCCGAGCCGACGACGCAGACCTGCTGGTTTGTGTCGTTCTCAAACTGGTTGAAGAAGCGGCCTTCTGTGATGACCTCCGTGCCCGCGCGTTCAAAGTCGGGCAGCGTGCCCTGAAAATTGACGGCCGCCGAAGTCTTGCCGTTGGCTGTGACGAGTAGTTTCTGCCCGAAGTAGTTGTTGGTGATGTCAAGGAAGGGAACGCTCACTTCGACTGCCGGTAAAGCGCGCAACGCCATGGCGTCGTCGTAAGTCAACTCCTTGCGCATACGTTCCTCGCGCGACAGACGACCGATACGGATACCCGGCTCAAACTTGGCTATGAAAATCGAGCGCGTTCCGAAAGATTCGACCTCCTTCTTGACGGCCGTATCAATGCCGCTGATGATGGAAGCAATCGCCATCACCGTCCAGACGCCGATGACAACACCGATGACCGTCAGAAACGAGCGCAGCTTATTCGTGCGCAGCGTAGCGAGCGCCATCTTCAGGTTTTCGTAAATGTCATTACGGAGAAGTTTCATAAAGTAATGAGTGATGAGTGATGAGTAATGAGTGATGAGTAAGAAGGGGTTTTAACTCATCACTCATCACTTCTAATCTGCTCTTAAAGCTTCAATCGGGTCGAGGCGCGCGGCCTTCCATGCAGGGAAGATGCCGGACAGAATTCCTATGCCGCCCGAAACAAACAGCGCGACGATGATTGCCATGACCGATAAATATGTCGGGAAGAAAACGGCCGTCAGCACTCGACCGATGACCCACGCGAGCATCACCCCGGTAGCGCCGCCGATGGCCGAAAGCGTCACGGCCTCGACCATAAACTGCTTGAGAATGTCTGAGCGCCGCGCGCCAAGAGACTTACGGATGCCGATCTCTTTCGTGCGCTCCGTGACGCTGACGAGCATGATGTTCATAATCACTATGCCGCCGACGACGAGCGCAATGGCCGGAACGGCAATCGCCACGATGGAGACTGTGCCGAGGATACGGTCGCGAATGCCTGTAATCGCGTCGGGCGTAAGAATTCCGAAGTTGTCCTTCTCGTTTGCGCTCAGATGCCTGCGCGTCCGCAGCAGAAAACGCGCTTCCTCGACAGCGTCCTTAAACGTCTCGTCGGATTTTGATGTCGCTACTAAATAAAGTGAACGCTGGCGAACGAGACTGCCGAAGTTGTTAGCGTAGGTCTTGAGCGGAATCGTGATGAACGTATCCTGCGGGACGCCGAAGACCGTTCCCTTGGCGGTGGCGACGCCGATAACGCGATACGGCAAGCCCGCAATCTGAATCTCTCCGCCGACGGCTGTGCCTGAAGGGAAAAGCTTGTTGGCGATGTCAGCGCCGACGTAGGCGACGCGCATCGCCGCATCATTTTCAGTGGAGGTGAAGTAGCGCCCGTCAGCAATGTCAAGATTATCAATGTCTGCGATGTTGGCGGTCGCTCCGTCAACCTGCACTTCTTCGATAATCTCCGCGCCGCGCTTAATCTGCGAACGCGTCCCCAGCGCCTTCGCGCCAATCTTGTCAATCAACTGCGCGCGGTCGCGTATGTATTCATACTCTTCGAGCGTGATGTCTTTGTTGCGTCGCTGCGCGGCGGCAATCGTGTCCGTGTCCTTGAAGTCTTCGAAGCTGAAGCGGCGAATGCTGAAAGACTTAGAGCCGATGCCCGCCACCTTCTCGTCGAAGTATGCGTTGAAGCCCTGTATGACGGAGACGACAACGACAACGGCCGTCACGCCGATAATCATGCCGAGCAGCGTCAGCGCCGAGCGCAGCTTGTGCGCCCAGATGGCAGACAGAGCGAGTTTTAGTGTCTCAATAAATTTCACGACCGTGCCTAGTACGTTTGAAACAGGGGGATGGTTGCAGAACTACAGAATTCAGAAGCCGGAAGTCAGGAGTCAGAAGAAAAGAGAATCAGACAGAAAGGTTTTGGCCTCTCATCCTTAACTCTGACTCCTGCTTTTACTCATAGCGCAGCGCTTCAATCGGGTCGAGGCGCGCGGCTTTCCATGCAGGCCATAAACCAAAGATGATGCCGACCGCCGCAGAGATGCCTATGCCGACGCCGATGGCCCAGAGCGGCACGTACGCCGGAAGCGGCGAGTATTTGTTCATCAAGAGACTCGCCACTTCTCCGACGGCTAACCCTGCGAGGCCGCCGATGGCCGTCAGCGCAACCGCTTCAATCAAAAACTGCCAGAGAATATTGGCGCGCGTTGCGCCCACAGCCTTGCGGATGCCAATCTCTTTGGTGCGCTCCGTGACACTGACGAGCATGATGTTCATCACACCGATTCCGCCAATCATCAACGCGACAAAGGAGACTGCTGTCAAAACTAAGGCGGTTGCACCCGTCAGTTGATTGTAAATATCCAGCAGCGAATCCTGCGACGACATCCCGAAATTGTTCGGCGCGCCTCGTGGCACGCGCCTGCGGCGACGCAGGATGTCCCTTATCTCGTCCATCGCAGACTGCACGGCGGCGCGCGACGTTGGCCGGACGATGATGAAGAAGACGACTTCAGGCGCGGGCAAGTCCGGGTAGTACTTGTCGAAGGTCGTGATGGGAATGAAAACAGAGTTGTCGCGCGATTGCCCGAAGAAGTTGCCGAGCGGCTCCATCACGCCGATGATGCGGTAAGGGTTTCCCTGAATCTTAATCTCTTTGTCGAGCGGTTCTTCGTAAGGAAAAAGAGCGCGGGCCACGTCAACGCCGAGTATGCAGACGTTGGAGCGAGCCGCCATGTCTGCATCGGAGATGAAGCGACCGCGACCGATGTACTGCGAATGGACAAACTCGTAGAAGGGCGTCACGCCAAGCAGGATGGGCGTGTCCGTCTGCTTGTCGCCATAACGCAGGGTGACGGCAATCATGCGATGAATCGGCGAGACACCGGCAATCGAAGGCGCTTCGCGGCGCAAAGCTTCGGCGTCGTCCATCGTCAAATCCTTGCGATGAAGCTCTTCGGCCGATGGCGGGCGTCCAAAACTCGGCTCAAACTTCGAGACGAAAATCGTGTTCGACCCTAAGGATTCAATCTGCTCCGCAAACGCTTTATTCAATCCCTGAATAATCGAGACCATGAAGATAACGGTGATGACGCCGACGCTGACACCGAGAATCGTCAGCGACGAACGCAGCTTGTTCGTCCTCAGTGTGTCAACGGCCATTGCCGCCGATTCTTTGATGTCGTCAAAAGTCATGGCGCGCTTTCAGGTCTCACCGGCTCTCGTGTTGCTGCCGTATCCTCTCCCACGTCAGGTTAACTATGTCTTTAACCTTCCGCATACGCAGCCCGTCTTCCCTGCTGAAGCTGACGGCAAACTCCTTTTCAATCTCTTCAAGGACTTCAATTGCGGCCCAGTCGTCTTCTTCAAAGAAGAATTTCAGGTTGCCTGTAAAATCGTCTTCATCAGAGAGACGCGACAAATCCTCAGCGAGCGCCCGCTCAAGTATGCGACGGATGCCGGTGACGACGTAGGCGGGCACACCGCTCGCTTGAAAATATTTTTCGTAGAACGCTCTTTCGTCAAGCGCCTGTCGCCCGCCAAACACGCTCTCTATTTTTTCGCGATGCTTCCTCTCCACCCAATCCGCGAAAGCTTTGAAGGCCGCAACCACGATTGCAATAGCAGCAACAACTTTAAGAACATCTGCCATTCGTTACAACCCCCTACTCAGCCCTCAAAGCTTCAATCGGGTCAAGCCGCGCCGCGCGCCAAGCGGGCCAGATGCCGCTAATGATGCCGACGAAACTTGAGACGCCGACGCCGAGCACGGCCGATGTGATACTGATGAGCAGCGGAAAGCCCATCAGCATCGAGAGCAGGTAAGCGAGGGCGAAGCCCGTCAGCACGCCGATTGCGCCGCCGATGGCCGCGACCGTCACGGCTTCAATTAAAAACTGTTGGAGAATGTCTGCCTGCCGCGCGCCGATGGCCTTGCGAATACCAATCTCTTTCGTGCGCTCCGTGACGCTGACGAGCATGATGTTCATCACGACGATGCCGCCGACGACGAGCGAGATGGCCGCCACGCCAATCGTCACAAGGTAGATGTTGGAGGTTGCGCTGCCGTAGATGTTGAGAAAGACATCCTGCGTTTCGAGAGCGAATCCGTCGTCCTCCTCGTTGAAGGTTTTGCCGCGACGGTTGCGCATAACGGCTCTCACCTGGTCTTCCGCCTCTTCAAGATTTTCCGCCGCCGGGACTTGCACGTAGACGGCGATGGAATCGCGCGTGCCGTAAATCTTCTGGAACGTCTCAAAGGGCACGAAGACAAAATTGTCGCGCGAGAAACCAAAAATCTTGCCCTGCTTCTGCACTACGCCGACGATTTCGAAAGAACGACCGCCGACGCGCAACTCCTGCCCGACGACTCTTTCGGGGCTTGCGCCACCGAAGACATTTTCGAGCACGTCAACGCCGATGACGCAGACATCACGGCCCGCAGCAGCCTCGCTTTCAGTCCACAGCCGTCCCGCGTCAATGTTGAGCGCTTCGATGTCGAACATGATGAGCGACATGCCGCGCGTCGAAACGTCTTCGGATTTCTGGTCGCCGTGTTTGATTGTCTCGCGTCGTCCGACCGCAGTTCCTATGCGCCAGCAGGAGGTGCAGAGTCGCTTGATGGCGTCGGCATCTTCGTTCGTCACGTCCTTGCGTTTGTTGGTCTGTATAAACTGCTCGCGCGAGGTGATAACAAGCGGGCGCTTGGTGACTGTGAAGACGGTCGAACCCTGCGAAGAGAAGGTGGAGGCAACCGTCTGGTCCAGTCCCTTGATGATGGTGACGACGGCGATGACGGCCGCAACGCCGACGACGATGCCGATGAGCGTCAGAGCCGTGCGCATCTTGTTGGCGCGCAGGCTGGCGAAGGCAACGCGAAACGATTCCCAGAGAGCTGAGACGCGGAGGCGAGAAGATGCGAAGACGCGACGAGAGGAAGGTGCGGGCCGTTGGGAAGTTAGTTTTTGTCCCCGCGTCGCAGCGTCCCTGTCTTGCCGCGTCTCGTCATCTGATTCTTTCATCTTTCTCAATTTGCCCGTCGCGAATTGAGATAACGCGATGGGCGCGTGCGGCAATGTCCTGCTCGTGTGTGACGACGATGATTGTATTGCCCTCTGCGTGAAGCTTCTCGAAGAGATTCATAATCTCGTAGCTGGTGTGTGTGTCGAGTGCGCCGGTCGGCTCGTCGGCCAGCAGGATAGAAGGATTGTTGACGAGCGCGCGGGCGATGGCGACGCGCTGCCGTTGTCCGCCCGAAAGCTCGTTCGGCTTATGCATCATGCGGTCTGCGAGGTCAACGGCGGTCAAAGACTGCTTGGCCTTCTCATGTCGCTCGGTGGCCGAGACTCCGGCATAGATGAGCGGCAACTCTACGTTATGAAGGCTGGTTGCGCGTGCCAGCAGATTGAAGGTCTGAAAAACAAAACCGACTTCCTGATTGCGTATGCGCGCAAGCTCGTCGTCGTCCATTTCGGCGACTTGCTTGCCGTTAATCCAGTACTGGCCCTTCGATGGTGTATCAAGGCAGCCGATTAAGTTCATCAGCGTTGATTTGCCGGAGCCTGACGGGCCGATGATTGCCACATACTCGCCCTTCTGCACGTCGAACGAGACGCCGTGCAGAGCATGTACTTCTTCCGTGCCCATCACATACGTTTTCCAGATGTCGCGCATCGAGATTAAAGATGCAGGGACGGCATCGCGCGCCAGCAATTCGCCGCGTCCTATGATTTCGTCTTTTTCGACGCTCGCCAGTGTCGCTTCAGTCATCTGCTACTTCTCGCTGGTGTTGGCGTTGTCGCCGGGTTTGCGTACCTGTTTTTTGACGGTCGCGTCGTCCTTCAGGGTCTTCAGGATGCGGCTCGGCCCGGTGATGATTTCCTGCCCGGGCTGGACGCCTTCGAGAATCTGTATCTCGGATTCGCCCGTGATGCCTGTCGTCACGGCCGCAAACTTGACCTTGTTGCCTTCGAGCACGTAAACGCCCTTAATATCTTTGGGCTTCTCGGAAGAGGACGACGGCTGCGCGTTGGGCGGTGCTGAAGTAGTAGCCGCTGGCGACGACGCTGCGCCCTGTGCCGGAGATTTTTCGACGATGGCCTGCAAAGGGACGGCAATCGCATTCGGCACGACCTTCGTCGTAATCGTCGCCGTCGCGCTCATGCCCGGCTTCAATCCCTCGTGAACTTCTTTCGGGAGGCTGGCCTTATCCAGACGGACGACGACGCGAAATTCTTTCGCCTCCTGCACGTTGATTTGATTAGAGAGGCCACCCTGCGTTGCGGATTTGCCGACGGCGAGCGGCGTCTTCTGCGTCACCATGCCCTGCACCTCTCGCTCCTGAAAGGCGTCAACCTTAACCTTCACGGGTTGGCCCACCTCTACGTTGGCAATCTCCGTTTCGTCAACCTTAACTTCGACGTTGACTTCGGACATGTCTGCGATTGTCAGCAGCGCCGTTGTCGAAAGTCCGGCCACGGCGAACGTGCCGACCTTCGAGGGAATGTCTGCGACGACGCCGTTTAAGGGTGCGCGCGTGATGGTCTTGTCGCTCTGGCTCGATTGGCCGCGCAGGATTGCCGCCTGCTGGTTGGCGCGCGATTCCGAAGAGGCCACACCTGCCTGTGCGCGCTGCACGCCGATGCGGGCCTCGCGGACGGCGACGCGCTGCTGGTTGGCACGCGCGATGGCTTCCTGCACGCCTATCTTTTGCGCTTCAAGGTTAGCCTGTGCTGTCCGCAAGGCGACCTGTGCCTGCTCGAAACGGTCGCGGGCGGCGTCATACTCCGAGCGCGAAGACACGCCGGATTCGACGAGTTCCGTGCTCCTTTTGAGTTCGCGTTGCGCTGTATTGAGGTCAACCTTGGCGCGGTCAACATTGGTTTGCGAAGAGATAACCTGCTGGCGTGCCTGCGAAACGGAAGCCTCTGCGACCGTCAAAGCCTGCTGTGCCTGCGAGACGCTGTTCTGCGCGGCCAGCACTTGCGTGCGCGCGTTCTGCACGTCGCTGATGGCGGCCTGTGCGGCGGCGGCCTGCGCCTGCTGGTTGGATTGCAGTTGCGTCGGGTCAAGACGGACGAGCGCCTGCCCTTTCGTGACCATCTCGCCTTCCTTGACGTAAATCTCCTCGATGCGGCCCTGCACTTCGCTCGTCAGGTTAATAAACTGTATGGGTCGAATCTCGCCGGAGGCCGTGACAGTGGAACGCAACTCCTTAGGGGCTGCGACCGTGACGGTCGTCACTTCCGGCACGTCTTTGCCGCGCGCCAGAATGCTGATGACGATGATAATGCCGAGCAATGCCACCGCCGAAACCGCGATGATAATCTTTCTTTTCTTGCTTAAAGCCATCTCTGGTAGTTCCTTAAAAGAAGGGGATGCAATATAGTCGGGCCAAGCCTTAAACTTAACACAGGTCGGCGTCAGATTGACAAGGACGCCTGTGCCAGCAAAGCTTCTACGTTAAAATGGGGCGAACAGTTTCGCGGAAAAGCCGGATTTCCGCTGCCTGAAGCCGCGAGCCGGAAGAAAGAAAACAAACTAAAAGCAGGCGCGGGCCGCCGCTTACGGATTTCGGATTCTGCATCCTTACTGCTACACTTTGCGGCCTCCGAGCGCTACTTATTGTCGCGTTTGTAGATTTCGCGTTACAATACCCGACGTTTCTCGCGCGAGCGAAAGCGGCGCTGCGGCTTGAGTGATGCGCGCCTCTTTCCTTCCACATCAAGTTAATCGCACGAGGGGAAAGCTTATGACAACCTGCGAGAGATGCAATACGGAGAATCTTGAAGGCTCGCAATATTGCGACGAGTGTGGCGCTCCTTTGAGTGCCTCGGCGCGCTCAAAAAAATCTGCCGACACGGGCCATTCCGGCAACACGACCGACAGCAAGAAAATGTCTGAGGCGGCAGCGGCCATGGTCGCGCGGCAAACTGAGGCGGTCGCGCCGCAGGGTGCTGCCCCGGCTTATGCCGTCTCTTCCGCTTCGCTGGCTTTGATGGAAGGTGCTCACGCGCGCCTTGTCATAGAACGCGGGCGCTCTGCGGGCAAGCAGTTTCCCTTGAACGACGACGAATCCCAAATCGGGCGCTGGGATGCCGACGGCGGCATCTTCCCGGACGTTGACCTCGATGCAGACGACCCGGAGGCGAAAGTCTCGCGACGGCATGCGCGTATTATGCGGCGCGATGAGCACTATTACATTGAAGACTTAGGTTCGACCAACGGCACTTTTATCAATCGCGGCAGGCGTCTGTTGCCCGGCGACCGTCAGCCTTTGCGCGATGGCGACGAGATTATAGTCGGCAAAACTTTTTTACGCTTTCATATAGTCAAGTAAGTTGAGTTAAGGACACGCGGCGGCAGTGTTTGAAGCGGAGCCGTCGCGCGTCCTTCGGTTTCCCGGTGCGCCCCTTCGATTAAGCGGCGGGCGCTATGAAGGTTATCGAGCGAGATGTCTTTCTGTCACGAATGCGGCGCGAAGGTTACGCCGGATGATCCATTCTGCGGCAACTGCGGAACGGCGCTCCAAGAGAGCGACGCTCCGAGCCCCGCTATGGTTGTCGCCGGAGAGGACGCTCGTGCGCGCGATGCGGCGGCAGCAGCAGAGCCTCAGGCGTCCGCCTCCAACTCCGCAGAGTTGGAGGACACGGAAACTCCTGACGCACCCGCCAAGGACAAGGCCGCTGAAAACGCAAAGGATGAAGACAAAGCTGCACAAGACTCGGAAGACACAGACTCGGAAGGCACGGACTCGGAAGGCACAGACGCAAGCGCCGCAGCCTCTCCTTCGTCAGTTTCTTCTTCAACTCCTTCTTCAACGCCTGCCGGTGGCAGCACTCCGCAACGGGTTGAGCCGCTTGCACCAGTAGCGAGCAGCAGCGCGCGCGGCGGCGAGAAGTCAACGGGCGAAGTCGGGCAGGAGAGCGGCGCGCAGACCGTTCCGCCGACGGCGCGTGCGGGTTCGACTGGGGGTCGTCAGGCCACCAGCAAGCAACTCGAAACCGGGACGCTTCTAAACGGGCGTTATGAAATCGTCAGGCGCATCGGCGGCGGCGGAATGGGCGCTGTCTATCTGGCGAAGGACCATCACCTGGGCGATGCGCCGCGCGCCGTCAAGGAGATGGTCGAGGCACACATTGATAGCGCGCAGCACGAAAAGGCCATCGGCGATTTCAAGCGCGAGTCGCTCCTGCTCACATCGCTTGAGCACGCCTCGATTCCGACCATCTACGACTATTTTTACGACGACGCAGCGGGCCGCTTCTACCTCGTAATGAAGTATATCTCGGGCGGAGATTTTGCGGCGCGACTGCGCAACGCTCCCGGCGGGCGGATTGACGAAAAGACCGTCACCGATTGGGGCATCCAGATTGCAGACGTGCTCGATTACCTGCACAAGCGTCCAAAGCCGATTATCTACCGCGACCTCAAGCCTGCGAACTTGATGATTGACGGCAATTCGGGCCGCGTCATGTTGATTGACTTCGGCATTGCGCGTTGGGTTACGCCGCAGGAGAAGGGCGTGACGGCTGTCGGCACGATGGGTTATGCTCCGCCGGAGCTTTTCAGCGGCAAGGTCGAGCCGCGCTCCGACATCTACTCTTTAGGCGCGACGATGTTTCATCTCCTGACCGGCTCAGACCCGCAGGACAATCCGCTCTTAATCTTCGACTTTACGAAGAACCCGCGCCCGCGCCAGATTAATCCTGCCATCTCAAACGAGATGGAACGCATACTGATGCGCGCCGTCGAATATAAGCCCGAAAATCGTTTCCGCTCGGCCGCTGAGCTGCGTGAAGCCCTGATGGCCCATCTTGAACGCCTGCGCGCGGGCGATGTCAGCTATGGCGCAACCTCCGCGCAGAATCTTGGCGGAGAGACGATTCAAACGGAGATGGTCTTCTGCGGTTTCTGCGGAGGACGCATCGCCGCAGACGATGTCTTCTGCGCACACTGCGGAGCGAAGCAGCCTTTGGTGGGCTTAGGCTCAAGCGCCGCCTTGCGCACGGCGCGCGCCACCGCACGCCTGATAGTTGCCGGAACGACAGAGCTTGATGTTTCGTTTCATCTGCAAAAGGAAGACAATCTGGTCGGGCGTTCCGACCCGCACTCGAATATTTTCCCGGAAGTTGATCTGTCGAAGTTTGACCCGGAAACGAAAGTCTCGCGCCGTCATGCGCGCATCTGGCGCAAGGGCGACCAGTTTCTGATTGAAGATTTAAACTCTGTGAACGGAACAGTGATTAACGACGCAATCCGGCTGGCCCCGCGTCAGCCGCGCGTTCTTGAAAGCGGAGACAAACTACGTCTCGGTGAAACGACGCTCCATTTTTTAGTCGGATAAATGAACAGGCGATTTCAGATTGGCGATTGGATAAGGAAGCCGGAGTTTTTGATCAGTTAATCTTTCATCCTTACTCGTTCAAAATTAAAAATCGCAAATCTAAGATTGATAATGACAGCCAGAGTTGAAACAACGACGACGCCGCTGGTTCAGTCCAACGAGAGTGTGCGCGCAATGGAGACGCAAGGTTACCTGGAGAGGTATCGCGCGCCCTTCTCTTTGCGTTGCGGCGCACTCTTAATTGACTACATTGTTCCATTGATTATCATCGCCTTCTGCACGCTCGTCGCACGCCCCTTTGGCACAAACTCCCGCACGGGCGGCAGCGGCGTTGAGACGTTCGGGATGATCATCGCGCTCTTGGTCGTCGTCTTAAATTTTGGTTTGCTCGCGGTATGGCGCGGGCAGACGCTCGGCAAGTGGGCCACCGGGTTGCGCATCGAGCGTAGAGACGGTGGGCCTCTGGAATGGTGGCGCGTGCTCCTGCGCCATCTCGCGGGCTATCCGCTCTCTCTTCTCACGCTGGGAATCGGATTTCTCGTCGCGGCCTTCAACGGGCAGGGGCGCGCTCTGCATGATTTTATTGCCGGGACAATCGTCGTCCGCGATGTCGGACAACGACACACGCGCAGCGGCCGCGCCGTCGCTCGCTGAAGCTTTAGATTGCGAGTCTGCCGGGAAGAGGTGAGATGGAGAGGACTTGTTCCAAATGCGGAGCCTTGACGCCGCCCGAAGCGCGCTTCTGCCGCCATTGCGGAACGCCGCTGCGTTCCGTCTCCGGCTTCGGCACGAGTGAGCAAATCTCGCCGCTCGCGCAGACCGTTCCGCTCTCAGGCGAAGGACTCACCACCAGCAGCCTCGGCACAAACGACGCAGAAGGCACAGCTTCGGATACCAAGCGCGTCGCACACGCCGAGATGGAGCGGCTGCTCCGTCAGTCGCGTTTTGAAGCCACGGCTAATGCAGGCAGGGACGTTGACAGCACAACTGCCATCAACTCCGATTATGCTGCGCCTCCGACCGGCGAACTGACAGAGAAGCCGCAAGCACCCGCCGTCTCTCCTTCATCTCCGCTCGCTCGTACGGCCGCAAACGCTGCGACGGCGACGACGAGCACTCATCCGCAGCACCGCTCTCGTGCGTTGATAATGGCGATGCTTTTGTTGGCGGCGCTCTCCGGCGCTGTCCTCGCTTACTACTTTCTGCGGCAGCGCACACCCGCGAGCGCGAGCAGCGCGGCGGACGGTGCAATCAACAGCAATCAAGCGATAGCATCCGTCAACACCAATTCTACTGTTGTAGAAGCAGGAGCCGTTGACCAGACGCAAACGAGCGGCGGCGAATCGCAGTCTGAAGAAAAACCGCAGCCTTCGCCCACGCCGAGCGCCAGCGTCGAGCCGACGCGCGACGCGCGCAAGCGGCAGGAGCAGCGAGAGAGCGCGACGGCAACGCCCACGCCAGCAGTCGCACAGACGACAGCTTCGCCAACGCCGACGCCGCTTGCACAGACGACGCCGGCACAGACAACGCCCTCGCAGCCCAACGCGCCCGCCACCGCTAACAGCAATAACAGCGCCACGCAGGCTGCTCAAACGGCAGGCTACGATGACTTCTATTTTCAGGCCGTCAACCTCTTGAACGGGCGCGCGCCGCGTGCATTGCCGCGCGCCGAATTGCTCCGTGCGCTCCAGTTATTTCAGAACGTCAAGAGTGGCCCGCATGCCGTAGAGGCCAGAAGACAAGCGGCGCGGCTCGGCAGAGAGTTAGACCGCCAGAACAAGCAACCGCAACGATGATTGAGTCTTCAGTCTTCTGGTTTCAGTTTTGAGTTCAAATCAAACTCTTAGCTGAAGGCCGGAGACTGAAAACTGAAAACTGAACATGCCAGACCTGATAGTTAAATATCCAGACCGTAATTCCGACATCTTTCCGCTGGGCCGGCTGCGCATCACCATCGGTCGTTCGGCGCGCAACGATCTGTGTATCCCTGACCCTTTCGCTTCGCGCGTTCATGCCGAAGTGCGACGCGAGGGCGACCAGTATTTCTTGCAGGATCTGGGTTCGGCCAACGGGACGCTCTATAACGGCGCTCCCGTCGAAGCGGTCGTCACGCTCACGCCCGGCGGGCGTATTCAAATCGGAGAAACGGAGATCGTCTTCGACGGCGGTAGCATTGACTCAAGCCTCAATGCGACGATGATTACAGACCCGAACATCGTAGGGCCTGTGCCGGAAGCGACGATTGCGCTCAACTCCGCCGACCGCACCACATCTGGTCTGCTCGAAGCCATCGAAGGCGCGCGCACGCAGCCTGATTCCGACGCTCCCGTCAAGCGCGCCGCCAGGCAGAGCGACCTGCTGGCTCTCATCAGCAAGGTCGGCGTCACGCTCCTTGCTTCCGCCACGCTCTCCGAAACCTTGCAGCAGATTGCCGGTCTGGTTTTTGAAGCCGTCCCGGCCGAGCGTTGCTCGATTATGATGCGCGATGAAGGAAGCGACGAATTGAAGGTCGCTGTCGCGCGCCTGCGCGAACGGCAGGGCGAGGTCGGAGAGATACGCGTCAGCCGCACTATCATGGAAGAGGTCGTCGGCAAGGGAAAGGCCGTGCTCACTTCAGACGCGCAGCACGACCCGCGCTTTATGAGTTCGACGATGACGCTGCAAGGCATACGCTCCGTGCTGGCCGTGCCGCTCGGCGTCGGCGATAAAGTCTTCGGCATCATCTACGCAGATTCGCCGATTGCAGAGGCCAAGTTTACGGAAGACCACCTGAAGGTGCTGACGACCTTAGCTTCGGTCGCCGCAATCCGTGTCGAAAACGCGCGCCTCCTCGAAGAACAACTCGACCGCGAACGCCTTGAGCATGAGCTACAACTGGCGAGCGAAATCCAGCAACGCTTTCAACCGACCGCGCCGCCTCACGTCGCAGGCTACGAGCTACAGGGCATCAGCTTTCCCTGCTATGAAATCGGCGGCGACTACTACGACTTCATAGAGCGCTCAGATGGCCGGATGATAATCGCGCTTGGCGACGTGTCGGGCAAGGGAACTGCCGCCGCGCTTCTGATGTCTTCCCTGCATGCCGCCGTCCACGCGCAGGCTTCATCGCATAGCTCTCTCTCTGAGACCATCAGCGCCGTCAATAATTATCTGGCCGAGAATATTCCGTCGAATCGTTTCGTGACGCTCTTCTATGCGGAGCTTGACCCGCAGACCGGCGCGCTCTCCTTCATCAACGCAGGCCACAACCCGCCGCTCATCGTGCACTCCGCAGGAACGGTCGAGAATCTTTCTTCCGGCGGACTTCCCCTCGGCATCATGCCCAACTCGCCTTACCGCGAAGGGCGCACCCAACTGCAACCCGGCGACGTGATGGTCATCTACTCTGACGGCGTCTCGGAGGCCGTCAACCCGCAGGGCGAAGAATTCGGCACGGCACGCCTGCACAGCGTCGTTGGCCTCAACATAGAGCGCTCGGCCTCCGGCATCCGCGACCGCATCGAATCCGCGCTCACCAAATTCGCGCAGGGCATGCCCGCCGCAGACGACATCACGCTCGTCATCGTCAAACGACAAGCGGAAGGCACGCTGTCTGTTTCTTCTTCGAGAGGGTGAAGAGAGTAGATGGCGAAAGAGAGGTTAAGCCTTCAGTCTTTTACAGACAGCGTGAGCCGAACATCTGGACAATGATTATCACATCAAACCCTTTATAGTTTCCGCGAACGACGGCGACGCCTATTTCCCTGTATCTTCCTTTCAGAAGGTTGGCTCGATGCGTCGGCGAGTTCATCCAATCCTGCACGACTTCGCTGGCTTCCGTCTGGTTAAGCCCCAGATTCTCGCCCGCAGAGCAATATGAATAGCCTGCTCGCCTGATAAACTGTTGCCACTGTGCGTGTGCGAAATACTCCCGCCGCAGCATATCTCTCGCTTTTGCGTCAGCAGCACGAGTTAGATTCTCGCTGACCGTTAAAGCAGGCAGCCCCCGCGCCATTCTTTCCTGATTAGTCAGCGCGATAACAGACTCAGGCGTTATCGTCACCTCTTCCGAACTAACGGGAAAGGGCACTAAAGATACGAGTAGGAATAGAAACAGCAGGCGGCACAACTTCATGTCGGTCTATTAGGCGTTGAACAATAGAGTGTTAATCCGTTTAATTGAGGACAAGAGACAGCCTTTGATGATGAGCTTGACGGAAGAGTTGCTGCTGTTGGTCGCGGATGTTTTTCGGCAGAACTGGCAAGCGATTTTTAGAGCCGAGCCAAACTCTCCTTGATTCTCTCAGCGCTTTTTTCACCGATACCGTCAACCATCTCAAGGCCGCCGCCTGCGACGAATTTTTTGAGGTCGTCAATGGACGCGATTTTGAATTGCTGGTGAAGCGTGGCGGCGGTCTTGAGGCCGATGCCGCTCACAAGCAGGAGGTCGAGCGTGGTGGCGGGCGTTTCTGCCGTCAACTTTTCCCATGCTTCGAATGTGCCGCCCGCGAGGAGTTCGAGAATTTTGGCGCTGATGGCCTTGCCGACGCCGGGGATTTCCTGTAAGCCTTTCGCGCCCGCCTCCGTAGCGATTGCTTTCATGGGCGTGGGCCAAGTCTCTATGATTTCGGCGGCGTTGCGGTAGGAGCGTATGCGGTAGCGGTCGTCGCCGCGTATCTCCATCAGATTGGCGAGCCGGTTGAAGCGCTCGGCTATCTCGAAGTTGTCCATCTTCCCGGTCTTTCGTCCCCATTTGAAAAGTCGCATCGGCTTGACATTATACCCCGCCTCGTCGTTATCTATCAGGCATCCAATTGGACATTATGGCGCTCTAAAGGTTTTACCTCCCAACAAAATTATCTGACAGAGGATGAATGATGAACTTTAAGAAAATGTTGAGCGCGCTGCTCGTTGCGCTCTTTTCTCTTCAAGCACTACACATGACGGCGCTGGCCGACGAAGGTATGTGGACTTTCAACAACGTGCCCCGTGCCGAGATTAAACGGAAATATGGTTTTGACGTGACCGACGCGTGGCTCGAAAAAGTGCGCAAGGCATCGGTGCGTTTCAATAACGGCGGCTCAGGCTCTTTCGTCTCCGCCGACGGGCTGGTGCTGACCAATTATCACATCGTCGAAGACATCGTCGGTGAAGTCAGCACGCCGCAGCGCGATCTGGCTAAGGACGGATTTGTCGCACGCACGCGCGCCGAAGAAATCAAAGCGCCGAGCCTTGAGCTTAACGTCTTGATGAGCATCGAAGACGTGACGAAGCGCGTCAACGATGCTGTCAAGGCAGGCGCGAGCGATGCCGAAGCCTTCACTGCACGACGCGCGGCCATCGCAGCCATCGAAGCCGAGTCTCTGGAGAAGACGAAGCTGCGCTCCGATGTCGTCACGCTCTATCAGGGCGGGCAGTATAATCTCTACCGTTATAAAAAATACACGGACGTGCGGCTCGTCTTCGTGCCTGAGTTTCAGGCTGCCTTCTTCGGCGGCGATCCCGACAACTTCAACTTCCCGCGCTTCAACATAGACATGGCCCTCGTTCGCGTTTACGAAAATGGCGAGCCTGTGCATCCCGAAAGTTATTTCAAGTGGTCGAAGAAGGGTGTCAAGGAGGGCGACCTTGTTTTCGTGACAGGACATCCCGGCTCGACCTCGCGCCTCAATACGGTCGCGCATCTAGAAGAACTGCGCGAGACGAGCATCCCGCTCCTGATCCGTTTGCTTGAGCGCCGCGAGGCCATGTTGAAAAATTACATGACGATGGGCGATGAGCAGACACGCCGCGCGCAGAACGAATTGAACAGCATCCAGAACAGCCTCAAGGTCTATCGCGGCCAACTCGCGGGCTTGCAGGACAAGGCGCTGATAGAGCGTAAGAACAGGGAAGAGCAGACGTTGCGCAAGTCAATCACTTCAAACGCCGAACGGCAGAAGATGTATGGCGATGCGTGGGACGCGATTGCGAAAGCGCACAAGGGGCTGCCCTCCTACATCAAGGAACGCAGAATCTTCGATCAGGCGGGAGGCTTCAACACCATCCTCTTCAACTTCGCGCGCACGCTCGTCCGCCTTGCGGCCGAAAACGAAAAGCCGAACGCCGAGCGGCTTCCCGAGTTCACGGATGCGCGTCGCGCCTCGCTCGAACTCGCGCTCTACAGCCCCGCGCCCATCTATGACGACTTCGAAAAACTGAAGCTCGCGGATTCGCTCGAATTCATGGTCGAAACCCTCGGCGCTGAACACGCGCTCGTCAAACGCGTGCTCGACGGTAAGACGCCGACGGCTCGCGCCGCAGAGCTTATTGACGGCACGAAGCTCAAAGACCCTGCCTTCCGTAAGCAGTTGGCGGCGGGCGGACGACAGGCGATTGAGTCTTCGACCGACCCGATGATTGTGCTGGCTCGTTCGATTGACGCGGAAGCTCGCTCTTTGCGTAAGCGCTACGAAGAGGAAGTCACGGGCGTTGAGCGCACAGGCTACAGCAAGATTGCGCGCGCTCTCTTCGAGACGGAAGGCACGAAGCTCTACCCGGATGCCACCTTCACCCTGCGCCTCTCCTACGGCGCGGTCAAAGGCTACATGGAGAACGGGCAGAAAATCGAACCCTTTACCACGCTCGGCGGACTCTACGAACGCTCCACGAAGTTTAGCGCCAAGTTTCCGTACAACCTGCCGCCGCGCTGGACGGAGAAGAAGTCTGCTGTCAACCTGAAGACGCCCTTCAACTTCGTTTCGGACAACGACATCATCGGCGGCAACTCCGGCTCGCCGACGATTAACAAGGACGCCGAACTCGTCGGCCTCATCTTCGACGGCAACATTCAATCGCTCGTCGGCAACTTCATCTTCGACGAGTCTGTCAATCGCGCTATCTCCGTTGACTCGCGCGGGATGCTCGAAATCCTGCGCAACATCTTCGGAGCAAAAGAGATTGCAGACGAATTGACCAAAGGCTAAGCAGGGCAAAAGGTAAAAGGTAAAAGTAAAAAGGTAAAAGGCAAAAGGGAAGAGAAAGAGCCTTGTCTCTCATCTTCCCTTTTGCCTTTATTCTTTCTCTAAACTTTTACCTTTTTACTTTTACCTTTTGCCTTCTTTAGTACGTTGATGGCACAGCCACGTCGCCGGTCGTCCCTAAAGTGTCAAGTCGGAGCGAATTGGTGTTAGTGCCGCTGTTGAGGATGTACCAGTTGGTGTTGCTCGGTCGCCAGATGACGAAATCAGTGCGCGAGTCTCCGTCGTAATCTCCGGGGACGGGTGTGTCGCCCGTTGTGCCCCATGCTCTTTGCAGGGCCGTCCCGGTCGAACTCTGTAGAACGTACCACTTGCCTTCCGAGCCGCGCCAGACGGCCACATCCGTCTTGCCGTCGGCGTCGTAGTCGCCGGGGACGAGCGTGTCGCCAGCCGCTCCCCAGTTGACTATGCGCGCCGAAGTGCCAGCGTTGTTGAGGATGTACCAGTTGTTGTCTGACGAGCGATAGACTGTGAAATCCGCTCCGTCCGTGCCCTCGAAATGGCCGCGCACGGGCGTGTCGCCCGCCGCGCCCCAACCGACAACGCGCACAGTGTTAGTCCCGCTGCGGATGATGTACCAGACGCCTGCGCGCCAGACGGCGAGATCTGTGCGCCCGTCGCCGTCGTAATCGGCGGGAACGGGTGTGTCGCCCGCCGCGCCCCAACTGCGCACAGACGGCAGGCCGGTCGAGCTATTGATGACATACCAGTTAGCCTCGCTGGGACGCCAGACAGCTATGTCCGTCTTCTTATCGCCGTCATAGTCGCCGGGAACAGCTATGTCGCCTAAGCTTCCGTTGCCCCAGTCAAGCTGAACGCGGTTGGCGTTAGTCGAGCTATTGCGGATTGACCAGTTGTGTGTGGACGGACTCCACAGCGCCACGTCGGTACGGCCGTCGCCGTCGAAATCGCCGTTCGTGAAGCGCTTCGCGCCGTAAGCGCCGCCCGCCGTGATGTCCAGCGACCAGCCGCCACCGATGTTGCCGTTCTGACCGCCAGCGTCGTCAACGACATACAAGCTCCATGTTCCATTCGGGTCAGTGCCGTTGAACGCGGAGGCTAAAGTCGTAGGCCCGGCCGTCCCCCCGCTCGGATACGCTTCCGCTCCGGCGACCTGTCCGCTTGGCAGCACGTCGGGGAATGGGTCTGCGACGCCGATGTTCGTCGGTTTGAACGAGCCGCTCGCGATGAGAGTGGCGTCGGGCAGATTGGACGCTGCCGCGTCGTCAAACGTCAGGCTGACGCCAGCGAGAACGTTGCTGCCGCCCGTGTCCGACATCAGAATGATTCTCTTGCCTGAAGGGGCGACGAGCAGTATGTCTACGTCGTCCGGGAACGTGTGATTGATGTTGGTCAGCGTGACGTTGACATCCGTGATTGCACCCACGAGGCCGGAGGCCACGATGGTCGAAGCATAGGGCGTCGCCCTGCCTTTCCCTGTGTCGCCGCCGATGAGGGCTGCCCCATTCGAGAAGGTGGTGGCGGGGCTGCCCGACGTAGTAATGGACATGCTCCAGCCGTTGCCGATGCTGCCCATGTCGAGCGAGACATCGTCTACGACATACAGGCTCCAGGTGCCGTTCGGGTCTATGCCGCCAAAGGCAGCGGCAAAGGTCGTGTTGGCCGAAGGAGCAGGAGCAGGCGCGGGAAACGCGTCGCCTGCTGTGATGTTGGTTGGTTTGAATGTGCCGGAGACTAGGTTGGCGGCTGTCAGACTCGCCGCCGCAGCATCGTCGAGCGTGATGGTCACGTTGGTCGTATCAATGCCGCTGCCGACATCGGAAAAGATAATCATATTCGCTCCCGTAGGGGAGACGAGCAGGATGTCGTAGTCGGGGATGAACGTGTGATTGATGTTGCTCAACGTGACAGTCATGCTGGTAATCGTGCCCGTCATGCCGCTGACGTTGATGGTTGAGGGGTAAATACTAAACGGACTGCTGCCGGAGGCGTCGTTAATGGTAATCGCGGCCGGGTTGGAGAAGACGACTGCGAGCACCGGCAGGATGCTCAAGGTCAGCACGAGAAGAACGGCTGGAAAGCTCAACAGCCTCCGTGCGCTTCGCTTATTCGATAAGCGACGTTTGATGATTTTGGCGTGCATGATATTTCCTCCGGGGGAAGAAGAATGCGCCGGTAGAAAGGCGCGTGATGACGGTTGTTGGGTGACGGTAGAGCGCGCAGCAAGCTTGCACTACGCACGGCCGGTTAACGCGAGTGAAGTTACTTAAGAACGCGGAATGCACAGGCGAGGCGCGCGGGCGGCCATCGCCGGATGAAACTTATCGCTTGGAAAGAAAGGTGGCCGGAGCAAAACGGCTTCCGGCCTCTTTATGAATGGCCGAGAGAATATAAGAAGGACGCGGCGAAAGTCAACGGAATTTCCAGCGCACGCGCTGCTCGCCAGCTTGATATAACAGAGACCATCAAGCTGCGCTCCGCAAAAATAAAGCTCCCCTGCCTGTTTCCAGACAGGGGAGCTTGTCGTGCACGGCGTAGCACGAGGCTGCGCCACGGGGTTGAGCGTTACTGCTGCACGTAGGCAGACGCGATAGGAACGTCGCCGCTCTGTCCCTGATAATCAAACCGCTGCGCGTTGGGCGTTGTGCCGCTGTTGAGGATAAACCAGTTGCCTTCCGAAGCCCGGAAGACGGCGAAATCCGTACGTGCGTCGCCGTCATAATCGCCGGGCACAGGAATGTCTGTTGCTAATCCCCAGACGCGTATTGTGACCGCGCCGGACGTGCTGTCCTTGACGTACCAGCGACCTTCGGAGGGTCGCCAGACGGCGAAGTCAGACGCGCCGTTGGCATCGTAGTCACCGGGCACGATGATGTCGCCGGGCGCTCCCCAGTTGATGATGAAGACCGGCGAGGTATGCAGATACCAGTTAGCTTCCGACGGACGATAGACGGCGCGAATGGCAGTCGCAGAGCCGCCGTAATGGCCGGGCACGGGAATGTCGCCCGCCTGTCCCCAGTTGTCAATAAACGCGAAACCGTTTGACGACTGGCGAATGTACCAGTTGCCCTCACTGGCTCGCCAGACGGCGATGTCGCTCTTGCCGTCGCCATCGTAGTCAGCAGGCACGGGCACGTCGCCAGACTGTCCCCAGTTGGTGATGGAAGGCAGGCCCGTAGAGCTATTGATGATGTACCAGTTGCCCTCGCTCGCGCGCCAGACGGCGATGTCCGTCTTGCGGTCGCCGTCGTAGTCGCCGGGGACGAGTTTGTCGCCGAGGCTTGTGTTGCCCCAGTCAATCTGCACGCGGTTGCTGTAGTCGGCGCTTTCGCGTATGTACCAGTTGTGGTCTGAAGCACGAAACTGCGCTACGTCTGTTTTACCGTCGCCGTCGAAATCGCTGACAGTGTAGCGGCGCGCGTTGTATGCGCCGCCAGCCGTGATGTCCAAAGACCAGCCGCCAGCGATGCTGCCCGAAGAGGCTGTTGCATCGTCTATGATGTAGAGCTTCCAGTCGCCGTTCGGGTCTGTGCCGTTGAAACTGGTGGCGAGTGTCGCCGGGCCAGCCGTTCCAGCGTTGGGGTACAACGGTAAGACATCAGCAAAGTTGTCGCCCGAACCGAAATTGGCGGGCCGGAAAGTGCCGGATGCGATGACGGTGCTGTCTGGAAGCTGCGTTGCCGCCGCATCGTCGAGCGTGATGGTGACGTTGACGAGGTCTGTCGTGCCGCCCGAATCCGACATCAGGACGATGCCCTTGCCGCTGGGGCTGACGAGCATGATGTCCAGGTCGTCCGGGTTGAGGTGGCTGATGTTGGTCAGCGTGACGTTCACGTCCGTGATTGCGCCGGTCAGGCCGCTGACGTTGATGGTCGAAGGATAGGGTGTCGCCTTCGCGAAGCGGTCGTTGATGAAGATGGGCGCAGCATTGGCGAAGGCGGTCGCAGGGTTGCTGTCGGTGGTAATGGTCAGATACCAGCCGTTGCCGATAACGCCCTGGTCAACGCCCGTATCATCCACAATGTACAGACTCCAAGTGCCGTTCGGGTTAGTGCCGCCGAAGGCTGCGGCGAGCGTCGTGTTGGCCGAAGCGGCGGGCGCGGGCGCTGGATAAACGTCGCCCGCGACAAACTGGCTCACCTGGAAAGTGCCTGAGCCGACGCCATTATTGCCTGTCGGAGCGTCCGGGATTGGCGCTGCCGCGCTGTCATCGAAAGTGATGGTCGTATTAACGCTATCAACGCTGCCGCCCGCGTCGGACCAGAGGACGATGTTTGAACCTGTCGGGCCGACGAGCATAATGTCCAGGTCGTCTGGAAACGTGTGGTTGAAGTTATTGAACGTGACAGTGATGTTGGTGATGTTGCCGGCGAGTCCGGCGACGTTGATGTTTGAAGGGTAGGGATTGGCGACGCCCTGTGCCGCCGCGTCGTTAATGGTAATCGAGGTGGCGTTGGTGAAAACGACCGCCCAGGCGGGGACGGCCATCGTCAAAGACAGAATGATGACGAGGCTGCTGGCGAACAGCCTGCGCGCTCTCTGACGATTAAACACGGTTCTTCTGATAATCGCTGTAGCTCTCATGCTTAAAGTCTCCTCGGGGTTTAGGAATTGCATCGTGCCTCACGTGCAGGTTAGGGTTTCGGGTTTTGATGGGCTGTTCGTTGCGCTATGCGCCACGCAGGGCATCTCCGCCTGTGCCAGAAGAGAGCCATTGATTTACGAGGTGATAAAACGGTCGAACCCGCCCGGTGCTAGTAGTAGTTACCCTGTCGAAGTAGGATTGGTCCATTAAAGAAAGGTAGCGACGGAGTCCTGCCACGACCTTGTGGAGGTCTCAGCATAGAAGCGAAGAGCGCCGGATGTCAATAATTAATCTCTGGGCCGTGCGCTTTTGAGAGCGACTGGCGGATAGAGGAAGATGGAACGGAGGCGGGCCGGAACGCCTCCGGCCCGCCTCCAGTTTCAACGCGCACACAGTACGCTTGTCAGGGGTTTGAATTCCCCTCAATCGCGAGATTACGGATCGCTGCATTAAGCTCGCTTTGCAGCCGGAGGCGTTCGGCTGCCTGTGCCTGACGGTCTTTGTTGAGTTGTTCGAGGCGCGTCTCCTGCTCGTCTGCTTTGGCGACGTAGCGTGCGATTAGTTGACGTGCTTCGGCAGTTCCGGCGAGCGCTTTGATGTTTTCGCGCAGGCGCTCCTGATCAGCGCCAATCTCCTCTATCTCCTTGTCAATGGCGGCGAGGCGTGCATCAACAGTAGCCACGCGTGTTTTGATGTCAACGAGGCGTTCGAGCGCATCGCGCGTGGCGCGGTCAATGCTATTGCGCGCGATGAAGAGTTCGAGGTCGGTGCGCGTGAAATTCGTCAGCGCGTAGGAGTCCATCAGGGCGCGACGCTCCGTGACGACGAGTTCCGTCTTTTGTCCCGGCGCAAGCGGAACGCGAAAACGATAAAAGCGTGCGCTCTTGCCGTCAGGCTCGCGCGTGTCCTTGAGCGTCCAGCCCTCGCGGACTGGATGCTCAACATAGACGACGCGCTCGCGCTGCGTCTGGTTCGTCAGCGTGTAGGCTTTCTGTGTGGTCTGGTAATAGTGAGCCTGAAAGACGCCGTTGACGACTTTGACGAGGAAGGTCGGCGTGCGGTCTTCTTTCGTGCGGACGGTGACGAGCGTTCCCAGATCGAGCGCAAACGAGATCAACCTTTTTTCGCTCGGCTTGAGTCGCTCCATTAGCGCCTCGCCCGCGTAAGCGTCGCCGTCAATGACGGTCATCGAGCCGTCTTCGAGCGTGAGTTGAGAACTGTTCTGCAACATCATGCCGCTTAAGGGCCGGTCGCGCCGCGCGGCTTCGTTGAAGATGGAGACGCGCTCGCCTTCCATGCGCGTTTGAAGAATGGGAATCAGCGCGGAGCGGTCGCGGCGCACAGTCACAGGCTGCTCAATGCGATACTCGAAGAGGTCGCCCACTTCGCTGCCCGTCGCTGCCGTCTCGACGCCCGAATCGCCGCCCGTAATGGCAGTGCTCAAAGAAGTCCTGTCGGCGTTGGTCGTTCCTTCGTTGGTTCCGTCCATCGCGAGATTGTTAACGCTGTTATTGCTGAGGCCACGGTTGGGAGCAGCCGGAGCGATTGAGTAGAGCGACTGGACGCTGCGCTGCGTCGGCAAATTTGAGAATTGTTCTGTGGAAGCAGCCGCGTCCGCAGGTCCACCACCGCCGCTGTTTTTATCCTGTCCGCCGATTGTTCCTTCAGCCGGGTCGTAGACCTGCGGGTTGAGCTTCAGGTCTGCGGGCATCGGGACGATAGGACGATAACGATAGAAGGGTTTCTGAATCGGCTGGATGAAGGAGACGGGCGTGCCGGAGACGAGCGAGAGTGAGATGTTCTCCCAATCCTCTTCGCTGACGTTATCAACGATGGCCCAACCCTGAAAGAAAGGCTTGCCGGCCGCGTCGAGCACAACCCTGTAGGTCGTCTTCCAGATGGGCGCGGCAATCGTGTAGCTGACAATCATTTCGCGCTGGCCCGCGCCGTCGGAGGTGACGGCAATCGTCTTGGCGTCGCGCCTGCGCGCCGAAGCGGTCGCGTCTGCAAACTCAGAGACATCACGACGCGTGCCCTCGTCAATCAACCTCACGGAACGCACGTCTGCCAGATCAAAACTAGACAACTCCCCAGACTCCGATGCGATGACGAGCGCGTGAGTAATCTGCGGCGGCTTATCGGCGTCCAACTGCGATTTGCGTTCTTCGACGGTCAGGATTTTTCCGCTCGTCGTGCCACGAGTGGTCGCGACCGCGACACGCGCACCCTGCAACTGGCTGAGCACGCCCGCCAGTCCACCCGCTGCGCCTTCGGTCGCAGAGGCGATGGAGAAGGGAATATCCGCCATACGCGCAGACGGCGGCGCTGACGAATTGTAGCTCACAGCCCCGATGCGTCCCTGCCCCAGGTCGAGCACAATCATTGACTTGAGCACGTCGTCCACCTGCGATTGTTTGAACGAGAGATTGACTTCTGCTCGGCCCGTCACCATCCCGCGCCGCTCTATGTAGGCGACGCCGTTGCTGTAGAGAATGACGCGGCGAATCGGTAGCTCTTGTCCCTCATGCTGTGCGGCAGCGGCGGCTACTGCTGCGGGTTTCGGTTGAACCACTTTGCGCGGCCCTCGCAGGCGCTGCGCCTGCGCGCCCGTCGTTGAGCAGACGAGTAGGATGATCAACAATAGTTTGCGTTTCATTTAAAATTCCCTCCTGAAGCAGACAAAGAGAAAGCGGGGAGTCCGAAGACCAGCTTGTTCGAATTCTGGTGAGAGCCAAATGGACGAAGCAAGAGCGGCTCACGCTTGAAGTCTTAACTGTCAGATGCCTCTCACCACTAAAATGGTTGACTTTGCAAGAACGCGCGAAAGTTTACGTCCTTGCGTTCAGCGGGCAGCGCCAAACGGCTCGCACGAATGAAAAAGGTGATATAAGTTTGGCGACGGCGTGCTGAAAGATGGTTGCTTTATTAACGGTGCATGTTATCCGTAAGCACGCAGCGGGTCGCAGCCCTGCTGCGTTTAACTTTAACAGGAGAATAATGATGAGAGGCTTTATCAGAGGTTTGCTGGCGGCTCTGGTTTTCGCAGTGTTGCTGGGTTATCCATCCGTCTCGCAGGCTCAGAGGGCGGGCAATCCTGCGAGTCAAAGGCTTATTACCAGCGCGCGTGTTGAGAAAGCGCCTGAATCTTTCGACGGCCCTGTTTACGTGACGATTAATGGTAGGGAGTTGAAGATTGCGGACGCGGCGTATGAGGCGTGGGTGATAGACGGAGGCCGCAAGGTTGTCTATTCATGGCGCGACGGCGCTGGCGGGTTTGAGGACGAGGGCCAATCGCTGCGCGTCTATGATGCGCAGACGCGCAGGACCAGAAAGGTGATGTCCGAATATGTAATAGTTGACAGCGTAACGGAAGTCAGAACGGCTTCGGGCAAAATCGCGCTCATCGTGAAGATGGTTGACGGCGGCCTCGGTGGTCAATACTTCGCCGTCGTTGACCCGCTGCGCGGCGAAGTGTTTTACAGGCAATGGGCGCGGCTTCTCTCCCGCAAGGGCGACACAATCACGCTCGGCCTCTACCGCGAGGGTGATTGGGGAGAAATCATGGAAAACAAAAAAGTGCGACCCTACAAGACCGAAAGATACAACCTGAGCGCCCTGCTCAAAAGACGCGTCATCTATAACAAACGCGACCGTCCGTTTTAACTGGACCAGCTATTGCGCAATAACAGGGTGGGCCAACTCATACGTAAAGCATGACGAGGAAGCTTCAAGCCTTTTCCAGGCCAGCATATTTCTCAATCAACTTCTTCTGCCCGAAGCCTGGAAAGCTGACCGTGAGCTTCGCGGAATCGCCCGCGCCCTCGCGACGCAGGACGAGTCCGCGCCCGTATTTCGGATGACGGACATGCGAGCCGGGCGCGAAATCGCCGCCCGCGCTCGATGATGCCGGACGCATAGGCGACGAAGAGCTGGCTGGCGCTGACGGACGCTTGATGACGGGCGTCGTCTGCGGCGGGCGCGGGCTTGAGTTGCCGAGGTTTTGGCCGCGCTTGCGGAAGAATTCAGCGATGGAATCTGCGCTGTCGTAAGTCTTGCCGGTGTAGCTCGTCCGCTCGCGTTTGTCGCCTCGCAAGGCTCGCGCCGCGTGTTTGTTTTCGAGCGTCGAAGAACTGCGCGCAAACGAAAGCCATGATGCGCCGCGAGAAAGGTCGTCCATTAAATCGAGCGGCATCTCGTTTAAGAACTGCGAGGGCTCACTCGCCATCTCTTCGCCGTAGACGCGCCGCTTCATGGCATGCGTGACGTAGAGAAATCTTTCGGCGCGCGTGATGGCGACGTAGCAGAGCCTCCGTTCCTCTTCAAGCTCTGCGGGGTCTGTCGCGGAGCGCGCGTGTGGAAAGAGTCCGTCTTCCATCCCAACGATGAAGACGAGAGGAAACTCAAGGCCCTTGGCCGCGTGCATCGTCATCAATGTCACGGGCGCGTCGCGCTTATACTGGTCCGTATCGGAGACGAGCGCGGCGTGGTCTATGAAGTCGCGCAGTCCGTCCTGCTCCTGCTTGTCGTAGTCAACGGCGGCGTTGACGAGTTCCTGCAAGTTTTCCAGCCGGGCTTCGGCCTCGTCTGAGTTTTCAGACTTCAAAGCATTGGAATAACCCGTGTCGAGAATCGCTGCCTTGACGACATCGGAGACGGGAGAATCGGAGCGCACAGCGTTGTTGGCAGCGCTCACGAGGTCTGTGATGATTTTCTGGAAATTCTTAAGCGCTGCCGTGGCACGAGGGTTGAGGCCGTTGCCCTGCTCCGTGAGGATGGCGATGGTCTCCCAGTGTGAGACGCCGTAATCTTTCGCGTGGCGTTCTATCAGGTCGAGCGTTTGCTTGCCGAGGCCGCGCGCGGGGCTGTTGATGACACGCATCAGGGCGATGGAGTCGTGCGGGTTGAGCGCGAGTTTGAGATAAGAGATGATGTCGCGCACTTCCATGCGCTCGTAAAACGAAAAGCCGCCGACGATGTTGTAGGCAATCCCAGCACGCCTGAGCGCTTCTTCAAAGACACGCGATTGAGCGTTGGTGCGATAGAGCACTGCGGCGCGAATGTCAGCGTCGTGGCGGCGGTGCTCTTCGATTTTCATGGCGACGAAGCGAGCCTCTGCGTCGCTGTCAAACGCCTGATAATAACGGATACGCTCGCCCGCAGGGTTTGCCGTCCAGAGGGTTTTACCCTTGCGCTCCGTGTTGTTTTTGACGACCGCGCCCGCTACGTCGAGGATGGTTTGGGTCGAGCGATAGTTCTGTTCGAGCCGTATGATTTTCGCTTCGGGGTAGTGTTGCTCGAAGTTGAGAATGTTGGTGATGTCCGCCCCGCGCCACTTGTAGACTGACTGGTCTTCGTCTCCGACTACACAGATGTTCTGCTGCTTCTCTGTGAGAAAACGGATGAGCGCGAATTGCAGCGTGTTGGTGTCCTGATATTCGTCAACGAGTATGTAGCGAAACCTTTCGTTGTAGCGCTCGCGCACCTCTGCGACGCGGCGCAGCAGTTGGACGGTCTTAATGAGCAGGTCGTCGAAGTCGAGCGCATTGTTGTTGACGAGGCGTTCTTCGTAGAGACTGAAGACGCGTGCGATGGCCGCGCGCTTCTCGTCGCCGTATTCGACGCGTGCCTTGTAGGAATCCGCATCATCGCCCCTGTTCTTAGCGCCGCTGATTGCGCCCTGCACGGCGCGTTGGCCCAGTTGCTTATCGTCGTAGCCCAAGTCCTTGATGCAGGCTTTGATGAGACGCACGGAATCGTCCTGATCGTAGATGGTGAAGGAGCGCGTGTAGCCCTGTTGGAGCGCTTCTATGTGCTGGCGCAGGATGCGCACGCAAAGGCTGTGGAACGTGGAAATAAGAGGCGCGCTCATCAATCGCTCGTTGCTCAACAGTCGTTCGACGCGCTCTCGCATCTCCTGCGCGGCCTTGTTGGTGAAGGTGACGGCGAGAATATTGTGCGGCGCAACGCCCTGCTCGGCTATCAGGTAGGCTATGCGAAAGGTGATAACGCGCGTCTTGCCTGAGCCTGCGCCCGCAAGGATGAGCAGCGGGCCGTCAGTCTCCATAACGGCTTCGCGCTGTCGTTCGTTGAGAGAGGATAATAGTTCGTTCATTGATTGGCTGCTTTGTTGATTCATCACGAAAATGAATGGAACGAATCAGGGTTTAAATGATGGAATTTATTTAATGAGCTTCTGAATCGCTTTGAACTGTTCGTGTTTCGCATCTCGCAAGAGCTCGAAGAGGGCCATCTCGGTTGAAGAGGGAAGCGCGCCGCTCTGTTGCATCTTGGCGATGCCGAGTTGTTTGTTCTGGGTGGTGCGTGCGGTGATGCAGTCTGTTAAGAGATGCACGTTGTAGTCGCGCGCCAGCAGGTCGTGTGTCGTCTGGTTGACGCAGATGTGCGCTTCGATGCCGCAGACGAGAACGTGGCGTGCTCCGGCGACATCGAGGCGCATGACGAAGTCCTGCGCGCCGCAGGAGCTAAAGGCTGTCTTCTCGACGGCCTCATAACCGTCGGGCAGAACGGCCGTAATCTCGTTTGCCGTATGGCCGAGGCCGCGCGGGTACTGTTCCGTGACGATGACGGGGACGTGCAAAAGCTGCGCAGCGTGGGCGACGAGCGCAATGCGCGCAGCCACTTCCGCGAAGTCTGAAATCTTCCCGCGAAAGGCTTCCTGCATGTCTATGATGGCGAGCACGGTCTGCGCAGCATCGAGCGTGTTTTTGTGTTGCATGAGAATCCTCGAAAACATTTAAGCACACGAGAGGCCGGACGCAAAATCAACCTCTGTGTGAGCATAAACTGAGCGGCGGCGCGAGTGGCGGTTTCACGCGAAGGCGCAAGGTTAAAGAAAAACAGGAGACGCAAAAAAGGCGGAAGGCGCAAAGAAAGTAAACAAACTTCTTTGCGCCTTTCGTCTCTCTTTATTGTGCGCCTTCGCTCGAAACGTCTTGCGTTCTTATCTGACAAGACTTGCTGGTCTGTGATGCTACCGGGCTTCGTGCTTCAGGGCATCGCGGTCAATCATTTGGGTGCGCTCTGTTGCTGCTGTTGTTGAACCTGCGCGGGCGGCTCTGTGATGCTCAGGCGCTTGCCGGTGGAAGCATCCCATGTTTGCGCTCTGCCGTTTGCTTCCGTGGCCGTCAGGGTTTTTCCATCGGGGCTGAATGTCAGGTGATAAGCGCTTGCGCCGGGCGTAAACGTCACCTGTGTTTCGCCGCTTAATGCGTTCCAGATTCTGACCTGACCATCATCGCTGGCCGTGGCTAATCGTTTACTGTCTGGACTGAAGACGACTTCAAAGACGCCGGATGTGTGGCCGGAGAGAGTGCGCAACTCCTGCTCGGTCGTCGCGTCCAAGAGCTTCACCTGCCGGTCAGCGACCGTCGCCTTCATCTTTTTGTCGGGGCTGGTATCTGTTTGCCAGACAGCGCGCGATTGGTCGTAGAACTCCTGCGCATGCGTCTTATCGCCGACGCTGTCGTAAATCTTGCCCGCGTTGCTCAGCACGATTGATTGCCCCGCGCGATTATTTAACTCCTGCTGCACGCTCAAAGCCTGGTAGTAATAATCGCGCGCCTTGTCGCGGTCGCCCAGCGAGTTATAGACGACGCCGATGTTGTTGAGCATCGCGGCTTCGCCCGCGCGGTCGCGAGCTGAACGATAAAGACCAAGCGCCTCCTCAAACTTGTTGATAACCTGCGGCAGCAACTCTTTTGTCGCCTGCGCTCGCAGTTGCTCGCCCTGCTGAAACGCTAGCGCAGCATTGATGAGAGAGCGGTCTGCCGGACGCGTGCCGCCTTTGGAGACTTTGTTGGGCGCTGTCTGCTGCTTGAGCTCCTGCCCCTGGGCCAACTGTTCGGGCGTCAGGGCCGGTGGCGGGACAATCGCCCCTTCTGTCTGAGCAGCGGGTGGCAGCGTAGCCTGTTGCGACGCATTCTGCTCAGGCTTGATGACGGGTGGAAACGGCGTCGGTGTTGGCTGCGTGGTCGGAGATGATGTTGCGTCCGGGTTAGACGCTGCGTTCGGCGATGTCTTTGGAGCGCGCGGAAATCTGACGCCACCGCCGCCGCCACCGCCTCCAGTTGCGGGCGGCGTGTAAGGCGCGGGCGTGCTGCCCTTCGGGTCAGTCGCCTGCGGAAAATCGTTCGCGGAGGGGAAGCCGGAAGTGTTGGCGTTTGGGTCTGTGGCCGGCGGAAAAGCGTTCGGGTCGAGGCCCGGAGGATTTTGCGCCGTGTAGTCGGGCATGGGATAAGCCGTGGAGGCGGAGAAGGGGTCCGGCGTCGGCGCGGGCAGTGAACCGGCGACGAGGGTGCTCAAAGTGTCGGCTGGTTGTGTACGCGGAGCGAGCGCGAGGATGACTGTCAAAGCGATGCCGACCGTTAAGAGCGTTAGGAGCAGCCGCGCGCTGGATTTGAGTCCGAAGGCAGGCAACCCGTGTTGATAAAAGAGCTTGCGAAAACGCTCGGGCAGAGTGAAATTGAGCGGCGGATTCGGCGCTGATTCGAGATGACGGAGAAGCGTCTGGTCGCGAAGGGCGACGCTACGCGGAAGCCTGCGCAGCAAGTCTAGGAGTTCACGCAAACGCTGCCGGCTGCGGCTGTGCAGCCAGCGTTGAGCGACCAGATTCAGTTGATAGTTCTCTTCGGCAACCGTTCCCTTCGGCGGCGGGTTCTTTTCCAGCAGTTGAATCAGGCTGGTGCGAATCGCTCTGGCTTTTTCGGGCGGCAGTTCGTTAATCAGAAGCCAGCGCAGATTGTCTGGCATCGTGCCTGTGCGAAACCAGGGCAAGCCGGCGAGCCGCAGCAGGTTTTTATCGTTGACGAGGTTGTTGCCGAGAGAGGGCAGCGCGCCCAGATAAAGCGTCAGGTCCCAATGCAGTTCGGGATAGATGGCGCAGGCGCAGAGCCATTCGAAGACATCCTTGCCAAGATAATCGCGCAGCATCTTGATGGTGATGGGACGGTCGAAATCTATGGGCGCGCTCGTGTTTGCATTCGCACCGGCCCAGACGCGCATGTCTGGCGTGACGGCGGCCTCGAAGTAGTCAACGAGAGACTGAAGACCGTCGAGCGTTGCGGGAAGCAGCACGAAGTGTTGGGCCAACGCGCGCTCACGCAAAGACCAACCGAGTGCGGGCACGGGTGTCAGCACGGCGCGGTCCTGCCAGTTCATCAGAAGCGCCGTCCACATCTCCAGCTTGCCTGTCAGCGAATCAATCAGCCTCGCGCCGTCTCCGAAGAGCAGCAGACGATGGTTGCCATAGCGGTTCTGTAGCTCGTTGAGATGCAGGCTTTCCTCGCCGCTTTCGTCGCGGCAGACGCGCGGGTCCGCCTCGTAGAAGTAGCGCGCGATGAAGACGCCTTCCGTCTCAAGCGCTTTCGTCAATTCATTGAAGACCTGCGCCTGATGGTCGCGAAACGAGGCGCGGTCAATGAGCGCTAGGTATTCCGGCGGCTTGCTGGCAGACTTATAACGGAAGCTCGGGAAGCCTAACGATGCGATGGTGGCCGAAACAGTCGCTTCGACATCGAGACGGTAAAATTCGTCAACCTGCCGTCGTCTTAAAAGGCGCGCGGCCGTGTAGAACTGCTCGGAGTCAAAGAGCTTCGGCAGCAGCGCGTTTGTCTTAACAGGCCATGCGTAGGGCGCTTTGCGTCGGCGTTCTCTTTCGAGGACGAGACGACGACGGCGACGCCTGTACCATTCGTAAGCCAGAAAGCAGACGAGCGGCACGAGCAAAGCCAGCAGATAAATGAGCGTCCGATAGCGCTGATAAAAACCGGGTGAAGGAGGCGGCGCGTCTGGTTGTGCCGCTGGCGAGGCTTGCGCCTGCGGCATCGCGGGTTGAACGCTGCCGGGGTCCGTGGGGGGATAGGGAACGCCCGGCGCTGGCTGCTCGAAGCCGGGCTGAGCGACGGGCGGCGGCACTTCGATAATCGGCGGCGCACCTGTGTTCGTGTTGCCAAACGGTTGCTGTGCGTTTGTGTTCGTCGGTTCAGCGGTGTTCTGGTTTGTCTCTGCGCTGCGCCTGCGCTGTAGCAGGACGATGCCCAGGACGAGCGCCAGCAGGACGACTGGTGCGACGATGTAGAGCCACTTCTTCTGGAAGCCCGCTGGAATTAATTGACGCGCGGGCGGCTTCGTCTCCTTCGGGCGCACGTGAAGCGTCGGCTTCGTAGTTGCAGCCTTAATGCGTGCGGGTGCTTCTCTCAGTGTTGCCGGTTCAAAGATGGCGAAGTATGAATCGAAGGCACGATAAAATTGTTCCTGCTGGCTGCGGCTGGTGGCGAAGATTGGAGAGAGCATCGTCTTCAAATCTTCGGGCGCGCACGATGCGCCGACCTTGTCGAGCAACTCCTGAAGGCGCAGGTAGTGGTCAACTCCGATTGGAAAACCATGCTGGCGCAAGTGCGTCAGCAACTCACCGAACATCAGTTGAGAATCGTTTTTAGAACTAACGCTAACCATATAAAGCAACTATGAACTAGGAACGCGGAACGATGAACGCGTGATGAAAGACAAGCTCTTAATAGTTCATCGTTCATCGTTCTGACTTCATCGTTTCGTCCTACCGTTGAAGATTCTGGACAATCATCTCCTGATCCTCTCTGCTCTTGGCGAGGATGGAGTAGGTGAAGGCGAGCGCTTCGGCTTCGCCGGGTTTCAGGCGGCTCACATCAAGTTGACGCTTTTCGAGGATGCGAATCCACGCCAGCAGTTCGGCCGTCGCGGGCTTCTTCTTTAGTGTTAAGTCACGAATTTTTTCAAAGTGCTGGATGGCGTTGTCGAGCATCTGCGGCGTAAAGCCGCTGTCGAGCTTCAGACGCCGCTGGACTATCTCTTTCAAGCGTTCGCGGTTGGGAAATGCTATGTGATAGAAGACGCAGCGGCGCAGGAAAGCGTCCGGCAGATTCTTTTCCGAGTTGCTCGTGAGCACCAGAACCGGGCGATAGCTCTGCTCGGCGGAGAAGGTGCGGCCCGTTTCCCTGACGGTGAAGGACATGTTCTCGATTTCGTTGAGCACGTCGTTGGGAAGATCGCGCGGCGCTTTATCAATCTCGTCAATCAGGACGACGGAACGAATCGGCCCCCAGTTGCGCAGGCGCTCAGGCAAAAACGGATTGGCCTCCGACGGATTCATGGAGAGAAGAATGGCCTGGCCGAGTGCTTCGTAAGTGATGTAGGTCTCAATCGGCGCTGCGTCCTCGCGAAACTGCGCGTCGTGGAAATGGCGCAGCGCGTCGTAGCGATAAAAGAGGTCTTTGGCGGTCGAAGTCGTCTTGGTATGAAAGACGAGCGGCGCTGGCAAATCAAGCTCGTGGGCGACGCTTGAAGCGAGTTGCGTTTTGCCTGTGCCCGGTTCTCCCGTGACGAGCAGCGGTTGGCCCAGCGTGAGCGCGACGTTAACGGCGTCGCGCAGGCCGCGGTCTGCAAGATAGCCCGCAGGGTCGTTGAGCGCAGTCGCTTTTTCGTAAAGCGGAAGTCGCTGCCCGCGCATCGCCATCGTGCTGCCGTCTCCGGCATAAAACTTAAAATCGTTTCCCTCGGTCATAGATACCCTCTCTCCTTGATGTAGCTCTGGTGAATCAAGCGTAGCTCATATTCGATGTCTGCCATGCTTCTGTAACTCGTCGGGCGTCCGTTGCGGGCGGTGAAAATCCGCTCCGCCAGTTCGTTGCGTTTCTTTTCGTCGTAGATGTTGTACTGGCTGAACCAATCCTTTACTTCGACCTGCGTGACGGGCAGCAACTCTTTGAGGAGCAGGAAGGGAAGGCCCGCGCGCTGGCCCGCTGCAATCTCTCGCAGGTCTGCCTCGACGCGACGTTTGTCAAACTGTCTGGGGCGCAAGATAGTCTTCCACCAACCGGCGGGCTGCATCTTGATTCTGGGATAGATGACGTTGAGGAAGATTAAAAATTGCGGGCCGGTCTGCTCGATTTTGAGCGCGCTCCAGTAGGCCATGTACCACTCGACGAGCTGGCGCGCAACCCTGTCCCAACGCGTCGCGTGGATGCGATGACGGACGACGACGAGCGGCGTTAGTTGCAGTATGGGAAGACGACTGAGGGCCGTGGCCGAAAGGTCGTCTTCCATGTAGGCCGGGTCGAATTCCGCGAAGAGGTTCCGTTGCAGATTTTGCTGGCGCTCGAAGAGTTCGCCTTCCATGGGCCAGGCGGGCGTCTTGAAAGTGATGACGCTGCCCTGCGTGCCCCACTTCTTTTCGGCAATCTGCTTCATCCGCGTGGACATCAACCGCTCGACTAATGAATCGTGGCATTCGCCCTCTTCGCCGCGAATCATGTAGACCTGCGGAAGGCCGGGGCGTGCGCGCAGGTTGAGCGTGAAGACTTCGAAGAATTCGTTCTCCTGCTGGCGGCGGTCGCACATCTTGGCGACGAGTGGGCCTAAGTTAAGCGGGCCTGTGTTGATAGTCTCGCGGCGACGCTGCACTTCTACGCGCGGCGCACAGACGACGATTGTCTGCACCGCTGCGCTAACGCGACGCGCAAGGTCGTCCTTGTTACGAAAAAAATCAACAGAGTGTTTGTCCATCAACTCTGCGCGAAGCTGTTGCAGCTTTTCGCCGCCCTCGCCCTTTTCCATCAACGACGGCGGCCAAGGCACATCTTCGTTGAGCAGAAAGATGAGGCAGGTCTTGCCGCTTGAGGCAGCGCGGCGAAACTCTAACTCGGTGATGGAACGACGCTCAGGATTATCCTTCGGCGGGATGAAGCCGTAGCGCCATGCGAAGATGCCGACGTAGATGTCGCAGGCCGCGACATCCGCCAGACACACGTCGAGCGGGCGCTGGTCGGAAGCCGCGTAGTCTTCCATAGCCACCACGTCGTGACGCAACTGCCTCAGCGCGCGATAGGCTTCTTCCCGGAACTCTTTCAGGTCGCCGTAGGTTGACGAGATATAAATTTTAGCCATTAACTAATTGACAGCACTTTGCCGTTCAAGCCTCTTTCGCGCTCAACTCTAGCCCTGTTGCTTATGCTGACTACAATAATGGAGAGCAAGCTTACTTCACACTCGGCTGTTTGGGCTGCGACGTTTGATTGTAGTTTAGCACGTAGTCGGCAAGACGCTGACATGGCTGCAAGTCAATTTTCATTCCGGCGCTCTCGGCCTCGCGTCGTAGCTTATCGCGCTCGGCCGCTTCAAAGGCCAGAGGCCGCCGCTCTTCGTCCTCATTTCCGTTAACGGCCGGAGCGATGCGCGCAAGAATCCAGTAGCGTCCGGGCGCGATGCCGCCGAGAGCGAATTTACCATCGCTCTCAACGCTCGTCTCCATGTAGCGCAGCGCATCAGCCGCGCGCTCAGCCTCAACTGGAACGAGATGCACGCGCAAATTTGCGGGCAGAGAAGCGCCCTCTGCTGCCTGTGCGACGCGCCCGCTCAAACGTGCCGCGCCCTGCCCGATTGTGACGGTCAGGCCGCTCAGGCGTTCGCCCGGCTTGAGTGTGAACACGCCCGGCGTCTGTGTTGTCTTGCTCTGTGCTGCGGCGCGCGGCGTTGCGGTTGCGGCTGCTACTGCTGCGCCGGGCAGAGTAATCGAGCGCACGTACCAATCTTCGCCGGGAAGTTGAACGTCAAGGCGGTGGCTGCCGTCGCGCAGGTTGTGCAGCGTAAATTCTCCCTTCGCGCTTGGCGCGACGCGCATCCGGCGGAAGAAGAGAAACGGAAGCGTATTCTCTTCGTCCTTCTTCGTTTTGGCATCGCGGCGGGCGGCGATGGCGATTTCTTCCAGAGTTGAGTTGCGCTGATTCCGGCAATCGGCCTTCGGCAATGGTTCGAGGACAACGTTTCCGCTCAGAGCGCCGAGCGCTTCGAGCTTGAGTTCGACGCCTGTCACGTCAGCGCCGCGCACAGAGATTTTCCGCATCGCCATCAACACCTCGCTCGTGTTGCCTACGTTGCGCATCGCCGTCAAAAAGTATTCGCCGTCGGCCGCGCCGTTCAAAGCGAAAGAGCGGGTGCTGTCCTCGCTTTGAATGAAGGTGAACGACTCAGGCATCCCGCTGGCCGCTTGCGTCAACGTGATGGAGACGCCGCCGTAACGAGAGTTCGGGTCGCTGAGTTGGCCGGAAACAAAGCCGCTCACAGTATGGCCGCGCTCGCCGCGATAGCGAACGTCTATGCCGGTCAATTCTTCGCCCGCGCGCACGGTCAGTTCGGCGGCATTGTCGCGCGTCGCAGAAGGATAATAGGTTGGCGCATCGCCGTCGTAGGCGTTAACGCTGCCGTAGGATTGAACGCTGCCGCCGACTGCGATGACGTAAATGCCCGGCTCTATGCCGTAGAGCCTGTAGATGCCGCGGTCGTCCGTCATTCGCGGCATGATGTAAGAGAAGCTGGCCGCCGGTTGCTCGGTCGGTTTGCGCACACGGACGGCGCGGACAGTGGCGGCGATGACAGGCTCGCCGCTGCTGTCGGTCACAGTGCCAGTGATGACGCCGCCTTTGACGAGCGTGAAGTTGACGGTTTCGCCGACGCGGTACAGGCGCGGCGAGCCAAGCTCCGCACCTGCTTCGGGGAGGACAACGTAGCCCGGCGCAGTGACCTGCACGTTGTAAGCGCCGGGCCGCAGGTTCTTGACCTCGAATTTTCCGTCAGCGTCCGTCGTGTCGCCCGCCGGTGGGCCGCCCGTGTTGAGTCCGAAGGCGACGATGGCGGCGTTCGCAACAGGGTGGCCCTCATCTGCGAGGACGCGGCCCGTGATAGTGCCGTTGGGCGGCGCGGCGCTGACGGCCTTGCCGTCGGGTTGTTGATTCCCGGAGGGCTGTCTCGCGGTGGTCTGAGCAGTGGCCGCAGCAGCCATGATGTGCAGCAGGACGAGTAGGAAGATGAGGGGGCGCGCTCTTCCAATGGAAAGCTCTGGCGTGCGAACTGAAATCCTGAGCCTGTCGTTCATCACTTGTTCGTTTCGTCCTTCGCAGCCATATCAATGACGAGCGTGACCTGCGTTTCCACTCCGTTTGTCACGACGACGTTCTGCACGACCGGCGGAATGCGCCCGCCGCCGAGGCCATTACTGCCGAGCCTTAGCTCATACTGGCCCGCAGGCAATCCCTCCATCACGAAGCGGCCGCGCGCATCAACTTCAACTCCCGGCAAAGTCGGCTCAGCCGCAGCCGGTCTGCGCGCGCTGACGTACAGCTGCGCGCCTTCGGGCAGCGTGCCGTTTTCGACGCGCACCTGCCCGCGCAAAATAGCTGTCCCGTATTCGAGGACGAAGCGCACGCCCGTTACCTGTCCGCCCGCCGGAACATCAATGATGCCCGCGCGCTGCTCTACGCCGTCGCGCTCAACGCGCAACAGCGAAAAGCCTTTCGGCGGCGGCCACCCGCCCAGCATCAGCCTGAATTTTCCGGGCGGAAGACCGCTGATACGGAAGCTGCCGTCAGGATTGACGCGCTCGCCCTGCCCGAAAATGGGAGCAGCCAGATTGTCGTTTGATTCGGGCCAGTAATAGATTCTGACTTGTGAAAGACGTGCGAGGGCTGCGCGGTCGCCAGCGCCTTCGATAACCGCCACGCCGCTGATGCTCGCGCCGCGCCTGACCTTGATAGTCAACCCCGTAACGTCGCCCTCGTTAATCTCAAACGAGACAGGCGTGCTGTAGTCTTCGCTCCGTTCGCCGTTCGCTGTGAAGGCGGCATAGCGTCCGGGCATCAATCCTTCAAAACGGAAATTACCTTCGGCGTCTGTGCGTGAGCCGAGGCCGATAGCGCCCACCTGAGGTTCGTTCGGGCGCAGAGATCTATAGCCGGTTCTGATGTTGGCGAGGGGCTTGCCTGTCTCGGCGTCAATCACGCGTCCCGAAACAGAGTAGGTCGTGACGCGGCGGTTGAGCGTGATGTCAACGTTCGTTGCCTCGCCGCCTTCCGTGACCTCTATGATGGTAGCCTTCGATTCGTCTGTCGCGTTGGGATGAAACGTGCGCGTGTAGATGCCGCCGCGACCGATGCCGATTCTGGCTATCCCCGAGCGGCTGTCCTCTCCGACGCTGACAACGTAAGTCCCCGGCGGAATCCCGTAGATACGGTAGATGCCACGGTCATCCGTCTGAAACATTGGCGAACTGAAGGAGAACATACTACCGCCGCCGGTGCGACGTTCGTTGCCTTGCGTGGCTGCGGTCGCGAGCCTGACGTTCTGACCGATGACGGGGCGCGCGTCTGCGTCCGTCACACGACCCGTGATGACGCCGCCGCGCACCAGCGAGAAATCGAGCTTGTCTACCGTCTCGCCTTCGGCGAGGTTAACGCTCTTGCCCTGATTACGTTCGTGCATCAGGTTGGCCGCAGAGACGAAGGCGGGCGCGACAGGCGCGACTTCATAACGACCGGCGGCAAGATTCATCAGCCGGAATTGCCCTTCAGAATCCGTCGTCGCACGCGCAATGGGCTTGCGCTCCGGGCCATATCTCTCCGCCGGCAGCAGCAGCACCGCAATGCCCTGCGCGGGTTTGTCTCCGATGGTCACGCGCCCTGCAATCGTGCCTGTGCCGGTTGCTTGAGGAGCCTGCGCGACCACCACCTTCTGCGCACACAAAGCCGTGCAACCAAGCAAGCTGAGGATGAGCGTTAAGCGTGAGAGAAACTTCATCCTGATTCTCCTCCGGGTTAAAGGGGGGCTCTGGCTCAAACGTGCGGGCCTGTAGGGATTTTGGGAAGCGCCACGCGCCGTTCTGGCTCAACTGGAATCGTCCGTTGATTAAACTACTATGGCCCCGTTTCCGTTGCATTTTCACGCAGGGCCTTCAAACAAAGGAAGCACTACACTATTCCCTCTCCAGCCCTGCGGTCAAATCCGCGCGGGCAGAAGAGAATGGGTTAGCAGAAGCTGCTCTTTTATAGTTAAGAAAACCTGAACGGCAAACTCCGGCCCTTGACATCGCGCCCCGGCGGCGCGTAGGGTTTCTCGCGCTTAAACGCTGCGGAGGCGCATCTGTTCTGGTGAATGGCGCGGTCTTCAAAACCGTCTGTGAGCCTGTGAGAGCAGGCTCAGGTAGGTTCGATTCCTACACGCCTCCGCCACACTCTAGGTAAAAGTAAAAAGGTAAAGGCAAAAGATTAAGAGCCTGCCAACTGTTTTCACTTTTACCTTTTACCTTTCACCTTTTTACTTCGCTATGCGTGAGTGGATTGCGCTCAATATGACGCCGGGCATAGGGCCGCGTGCGGCGGCGAAGCTCTTGGAGCGTTTTGGTTCGGCGGAGGCTGTCTTTGGTGCATCGCGTGCGGAATTGGAAGCGCTCAGGCTGAGGGCGGAAGCCGTCGAGAGCATCATGGCGCGCGATTTATTCGAGAAGGCTTCTGACGAGATGGAGCGCGTGCGAGAGATGAAGGCCGACGTGCTCCTGCTGGACGACGGAGTTTATCCGTCGCTCTTGCGCGAGGTGTTTGACCCGCCGATTACGCTTTATGTGAAGGGCGCTTGGGCAGAGTGTCTGGACCAGCCGTGCGTGGCGATTGTCGGTTCGCGTCGTTGCTCAACCTACGGGCAGAACGCCGCAGGGATGCTGGCGCGCGACCTTGCCAAACGCGGCGTCACGATTGTCTCCGGCCTCGCGCGCGGAATTGATGCGGCAGCCCATCGCGGCGCGCTCGAAGCAGGCGGGCGCACAGTGGCCGTGATGGGCACAGGCTTGGACCAGGTTTACCCGCGCGACCATCGCAAGCTGGCCGCGGAGATTCTCGAAAGCGGCGGCGCGCTCGTCTCGGAGTTTCCACTTGAGACGCCGCCCGCGCCGCAAAATTTTCCCTACCGTAATCGCGTCATCAGCGGCCTGAGTCTCGGCGTGATTATCGTCGAGGCGGCTGAGAATAGCGGCTCTCTGATTACGGCGCGGATGGCGCTCGAACAGGGCCGCGAGGTCTTCGCCGTCCCCGGCAATATCACTTCGCGAAACTCTTTCGGCACTAACTACCTGATTAAGGGTGCGGGCGCAAAGCTGGTGCAGCAATGGCAGGACGTGGCAAGCGAACTGCCGACGGAGGTGGCCGCGCAGTTGTTGCCGCCGGAGACGAAGAAGCAGGATGCGAAGGGCACGCTCGTAGAGCAGTTGCAACTCGTCCCAGCGGATTTGACAGCAAGCGAGCACGCAGTCTTCAAGTTGCTCTCAACGGACGAGCCAGCCCACATTGACGCGCTCGCGGAAGCTACGCAACTCTCCGTGCCGGAGTTGACGGGCGCGCTCCTTGGTCTTGAGATGCGGGAGCTTGTCAGGCAGCTTCCGGGCAAATGCTTCGTCAGGAAGATGTGAGATTAGCTTTGGAGTGAGCTTCTGCTTTCGTGTTTGGCCGCCTGCTTTCCGCTCCGTTTGACTTTGCAGTGACCTTTAGTGCTATTTTCATTAATAGGGAAAATTCGTTAACGTGCTGAAACTGGAAAAGCGTTTAAATGTGCGGCGAGCGTAAGAGGCCGCGTGTGCATCTTAAGAAGTGAGATTTGGAAAGTGTGCGAATATGAGTGACGGTTGAGAAGGCGCTTGCTCGAAAGCGCCCGCTCGTCACCCGTCACTCATTTTGCGTGTTTATAGAGGAAACTGATGGCAAAGAATCTGGTTATCGTTGAGTCGCCTGCGAAGGCCAAGACGATTAATAAATATTTGGGAAGTGATTATCGCGTGATGGCCTCCATAGGCCACATCAAGGATTTACCGTCGAAGGGTTTGGGCGTTGATGTCGAGCACGATTTTGAGCCGACGTATGAAGTCATCCCTGATACGAAAAAGCGTAACAACAAAAAGATTGTCTCGGATTTGAAACGCGCGGCGAAGGAAGCAGACGCAATTTATCTGGCCGCTGACCCTGACCGCGAGGGCGAGGCCATCTGCCAGCACTTGGCCGAAGAGATTGTGCCGAAGCGGCCGAAGAAGCCTTCGTATCGCGTGATGTTCAACGAGATTACGAAGCGCGCCGTGCAGGATGCATTCAAGGAGCCGAAAGCGATTGACGCGAATCTGGTTGACGCACAACAGGCGCGGCGTGTGCTCGATAGACTGGTCGGTTATAAGGTCTCGCCGCTTTTGTGTAAGACAATCGGCGGGCGTCTGTCGGCGGGCCGCGTGCAGTCTGTCGCGCTCAGGATGGTGGTCGAGCGCGAGAGGGAGATAGAGCAGTTCGTCAAGACAGAATACTGGACCATCACTGCCAACCTTTCGGCCAAACTGCCGCCAGCCTTCGACGCGCGCCTTTATAAGATAGGCGAGCAAACGGTCAAAACCGGCGGCTTCGATCAGGAGTTGAAGAAGAACGAGATCCTGATTGGCACAGAGGAACAGGCCGCTGGAATCGTTGCGGAAGCAGAGCAGCAGAGTTATCAGGTTGCTGAAGTCACGACGAAGGAGCGCAAGCGCAATCCTGTTCCGCCGTTTATCACATCGAAGTTGCAGCAGGAGGCTTCGCGCAAGCTCGGCTTCGCCGTCAAGAAGACGATGATGCTCGCGCAGAAGCTCTACGAGGGCGTAGAGCTTGGCGCTGAAGGCGCTGTCGGCCTCATCACATACATGCGCACGGATTCGACGCGCGTCTCGGACGCTGCTCTTAATGAAGTGCGTTCGTTTGTGCAGGAGCAGTACGGGCAGAACTATTTGCCGGAGAAGGCCAACTATTATCGCTCGAAGAAGGGCGCGCAGGACGCACACGAAGCCATTCGCCCGACAGACGTTGCGCGCACGCCCGATGCCTTAGCGCGCTTTCTCAACAAAGAAGAGTTAAAACTTTATCGTCTCGTCTGGCAGCGCTTCGTCGCTTCGCAGATGATGCCTGCTCTTTTCGACCAGACGACGATTGACATACACGCCGGACGTTTTACGTTCCGCGCGACAGGCTCGGTCCTGAAGTTTGACGGCTTTCTGAAAGTCTATCAGGAAGGGCGCGACGAGAAGACAGACGAGGACGAGGAGGCCGAAAGAAGTTTACCTCTCGTCGAAAAGGGAGAGGCGCTGAAATTAAACGCCATCACCCCCGAACAGCATTTCACAGAGCCGCCGCCGCGCTACACGGAAGCCACGCTCGTCAAGGCACTCGAAGAGAAGGGCATCGGGCGGCCTTCGACCTACGCCGCGATTATGACGACGATTCTCGACCGTGAGTATGTCGAAAAGCATGAGGCGCGTTTTCATCCGACCGCTCTGGGAACGACCGTCAACGACCTATTGGTCGCCAGCTTCAACGACCTCTTCAACGAGACCTACACGGCCAGAATGGAGCAGGAGTTGGACGAGATAGAGGAAGGGAAACTGAAGTGGACGGAGGCGCTGCGCGAGTTTTATGGAAAATTCGCGAAAGACTTAAAGACCGCCGAACATGAGATGCGCGCAGCCAAGCAGCAGGCGATTCCAACTTCCGAAACCTGCGAGAATTGCGGCTCACCGATGGTCATCAAGTTTGGACGCTTCGGTCAATTCCTGGCCTGCTCCAACTATCCTGAATGTCGCACCACGCGCGAGGTCGCGAAGCCTTCGAGCACCGACGCTGATTCCACGAACGCGGCGCAGTCTTCATCCGCCAACGCGCAGCAGGCCGATGGCACTCCGGGCGCTGAAGAGGAAGCTGAGACGTGTGAATTGTGTGGCAAGCCGATGGCCCTCAAGCGCGGGCGCTTCGGTCAATTCCTGGGCTGCACTGGTTATCCAGACTGCCGCAACATACGCAAGATTGCACGCAGCGGCGCGGTCGCGCCAGCGCCAGTTCCCCTCGATGAGACGTGTCCTGTTGACGGCGCGCAGCTTGTCCTCAGACACGGCCGCTTCGGCCAGTTCGTCTCCTGCTCAAACTATCCGAAGTGCAGCTACATTAAACGCGAGACGACGGGCGTGGCCTGCCCGCGTCCGGGCTGCAAGGGCGAGATTGTCGTCAAGAAATCGAAACGCGGCAAAGCCTTCTATGGTTGTTCGGAATATCCGAAGTGTGATGCGGTCTACTGGGACAAGCCCATCAGCCAGCCTTGTCCGAATTGCAACGCGCCGTTTCTCCTTGAGAAGACGACGAAGAAGGACGGTACTTTCCTTTACTGCGCACAGGAGACTTGCGGCTACCGCTCAAGCCAGAAGGCGACTGCGCCCGTCGTCAAGCCCACGACAGCGAGCGACCAGCGCCCGGCAGTGTAAGGCAAAAGTAAAAAGGTAAAAGGTAAAAGTAAGAGCAGTACAAAAGAAAAAGGGAAGACGAGAGACATGCTTCTTCGTCTTCCCTTTTACCTTTTACCTTATTTCCCGCCGCCGGTCAGAACATAGTCAATCATGTAGCGGCGCAGCTTGTCGCGGTTGTTCTTGCGGTAGGCGTTGTAGTCTTGGGCGATGCCATCGTCGGCGCGGGCTATCAAAATGTATGGTTCGAGGAGGCCCGCTTCGTGGAGCTTGACGAGGGCGGCGAGCGACGGATTGAGCTGCTTGATTTTCTTCTCTTTCATCTGCTCTTTGACCACTGTGATGACTAGACGGAGCGCGTCCGACTCTTCGGCCAGACTGTGACGGTAGGTCTTCTCGTTAGGATATGCTTTAGCGAATTTCTCGCTGACGCCCTGCTTCTTATCGCTCACCCAAGCGGCGCGTGCCAGTCCATACACCATCCAAGCAGACGAGCCATCATCCTTTTTGCCGCCGAGCGTTTTCTCATCCAGAGTGATGTTGACCTCGCCCGGCTTGGTTGAGGAAACGTTGGTGGGAATCTCTATCTCGGGATGCGCGAGCGTGACCTTGTTAAACTGGGCCCACTCTATAAGGCCGTTGCGCGCGAGACTGTTGTAAGGCTCCGTGATGAAAGACTCTACAAACTTATCTCGCGCCTCCTGCATCTTGCCCTGCTTGACGAGGCCGAGGCCCCAGTAGCGATAGGCCAACTCGCGGTCGGGGTTAATCGCGATGGCACGCGCAAACCATTCGCCCGCGCGCTCCGGCTCGCCTTTCTTGTTGTACATATCACCGCTAAAAAGCGCGGCCAGATAAAGCTGCGGGTCAAGAGCGAGCGCACGCTGGTAAGCGGCCAGCGCTTTATCGAGTTCGCCCTGCACGAAGAAGGCTTCGCCCTGCCGCATCAATTCGTCTGCCTGCGCGTTTCTGGAAAACTTGCCTTCGACGCTGCCGTCGGGCGGAATCGCGTCCAGAAGTTGCTGCACGAGCGGATGCTCGTAGCCAAGCTCCTTCGCTCGCTGGATTGAAAGGCGTGCGCGGACGCGAGCCTGCTTGCGCGCCGCCATGTCTTTGATGAGTTCGGATGTGGCGAGCGTGGTGAATCCGACCATGAAGACCACTTCGCCGTCTGTCGGTTTGGCCGCCGCCAGTTTCTCTAAGAGGGGTAAGGCTTCTGTGAATTTCGATTCGTTGACGAGCGCAAACGCACGCTCGCGTTGGGCCGCGTAATCGCCCGTCTGTTCCTGAGCCGGAGCGCGTGCGGGCAGCACAGAGAACATCATCCCAAGGATGATGATTGCACAGAAGGCACGAGGGCTTTTTGCGCGCAGCGCAACGATTTGTTTGTCCATCAGGAATTTCCTTGTTAAAAAGATTACCGGCGTAGCGCGTGAAGCGCAGTCGCTAGCTATGCTTTAGTTCCCGCCGGGGGCAATGACAACGTCCGTCCAGTAGCGTCGCAGCAGGTTGATGTTCGACTGGCGATAGGCTGCGTAATCCTGTGCGATTCCATCGTCCGGGCGCACGAATAACACGTAGGCTTCGATGAGTCCGGCCTCGTTGAGCCTGACCAGATTTGAGAGAGAATCGTCGAGCGACTTAATCTTGCCCGCCTTCAAATCCTTTGAGGCCATTTCCGCGACCATCTTGAGCGCAGCCGCTTCTTCCTTCAGGCTGTGGCGATAAGCTTTCTCGCCGGGATGGTCCTTGGCAAAACTCGCTGTCGGGTAGGCGGAGCGCGTCTGGTCGTAGAAAGACCAGTAGTATGCAGAGCCTTGCTGCGAATTGGGCGTGGTGGTGGTAGTCGTCTTGTCTTTCTCTACGGATGATTTAGCGCCCGGCTGCGGTTGTTCAATCTTAGGATGGCCCATCGCGATATTGTTTCTCTCGCTCCATTGCATGAGCCCGATGTAAGCCTTCCTGTTGTAAGGCTCGGCGATAATCCCTTCAATAAATTTATCGCGCGCCTCCGTCATTTTGCCCTGAGCCATGAGCGCGTCGCCCCAGTAGCGATGCGCCGTCTCGACGGCGGGTTCGATGGCAATGGCGCGTGCGAACCATTCACCGGCCTTGTCCAGATAATTCTTGCGCGCCGTCGGCTCGTTCTCCTGATAGCCCTTTTTGAAATACATATCGCCCGTGAACAGGGCGGCCATATAGAGCTTCGGGTCGAGTTCGAGCGCACGCTGGTAGGCTTTAATCGCTTTGTCCAGATCGCCGCGCGAGTGTGCTTCCTCGCCCGTACGCATCGCGGCGTCGGCCTCCTTGTTGGCTGAAAAAGGCACGTCCGCCGGGTCTGGCTTTGACAACACATCAAGCCCAATTTGCAGGAGCTCGCTGTTATCGCCCAACTCCTGTGCGCGTTGCAGCGCTTTACGCGCACGCTCACGCCCCTGCTGGCGAGCCTTCGGGTCTTTCAAAGACATGGCGACAACCAGCATGGCCCATCCCAGCCGCTCCATCACGACGATGTCCGACGAGTCGGCCTGAGCCAGCTTTTCAAGCAGCGGGATGGCTTCGGCAAACTTGTTCTGCTCGAAGAGTTGCATTGCGCGGTCACGGTCGTTGTTCGACGTTTGCGCAAACACACGCGGCGACGCTCCCGGAGACAGGCACAGCAACAAGAGTAGTGTGCAACAACAGGCGAGCATTTGCTGCCGCCTGCGGCTGTAGATTGTTTGGGACATGATCTGTGACCTCTGTGATGGTTTTAGGGCCTGAAGGAAAGCTGGGCTAAGGGAGACGAGCAGCAGTCTATGGCTGATTATCTGTTTGTGTCAAAGATAGGAACGTTCCGGTAGTGTCCTAATTTGAAATTAGAGATTATTTCTTCTTAATAATGCTTTTCCTGCGGGGTACGGCGGGGCGTCGTTCCAGTAGTAAGTCTCGGTGGTTAGTCTCTAGCTGATAGATAAGCCCCTGATAGGTGATGCCGAGCAAGTTAGATGCCCTCGTTACACTCCCCTTAGAGTCACGTAAGGCTTGCCGGATGATTTGCTTTTCGTATTTATAAATGGCATCTCTCAGCGTGCCCCGTGTGCCCGCTTCCAACTTCCCGTTCTCATCCTGCGCGCTCTCGTAGGCCGTCAAGACGCGATTGGCGGCTTTTAAGAGTCTTTGCAAGGTCTGTGTGTGCTGAGACTCTACAAGCCAGTTATACGCTCGCTGATAGACGGCCTGCATTTCGTCTGCCGTGAGTTGTTCGCTTAGTTCTTCGATGATACTGAGCGCCGCTAAGCCAGCCGTGTTGAGAGCGCCTGAGACGTGCGCTATTTCGGCAGCACGAAAAAGCGTGAAGCGTGCGCGGTCTAGGTAGCCGAGACGCGCCAGCGTTACGCCGTGCGTTGTCAATGCCTCTGCTAACAGTGATTGCTTGCTGCCTCTCTCTAAGATACGAACAGCCACCCGTGCCACGCTTTCGGCGTGGCTGTACCTTTTCTGCGCGATAAAGATGCGCGCACGGGTTTCGTCAATCTGTGCCACCGTGCCGCTATCTTTGAGACTCACGGCAAGTCGGCGCGCGTGCTCCAAGTGTTCGTGCGCTTCCGTGTATTTACCAGCTTTGAAGTACAGAAAGCCGAGATTGTTTTTGACGTAGGCAAGATAGAGTCGGTGTTTGGCCTGCTGAAAGTGATAAGCGGCTGCCGCGTATTCGACAAGAGCGCGGTCTGTGTAATGTTCTCTGCGCTCTGAGGTCGCTAAGTTGACCAACACACCAGCAAGAGCGTCATGGTAGCTGCCTTTGATTGTGTGGCTGTGTATCTTCTCAAAGAGCGGCGCACTATTAGTCAGAATAGAGAGCGCGTCCGTGTAGCGCTGAGCAGACCATTCCACAATAGCACTTCGCAAAGTAGCTTTAGCCTTTAGCTCACTATCTGTATTGAGTTGTGAGAGTACATCTTTAAGGATAATGCGCGCTTCATCGTATCCGCCTTCTCGCCAGTAGCAGCTTGCAATCTCTGTCTGCGCTTCGGCCACCTTTTTAGAATAGGAGAGCGCTTCAAAGATGCGGCTACTTTCCGTGATGAGGTTCTTTGCCGCTTCCTGAGAGCCTTGTATCTCTTGGAGGCTGCCTAGCCGTCCGGTTAGAACGCCAGCGCGCAATAAGACTTCGGCGGTTGTGCTACGTTCTAAGCCTTCAACGTCTGGCTTCTCTCCTATCCCTTGCCATAGCTCGCCTAATGCCTCGCGCGCTTGTTCGTGCTCTCCGGCGTCTTCCAACTCTCTTGCCAGTTGACAGCGAAGCTCCGCTCTTTGATTAGGAGTGAGCGCAGGATTATCGAGTTGACGAAGTAGTGAGGCACGTAAGGCCATGTGAGAACCTTTCCCTGCAATATCAAAAAGCGCTCGCATCTTAAACGCCCCTCTCACCGCTTGCAACAATATTTGCAAGGTGTTCTATTCATCCTGCATACAGGATTTTTTGTATGCGCTATAAGCCACTTACCAACTAAGGAGATAAGTTGAGATGAGACGCCTAAAGAGAGTATGCGCCGGAGTCGTTTTGATGCTGGCGCTGAGCGTTCCCACGTTCGCGGGGCAAACACCTTGCGACGGAATCGCAGAGCCACCGCCACCGCCCGCAGAGACTACCACTGAGGATACGAGCGCGGGAGTAGTTGAAGCGTTAGCGACATTCTTGCTGTCTCTGTTCTAAGAGAGAAGCGGCGGGGCTGTCATTCATACGATAGTCCCGCCCCTACAAATATTTTCTGTAATACAAAAATAGCTATTGACGTGCGGCAATTTCTGTAATACAATAATCTCAGTTTAGAGAAGGAGATTATCAGTCATGCCGAACGTACTTAAGAAAGACAAACAGATTGCAGTTATCGCCGCTCTAGCCGAAGGAATGGCGATTCGCCAGATTGAACGCATGACCGATATTCACCGCGACACAATCATGCGTCTAGGCGTTCGTGTCGGTCAGGGTTGCGCCCGCATCATGGATGAGAAGATGCGCGACCTTGATTGCCGCGACATACAGATAGATGAGATATGGGGGTTCATTCAGAAGAAGAAGCGCAACATTAAAGAGACTGACGACCCGCGCCAAGTTGGAGATGCTTGGACATTTTGCGCGGTTGATTCAGATACAAAGTTAGTGCCGTGCTTCAAAGTCGGCAAGCGTGACTCACTGACGGCTAATGCCTTCATCAATGACCTTGCCTCGCGTCTCAAGAATCGCGTTCAACTTTCCAGTGATGCGCTTCCCGCATACATCGAAGCGGTTGAGCAGGGTTTCGGCGCAGACGTTGATTATGGTCAGATTGTAAAAGCCTACGAAGCCGTTGAATCAACTGCGCCTCAACGTAGGTATAGCCCGCCCAAGTTGGTGAGCATCACAAAGAACGTTATCACTGGCGACCCGCTTATGCCGTTCATCTCGACAAGCTATGTGGAGCGGTTGAACCTTACGACGCGCCACCACATGAAGCGGCTGGCGCGGCTGACAATCGCCTTCTCGAAAAAGTTAGAAAACTTTGAAGCGGCTGTCGCTCTGCATTTTCTGTATTACAATTTTGTCAAGACTCATAAGTCGCTCCGCTGCACGCCAGCAATGGCGGCGAATGTTGAGCGTAGTCATTGGTCAGTTGGCGATATTGTGGAAATGACGGCATGAGTTATATAGACGAACTACAGAAAGCTATTCGTAAGCTTCACGGATGCGAAGCTGACCATGTAGAGACTGTGCCTGTCAATGAGACGTTTCAAGGCCGTCCTGTATGGCAAGGCGAAGTTGAAGTCTTCAACTTGCGCGGGCATCCGAAAGCTACTCGCGCTTATGCGTGGTCGCACAAAACAGATAAAGGTGAGCGGTTTGTTGCCGTGCTAGAACTGCCGCCCGTTGACTCAGCACAGACGGCAGTAAAGGCGGCGATAGTTGAAGAAGCAAAGCGTAAAAGTTAAGAAGGCCGGAAGGCCGCCGAAGGCCGAAGGCGAAGGCTTGGATAGCATCATTCCGGCCACGCGTTGCAAGGCTAGTGAGCGCGCGGCGTTTGAGATAGCAGCTAAGAAAGAAGGTCTGGCGCTTTCCGAGTGGATACGCCAGACCTTGAATAAGGGTATCAAAAAGTGATAGTGTCTGAGGGGTTCGGAGAGTGTAGGAATCGAACCTGCGGTGGTAACAGCACCGCCCCTTGCGATGTAAAGCCGCGTTAATAGCGCCAGCTACGGGACACTCTCCAAACTTGTTAGGCGCTTACCACGACCCGCTCTATAGCTTCCGCTAAGATTCAATAGAGCGGGTCTTCGTGTTTCTGCCTCTCACATCGGCAAGCGTGAATGTAAGAGGCTGGCAATCTTCTCATAGCATCACCCCCTTTCCGTCACTCGCTAACATCAAGCGAGAGCTTCAAAAGCGCCAAGAGCTTTGTCGCATCCTTAACGCTCCAATCCTTCGGCAGTTCAACGTAAGCAACGCGGTTTGGCGCTAAAGAAATGGGCATCCGAATCGTATCTGGATTCACATAATGCTCTTGTCGTGTCTCGCCTTCAGGTGCGTTTTTGACCCCATTGCCATTCTGCTTTGTATTTGCAGCCTTAGCCCGCTTTGTGCGCGGGCCGCGAGGGCCTTTTGCGGTTAGCAGTTTAGATAGTGGTATGTCGGCAAACTCGGCTGCTTTCAGCAAGAATGTTCGCGCTTTCAGCTTAGTTGAGCCTGAGACGTTGTATGCCTCATCGTTCAATTTCGCGTCTAACTGACTTGGAGACATTGTTGCCAAGTCTTGTTCTGTAATATTCGGGTATTGGCTCTTAATTAACTCGCGGATTGTTTCTTTGCGCTTGTCTTTATTTAAGACTAATTGACTGAGAAGCGGTGAAGGCGTGCCGTCCGTATCAATCAAACCTAGAAATTTAAAGGCACTTATCACTTGGCCTTTAGCGACGCCACCCATTTGCTGGAACACTGTGTGGTCAATCTTTGGCGGGAGACCACCTAAAGCAGCTAACTTATTTAGCCCAGTCTCAAAAGTTGAGAACGGAACATAAGGTGCAACAAGCTTAGTCTCTTCGGCCATACCGTGAATCCTCCCGAACCCATACCGTATCTACACGCACAAGGTATATGGAATCTCGGAATAAGTCAATACCGAGATTCAGGATTCAAGGATTATTTTTGACACTACTATTTGGAATAGGGAAAATAGGTCTGCCGTTGGAGGGCTTGTGATGAAAAATGGGCAGACCGTAACCGTTGAAACATTCGACCATAAACTGATTCGATGTAGGTTAATTGAGGTGCAGGGGCATACTGCGGTAGTGTGTAGTGAGAAGGAATGGACACGGGCCGAGCGTGAGAAGCGCGAGCCAAACTGTGTCGGCTGGCCGCTGGCGAACGTGCAAGAATCCCGCTCTGAAAAATAGCGTGCCACAAACCAGAGTCTCTAATCTGAAATTAGGACACTACCAACGTTCCGATGAGGTTTGGCCCTACTCTTTAGGTGGCGCGTCAACCGCATCGTTCGTATAAACGATGTCGGCGGCCATCTCGTCTGGAACACGCTGCCAGCCGTCGGGCGAGTGACGGAAGTGTTCGGTTGAGGATGGCAGAAACGTCTGGCGGTCGGGCTGCCACGAGCGACGCTCGACGTTGATGAAAGGGTGCTTGACGCGCAGCACGTTGAAAGAGTTGTTTTCGCCGCGCGCACGCGTGGAGGTGGCCGTCCCGGCCGAGACGACGAGCGCGTTGTGTCCTGCAATCTTGTAGCGAGCGGAGCTGTGGCCCGTGTGGCTGATGTGCAGGTGTCCGGCCAGAAGGACATCAGCGCCGCAGTTTGCCAGAGCTTCCATCGCCATCTCCGCGCGATTGACAAGCTCTCTTTCGGCGTGTCCTTCAGGCAGATCGAACGGATGATGCGTGACGATAATCTTCGTTATTTCGTCGCCGAACGGACACAAACGCTGGCGTATGCTCTCGACCTGCTCTTCGTTGATGCGGCCATCCTTGATGGTCAGCGAGCGCGCGGTGTTGATGCCGAGGATAGCCAACTCTTCGTCGCTGTAGAAGGGTTTCAGGTCGTCCGTGATGTAGCGGCGATACTTGTCGAGCGGCTGGAAAAAGCGCGCGATGACGTTATAGAGCGGCACATCGTGATTGCCGGGCACGATAATCTGCGGCGACGGCAACTGGTCCAGAAACTCGCGCGCCTCCTGAAACTGTTCGCTGCGCGCACGCTGCGTCAAATCGCCGGAGACGACAACCACGTCAGGCTCCAACTCTCGAATCGTCTCAATCAACGGCTCGACAACCGCGTAATCAACATGCCCGAAATGAAGGTCGGAAAGATGAACCAGCTTACGCATAAACACCTCTCAGCAAGTAAAGAAGTGATGAGTGATGAGTAATGAGTGATGAGTTATAAAAAAACTCTTTCTTTTACTCATCACTCATTACTCATCACTCATCACTTTGTTTAGGAACTAAGACTCGCAGCGCGCCGGGGCGCACGCGGTAGTGGAGCGGCGTCGTCATCACAGTCACTTCGCCGTCGGTGGCGACGCGCAGGCGTCTTCGCCGCGTCTCAATCCAGATTTCTTTAGTACATGTAGCGTGGAAATCATCCTGCTTGCTGAGCCTGCCGAAGAGCGCGCTGAAGGCCAGCCGCAGAAGGCCAAGACGGCCCGTGCGATGTGCGACGTAGAGGCTCAACTGCCCCTTGTCTAGGCACGAGCGCCCTCCGAGGTTGAAGTTTTCCATCTCATACTCGTTATTGCCGATGAACACAAACGGCGTGCGGCTCGTCATCTCGCGGCCGTCAACGCTCAAACGGACGCTCAAAAAAGGATAACGCCGCAACACTGAAAGCACGGCCCAAAAGAAAGCAGGCCACTTGCCGCGTCCCAGTCGCTCCTGCTGCTTCTCCCTGTGGCGAACAATGCTCGGATAGAGGCCGAGGCTCGAATTGTTGAGAAAGATGCGACCGTTGACTTCGCCCACATCCACGCGCGTTGCGTGGCCTTCAACACAGACGCGCGCCGCCTCTTCAAGGCCGAGCGGAAGATTCAGGTCTTTGGCGAAGTGGTTGAGCGTGCCGAGCGGCAGGACGCCGAGCGTGCGCTTAGTGCCGAGGAGCACGGACGCGACCGCGTTGATAGTCCCGTCGCCGCCGCCAGCGATGATGGGCTCGCAGTCGTCCTTAACGGCGCGCTGCGCAAGCTCCGTGATTTCCTCACCGCTCCGAGCCAGCGAGATGCGCGCCTTCATGCCGCCCGCAGCAAAGACCTCTCCGAGACGCGCGCGCGCCTCCTCTTTATCGTCAGCGCCGGATGCGGCGTTAATGATAATGGCCGGATGCGAGGGCATAAAAGTTTTCTCAACGGCCGCGCGGTCGTCCGTGCAGTGAAGAGATTTTTTACGAGAACAAACCACAAAGGGCGAGCCTTTCGCTTAAAGCTCGCCCTCGTTTGTGGAACTACGCTTGAGTAGCACACATGCTATTGCATGTTGTTTGGAACTGAGCCCGTCGGGCTGCTGTTGCTGCTGCGCCCGTAGTCGTCGCGTGAAGCATCAGCGCTGCCTTGAGAAGAGCCTTGCTGGCCGGCGTCTGTTGATAATCCGCCCATGTCACCGACCGCTCCTGCCCCCTGCGAACCTCGCGAAGCGTCCGCCAGCGATGATGATGAAGACGAAGCGCCTGCCGCCGCCGAGCGAGCGCGGCTTCCGCCTGTCGCTTGTCCCTGCTTCTCGCCTGAAAGGTCAACGCCGAACAACTCCCTGACTTTACCGAAGAGCGCAGGCAGCACGACCTCCTGCCCGACTGTCGAAAGCTGGTCTATGAAGCGGTCTCCGAGCTTTGAGACTTCGTCCTGCAAACGGTCGAAGGCTTTCGTCTCTTTGAAGCGGTCCATCAAGCCCGGCTTGGATGATTGGTCTCCGGCAGCTTCGCCAGTTGTGCTTGCACTACTGTTTGAAGTTGAAAGCGCGCTTGAGTCTGCCCCGCCTTCTTCGTAGCTGCTTAAGCCATAGGAACCGCCCGTGATGGCCTGTGCGGCGTAGGAGCGCGCGGGCGGACCGGCGGAACGGACACCCGTACCACCTTGATCGAGGCTGGCAGACGACGCGCCGACGTTCCAGACATCCGTTTCTTCTGCGCTCGGATAACCTTCGCGCCTCTTGCGTCCTCCGCCGCTCTCACCTTTGACGGACGCTGCGATGCAGTAGCCCGTCATAAACCCGACTGAGAGCGCGCCGACGCTCCATGCGACCGGGCGTTTACGGAATTGCTCGCGCCAGTCGAGCGTTTCGCTGATAGTTTCTTTCACCGTTTGATATTGATTAGCCACTGTGTCCTTTATCTCCGTAACAGTTTGGGTGATGGTTTCGCGCGCCTGTTCCATACGACGCTGAAGTTCTTCTTTTGTGATGTCGTCATCGCCTGCTGTGTCGGCGGCGCGCGCGGTTGCTAGGGTTCTGTCTTCAGCCATTCGTTTTTATCCTTTCTGAATCCACTCCTTGTCTCTCTTCAGTTCTTCGACGCTACGGCTCGGCACCAGATTGCGTTTTGCCAGACGATTCTTCACAGAGACGATGATGAGGCCGCCGATAATCAGATAGAGCAGACCTGTGATGACGAAGCCGGTCGCGTATCTGACGGGCTGTTCCCAGGACTCCGGCAGTAATGTTGCGACGAAAAGCGCGACCGCTACATTCACCAACGCGAAACCGACGCCCGCAATCACAGCACCGATACCGATTTTCGTGCCGCCAGCGATGTAAGCGTCGGCGTCCTCTTTGATTTCGACCTTTAGTAAACTGAGCTTTGTATCGAGCAGCGTCATCACGCCGTCGCTCAAACGCCCGAAGAGCGCCGGCAGCTCCTGAATGTCCGGCTGACCTTCCGTATTGCGCGCAGGCGCAGCAGCCGTGCTTCTCTCCAAATCAGCCATAGCCCGCCTCCTCTTAAAAGTGTTGAGAGAGCTAACGAGTAATGCGTGATGAGTAATAAACGTCTATCAGCTCATTACTCATCACTCACAACTCATTTACTCTTGTATTTAACGTCGGCTGCCGCGAATCAAGAGACCGAGGACGAGACCGGCTGCTGCTGAGATGAGAATCGCCTGACCGGGATTCTGCCGCGCGTAATCTTTCGCCTGGTTGGCAACTTCCCTGACATCCGTATTCTGCAAGTCTTTGATCTTATCTCCGACCACGGACACCTTATCGGCCATGTAATCTTTAGCTGTCGAAGCAGCGCCGGCCACTTTCTTTCCGTATTCCTGAGCCGTCGCCGCAAGGCCGGTCGCCGTGCCAGCGCCCGTGCCGCCGCCTGCGCTCTGGCCGCCTGTGCCGCTCGTCGTCGTCAGGCCGCCGCCTGAGCTTGAGCCGTCCGTGCCTGTTGTGCTACTGCTGCTGCCGCCGCCTGTGCCCGCGCTCGATGCGCGCGTTGTTCCGGCATCGGTATCGCCCGTGCCAGCGCCGCCGGTCGCTCTGTTGGATGTTCCCTGATTTGATCCGCCCGTTGGTAAGTTCTGTGACATTTCCTTCTTCTCCTTAAGTTAATTCAACTGCATCGCCGATAGCGGGCGTCTGCGAGTTTCTGTAAAAGGTTTCGTTCCCATCGCAAGTGAGCAAACAACGTGCCGACGCTTCCCGCCGGAGCGCCCAAGCACTCTTAGCGAAGAGAAGCGCCTGCGCTGCCAGAAGCGGCGCGAGAAATTTGCAACTGTCTTGTCGCGAAAAGGTACGTGTAAAGATAACTCAAAGGTCGCTAACAGTACAGCGCAAGTGAGGCTTCTGCGCGTTTGAACACGCGCTTGACAGCCCCGGCTGGAGATGGTAAGTAAGTACTTACTTTTAGTCTTTGAGGTGCACAATATCAGCCGCGTGAGCAAGCAACTTATCCCGCCATCAACTGAAGCCGTGCCGCTCGTGAGCGGGCGGATGGCGGGCGAAGAACGCCGCCAGCAGATCGTACGCATTGCGATGAAGCTTTTTTCGCAGCGCGGCTTTCGCGGCACGACCACCAAAGAGATAGCGCAGGCGGCAGGCATCTCCGAAGCGATGGTCTTTCGCCACTTCAGCAACAAAGAGGAGCTTTATTCCGCGATCCTCGACGACAAAGCGTGTGCGGGCGACATGGCTGAGATGTGCGAGATGCTGGCCGGTGCTGTGGCGCGTGGCGACGACCGCGCCGTCTTCGCGAATCTGGCCGCAGGCATGTTGCAGCATCACGAACGCGACCCTGAGTTTCTGCGCCTGCTGCTTTATTCGGCGCTCGAAGGCCACGAACTTTTTGAGATGTTCTGGAATAAGAACGTGCGCGAGATGGCGCAGTTTCTCTGCTCTTATCTTGAGGAACGGCAGAAGGCCGGAGCGTTGCGCGAGATAGAGCCGATGGTGGCCGGCCGCGCCTTCATCGGAATGATTATCTATCACTCGCTGTTGACGACGCTCTTCGACAAGTCGCGCAAGCTGCTGAACCTCGCAAACGAACGCGCCGCAAACGAGTTTACGGAAATATTTCTGCAAGGCATCAGCGCTCAAAACGCGCCCGCGCGTTCAGTTGAAACCAAGCGCCGCTCGGCAAACATTGCTACCAGCAAGAAGAAACAGACGAAATGAGTTCTCTCCGTCAAATCAAAGTTGTGCTTTCGTTCGCGGTGCTCTGTGCGCTCTCTGCTTTGGCGCTCGGTTGCGGAGGCTCGAAGGCTCAATCAAATACCAATGTTAACGTGCAGGTGGCAGCGCCCTCCACAGCAGAGGTCGCGGTCACTCCGGCCATCTCGCGCCAGTTGCCGCGCTTTCTTGAAGCGACGGGCAGCCTCGCCGCAGACGAGCAGACGGATGTCGCGCCGACCGTGGGCGGCAAGGTCGTCTATGTCGGCGTTGATCTGGGAAGTTTCGTACAGCGCGGCGCTGTCCTTGTTCGTTTGGACGACCGCGACGCGCGCATCCGTTTAGAACAGGCGCAGGCGCAGGTCACACAGGCTGAAGCCAACGTCAGGCAGGCGCAGGCGCGAATCGGATTGCGTGCCGGACAGAGGTTTGACCCGACGCGCGTGGCAGAGGTCGGCTCAGCGCGAGTCGCTCTCGAACTCGCAGAGAAAGAGTTGCGACGCTTCGAGCGCCTGATTGAAACGGGCGACGTGTCGCGCTCTTCCTACGACCAGCAGAAAGCGCGGCGCGACCAGTTGCGTGAGCAGTATGAAGCGGCGTTGACGGCTGCGCGGCAGAACTACGCCGGAGTCGAAACGGCGCAGGCCGCTGCCGACGCCGCGCGCACGCAGGTTTCTCAAGCGCGCAAGGCCATCGCTGATGCAGTTGTAACCGCGCCGATTAGCGGCTACGTCGCAGACCGCCCGGCAGACCTTGGCGAGTATGTCGCGACCTCTTCAAGGATCGCGACCATCGTGCGTACCAATCCTTTGCGAGTGAGAATTGATATTCCAGAGCAGGTGGTCTCAAGCATTCAGGTGGGCCAGAGCATTTCGGTGACGGTCAGTTCATATCCTGACCGCAGTTTTGCGGGGCGCGTGCATCACATCGCGCCAAACGTCACGGCCAACTCGCGTACGATGACGGTCGAGGCGCAGGTTGAAAACGTCGGTGATGTTTTGAAGCCGGGACAGTTTGCCACCGTGCGCATACTGCTGCCCGAATCAACTGCGGCCGTCCTCGTGCCCGCACGCGCCGTGCGTACGGAGAGCGGAACGAGCCACGTCTTCGTCATCAAAAACGGGCGCGCCGAACAGCGCATCGTCCAGTTAGGGCAGGCTGAAGGCGACCTCGTTGAGATAAAGAGCGGCGTGGTCGCAGACGAACTGGTAGCGACAAGCGGTGTGGAAACGTTGAGCGACGGAATGGCCGTGAGGCAATAGCAAGTCCAAAGTCCAAGGTCTAAAGTCCAGAGTCAAAAAACGGCTTTCGGACTCTGGACCTTGGGCTCTGGACTTTGGACTTAAGCGTTTATGCAAAAGCTGGCTGAAATCTGTGTTCGCCGCCCGGTCTTCGCGACGATGTTGATTCTCTCGATTACGGTCGTCGGCATCTTCTCGTTTACGACGCTCGGCGTTGACCTGTTTCCCAAGATTGATCTGCCGACGATTACCGTGACGGTCGTCAATCCGGGCGCGTCGCCGCAGGAGATAGAGACGGAGATAACGGACAAGATAGAAGGCGCGGTCAATACCATCAGCGGCATTGACGAACTGCGCTCGACTTCCGTAGAGGGCGTCTCGCAGGTCTTCATCACGTTTCTGCTCGACAAGAATGCTGACGTTGCCGCACAGGAAGTGCGCGGCAAAGTTGACCTCGTGTTGTCGGATTTGCCGGAGACAGCCGAAAAGCCTGAGGTGCAGAAACTAGACACGGACGCAGCGCCCGTGTTGCGCATCGCCGTCTCCGCGCCGCGCAGCCTGCGCGAAGTGACAAACGTCGCCGACAAGCAGATCAAAGACCGCATCGAATCCATCAACGGCGTGGGCCAGGTCTCCATCATCGGCGGGCGCGAGCGAGAGATACAGATCTGGGTTGACCCGGATAAGATGCGCGCTTTTAACGTGACGGTGGCGGAAGTCGCGGCGGCCGTGCGCGCGCAGAATATGGAAGTGCCGGGCGGGCGCGTTGACGAAGGCGCGCGGGAATTAACTGTGCGGACGATGGGCCGCATCGTTGACCCTGCCAGTTTTAATAGCATCGCTGTGGCGACGCGTGGCGACTACGTTGTCAAGATTAGCGACATCGGCTACGTCGAAGACGGAGCGGAGGAACCGCGCACGGACGCGCGGCTCAACGGACAGCCAGCCGTGACGGTCATCGTCTCGAAGCAGTCTGGGCAAAATACCGTTGCGGTCGCGGAGGAAGTGAAGGCGAAGCTGGCGGAGATACAGCCTACGCTGCCGCCCGGCTTCAAGACGGAGATTGTCGGCGACCAATCCGTCTTCATCAAAGCCTCGCTCCATGCCATCCAGACACACTTAATAGAGGGCGGTATTCTGGCGGCCATCGTCGTCTTCATTTTCCTGTGGAGCTTCCGTTCGACGTTTATCGCGGCCATCGCAATCCCGACCTCCATCATCGCCACCTTCGGCCTGATGGCGGCGATGGGCTTCACCCTGAACAACATCACGATGCTGGCTTTGACCTTGATGGTCGGCATCGTGATTGACGACGCCATCGTCGTTCTTGAAAACATCTTCCGCTTTATCGAAGAGAAGGGAATGCCGCCGTTTCAGGCGGCCATTCAGGGCACACGCGAAATCGGTCTCGCCGTGATGGCGACGACGCTCAGCTTGCTCGCAGTCTTTCTGCCCGTCGGCTTTATGGGCGGCATCGTCGGACGCTTCATGTCTTCGTTTGGCCTGACAGCTTCTTTCGCTATCGCCGTCTCGCTGCTCGTTTCCTTTACGCTGACGCCGATGTTGGCGGCCCGCCTCATCAAGCGCAAGGACGACCCGCTTCCGGCCGCCATAGGCAGCAAGCCTTCGGAGACGGATGCGACGGTTGCGTTGGCGGACGAATCGCGCGTTCGCGCCGCAGAGAGCGAGCCCGAGAAAAATATAGAAGATGAAGCAGGGACTCGCGAACGCGTAAACGCATCCCTTGAGCCAGCGCTCCTGACGACGGATAACGAGCAGGCTGTTGAGAGCACGACGGACGACGAGCGAGAGGCTGCGACTGGAAAACAGGGTGCATCGGCTGGCGGACATTCAAGCAAGGAGGGCCGCTTTTATCGTCCGATTGACCGCACGTACACGATGCTTTTGAAGTGGTCCATGGCGCATCGCTGGGCCGTCGTGTTGATGTGCCTGGCGGTGATTATCAGCATCGTTCCGCTCTTCAAGTTTGTCGGAAAAAACTTTCTGCCCGTTGACGACCAATCGCAGTTTGAGATTAGTTTGCGCGCTCCCGAAGGCTACACGCTCGCTTCGACCGCAAAAATCGTCGAAGAGATTGCCAAAGATATTCGCGAGCACATTCCGGGCGTCACAGCCACGCTTGCCACCATCGGCGGCGGCGAGCAACAGCAGGTCAACAGCGCCTCGATCTACATCAAGCTCGTTGACATTCACGAGCGCAAAGAGAATCAGAATCAACTGATGGTGCGTGCGCGCGAACTGCTGGCGAAGTATCCGCGTGAGTTGCGACCGAGCGTGCAGCAGGTGGCTGCGTTTTCCGGCGGCGGCTTCCGCAACGCAGACATTCAATACGTCGTCAGCGGCCCGGACCTCGCCAAGCTCACGCAATACTCAGAGCAACTGCTCGCCAAGATGAAGACTATCCCCGACGTGGTTGATGCGGATTCGACCCTGATTAACGGCAAGCCGGAGTTGCGCGTCGTGATTGACCGCGCGCGTGCCGCTGATTTGGGCGTGCGCGTCGGAGACATCGCGCAGGCTTTGAACACGCTCGTCGCAGGGCAAAAAGTTTCCACCTTCAACGCGGGCACAGACCAGTACGACGTGCGCGTGCGCGCAGCGGGCGAGTTTCGCACGAGCGTCGAGGGCTTGAAGCGCATGATTGTGCCTTCGGCGAAAGTCGGTTGGGTGAGTCTGGATAATCTGGTGCGCGTCGAAGAGGGCGCTGGGCCATCTGCCATCGAGCGCCTGAATCGCGAGCGACAGGTCTCTTTGCTGGCTAACGTCAGGCCCGGCGGCTCGCAGGCTGCGATTCTCGAACAGATGAACCAGTACGTTAAAGAGGTCAACGTCGAGGGCGCATACAAGACAGGTCTGGCCGGTCGCTCCAAAGAACTTGGCCGCGCGGGCTACTACTTCATGCTCGCCTTCGTGCTCTCGTTTGCGTTCATGTACATGGTGCTGGCCGCGCAGTTTGAATCCTTCATACACCCTGTGACGATTCTCTTAACGCTGCCGCTGGCGATTCCCTTCGGCATCCTCTCTCTGCTTGTCACGGGGCAGACCGTCAACATCTTCTCCGGCCTCGGATTGCTGCTGCTCTTCGGCGTCGTCAAGAAGAACGCTATCTTGCAGATTGACCACACGAACGAGCTCCGCGCGCAGGGCATGGATCGCTACGACGCGATTATCCAATCAAACCGCGACCGCCTGCGCCCCATTCTGATGACGACGATTGCGCTCGTCGCTGGCATGATTCCGCTCGTTGTATCGAGCGGCCCCGGCTCCGGCACAAACCGTTCAATCGGCGTGCTCGTCGTCGGCGGACAGAGCTTGTGTCTGCTCTTGACGCTGCTGGCCGTGCCGGTCTTCTATTCGCTTTTTGACGACCTCGCTCGCAGCCGCATCTTCGGGCGCGTCTTTGCAACGCTAACGCGCCCCTTCAGTTGGGCCAGACGCAAGGCTGCGACCGCCACGGCCTCGCTCTTCAGTCTCTTCGGACGACAATAGAGGTGCGCAGTTGTTTGAAATCTCAAATCCGAGATTCAGGAATTTTAGTCAAACGGTTATGAATCATCGCAAACTAAGCCGGGCCATTATTCGTTTATTCGCCGTCGTCGTTTTCGGTCTACACGCTCTAGCCCTGACGGCCTATGCGCAGCAGCCCGGTACGACCGCTGCTCCCGCGCCCGTTACACCAGCGCCCTCGGCCAACACGCCCGTGCAGGGCACTCAGCCTTCTTCAACGAGCGGCGCAGGCGTTGCGCCTTCGGCCAATTCGCCGCAGGGGCAAGCTCCCGCGCCGGGCGCAAACGCGCGACCCGTCACGCCCGGCGGGCAGGTAGAGCAGAGCGTGCAGCCGACCACACAGGCAGACCAGCAATCGCGCGGCACACAGACCACACCGCAGACGCAACCACAAACGCCGCAGGGCGTCGGAGTCTCATCCGATATTCTGACTTCGGATAGCCTGCCCGGTGGGCCAACTTCGCCGACTATTCAAGCACCGCAGCCCGCGACAAACGCAGCGCCCGTTCAGACAATCACACAGCCGCAAGGTGCGCGACGCCCTGGGCGCGAGAGTGTGCCTGCGGCCGCGCCTGAGCAGTTGCCCGCCGTGCCTTCGATAGCTCCCAACTTTCGCGCAGAAAATCCGCGCCTTCCAGAACTGGGCCGCGTCGGCGTTGACATAGCCGACCAGCGCCCGCTCGCCCTGCGCGAGGCTCTGGAGATGGCCTTAGCAAACAATAAGGAGATAGAGGTCTCGCGCCAGAACGTCCGCATCGCGGAGTTTGACTTGCAGGGCGCACGCGGCGTCTACGACCCGCGCTTCAGTTCGCTCTCTTATTACGAACGCACGAAGACGCCTTCGTCCAGTTTCTTAAGCGGCGGCGCAAACGGCGCTGTCACGCAGAGCGATTTCACGGGCACGGCGCGTCTCGAAGGCTTAGTGCCGAAATATGGCGGCGGCTACCGCGTGGATTTTTCAGCAATTCGTCTGACGACCGACAACCAGTTTGCAGCGCTCAACCCGCAATTTCCGACGGCGCTTACCTTCAACTACACGCAGCCGCTTCTGCGCGGCTTCCGTTTTGACAACAACCGGCGCTTAATCGAAGTGGCGAAGAAGAATCTCTCTTTGACCGACGCGCAGTTTCGCCAGCGGACGATTGAAACCATCACGCAGGTGCAGCGCGCCTACTGGGATTTGGTCTTCGCGCTGCGCAACCTGCAAATACAGCGCGACGCCGTACGCGACGCGCGCACACAGCTTGAGCATAACAAGCGTCTCGTCGCAGAAGGCATGCTCGCTCCGATTGATGTCGTCGCGGCAGACGCGCAGGTCTCAGGCTTCGAGCAGAGCGTTTATAGCGCACTCGAAGATGTCACGCGCGCCGAAAACAATCTCAAGAACCTGATTGCTGAAAATCGCCAGTCGCCGCTCTGGAACGTCTCACTGATTCCGACCGACTCGGTGGACATAGAGCCGCCCGTCGTTTCCGTTGAAGATGCGATGACCACAGCGCTCCAGAATCGCCCGGAGCTACAGCAGTCAACGGTCGCGCAGGAAATCAACGAACTGGACCAGCGTTTTTATAGAGAGCAGACGAGGCCGCAGCTTGATTTAATCGGCAGCTACGGTGTCGTCGGCCTCGCCGGAACTTTGAGCGAAGCGGGAACGAGCAACCCCTTCACGGCTGCCAGCGAACTGACGCGCCAGAAGATCAACGAGATTATCGCCGCGCTGCCAAACTCTGGCATTCAAACCCTGCCCGCGCCGCTGCCGCAAGTGTTTCCTGAAAACTTAATCGGCGGCTACGGCCAATCGCTCGCTAACCTGGGCGCGAATCGCTACAGCAACTTTCGCGTCGGCGTGCAGATTAATCTTCCGCTCAGAAATCGTACGGCCGAAGCACAACTGGGCCGCTCGCTCGTCGAGCGAGAGCGCATTGATACGCAGCGCGAACAGCTGGAGCAGTTGATTCAGGTGGATGTGCGCAATGTCTTGCAGTTGGTGCGGACGGCGCAGTCGCGCCTGCGCGCAGCGGCCGCAGCGCGTGCAGCCTCCGAGCAGCAGTATATGAGCGAGCAGCGACGCTTCGATGCCGGACAGTCAACGCTCTTTCTAGTCCTCGAACGTCAGACGGCTTTGACGACCGCACGCGGCAACGAACTGCGCGCCCAGACAGACTTGAACAAAGCCATCGCCGAATTGCAGCGCGCCACGGGCAATTCTCTTCAGGCCAATAACGTCGTCGTGAGTGTGCGCTGAAAGCCTTCGTCTCCCGGCTTTCATGCCAGCACCTTACGACCGAGGGGCGGTGAGTTTGTGGGGCGAAACTCACCGCCTTTATAAGTAAGTAGGAACGATGAACGCGGAACGATGAATAAGAAGCAAGCTGCTTTTTACTTCATCGTTCCGCGTTCGTCGTTCCTACTTCATGTTTACGACGGTCCAGAGCGGCCAGTGGTCGGAGAGGCTGATGTCGCGGTCAATGCCGTGTTTGACGGGGCGCAGGTTGCGCAGCCAGAGCCAGTCGAGCTTGAGTTTGATGATGAAGGTGCGCCAGGTCTCTTCGTCGTTTGAGAAGGGCGTTTCAAAGCGGGCGGCGGTAAAGAGTTTTGATGTGGCGTCAACATCTTTGCCGGTGATGGTGTTGAAATCTCCGAGGACGACGACCCGTTCAATTTTCGTGTGATCTGTTTTTGCATCTTCAATGACGGTTTGAAACTGCTGTAGGCGGCGCTCGTTTGAAGTGCGCGTTTCGGCGTGTATGGAATAGACGCGAACGGGTGTTGCGCCGAGTTGGACGGTTGCGCCGAGGGCTGCGCGGCGTCGTCCGCCGGGGCCTTCGTTTGGCAGAACGAAGCGACGAACGTCAGCGAGCGGATAGCGGCTGAGGATGGCGACGCCTGTTTCTTCCTCCTGCGGCTTCTTGCTTTTTTCGGGCGGCGGCGGTGCGGCCCATGCGTAGTGCATCCCGAGTTCTTCAGCCATTAGTCGAACGGTGTTGACGTTGCCCGTGCGTTTGCGGTTGCGGTCAACTTCCTGTAGGCCGATGATGGTCGCGCCTCCGATTTCAGGGTCGTTGCGGAAGAGCGCGATGAGTTGGCGCAGGTCTTCGCCGCCGCGCCAGCGTATGTTGTAGGAAACGATTTTGATTGTCTCAGGCGCGGCAGGCAGGCTTTGCGGCTGAGCAGGGCTGCCCGTCTCAAGCAGCGAGGAAGCGCTTGTTTCCGCGTGCATCGTCGCCGTCGAATCGGACTGAGCGCGGGCAATCAAGGCGAGCGGCGCGCAGACGAAAGACAGCATGAGCCAGCATTGCAGGTAATAACTGGCGTTACGGAAATGATGACTCATGTTTCGACTCCTGAAGGCAGCGGGCATCAAAAGCTTATTGTTTTACGGAGTAGCTCTCGCTTTCTCGCGCAGGATTTCGAGGCGCAGCCCGTCAGTCGCTCCCGTTGTTATTCCCGGCCAGAGTTGACGTGCTTCGGCGCTGATGTCCACGCCGTCCCATTCCGGGTAAAGATGCGTGAGCAACACTCTGCGCGGCGCGGCATCTGCGGCCAGACGCATCGCGTCAGCTAACTCAAGATGCGTCTCGACCTGTTTGTCGCGCCTAAAAGAACATTCCATTATCAACAACTCGACGCCGCGCACGAAGGCCGCGAGCGCTTCCGCGTAGCCCGTGTCGGAAGTGTAAGCGATGGCTACGCCGTCCTTCTCCTGCGTTTCGTCCAAACGGAGCGCAAGACTCTCGCGCGTGTGCGGTGTTGAGAAAGTGCTGGCTTGCAGGCCGGGCAAAATTTCAAATTCACTGCGCGGGGCGACCTCCCGGATTTCGATTGCGAAGCTTTGTTTGAGTAGCCCGTAATCGTTCGCTTCGTCGAAGGCGCGCAGAAGTTTCTTCAATCCGTAGCCGCCGGAGATGTGCAGGGGCTTGCGGCGCTCTCTGGTTTGCGGCGCGTGCTTGGTGGCGAAGAGGAAGGGCGCGAGGCCGCCGACGTGGTCGAGGTGAAAGTGGCTAATCCAGATTGCGTCAAGATTGGCCCAATCCAGATTCTCCTGCGCCATGCGATGGACGGCCGCTGCGCTCACATCGAGCAGGAGCGAGCCGCCCGTTGTCTCAAGCCAGTGGGCCGAAGCCGCGCGCTGCGGGTGCGGAACCGATGTGCCTGAGCCGAGAACGACAAGCCTCATCTTCTTAACCCCTTGCTTAAATACCAAGGTCTGACGCCTTGAATACGAGCCGCGCAGGCAGTCTTCAAACTACTTGCAAACTACCCGGATGTGCAGCCATGAGAGTCATGCTAACACTAAGAAGGCTCGAACGCCTTGTCCGAAGACGCTTGCGCGCGGGCAGCGAACACGCGCGCGTAAAGAGAGGCCGCCTTCATCTTCAAGTTTGCGCGCGTTCGCGCCGGCTCAATTCAGGACGGCAGGCCCCCATGAGTTGTCTACCACGATGCGCCAGTTGCCGTCAGGTTGTTTGCGCATGATAACCGAAGCGTAGGATTCTCTGGAGACTGAAACTCCATCCAGCGTCGCGCCCTCGAAATTCCATTTGGAGGTGAAGAGCGCCACATCATTAGCCTCTATCACGTTTGTCTTTTCCTGACGGGCAACGCCCTTGATGTTACTGAAAATCCATTCATAGGCTTGGCGCAGTTCGGCCTTGCCCTTCGCCAGCCTGCCCGGCTCAATCACCATCACTGCCTCTTCCTCGTAAAAGTCCAGAACGGCTTCGAGGTCGCCGCGATTAAAGGCATCGTCTAGTTGTTCTACCATCTCAAGCGGACTACTTGCCATCATTCTCTCCCGTTTATCAGGTTGACAGTTGCTCTAAGATTAACTTGACAGCAGCCGGATAATATATCAAACGAGCGCCTCATCAACGCGCATTTAGTTTAATCACTTTTTATGCGTTACAGGGCGTCAGGAGATTGCCTGGAACTGCGCGTGCCTGTTAGGCTAAAAGCCGGAAACGCCGGAACGATGAATAGTTGAACAGCAGGAAGAACATGCAGACACCTGACAGGGAATTAGATGTGCTGGCCGTCTTTTCGCACCCGGATGATGCGGAACTGACTGTGGCCGGGACGCTGCTGAAGCTGAAGGCGCTTGGCTATCGCACGGGCGTGCTCGACATGACGCGCGGCGAGATGGGCACACGTGGTACACCTGAGCTTCGTGCGCAGGAAGCAGAAAGCGCCGCCGAGATCTTAAAGCTCGATGCGCGGCTCAACCTCGAACAGCCGGACGGCCACGTCTGGCCGACCGAAGAGGCGCGCGTCGCGTTGGTGCGCGTCATTCGCACACACAAGCCGAAGGTGCTGCTGACTTCTCACTGGGACGACCCGCATCCTGACCATGCCAACACTTGCCGCATTGTCCGCGAGGCCGCGCGCCTCGCCAGTATGCGACGCTACGATGAAGAGGCGGGGCAGGAGGCAGTGGGCGTTCCGGCCCTCGCCCACTCTGTTTTTTCGAGGCTCGTCGCGCCGTCGTTCGTCGTGGACGTTTCGGATTTTATAGATGAGAAGATGCGTGCTATCCGCGCGCACGCGTCGCAGTTTTATCGCCCCGGCACGGATGAACCGCAAACGCGCATCAGCGACAAAAGTTTTTTGCAGCAGATTGAATGGCGTATGCGCTACTACGGCTCGCTCATCGGCGTCGCGGCGGGTGAAGCCTACTACGTGCGCGAGGCGCTGAACGTCGAAGACCCCATCGCTCTTCTCACACGGCCGATGAACATCTATTCATAACACGCGCCCAATCCTTAACTAACGAACACGCCGCGCTTTCGTGCTTACTCGTTTCTCTCTATCTGGCTGCTGCCGCGTCGCTGCCCCTCCGGCTTTTGATTGAGCACGGAGCGGACGATAGCGAGCATCGCCGTTGAGCGCGGCGCTTCATTCTTAAAATTCTTCGCCAACTCGACGGCGCGCACGAGGTCATCTTTCGAAAGCTGGCTGAAGATGTTATTGAGGTCGAAGGTCTCAACCGTGAAATTGGTGGTCGAAGAACCGCGCTTGGTGACGAGGCGCGAGACGATTTGTGCGTCCTCGCCTGTGAAATCGTTGACGGCGTTGGCAGCCTTCAAGGCTTCGCTCAAGACTTCCCATGCCAGATTACGGTCGAGCGCGTAGAGACGCGTGGCGACGCCGATGAGAGCGCGCGGTCTGTCGGCATCGCTGCCGCTGATACGACGCGCTTCAAGCAGCGCTTCGTTCAAAATTTCTACGGCGTGCGTCGGGTCCTGCTTCGTCAGCAGGTGTGCTATCTCTGTCAAGGCCCAGGCGCGATGCACGTTGGTTAATTCACCTGTGCGCGCAAGGCGCAACGCCTCGGTCGTCTCTTTCTTTTCAATCGCATGATTGAGAAGGGTGAAATCAACGTAGGCGCGCACGCGTTTGCGTAAGTCGCTATCGTCAATCTTGTCCGAAAGGTCGCGCCCGCTCGCTTCGCCTTTGCGCGCGGCCACCATCGCGGCCCTTGCGTAAAGCGAATCGCGCTCCTCTCCGTTTGGCGCGCGGTCTATGTTCTCAAGCGCCGCCTGTCCTTCGTCTCTCATAGTCTCAGCGGGCACGAGACCGCGCGTCAGCAGACTGCTTTGACCGCTGCGGAATTCTTCGGGCGCGTCGGGCGTTAAAGCTCCGAGCTGCGCGCGAAGCTCAGGCGAAAATTCCTGCGCATACTGGTCAAAGATCGGCAGCAGGCGCGCGATGGTGAAATAGAGGCCGGGGCGTCCCGCCAGCGTGCGATCCTGCTCGGGCGGCAGGAGCGGGCGCAGTAGAATTTGCGCGGCGGTGCGCAGGAAAGCTACGCGCAACTCCGGCGACATCATCGGCGCAACGATGTGTTCGCGTTGCTGGCTGGAATGGTTCTGCCCGTCGCGGCGAACGATGATGTACAGAAATGGCGTGAAGGCGTAGGACGAAAGCACGGAGACGGTCGTTGCGTCGGAGGCAGGGTCGTTGGCCGCGAGCATCAGCAGCGAGGCAAAGCGTTGGTCTGCGGCCGCCTGATTCTTTTCGCGCAGGTGCGAGAGAAAGATGATGCCCTGCGTCGTCACGCGGTCAATGACGGCAAACTGCAAAGCACGCTCAACGTCGCCCTCCTGCAAAAACTGCGTTGCGAGGCTGAGTCGTCCTGCAACGGCTGCCGGTGGCTTCTCAGGGTCGGGCGTAGCGAGTTCGATTTTGCCGCTGCCCTCACCGCCAGCGTTAATAGTCAGAGGCACTTCGGGCGCGGCTTCGGCTGCCTTGGCAATAAACTCCTCGCCGAGCGTGCGGTCGCGACGTGCCGCCAATCGCAGGACCTCCCCGCGCAGTCGCGAAGGGCCATCGGGCAAGCCTGCGCGTGGAGCATTAGTCGAGCGTTGTTGCTCTTCGATTAGTTTCATCGTCTCGCGGTCGGCAGTCTCGGCTGCTTCCCACGCGCGGCGAAAGAGAGCGCGTGCTCGTTCATTCTCCGTTTCCCAGAGGGCATCTGCTGTGCGTGCCAGCACGCGTGCGCGCAACGCTTCATCGCGAAAAGAGCGCGCCTCGTCGGAGAGCGAAGCGGCGAGCGCGAGAGCCGTCGCGCGTCTCTCCGTGGCTAGAGGGTCTGTGCGCTCGCGCTTTTGTTTTTGTGCAGACGCGCTCTTGCCCGTCTTGCCCGGTTCTTTCGCGGGAGTCTGGGCGGGAGTTTGCACAGAGAGGGTGTTGAAAAGGAGGCACAACAGGACGGCGGATAGCTGTGAACGACGATTCATCTTTTGTCTCCACTTAGAAAAGCGCGAGAAGCAGCGCCCGAATGATGCTCTTCACGAAGATACGCGCACAGCGGCAAACAGTTCCAAAATATAAGGGCGGATAAGTATCGCAATAGACGAAGGCCGCGCAAAACGCTGAAGGACGTTTGCGCGGCCTGCGACTTGAAAAGTGTGGTCAGACTTAAACGGCGACAACCTCTATCTCCGGGTCAATCTCCTGTTTGAGCATTCCTTCGATAGCCATCAGCGTGCCGGAAAGCGAGCTGGGGCAACTGCCGCAAGCGCCCTGATAGCGTATGCTCAGCGTGTGGTCTTTCAAGCTCATAACTTCGAGCCAGCCGCCGTCGCCTGCCAGCGCGGGCCGCACCTTCTCGTCAAGTATCTCGTTGATGCGCGCGAGGCGCGGGTCGTCGCTGACGACGGCAGCAATCGAGCCTCCGACCGCTGCTGCTGCCGTGGCAGCGCCGTTTGACGCGACCGATGCGGCGGCGCGAATCGGAACGGCGAGCCTTGGCAGAAGGTCGTCCCAGTCGCCCTCGTCGCGTTTCTCCACCGTCACCATCTTGTCCATGTAGAAGACCGAGACAACATCGTCTCCGACCTCAAACAGCGCCTTCGCCAGTTCGTCCGCCTCGGCCTTCAATGCTGAATCAAACTGTCTGGCCGTCCCGTTTGTGACCGGCTCTTTCAAAATAAACTTGACGGCGTTTGGATTCGGCGTCTCTTCAATATCACTTATCTTCGGCATTATTCAATCTCTCCATATAGTTTACAGTTAACTGAAGATTTAGATGTCTGTCAGGCGATTTTAATTGCTTCTCATTATAACGTGTTTGGCCTGCGAACGGCAGCGGCCGCGTCGCGCTCGCCACGACGCCGCCCGGTAGCCATTGATTATTGATGCTCTCCGGGCTTATACTTTCTCCCTCGCTTGGTCCCCCCGTTACAGGTGAGACAAAGTTGAGACAAGAAGCAGGAGGTGGCGAGGGCCTCCTGCTTTCTTGCTATTCGGAGCCGGTTTTCAGTCTTGAGTTTTCAGTTTTCAGACAGCGGCTAACAGTCGTTTGCTGAAAACTAGAAACTGAAAACTGAAAACTTTGCTTTATGAACATCGGCATCACTGTTTATCCGACCTACGGCGGCAGCGGCATCGTCGGCTCGGAACTGGGCAAGGAGCTTGCGGCGCGCGGCCACACGGTTCACTTCATCGCTTCGAGCCTGCCGACGCGCCTGACGGAGCTTAACGAGCGCGTGCGTTTCCATGAAGTCGAGATGATGTCGTATCCGCTCTTCGAGCACCAGCCCTACACGCTGGCTCTAGCGACGAAGATGGCGACCGTCGCCGAAACGGAAAACCTGGACCTGCTCCACGTTCACTACGCCATCCCGCATTCCATCAGCGCTATCCTCGCGCGCGAATCTTTGCGGCCCGCGCGCCGCCTGCCCGTCATCACCACCCTGCACGGAACAGACATCACGCTCGTCGGCGCAGACCGCTCCTACCTGCCGATTACGCGCTACGGCATTATGCAGTCAGACGGTGTGACGGCCATCTCTCATTACCTGAAACGCGCCACGCAGGAAACTTTTCAGTTTGACAACATCGCCGTTATCCCAAACTTCATCTGCTCTTCAGACTACCAGCGCCGCCCCGTGCCGCAGCTTCGCCGCGAGCTTGCGCCCGGTGATGAACCCTTGCTCGTACACGTCTCAAACTTCCGGCCCGTCAAGCGCCCCGTTGACTGCATAGAGATACTGGCGCGCGTTCTGAAACAGACGAGAGCGCGCCTCGTCATGGTCGGCGACGGCAGCGAGCGCACAAACGCAGAGCATCGTGCACGTTGTCTGGGCATCAGCGAACACTGCTCGTTCGTCGGCAAGCAGCCGAAGATTAGCGATTACCTTTCGGTTGCAGACGTGCTCCTGCTGCCTTCGGAGCAGGAATCATTCGGCCTCGCAGCGCTGGAAGCGATGGCTTGCGAAGTGCCTGTCGTAGCCTCGCGCGTCGGCGGGCTGCCCGAAGTCGTGACAGACGGCGAGACAGGCTACCTGAGCGAGATGGGCGACATTGACAAGATGGGAGCAGACGCCGCACGCCTGCTCATGGATGAAGAGATGCGGCGCGAGATGGGCCGCCGCGCGCGTGAATCGTCCGTCTCGCGCTACAGCACAGATTTAGTGATTCCTCAATACATCAATTTTTATGAGCGCGTCCTCGCCGCGTAAAGCGGTTCAAACGGCAAGCGAAAACGGGACGGACGAAAAGCCCGTCCGCTACATTATACAGAATCTTGAGCGCGCTTATGGCGTGCCGGAAAACCGGCGTGCGTCCGACCCGCTCGCGATGCTCATTCAGGTTATTCTCTCGCAGGCGACGAGCGACACCAACAGCGAGCGCACGTACGCGGCGCTGAGGAAACGTTTTCCCGGTTGGGATGCGCTCGCGCGTGCGCGCGAATCAACCATCGCAGACACCATTCGCTCCGGCGGCCTTGCCAACCAGAAGGCGGTCGTCATCAAAAGCATACTGCGACAGATTAAAGCCGAGCACGGCACGCTCGACCTCAGTTTCCTGCACAACCTTTCAGCGGAAGAGGCAGTTCGTTATCTACAGCAGTTTCGCGGCATCGGCCCGAAGACCATCTCCTGCACGCTCCTTTTCGCCTGCCGCACGGAGGTCTTTCCCCTCGATACGCACATCTTCCGCGTCCTGCGCCGCGTCGGACTGATTCCACAGAAATGCACGGACGCGCGCGCACACGAGATTATGAACTCCATCGTGCCGCACGGAAAATTCTATTCCTTCCACGTCAACCTGATTCGCCACGGGCGCGCACTCTGCCGCCCGCGCGACCCGCTCTGCGAGCGCTGCCCCATCGTCGAATATTGCGACCACGGCCAGCAGTTGATTTAAACTGCGCGGGCTTCGACTTCACTAACCGGCTGCTGCTCACTTACGCCTTTTATGAGCAGCCAGAGGATTGTCGGAATTCCGCCGAGAGCGCCAAGCAGCATCGCTAATCGCGTGAACGTCGCAGGATAAAATTGTGGAATCAGGAATTTCGTCATGATATTAACGGCGTAGCCAGCACTCATAATCATCAACAGAATGCCCAAAACTTTTGGCATGAATCTGGATTTGATGATGAGCAGTCCGAATGAAAAATATAAAGGCGTCCAAAATATTTCAAGGAGTCCCTGCCCAATACTGTTGTTGAGTCTGAGAAATATCATTGCCATTGCGTTGAGTTGTTCGGGAGTGAACGCTTTCAGGTAATCAGCCCCGCTCAAAACTAACAGGGCTCCGAAATTATTAAGCGCATTAAAGACCCCTATGGCGACCGTCATCATGGCCGAGGTCAGGAACACTGTTGCCAATGTTTTGTTAACTTCCCTGAAGAGGCGGTACACGGTCAACCCGAAAAAAAGGAAGAAGACCTGCGAGAAAAGATTACTGACGATAGCGGCCCGGAATAAAAATTCGGAAGCCGCAATGTTGCCGGCAGTCGCGGCGGCATCTCCCTGTACAATCACGCCGGAGCGAACATAGAACAGGCCGAAGCCGCCCGTAGCCGCGGCCAAAATCCAGAGTAAGCCTGCGAGCCTCGCCGTGTTTTTGCTTGAATTCATATCCTCTCTCTATCTGTGCAGACTTGCAAGAAAATAGACGAAGGCCGTTAGCGGCGCACACGTTCGCTTCTCGCGAGCGTTTAGACGACGAACCGCACAAAGCCTCTCAGCCGTTTACTTACTCCGACTCGGCTGCCAACGGATACATAGACACGCGGCGACGTTTGAACAGACACGTCAGCGAGGTTCGATTGCAACTATCTTCAAGTGCCTAGCGGCTGCCTTTGATGTCGTAGGCCCACAATGAGCCGAGGTCGCGAATGTAAAGCCTCCCGTTAGCAATCACAGGATACGTGAACGACATCTCTGGAAACTGCCCCACCTGTTTATGCTTCGGCTGAGCGGGCGGAGTGAAGCGGCCCTTTTCGCGATAACCTTCGGGGGTCGCCTCCACCAGCGCAAACTCTCCATTCAGACCGTGAAGATATAAATGCCCGTCGGCATAGGCTACCGACGCCCACGCGAAACTCTCGCTCGTCCATTTAACCTTCCCCGTAGTGAACTCAACCGCGACCAACTTCTGCCCGGGCATATCTCCGCCGTAAAGATAGTCGCCAACCAGCACTGCTCCACCGATGCCGTTCGGAAGTCCGCGCGTGAAGTAGACCTGCTCTGCTGCGACGCCGCCGCCATCCGGCTTCAAACGGAGGAGTACGCCTCCGACGCCAAGCGCGCCGCAGTACACATAGCCTTCACGCCCGACCGGCGTGAAATATTGCGCCGGCCCTTTGGCCGCCTCCTTGAAGCGCCAGAGGAACTGGCCTGTCTTCGCATCAACTCCGATCAGGCCCTTGCTTAACAACTGCACATATTGTTTGCGGCCGCCACCTTGCACGACAATCGCCGATGCATAGCCCGCAGGGTCGCCGCCCGGAACTGCCGATTTCCAGATGAGCGCGCCCGTCTTTTTGTTAAGCGCGATCATCGTGGCCTCAGCGCCGCCGGGGGTGACGACAACCGCGTCGCCATCAACCAGCGGAGACTCTGCATAGGCCCACTCGCCCGGCTTGCCGCCAAACTCTTGACGGATGTTCTTCTGCCAACGAATCTTGCCGCTCTTCGCTTCGAGGCAGGCCAGGTCGCCGTCCGAGCCGAGCACGTAGATGAAATCTCCTTCAACGGTCGGGGTGGAACGTGCCTTCGCGTAAGGTGGGTTCATGTCCGGGTTGCCGACGTTGCCGACGCGCGTTGTCCAGATTGGTTTTCCGTCCTGTGTTGAGAGAGCCTGAACAAATTCATTGTCCATGCCACGATTGCTCATCAGGTAGATGCGTGTTCCGACGACCACAGGCGTTGAATAGCCGTCTCCTATGTCGTTCACCTGCCAGAGCAGTTTCGGCCCTTCCTTCGGCCATTGCTTAAGGAGGCCGCGCTCGCGCGATAGTCCGTCCCGCGCAGGGCCTCGCCATTGCGGCCAGTCGGAAGTCGAAGCAGCCATGTTGGCAGACTCCGTAACGGGAACGGTCGAGAAGCACAAACAAAGTACTGCAATGGTTGTTAGCAATCGGGACATAACTGTCTTCTCCTTACACTGGCGGTTGGAATTGCTCACAGGTCTTGTCATCCTTTACGAAAAAGGTTCTTAATGCCCCGCTGCTTGCGGCGGGGATGGCTGAACCATCTTGAGTGCGGGTTCGATGCCCGCGCACAAGATAGCGCAAGTTGATAGAATGCGTGCATGGTCTTCAGAAGAACTGCGCACGCTGCCTACGACACCGCCTATCATCTAGTCTGGTCTCCGAAGTATCGCAAGGAGATTCTGCAAGGTGCATTGGCTGAACGTGTCGAGCAGATGTTCAGGGAAATAGCTGAAGTCTATGACATCACGATAGATGAGATGGAAGTCAGCCCCGACCATGTGCATCTGTTCTGCTCGTTTCCACCACGCTACTCGATAGCGCAGGTGGTGACGAGGTTCAAAAGTCTCAGTGCGCGAGCCGTGTTCCGTGAGTTCCCACAGGTCAAAAGACAACTGTGGGGCGGCGAGTTCTGGGAAGATGGGTACTTCGCCAGAACCGTGGGCGATAAAGTGACAGCAGAGGTGATTCGTAAATACATTCAACGTCACAAAGAAGCCCAAGATGCGCAAATAGACCTGTTCGATTAAACCGAGCTAA
>DASVPO010000013.1:0-266862 GCA_036382855.1 Pyrinomonadaceae bacterium | reverse complement strand
CGCCAGAACCGTGGGCGATAAAGTGACAGCAGAGGTGATTCGTAAATACATTCAACGTCACAAAGAAGCCCAAGATGCGCAAATAGACCTGTTCGATTAAACCGAGCTAAAGCCCCACCGCTTGCGGTGGGGTACTTTACTTTTACCTTTTGCCTTAAGCTTGTGGTATTCTCCCGCGCGCGTTTGGAAAGGAGTCGTGATGATTGAGATTGGAATTGGCGTCCTGTTCGCCGCGTGGTTTGTGACCCTTTACCTGCTCATCTCAAAACTGTTCGGGCCGCGCAAGCAGCAACTGGCAGTCTGGCGTCATTGGACACAGCCGACTTTCGATGCCGCGCAAATGGCGGACGGAAAACGCCCGCAACTCTTTCTGACGGCCGACGCGCTCAGCCGTCATCACTCGCAGCCGCGAGGCCAGAGACACGCGGGACAGCAGCAGCAGCAACAGCAGCGTCCAGACTCCGGCCAAGACCGTCGCTCGTGAGAAGCTGCTTGCGTTCAAATTATTTCGAGCAGAGGGCAGGGCGTTGTTGATAGCGCGCAAATTCTTAATCAGCGGAGAAGTGCAGGGCGTCGGCTACCGCTTCTTCGCGCAACGCGCAGCCGCACGCCATCAGGTTGTCGGCTACGTGCGCAATCTGCCCGACGGGCGTGTCGAGGCATTGGCCGAAGGCGAGAGCGCGAGCGTCGAAGCCTTCCTGCACGACCTCGCCACAGGCCCCGCATGGGCCTCCGTCGCTAACGTCGAAGAGATCAATCTTGAGCCGACAGCCACGTATTCGTCATTCCGAATTGAAAGATAACGAAAAACAGAACCCTAAATTAGAAGTTGCAAACACGTTCTGCTGATTCTCTTTTCTTCCGACCCCTGAATCTCTGCTCTTAATTATGAACGAACTGAAAGCCTTAATACGCGAAGTGCCGGACTTTCCGAAGCCCGGTATTAATTTTTACGACATCACGACGCTGCTCAAGCATCCCGAAGGCTTGCGACAAACGGTGGATGCGCTCGCCGCGCAGTTTAGCGGCGAGAAGGTTGATGCAGTCATCGGCATAGAGGCGCGCGGCTTCATCTTCGCGCCCGCCCTCGCCTATCACATGCAAGCAGGCTTTGTGCCCGTGCGCAAGCCGCGCAAGCTTCCGGCCGAATGCGCCTCAATCTCCTACGACCTCGAATACGGGCAGGACACCCTGGAGATTCATCGCGACGCCATCAGCGCTGGTCATCGCGTCATTATCGCAGACGACCTGCTGGCGACCGGCGGCACGGCCCGCGCCGTCGTTGATTTAGTAGAACAACTGGGCGGCACTGTGGCTGGCCTCGTCTTCGTCGTCGAACTGGAATTCCTGCCGGGGCGCGAACGGCTGGCGGGCTACGACGTGCGCTCGCTCATCAAGTATCAATCATAGGAGCAGGCTGGACTGCGCGCGCCGTCATCTGCTAATTTGATAGCCCTGTGCTCCCGTAGCTCAGTGGATAGAGCACCTGCCTCCTAAGCAGGGGGCCGCAGGTTCAAGTCCTGCCGGGGGCACCATTAACGTTAATTAGTCGCTGTGCCTCTCGCTTTGATTGCAAACTCAAAACTTGGTTGAGACTCCCGCTTAGTTTCTTGACGTGATATTCAAAGATGATTGCCTGTAGCAACTGTGGACGGCTCAATGATGATTCGGTGCGGGTCTGCCGTTACTGCGGGAGCGGGCTACAGGCTGGCTGGCAGCCGGGAACGCAGCAGGGCTATGCGACGCCGAAACCGCCGCCGCCCTACTCTTGGGCCAATAGCGCTCCGCCCGCGCCTTTGCCTGTGCCCATCCCACAACAGCCGCCGCAGTATCAGCCGCCGCAGTCGGGCTACAGATGCCCGCGCTGCGGGACGACATACCTGCCTATCGTCGAAAGCAAAATCTCGCAGGACGGTTGGGTCGTCTTCATTCTCCTGCTGTTCTTCTGTTTCCCGCTCTTCTGGATTGGACTGATGATGAAGCAGGAGACGCGCATCTGCCCGATGTGCCGCGCGAGTTTATAAAGGTAAAAGTAAAAAGGTAAAAGGTAAAAGGGAAGATGAGGAGTAAGCCTCTCGTCTTCCCTTTTACCTTTTTACTTCTTTAGGCCATGTTGCGCAGCGCTTTCTGGTTGATAATCAGGTAGAGCTTTTTGGCGAGCTCGGGGTTGATTGCTTTGAGTTGATTGTAGGTGTTCATGGCCTCTTTCTTGTTGCCGCTTTGAAGGTAGGCGTAGCCGAGATTGAAGTAGGCTCCGGCGTAGTCTGGCTTGAGGCGGATGGCTTCCTTGTGGGAAGCGATGGCGTCGTTCCAGCGTCGCAGGCCGCCGTAGGAGTAGCCCAGATTATTGTGTGCTTCGGCCCAGTTGGGGCGCAGGCGGATAGCCTGCTGGAACGAAGCGACGGATTCATTCGGCTTGCCTAGACGGCTGTAGGTAATGCCGGAATTGAACTGCGCCGGAGCGAAGTCGGGCTTGAGCCTGACGGCCTGTTGGAGAGATGCGTTCGCTTCTTCGAAGCGACCTAGATTGTTATAGGCCCAACCCAGATTGGAGAGCGCTTCGGCGTCGTCGGGCCCCAGCTTGATGGCCTGCTTGAAGGCTTCGACGGCCTCGTTCCAGCGCTTGAGCTTGCCGAGCGCCGCGCCCATGTTGGTGTAGTAATCGGCGTCGGTCTGTTTGAGGCGTATGGCCTGACGGTAGGCTTCGACGGCTTCGGCATAGCGTTCGAGCTTGTTGAGCATGAAGCCAAGGTTGCCGTAGATTTCCGGGTCGTCCTGCTTGATGCTGACGGCCTGACGGTAGGCTTGCGCAGCCTCCGTGTAGTTGTTCAGACGACGGTAGGCGTCGCCGATGTCGCTGTAGATTTCCGGGTGCCTGGGATTGAGACGGACGACATCCTTGTAGGCAGCGATGGCTTCTTCAAAGCGGCCCAGATTATAGAGCGCCGCGCCTGTGTTGTAGAAGGCTTCCGTATAGTTTGCCTTCAGACGGATGGCACGCTTGTAAGCCTCTATCGCTTCCGTGTAACGCTCAAGGCTATCGTAGGCATCGCCCAGATTGAAGTGTGCTTCGGCGAAGTCTGGCCGGAGCGCAACCAACTGTTTGAAAGCCTGTGCGGCTTCGTCAAACTGTTTGAGCTGCGCATGAGCCTGGCCTAAGTAGTTATAAGCCTCGCTGTCGCGCGCGTCGTAGCGCACGGCCTGTTTTAAAGACTCGACGGCCTCGTTCATGCGATTCAACTCGAAATAGATTGTGCCCAGATTATAATGGGCCGACTGCGTATTGGGCTTGAGGGCGACGGTACGCTTGTAAGCTTCTACGGCCTCTTCCTTGCGGTCCAGGTTGAGGTATGAATCACCGAGGGCGTTGTATGGCTCAGCCCAGTTTGGTTTCAGTCGCGCAGCCTGCTTGTAGGCTTCGACGGCCTGCGCGTAGCGGCGCATGTTAAAGTGTGCGTCGCCTAGATTGTAGTAGGCTTCTGCGTAGTTGGGCTTGAGGCGAATGGCCTGCTGGTAGGATTCAATCGCATTCTCGTAATCGCCGTTGTCCAGATAGTCGTCGCCCTGAGCGTTGTAGCCTGCGGCATCTATGGTCGGGCGCGGCGGCCTGACGGGCGCGGGCCGCGGCGCGACCGGGCGCGGCCTCCTTTTTTCAACGCCGACGCGAGCGATTGTTTGCTGGTTTGACTGCGGAGTGCGGCGCGGCGGATTGGGTTTCTCCTGACGCCTGACGTGGCGTTTCTTTTCCGGCGGATTAATAAGGACGCCGACAGCGCCGCCCTCTATATCTCGGACGGGGTCGGCAGCACCAATAATATCCTGCGCCGTCGAGACGCTTGCGCTGCGCAGCGAGAGCATCGTTATCAGTAAAACCACAAGCCATTTAGACTGTTGTCTGGTCGCCATCAGTTAAACTCCATCGTCTCCAGAATCGGCTATCAACTCAGATAGCAGGCCATCGTTCGGGGGTTGTCGGGAGGAGAAATTATTTGAGGAAGCCAAAGGTTTCATCTTCTTTTCTAAACCAGACGAGGCGTTGCGGAAAATTTCAGACCCCCGCAAAGGAGACGCCCGTGCCGGTTGAGTATTGCAGAATAGCATACAGTAGAAAAAGAAGGATGAAGAGCGAAGAATAAAGGATAAGGGCGCGTGCAGTTTAAGCCGGAATGCCGCGCTCTCATCCCAGCTCTCATCCTACGCTCTGCGCTTCCCACCTGTTTTCGCGTATTGACTCGCCAAGGGATTTGTCTTAGAAGAAGGTAATCTAACATCTGTTTTTGGCAAGAGGCTGTGGCCGGGGCCGTCCTTTTTATCAGAGTATTGCCAGCGAAGACAGGAGACATCAGATGCAGGCTTTAAATAGATTTATTGATAATTTGCAGGCTGGCGAGCCGGTATCCTTCGAGCAACTGCACATCACACCGCTGCTCGCCAGAGAAGATAACGGGCTGCCTTTTCTGGAGATTGAGGAAGCCCTGAGAGATGGGCTGGTCGAGATTACGGAGGTTTCCGAACAGGGGAGCGTGCCGAATTTGCAAGTGACCAACAAGTCGCTGTCGGACATACTCATCCTCGACGGCGAAGAGTTGATCGGAGCAAAGCAGAATCGCGTCGTTAATACGACGATTGTCGTGCCTGCGGAGTCGAGCGTGACGACGCCCGTCTCCTGTGTAGAGCAGGGGCGCTGGCGTTATAACTCGAAAAGCTTTTCGACCTCGGATTCCTTCTTGTATCCGAGCCTGCGTGTGCAGAAGCACGTGGACGTAACTTCGTCACTGCGCAGCGGCAGCGGCGCGTCTTCCAATCAGGATAGAATCTGGGACGACATACAGCACAAGTCTGCGCGCCTTGATGTGACGAGCGATACAATGTCCATGAGCGACATCTACGAGAGCCGTCGGGGTGCGAGCGAGAGTTTGCCGGTTGACATTCCCTACCAGCAAAGACAGGTCGGCTTTCTGGCCTTCATACGCGAAGGCTTCGCAGGGTGCGACGTGTTCGGCTCGCCAGACCTCTGTCGCCGCAAGCTGCACAAACTGCTGCGCAGTTATTATCTGGACTCAGTAGATAGAGAGGTGGGTTTTCCGCGCGTCACGCCTGAGCAGGTCTTCGAGCAGGTGCGTGCGGCCGAGCAGGAAAAGTTTGAAACGGTCGGGAAGGGCGTCGAGTTGCGTTTCGAAGGGCGCGACGTGCAGGGCGCATGGAAGCTCGTTGATGATTTCATCCCTCACTTGATGGTCTTTCCGAAGCGATAAGCGAGCAGATTTCTGTTATTATCAGCAGCCAATCGCGGGAAGATTTTCGTAAGCCCGTAAAATTCACGGCAGCTTGCCAGCCCTTAGGAACAGGAGACGGTAGATGAAACGTTGTCCGACATGCCAGCGCACCTACGAGGATGATGCACAGAAATTCTGTGCGAACGACGGCACACCGCTCGCGAGCGACGACGCTCCGGCCTTTGACCCGGAAGCGACGGTGATGTCCATACCACGCTCCTCGCTCGTCGAAGAGCAGCCGGAAGAGCCGCAGGCGTCGCCATCATCAACAACGCCTGAGCTTCCGCCAACGCAATATTTTAGTCCGGGCACAGTAGGGCAGAGTTCACGGCCGGAGCAAAGCGCTCCCCCATCCTATCCGGCTGCGCCGCCACCACAGCCGCCATCACCGACGCCGGGCGCATCTCCCTCATGGCCGCCCGCACAACAGCCGCAGCAACAGCAGCAACCTTATTATCCACAAACGGGAACGCCGGGCGGGCAGCCACCTTCAGCGCCACAGTGGCAGGGCGGACAGCCTCAACAGCAGAATTGGACGCCGCCGGGCCAGCCACCTCAGGGACAAAACTGGGGCGGCGGCGGAGCTTACTATCCTCAACAACAGCAGCCGGGACAGTATGCGCCGCAGGTGACGAAGAGTGCAGCGCTGAGTCTGGTGACGTTCCTTCTCGGACTTATCAGTTTCATCGCGCTGGCGATAATATTTACAATCGGTCGGAGCCGTAGTTCAAGTTCGGACATCAGCTATATTTGCTTTTACGTTTCCGCCGTGACGGGATTTCTCGCCCTCTTGTTGGGAATCGTGACGCTTATTTCCAAGCGTTGGCGCAGCAAATGGATGGCAATCCTCGGAGCACTGCTCAGCATTCCGGGCATCCTGTTCTTTATCTACGTGGTGACCCAATACGGACTCCCTTAAGCCAGATGGATTTATCAGGCGACTGAAGCAAAGAGCGAGGAAAGAGACCCGGTATTTGCGGCCCGTACGCTTAACAGCCTGCCTGCTTCCGACGGCAAAGCGCTGCTACTACTGCTCGTCGCGGGACTGCTCATCCGCTGCGTGCGCAAGGAAAACAATCGTCGCGCCCCAGCCTCCTGCTTCCGGCGGCGCATCCGTCCAACCTTTGACGAAGGGCGTTTGGGCGAGAATGCTGCGCACCATCTCGCGCTGAACGCCTCTGCCTTTACCGTGAATAATACGAACGGAAGCATAACCAGCCTCATAAGCCTCGCGTAAGTATTCTTCCGTGACGCGTTTTACGTCGCGCGGCGCGATGCTATGCAGATCGAAGACATCACTAATCTCCAACCTGACAGGCTCAGGAAACGGGTTGAAGGGATCTACCGCAGCGTCTTCCGCATCAACACTCTCTTCCGCGATGCCGCGGCTATGCTCCGCCACCAATCTTTTCAGCCATTCACGAAGCTGCATGATAATTCCCGGAAATCCTGAGTTGCGCGCAGGCGCTTATCTTGACACTCGTGCGCACACGCTTGTACACTCGCGCTCTTTCCGACAAAGTTTACACTGAATTGCTCGTGCTCGCCGATTGAAGGCGTGCGGCCACAGAGGACGGCCGCGACGTGTGAGAGGGTCTCGGAAAGCGTGAGTTTGAAATCTAAACGGATGCGAAGGCTAATCAACTCCCCGTAGATGGAAAGGAAGCAAAACGATGGGCAAGCGAAATAAGATAACGGTGGTGGGCGCGGGCAACGTCGGCGCGACCGCCGCACATTGGCTGGCGAGCAAAGAGTTGGGCGATGTCGTGCTGGTTGATATTGTCGAGGGTGTGCCGCAGGGCAAGGCGCTCGATCTGGCGGAGACCGCGCCGATTGAAGGCTTCGACGTGCGCATGATTGGCTCTAACGGCTACGATGAGACGAACGATTCGGACGTGGTGATTATCACGGCCGGACTACCGCGCAAACCCGGCATGAGCCGTGACGATCTGTTGAAGACTAACGCCGACATCGTTTCAAAGGTCGTGGACAACGTCGTGCAGCGCTCGCCCGATTCCGTTCTCATCGTCGTCTCCAACCCGCTCGACGCGATGGCGCAGGTGGCGCTCAAGCGTTCGGGCTTCCCGAAGCATCGTGTGCTGGGGATGGCGGGCGTGCTCGATTCGGCGCGCATGCGTTGTTTTCTCGCAGAGGCTCTTGATGTTTCAGTGGAAAACGTCACGGCGTTTGTTCTCGGCGGACACGGCGACACGATGGTTCCTTTGCCGCGTTTCTCAACCTGCGCGGGCATTCCCATCCCTGAGTTGCTGCCGAAGGAGCAGATTGACGCCATCGTCAAACGCACGGCCAACGGCGGCGCTGAAATCGTCGCACTCTTAAAAACCGGCTCGGCCTACTACGCGCCGTCTGCCGCCGCCGTTGAGATGACCGAAGCAATCCTCAAAGACAAGAAAAAAATTCTGCCCTGCGCAGCCTATCTCGAAGGCGAGTACGGAATTAACGGGCTCTACGTCGGCGTCCCCTGCAAACTCGGCGCACGCGGCCTCGAACAAATCATAGAGATTAACCTGACGACGGAAGAGCGCATCGCCCTGCAAAAGAGCGCCGCCTCCGTGCAGGAACTCATCAACGTGCTCGGAATCTGAAGAAGGTAAAAGTAAAAAGGCAAAAGGTAAAAGGGAAGACAGGGAGCAACGCTCTCATCTTCCCTTTTGCTTTTGTCTTTCTTTTACTTTTACCTTTTGCCTTTTACCTTTTTACTTAGCTGCAACAGCAGCTTCGGTTGGTAGTAGTTCGAGGATAACGCGCTGTAGTTCGTCGCGCTTGACGGGCTTGACGAGGAAACGGTCGCAGCCGATTGCCTGAGCTTCGTCGCGCTCGCGCTCCGTGTCGTGGCCCGTGAGGATGATGGTCGGGATGTGACGCAAACTCTCGTCACGCTTGAGCGCAGCGATTAGCTCGCCGCCGTTCATCTCCGGCATCGCCCAGTCTGTCAGCAGCAGGTCCACCTTCTTTTCGCGCAGAATCGCGAGCGCCTTGTGCGCGCCCGAAGCTATCTCCACCTGATAACCCATCCGCGCGACGAGCTTGCGCAGCAAGAGCAAGAGTTCGGGCACGTCGTCAACAATCAGTATGCGACGCTGGTCTGAGGCCGTCTGTCTTTCTCCGACGGGAAGGACGAGCGAGTAGGTCGTGCCCAAGCCCCGCTGGCTGCGCACGGAGACGTTGCCTTCGTGAGCGGCGGCGATGCGTTTGGCGATGGCGAGGCCGAGGCCGCGCCCTGCGTTAGCGACTGCGCGCGGGTCTGCCGCCTGCCAGAAAGCGTCGAAGACAAACGGCACTTCTTCCGCCGGAATGCCCTGGCTCGAATCCGTCATGTTAACGACGACAAATTGGCGGCCTTCGTCGCTGGCGCGCGTGCCGATGATTGAGCGCGCGTCAATGTTGACTGCGCCGCCGTCGGGCGTTGCGGCGAGCGCAGCCGTCAGCAGATGACACAGAGCGCGACGCGCCTGCCTGCGGTCGGCGCGCATCTCAAGCTTGCCTGCACCGACGTGTATGTTCAATTCGACGCCGCGCAGTGCAGCTTCGCCGCGGAAAGGCTCCGTCACTTCTTCCAGCAAAGCTTCGACGCCGGTGATTTCGGGATTAAGAGCGAGCGGTCGTTCGTGTTGTTGTGCGATTTCCAGATGATCGTCGAGAAGGTGTCTCATGCGGTCGCCGTTTTCGATGGCGGCGTTCAGTAGTTGACGGTCTTCCAAATCGAAAGGCTCGCGCGCCTGCAACTTGCTTTCAAACAGTTCGAGCAAACCCAACACACTCGTCAAAGGCAGTCGGATATCGCGCACCAGCGTGTTGAGAAAACCACTCTTCAAGCGCTCAATTTCGCGTTCGGCCTCGGAGAGCGTCTCCAGCTTGGCGCGCAGCAGTGCGGCCTGCGCGGCCTGCGCAACGTAGTCTGCCAGCCAGCCGAGCCGTGCCTCGTCGTCCGTCGTGTAAGCATCAGCCGCGAAGGATGCGAAGCAGAGTAGCCCAAAGCAATGTCCGCCTGTGGAGAGCGGCAGCAACAACGCAGAGCGTGTGTCGCGCTCGAAAACGCCGCCAGCCTCCTGCTGTAGCTCTGCCTCTTTAATCAAACTGGAAGAACCTGCGGCCAGTCGTCGTGCAAAAAATTTCTGCTCCGCGTCGGAATCCGTTGCCGGCGCGCTCGCCAGTTGGCCGCTGTCTGAGCGCAACGCACGCCAGACGCGTATTTCCTCGTTGTGAGCCTCAAGCATCACGAGCTGGCAATAGTCGAAGGCGACGAAATCCGAGAGCGACTTGTCGGCCAAAGCCTGCACGAGCGATTGCAGCGTCAGCGCGCGACCGAGCCGCGCAGTCAGAGCCGAACGAGACACATCAGTCCGCACTGTATTGACAGTCTCCGCATCATCCATTTTCAGTTGGTCTCCGAAAAAAACGGGGTGTAGCTTTGGGAAGAGTTAGAACTAACGGGCGGGGCAACCGAACGGCTGCCTTAAACGCAGTTTATAAGGGTTGGCCGTTGATGGCAAGTGAAAACAGGCAATTTACGGTAAACGGTAAGAAAATTCACCGTTGCCGCCAATGTTGAAGCGAGAGCAGCCACGACATGAGCATGTAATAGACCGGGAAAGCGAGCGAGAGCAGCACGGGCCAGCCCGAATCTCCCGCGACGCCCGCCAGAATCAGCAGGCAAAAAAAGGCCCACAGCGAAGCCAGCACGGAGGTTAAGCGGTTGAAGGGCGCTTTCTGCGAGAGATACAGATAGCGCGTCGGCAGGAAGGTCAAGAGGGAGAGGGCGATGATGATAAAGAACGTGAGCGCGAAGGGTGGGCGCAGCAGGTACAGATAAAGGGCCACCACATTCCAGTAGGACGGAAAACCTAGAAAGTAGCCGTCGTCTGTTTTGGCGTTTGACTGAGAGAAGCCGTATGCGCTGGCGAGCAAAGGAAAGAGCAGCCACCAGGCTTGCCCTTGCGGAAGAAGATTTGCGCGCCAGATGAGGAGCAACGGAAGCGACGTGTAGGTATGAAAATCAACGATGTCGTCTAGGCGGCGACCGTCGAAGCCGGGGATGATTCTTTTAACATCAGCACGCCGCGCCAGCCACCCGTCCGTAGAGTCAATCACAGTAGCCAGTATCATCAGCATCAACGCACCGCGAAACGCCGCGTCGCCGCCACGAAAAATCAGCACGGCCATCAGCGCGGCGCAGACCAGCCCCGTCGCCGTGTAGAGGTGAACGCCCCACGCCAGAATTTTTTCGAGTCTCATGCTGCTGCGGCCCGCGTTGAGTCTATCTCAGCGGATAGACAGGGCTATCTCTTCGGATAGAACTCCGGCTGCCATCATAAGAGCCAGCCGCTCTGAGAGCAAAGCACACGGCGAGGCTTATCTCACAAGCCTGCAACGACTTGAGCCTTTGAAGACGACGCGGCGCAAGCTCTCTTTCCGTCGTGGCACATCAATCGCTCTTAAGGGGAACCGTCCGGCGGCTCAACTTGTAGGGCACATGAGGCCGGGCACGCAAAAGTAAACGGTGGCTGACGGCACAGGGAGTTCGGGCACGAGATAGATTCCACCGCGAACAGGGCGGCGGCCGGAGCAAGCCGGTCGCCGCCGGGGAAGAGAAACTTTGAGAGGGGAATGATAATGAAGAAACAATTTTTAGGTACTTTCGCAATGTTGAGTCTGTTGCTGGCACTCGCGGCTCTATCGGTGCAGGCGCAGTCTAGAAGCATGATTGAGGTGCAGATTCCGTTTGCTTTTCAGGTCGGTGATAAAACACTGCCAGCGGGTGACTACAGCATCAAGCAGCTTTCGCAGAACACGCTGCTGGTTAAGAGCGCGGACGGCGAACAGAGCGTCGTTGCTCTGGCGGCGGGCTATGTGGAGAGCAATCCCAATGCGAAGCCGAGCACGGAAAAGCTTGTCTTCCGTCAGTACGGCGACCAGTATTTTCTGTCGCAGGTCTGGATGACGCGCGGCGCGAGCGGACGCGAGTTGAATATGACGGAAGCCGAACGCGATGCTGCCAGCGAACTCAAACTCACGCGCCACGGAGCGAAGCCGCGTAAGGTTGAAGTCGCGGCTCACTAAAAAGTCTCCCCGCGAGACTGTTTCTGCTGAGAGAACGACTGGACTCCGTTGCCATCAGCAGGACAGAAAAATCGGCCACCCGGATCTTGAGCTTTCCGGGTGGCCGGTTCGCTTTGACGAAAAGAAGCTTCCGCGTCCGTGCAGTCTCAACGAGCTAGCTCTTAGTTGCTCGCTAGCGGACATCGTCGTCTCTTACTTGAATCCCTTAATCAGAAACACGTCGCTGGTCCAGGCTCCGCGTGAGCAGGCTATCTGTTTGTCATCGCGCGAGAGGGCAAACCAGAAGAGGCGGTCGCTCTTAAAATCTGTCAGGCGCTTCAAAGGGCCGCCGTCTATGGGCAAGACCCAGATGTTTGAGAAGCCGCTGTTATTGTCCATGAAGGCCAGCCCGCGACCGTCTGCCGTCCAGCGCAGTATGATTGAGCCTTCACCGGCGAAGGCTGTCGGCGGCGCTTCGAGAGTTTTGACGATGCGCCCATCCGCGTACGAGAAGAGTGCTATTTCCCAACGCTGTTGATTCGCCTGCTCGTTCCAGTAGGAACTGGCGAAAAGTTTCCCGTCGGGCGAGATGACAGCGCCGGGCGTCTGTGCTTCAGTCACCTGCACGGCCTGTCCGCCCTCCGTCGGAACTTTCCACGTCGAAGGCTTACCGGCTGCGCCTGAAGTGTAGAAGACCCACGCGCCGTCCTGAGAGAAGGCCGGGAGCGTACTGCCATCGGCCTTCGTCAATTGTTGCGGATTGCTGCCGTCGCTGTTCATGCGCCAGAGCTGGTCTGTGCCTGTGCGGTCTGAGACGAAAACGATGTAACGGCCGTCGGGCGAAACAGCAGGGTAACGGTTGCTGCGCGAATCGAAGGTGAGTTGCTTCTGGTCGCTGCCGTCAGGCTTCATCACCCACAAATCCCAGTTGCCGCTGCTGACTGACGAGTAAACTATGTGGCCGTCGGGCGTCCAGTCGAGGCCCACACCACCTTCGCTGTTGCCTGTTGTAACCTGTCGCGCGTTGCCGGCGTCAGCAGCATTTGTGACCCAGACGTTTGCCAGCCCGCGACCGCGCACAGTCACCATCGTGCTCGAATCTGCCGTCAGGCTGAGATTGTTGTAGCCGTTCAAATCGTTGGTAATCTTTCGGACTTCGCCTGCCGGGTATGGGATAAACCAGATTTGCGGCGGGCTTCTTCTTTCGTCCGAAGCAATCATCACAAGACCGCTGCCGTCTCCAAGCCATGCGACGCCGCCGAGGCCAGCCCATTTCTGCGAAGTCAGCAACGTTTCCGGCCCGCCCTCGACGGGCATCGCGACGAGACTCATCGTCCCTGCGCTGTCGTTCCAGAGTTGGACGGCCAGAGATTTTCCGTCGGGCGACCATGCGCCGCCGTAACAACCGTCTGGAGATTTACGCGAAATCAAGACCCTCTCGTTAGTGCCGTCCGTATTGGCGACGATGACAGCGCCGGAGTTATCCGCAGCGTAACCACGCACGAAAGCCAGGCGCTTGCTGTCTGGCGAAACCGCGAGGCCCGGCATCACGTCAAAGATAATCTTTCGCGGCGGCGCACCGCCCAGCACGGGCAACTGGTAGATGACGCCGACGCCCTTGCGATCCCATAGGTTGTAGTAGACGTAGTTTCCGTCGGGCGAGAAGGCAAGGCCCTGATAGGTGACATCCGAAGGCGGGAGGAGCGGAATGTTGCTGGCCGTCGCCACCTGCCTGACCCAGAGGCTCTGCTTTCCGGCGTCGTCCATCACATGAGCAACGTATTTTCCGTCGGGCGAGATAACAGCATCAACGCTTTTCCCGTTGGTGGTCAACTGCGTGACCTGCATGTTTTGCAGGAACGCGGGCGTCTGGCCGGCGTTGCGGGATTTGCTGACGAGCGTATAGACGAGGTAAGCCGCGCCCGAAAGAACGACGAGCGCCGCCAGAGCGATAAAGACACCCTTCTTGTGCCGCTTGATTCCGCTGACCAGATACTCCGCGCTCGAAGTCGGGTGATGAGCAGAACGCGTATCAAAGAGCGCAGCGTTGTTCGCAGCCTGCATGGTCGCCTGCGCGCCGCTTGCCGTACGCATCGCGCCGCTGCTCGCATCAGGTGGCAGCGAATGCTCCAGCTTCGACTCGAATTCCAGATCCTGCCGCAGACTCCTCAAGTCAACCAGCATGTCCTTGACCGTTTGATAACGCTCCTCGCTATCCTTACGCAACGCTTTGCGGACGATGCGCTGCAATTCGGCCGGCGCTTCAGGGAAATTCACATTGAGCGGCAGCGGCTCTTTCTCAAGGACGGAGACGATCACATCGCTGGCCGTGCCGCCCGTAAAGGGCACGCTGCCCGTCAGCATTTCGTAGAGCACGACGCCCAGCGACCAGATGTCCGTGCGTCCGTCAACTTCAAAACCGCGCGCCTGCTCCGGCGACATATACTGTGCCGTGCCCATCACCGTGCCGGGATTCGTGTCAACGTTGATGATGGTCGGAGCTTGCGAGTCAATCAGGGAAGAGGTGCGCGACGTGAGCTTCGCCAGACCGAAATCGAGGACTTTGACGTAGCCGTCGGGCCGCACCATGATATTCTCCGGCTTGATGTCGCGGTGCACGATGCCTGCTTCGTGAGCGACCCTCAAGGCGTCTGCCAGTTGGATGCCGATGTCCAAGGCTTCGCGCAGGCGTAAGCGCTGGCGCTTGAGACGCTGCCTGAGCGTTTCGCCTTCGACAAACTCCGTCGCCATAAAATGGAGCGAGTCTTCCTGCCCGATTTCGTGAATGGTGATGATGTTCGGATGGTTCAAGGCTGAAGCGGCGCAGGCTTCCTGCTCGAAGCGGCGCAGGCGGTCTTCGTCCTGCGTGAGCCGCGCCGAGAGCAGCTTGAGCGCGACAGGGCGCTTGAGCCGCGTGTCCTGCGCCAGATAGACCTCGCCCATCCCGCCCGCGCCGAGCGGCGAGCGCACTTCATAACGACCGAAACGTGTACCCGTGGCGATTGACATTTGCCGAGGGCCGAGACTCCTTCAAAGGATGTAACGCTAGTATAACAGCCAATGTTGCGGATGATTAAAGCCCGCCTGCCGCTGGCGTTCAAACGTTAACGTTTCCCGGTTCGGCCGCTTTAGTTACCCGCACGCGTCCGGCGAAAATTTTTTACGGTAATCTCAGCGCAGTTTCGAACACTACGACGAAAGACAGGCTCTTAATAGTTGGATGGTGGAAGATGACGAGCCGGAAGCAGGAAACATGGTGGGTGTTGAGGGCGCAGGCCGGTGAGCGGGAGGCGCTTGAAGAGTTGCTGAAGGCCGTCCACGAACCTCTTTACCGTTACATCCTTCGTCTGACGGGCGAGCGCACGATGGCCGAAGACGTGTTGCAGGAAGTCTTCATACTCATCTACCGCAAGCTCGGATGGCTCGAAGACCCGCAGCTTTTTCGCCCTTGGGCCTACAGGATTGCGTCGCGCGAAGCGTTCAAGCGTTTGCGGCGCGAGCGTCGGAGGGGAGATGAGGTCAGCGACGAAGCGGTGCTGGAAATGATACCGGCGGAAGCGAAGGAAGAGACGGACGCGCCGGAGTTGATTGAACATCTGCCGCTCCTGATGGCGCGTGTGTCGCCCGCGAGCCGAGCGGTTCTGATTCTACACTATCTTGACGAACTGCCTTTAACGGAGGTGGCCGGAGTGCTCGGAATCGCTCTGGGGACTGCCAAGTCGCGTCTCGCCTACGGGCTTCAAACCTTGCGCCGCGCGATTAAGGAGCAAACAGAGAACACTAGCGCCGGACGCTAAACAGCAGGATTCTTAAACTGTACGGGAGGACACAAAAGTTATGTCTGAGAAGATGAAACAGAGCATGACAGCAGGCGCGGACGACGGCCAGAGCGTTCTTAAGGTAGCAATCATCGTGTTCGCCATCATCGAAGCGCTCGTCTTGATACCAGTTGTGCTGCGCATGATTCTCCGCTGAGCTTACGTTGTTAAGCTTCGGATCTGCGCGAATTTTTCAAACGGCAACCATCGAACGGAGGTTTTTATGTCGGACGTAAACAGAGCTAACGGAGTTCATCGAACGGCGCTCGACCGTATTGACCGCACGGAGCGTCATTACAAGCTGGCGTTTCTGGGAGCGGCGATTGTCGAGTCGGCATTCATCGCGGGCTTTCTGCTGCTGGCGGATTTCTCGAACCGCACGCACACGCTCCTTTTGATAACGACCATCGCCGTCTATACGATTCTGGCCTTCGGACTCGTGGCGCTCGGCACACACGTCAACCGCAACACGCTGCGCGTTCTGAAAGCGATAGAGTTGCTGGGCCAACGTGACGAACGCTGAAGTCTCAGAGAATAAAGTTGCAATGGCGTGCGGGAAGGAGTAAGAGACAAAGGAAACGCTGCGGTGCGCAGAGTTGCGTGCGGCCCAGTTGAGTCGCACGCAATCGCACGCGGCGATAGCTTTCTTAAGTCTGCTCCAAACGGCGAAGGGAGAAGAAGCCTGTGTGGTACATCAGCTTTCAGGGCGAGACGGATGGAGGCGAGAATAATATTCACGTCTATCACAACAGCGGCGAGAAGCATAAGCATTCCAAACTGCTCCCGGAAGGCGGCGCGAACCCCAAGCTGCTTGAGCTGCGCGGCTTCGCCGTTCAAGACCAGTTGCTCTACGTCGTCAACGCCAATAAAGGGTTGAGCCAGATTCTAGTCTACGAAGAGAAGCAGCAGGGCGGCTATAGCTTCAAGGAGATTTTCGCGTCGAGAGACACCGTTAACTCCATCCTGCATCCGTATGACCTGACCTTTGACGCAGGCGGCAACTGCTACATTTCCAGTCAGGATACAAACGTCGTGACCGGCCTCAGCGGAAAGGATACTCCGCTGGCTGTCGCCTCTTATCTGCTTGAGCAGTATCCGCCGCCGCAGAACCAATTTCTGTCGGGAACTATCGTCGCATCCTCAAAGGGCGTGCTGCCTCATGTGCCGCAACCTTCGCCGCCGGACGTGCCCGCGCCGCAAGGCTTGACCGTCAGCTTCACGGACGACACGCAGGCGAAGGTCGCCAACTCCGTGCGCGGCCTGCTCTTTCACGAAGGCTATCTATACGTCGCGGACGAGCCCGCCGACGCCGTTAAGGTTTACGAAGCGAAGACGGGCCGCTTAAACGGCATGATTGCTGGCAACAACCTCGGCGCTCCTGTTCAACTCCTGCTCAACGAGCAGACCAACTCTCTTTACATAGGCAGCACGGCCAACGCCAGCGTCTTCCGCTACGACCTCTCTCATGGAGCGCCCACAGAAACAGTCGCGCCTGAGCTTTTCATTGACGCGAAAGTGAAACACATCTCCGGCATCGCCTTCGACGCCACAGGGAATTTCTACGCCGCCGAAAGAAAGAAGAAGCGAATCCTTAAATTCGACGCCGACGGCTCACACGCCTCCACCTTCATTGACAACCTCCCCGACGACCCTGAGTTTATCCTCTACGTGCCAAAAGATGACATCTAACGCCGCATCACGCTCGCGACCATGAGCGACGCTCACGCGGGCCGCGCGTGAGTGACGACGAAACAAACGAACGCCGCAAGCTATGAAGCGAGAGCCAGTCTCTCTTTCATCGCTTGCGGCGTTTATCCTTATCGAATGTATGTTGAAAATTAAACTTACCTGACGGCCGAGGCGGCATTCGCCAGTACGGCTGTGTCGAGCAGGTAGGCCATCTGTGTGGAGGTCAGGACGAAGAGTTGGCGGCCGTCGCGGCTGAAGCGGACGAGTGAGACGGGGCTTGAGAAGATAAACTCGTCGCGCTTCTCCATCGTGTTGAGGTCATAGAGGGCCAGCTTTCCGCTCTCGTTCTCGACGCAGAGCAGGTTGGCGGACGGCGCGACCGTGGCGTAGCCGCCGAAGACTCTGCCCTTCAGTTCGCCCGTCTTCAGCGAATAGACCAGCACGCGATTCTGTGTGTCTGTGACGACTACCCAATCGCCCGCCGCAAACACGTTGGAGAGACGGAACGAACCCTTGCCGGTCTCAATCAAGAGCTTGCCAAGCTCTTTGCCGCTGCGCGCGTCGAGCACCTGCACAAAGTAGTCGCCCTCTTTCTCCTTCATCGCTGCGAGTCGCTGGCTGAGTCTGGCGTCTTCCTTAATCGCCGTCGTGGCAGCGCTGTCGGTCACGTTCCAGACGAGCGCGACGGTTTCCGGCTGCGGCGCAACCCAGACGCGCGGAGTCTCCTTCGGATACGCCTTAGACCAGAGCGAGGACATGTTTCGCACGTCGAGTATTTCGAGAATCGCGTCCTTGCCATACTCAGGAGCAGCGCCCTCCTTTGCCTTCTCCTTCGGCGTGCGTGTGACGACCAGAAATGGACCAGCCTGTATGGTACTGTCGGATTCTATCTTCTGCCCGGGAACAACCTCTCCGTTTGTTAGATTAAACTTCGCGACGTTGCGCTCGGCTGTCTCATATTTCGGAAAGTCGCCGTAGAAGAAGCCGTCTTCGCTGAGATAGCCGCCGCGAAAACCGCGCAGGTAGAGTACGGACTCGTTCTTACCCAGATTCCAGACGCCGCCGCGCGAGCGGCCCGACAGCGCCAGCCATTTCATGTCGGGCGACATCTCCGCGACGTGCACGCGGCCGAGCGAAAAGTTTGAGAGCAGTGCTGTCGCCAGCAGCTCGCTCTTCTCCACCTTGTAGAGGCCGATCTCTCCATTGCGCATCTCCGCGACGAGCACGTCGTCATAAATATCTAGGGCGGGCCGCTTGTTGGATTTGAAGATGACCTGATTTTTTAAGTCCATGACGCCGAGCGGGTAGTTTCTGACGGGGCGTATGAGCAGGTAGTTGCCGCGCGTCGGCGCATCAAGCTCTCCCGTCACTGCAAACTCCGAAATCACTTTGCCGCCCGGAAACTCGACGAGCGCAGACTTCTTATAGTCGCTTCCGTTGACGCCGACCAGACGGTCGTTGCCGATGAAGGTGAAGCCGCCCGCAATCAGCTTCTTCAACAGATCGGGAAGGGAAATCTTGCTGAAGGTCGTGGTGTCGAAGGCTTCGCCGTTCTGCGAGCCGCGCGAACGGCCAAGATAGCCCGCGGCGAAGTAGCGGCCGTCGGGCGAAAAATTCATGTTAATCCATTTCAACCCTGCGTCGCCGTCTTCGCTTCTGCGGTTGGCGAGCTTTTCGATGAGCGCGATGAGTTGATAGACGTTCGGCTCGAAAAATCCTTTCCGCTGCAACACGGACTGGCCCGAAGACACGTCGTACATGTTCAAAGAGAAATCGGGCGCAAGGCAGGCCAGATACTTTCCGTCGGGCGAGAGCGAAGTTTGCAGGCAGCCCTTACGAATCACGACCTCTTTGACGTTCAACATCTTTCGCTCGCCGATGCTCCAACGTTCGACGCGCAGGTTATCCGTGTAGAAGATGATACTTTGCGAATCGGGTGTGAAGCTGGCGAAGTTGGCGTCGGGCGCTTCGATGCGGAAGAGCGGCGCGAAGGGCTCACGCGTGAGAACGTTGATGCCGGAATCATCCTGCGCCAGAACATATTTCCCGTCGGGGCTGAAACGCAGGTGCGCGATGTCGCTGCGCAGCGGCGGCGAAAGCTGTTGCTTGGACAAGACTCCGTGCAAAGCCTCGCGGCGGCCCAGTCCCGTATAACTGATGACGGATGATTGCCACTGTTTGAACTCTTCGCTCTGAGCGGCGGTGCGTGTCTTAACACACGCAGCGGGCAGCGCAGAGAGCGCCTTCAACATCTCGCGCAGGCGACGTTCTTCAGGACGCGTCGAGCCGAAGAGGTCGGAGAAGAAGCCTCCTGTTTTGCCTTTCGTCTCCGTCATGCGGTCCCAGAAGCGCGCGAGGGCCGAAGGGTCGTAGCCCGCGCTGACGAGCGCATAGAAGCCTGCCTGGTCGGCCACCATCTGCCCCTTCTCGCGGTCGCGCGGCTTGAAGGCTGCGGGCTTGCGGCGGAAGTTTTCCAGCAGTTGATTGTACTTCTCGAAGATGTCGCGGCGGTCTGTGACCTGCGTGACGCCGAGCACTTCACGGAAGCGGCGCGTAATGTCAATGGCGCTCTCGCGTGCGACGAGGTGGCCCAGTTCGTGCGCGATGACGCCCGCCACTTCGTCCTCGCTCTGGGCCAGCGCGATTAACTTTCGCGAGACGTAGATGCGCCCGCCCGGCAGCACAAAGGCGTTCACGTCCGGCAGGTCAACGAGAAAGAATTGAAGGCGTATCTTCGCTAAGGGCAACTGCTGCGTCAGCCGCTCACCGATGCGCGTGAGGTAGTTCGTCAGTTCCGCATCCTCTATGATGTGGTAATCCTTCAGTATGTGCTCTGCGCCAGCCTCGCCCAGAAACACTTCCTGTTCGGGGGTGAAGATGTTGGCTTCCGTCGGCGCAGGCAGCGCAACGGGCGGCAGGCAATTGGGCTGCTGCGCTTTGAGGGAGACGGCAAGGACGCTACAGAGGATTAATGAGAAGAGAGAATTTATCAACTGTTTCATAAAAGGTTTTCCGGGGAAAGCGAAAGGTAGAGAAGCCGGGCGGTCTGTAAGAAAATAAAGTATTCCGTTGCGCGTGTAAAGCGCAGGCGCGTGCGCCGTTTGTGGCCGCGCGTTCTGGTTCACACGCGCCTGCGCCCGGCCGGAAGCTTTGCGGCCCGCCGGAGCAAGAAGAGGATGATGAAAGAGAAGCTATTAGCGGGACGCGCGCAAGCAAGCTTGTCAGAGCGCAGCCTGGTGTTTGAACTGTCAGACGCCGGCGCGAACCGTTTGCTGTGAAGCTCTACAGAGTAGTCTCGGCGAGATTCGACTTGTACTTGGTGTTCGTCTGCCTGTCGTTCATCTCAATGTAAATCCAACTCGCCGCTCTTTCGTCTTCAACGCTGCGTTATTCGGTCGGGCATGTTGACGCGCGCAGGCGGTTTCGTAAGCAGTGTGCGGTCGCGAGAGCTGTCGGGCGTGTTGATATTGTAGTCTGAGTAGCGATTCTGTTTCCCGGCCTCATGTTTTCGGCGCTGCATCTATCGTCTCGGATAGTTTCTCAGATTCGTTCTGATAAGTCGTCAAATCCTCAGCCCTTTTGATTAAAACCAACTCCTGAATGAGCAGCAATGCTCCGGCGAGCGCGAGCAGAATAAGCAGCCACGAATACGACATTCGCTCTGGAAACTCTCTTTCCGAGAGCCATTTCCGCAGAAAATAGATGCCACCGATTAGTGAGCTGGTCTGTAAGACTAACAAGGGGAGGTTTTCGATATAGCTTCGTTCTTCCGTTCCCTGAGAATCCTTCTGGCGAGACCATGACGACTCCCAGTGCAGGCCCGGAACTCTGTGCTCTATGACATACTGTATGTATCGTCCGATACGATAGATTTTCCTGCGGCGGCTAATCTGCGACCTAATCAGGCCAAAGAAGATGAGCCATGCGAGGAGAAGCGTAAAAGCCTTTATCGAAGCGGGAACTTTCGTCGGGTCGGCAACGGCGGCAACGGCAGCGACCAATCCGCCCGCTGTAAAAGCAGCGGTGTTTATCTGGTGTGTGAACTGTTGATGGTTCAGTATCTCCTGGCGTAGTGTTTTATACTCTTCGAGGGTCGCTGCCGAACGCAGAGTCAGCGCTGTATCGGGCAGCTTCTCATGCCTGAGATTCTTTAATAGAGCTTCGTTATCTTGCGGCTGCCCCTTATTTTCTGATGAACCTTCGCTCATACTGCCCTCCATCAAGTTTGCTCAGCAGCCAGAGCGGCTGACAATCACTCAAGGCTCATGGCTCAAGCTAAGACGAACGGAGCGCGATAGCCGACAGCTTAAAATAAAGATGCTTTAACTACGGAGGACGACTGGCCGTGCAGCCGTCGGATGAACAAGATGTGAGGGCCGTATTGACTCGCGCTTGACGGATGACAAAGGCTATCGCTTGAGCCAGCCGAAGAGGCCGTGAATGACCGTTTCGCGGTTCTCCTCGTAGATGGCCTTCGTCAGCGGAATTGACATCGGGCAGACGCGGACACAGTTCTGCGCGTTGCCGCAGTTGGTAATGCCGTCGTCGCCCATGATGGCTTCGAGCCGTTCGTCACGCGTGATTTTGCCGGTCGGGTGCATGTTCATCAAGCGCACCTGCGCGATGGCCTGTGGGCCAATGTAGTTGTCGCCTTCGTATTGCGGGCAGGCTTCGAGGCAACAGCCGCAGGTCATACAGCGCGAGTAGGCGTAACGCTCCGCAACGTCGTCCTGCGACATCTTCGGGCCGGGGCCGAGGTCGTATGAGCCGTCAATCTCAATCCACGCGTGGACGCGCTTGAGGTGATCGAACATCTGCTGGCGGTCAACGATGAGATCGCGGACGTTCGGAAACTTGGACATCGGCTCAAGAGTGATGGGTTGGTCCAACTGGTCAACCAGCGCCGAGCATGATTGACGCACACGCCCGTTAATGACCATCGTGCAGATGCCGCAGACCTGTTCGAGGCAGTTCATATTCCAGACAGGCGGCGTCGTCTGCTTGCCCTCGCGCGTGACAGGGTTTTTTTGAATCTCCATCAGACACGAGATGATGTTGAGATTCGGACGGTAAGGCAACTCAAACTCTTCCCAGTAGGGCTTCGAGTCAGGGTTCTCGCGGCGGCGAATACGGATAACGACCGTCTGCCCCCGCTCGTTTGAAGTGCTGCCGTTGGCATTAACTTGTGCGCTCATAATTAATCTGTCTTATCGGAGACCGCTCCCAGTGAAAGCGTGCATTCAACGGACGGCAGCGCGAGAGAGCCTTCGAGTCCGACCACGGCCATATATGTCCACTTCTCGCGCGCCTGCCTCACATATTGCTCAACCAGAATCTTATCCTGCGAAATCAGCAGATACTCCTGCAACGCGGCGAGTTGTTGATAAGCCTGAAACTTCTCGCCCCTATCGAACGCAGCCGTGCTCTCCGAAAGAACTTCGACAATCAACGTCGGATTGAGAATCACGTCCGCTCGCTCATCTTGAAATTGCGGCTCTCCGCAAACCACTGACACGTCGGGATAAAAGTATTTCCGCGAATCCGGCACCCGCACTTTGATGTCACTAGGCAAAGCACGACAGGGACGACCCTTTAGTTGCTGTCCGAGTTCTATAATGACGTTGGCGACGATGACGTTGTGCTTGAAGGTCGCGCCCGACATGGCGTACATCACTCCGTCAACATACTCGCTCTTATATTCAGCCTTGCGCTCAACGGCTAAGTATTCTTCGGGCGTCAAATATGTTTGCGGCTGAGTTGACATAGCACTACCTCGTTCGCCTATAGCTTATCGCTCTTGCCTCCGGCATCTTCCATTGACTTGTCCTGCTCGCGGCGCGTCTCTGCCTCGCCGTGATTCACGTCGCGGACTTCCTCTTTGTTTTGACTCCAGACGGCAGGGCCTGTCAAATCCTTCGGCTTCTGCTCCCAGCCGTCGGCGGGCACTTGCTCCGCGCCGTCCTTTTTCGGCGGCAGGGTTGAAGGGGACGAACCGGCGACGGCCGCCGCCTTCGCTGTGTCCTGCTTGCCTTTGCTGTAGTCGCGCTTGCGTGGCTTGATAAGCGAGATGTCAACGGCCTCGTAGGAGAGCACGGGGCCTTCGCCGGAATATTCAGCAATCGTCGTCTTGAGGAAATTCTCGTCGTCGCGATTCGGAAAATCCGGCTTGTAGTGTGCGCCGCGCGACTCGTTGCGGTTCAGAGCGCCGAGCGTGATGACGCGCGCCAGTTCCAGCATGTTTTTCAGGTGACGCGCGTGCGGCAGGGCCATCGTCGCCCAGAGGTTTGAGTCGTTGATGGAGATTTTTTGATAACGCTCCATCAACTCCAAGAGCTTGTTGTCCGTCTCCTGAAGCTTCTGGTTGTAGCGGACGACCGTCACGTTGTCCGTCATCCACTTGCCCATCTCTTCGTGAAGCTTGTACTGGTTCTCGTTGCCCGACTGCTTGATGAGCGCGTCGTTAATCTCCTGCTGGCGCTTGAGTTCCTGATCGTAAATTTTCGACCCGTCCGTGCCGTTGCGCTCTACGTTTTTGGCATAGTCAACGGCGGCGGGCGCGGCGATGAAGCCGCCGTAGACGCAACTGACGAGAGAGTTTGCGCCGAGGCGGTTTGCGCCGTGAATCGAATAATCACACTCGCCTGCAGCCAGGAGGCCGGGAATGTTTGTGCGCTGGTCGAAATCAACCCAGAGGCCGCCCATCGAATAATGCACGCCGGGGAAAATACGCATCGGAACGTGTCGCGGATCGTCGCCGACGAACATCTCGTAGATTTCGAGAATCGCGCCAAGCTTTTTGTCCAGAGTCTCGGCAGGAATGTGCGAGAGATCAAGGTAGACTTGATTCTCGCCGCCGACTCCACGGCCGTCTAAGCAGACCTGAAAGATTTCGCGCGTCGCGATGTCGCGCGGGACTAGGTTGCCGTAGGCCGGATACTTCTCTTCCAGAAAATACCAGCGCTCCGCTTCGGGGATGGAAGACGGCGCGCGGTTGTCGTTCTCCGCTTTCGGAACCCAGACGCGGCCTCCCTCGCCGCGCGCGGATTCAGACATTAAACGCAGCTTGTCTTCGCCGGGGATGGATGTCGGGTGCACCTGTATAAACTCGCCGTTGGCGTATTTCGCGCCCTGTTGATAACAGGCGGAGACGGCTGAGCCTGTGCAGACCATAGAGTTTGTTGACTTGCCGAAGATGAGGCCGGGGCCGCCCGTCGCCATAATCACGGCGTCGGCCTGAAAGGCTTTGAGTTCGAGCGTCTGCAAGTTCATCGCAATCAGCCCGCGGCAGACCTGATGATCGTCCAACACTAAGGACATCATCTCCCAGCCTTCGTACTTCTTAACTTTGCCCTCCGCTTCACGACGGCGAACCTGTTCGTCGAGCGCGTAGAGAAGCTGCTGGCCCGTTGAAGCTCCGGCGAAGGCTGTGCGGTGATGCTTCGTGCCGCCGAAGCGACGGAAGTCGAGCAAGCCTTCCTTGGTGCGCGAGAAGGGCACGCCCATGCGGTCGAAAAGGTAGATGATGGAAGGAGCCATCTCGCACATGGCTTTGGCGGGCGGCTGGTTGGCTAGAAAGTCGCCGCCGTAGACCGTGTCGTCGAAGTGTTCGTCGGTCGAGTCGCCCTCGCCTTTGGTGTTGACCGCGCCGTTGATGCCGCCCTGCGCGCAGACGGAATGCGAACGCTTGACGGGCACAACCGAAAAGAGGTCAACGGAGTGTCCGGCCTCGGCAATCTTCATCGCCGCCGCTAAGCCAGCAAGGCCGCCGCCGACGATGGCTATCCTGATACCGTTTGTTGCTGCCATATCAGTAAAAAATCCCTCCCCACAAACCGCCGGGCTTGATGAAAGCCGTCAGGGCGTTGATGCCGACGGCAAGGAGACCTATGCCGATAGCGATGCACGCGTAGCCTGTCAGACGTTGCGCGCGTGCGCCGATGGCGATGCCCCAGTCAACCAGAAAGAGCCAGATGCCGTTAGCGAAGTGCCAGATGGTCGAGGTGATGCCGATGACGTAGATGGCAAATATCCACGTCTGGCTAAACTCTTTCCCGACGATAGCAAACGCTTCGTTCGGGTGATGCGCGACGGCGCGGCCGTAAGTGTCAAGGCCGGGAATGATGCCGAAGCGGAAGTTAAGGACGTGGAAGGCGATGAAGAAGAAAAGGATGATGCCTGTGATGCGCTGAATCGTATAGAACCAGTTGCGGCCGTAAGGGTAGTTGAGATTGTTGGGTCGCCATTCGAGCGTGATAATCATCCCGTAGAAAGCGTGGTACAGGAGCGGGATGAAGATGCCGAAGATTTCGATTAAGAGAATGTAGGGGATGCCTTGCAGGTCTGCGACGGCCTGATTAAAGTCGTTCGCCCCCGTCTCTGGATGCACTGCCTTGGAGTTGGTGTAGAAGTGCTCCAAGAGGAAAGCGCCCAGGGGGACGATGCCGGACAACTGGTGCAGCTTGCGCAGGATGAAAGTTTTGCTCAAACGGATAGCCATACGTCGGAAAACACTCCTTCGCCGGAAGGTTGTCGTCAAAGGCGGACGCGCTTCTCCGAGGCGGGTTAGATTGAAGTTGTCACAAGAGCGCTTCGGATTATATGTATAAGCGGCACGCGCCCGCAACCGCCCGCCGCACGTCGCTCGCTTCTCACAAGTTCCGGCTGTTAGCATGATAGTGTCGGATTGATATAAGGTAAAATGAAAAATATTGCGGTTGCAATTGAGCACTGCTTATAATTCGGGGAAACTGTAAATCCTGTAATGCAAATTGAAACGTTGAAAATATTTTGCGACCTGGTGGAGACGCGTAGCTTCTCGCAGGCTGCGGAGATGAACTTTGTGACGCAGTCGGCTGTCAGTCAGCAGGTGCGCGGGCTTGAGGAAAAGTTTAAGCGGCGGCTGCTGGAACGCGTGCGCGGGCGGCGGGAGGTGCGCCTGACGGACGCGGGCGACAGCTTTTATCACGAAAGCTTGAAGGTGATGGAGGCTTACAGGCAGTTGCAGGAGCGTATGCGTGGACTGGAGGGAACTGTCAGCGGGACTGTGAGAGTGGCGACCGTTTACAGCGTCGGGCTGCACGAGTTGCCGCCCGTCGTGCGTAGGTTTATGGAGTTGTACCCGTCCGCGAAGATTGACCTCGAATATAGCCGGACGACGCGCGTCGTGCGCGACGTGTTGAGCGGCGCGGTTGACCTTGGCGTTGTCGCCTACCCGGAGAAGCGGCGCGGTCTTTCGGTCGTCAATCTGCCGGGCGACCGTCTTGTACTCATCTGCCCGCCGACGCACCCGCTGGCGGCGCGCAAGAAGATTAAGGCTACGGAATTGAAGGAGCAGGGTTTCGTGCTGTTTGAGCGCGACATCCCGACGCGGCGCGCGACCGACCGCATACTGAAGTCGCACGGAGTCGCGGTCAGGCGCGTCGCGGAGTTTGATAACATAGAGACTATCAAGCGCGCGGTCGAGGTGGGGTTTGGAGCGGCGATTGTGCCGCGTCCGAGTGTGATTGACGAGCAGCGGAGCGGGCAGCTGGCGGTCGTACAGTTGGCCGAGCCGGAATGGACGCGCACTGTCGGCATCATACACCGCTCCGACCGCACGCTCGGCATCGCCGCGCGCAAGTTTATAGAACTGCTGCAAGAAGAGAGTCCAAAGTCCAAAGTCTAAAGTCTAGGGTCGGCAATCATCAACGAGACTCTGTAGTTTGGGCCTGCGACTTTGGACATTGGACGTTGGACTCTGGACATTGTGTTTTAACTTTGGACGAGTTAACAGCCAAATCTGCGACTGAACTGGCGGCGCTGATTCGCGCGCGTGCTGTTTCGCCCGTCGAAGTCGTAGAAGCGCACCTGCTGCGCATAGAGGCTCTGAATCCTGCGCTCAATGCCATCGTGACGCTTGCTCCCGACGCGTTGAAGCGTGCGCGTGAGGCGGAAGAAGCGTTGATGCGCGGCGATGTGATGGGTGCTCTGCACGGTGTTCCCGTCACGGTCAAGGATACGATTGACACCGAAGGGTTGCGGACAACGTGCGGCTCACTGTTGCGCACGGATAATGTGCCTGCGGCGGACGCCGGGGCGGTTGCACGCTTGAAGGCGGCGGGTGTGATTGTGCTCGGCAAGACGAACACGGCTGAGATGGCTTTGACGTACGAGGCGGATAATCCTGTCTTCGGCCGCACGAATAATCCGCACGACGCGCGGCGGACTGCGGGCGGCTCATCGGGCGGCGAAGCGGCGGCGATCAGCGCTTGTCTCTCGCCTGCGGGGTTGGGCAGCGACCTGATGGGTTCGATACGCGTGCCCGCACACTTCTGCGGCATCGTGGGCTTGAAGCCGACGACCGCGCGCGTGCCCTGCACGGGCCACACGCCGCCTGCGGTTGGTGCGCTCTCGCTTGGGGCAGTCATCGGCCCTCTGGCACGTCGCGTTGAAGACCTCTCGCTGCTGTTGAATGTACTGACAAAGCCGGATGCGTTTGCGCTTGCCTCCGCGCAGCCCTTTGAAAGCTCTTGGGAGGCAGTTGAGTTGCGGCGCGGCGCGCGTTGTGCGTTCTACGTGTCAGATGGTGTCTCGCCTGTCAATGATGAAGCGTCTGCTGCTGTGAGGAAGGCTGCGGGCGTGCTCGCTGACGCGGGCCTGCTGTTGGAGGAAGCGCGTCCGCCGGGAGTGGAACGCGCGCCCGCTCTGTGGCCGAGGCTCTTTTCGCACGCGGCCACCAGTTACCTGCGGCGTGCTTACGCTCATCACGAAAATCTCGCTGGCGCTGACGCACAATTCTTGCTGCAAGCGACGAAAGATGCCGCGCCGCCGCAGACTTTGGCAGACTTTCAATCGGCGTGGGACGAGCGCGATGCTTTGCTGGCGGAGCTTTTGCGTTGGATGGAAGACGTGCCGTTGATAATCGCGCCGGTCGGCTCTGTCGAAGCGTTTGCGCACGGCGCGCGGAAGGTGCTTGTGGGCGAAGAGCGTTTGAGCATCTTCCGTGCGTTCAGCTACGCGCAGACTTACAACGTCTTCGGGCTGCCTGTGGTTTCCGTTCCCGTCGGGCGCACGAGCGATAACTTGCCTGTCGGCGTGCAGCTTATCGGCAGACCGTTTGCGGAAGAGACCGTACTGCGCGCCGCCTCTCTCATCGAGGCGGCGCACTGAGATGAAGCGCACGCTGGCGACACACGGCAGCAGTCTTAACGCAACGCGCGCGAAACTTTGGACTTTGCACACCGTACTTCGTTATAGTAAGCATTCAACGCTCAGAGAGACTGGCCGGACGCGTCAACTTATGACGCGCCGCGGCGCTTCGGTCGGATGGAGGAATCATGGAAGTCTTCGTTCCTGTCTTTTTTATAATCCTTGCGCTCTTTATGCTCGTCGTCGCGGCGAAGACGATCAAGATTGTGCCGCAGGCGACCGTGATGTTAATCGAGCGTCTGGGACGTTTCAGCCGTGTGGCCGGAAGCGGGCTCAACGTCATCGTGCCTTTCCTGGATCGCCCGCGCGCCGTCTACTGGACCAACACCCGGCCCGGCCTGACATCCATTGACCTGCGCGAATCCTTCATTGACTTGCCGCCGCAGCCCGTCATCACGCGCGATAACGTGACCATTCACGTTGATTCCATCGTCTACTGGCAAATCACAGACCCCATCAAGGCCGTTTACGAAGTCGCCGACCTCGTCGGCAGCATCGTTCAGTTAACCATCACGGGTATGCGCGCCGTGATGGGCGACATGGACCTTGATCACACGCTCTCGCAACGCGACCAGATTAGCGCCAAGCTGCGCGTTATCCTCGACGAAGCGACGGATAAGTGGGGCGTGAAGGTGACGCGCGTTGACGTGAAGAACATCAACCCGCCTGAGGACGTGCGCGTGACGATGGAGAAGCAGATGACTGCCGAACGCACACGCCGCGCGCTCGTCCTGCAAGCTGAAGGCGAACGCCAGGCCTCCATCACGCGCGCCGAAGGCGAGAAGCAGGCGGCCGTCACGCGTGCGGAGGGCGAGAAGCAATCCGCCATCCTGCAAGCGGAGGGTGCGGCCGAAGCGCGCCTGCGTCAGGCGGCAGCCGAATCCGAAGCCATCGGGCGCATCTCGCAGGCGATGCTCGGCCACGGCAATCCTGCGCAGTATCTCATCACTTCACGCTACATAGAGTCGCTGCGCGACATGACCCGCACACACAACGCCAAGGTTATCTTCATGCCCGTCGAGACTTCCACGATGCTCTCAAGCATCGGAGCCATCAAGGAACTACTTTCCGAGACAGGCGAGAAGACTCAAGGCTCACAAGGCAACAACCCGCCGCCCCCGCGCCCGCGTCAACTGCCGAACAGTTAACCAACTTAATAAGCTTAAGCAAACGCGACCGCAATCGCTGGAACTCAAAGCATGAAGGGCAACGTCAACGACGTTGCCCTTCATGCTTTCTCTCACGAACCCCGCTATGCCTGCTCTTTCTTCTTCGGCGCGCGTTCGACATGGCTGGCGCTCTTCCACGCGGCGAGCATTCCGGCGTCGCCCGCGAACGTGTTGCGCATAATCGCGGAGAATTCGCGCACGGCGTCTATTAATTGATGCGTACTACTCACTCGGCATCCCACAACTTCGCCGTCTTATCCACACTCGCGCTCGCCAGCATCTTACCGTCAGGCGAGAAAGCGATTGCACGCACGAATTCATTGTGCCCCTTTAATGTCTGCTTCACCTTGCCCGCCTGCATGTCCCACAATTTGATAGTCCCATCAATACTCGCGTACGCCAGCGTCTCACCGTTCGGTGAGAAGACGATTGGATAAACCGAACCGCCAAGTTCGACCAGAGGTTGCCTTGTCGCATCTGTCTGCACATTCCAGAGCTTGATAGTGCCGCCGGAACCCGCTCCTGCGAGCAACTTTCCATCCGGCGAGAAGACGACAGAATAGATTGACTCGCCGGGATTGCTTATGGATTGTTTAACCTTGCCTGTCTGCACATCCCATACCTCAACTATGCCAGAGTTACCTCCGCTCGCCAGCAACTTTCCATCCGGCGAGAAAGCGATTGAAAATACTGTCGTGTTGCGTCCGTGCAAGGTCTGCCTGAACTGACCTGCCTGCACGTCCCACAGCTTCGTTGTCCCGTCGCTACTTCCGCTCGCCAGCAATGTCCCATCCGGCGAAAAAGTAACTGAATAGACAGAGCTGGTATGCCCGGTTAAAGTCTGCCTCAAAGCTCCTGTCTCCGCGTCCCACAGCTTTACTGTCTGGTCACGACTCGCGCTTGCTAATAATTTCCCATTCGGTGAGAAGGCGATTTGACTGACCGAATCGCTATGCCCGGTCAAGGTCTCTTTTACCTTGCCTGTCTGGATAACCCACAGCCTGACCGTCTTGTCGGCACTTCCGCTCGCAAGCAGTTTGCCATCCGGCGAGAAAGCGACTGTATTAACTGAACCGTAATGCCCGGTCAGGGTTAGGTTCGACCTGTCACCGTAATATCTGAGATAAACTCCCAACGCCAGCAGGATTAATACCAGCGGAACTCCCATCAAGCTCAACACCGACACCCGGCTGCGTGATTTCTCTTGCACATCAACGACCGGCGTCCGCTTCACGTCGCGTTTGAGTGGAGCGGGCGGGTCAGGAAGCCGCTGTTCACCACGCTGCGGCCGCGCTGCGCCGCGTTGCGGTGGTGTTATATCTAATCCAAACTCTTTATAAATGCGTTCTATCTGAGCTTCATCAGGCTGCGGTTGCGGGTTGGGCAGTTGTGGCTGTGGTTTGCTCCGCAGCGGTTGTGGTTTACTCGGCTGTGGTCGTGGTTTGATTAACTTGGGCTGCGGTTGCGGCGTTGGCGTTTCGTGCTCCGGCGCGGGGAGCGGGGTCTGTGAGATGAATGTCTTCTGCTCTCCGAGCCAGAGCTTGTGCTTGGCTTCTAGCAGGTCATCACGCATCGCTTTCGCCGTCGCATAGCGCCGCGCCGGGTCGCGCTGCAAAGCTTTCATTACTACATCGCGTAAGTCTTGGAACACACTGGCGGGTAAAGGCGGCGCGTCCTGATGTGTGATTGTCTCGACGAGAGAATCGAGGTCGCGCTGGTTGTAGGGCAGGCGTCCTGAGAGTAGTTGATAGAAGATGACGCCGGTTGACCAGATGTCTGTCTGTTGGTTGCGCTTGAATGTGAACGCTTCGGGAGCCATGTAGGCGGGTGTACCGCCGAGGGTGATGGAGCGCGAGCCTGATGTGAGGAGGCGCGAGATGCCGAAGTCGGTTAAGCGCGGCGTGCCGCCCTGTAAGAGTATGTTGTCGGGCTTGAGATCGCGGTGGATGATGCGTCGCGCGTGCAGGTGAGAGAGTCCGGCGAGCACTCCGTCAATCATCTCGCAGGCCGCCTCGATTGAAGGCGCGCGGCCGCCGTTCTCCTTCAGCCATCTCAACAGAGAACCGTCGGGCGCGTACTCGCTGACGATGACTGCCTGCTCTCCGTAAATGTCCGCATCAATCAACGGCAACACGTTCGCATGTCCACTCGCCTGTATCCAGATTGACGCTTCCTGCCTGAAGGCTTCGAGGTCAATGTTCCTGTCGTGCGGCAGTTTCAAGGCGACGCGTGTCGTCGCGAGGGCCGTCTGCTTCTCCGCCAGCCAGACCACACCGAACGCTCCGCTCCCAAGCTCGCTGATGAGCTTGTAAGGGCCGAGTGTGCGGAGAGTTTCATCCATCTACGGATTCTTTTGTAGCGCTTTATCGTAAATGCAGTCGAGCGACGGAGCGAACGCTCTGTCAGCCGAGGCGATGATGAGAGAGCACAGTGTAACATGAACCACCACGGCCAAGCTCGCTTTTCATCAGGACGATTCCGTTGACGTTTAGCTCTAGGGCAGGGAAGCCTGTCTCTTGGTGGAGGGCGGCGAGGGGGCGTGTGCCTGCGGGTTGGCGTAGGCGTGCGAGGGTGATGTGTGGATGAAAGGGGCGCTCGTCGCGTTTGAAGCCGGAGAGGGCACATTCATCTTCGAGGGATTGGTGGAGGCGTGTGAGTGTGCCGGATGAATCTTGGACGCCGAGCCAGAGGACGCGGGGGTTGCCGTGTGTGGGGAAAGTGCCTGCGCCTTGGATGAGGAGGTTGAAGGCGTTGACGGTGTTTGCTGCGCGGGTTAGTGCGCCGGAGAGGGAGCCTGTGCGGGATGGCTCTACGTCGCCGAAGAATTTGAGGGTGATGTGTAGCTTCTCGGTGCGTTCCCAGCTTACGCGGACGCGGGGGAGGGAGTCGCGCAGGTGTGCGATGTGCTCAGCGGCGCGGGTGCGTACGTCTTGCGAGAGAGTGATGGCGCAGAATAGTCTGAGCGATGAGGCGTCGCTTGGAGCGGCGGTGGTGCGTGCGGTTGTGTGTTCAGTCTCCGGGTCGTTCATTTCGGCGCGGGCTCAAGTGTGACGGTCTCCTTTGTGGCGGCTCTAACGGCTGCGGGGCTGAAGGGGAAGACGCGGGGCGTGACGTTGCGCCAGTCGTCGAGTTGGTCTTTCCAGTGTGGGCTGGTGGGGAGGCCGGAGTTGCCGGGCGCTATGCCCTGCTGCGTTCTGTCCCAGTCGGCGGGGTCTGCGATGAGACGCATTGAGACGCTTGAGCCGCGATTGACGGTCGGAAGGCTGTTCTGGCTTCCGTTCTGCGGAAACGGCGCGATGACGAACTGCTGTCCGAAGAGTGGAACCTGCGCTAAGGGGTGTGGGAATCTGGCCTGCGCTTCGCGTCCCCATGTCCACTGCTTATCGTCAGCGCCGTAGGCTTTCGTGAGCGCGGCGCGCATGTCCGTGTAGATGGCGCGCAGGAGTTGCGCGTAGGTCTTGTGTTCTCCGGGCAGCCATCCGGCGGGCTTCGTGGTGATGAGCCAGTCTATGAAGGTGTCGTCGTTGGAATAGTTGTACTGCCGCGCGCGTTCCGCTCCGACCGCAGCCGCGACAATGCGGTTTGCGAACTCATTACGCAGCCGGGAGACGAGAAGCGCGGCGCGCGATTCGGGCACAACGCGCCCGTCCCAATCTTTGAGCAGGCGCAGGTGCTCAAGCAACTGCGCATCGGCGTCCGCTTGCATGGTGGGCATCAATTCATTGTAAAACTCGCGTGCGAAAGTCGTTCCCGCAAGCGCGTAGGTGTCGGCCTGAATGGCGCGGAAGTCTTCTACCGTTAATTTCGGTTTGGCTTGCAGCAGTTCGTAGATGCGGCGAGCGCGGTAGGCAGCGAGGGGCTGGACTGTCAGCTTGTGCGGGTAGCTGCTCCCGACGACGCGGCTGTTGGCTGTGACGATGATGCCGGATGGCGGGTCGTAGACGTGCGGCAAAGCTTCAAACGGAACGTAAGCAATCCACTCGCCTTCGTCGGTCGAGCCGTCGTAGGGAAGTTTGCCGTCGCCCGTCTTCCTGATGGGGAAGCGCCCGACGCCGTAGTAGCCTATGTGGCCTCTGGTGTCCGCGTAGATCATGTTGAAGGCGGGGCCGTTGTAAGTTTTAAGGGCGGCGCGGAAGTCGTCCCAGTTGCGCGCGTAGTTGAGAGCGTAAAATGATTCGGTGAGATTCGCGCTCTGGTCGAGAGCCGTCCAGCGCAGAGCGTAACGCTTGGCATCCTTCTCAAGGATGATCGGGCCGTGGCGCGTTAACGTCACGTCAAACGCGACGCTCTCCGTCTCCGCCGTCATAAAACCCTTGCGCACCTTAATCTCTTCACGACGCACTTCAGCCTCGCGCCAGCCAGCGGGCGTCTGGTAACGACGCGGATTCGCCGTGTCGAACTTTTCGACGTAGAGGTCCTGCGTATCAGGCTCAAGGCTGGTCACGCCCCATGCTATGTGCTCGTTGTGGCCGATGGCGATGCCGGGCAATCCCGCAACGCAGACGCCGGCCGTGCGCAGTCCCGGCATGCTCAAATGTATCATGTACCAGATGGAGGGAGCGGAGGATTGCAGGTGCGGGTCGTTGGCGAGAAGGGGCTTGCCCGTCGTGGTGTGAGCGCCTGAGACGACCCAGTTGTTGCTCGCCGCGTTACGCAGCGCGAAGAGGCCGACGCGCGCAAGCGAGCGCCGCATCAACTCTTCGTCCTCTGCGACAAGCCGCATCGTTTCAACTTCAACGGGCGTAACTTTAGGAGTCGAAGCTTTCTTCCTGTCCACTTTGTCGCTGCCGACGAGAAGCACGTCGAGCGGGGAAGTCTCTGGAAAGAGCGCGTCGCGCGTTGCCTGTGGTAAGTCGGCGAAGGCTGCGCGCATGATGTCCTGCCGCCAGGTGGTCGTGAGGCTTTCGTCGAAGAGCTTGGCGGCGGCGAGGGAATCCGCGACGCGCCACGGCCGGGGCTTGAGTTGCAGTATTTGAAACTCCGGCGGCAGGCTCTTCATGTCGCGCGATTCGATGAAGGCGTTGACGCCGCGTGCGTAATCTTCGAGCGCACGACGCAGTTTGGCTGGCAGAAGTTGAGCCTGCGCTTCTCCTATCTGTGCGAAACCGAAGGTGCGGTGGCGCTTGTCTTCCTCCAGCGTGACTGCGCCGAAAATCTCCGACAATTCGCCCCGCGCCGTGCGCCGGAAAAGCTCCATCTGAAAAAGGCGGTCGCTCGCCGTTACATACCCCTGCGCATAATAGAGGTCTGACTCGTTCGCTGCCTCTATGTAGGCGATGCCGCGTTCGTCGCGACGGACGACGACGCGACTCTGTAGGCCCGGCAGTTGAAGCGTCGTCGCGCCGGTCGTCGCGGCAGCAGGAGTCGTTTGCTGCGCGTGCGTGCGCGCAGGAAGTATCAGGGAAGCGTTGAAGATTAGTAGAAAGTTGAGAACGAAGAGAGCGAGCCGCTTTTTCATCAATGTACCTCTTGACGTGAGACGTTGCGTAAGACGAAAAACTATCTGGCCGGGTCAACGACTATCATGCGCTGTTCAGTCATCTCTTCCATCGCGTAGCGCACGCCTTCGCGGCCCGCGCCCGAAAGCTTGACGCCGCCGTAAGGCATATTATCAACGCGAAAGGCAGGCGCATCGTTAATCATCACTCCGCCGAATTCCAACGCCTGCGCAGCCTCATACATGCGCCGCGTCTCGCGCGTAAAGACTCCGGCCTGAAGACCGTAGCGTGTGTTGTTGGCTTCCGCGAGCGCTGCGCTGAAATCATCGAAGGTTTGAACCGTCGCGACGGGCGCGAAGACCTCTTCGGAGCAGACGCGCATCTCGTTGTGCACATCTGTCAACACGGTCGCTTCGAGCAGCGCACCACGCCGCGCGCCTCCGCATAGCAGACGCGCGCCAGCACCCACGGCCTCCTTTATCCACTCTTCGGCACGCCGCGCCGCCTGCTCGTCAATCATCACGGACAACTCCGTCGCTTCATCAAGCGGGTCGCCCGTTCGCAAAGTTCGTGCGCGCTCGACAAAGCCGGTTGTCCATTTGTCCGCAATCTTCTCGTGCACGAAGATGCGCTGTGCGGAGATGCAGACTTGTCCGGCGTAGTTAAAGGCGGCCATCGCCGTGCGCTCGACCGAATACTTAACGTCCGCCGTCTCGTCAACGATGACGGGCGCGTTGCCGCCCAGTTCGAGCGCGACGGCTTTTCGTGCCGCGCGTTCGCGCAACTTCCAGCCAATGTCAGCGCTGCCCGTAAAAGAGATCATCGCCACTCTCTCGTCGTCCAGCACGACATCAATCAGAGGTATCTCCATCGGCAGGACTTGCAGCGCCGCGACGGGCAGCCCCGATTCGAGGAAGACTTCGCCCAGCAGCAGGGCCGTCAGGGGCGTGCGCGGGCTGGGCTTGACGATAATCGCGTTGCGCGAAGCGAGCGCGGGCGCAACCTTGTGGGCCACTAAGTTGAGCGGGAAGTTAAAAGGCGTGATGCCGTAGATGACGCCGCGCGGAATTCTCTCCGTCCAGCCGTAGCGCCCGCGCCCCAATGCCTGCGTGTCAACGGGAATTGTCTCGCCCGTGAAGCGACGCGCTTCCTCGGAGGCGAAGGTGAAGGTCGCGACGGCGCGGTCCGTCTCGCCGCGCGCGGCCGTCAAAGGCTTGCCGCTCTCCGTGGCAATCGTGCGCGCAAACTCTTCGCGCCGCGCAGCAATCCCGTCCGCTATGCGCCGCAACGCTTCTGCCAACTCATAACGCGCAAGCTGGCGCAACTCCGCTACCGCCGACGCTGCAACAGCTATCGCCTCCTCGACTATCTCGCGCGACGCAGCACAGACGCGCGCCACCCCTTCGCCCGTAAACGGAGAGCGCACCTCCTGAAATTCAGTGGTCTCGCGCCACGCGCCGCCGATGAGTAAGGGCTTTGTGTACATGCTCTTCAGTAGAAGAATAGCACAGCCGGAGCAAGACAAAGGCTAAAAGGTAAATGTGTCAAAGGGGAAGATGGTAAAAGGTGAAAGGGGGAAGAGGGGAAAGGGAAAGACTAGCGGATTTCCTTTTCACCTTTTACCCCTTTCACCTTTTACCCCTTTCATCCATGTGCCGGTTTTGAAGTTGACTCTTAACGAGGAGAGCCTTACGCGTTGACGCTGCGTGTCGTCAGCCGCTACAATCCGCGCGACGGTCGCAGGAAAGTTAAAAGGGCTCTGGTTGTTTCTCTCTTTGGCGTGTGCTCTTAGTCGTCTTGCATGGCTGTCAATCTCTCGGACGAACGGTTTGCTTCATGTCGCATCGCAATCTCTGTTTTAGATTCACGTGTGCGCTGCTGGTAGCGTTGGCCTGCGCCGTGGGTGCTTCTGCCCAACAACGTCCGCTTTTGACGGAAGACGTTGACATCATTCCGCCCGGAAGCCTGCGCATAGAGGTCGGGATAGACTTTGTGCAGAACGCGAAGTTTCCGCTCTCTGGTGTGACGGGCGACTTAACGCGGCTTGGCGTCATCGGCATCAACGTCGGGCTTGCGCCGAACGTGGAGTTCCAGATTGACGGCGTAGCGCAGAATATACTGAGCATCAACTCGCAGACCGTGCCATCTCCGATTCCGCTCGGATTTACGCCCGGCACAAACTCGACCAACGATGTCGGCGATTTTATCCTCTCAACCAAAATCAAGCTCCGCGCAGAGACACGGCGTGGCCCTTCGCTCGGCTTCCGTCTCGGCGTCCAACTGCCAAACTCGAACCAGACGCGTGCCATCGGCGTCAACCAGATAAACGCCTTCGGCACGATTCTCGTCGGCAAAAAATTCGGGCGCGACGGGCGCGTCAATACCTTCGGCAATCTGGGCCTCGGCATCCTGACAGCGCCCATCGAGCGCTTTACGCAGAACGACGTTGTGCTCTACGGCTTCGCGGGCATTGTCCGGCTGACGAAGAACATCAGCTTCGCGGGCGAGATACACGGGCGGGCCAACACGCGCGGCGGCAGCGCCCCCTTAGGCACGGAGAGTCAGGCGGAGGCGCGCCTCGGCGTGCAGGTCAAGGCTTCGGGACTGCACTTTGATTTCGCAGGCATCGCAGGCTTAACGGATTTCAGCCCCCGCTCCGGCGTTACCTTCGGCGTCACCTACGACACCCCCAGCATTTTCACTCCGGCAAAATAAAGAAGTGATGAGTGATGAGTAATGAGTGATGAGTAGAAAACCTTTTCTTTCTGTTACTCATTACGCATCACTCATCACTCATCACTTTATTTATGTTCGATTGGCTACGCTCCATCTTCGCGCGCTTTAATCAAACGTTCGCGGGCGTCGTCCAGTGGTTGGAGACGTTTATCATCGGCGTGCCGATGTACGTCGCAGGGCCTTCGATGCTGATTATCGGTGCGCTCGATTCCTCTCTGCTGTCGCTGCCGGAGATTAACGATTACCTGGTCGTGATGCGCGTCGCCAACGACCACAAGGCCGTCTTCTACTTTCCACTATTTGCCGCCGCAGGGTCCGTCATCGGCTGCCTGCTGCTCTACACGCTTCTGCGGCGCGGTGGTCAGGCCGTCCTGCGCAAGCGTTTTCGCACGGAGCACATAGAACGTGTTGAGCGTGCTTACGCGCGTTTCGGTTTTCTGGCACTGGCCGTTCCGGCGCTCTTGCCGCCGCCGATGCCGTTTAAGATTTTCGTCGCCACCGCTGGCACGCTCGAATACCCGCGCTGGCGTTTTATGATGACGATTATGATCGCGCGCAGCCTGCGTTATTACATAGAGGCGACGCTCGCGATTTTTTACGGGCGGCAGGTAATTGAGTTTATTAAAAAATATGGGTTTCCTATTCTGGCCGTCGTCGTCGGCGCTTGCGCGGTCGGCCTCATCCTCTACCTGATTAAGAAACGCCTCGGCCGTAAGACGGGCGACGATGCCGCGCGCAAAGATGTTGAGGACGGAAGAGAACTTGACGCGCTCGCCGAGCAGCCCGCAGAGACCAGAGCAAGCGATTCGATGGCAGACTAAGAACACGCGTCAAAAGCAGAACTCAATTCTTTGCGCCTTCGGTTTTTCTTTAGTTGCGCCTTTGCGTGAACGGCTTTTCTCGCAAAGGCGCTAAAATAAAACGTAAGGCGCAAAGGGTTGAGTGAAGTTGTAGCTGAGTGTTGAGATGGCCTGTAAATTGTTGGGGAAGGGATCTTAAATCACATTGAAGAGTTTCCTGCGTCGTCTTGTTGACGCGTTGATTGCTTACGGGCCGTTGGGGCTGTTCGGGCTGGCGTTTCTGGATTCGGCATTGATTCCGCTGCCGCTTGGGCCGGATGCGGCGATGATGGTCTTGACGGCGCATCGCCCGGAGTTGATGCCCGTCTATGCGCTGGCGGCCACGCTCGGCTCGGTCGCCGGTTGCGTTGTGCTCTACTACATCTCGCGGCGCGCGGGCCGTCGCGCGCTCTCTCGTTTTTCCCAGTCGAAGCAGGAGCGCGTCAAAACGTTGATTGACCGCTACGATGTCTTTGCGCTCTTTGTCGTCTCTATCCTGCCGCCGCCGTTTCCGTTGAAACTGTTCGTCATCTCTTCGGGCGTCTTCCGCTTAAACGTGCTGCGGTTTGCGCTCGCCATAGCCTTCGGACGCGCCGCACGCTTCTTCCTCGAAGGCATCCTCGTCCAGCGCTACGGCGAACAGATACAGGTCCTCATCATGCGCTACTTCCAGCGCATAGGTCTCATAGGCATCGGCCTCATCCTGCTCGTCGCAGCCTTTTTCATCGCGCGCACGCTCTGGCGGCGCAAAGCGGCAGGCGCGGCTGCCGAGTCGTCAAGTTAAGTTGCACCCAACAGGCTTTTGCGCCATCCCGTTTGTGTCAAAACAAAACACCGGCATCGCCCGCGCACCGCTGCGCAGTCTATACGCAGCCCTGCGCATGGCTTACACAGTGGTGCGCATGGCTTACACTGGCGAGTGTAAGCTCCGCACTCACGAGTGTAAGCCTCGCGCTCGTCAGTGTAAGGCATACGCAGGCGAGTGTAGGGCATGCGCAGGCAAGCGTAGGCCCTACACTGGCGAGTGTAAGGCATACGACGGCCATGTTATGGCGTGCGCGGGCCTTGTTTTAGCTTGAAATGCACGGAATAGAGTCGGCTCAGCAGGAGGCCTCGCTGGTCGCCAGGAATTGGAAGAGGCGCGCTCCGGCCACGTCGCGGACGCCGTGCTGGCGCAGGCGCGCGAGGATGTGTATAAAAATCTCTGCGGTCGCGAGGGCGTCGTCCGCAGCGCGGTGACGGTTGATAATCGGAATCGTGAAATAATCTGCGATGGTGTGCAGGCGATAGTTGGTCAGCCCCGGAAAGATGCGGCGCGAGAGCTTGACGGTGCAGAGGTGTGAATTAATCATCCGGCGGCCCGGAAAGACGCGCTTGATTTCGTGATTCAAAAAGCGCACGTCAAACTGCGCGTTGTGTGCGACGAGCACGGCGTCCGCTGCAAAGTCGAGCCAGCCTTCGACGACATCCGCGAAGATGGGCGCGTCCTTCACCATCTGGTTTGTGATGCCCGTCAGTTGCACTATGAAGGGCGGAATCAACGTTTCCGGGTTGACCAGCGTTTGAAACTCAGCCACGATACGTCCCCGGCTGACGCGATAAGCGCCAATCTCCGTGATGCGGCCGGGCGGCGTCTTCGCGCCCGTGGTCTCAACGTCAACGACGACGAAGTCCGATTCATGCAGCACGCGCGATTCAACGTCTTCGCAGACAAGCTCGACCATCGCATCGTTTGCAAGGCGCAATCGGTGGTCGTCGCGGATCAGGTCTGAGACGAGCAGCGTCGCCAGCTCCGCTTCGAGGTCCGGCAGCTTCAAGACTATGTCCGCGATGTCTGCGGCAGGAGCACGCCCCCCGCAAACGCGCAGCAGGTCAATTGCCTCCTGGACCAGCGGAGAATCGGAGACCAGATTGCGAGGAGCCGTCGTCATCATCACCTGCGCATTGTAGCCTGCTTGCGCCGCGGAATAAAGTGGAAGGAGAAGCCCTTTTTGCAACCCGGAGAAGTCATCAGTAGATTCAAACGCACGGGCGCATTGCTCGAAGGCCATTTCGTTTTATCGAGCGGCCTGCATAGCTCCGTCTACCTGCAATGCGCGCTCGTCCTACAGCATCCGCCCGAAGCCGAATCATTTGCACGCGCGCTGGCCGCGAGCTACCAGGGCGAATCAGTAGAGACTGTAGCCGCGCCAGCCATCGGCGGCCTCGTCATCGGCTACGAAGTCGCGCGCGCACTCGGCGCTAGATTCCTCTGGACCGAACGCGACGCGGAGGGACACATGACGCTCAGGCGCGGCTTTACCATTCGCCCCGGCGAGAGCGTGCTCGTCGTCGAAGACGTGATAACGACGGGCGGCTCGACGCGCGAAACCATCGAAGCACTCAAAAGCGCTGGCGCTCGCATCGTCGGTGCAGCATCAATCATAGACCGTTCATCGGGCCGCGCGGACGTAGGCGTCCCACGCATCGCGCTCGCCACACTCGACGTTCCAGCCCTCGCCCAAAGCGCTTGCCCCCTCTGCGCACGCGGCGAGCAGGCCGTCAAGCCGGGGAGCAGGAAAGAAGTGATGAGTGATGAGTAATGAGTGATGAGTTAAAGCAAGTGACGAGCGTTTTTCTGTTACTCATCACTCATCACTCATCACTATTTTTTATGAACTATCGTTTGACGCTCCAGTATGACGGGACGGACTTTCACGGCTGGCAGATGCAGGGTGGGCAGCGCACGGTGCAGGGCGAGTTGACGCGCGTGTTGTCTGTGCTCGACGGACGCGCTGTGGTCGTGAACGGGTCTGGACGAACGGATGCGGGCGTGCACGCGGAGGGGCAGGTGGCGAGCGTGCAGTTGCAGCGCGAGATGCCGCCGGAAAAACTGCGCGCCGCCATCAACGGCAATCTCTCGCGCGACCTGCGCGTCGTCGCGGCTCAAGCGGCCACAGATGATTTTCATGCTCGCTTCTCTGCGCGCGGGAAGACGTACCTTTACAGAATCGTCAACGCACACGTCATCTCGCCCTTCTGGGTGCGCTACGCATACCACGAAGCGCGCACACTGAATCTCGAACGCATGAGAGAGGCCGCGCAGTTGTTTTTAGGCGAACACGACTGGACGGCCTTCTCCGCCGCGCAAACAGAGGCGCAGTCGCGCGTCCGCACTATCAGGGAACTCGCGGTTGATGAGCGCTTTGACGAGCGCGCGTGCGCGTCTCTGATTGAGATTAAGGCCAGCGCCGACGGCTTCCTGCGTTACATGGTGCGCAGCATCGTCGGCGCTCTGCTCGCGGTCGGGCTTGGCTCTCTCGATCTTCAGCCGGTCGCAGCCGCCATCGAGAGCGGCCACCGCCCGCTCTTAATCACGACAGCGCCCGCACACGGCCTGACGCTCCTGCGCGTTCACTATGATTGACATGCGACACGTTAAGTGAAACGATGAACGATGAACGCGGAACGATGAAGTAGAAGCAGCTTGCTTTTCATTCCGCGTTCATCGTTCCTAGTTCACCGTTCCGAAAACCAATGCTTTCAGACTTCGCTGAAATTGTGCAGAAGGGCACGCGCGACGAGATGCTGCTGGCGGGCATTGATTGGAAGCGCCTGCCGCGCCATGTCGCGATTATCATGGACGGCAACGGGCGTTGGGCCGCGCAGCGCAGCCAGCCGCGCATCGCAGGCCATCGCGCCGGAGTCGAAGCCGTGCGCGCCGCCGTTGATACGGGCGCACGCCTCGGCCTCGGCGCGCTCACGCTCTACGCCTTCTCTACGGAAAACTGGAAGCGCCCGCGTTTTGAAGTTGATGCGCTGATGCGTATGCTCAGGCGCTACCTGCGGCTTGAACTGGAAGAAATACACCGGCAGAACATACGTTTTCAGGCCATCGGGCGCATAGATGCGCTCGCTCCAAACGTCAGGCGCGAGATAACGCGCGCCGCCGAGCACACCGCACACAATACAGGCATGGTCCTGAGCATCGCTCTCAACTACGGTGGGCGCGCAGAGATCGTTGATGCCTGCCGTCGCGCCACAGAGCGACTGCTGGCCGCAGGGAAAACGCCCGCCGATTTGACGGAAGAGGATATAGAGCGCGAGCTTTATACGGCGGGCTTGCCTGAGCTTGACCTGCTCGTGCGCACCAGCGGCGAACTGCGCCTCTCAAACTTCCTGCTCTGGCAAACGGCCTACAGCGAAATTTATGTCACGGACACGCTCTGGCCCGACTTCCGCCGCGTGCACCTGCTCGAAGCCGTCGCTGATTTCCAGCGCCGCGACCGTCGCTTCGGCGGCCTCAAGTTAGTTGCCAACGCGAGGTAGCATGTAGCTTTCAAACTTATGGAAACGATTGTCGAAGAAAAAATCTGGACTGACGACGAACTTCAGGCGCTTCCGCAGGACGGCAATAAGTATGAAGTTGTGAAAGGAGAACTCTTTGTGAGTCCGGCAGGAATCGAGCACGAAGTAATCGGCGTTCGTGTGATTGCGGCTCTCGCTAATTTCGTTCGTGAACATAAGCTTGGCATCGTTTGCGGCTCAAGCGCTGGCTACTGGATGAAGCCGAAAAACCCGAGCCTCCCAAAGAAGAAAAACTTTCTCTCGCCGGACGTTTCCTTTCTCGCTAAAGAACGCTTGCAGGGTCTCAAGCGCCCGCCGAAAAAGTTTGGCGATGGCGCGCCCGACCTCGTTGTCGAAATACTTTCGCCGAGCGATACCATCGAACTGCTGCACGAAAAGATAGTCGAGTATTTTGAAAACGGCACGCGCCTGCTCTGGGTGATTAATCCGTCGGAGGAGATTGTGCTGGTCTATCATTCTCCGCAGCCTGACCGCCTCCTGCGCAGCGGCGAGACTCTCGACGGCGAGCAGGTCGTCCCCGGCTTTACTCTTGAGGTCGCAGCACTATTCGCAGAGTTGGAATTCTAAATTAAGTGATGAGTAATGAGTGATGAGTTAAAGGCAACTACTCATTACTCATCACTCATTACTCATCACTTCTTTATTCATCACAATCGTAAATGTCACGCATCATCACTGCCGCCATCGTCCTTCCCATTCTTATCGCATCAATCTTAGTTTCATGGCTCGCGCCCCTGTTTGTCGCGTTAGCTTTAGCGGCGATGGTGCTGGGCCTGTATGAGTTCTGGATGCTGGCGCGGCGGCGTGAGATGAAGCCGGACGTGTTGGTCGGGTTTGCTGCGGCGGCTGCTATCCTGACCGTCTTTTATTTTGACGAGCCGCCGCTGCTGTTGCTGATTCTGCCCGCGTTTACGATTATCACGCTCGCGGCGGAGATGCTTCGCGGCGCTCCGTTTGAGCGGATGATGGCGTCTGCGGGAGCGACGATTCTCGGCGTGATGTACGTTGCGCTGTTGGGCGGTCATCTGGTCGCTGTGCGGACGGGATTTGGGCAGGCGTTATCGGCCGACCTGCTGGCGTTCTTCTTCCTCGTCATCATGGGTTCGGACACGGGCGCTTACTACACAGGGCGCACGTTCGGTCGTCATAAGCTCGCGCCGAATGTTAGTCCGGGGAAGACTTGGGAGGGCGCTGTCGGCGGGATGCTTGCGAGCCTGCTGATGGGAGCCGTTGCGCACTACTGGTTTTTTCCGCAGTTACCTTTGAAACTGGCGCTGCCGCTGGCGGCGTTGATGAATGTGCTCGGAGTGGTCGGAGATTTGACGGAAAGCGCACTAAAACGTGGTGCGAACGCGAAAGATGCGGCGCAGATTCTTCCCGGCCACGGCGGGCTGCTCGACAGGCTCGATAGCTTGCTCTTCAACGCACCGCTCATCTACTATTTCGGGCGGCTCTATTTCTAGTAGGCGATTGAAAACAGAGACGGACAGCTTCGCTGACCATTAAGTACCAAACGCTTTTTTATGAACGCTAAAGGCATCGCTATTTTAGGCTCGACAGGCTCGATTGGATGCAACACGCTGCGCGTCGTTGAATCTTTTGGCGCGGAACGGTTTCGCGTCGTGGCGCTCTGCGCCGGCCGGAATGTAGAGAGGCTCGCGGAGCAGATTGCGCAGCACCGGCCGGAGTTGGTTTCGGTTGAGTCTGAAGAATGTGCTGCGGAGTTGGAGGCGCGGCTGCGCGGGATGGAGATTAGTGCGCCGCGCGTGATGGTTGGCGAAGAGGGCTTAGTGGCAGCGGCGACTGACGATCATGCGGATGTGGTCGTCTCTGCGACGGTCGGCGCTGTCGGGTTTGTGCCAACCTTGAGGGCCTTGGAAGCGGGCAAGCGTGTCGCGCTGGCGAACAAGGAGACGCTGGTGATGGCGGGCGAGTTGATGACGCGCGCCGCACGCGAAGCGGGCGCGGAGATTTTGCCTGTTGACTCGGAGCACAACGCGCTGCACCAGTGTTTGCGCGGAGAGAACATGCGCGAAGTGCGTCGTCTGATTTTGACGGCATCGGGCGGCCCGTTCCGTTTAAAGTCGAAGGAAGAGATGCGCGGGGCAACGGTTGATGAAGCGATGCGACACCCGACGTGGAGCATGGGCGCGAAGATTACGATTGATTCGGCGACCCTGATGAACAAGGGCCTTGAAGTCATAGAGGCACACTGGCTCTTCGGCTTCGGCGCGGACGAGATAGGCATACTGGTGCATCCTGAATCCGTGCTTCATTCGATGGTCGAGATGGTTGACGGCTCTGTCATCGCGCAGATGGGTGTGACGGATATGCGCCACGCCATACAGTATGCGTTGACCTACCCGGAGCGTTATCCTTGCCAGTTGCCGCCGCTCGATTTGACGGAGCTTTCCACACTCCATTTTGAAGCGCCAGACATGGAGCGTTTCCCCTGTATCTCTCTGGCCTACCGTGCGCTCAGAGCGGGCGGCACGCTGCCCGCCGCGATGAACGCTGCCAACGAGGAGGCCGTGCGCGCTTTTCTTGATGAAGAGATAGCTCTGACGGATATTCCGCGCGTCATAGAGCAGGTGATGGACGCTCACACGACGCGCCCCGTCAGCAGTCTCAAAGTCGTACTCGAAACAGACCGCGAAGCACGGCTTGCTGCCGCAAACTTTATTGAGCAGGCCGCACGCGAAGCAAAAGTCGCGGCCGGCTGAATCGAGTCCAAAGTCCAAAGTCAAACCCGTGCGTCTTGACTTTGGACTTTGGACCTTGGACTTTGGACTATCTTTACCTATTCAGTGTAAACTCACGTATACAACCCGGTTTAGAGCCATTGACTCTAAACTGTTGATTTGTGTGTTTTGACTGCTGTTAATTGAGAGAGCGAGAGTGGAGTTGCAATGAGCTATCTAATTGGGGCGCTGGCGTTCATCTTTATCCTGGGCGCTGCCGTCGTCATACACGAGTTTGGTCATTTCATCGTCGCGAAGCTGTTGAAAATCCGCGTTGAGACCTTCAGCGTCGGCTTCGGCCCGCGGTTGTTTGGAAGAAAATGGGGAACGACCGATTATCGCGTCTCGGCGATTCCGCTCGGCGGCTACGTGAAGCTCGGAGGCGACGAATCAAACTCGGCGATTGAAGGCGAGGGCGCTTCGGATATTCCGAAGGAAGAGCAGTTTAATTTGCGGCCGCGCTGGCAGCGCGTGCTGGTCGCTGTGGCCGGGCCGGTGATGAATATCCTGACGGCGCTCTCGATTCCGCTCGCCGCCGCGTTGCTCTACGGCGTGCCCGTTAGTCCGACGCCGGTGGTCAGCCGTGTGGTTGAGAATGGCGCGGCTGCCGTTGCAGGCTTGCAGCCCGGCGACCGTATCGTCTCCTTCAACGGCGTAGAGTCTCCGAGTTGGGATCGCATCAAGGGCGACTCACTCCTCTCGCCGGAACAACAACTGCCGCTCGTCGTAGAGCGCAACGGCCAGCGTATTCCGCTGACGATTACACCGTCCAAGCGCGTTGACGGCGAAGAGATTGTCGGCGACATGGACTTCTATCCGTCCTTCGGCAACATTCCCGTCATCATCGGCAGCGTCGAGGCCGAATCGGGCGCGGCAGCAGCAGGCTTGCAGGTCGGCGACCGTCTCATGGCGCTTAACGGCGAGGCTGTGCAGAGCGCAGAGCAGGTAACTAGATTTGTTCAGGAACACAAAAAGGAGCCGTTCCGTCTGACCATCGAACGCGGTGGACAACAACAGGAGTTGACGGCCAGCGTCCGCAAGCTTCCCAACGGAAGAGAGATTCTAGGCATCGGCTACCAGCCGCCGCCGCGCGAAAGAGTCGGGCTTCTCTCGGCAGCCTCCTACGCCGTCAACTTCAACATAGAGATACTACGGTTGACTGGCAAAGCTCTGGGCCAACTCTTTAAAGGCCAGCGCTCTGCGCGCAACACCTTCTCCGGCCCGATAGGCATTTACACGGCAGCCTCTACAGCCGCCAACGAACTCGGCTGGGCAGGCGTCTTTAGTATGCTCGGATTCTTGAGCCTGAGCCTCGGCGTCTTCAATTTGCTGCCGATTCCCGTGCTCGACGGCGGCGCGATTTTCCTATTGCTGATAGAGGCCGTGCTCAGTTGGGTCGGCATCAAGCTTTCGATGACGATGCGCGAGCGAATTCAACAGGTCGGCTTCGTCATGCTGCTCCTTCTGATGGGCTTTGTCATTACCAATGACATTATTAAAAAGGCTTCGAGCGGACGCAACACAGAAGAGAAGCCGGCGGCGACAGCACCGCAGAAATAGTGCAATGTCTAAAGTCTAAAGTCCAAGGTCAGGAACATAATTACGACTTTGGACTTTGGGCCTTGGACTCTGGACAAATGATGAGACAATCGAGAGCCGTTAAGGTTAAGAACTTGCAGATTGGCGGAGGCGCGCCGGTCGTCGTGCAGTCTATGACGAAGACTGATACGGCGGACGTTGGGGCGACCGTCGCGCAGATTGAAGAGATGATGCGCGCCGGTTGCGAGATCGTGCGCGTGGCCGTGCCGGATAAGGATGCTGCGCTCGCGCTGAAAGAGATTAGAAAGCGTGTGCCGGATGTGCCGCTCGTCGCAGACATACATTTTCATTACAAGCTGGCTTTGATGGCGCTCGACGCAGGGATTGATAAGCTGCGGCTGAACCCTGGCAACATCGGCGCGCATGAGCGTGTGCGCGAGGTCGTGCGCGCGGCGCAGGCGCAACGGGTTCCAATTCGCATCGGAGTTAACGGCGGCTCGCTGGAAAAAGATTTGCTCGCACGCTACGGCACGGCGACGCCCGAAGCGATGGTCGAATCCGCCAAGCGTCACATACGCATCCTCGAAGACCTAGGCTTCACAGACACCATCATCTCGCTCAAAGCTTCCGACGTGCATCGCACGGTCGCCGCCTATCGTTTGCTCGCCGCGCAGGTTGATTACCCCTTGCATCTCGGCGTCACTGAAGCTGGCACATCTTTCAGCGGGACAGTTAAATCGGCCATCGGCCTCGGCATACTGCTGCATGAAGGCATAGGCGATACGATTCGCGTCTCTCTGGCCGCCGAGCCGCAGGAAGAGGTGCGCGTCGCTTGGGAGATTCTGAAATCTCTGGAACTACGGAAGCGCGGCGTGACGGTCGTCGCCTGCCCGACCTGCGGGCGTCTCGATGTTGACGACTTCGTAGGCATCGTCACGGAGATAGAACGTCGTCTCGCCCACATCGAAGAGCCGCTGCACTTGTCCATCATGGGCTGCGCCGTCAACGGGCCGGGCGAGGCGCATGATTCTCAACTCGGCGTCACCTTCGGGCGCAACGTCGGGATGATTTACAAGAACGGCGTGCCGATGCGAAAAGTCGCCGGCGCAGACATCGTTGAGGCTTTCGTTAAGGAAGCTGAACAACTCGTGGCCGAAGGCGAGAAGAAAACGCAGTCAGAGCCGGAACTCGTCGCTATCAAATAAGCTCATCAAGATAGCTAACTCACGAATGAAAGAGATGCTATCGAGCGGTCGGGTTGAATGAGGTGTTAGGCTACGCGTTATTCATAACCACTCAACGGATTTGCTGAACTTGTTTTGCTTTCCCACTATTAATTTTTCAAAGTCTTTCTCATCTTGTTTTAGCAGAAACTCAAATTTTCTTGTCCAAGGCTTCCTGTCGTCTCCATCTAATGACTTCTTTCCTCAAGCAGTTTTACAACAATTTTCCTTATGCCTCTGGCAACCTCTGCCAATGCATTATCATTATCCGACGAATTAATAGGCTCAGCATTTTTAGGCAGCCCGTTTAATTTGGCAAATGGCATTTCTTTAAAATCATCAATTGCACGACCAAAAATGGGTACTACTACTGCCTCTCCTCTTTCGTGTCTTTCTAGTGCGCGCGGCAGTTCAACGTCCCAGATGTATTCCGATTTAATAAAATCCTGACTGATAAGAAGCAAGATAATGTCAGCAACCTCCAACTCAGTCTTGATTGTATTATCCCACTTATCTCCGGCAGGTATCCTTCGATCATTCCATGTTTCGATCTTTCCTTCTCTTTTAAGGGTTGCTAAAAAAACATCTATCCGTTCCTTTATCTCTTCATCACGATGAGAGTAAGAAATAAAAACTTTTAATGGGTTCGACTTACTTATAGTTTTAGGTGGCTGGTCTACGAGCTTTTCCAGTTCGTGAAGTTTCTCAATCAGGCGATGATCCTTTCTGTTGGTCGCTTCAACCCCGCTTTGAGCAGTTTGATAAGCCTTTTCTAAATCATCCATTCTTTGGTAAGTATTGGCTAGAACAATGTAGCAATAGTTATCACCCAAATTAATTGCTTTTTTGGCCGACGCTATGGATTTTTCGTAGTCTTTATTATCAGAGTAGGAGATGGCTAGCTCAGTTAAAGTTATGACATCGTTAGGGTCAACTTTCCTAGCCTCTTCTAGAATTTCAATAGCCCTTTTGGTCTGCTTGTTTTCACGATAATAAGCAGCCAATTCTCGGAAGGCAGGAAGATGTTTGTAATCAGTTTTCAGTGTATTCCAAATTTCAATGGCTTTATCTAGCTGACCGCTATCTCGATAACAAATAGCCTTTTCATTGAGAACGTACTTCGGTTGAGGATTTATTGGTAAACCTGCTTCAATAACTTCTAATGCATCATCGTATTTGCCGGCTTCCCTCAACTCTTTCCCCAATCTGAAGAGATACATATAATCACCACGGTCTTGTGCTTGGCGAATGGGATTGTAGATTGGTTCCTCGCCATGCACTTTGAAGTAAGGTAATTGCGAGATGACTTGCATCTCTCTCTTCCGTGTTTTTGTTAAGAAAGTGAAGCAGACTTCTCTAACGTAAGGATTCAATTCGTAGAGAACACCTTTTACCTGAATCAGCAACTTTTTCTCTAACGACCGTAAAGAATCATCTACCTCGAGTTCGTCTTGAAAAGCCCCCGGCGATATTAAATAGCTGTAAAGGTTCTCCAAAGTGGTAGGCTCTTTCAGAAGAGTCAGCGCACACAGGCTGAGTATTTCGCGACCTTCTAATCGCTCAACGATATCTCCTACGTGTTCCCATAGATAGACGGTTGCGTCCTTCGGGCGGTACACTGCATCAATTAAGTCCCCATAAATGAAATCGTCGTTATAGGCGAGGGTTAATAATCCTGTATGATCATTGAAGTTATTGCAGAGTCGTTCAAACTGTGCGCGTGAAAACTTTTTAGAGCGGTAGAACTTCCAGAATTCTTCCCTCTTAACGCCTTTGATTTCCAGACTTTCGATAGGCCATGGCGTGACGTTCGAGAGAATAGAGCGAAAATTAATCTTGAAACGGCTCTCTATTATTAACTTTATCGTGTCTACGTTAATGACCTCTTTTAGAAATGCTCTGATTTTTGAATATTTATCTTGTATGTTATGAAGTTCTTTAGGATGCCCTATCCACCTTAAAATCTCTTCAAAGTTTTGGAGGACTATTAGCGTATTTGAGGAATAATCTGAAAAATCGTTGAAATCTCGACCTTCAAATACAATGTTACTTAGTTTTAGCTCTGGGTCGTCAGGTTGCGGATTAAGTCTGACCCTAACGCTTTTATAGTTTTGGGCAATTTGATTCTTATCTAAGAAGTAATTTATTAATTCGGTTTTGCCAATCATTGGTAAACCATACAACTCCAAAATACGAAGCTCAGGATTCGCCAAAAAATCATTTAATTCATTCAGTTCATCTTTTCTACCTAAAAAAACTATATTCGCAGCGCCCGATTTATTATCGTTTCTTTTTATTTCTTCCGAAATAATATCTAAATCTGTCAGTCGCTCAATCCCCATATATTTATATAGAGCTTTACGGGCTGACTCAGATAAATTTATATCTTTCGGCGTTTCATCCTGCTCAAGTTTGCTGTTGATCTTGTCCCAGTCAACTTTTCTCAGGCTCACTCCTCTACTATTTAAATTTTCAAAGGTAAACGGCTCTCCATTCTTAACAAACTTCTCTTCGACCTTTTTCCAGAGAATTTTGAATAAATTGAAGTCTATACTTGCCATAAATTTTAGGTGTTTGATTTTATCCTAACCTACCTTGGATTAGCTAGACGACTTGTATCTGTACCCGAGCCGTATTGCCGACCATCTTATTATAGCTTTCGAAGGTAAACATTTCGAGTAGCAGCCGAACTACTACTATTAGACCGCTACTGGCAGCCTGGTATCCTCTAAAGCGGCAATTACCGCCGGATGCGGTACAGCTTTCACCTGATACGTAAATTACATCTCTGAGCGGTCAATCACATCTCAAGGTAACTTTTACCGCCATCCGAAGCTAAACACAATCCTTTTATGTCTAAATAAGCGAGCGGAAAGTTAAGAAGCAGAAACGGCTGCGAGCATCATCATCGCTCACAGCCATTTCTGTTGTTCGTACTGCCGCGCGTGGTCTTACTGCTGCGGCAGGTAGGCCGAGGCGACGGGGACGCCCGGCTGTTGGAGTTGCACGACGCGGCCCGCGTTGGTCGTGCTGTCGAGGATGTACCAGTTGAAGGTTGATGCGCGCCAGACGGCAATGTCAGTCTTACCGTCGCCGTCGTAGTCCGCAGGCACGGGTTTGTCTGTGCCCTCGCCCCAGTTCTGTAGAATCACCGCGCCGGTCCAGAGGCGAATGTACCAGTTAGCTTCCGAGGCGCGGAAGATTGCCACGTCGGTGCGTCCGTCGCCGTCGTAGTCGGCAGCGACAGGCTTGTCGGTTGAGTTGCCCCAGTTGACGATGCGTGCGAAGCGGTCCTGGCTGGTAATGATGTACCAGTTGCCGTCCGCAGGGCGATAGACGGCGAAGTCTGTCGCCCCGTCGCCATCATAATCGGCAGGCACGGGCACGTCGCCGTTCGTTCCCCAACTGCGCTGGGTCACTGACTGGTCGCGGCTGTTGAGCACATACCACATGCCCTCGTTGGGACGGAAGACTGCCGTGTCGGTCTTGCCGTCAAGGTCGTAGTCGCCGGGGACTGGGATGTCCGTAGGGTTGCCCCAGTGTTTGAGCAGCGTCGAGCCGTCGCCGGATTTGACGACGTACCAGTTTGCTTCTGATGGACGGAAGACAGCGATGTCCGCACGCCCGTCGCCATCGTAGTCGCCGGGAACGGCGCGGTCGCCAAGGTCGCCGTTGCCCCAATCGAAGTGTGTACGCGTAGAGCCGTCGGTGCTGTTGATGAAGTACCAGTTGTGGTCTGCCGGATTCCAGATGGAGACATCGGCCTTGCGGTCCGTGTCGAAGTTGGCAATCTCGTTCGGCTTCTCGTTGCCGTTGTAACGGACGAGCAGGAAGTCGAAGTTGGGCCCGCTGGTAGCACCGGCGGCGAGAATCTTGCCGTCGGGTTGAATGGCGAGCGAGTAGGCCGTGTCCGTGCTGCCGAAGATGAATTCGGTCGAGACGCCATCGTTACCGAAAGTCGCGTCGGGCGTGCCGTTCGGATTGAGACGGATGGTGGTGAAACTGCCGGACGGGTCTGAAGAGTTGTTGCCTGCGAAAACAATCTTGCCGTCGGGTTGCACGGCGACTGCGTAGGCCATCTCGGAGCCTGTGCCGGGAGCGACGGTCGTCATCAGTCTGCCGTCGCCGTCAAAGGTCGTGTCGAGCGAGCCGTTCGGGTTGTAACGCGCGAGCGCGTAATCGTAGTTCTCACCGTTCCAGTAATAGCCGACGGCGACGAGCTTGCCGTCGGGTTGCAGCGCGAGCGCTTCCGCCGAGCCGCCGACTTCGCTGAAAGGGGTAATAAGTTTGCCGTCGCCATCAAAGGTCGTATCGAGCGAGCCGTTCGAGTTGTAGCGCAAGAGGGCGAAGTCTCCGCCTGTGCCGTTAGTTATCGTGCGCGTCGCCACTCCGGCGACGACGATTTTGCCGTCAGGCTGGATGACCATAGCGTGTGCGCGGTCGTCCTGTGCGCCGACGGGCGTTGTTAATTTGCCGTCTGCGTCGAAGGTGTTGTCGGTCGCACCAGTGGTGGTAAAGCGCGCGAGGGCTATGTCGTAGGCGCTGCCGGAACCTGCGCGGCCGGCGGCGACGATTTTGCCGTCGGGCTGGATGGCTATGTCGTGTATGAAGTCGAAGGCTGCGCCGATGGCGAGCGTGCGCTTGCCGTCTGTGTCAAAGGTCGTATCAAGCGAGCCGTCCGTGTTGTAGCGCACGAGCGCGAAGTCCATGTTCGAGCCGTTGAAGGCTTGACCGCCGACGACAATCTTGCCGTCTGCCTGAAGTGCGACCGCAAACGCCTGGTCCGTACTGCTCAGGATGGGCGTGGTGACGATGCCGTCGCCGCCGCCGAAGGTTTCATCGAGCGAGCCGTCCGGGTTATAACGCACGACCGCGAAGTCGTCCGTGTTGCCGACGAGTGCGTAGCCGACGGCGACAATCTTGCCGTCGGGCTGAATGGCCGTGGCGCGCAGAGTGTCGCCGAAGTTGCCAATGGGGGTGACGACAGAGCCGCCGCCGTTGAGTGATTCGTCTAGGTCTGCGGGAGCGGCCACGGCGCTTGAAACCGTCAAACACGACGCGAGGCCAATGCTAAACAATGCGGCAGCCGCGCGCCGCCTTCCGCCCTGATTCTTACGCACACCCTTTGTCTGTCTAAATATGCTATTTAAAAGATTGCCTATCTTGCCGGATAACATCTCTTCTCTCCTCGTTCTGTACTGTGGCGCTTGAGAGCGCCGTTAAGATCCCCTGTTAATTATCGTCGCGCTCTGTGACAAGCTTGCGACCGCCGCGCTTTCAGTTGCGCGCTTACTCTATAACGCGCAAAAATATTCCCTGCTCAATCATTCATCTCGAATAAAAAGGGAACTGCTCGGAGCATTCTCGACAACGGCGATGAAGACACGAAGACGGCTGCGAGCACTCTCTGCACTCGCAGCCGTCTTCACCGTTAGCTGATAGCTTCCGGCCTCATTCCACGCCGTAGAAAGGCGCGGCGCTTACTACTGCCACTACTATTACTGCGCCGGATGAATCGAAGGCACAGGCACACCCGGCTGGCCCAGGTTTTCACGACGCACTGTGTTTGTCGCGCTCTGGATGATGTACCAGTTTAACTCCGATGGACGGTAGACGCTGATGTCCGCGCGCCCGTCGCCGTCGTAGTCGGCAGCGACAGGCTTGTCCGTCGAGTTGCCCCAGCTCTTCGTTATCGCATTGCCGGCCCACGGGCGTATGTACCATGCACCTTCGTTTGGACGGAAGACTGCGATGTCCGTACGACCATCGCCGTCGTAATCGGCAGCGACGGGTTTATCGCCAGCCGTGCCCCAGTTGATGAGACGCACAAAGCGGTCGCGGCTGGTGATGATGTACCAGTTGCCTTCCGATTGACGGAAGACTGCGATGTCTGTCTGGCCGTCGCCGTCGTAGTCAGCCGCGACAGGCTGGTCGCCATTCGCGCCCCATCCTTTGACGGTGACGGAATTGTCGCCGCTGTTGCGTATGTACCAAGTGCCTTCGCTCGCGCGGAAGATGGCCGTATCGGTTTTACCGTCGGCGTCGTAATCTCCCGGCGCGGGATAATCGCCGCTCTGTCCCCAGCCGACGACCTGAGACGTGCCGTCGCTGCTGCGGATGATGTACCAGTTGCCCTCGCTCGCGCGCCAGACGGCGATGTCCGTCTTGCCGTCGCCATCATAATCGCCGGGCACGGTCAAATCACCAAGAGCGCCGCTGCCCCACTGGACGGGCGTGCGCGGTGTGTTGTTGCTGCTGTTTATGGCATACCAGAATCCGTCCGCAGGATTCCAGACGGAGATGTCCGTCTTCGTGTCGGCATCGAAGTTGGCAGTGCGGTTTGGCCTCGCATCGCCCAAGTAGCGCGCGAGCGCAAAGTTTCTAACCCCTGTGCTCTCCGTGTAGCCAACGACGACGATGCGACCGTCTGGTTGGATGGCAGCTCCGTAAGCAATGTCGAAGTTATCGGAGAAATGCGTCAGGGCCTTGCCGTCCGTGTCAAACGAATTGTCGAGCGATCCGTTCTGGTTATAACGCACGAGCGCGAACTCGAAATCTGTGCCCGACTGTGTGGTTGCGCCCGCGAAGCCTGCTGCGACAATCTTACCGTCTGGCTGGACCGCGACCGCACGCGCCACGTCATTGTTTCCAAGAATGGAGGTGGTGACTTTGCCGTCTGTGTCGAACGAATTATCGAGCGAGCCATTCTGGTTGTAGCGCACAAGCGCAAAGCTGTAGCCGCCGTTGAAAGCATAGCCCGCGATGACGAGCTTGCCGTCGGGCTGGATGGCGACGGCGTAAGCCTGATTACTGGTGAAAATCTGTGTGTTCACTTTGCCGTCAGCATCGAAAGATGTATCGAGCGAGCCGTCCGTGTTGTAACGTGCAACGGCGTAATCAACGCTCACTCCGAGGTTCGTATATCCGACGGCGACGATCTTACCGTCGGGTTGAAGCGCGACCGCATACGCTTCTTCGTAGCTGTTGAAAAAGGGCGTGGTCAATTTGCCGTCAGTGTCGAATGAACTGTCGAGCGAGCCGTTCGGGTTGTAGCGCGCGAGTGCAAAGTCCGTGCTGTTGCCGGTGGTTGCGGAGCCTGCGGCGACGATTTTACCGTCGGGCTGAACGGCGACCGCAAAGGCAATGTCGTTACTGCTCAGGATGGGCGTCGTCACAATACCGTCTGTGTCGAAGGTGGTATCGAGCGAGCCGTCCGTGTTATAGCGCACGAGCGCGAAGTCTGAGTTTGTGCCATTACTGGCAAAGCCTGCGACGACAATCTTGCCGTCAGGCTGAAGCGCGGCGGCAAGCGCAATATTGTTGCCGCTGAAGATAGGCGTAATCGTTCTGCCGTCTGCGTCAAACGAAGTGTCGGGCGAGCCGTCCGTGTTGTAGCGCGCGACCATGAAATCGGGAGTTCCATCAACGTTGTAATAACCAACGACGACAAGCTTGCCGTCAGGCTGGACAACAACGGCGCGCGCTTCTTCGTTGCTGTTAAACGTATTGGTGAACACCTTACCGCCCGTGCCGAAAGTCGTGTCGAGGTCTGCCGGCGCGGCCAGCGCGGAAATGGTCAAACAAAACACGAGGCCAAAACTAAACAGCATGGCTGACGCATACCGCAGTTTGTTAGAACTCCTGCGGCCGCCAGCCATTTGCCGTGATACGTTATTAAAAAAAATCTCTGTCTGCTGACTATCTGACATCTTCTTCTCTCCAGTGGCGCTCAAGGTGCGCCGGTAGTATTCCCTTCTGATTAACAATGAACGCGCCTTCCAGAAGGAGCGCGACTGCTGCGCCCATGTGCGCGCTTAATTCATAACGCGAGAAAAACATTGAGACCGAATCATTCTTCCTCTTCAGGGAGAGGGAAAGACTTCAGCTCGCTTCAGTAATGAAGAGAAGATGCGTTGAGGTGTCTACGATTGTAGACAGTAGTGTTGACGATTGTGGACGCCAGCGCGATGACAAAGAAGCTGGCTCGCAGTTAGTCGGCCTGAAGAGACATGTCCGTTGGTAGTGTGAAGGTGATTACGTTCAGAGGATTAGTTGAAATCTATGAGGCACGCACGGCAGTCAGACCGCAGAAGCAGAGGCGCGATCAAGGAGAACGTGTTGGTAGTTCATCCTTCATTCAACGCGTTCAGCGCTCATCATTGCTGCTCCGTGCCGTCCAGATACTTGATGAGCAGCACTTCGTTGCGCTGCTCGTTGTAAATCATTTCGTCAACCATCTCGCGTGCGATGAGGATGCCGAAGCCGCCGGGGCGAATCCCCTGATCTTCGCGGACGCGCTCGTGTTGGATGGGGTCGCCTTCGGGATTGAGGAAGGCGGCGATGGGGCCGTTGGGCCTGTAGAGCGATTCGATGCTGAAGCCTTCGCCGGGATCTTTGATGCGGTACATGACGATGCGTGGCGAACGCAGGTAGCCGACCTCCACGAATTGTCTGGGGTCATTCTTACCGCCGTATTCGATGGCATTTTGCAGCATCTCGCGGAAAGCGTAAGTGATGCTCTCGCGCGTCTGTTTGGGCAGGTCTGTCTTTAGTTGGGCCATCATGCGTTCGAGTGGGCCAATGGCGGCGCGGTCGCATGGAACGCGCAACTCGATCCATTCGGGCTGCGCCGAGAGCACTTCAATCTGTATCTCTCGCGGGCCGAGCTTGAAGGCCGCTTCGATGGCTTCGGTCAATTGCTGTAAATCGAAGGGCTTGACGAGAAAATCGCAAGCCTGTTCGCGCAGCGCGTTGATGGCCGTCTCAGGCGTCGTCAGGGCCGTCATAATGATGACGCGCAGATCATTATTCTGTTCGCGCAGTTTAGAGAGCATCATCAGGCCGTCCATCTTGGGCATCATCACGTCGAGCAACGCCAGTTCAAACGGCTGACGTTCAATCGCTTCCAGACCTTCGAATGCATCGTTTGCCTGCGTGACCTCGTAGCCCTCGCGCCTGAGCGCGAAGCCGACCAAATCCTGTAGCTCCGGGTCGTCGTCAACGACCAGAATCCTTTTCGCCATTATTCATGCCCCGTAAAAGATACTGGATGCCGTTTGACTGTCAACGGCTGCGCATTAACATCTATCATCCGGCATCCGCTTTATTCTCCGTTTGGCTGTGCCATTGCGAGAAAGAGCGCGTCTGTCGCAACCTTGCGGTTGATGTTGACTTCAAGACCGCGTCGGTGTGTCTCGATTTGAGAGAGCCAGCGTGCGGCTCGACGGCTGCTCAACTGCGCTGCGATCTTTTTCAACTGCGCGGAGAGGTCCTGATTGATTAACTGTTTGCCGGAAGCGTCGAGCACGAGCGTCCAGGCGTCGTGAATCAGCGCCTCAAGCATCGCAAGGCGCGGCTCATATTCTTCCTTGCGCTTGGCGTCCGTCATCTCTTCGGAAGCACGCAGGAGTCGCGCGCGATCATTCGTCAAAGCGAGCGCGTTGAGCACGTCGAGCATCGCTTCGCGTTGCTGACGATAGCCCTCCAGGTCGCTCGTGAGAGCACGCCCGATGCTGCCGCGCGCCGCGTGGGCCAACAGGCGCACATCTTCCGGCGCGAGCTTTTTCTGTTTGGCGCGTCGCAGGAGATAGTCTTCGATTTCGTTGGGCGCGAGCGGGGAGAAGCGTATCGTCTGGCAGCGCGAGCGAATGGTCGGCAGCAGGGAGGCCGGGCGCTGTGTGAGCAGGATAAGATGAGATGTGGCTGGCGGCTCTTCCAGCGTCTTCAGGATGGCGTTAGAAGATGCTTCGTTTAGCTTCTCTGCATCTTCGATGAGAAAGATTCTGGCGTTGCTTTCATAGGGACGAAAGTTTGCCTCGCGCTCAAGGTCGCGCATCGCGTCAACCAAGACGGCGCGATTGTAAGGCCGGATGATTCCAACATCAGGATGCGCGCTCCAGACAATCTTTTTGTGAGCATCCCTGTCGTCGTTTGCGGGAAGCACAAATTCCATGATGCGCGCGCAGGACGGGCAAGCGTCGCAGGCTTGTGTGCCGGCAGGCTGGCGACAGTTGAGCGCCTTCGCCAGTTCGAGCGCAAAGAGCTTCTTACCGATTCCTTCCTCGCCCGCAAACAGCAGCGCGCCCGGCACGCGCCGCGACTTAATCATCCGCTGCAAAATCTCTTTGACACGCTCGTTTCCGTTGAGACTCTTAAACATCGGTCGGGAACCGGGAATAAGTGAGAGACAAAGGTGAAAGAAAAACGTGCGCCTTAATAAACGGCGCGCAGCCCTTTCGCATCCTTTTAAGCCTCTGCTGCTATCCCCCTTCTTTCGAGAAATTGATTGACTATCTCCTGCACGAGCGCGTGCGTTTCGTTGATTGAGCCGCTGGCGTTGACGAGGCGGACGCGTTCGGGTTCGGCCGCAGCGATCTGCATGTAAGCGTTGCGCACTCGCGTGTGAAAGGCTGCGTCTTCTGAATCGAGGCGGTCGCCTGTGCTCTCGTTGTCTGCGCGGCGGCGCGTGCGCGCGGTACATTCTGCGACCGAGAGGTCGAAGATGAGCGTCAGGTCGGGCTTGAGTCCGCCGGTCGCTAGTTCCACCACCTCTGCGATTAACTCCGGCGGAAAGCCACGGCCCGCGCCCTGATAGGCGACGGTTGCATCTGCATAACGGTCTGAGAGAACGATGTGGCTCGTCTCAAGAGCGGGGCGCAGCAGAGTACGCACGTGCTGCGCGCGGTCGGCCGCGTAGAGCAGCAGTTCTGCGAGCGGGTCAACCTGTTCCTGCGCGTCGAGCACGGCGGCACGCAAACGTTTGCCGAGGCTCGTGCCGCCCGGCTCGCGCGTCGCGACGACTTCGAGGCCGCGCAGACGCAGCAGGCTCGCGAGCATACGCAGTTGCGTGGATTTACCGCTGCCGTCAATGCCTTCAAAAGTAATAAAAGCGCCAGCCACGTCCGTCTTTAGTCTTTAGTGAAATCCGAACCACAAAATGGAGAGAGCATCAGGAATCGGCGGGATTAACGGGCTCGGATGAAGTTTCCGGGTGCGGGTAATTGCTGGCCGGAGGTGTGCGCAATTCTCCACTGCCGCGCCGCGCATGAGAGATCGTCGAGATGGCATGCTTGAAAATCAACTGTTCCTGAGAGCCTGTTTCGAGCAGCACCGAAAACTTGTCGAAACTCTTGATTCTTCCCGTCAGCTTCGCGCCATGCAGGAGGTAGATTGTGACGGTGCTTTTCTCACGACGCACCGTGTTCAAAAATGCATCCTGTATGTTTTGGGGAGTAGCTTTCGTGTCCACCTTATTCTCCCGTCGGCCCCCTTGCAATATAAACGGATTAACAGTAATGGCAGATTACACCACGCACCAGACTAAATCAAACTTTTGCCGTCAAGCGACTTTCGCACGCCCTCTCTCGAACGACGACTCCTCGACGGCTATTTCCCGTCGTTCTATTTCGCGCCTGATGCTTTTAGTTCTGCGATGCGCGCGGCGACGCGCTCCTGCACAGCCTCTTCATCGCCGAAGCCCTTGAACCATTCCACGCCCTCTTCGCGACGAAACCACGTCAATTGCCGCTTGCTGTAATGTCGCACGTCGAGTTTCGTCTGCTCGACGGCGCTCTCGTAATCGCGCTTGCCTTCCAAGTATTCGACGACGCGACGATAGCCGTGAGCGCCGAGCGCGCTTGATGCGGCGGGCACGCCTTTATCGAGCAGGCTGCGCACTTCGTCAACTAATCCGGCGGCGAAGTGTGCTCCGGCACGCGCGTTGATTCTTCGGTAAAGCTCCGCGCGGGGCGGCGAAAGCGCCAGCACTCGAATGCGCGCGGCGCAGGCCGGAACGGGCGCACGCGCTTCAGCCTGTGCAGACATCTGCGCGCCCGTTTGCAGCCGGACTTCGAGCGCACGCTGGACGCGCGGCCAATCACGCGGGAAAAGTTTGGCCGCCGCAGCAGCATCAAGCCTTTGCAACATGCCGTGCAGGTGCAGCGGCCCACGGCGCTCTCTGATGGTGCTCAACCGGCGGCGCAAAGATTCGTCAGTCGGCGGGCTGACGAAGAAGGGCTGGCGCAGTGCGCGCAGGTAAAAGCCAGAGCCGCCGACGAGCAGCGCCAGATGCCCGCGCGCTTCAATCTCTTCGATAACAGGCACAGCGTCGCGTGCCCAATCGCCTGCCGTGTAATTAACTTCCGGCGGCACGAAATCAATCAGGTGGTGCGGAATGCCACGCCTTTCCGCGAGAGGCACTTTCGCCGTCGCAATCTCTATCTCGCGATAGACCTGCACGGAATCGCAGTTGATAATCTCACCACCGAAGCGCAGCGCCATCTCGATGCCCAAGTCGCTTTTGCCCGAAGCGGTTGGGCCAACAATAGCGATAACCGGCGGCTGTTTGACTGTGGAATTCAAGTGGCTTGATTCAAGAGGCTCGGAAGAAGAGACGGAGAAGGATGACGAGCCAGACGAGCAGGAGCAACGCGAGCGCGCCTGTTAATTGTGCACGAGAGAGACGCAATCTGCGAATCATAATAAGAGTTCGGCCAGCTCTGCTTCGGTCGGTCGCACAAGCGCGAGACCCCTCGCTTCAAAGACTGGAACAAGACGCTGCCTCGTCAATCTGTGCATCGCACGCAGAGCACCGAAATCGTTGGCAACATCGCGCTCCGCATACGCGATGCCATGACTCTTCAGCCACACGCGCGCACGCGCACACAAAGGACAACCGGGCACGACATAGAGCGTGACCTTCATCGCTGGCGTTCCTAACTGTGAACCGTGTTCGCTCATCGTCGTCCGGCTTAGTATATCTTCGTTAGCTCTATGTTCGTGTAGTAGGTCTTCAAAATCCTGTCGTAGCTCAAGCCCGCACGGGCCAAGCCGAAGGCTCCGACCTGACACATTCCGACGCCGTGGCCCCAGCCGCGACCCGTGAAGACGAAGCCGGTCAGGCGTCCTGTGTCATCGTAGCGGCGGTCAATGACGAAGAGTTGTTCGCGTAGGCCGAGGGCGGAGCGTATGCGCCCGCCGCGCAGGTGCGCCGTCCCGTTCGTGCCTGTGATTTCTAAATCAATGGCGCGGCGCGACGAACCGCGCGCAGCAACGCGTAAGTCCGTGAGCGAGCCGATGGCTTTGGACCAGCGCGCGAGGCGCGACTGGACTTCGGAGATGGAGAGCGCGGTCGTCCAGTTGGCATACGGCGAAGAGCGGTCGGAGGCCGCGCCGTTTGGCGAGGGCCGGACTTCAACGTAGTCAACAAGCCCGCGTGCGTTGACGTGAAACGTCGCAGGCTCGCCGCCGACTAAGGCAAGCTGTCGCATCTGATAGGCTGTCTCGCCAAACGCGCGGAAGAGATAGGCGTCTTCGCTTACCTGCAAAGGCTGGTCGCGATTCTTGCTTGAACGCAGTACGAAAGCCCCGGCGCTGGTCGGGCGCGTTGTGCCTTTTTGCAGTTGGAAAAGATTGCGTGCTTCGAGCAGGCGCGAGATGGTGCGCAGGGCGCGTGCGCGCGTCAGCACTTCGCGCGGGCGCAGGGTTGCGTCGGGGTAGAGCGCCAGAGATCCGTCGCGCAGAAGGAGCGCAACGTCTGCGCGATTCTTCTGTGGAATCTCCGCAGCGTCGCGGAAAGAGAGCAGGTATTCAACGTCTGCATCATCGAGCAGGGTGTCGGCGCGTGCGGGGCCGGAGACGGCTTCCGAGAGCGCTGTGCTGAAGCCGGGCGCACGCGTCGCATCGTCGGAGACGACGGGCGCGGATTGTCTGGCGAGCCGCGCCGTCGCTGCAATCCAGTTGCGCACTTCGACGAGCGAGACGGGGCTTGAGAGCCATGCGTCCGTCATGCGGCGCGAGAGATTGTCGAAATTATGAAGCGCAAGGACGGCTGCGTCGCGTGCGAGTTGAGCGTTTGCTTCATCCTGTATGTCGGCTGGCTCGCGCGAGGTCTTGATGATGAAGGGCGAGAAGTGTGCGCGGCCTTCGAGTGCACATTCGCGGCCGCGCAGGTATGGCGTCGCTTCGTTGAAAATATTCTCGGCGTGTTCTGTCCGCCCGCCGCACGTCGAAGTGTAAAGAGCATTGATTGGCTCGCCTGCGTAGGTGGCGATAAGGCCGCGCGTCTCTTCGACGGCGCGTGTCGAGAGCGGGTGCTCCGTGGAGAGGCCGCCGTAAACCTGCGAGCGCGTGGTCGGCAGCAAATCAAAACCGTCCTTTGCATACTGCCCGCGATTCTTCAACGCGTAGGTACGCGCCGCGACCGCCTGCGCTTTCAAGGCTTCAATGGCAGGGTAGCCGCCCGGCGAGAGTTCGTTTGGCACGACGCCGCGCACGTAATCCTCAAGCGCGATGACGTTGACGACCGTCAGCCCGCCGCGCGCGTTAGCAAACACTTCGAGACGACCGCGATACGGTTTGTCGTTCAGACGAACAGGAGCATTGCTCTCATCTTCTGAAGCGAAGACGACTGGCGCACGCGAGCTAAAGAGCATTGAAGAGCCTGCTGTGCTGTAGACCACAAGCTCGCGGCTCGGCGTGCTGATGCGCGCAGCGGGGCGGACAGCGCTCGTTGTCGAAGGGCGCATGGGCTGCGCGGTGTCGTTATTGCTCCGCGTGCTTGATTGTGCGGCGCGTGTGGAAGGATTGGCGGCGCTCAATCTTTCGGAGACCATTGTTGATGCGAAGCCCGCTCCTTCGAGCCGCGCACGTAGTTCGTCTGCCTCTGCGGCGGACAAGTTTGAACCGACGCGCAATTGCCACGTGCGGCTCGTGTTGTCATAACTGACCTCGGAATCCTCGCCCGTGAGTTCCTTAATCTCGCGTGATGCACGCTCGGCATCCTCGCGCGAACGCGCACGCGCAATCTCAACGCGGTAGGTTTCTTCCTGCGCGGCGGGAGGCTCAGGCGTGAGCCAGCGCGCTTCGAGGCGAACGCGCGGAGCGGCGAGCGCGACGGGAGGGGCATTCTCATCAGAGGCGTTTAGCAATCGCCCGCTGGTCGAGATGGTTACGGAGCGTGCGCTGGTAATGAGGCCAATGCGCACCGTCGGCTCAGCCGAGAGGCGCGTCGTGATTGTTTCGTCGGTCGCGGGCGATGCTGGCTGTTGAGAGTTTGTTTGCGTGCGGCGTGGGCGTGTTTGCTGCGTGGCATCCTGTGCGAGCGAAGTTGCGACTAAGGCATGCACGACAAGCAGCGTTAAGGCTTTTGACAAGAGGGAACGACGCATTGGCTTTGGCGTTGATGACAGATAAACCAGCAGCGCGGGAGACGCACGCCATATACTACTACAATTTTCCGTTGATTAGCTCCTTAGTTTCAAGCCGTCCGCTCTTCGATTCTCAACTCGCATACCGTTCCTCGACCGTCAGGGCGAAAACAACTGCGCCGATGAGGCCGACGATGCCCGCCGTGACGAAGGGCACTTGTGGGCTGAGTTTCCAGAGCAGTCCGCCGAGGGCTGCGGCGGGCGAGATGGTAAGACTACGGATCAGGTAGTAGAGGCCGACGGTGCGTGCGCGCAGGTGCGGTTCGGCGAAGTCAACAATCATTGCCTTGCGCGACGGCTCGCCAATCTCGCGCAGTCCGCCGATGATGAAAGCGAAGATGAGCGATGCGAAGCCGCTTGCCGCAACGACCGCCAGCGGAAAGAGCGCAAAGCAGATGAAGGTCGCGATGACGAAAGGCTTGCGCCCGATGCGGTCTGCGATTCGCGCCGACGGAAGATAGACCAGCACGGCCGTCGTCATCTGAATCGCGACCAGCACGCCGTACTGCGCAACGCTGATGCCGATGACGTTCGTCACGTAGATGATGATGAGCACTTCGGCCAGCGCCTCGCATGTGCGAATAATGATGTCGGAGATGAGCAACTGCTTGAGCGCATGATGAAACGAGCGCCAGACGCCGCGTAGTTTCGTGTGTGTGCCTACGACGAGCGGGAGATTGATGCGTAGCAGAATCAAAGCCGTTAGAGCCGCCAGCGCGAGCGTGCAGATGAGACCGATGCGGACTCCGCTTTTAACACCGTGGGCCAACATCAACGCGCCGCCGATGATTGGTGCGAGCATCATCGGCACACGCTTCAGCATGGATTGCAGCGTGAAGCCCATCGCGCGTTTTTCCTTTGGCAGCGCATCACCGATGACAGCGAAGATGGCCGGAGACGCCATGCTGTGCCACGCCATCGAGAGAGCAAGGCCGAGAAAGACGAAATGCCACGTAGGGCTTAAAAGATAGATTAGATAGCCGACGGCGGCGACCGCCGCGAAGGTGAGAAACGCGCGGCGTCGGCCAACGCGGTCTGCCAACCAGCCGCCCGGATACTGGTAGATGGCATCGAAGAAATCTTTGGCCGTCCCGAAGAGGCCGATGGCGAGCGTGCCTGCGCCAAGGGCTTCGAGATACTTGGGCAGAAACTTTTTCCAGAGTTCTTCGCCCGTGCCGAGCAGAAAGACCGCTGCCGAAACGGCCAGCACATTTCTTTCAAGGCCGAGGTAAGCCGCCACGCGCCTTCGCCGCGACGCCCCCGCATCAGCGCTTGCAGCCTGCTCGTTGCTCCCCGTCAAAGCGTCTCCCGTCCCTTTGCGGTTTCTCGCTCGTCGAGCGATTGGACTGCCAGCGCGTGAAATTGTCTGCGGACGCTGTTGATGTTGACGAAGGGAAGAGCGCGCGCGTGCGTGCGATTTGTTAACAGGATAAAGATGCGCTCACGCGCAGGGTCAATCCAGCAACTCGTGCCTGTGAAGCCAAGATGGCCGAAGCTGTCGGGTGAGAGATGCGGGCCTGCGGTCGAGTCGGTTGTTGCTGCCAGTTGCCATGCGAGCGAGCGCGCTTCTTCGAGGCCGTGTGTCATGTTTGTGCGGAAGAGCGCGCAGGTTTCATCTTTCAGCAACTCTGTGTGGCGTGGCAGAAATTGTGTACTGATGCGAAGGGTTTCGCGCGCGGTCGAAAAGAGACCGGCATGACCGGCAGCGCCGCCAAGAAAATGAGCGTTGCCGTCATGCACCTCGCCCCAGATTAAATGCTCGCGCCAGTTGGAGAAGCTGCCCGCCTTCGTTTCCTCGCACATCTGCCGTTCGTATGAATTGCCAATCTCACACGCGGCGGCCTCTGTCTGTATGGCTTGTTCAGGGATGAGGAAGGTGCGCGTGAGTTGAAGGGGTTCGAAGATTTCGCGGCGCGCTATCTCCTTCAAAGGAGCGTTCATCATTCGCTCTAAGAGAAAGCCCAGCGTGATGAAGCCGAGGTCGCTGTAGCGGACATGCGTGCCGGGCGCGGATTCTAATGGTTCACCTGCAATCGCCTGTAGGGCGCGCTCAGGCTCTCCATTGGTTGTGATGTAGAGCGGTCGCCATGCGGGAAGACCTGAGGTGTGTGTGAGAAGGTGTTTGAGCGTGATGCTGCGTTTGTCTTCGCGTTCAAACTCGGGCAGGCGGCGTGCGATTGCTTCGTCAAGGCTAAGCTCGCCGCTCTCTATGCTGAGCGCGCAGAGCAGGCCCGTGACGAGAGGCTTCGTCAGCGACGCCAAATCATAGATGGTCTCAAGCGTGGCCGGGTATTGATGTGCTTCGGAGCGAACCGCCTGCCCTAATGCACCGGCCAGCAGTGGAGACGCGCCCGCGGCGACCATGTAGACGGCTGAAGGGAAATCGCCCGCCGCAATCCGCTCCGAGAGAAACGATGAGATTTTTTCGTCGCGTTGGCCTTCGTTCACAAAATAAAGCTCAAGGGTTGAGAGACAAGCTCCTGAAATTTCAGATTCGAGAATTTGAATTTTGCAACTTCAAACGGCGGATTCTTTAGTCGCGCTCAAAGAATGCAGTCCGGCTTTGGCTGTGTGCTCGTGGATGCGTTCGAGGGCGCGCAGGGCGAGCGAGAGCGCGTGTCGCCCGTCGAGGCCGGAGACGGGCGAAGGCTTTTTGTTAACAGCGGCGTCGAGGAAGGCTTCAATCTCTGCGCGCAGCGGCTCTACGTCTTTGATTTCCAGTTGGCGTACGTTAACGCCGGGCCGTGCGCTCGCGGAATCCTGCGGCGGCGCGAGACTACTGACGGAGGCGAAGCGTGTGGCGTAGTCAACCGCGACGTAATCGTGCGGCTGAAAGAAGCGCATCTTTCTAATCTTCTCCATGCCGATGCGCGAGGCCGTGATGTTGGCGACCGCGCCGTTGGCAAATTCAAGACGCGCGTTGGCGGCGTCAACGCGCGCAGTCAACACAGGAATCCCGACGGCGCGCACGTCCGTTACCTCCACATCTTCTCCGACCAACCACTGCACTATGTCCAGATCGTGAATCATCAAATCGAGCACGACATCAATATCGAGCGAGCGGGCCGTAAACTCTCCGACGCGATGAATCTCGAAGTAGAGCGGATTGCGTATGTGCGGGCGCAGGGCGACGAGCGCGGGGTTGAAGCGTTCCAGATGGCCCACTTGCAGCAGCGCTCCGCCGCGCTCAGCGGCCGCAATCATCTGGTCTGCTTCTTCGAGTGTGCGCGCGATAGGTTTTTCGACGAGGACGTGGACGCCCGCCGCAAGTAGCTCGCAAGCAATCGCGGCGTGCGATTCTGTCGGCACGGCGAGACTCACGGCATCAACGCGCCCGACGAGATTTCGCCAGTCGCACGTCCACTCTGTTCCGCGTTCTGAGGCAATCGAGCGCGCGGTCTCTTCGTCGCTATCGCAGACGGCGACGAAGTTTGTTTGTCCTTCAGCGGAGAGCGTCGCGTGAATGCGCGCGTGCTGGCGGCCCAGATGTCCGACGCCGATGACGGCCGTCCTTAGCTTTCTCATTTCGTAGTTGTCAGTCGCCTCTTGCCGGTCGGCGGTTGTTCTCGTCGAGCTTGCCTGTTATCCGTCGTTCTCAGTTTGAAGATTGACGCGCCTTCGGTGATACTTGCCGGTCGCATCATCATGCAACAAACAATCGCCAACTGACAACGGACAACTGGCTGCAACGGACGACTGACGAATGAATCCTGACAAGCGTGCATGGCTGCTCTTTTTCTTCGCCGCCATCGCTTTTTACCTGTATGGCATCGGCGCGCTGCCGTTTGTCGGGCCGGATGAGCCGCGTTATGCGCAGGTGGCGCGCGAGATGCTTTTGCGCGGCGACATAGTGACGCCGACGCTCGGCGGCCACACTTGGTTTGAAAAGCCCGCGCTGCTTTACTGGATGGTGGCGGCAGCGTTCGCAGTCTTCGGCATCTCAGAGTGGGCCGCGCGTCTGGGCCCTGCCTGCGCAGGGCTATTGTCCGTTCTAGTTGTTTACTGGATTGGCCGTCGCGTCGAGCGCGCTATAGAGCATGAACGTGCGGCTGAGGCAAATGAAACGACGGAGAGCGATGAACCGCGCACCTTAGGATTCTGGAGCGCCGTCGCACTCGCATCAAGCGCGGGGCTGATAGTTTTCTCGCGCGCCGTCAGCTTCGATGTCATCGTCACGATGACGACTACCGTCGCGCTCGCCTGCTTTTTCGCCTCCGAACTGGAACGCGACGAAAAACTCAGGCGTTGGCTGCACGCAGGCTTCTACGCGTTTGTTGGCGCGTCTTTGCTGGCGAAGGGATTAATCGGAATCGTCATTCCCTTCGGAGTCGTCGTTGCTTATCATCTCTTGCAGCGCAGGTGGCCGGAGCGTCGTTTGCTCGCGAGCCTGCTCTGGGGGCTGCCGCTTGCGTTTATCGTCGCCGCGCTCTGGTACGGCCCCGTCATCTGGCGCAACGGCTGGAACTTCGTTGACGAATTCTTCATACAACATCACTTCGCACGCTACGTCTCAAACAAATACCGTCATCCGGGCCCGTTCTACTACTACCTGCCGGCGATTCTGATTCTGTCTCTGCCGTGGCCTCCGTTTCTGTTGTCGGCCGTCGCCGGTGCGAGACGCTGGAACTGGCGCGGCTCTGATGCGCTTGGCCGCTTCCGTATCTTCACGCTGGCGTGGCTGATTGTGCCGCTGGCCTTCTTCTCCGTCTCAGGCTCGAAGTTGCCCGGTTATATTCTGCCTACTCTGCCAGCAGCAGCGCTCTTAATCGGTGAACGATTGTCGCGCGTCGTTCAAGGCAAGGGGAAAGCTCTCCTGATTCGTTTGACGGGGCTGCTGCTATTGCTGCTCGCCTGCGGCGGAATGTTTTATGCGCTGCGCACGCGCTACACCTACACGGCCTGCGCCGCCCTCGTCCTCGCGCCCTTATTCATCGCCGGAATCGTCTCGCTCGTCGCAGCACACATGCGCCGTTTGTGCCTGCTGACGACGGCGTTCGCGATGTTTCTCTGCATCGCGCTGGCAATCAACTGCGTTGGCCCAGCAATCACACGACGCGAGTCTACGCGCGAGTTATTACAACAGGCTTCGGCGCGCGGGTTTGCACGAACGCCCGTCTGGGGATTCTACGTCATTGAACGAACATCGGAATTCTACGCGAATGAGCGCGTCACGCGCGACGGTGCGGGCGAGGTCGTCAGGCTCGAAGGAGCCGTTCCTGTGCTGGAAGCGACGCGCAAGAGTGGCGGGACGATTCTCGTCTTCGTGCCTCTCGACGGACTCAGACAATTAACAGACTATCCCGCGCTCGACGTGGAAATCATAGGCGACAACGGCACGGTCGCTCTCGTCGTCGTTAAAGAGAAAAAAGCTAATCCCTGATTGCATGAGTCATCGCTTCATGCAATCAGGGATTAACTTGCCATGTGAAGCGCTGAATAAATCTTCAGCCGCGTGTTTCCTACTTGACTGCGATTTTGGTCTTGAAAGTCGTGTTGCCTTTGTCCTGCGACCACGCGACGTTTTCCTGAACGATGTCGAGTTCGAGAATGTAGCTGCCGGGCTTGGTCGGGGCGACGACGGCGAGCGGTAGTTCGATTTCCGTTCCGGGTTTAAGGTCTGCGGGCAGCGGCGTGCGGCCGTCGTCAACGACGACCGGCTTGCCGTTCTGGTCGAGCCAGTGGTTGCCGAGCTTGACCTGATATTTACCGTCGCTGTCTCCGATGGCGGGCCAACTCACGTCGCTGTTGTTTTTGAGCTTGACCTGAAGGGTAGCCTGCTGGCCTGCGCTCATCGTCTGCGGCGGATTGACGGGCGAGATGCCGGCTTTAAATGCGCTGTCGGGAAGCGGCGCGCCCTTTGGAATCGAGGGCGTCTGGCTGCCTTGCGGCGTCGTCGTCGTTGCAGTGTTGCCGGGTTTGCTCTCGTTTCCACCACACGCGCCTAGAATCATGCTGCTCGCAAGAAGTATCAGCGCGAGAGTAAGTCGTCTCTTCATACGGAGGGTTTCACCTTTCCAGAAAGATTGCCGGAGCATCCTTAAGTCTTCCGCTTGGCGCAGGCTACGTTGCTGCGCACTACTACTACTGCTAGAGGCGCAGCGCTTTGTTGAAAAAGTCTATGACGAGACGGTCGTAAGCCTCGCTCTGTTCGCCTGTGGCGAAGGGCAGATTGAAGCCTGTGCGCGGCAGAGTGTTTTTGATTTCGAGGCTGTTGCCCTGCGGAATGCACGCGCCGAGAGCGTTGGTCGTCTCGCGCAGCGCGGCAGCATCATCGCCCGCCAGCAGAAGAATGCGACGCTCATTGAGCGCGGCTGCGTTTTCACACGACGAGCGATTGTCGTAGTTGCCGAAGAAGTAGAAATGCGTGCCGCCGCGCACGAGCCATTTCAGCAAACTGTTGTCGAGGCCGGTTCGCTGCCTGAAAGCCATGTGGAGCAGATCGTCGGGCGCGGCCGGTACGGAATCGAGCGCCAGCGCACGCACGTTGGCATCGCGAGCCGCCGCCCTGAGCGCAGCGTATCCGCCCATCTCGACGCCGTAAAGCCCTGCGATTTTTCCGGCCAGCGCTTGCCCCTGAGGTGTCTGCAAGGCGCGCAGGAATTCGAGCGCGGCCATCACGTCTTCTGCCTCGCGTGTGCCGAATGATGTCCAGTTGCTCGGTGGGTCAAGGCCGTGGCCGCGCAGGTCCGGGAGCAGGACAGTGTAGTTGGTCGCTTCGTTGAGCTTGACGCCGAGGTTCAACAGCCACGAGCGGTCTGTGTCGTAGCGGTGCAGCAGGATAACGGCGGGCGCACCTTCGATTCCGCGCAGCAGCCAGCCGCGCGCCTGCGTGCCGTCGTGGTTATACCAGGTCTCGTTTGTCGCCTTGCGGTTGCTCAACTGCGCGAAGTTATCCGGCGTCACAAGATAACTGCGCTGCGCCGGATGCGTCACCCTGTAGACGATGATCCCGACGACGATGACCAGCACCAGCGCCGGAATCAGCACGATGGGCAGTAGCCATTTGAGAAGTCTTTTTCCGGGTCTTCGTCTCGGCGACATAATGATAGTGAACAACGACAGGCGACAATCTGACGAGCAACAGCCGGATTCAACGTTTACGACAGAAGCACGGATGGAAACCGAAACGCCGAACGGATGAACGCGAAACGAAAGATAACGTCCTTTTCAATTACGCGTTTATCGTTTCTACAGCATCCTCACCTACAGGCTTATCCGATGCCCTGCAAAGCTATCGTCAAACTGCAAACGACGGACGAGCGAAGGATAGCCTGTCTCTCATCACTTGTCACTCGACACCCGCCGCTTGTCTGGCCTGCGCGTAGTCGTCCGGCGTGTTGACGTTAGTGAAAAACAGTCCGGCTCCCGGCAGGTCAGCCAGTTCTTGAAAGCCGACGCGGCGCGTGTTCACACTATCGAGCAGCACGCGCGGGCGGCGTTCTCCCGCCGTTATCAACTCTTCCGTCCGGCGCAGGCATGGCTCTCTACGGTAGAACGCGCAGAGCGGCTGCACGCGCTCGTCTTGTTGTACGGGGACGACAGCCGCGAAGTTTTCACGCTCCTTCGCCAGCCGCGCGAATAGTTCTGCGGTGACGAAAGGCAGATCGCAGGCGACCACCGCCGCCCACTCGCTTTCGCATGCATTGAGCGCCGCGTGTAATCCGCCGAGCGCTCCCCACTCTCCGTAAACGTCCGTCACAAAGAGGCCCGCGCTGCTGCTACTACTACTGCGCTCCGCCTGCGCTCCGACTAGCCGCACACGCCACGCCACCGCAGAAAGAGCAGCGGCAATCCTCTCCGTGAAACTTTCCCCGCCGAGCAGCAAGCTTGCCTTATCGGTTCCCATCCGGCTCGATTTCCCACCGGCCAGTATAAAACCTTCAATCTCAGGCATGGGCCGCCAGCCTCTTCTTAGTGCCTGCAAGCTCGATTGTCACGCGCTTCTCTATTAACGGTAAACGACGGCGCACGCGTTTCGCCGCCATGAGTGTGTCCAGACGGCGCGAAGGGTCTTTGTCGGGAGCGCGTAAATGCGCGAAGCTTCTCATCAATCCTTCGTCAGTAGTTTCCAGCATCATGCCCATCGAAGGCACAAACGGGCGTCGGGATTAACGTCCAACCCTGAGAATACGTGACGCGATTGTGCGAGGTTGTTTCCATCTTGTCCCGGCGAGAGAACTTATCACGACGACTGACGGGCAGCAAGAGAAACGTTTTCCTTCGCGGCGGCATCATAGAGGCGTCTCAAAGTGTGAGCGACCAGAGGGCCACAGGGCAGGGCTTGATTGTGAAGAACGTGGAGCTTGACCGTGGTTGAAGGCGGCAGTTATAGTCAAAGACGATGGCCCCGGCCCGGTTTCCCCCTGTCGCCCGCAATCGCCATCTGCGTTGGCGCTCACCTTCATCCGTAGAGGTTTTCTGTTGGATGACAGTCTCGCTTTCCAAAGGTAATTTAATGAAAAGAATTTTCGCAACTGCTTTTGCCCTCGTTCTCCTTCTGGCGAGCTTATCGCTGAACGCCTCGGCACAGAAGGCGACGACGACGAACGCTGGCAACGCTGACCCGCGCCTCTTTCCCCTCGAAGATATCAAGCCCGGCATGAAGGGAACTTCGTGGACGGTCTTTTCCGGCTCAGCGCCGGAAGAATTCGGCGTCGAAATACTGGGCGTGCTGCCCGGTTTTCCAGCGCCGCGACAGTCAGCCATTATCGCGCGCCTGACAGGGAAGAACGTCGAGCGGACGGCCGTTTTCGCAGGCATGTCAGGCTCGCCCGTCTACATTGACGGCAAACTGGTCGGAGCCATCGCGTTTAGTTTCCCGTTTGCGAAAGAGCCGATTGCGGGCATCACTCCCATCAAGCAGATGATTGACATCTTCGAGCGCGGCACGGAGGGACGCACGCGCGCTCCGCAAGAGCCGCGCTCCGTCTCCTTCACACAGCTTGCCTCGACCGACTGGAAGATGAACTTGCCGAAGCCGACTGTTACTGGTGCGCCGCTTGTTGCTCCCGTATCGGCAGGCTCGCCGCTCGTAGGTCTCCTGGGCCAACAGTTTCAACCCATCGCGACGCCCGTCGTCTTCGGCGGCATTACGCAGGAATCGCTACAGTTGTTCGCGCCGCAGTTAATGGCAAACGGCCTCTTGCCCGTTTCGGGCGCGGGCGGCTCGGCCGCGATTACGCCTCTCGCAACGGTCAACGAAAAAACGCTCGCGCCGGGCACAAGCGTCAGCGTGCAACTCGTTCGCGGCGATTATTCGATTGCGGCTTCGGGCACAGTCACGTTTCGCGACGGCAATCGCATCTACGCTTTCGGCCATCCCTTCCTTAGTCTCGGCGCAGCCGAAATGCCTATGACCGAAGCTTCCGTCGTGACGGTTATCCCGAACGCGAACAATTCCTTCAAGCTCTCTGTTCCGGGGCAGATGGTCGGCAGCATCTCGCAGGACAGGGCGACAGGCATTTACGGACAACTCGGCCATGCTCCGAAGATGATTCCCGTGCGCATCAACCTGCACACCAGCCGCGACCGCACGGAGGTTTACAACTACGAAGTGGCGAGCGATTCTTTCCTGACGCCGCTCCTTCTGAACATCACCGTCTATAACACGATTACTTCCAGCGAGCGCGTCATAGGCGAATCAACCATCAGCGTGCGCGGGCAAATCAACATCGCGGGCCAGTCTCCCGTCTTAATTGACCGTCGCTTCTCGGCCGCCAACGCACCTGTTCATGCAGCAGGTTCGGTTGCCACGCCCGTCTCCGCGCTTTTGACGAGCGGCTTCGACGACGTTCAACTGAGCGGCGTCACGCTCGACATCACCTCGACCGACTCGCGCAGCACCGGCACGCTCGAACGCATCGCGCTCGACCGCACGGAAACGACGCGCGGCGAGACCGTTGAGATTCAGGCTTACGTGCGCACCGAATCGGGTAAGCAGTTTGTCCAGCGCATCCCCGTGCAGATTCCGTCGGACGTGCCGCCCGGCCAACTGCTCGTCTTCGTAGGCGACGGCGGAGCGTTGCAGGAAGGCTCTGCGGCCAAAGCCTTCGTTCCGCAAGACCTGGGCCAACTCGTCGCAGCCATCAACAAAATCAAGAAGAGCGACCGCCTCTATGTCAAGCTTTTCCGCATCACGGCGGGCGCTGTCATAGGCACAAGCGAACTGCCGAATCTGCCGCCCTCGGTCGTCGCCACCTTGAACAGCGACCGCGCCACAGGCGGCTACACGCCGACCGTGCTCTCGCCCATCTACGAGAAGGAGTTGCCGCCCGCAGATTTCGTCATCACGGGCCAGCAGCTAATCGGCATTGACGTTGTGCGTTAAACGCGAAGTCAGACAACCCTGAAAGAAATGAGGCGAGAGACATTTTGCGTTTCTCGCCTCGTTCTGTTTCTAAAGGTCGCGCTTGATGATGAAGAGATAACGCTGCTCGGATTCCGGCAAAAGCATGCTTGAGAAGGCGAAACCCTCAGCCTCTATCCGCTCTCTGAGCGACGGGCCGCCGAAGAAAAGCAGCGTGCTCCCCTGCGGCGACCACTCTGCCAACTGCTGAAACTTTTCCGTGAAGCGTTCAAGCGCGCGGCAGGTAACGAAGCCTGCGGGCGGAGCAGCGATCTCTTCAAAGCGACGGTTAATGATGAGAGCGCCGCTCTCAGGCAACAAGCGTCGCAACGTCTCGCGCAGGAAGACAGATTTTTTGATTGATGATTCGACGAGCGTCGCGCGCAAGCCGGAGCGCACGATGAGGCACGGGATAACGGGCAGGCCAGCGCCGGAGCCGACATCTAAGACTTGCGCCTCTTCAGGAAGATACGGCAGCGCGTGCAACGATTCGAGAACATGACGCGTCGCAAACTCTATGGGCGAGCAAGGCGCGACCAGATGCAGCCGCGCGTTCCAGTTAGTAACCTGCTCATAGTATTCGGACAGGAGCGCGGTTGCGCGGGCGTCTAGCTGAACGCCGTAGCGCGGCGCATGAGTTTGCAGCGCTCGCAGAAATTCGTTAGCGTGTGAGTGGTCGGTCGCGTTCATCCTGCTTGGGTGGGCGCATTAACGCGCCCGTCACAGGATAACCAAAATTCAACTTGCCGCACAGGACTTGAAACCAAACATGAGCGAGCAGCTTAGCGCGGAACATGAACGATTAGGCCGGGCCGTCACTAAAATCATCAGCGATTACGCGCGCCGCCTTGAAGAATTACACGTCACATCCAAGGCCACGCCCGCAGACCTCCTCAATCTCTTCGACGAGCCTTTACCGCGCGAGGGCGTTGAGGCCGACGCGATTCTGGAAAAATTCGTGCGCGATATTATCCCGCACGCGATGCAGATTCCCAGCCCGCGTTATTACGGTCTCTTTAATCCGACGCCGCTGCCGATAGGAGTCTGGGCCGACGCGCTCGCGTCCGCGATTAACCAGAACGGCGCGGCGTGGCGCAATTCGCCGTCGGCGAGCATCATCGAAGCGCGCGTCCTGCGCTGGCTCTGCGAGTTAGTCGGCTACGGCCCTGAGAGTTTCGGGACACTGACGAGCGGCGGCTCGGAAGCCAACCTGCTCGCTCTGAAGTGTGCGCGTGACCGCGCGGCCGAATGTGTGCGCGACGAAGGCGTGCGCGCCGCAGCGGGCGATCTCGTCGTTTATGCTTCAGAGCAGACACACTACTCTCTTGAAAAGAGCGTGGACATACTCGGCCTCGGTCGCCGCGCCCTGCGGAAAATTTCCACAGACGCGCGCTTCCATCTGCGCACAGATGAACTGCGCGGAGAGATTGAGCGCGACCGTAGAGCGGGGCGCGTTCCATGTTGCATTGCGGGCGCGGCGGGCGCGACCTCGACAGGCATCGTTGACCCTCTGCATGAGTTGTCGTTGATTGCGCGCGAGTATGGTTGCTGGTTTCACGTTGATGCGGCCTACGGCGGCGGGCTGGCCTTCTCGGAAAAGCACAAAGGGCAGTTGCGCGGCATAGAGCAAGCGGACTCCATTACGATTGACCCGCACAAGTGGATGTTCGTGCCGTTTGCCTGCGGCGCGATGCTCGTGCGCGAAGGCGGACGTATCTTGCGCGATGCCTTTGACATCACGCCCGAATACCTGAGCGAGACGCGCGAGAGGATGAATGCTTCCGATGTCGAGTATGATTTTTTCCGTTATGGACAACTAGGAACGCGCCGCTTCAATGCACTCAAAATCTGGATGGCGCTCAAACTCTTGGGTAAGCAAGGCTACGCCCGAATCATCGAGCGCCAAATTGAGTTAACACATTATCTGGCTAGTCGTATTGATGAACTGAAAGACTTCGCGTGCGTCGGAGAAGTTGAAACGGCCGTCTGTTGCTTTCGCTTCCTCCCCGGAGCAGCACGAAACTCTGACGGCCCACAGCAGGACGCCTTGCAGCGCACCTTGCAGCAGCGCATCGAAGAGAGTGGAGAAGCATGGCTCTCATCCACGGTGCTTCACGGACGCCGCGCCCTGCGCGTCAACATCAACAGCTTCCTGACAACGCGCCGCCACGTGGACGATCTGGTAGAATTGCTGAAGCGCGAGGGCGCGAAACTGTCGGCGGCGGAGGGCAAGCAGCGATGACTAACGAAGAGATGCAGAAGATGATGGAGTTTATCCTTCAACAGCAGGCGACGTTCACCGTGAATCTAGACCTGCTTGGCGAGAAGGTTGGGCATTTGAGCGATGCGCAGCGGCGCACGGAAGAGAGTCTGGCTGAGCTTGCGACCGCACAGGCATTGATAGCACGTCAGCAAGCACACATGAATGAGGTTGTAGCTGCCATCGCAGACGCTCAGCAGCGCACTGATGTTAAAGTTGCCGAACTCGTCGAAGCACAGACACGCACTGACCAAAGGCTGGCTGAAACTGATGAGCGATTGAATGTTTTAATTGGTGTCGTCGAACGCTATTTCAGCCGGGGTCAAAATGGGGACTCAAAAAATTGATTGAAGAAACAAACGGACGCGCGTGCTGCCATTCGTGTTCGTTGGCAAAGGGTAACTCCGATGAGTGTTAGAAAAAAAACTCGCTTGGCCGTGCTCCTGATGAGCATGCTGCTTGCCGTTCCGTTTTCGATTGCGAGCGCGCAGACTTCTAATAAGCGTTCTTTGCCGGCGCTCGTGTCGCGTGCGGAGTTTGACCAGTTAGCGCGCACCTATGATCAGGAGACGCCGTATCCGCTGCCGCACGTGCTGTTCGTCATTGACCGCAGAGACAAGAACAAAATTTATTACGTCAACACGAAGCGTTTTAACTTCCACAAGGATTTCGTCAACGGCACTTATCTCTCGCTGGAACGCGGGCCGGAATTTTTCGAGAACAATTATCTGAAACCCAACCGTCGTTTTATCCTCGGCACGCTCGCCTATCAAACGCCTGTCAAGCGCTGGACGTTTGAGTTCTGGGAAGGCGACCTGATTCCGGCGGAGCAGATTAAGCTCACCTATGATGTCATCAGCAGGACGTTTTTCGAGCCTGTCGCCTACAAGCCAAACTCGCTCCGGCAGGAACAGGATTCGGCTGCGCTCGAAGGATTGCCGCGCGTGCTTCAGAGCGACATTGCAAAAGAGCAGGAGTATCAGGCGCTCAACGCGACGAGGGGCATCGGCCGCATACACATCATCGAAAAGCTGGACGACCACGTTGAAATCGGCTCCAACGAAATCCTCGTCCTCAATGAAGTGCCCGTCACTTTGCCGCCCGTCGCCGGCATCATCACGACCAAGCCTTCGACGCCGCTCTCACACATCAACCTGCTCGCAAAATCATGGGGCGTGCCCAACGCTTACATCAAGAACGCGCAGGAATTGTTGAAGCAGTATGATGGAAGCTGGATTGTGTTTGAGACGAAGCGCGAATCCTATTCCATCAAGCCTGCGACGAACAACGTGCTCGACGAGTATCAGAAGAGAATCGCGCAGCGTCGCGACATTATGACGCCGCGCTTTACGCTCTCAACTCTACTGATTGCAGATTTACGCGAACAGCGTGCGAAGTCTGTCATCGCCTACGGCGCGAAATCCGCCAACCTCGGCGAAGTGATGCGAGCGCGCCTGCCCGGCATCGTTGTTCCCAACGGCTTCACCATTCCGTTTGCCTACTACGACCAGTTCATTAAGGAAAACAAGCTGGACGAACCAATCATAGAGATGATGGAAGACCAGCGATTTGTGCACGACCCGGCTTACCGCCGCGCGCGTCTGGCCGAGATGCGAAAGCAGATCCAGGCTGGGAAGATGAACGGAAGCTTGCGGGCGGAAGTTTTGCGTCGCGTCCGCGCACAATACGCGGGCAAGGGCCTGTTCGTCCGCAGTTCCACTAATAGCGAAGACTTGCCGAACTTCAACGGCGCTGGTCTCTATACGACAGTGCCGAACGTTAAAGGCGACGACGAACTCGTCGAGGCCATCAAAACCGTCTGGGCTTCAATCTGGAACTTCGAGGCATACGAGGCCAGAGAGCGCGCAGGGATTGACCACACGAAGGTCTACATGGCCGTGCTAATTCAGGAGGGCATCAATTCGGAAAGCTCCGGCGTGATGATTACCACAGACCCTTACGATAAGGATAACGCCGAAGCCGTCTACATCAGCGCCAAGCGCGGCCTCGGCATCAGGGTCGTCGAAGGGCAGAAGGTCGCGGAGCAGATTCTCTATCGCCCGCGCGGCAACGCCGTGCAGGTCTTAACGCGCTCGGCCGAAGACAGCCTCCTGACCTTTGACGATAAAGGCGGTATCAAAGAGATTCCCATCACGGGAGAACGCGCCGTCCTGACGGACGAAGTGATCCGGCGGCTCGTGCGCGCGGGCACAAACATCAAGCGCATCTTCGGCGGTAAAGAACAGGACATCGAATGGGCCTACATGAAAGGACAGATTTACATCGTACAGTCGCGGCCATATATTCAGGGAAGCTGACTGCATCTGCCTGTCTTTAAGATTATGAGCGATAAAATTTTTGTTGATGGAATCCTGACAGGGCGCGTCGCTTTCGTGACGGGCGGCGGCACAGGGATTACGGGCGGCGTAGCACGCGCTCTGGCCGAGAGCGGCGCGCTTGTCGCGCTGGTCAGCCGCCGGATGGAACACCTTGAGCCTGCCGCCGAAGCAATCCGCGCGGCTGGCGGAGAAGCAGTAGCTATCGCAGCCGACGTGCGCAACATGCAGGAGGTTGAAACGGCAGTTGCTTCCACACTTGAGCGCTTCGGCAAGCTGGACATCGTAGTTAACGGCGCGGCCGGAAATTTCCTGTGCGCTGCGGAAGAGTTGTCGCCTAACGGCTTCGGCACGGTCGTTGACATTGATTTAAAGGGCACGTTCAACGTCTGCCGCGCAAGCATCTCCGAGTTGAAAAAGACAAAAGGCTCCATTCTCAACATCAGCGCGACGCTACATTATCTGGGCACACCCTATCAGCTACACGTCTCTGCGGCAAAGGCTGGCGTTGATGCGCTGACGCGTAATCTGGCTGTCGAGTGGGGGCGCTACGGCATACGCGTCAACGCGATTGCGCCCGGTCCTATTGAAGACACGGAAGGAATGGCGCGGCTCGTGCCGGCGGAAGTCAAAGAGAAGTTGCGCCGCAAGATTCCGCTCGGGCGCTTCGGTCGTATACATGATGTGGAGCAGGCGGCAGTCTTCCTCTGTTCAGACGCCGCGAGTTTTATTAACGGCGTCGTGCTCGTTGTTGACGGCGGGCAGTGGTTGTCCGCCAACCCGCTCGGCTGACTCCGAATCCTCTGCACATTCAATGCTGAAACTCGAACCGGCGACATTCGAGGAATTTGAGCGCGAGGCCGGACGCGGCAACGTCGTCCCGGTCGTGCGCAGCGTGCTGGCGGATTTGCAGACGCCGGTCAGCGCTTTTCTGAGCGTGGCCGGAGAAGCGCGTTACGCGTTTCTGTTCGAATCGGTGGAGGGCGGCGAGCGTGTGGCGCGCTACTCGTTTCTAGGCGCGGAGCCTTCGATGATTGTGCGCGGGCGCGGGGCGCAAACCGTTGTCGAAAGAAACGACGAACGCGAAACGCTCGACATGCGCGCCACGGATTTCCTGCGCGAACATTTTCGCGACCGTCAACTTGCACGCCGCAGCGGCCTCGCTCCGCTCGCGGGCGGCGCTGTCGGTTATCTGGCCTATGATGCCGCGCGCTGGTTTGAGCCTTTGCTGGACAAACATGATTTTGAGCCGCAAGCAGACGAAGCCGTCTGGATGTTTTATCGCACGCTGCTCGCCTTCGACCGCGTTAAGCAGCAGATAGAAATCACAGCAATCGTCCTGACCGAAGAGGCCGGAGGAAGCATCGAACGCCTGCGCGAGCTTTACGAAAGCGCGGTTGAGGAAACCGAACGCATCGAGAAAAAACTGCTGTCCTTCCGTCACACGCCGCCGCCGGAAAACGTTGAGAGCGAAGCTGGCGCAGATGAAGGAAGCGCTGCTTTCATCTCAAACTGGACGCGCAAAGATTTTGAAGATGCTGTAGTGGCCGTGAAGGAGCGGATTGCAGCGGGCGACTGTTATCAGGTCGTGCTCTCGCAGCGCTTCACGAAGAAGGTGTCTGCTCCGCCCGTTCAAATCTATCGCGCTTTGCGTTCGCTGAATCCTTCGCCGTATATGTACTTTTTCCGCATCGGTGATGAATCAATCATCGGCGCGTCGCCCGAAATGCTTGTGCGTTGTCGCGGGCAGCGTCTTGATTATCGCCCGATTGCGGGCACGCGCAAACGCGGCGCAACCGAAGCCGAAGACTGGCTGCTCGGCGAAGAGATGCGCGCCGACGAAAAAGAGGTTGCGGAGCACATGATGCTGGTTGATCTGGGGCGCAACGACCTTGGGCGCGTCAGCGATTACGGCTCTGTGCAGATAGAAGACATGCTTTCGGTCGAGCGCTACTCGCACGTGCAGCACCTCGTCAGCAGTTTGCGCGCACGCCTGCGCGACGACCTTGACCGCTTCGATGCGCTTGCCTCCTGCTTTCCTGCGGGGACGGTGACGGGCGCTCCGAAGGTCCGCGCGATGGAGATCATCAAAGAGCTTGAGCCGGACGAACGCGGCGTCTATGCGGGCGCTGTGCTCTACATGGACTACGCAGAGAATCTGGATTCGTGCATCGCGATTCGCACCATCGTGATGCGTGACGGGCTTGCTTCGGTGCAGGCGGGCGCAGGACTCGTTGCCGATTCCGTGCCGGAGCGTGAATATGAAGAGACTGTGAACAAAGCGCGCGCGCTTGTCCGCGCAATCGAGATGGCGGAAAAAGGGATATGAGAAAAACAGTAGTCGGAAATCGTAAGTCAGAAGCCGGAAGACCGAAGTGGGAGTGGCTGAGCGGCCACAGTGTTGTTCGACGTTTGCACGCGCAGTTGAATTTGTTGTCCGCGCTCGCTTGCGTGCTGTTGTTGTCATCCTTAACGCTGGCGCAGGAAACAACGCCGACGCCGCAGGGTGATGCGACGCAGAAGAGCGGCAATGCGGTGGAGGCGAAGAAGAGCAACGAGCGCCCTGCGGCGGCCGTCGCGAAGCCTGAGCCGTTTGACGGTGCATTGGTCGAGAAGATGGCTGCGCAGTGTGTGACACTGGAAACAGAGACGGGCCGCATCGAAATCGAGATGCTGGCCGAAACCGCGCCGGAGACTGTGCGCAACTTTCTCAACCTCGCGGCCACAGGTGCTTTTGATACGACGACCTTCAGCCGCGTCGTCAAAGATTTCGTCGTGCAGGGCGGCAATCTGGCGACCTCACAGAAGTGGGGAGCGGAACTCTCGCAGCGTGCGCGGCGCACGATTTCTGATGAGCCGAACGCTGTCAAGCACGTGCGCGGCATAGTCTCCATGGCGCGCTCCGACAAGCCCAACAGCGCCACCACCAACTTCTTCATCCTCGTCGCCGACGCTCCGCATCTGGATAATAAATTCGCGGCCTTCGCTCGCGTCTTGAGCGGCATGGAAGTTGTGGACGCGATGAACAAAGCGACGCTCGGAGGCGAACGCGGCGATTCGCCGGAAAAACCCGTCCGCATCACACGCGCCGTCGTTAAAGCGTGTGCCGCGAAACCGAATGCGGAATCCGCTGGCCGGAAGCCGTAAGAAAAGAAGAACAGGTGACGCCAACTTCCGCTTTATCATCGTGGCTTCTGAAATATAGCTGCTGAATGTTGTTCTACAGATATGATTCTCGTCATCGATAACTACGACTCGTTTACTTATAACCTCGTGCAATACCTTGGCGAGTTGGGCGAGGAACTTGACGTGCGTCGTAACGACGAAGTGACGATTGAAGAGGTCGAGGCGCATTGCTGTCCCGACAAGATTCTGATTTCGCCGGGGCCGGGCACGCCCGATGGCGCTGGCGTGTCGCTGAAGATGATTGAGCATTTTGCTGGGCGCGTGCCTATCCTCGGCGTGTGTCTGGGCCATCAGGCCATCGGTCAGGCTTTCGGCGGGCGCGTTGTGCGCGCGCCCTCGCTCGTGCACGGTAAGGCGTCTGAGATTTGCCACGACGGCAAGACCATCTTCGAGGGCTTGGAATATCGCTTCAAGGCCGGGCGTTATCATTCGCTCGTCGTCGAGCGCGAGTCCTTGCCGGATTGTCTGGAAGTCTCAGCGACGACGCCCGACGGCGTTATCATGGGCCTGCGTCATCGCCACCTGAAAATCGAAGGCGTGCAGTTTCATCCAGAGTCCATCCTGACGACCGAAGGAAAACGACTGCTGAGCAACTTCCTGAAACTTTAATATGACGAGACCTGCATGGCTACTGCCGACTCCGGCGCGAAGGGATGAGCCGCCGCGCGCTGGCTTGCGCGCGTTGTTACTGCGCTTGATGCGCGGCGAGGACTTGGGGCGCGACGATGCGGCCGCGCTGCTCGATTGCCTGCTGGAAACGGATGCGACCGACGCGCAGATTGGAGCGGCGCTGGTGGCGTTGGCGGTCAAGGGCGAGACGGTTGAAGAACTCGCTGGCATGGCCGCGGCAATGCGCGCACGTTCCCTGCGCATCAACGCACGCCACAAATGTTTTATAGATACTGCGGGCACGGGTTCGAGCTACGCGAAGACGTTCAACGTCTCAACAGCAGCCGCCTTCGTCATCGCAGGGGCAGGGCTGCCCGTCGCGAAGCATGGCAGCCGCGCCGCGACGAGTCGTTCGGGCAGCGCAGACGTTTTGACGGCGCTCGGCGTCAACGTTTCAGTCGCGCCGGAAGTCTCTGAAGAGTGTCTGAATGAGATTGGCATCTGTTTTATGTTCGCGCCGCTCTATCATAATACGACGGCGCGTGTCGCAAGCGTCCGGCGCGAGTTGGGAGTTCACACGACCTTCAATCTGCTTGGCCCGCTGACGAATCCTGCGGGTGCGCCGCGACAGATTATAGGCGTCTGGCATCAGGGATTGATAGAGCCTCTGGCCCGCGCTCTCTCTCTGCTCGGAACAGAGCGCGCGTGGGTCGTGCACGGCTCCGACGGGCTTGATGAGGTGACGATAACGGGCGAAACATTCGTCGCCGAAGCACAGAGCGGGCGCGTCAAAACGTTTGAAGTTGGGCCAACTGATTTCGGATTAGAAACGGCGGCGATAGGCCACTTGAGCGGCGGCGATGCCGCGGCTAACGCAGAGACGATACGCGCCGTGCTTGCGGGCACAAGGCGCGATGAAGCGCGCTCTCTCGTTGTCGCCAACGCAGCCGCCGCTCTCTTCGTCGGGGGCCATGCGGAAGACCTCGACCGCGCCGCACGTCAAGCTGAACAGAGCATTGATAGCGGTGCGGCGCTCGACAAACTGGAAGAACTGCTGAAGGCAACGAATAAGTAAAAAGGTAAAAGGTAAAAGGCAAAAGTGCGGAGCGTGTTGCTGCCGGATTTTTAGTGAAGATTGAACATTTAAAACGAGTTGGCTTCCGCCTGACTTTTACCTTTTCACTTTTCCTTCTTGAGCATGGATGTACTGGGCGAAATTATAGCGAGCAAGAGAGTGCGGCTGGCGGAAGCTAAAGCGGCGCGCGGGTTGGAGAGTCTGCGGGCGGCGGCTTTTGAGGTACGAGCGAAGGCTCGGCCACATGCGTTGCGGCGGGCGCTTGAAGTTGAGGGGCGCGTTAATATCATAGCCGAAGTTAAGCGCGCTTCGCCGTCGCTCGGTATGATTCGTGTTGACGCGGAGCCTGCCCAGATTGCGCGACGCTATGAGGCGGGAGGCGCGGCGGCCATCTCCGTGCTGACGGAGGAAGACCGCTTTCGCGGGTCACTCGATGATTTACGCGCGGTGCGGGCGGCTGTTGATGTTCCGCTGCTGCGCAAGGATTTTATCTTTGAAGAGTATCAACTTTACGAAGCGGCTGAAGCGGGCGCGGATGCTTTGCTGCTGATAACAGCAGCGCTCGACGATGAAACTCTCGCGCGTTTGCGACGGATAACGGAAGATGAATTAGGAATGGACGCGCTCGTCGAAGTGCATACGAAGGAAGAGATGGCGCGTGCCGCGTTGTGCGGCGCAGAGCTTATCGGCGTCAACAATCGCGACCTGCGAACATTCAAAGTCTCGCTCGATACATCGGTTGAGTTAATCAGCGCTGCACCACCCGGCGCTCTCTGCATCAGCGAAAGCGGCCTGCGCACGCCCGACGACTTGCGCCGCCTGCGCAGCCTCGGCTACCGCGGCTTTCTGATTGGCGAGACGCTGATGCGCGCAGACCGTCCAGAGGAAACTTTGAGAGCGCTGCTGGAAGAAGAGGGGTAAAAGGGGAATGGGGAAGAGGGTCAAGGAAAGCCGCGTGAATGAGCTTGATGATTCAAAATTCTCCTGACACCTTTTCACCTTTTGCCCATTTCCCCTTTTACCCCAATAATCCTTTATGGTGTTCGTTAAAATCTGCGGCATTACGAATGTGGAGGATGCGCTGGCGGCTGTTGATGCCGGGGCGGACGCGCTCGGCTTCAATTTCTACGCGGGTAGTTCTCGTTTCATCAATACATCTGCGGCGCGTAGCATTATCGAGAAGTTGCCGGAGGGAGTTCTGACCGTCGGCGTCTTTGTTAACGAGAGCGGGCCTGAAGATGTCGGGCGCATGGCGGAGGAAGCGGGAGTTGGCGCGGTGCAGTTGCACGGGGACGAATCGCCCGCTTACTGTGATGCGCTGAAAAGTCGCTTTCTCATCAAGGCTCTGCGGGTGGGCGCAGACTTTGTGCCTGAAAGTGCGCTTGATTACAGTGCCGATGCGATTCTGCTTGATGCCTTCGACCCGCACGCGCGCGGCGGGACGGGCCGCGTCTTTGACTGGCAACTGGCGCGGCGCACCGCTCAGTTAGTGCCGAAACTTTTTCTGGCGGGCGGGTTGACGGTCGAGAATATTGCGCAGGCGATTGCCGTCGCCAGCCCTTACGCGGTTGATGCGTGCAGCGGCGTGGAATGTGCGCCGGGCCGCAAAGACGCTCTGCGCGTGCGAGCCTTTATCAGGGCGGCGAAAGAGAAACGATGAACAGGGACGCTCTCGTCTGTCGCAGTTTGGATGTTCGGTTAGAGACTGAACAGGACTAATCGAGCATCCGGCCGGTCCAGCTTCAGTCGCTCGTTTCGTCGTTAAGCGTGCTTCGCGTGTAATTTAAAACTTGACGCCGCTCGGCCCTCATCGGTTATCCTGCAACGGTGGTCAAAGAGCGAGCGCCAGCGGAAGACTCAGCCTGTGCCCCTTCATCAGAAAACCCTCTCAAGCGTCCACTGGCCCGTAATCAAAATCATCAACTAAAAAGATGGTGCTTTTATGAGCGCTCCAGCGCAAGCTACATCAAAAGACCAGACGCGTGCGCGCGATCAGGGCCGTGTTCTGCTCGTGACGGACGAACCCCTGATTGCTGCCTACGGCAGGTTGCTGGAAGATGCAGGCTTCGTCGTGGTCGGCGTTGCAGGTGGCGCTGCGGCCGTCGTCGCACTGCGCCAGAGTCGCCCCCACATCATTATCGCAGACGTTAATCTGAAGGGGATTACGGCTGAAGAGTTGACGCGTATGCTGTCGCGTATGCAGGAAGGGCCGCCGCTCGTGCTGGTCGGAGGCGCGGCCGCCACGCTTGAGCAGCGCGCATCGTCGCTTAAGGCAGGGGCTTTCGATTATTTTCAAGTCCCTTCGGAATTGCCGCTCTTGCTGGCGCGTGCAGCGCAGTTGATTAAACTTAGGCTGACGATGGACCGCTTGCGCGCCGAAGCCGAACGCGACTATTTGACCGGCCTTGCCAACCGTCGTTATTTCCGCACGGCGCTCGGCCAGGAGCTTGAGCGTTGGCGTCGTTACGGAGTGCCGTGTGCGCTGCTGATGCTTGACATTGATTACATGAAGCGCATTAACGACACTCACGGACATTCGGCGGGCGATATTGTCATCCTCCATATTGCAACCGCACTCAAAGACCTCTCGCGCGACAACGATACGACGGCACGGCTCGGCGGCGAAGAGTTTGCGTTGCTGCTGGCGGGCGTTGACGATGCAAAAGCTATCGCCGCCGCCGAACGCTTGCGCCACGATGTCTCTGCGGAACATATAGAAGGCATCGGGACGGTGACAGTCAGCCTCGGCGTCGCCGCCTGCCCGGCCCACGCCACTTCCGAACGCGCTCTCTACGCCGCCAGCGACGCCGCGCTCTATCGCGCGAAAAGCGATGGCCGTAATCGAACGGCCGTCGCTCCCATTCTCTAAGCATAAACGCCGGAGCGTGCGCGACTGAGATTGAAAGCGCGCACTTGGTTTTGCGGCGTGAAGGGTTTATATGTAGTTGGCCGGAGCAAAATTTTTTTCGTAGAGAGTCTTTTTCGTAAGAAGAGACTTGATTGACGGAGAGAAGGATAATGTTGAAAGCCACACTGCGTCTCATCATCGTAGGCTGTTTGGTGACACTAGCGGCGCTGGCTGCCTCCGCGCAGGACTTTGTGATTAAGCCCGGACGCGGCATCGGCAAAATCGAACTCGGGATGAGTCGCCGGAGTGTGCACGATGCTCTGGGCAAACCGGGTGGGTCATACCGCATGAGCGGTCGCCTGACGGGAGAATATTGGGCAGCCAATACAGGCAACGATGTCCGCATCGTCTACCGCGCAGGAAAAGTGGTCCAGATAAAAATCACGTCGCAGAGCTTTTCCACTCCCGGAGGCTTGACGACCGCCAGCAGCCTTGCCGACGTGCGCCGTAGCTACAAGCGGCTGCGCACGACTCGCCACTTCGTTCACGGCAGCGGCGGCGGTTTTATTGAATACCACGATGCCATACGCGAGGGAATCAGTTTCGAGTTTGTCGCGCTCTCTTCCGACACTAACGACTTTAAGCCCTATGCCATCGTCGTACATCAACCGGGCCGTCGCGTCATCCCCGAAAACGACGAAGAGTTAGCCGGATACTGACGCACGAATGAGACGCACTACGGAAGTTTGAGTTAATCATCAGGCGAGAAGTGTTGAGATGACGAAAGCGGCCAGCACACAGCCGGATGCGCGCGGGCACTGGGGGCCGTACGGCGGTCGCTTCGTGCCCGAAACGTTGATGGCTCCGCTCGAAGAGTTGACGGCCGCCTACGAAGCTGCGCGCCACGACAACCATTTTCAAACGGAGTTTGAATCTCTCCTGCGCGATTATTCAGGGCGGCCGACGCCTCTCTTTCATGCCGCGCGCCTGACTGCATCCTCCGGCGGCGCGCGCATCTACCTCAAGCGCGAAGACCTCTCGCACACAGGCTCTCACAAGATTAACAACGCGCTCGGGCAGGTCTTGCTGGCGCGGCGCATGGGGAAACGGCGCATCATCGCGGAGACGGGTGCGGGCCAGCACGGCGTTGCAACCGCCACGGTCTGCGCGCTCTTCGGCTTGAGTTGCGTCGTCTACATGGGCGCGGAAGACATGCGGCGGCAAAAGCTGAACGTCTTCAGGATGCAGCTTCTAGGCGCTGAAGTGCGCGCGGTTGAAGCCGGTGCGCGTACGCTCAAAGACGCGATTAACGAAGCCCTGCGAGATTGGGTGACAAACGTAGCGGACACTTACTACCTGCTCGGCAGCGCGCTTGGGCCGCATCCGTACCCACTGATGGTGCGCGACTTTCAGAGCGTCATCGGGCGTGAAGCGCGTCAGCAAATTCTTGAAAGGGAAGGACGCTTGCCTGACGTGTTGATAGCCTGCGTCGGCGGCGGCTCAAACTCCATCGGATTGTTTCATCCTTTTCTGAAAGATGAGGGCGTGCGGATGATTGGCGTCGAAGCGGGCGGGAGCGGCGACCGTTTGGGCCAACACGCTGCGCGCTTCAACACAAAGGGCGGCGGACGCCCCGGCGTCCTGCAAGGGACTATGAGTTACGTGCTGCAAGACGAGCGCGGGCAGATAGCCTCAACGCATTCCGTCTCCGCAGGGCTCGATTATCCTTCCATCGGCCCGGAGCACGCGTACCTGCACGACACCGGGCGCGTCGAATATGTTTCAGCTTCGGACGCAGAAGCGCTCGCCGCTTTTCAGGCACTCTCAGAGCGCGAAGGCATTATCCCCGCGCTCGAATCTTCCCACGCCATCGCGCACACACTGAAAATCGCCGCCACGATGGATTCAAAGCAAATACTCCTCGTTAATCTTTCGGGGCGCGGCGATAAGGATGTAAATACGGTGGCTGAAGCGATGGATGAGAGGGATGCTGATGGGGTTGGCGGTGCGCTCAGCGAGGTCGCGTTGTGAGTCGCATCGCGGCAGCGTTTGAACGTTTGAAAAGGGACGGGCGCGGCGGCTTTATACCGTTCATCACTGCGGGCGACCCTGACCTGACGACGACGCGCGCGTTGTTGATTGAACTGGCAAGAGCGGGCGCGACTATTATCGAACTGGGCGTGCCCTTCAGCGACCCCATGGCCGACGGCCCCGTGATTCAACGCGCCTCGGAGCGTGCACTGCGACACGATTTCGGCATCGCGGAGATTCTGGAGATGACGGCGCAGGCACAACATGAGATGGATGTGCCGGTTGTTCTCTTCAGTTATTTTAATCCGCTGCTGCAATACGGTGCGGAGCGTTTGAGCCGGGAGGCACGCGCGGCGGGCGTTGACGGTGTGCTGGTGACAGACCTTGTGCCGGAGGAAGCGGAAGCGTTCAACGCCACGCTCAAAGCTCACAATCTGGACTTAATCTTTCTGGTCGCGCCGACTTCGACGGACGAGCGCCTGTCCTTGGTGGCCGAACGGGCGAGCGGCTTCATCTACGCCGTCTCGCGCGCGGGCGTGACGGGCGCGCGCGCAGAGATGACGAGCGATGCTGAACGGCTCGTGGCGCGCGTGCGCAAGGTTTCGTCTTTGCCGGTCGCCGTCGGCTTCGGTATCTCAAACGCCGGGCAGGTCGCGGACGTTTGGCGTTATGCAGACGCGGCTGTTGTCGGCTCAGCGATTGTCGCGGAGATTGAAAGGCTTAGAGATGCGCCGGATATTGTAGGCCGCGTTGGCGAATTCGCGCGTGGATTATTGCCGGCGCAAACTTGAGCAGTTTGGGATGGGAAGGAGTTTATTCGACGAGTGGAAAACGGTGAAACGAGCAATCGCGGAATTGGCGAGGGCGAGGCTGTCGTCGTCGTCCTGCACAGCCCACGGGAAAAGTGCTGGGGCGTGCTCGACCGCATCAGTTCCGCTGGCGTATTCTTACGTGGTCTTGACCTCAACGCTTTCGATGATTGGGTGCAGGCCGTGGCCCACGATGAACCGTTTATGGGGCCTTCTGATATGTTCTTTCCGATGTGGCGCGTCGAACGCGTGACGCGCGACGAGGCGGCGGGCGGTGTGCCCTCTCTCAGAGAGCAGCTTGAGCAGCGCACGGGGCGAAAATTGCAGGAATTTTTGTAAAAAAAGGTGCTTGCCGGGACAATAGCCGCCATGTTATACCCCTCAAGCGCATGCCTCATGCATCTAATGCGGTGCGAAACAAGTCGGGTTTTAAGTGCTTAGGGCGCGAAACTCCATCAGGGTTTCCGTGGCGAAAAAAAAGTTTGTTGCATATGTGAAACACTGTTCCATTCTTGCGTTGAGTGTGTTATACTCCGAGTCGTTTCGGCGGCACTGCTAAGAGCGGAGACGCTTTTTTATTACACGACGTGAAGAAAAGGAACGGTAGAAAGAGATGTTTGTAATGGCTGAAGATAGAATGGGCGCGGATCGCGGCAAAGCCGTCGAGGCGGCGCTCCTGAATATTGAAAAGAAATTTGGTAAGGGTTCAATCATGCGTTTGGGTGAGCGGGAGGTCGCGGACATCGCGGCCATCTCGACCACCTCTTTGAGTCTGGATGCGGCCATCGGCGTCGGCGGCGTGCCGCGCGGTCGCGTCGTGGAGATTTACGGGCCGGAAAGCTCCGGCAAGACCACTCTGGCGCTGCACATCGTTGCAGAAGCACAGAAGGCCGGAGGCGTTGCGGCCTACATTGACGCGGAACACGCCATGGACGCGGAGTATGCCGGAAAGCTCGGCGTTGATATTGACCAGCTTCTGATTTCACAGCCGGATTCCGGCGAGCAGGCGCTGGAGATTGCCGAAGCCCTCGTGCGCTCAAACGGCGTTGACGTGATTGTCGTTGACTCTGTTGCGGCGCTCGTGCCGCGCGCGGAGTTGGACGGCGAGATGGGCGACAGCCTTCCCGGCTTGCAGGCGCGATTGATGTCGCAGGCGCTCAGGAAGCTGACGGCCATTGTCTCCTCTTCAAACACCTGCTTTATTTTCATCAACCAGATACGCGAGAAAATCGGCGTCATGTTCGGCTCGCCGGAGACGACGACGGGCGGCCGCGCCTTGAAGTTTTATTCCAGCCTGCGTCTTGACATCCGTCGTATCGGCGCAATCAAGGACGGCGACCGTTTTGTCGGCAACCGCACGAAGGTCAAGGTCGTGAAGAACAAGGTCGCGCCGCCGTTTCGCGAGTGCGAGTTTGACATCGTTTACGGCGAAGGCATCTCGCGCGAGGGCGATGTGATTGACCTCGGCGTGGCAAACAAGGTCGTCGAGAAGAGCGGCGCTTGGTTCTCTTACAGGGGCGAGCGTCTCGGACAGGGCCGCGAAAACGCGAAGCAAACGCTGAGGGATAATCCTGAGTTGTTGCAGCGCGTCGAAACGGAAGTGCGCGTCGCGCTCGGCATTCTTGCTCCGAGCGAAACTGAGGCCGCAGCCGCGACCGAAGAGACGGCTGACAGCGCCGCTGCCTCCACCGGCACTGGACGCAAAGCCGGGAAGTAAGTCACAGGCATCAGCAGTAGAAAGTCCAACGTCCAATGTCCAAAGTCTAGACCGCTCTTAGACTTTGGACATTGGACGTTGGACTTTGGACTGTCTTTACTCGTATATTCCGCACGGCGCGCGTTAACTTTTCCGAAACTTACACGATGCAGGAAACTATTCTCATCAAGAATGGCACGTTGCTCCTGATGGACGCAGGCGGAAGCGTCTTCAAAGGTAATCTCTTAATCAGCAACGGCCGCATCAGCAGCATCGGAGAGACGCGCGCTGTGGCCGACGTTGTGATTGATGCCGGAGGCTGCGCAGTGCTCCCTGGGTTCGTGCAGACTCACATACATCTCTGCCAGACGCTCTTTCGCGGTGCGGCCGACGACCTAGCTTTAATTGACTGGCTGAAAAAACGCGTCTGGCCGATGGAGGCCGCACACACGCCAGAGTCTTTACGCGCTTCGGCGCGACTCGGCATCGCCGAACTGATTAAAGGCGGAACGACCTGCGCTCTCACGATGGAGACGGTCAACCATACGGAAGAGGTCTTCCGCGTTGTCGAAGAGACCGGCTTTCGCGCGACGGTCGGCAAGTGCATGATGGACGCGGGCGCTGACGTGCCCGCTGCCCTGCATGAGGAGACGGCGCAGTCCATACGTGAATCGCTCGCGCTGCTGGAAAAATGGCACGGCCGCGCCGGAGGTCGCATCAGCTACTGTTTCGCTCCCCGCTTCGCCGTCAGTTGCACGCGCGAACTGCTGAAGGAGGTGGCGCGTCTTGCCAGCGAGCGCGGCGTGATGGTGCACACGCACGCCTCCGAAAATCGCGACGAGATAGCGATGGTCGAGCGCGAGACGGGCCAGCGCAACATCACTTACTTAGACTCGCTCGGATTAAGCGGCCCGAAAGTCCTGCTGGCACACTGCGTTCACTTAGACGACGCGGAAATCGAGCGGCTCGCGCAAACGGGCACGCACGTCGCTCATTGTCCTTCGTCGAATCTGAAGCTCTCTTCCGGCATTGCGCCCATCAGCCGGCTTCTGGAAGAGGGCATCAGCGTTTCGCTCGGCGCAGACGGCGCACCCTGCAACAATCGTCTGGACATGTTTACGGAGATGCGCACGGCCGCGCTGCTCCAGAAGGTTTCGGGCGGGCCGGAAAGCCTGCCCGCACCGCGAGTGCTGCGGATGGCGACCATTGACGGCGCACGCGCTCTCGGTCTGGACGGAGAAATCGGCAGCCTCGAAATCGGAAAGCGCGCCGATGTCGTTATCGTTAATCTCAATCGTCTGCATTCCAGCCCGCGTCCGTCAGACATCGTTTCATCAATCGTTTACTCTGCGCAGGCGACAGACGTTGAAACCGTCATCATTGATGGCCGCTTCGTCATGCGTGAGCGCAAACTCCTGACGATGGACGAAAGGGAAGTCATAGAGGAAGCCAACACGCAGGCGCAAGCTCTGGCACAACGCGCCGGAATCTGACTTCTCACCGCTCTCTTTCCACGTTAACCCTCTCTTTGACGAGCGGTTGCCGCCCTTTCAATTCTAATTGTCAGGGCCGTGTCGCGGTGATATATTGACGGGCGCGTGGGAGACGCATCTTATCCTTTCGGTGCGTCAGAATGGTGGGAAGCGGCGGGCTTATTGAGGCGGCTCGCCGCTTTTATTTTGCCCTCTACACGCAGAGCACAAGCCTCTCAGACTTCAGACCCAAGGCAGCACAAATAAACCCGACTGACAAGCGACGGATTAACAGACACACGCGCCGCCTGTTCGGTGAATCACTATAAATTTCTGAAAAATTTGCGCCTGAAAATGGCTGTGCCAGCCCAGGAGGAGCGTTATCGGGGGGCGATTCCGGCTTCCGGGCTGGCACGGGCGGGTGCTATCAATGTTCGGGCCTTGGATGATCTGTCTTGCGACCGGCTGACGTTTGGGCTTGCCAACCCACATCCTCAACGCGACGCATTATACACCTCTTGTCTAAACTGTCAACGTTTTTTTGTGACTAATTCGACAAAATTCATCGCCGCCTGCGTTAGGTTGACACCGCGCACCACGCTCCTTATACTGCGCTCTTTGCAAGTCGCTGCAAAAACTTAGGCCAGGTAGCTCAGTTGGTAGAGCGCGGCCCTGAAAAGGCCGGCGTCGGCGGTTCGATTCCGTCCCTGGCCATCCGTTAAGGCAAAAGGGAAGACGAGAAGCAAGCCTCTCATCTTCCCTTTTGCCTTTAGTCTTTCTCTAAACTTTTGCCTTTTTACTTCTACCTTTTGCCTTACTTTACCTGTGCCAGTAGTGTTTGATTTTTTGTGCGAGCATGGGAAAGGGGACGTATTCGGCCTGGCGACCGGCGCGGCGTAGTTCTTCGACCATGCGCATTGCGCCGTCGGCGTTGCGCGTGTGCACCATGATGGTGCAGGCTGGCTGAAGCTTCGGCTCCGAAGCCAGCCAGCAGGCGATTGCGTAGCCTGTTCTCTCGTCGTCGGTCGTCTTCGAATGATAATGCTCAGGCAGAAGGTCGTGGTCCAGAAAGATTGCGTCGTAGAAATTACGGCTCAGAAGCTCGCGCGCACGCCCTACGTCGTCGGCTATGTCGAGCGTGTCTCCGTCGAAGCGTTTGGTAAACCACGTGTGGCGGCGCGTGTCGTCGTCAAGCAGAAAAACGCGAATCGGACTGCGCTTCACTGCAACGTTGTCGAGACCAATCTTGCGCAGCAACCCTCTTAAAATGCTCATCTATCTATGAATCAACTTCCCGGAAATAATATTAAAAACCCTTTTCGCAACGGCCTGATAAGATTCCGCATTGAGCTTAAAGGGATGCCTCAAAATATATCATAGACTTGCGGCCAGAGGGCGCGAACAGCAAACAGGGCCGCAAAACTTCCAACCTTTAAGAGAATTTGCCTCCGTCGCCTTCACCATGAAGCTTCGACGCCTGATTGATGGATTCTTTGCGAGTATGTTAATAATTTCGGGCGGCCTTTTAGAGGGCTGCTCTGTTGTTGCCCGTGCGCGTGATAACCTGTGACATTGAAGCTGCGGAAGCTTTTTTTGAGCTGGCAGTTCCTTTCAGTTTGCGAAGATGAAGCAAGTCTTACAGAATTTGAAGACGGGGCAGATGGCGGTCGCTGATGTTCCCATGCCTGCTGTGCAGCGCGGGCGCGTGCTGGTGCGCACGGGCGCGTCGCTCATCAGCGCGGGCACGGAGCGCATGGTCGTTGACGAAGGCAGGAAGAGCCTGCTCGACAAGGCCAGAGAGCGGCCCGAACTGGTCAAGCAGCTTCTTCAGCGAGCCAGAAACGAGGGCCTTGTTAACACAGTTAACGCGGTGCTGACGAAACTTGGCTCATCGTCTGCGTTGGGCTACAGCGCCGCAGGAATAGTTGTCAGCACGGGCGAAGATGTGACGGAGTTTAGGCCGGGGATGAGGGTGGCGTGTGCGGGCGTCGGTTATGCATCGCATGCTGAGGTGCTCTCTGTGCCGAAGAACCTGTGCGTCAGGCTGCCGGAAGAGGTGAGCTTTGAGGCCGGTGCTTTCGGCACGCTCGGCGCAATCGCTTTGCAGGGAGTGCGGCTCGCGGAGCCGACTTTGGGCGAGGCCGTGGTCGTCATCGGCCTGGGACTGTTGGGCCAGTTGACCGTCCAGCTTTTGAAGGCAAACGGTTGTCGTGTTTTCGGCATTGACCTAGACCCGCAGAAGGTTGCGCTGGCGCGCGAACTCGGCGCGGACATGGCTGCGACGAGCAGCGGGGATGTCAAAAGAGTTGTCATGGAATGGTCGCGCGGTCGCGGCGCGGACGCGGTGTTGATAACGGCGGCAACGTCTTCGAATCAACCAATCGAGCTGGCGGGCGAGATTTCGCGTTTGAAGGGGCGCGTCGTGGCCGTCGGCCTCGTCGGGATGGACATCCCGCGTCAACTCTATTTCAAACGCGAACTGACCGTGAAAATCTCCATGTCTTATGGGCCGGGCCGCTACGACGCGGATTACGAAGAGCGCGGCCACGATTATCCGTTCGCTTATGTTCGCTGGACTGAAAATCGCAACATAGAGGCTTTCCTTGACCTCGTTGCCGAAAACCGTGTTGATGTCAAACGCTTAATCACGCACCGCTTTCCGATTGAAGAGGGCGAGCGCGCGTATCAGTTGATCGCGGGCGAAACCAGAGAGCCTTACCTTGGCATCATCCTGCAATATGACACGGAGCGCGAGCTTTCAACACACGCCGGGGCGGACGGACGCAGGCAAGCAGCCGCACGCAAGAGCGCGCCGCAGAAGATAGTGCGCGTCGGGATGGTTGGCGCTGGCGCGTACGCGAAAGCGATGCTGCTGCCGCCTTTGAAAGCGGCAGGCGTCGAGTTTAAGACGATTGCGACGGCCTCCGGCGTCTCTGCACGCGACATCGCAGAGAGATACCAGTTTGAGCGTTCGGTTGGAGACGCAGATGAAGTCATCGGAGATGAAGACGTAAATCTGGTAGTGATTGCGACGCGCCACGATTCACATGCTGAACTGGCGCGGCGCGCACTCCTGCGCAATCGTCACGTCTTCGTGGAAAAGCCGCTCGCGTTGACGGAAGAAGAGTTGGAGAGAGTTGTGGCGGCGGCTGAAGAGTCCGAGGGCCGTTTGATGGTCGGCTTCAATCGTCGCTTTTCGCCGCTGGCGCGTGCGGCGAAGGAGTTCTTCCTTAACCGTCAAGCCCCGCTCTCGATTAGCTACCGCGTCAACGCCGGACGCATTCCGCGCGAACATTGGGCGCAAGACCCGCGCGAGGGCGGCGGGCGCATCATAGGCGAAGTCTGTCACTTCGTTGACCTGATGCACTTTCTGACGGGAGCACTCACAACGCGCGTCTACGCTGAAGCGATTGTGAGCCGCAACCACGAAATCGTTGATGAAGACTCCGTGTTTATTACACTGCGCTTCAGCGATGGCTCAAACGGCTCAATCGCTTATCTGGCCGAAGGCGATAAGACGCTTGGGAAAGAACGCGTGGAGATTTTCGGTGAAGGGAAATCTTTTGTGCTCGACGATTACCGCAGCGCCACGGCTTATCGCGACGGACGCGCGGAGCAAACGAAGCTGCGCGCTCAGGATAAAGGGCAGGCGGATGAAGTGCGCGCTGTTTGTGATGTCGTACTGAAGGGAGCGCCTGCGCCCATCGCGCTCGATGATTTGGCACGGACCACGCGTGCGACATTCTGCATCCGCGAATCGTTGCGTACGGGGCAGGCTGTTGATGTTTAGAGGATAGTTCACGCAAAGGCGCAAGGGAGAGAAAAACGAAGCTCGCAAAGAAGAGACTCAAGGCTTTGCGTCTTCGCGGTCTTTCGGTTCTTTGCGCCTTTGCGTGAAAGTTTTGGCTCTGTTTTCATGTGCTTCAAGTCAGGCTTCACATCTACTCTTGCAATCTTCGTCTTGAGTGCTATAATCCGCCGCGCCTCTCCTGTATTGACGTTCAGAGGTGCGCACTAAGGAATCGTTAAAGAGTCTTTGGGTCAAAACGGGTTCGTCAAACTCGCACCGCATGTCGTCCGACAACGCTAAAATTCATCCGCTCTTCGCCGTGCCTGAAAATGCGCCCGACGATTCGGGTGCTGCGCACGATGAATCGTACGTGACGGAGCAACCGGGCGTTTGTGCGTTCTGCTACGGCTCAGGGATGGAGGTTGTGCCGGGCAAGGGTGCGAAGCGCTGCCGCTGCAAGGCCGAGCAGAGCCGTACAAAACTGCTTGAAGCCGCGCGCATCCCGCGTCGTTACGACCAGTGTTCACTGCAAAACTACTATCCGGCGAAGGGCAACGGGACGCAACTGCGTGCCTTTCAATACGCGTGGCGGCTGGCGCGCGAGTATCCTGCCATTGAGCGCGGCCTGCTGTTTATGGGCACGGTTGGCGTCGGCAAAACTCATCTCTCGGTCGCCATCCTGCGCGAGTTGATTGAGAAGAAGGGCATCACCTCCCTCTTTTATGAGTTCGGCTCGCTCCTGAAAGAGATACAGAATTCTTATAACCCCATCTCGCAGACTTCCGAGTTGAAAGTGCTTGCGCCGGTCTTTGAAGCAGAGGTGCTCGTGCTGGATGAACTGGGCGCGTCGAAGCCGACAGACTGGGTGCGCGATACGATGATGCAGATCATCAACACGCGCTACAACGATAAGAAGCTGACGATTTTCACGACCAACTACTTAGACGGCCGACGCTCCGAGCGCGACGAAACGCTCGAAGACCGCATCGGCGTGCGCCTCAGAAGCCGTCTCTTCGAGATGTGCAAGACAGTGATGATTGAGGGCGAGGATTACCGCAAGAAGTTTGACGCGCAGCAGCCTTAAAGCCACGCGCACGCGCCGTTCGCCTGAGCCGACCTTGAAGCATGAGAGGTCGGCTCTTTCTTTGTCTCTCTTTGCGGTCTTGACCGGGGCAGTCGTTCTATTTGTAGTTGCTGTCGGCTAGTTGCCGCGCTTTCTCGTTAGGGTTGGGTGTTGATTTAACGTCAACTTCAAAGTCAATATTCTGCCCATTCAATCCCTTGACGATGAGGGCTTCGCCGGTTTTGTATTTATCATCGAAGGGATTATCCGTGCCGTCGGACTCGCGGTATTTCGAGATGCGCAGGATGACTGCGAAGGGCTTGCCATTCGCCAGCCGCCACTCTATTTTCCGGCCTTTCTCGTCGCTATAGCTTAATTGCTGCGAAGCCAGAGCAGGAGAGCCGTCATCGTCGCTGGTATGAATTGCGATGTGTGAAGCCCACGCGCTGTAGTAGATGTAAACGAAATATCCGCCGTAGCCTTTGCACCTGAGCGGCATGTCCTGTCCTTCGCCGACTGACTTAAAAGCATTCCTGCATTGCGTGTTGAGGTCTGTATAAACGCTGGAAAATTTCGGCGGCCCGCTTCCGTTTGAATTCGCTTCCGAGACGGTCTGGCTAAAACAGAGAAGCACCAACACAACGAACAGCAGTATTCTTGACTTAAACATCGGCGCGGCTCCTTTTGCTCAATGGGACAAATAGAGATCAAAGATATAGTAGGGCTTGATTTTAGGCGAGGCGATGAATGACAAACGATGACTCGCAGCCTGACAGCGCGCTATCATGCCACGGATTCCGCTTAAGAGGGAAGAGTTGCGATTTCTCGCGTCTCTCGTGGGCCTACTTCTTCAACGCCTTCCGTTGTTTAATCCGCTGGATGTATGTTTCGTAGATGGGCTTTAAGCTCGCGTCCAGATTGAAGGCTGTGGCGAAATCCTGTTCGGCTTCCGCGTCCTTGCCCTGGGAAAGCTTGATGGCTGCACGACGTGCATAAGCCTGAGCGAAGGCGGGATTGAGAGCGAGCGCTTGATTGTAGTCTGCGAGCGCTGCGGCAATCTCTTCCTTCGCTTCTCTGAGCGCGCCGCGTCCGTAGTAGGCTTCAGCAAACTGCGGGTTAAGCTCTATGGCTTTGTTGTAGTCTGCAAGGGCGAGGGCCGTCTCTTTTCTGGCTTCGTGTGCGGAGCCGCGAGCAAAGTAGGCTGCGGCATCATCGGGCTTGAGTTCGAGGGCCTTCGTATAATCGGCAATCGCGCCCGCAAGATCAGACTTCGACTGCCGCACAGTGCCGCGACTATAGTGTGCTTCGACGAGAAAGGGATTGAACTCGATGGCTTTGCTGTAATCGGCAAGGGCTGCGTCTAAATCTTCGCGCTCCTGCCTGGCTGCGCCGCGATTGTAATAGGCTTCGGCATACTTGGGATTCGCTGCAAGCGCACGGTCGTAGTCTGCGAGAGCGCCCTCTATATCGCCTTTCGCTTTTTTGGCGTTGCCGCGATTGTTGAAGGCGAGAGCGAGCGGGTGGATGGCTATCGTGCTGTTGAAGTCTGCGATAGCGCCGTCGTAGTCGCCTTTAGCCATGCGCGCGACGCCGCGGTTATAGTAGTGCTCGAAGTTGCGCGGCTCAATCTCGATGGCTTTGCCGTAGTCTGCAATCGCACCGTCAAAGTCGTTCTTACTGATGCGCGCGTTGGCGCGGTTGTTGTAGGCCGCAGCGAGGGTCGGTTTGATACTGATGGCCTTGTCGTAGTCCGCAATCGCTCCTTCGACATCGCCCTTGCCCTGTCGCTCCAGCCCGCGATTGTTAAACTCCTCGGCATTGCGCGGAGTTTGTCCATGAATGGTGGGGACGGCCAGAGCACAAAGAAAGATTAGTAAACAGGAAAAACGTCGCATGGGAGTCCTTATGAGTGAAAACTTAACGTGGGATTCCGGCTCGCTTCTCCGTTGACCGCAGCGAGCACAAACGGCAACGGATGAGATAAGCTACGGAGCTTTTGATTGTCAATCGGGTCGGGCGGCGCGAAATACTGCAACGGCTGCAAACGAAGTCTTGCGCGCTTTCTCTCGCATTAAAAGTCAAAGATCAAGGCGCATCATTCGCGCGCTAGCATCTCGTTATGTATAATGCTTTGACCCAAACACGATCAGCAAAACTAGATTCAGATGTGCTTCGCTTAACCTTAGATGCCTAAACGCACGGACATTAGCAGAATTCTTATCATCGGCTCCGGCCCGATTATCATCGGGCAGGCTTGCGAGTTTGACTATTCGGGCACGCAGGCTTGCCGCGCGCTCAAAGCGGAAGGCTACGAGGTCGTGCTCGTCAACTCAAACCCTGCGACGATTATGACCGACCCCGAAACCGCCGATAAGACGTATATAGAGCCTTTAACGGTTGAGGCCGTAAAGGCCATCATCGCGCGCGAACGGCCGGACGCGCTCCTTCCGACCGTTGGCGGGCAGACGGCGCTTAATCTGGCAATAGCTCTGGCCGATGCCGGTGTGCTTGAAGAGTACGGCGTGGAGATGATTGGCGCGAAGCGCGAGGCTGTGAAGTTGGCCGAAGACCGTCGTCTCTTCAAGCAGGCGATGGACGAAGAAGGATTGCCGATGCCGCGCGGCGGTTTCGCGCGTTCGTGGGATGAAGCGCAGAAGATAGTCGAGCAGACGGAATACCCTGCGATTATTCGTCCCTCGTTTACCTTAGGCGGCACGGGCGGCGGCATTGCTTTTAACCCGGAAGAGTTTGAGGAGATCGTGCGCGCAGGGCTGGCTGCCTCGCCCGTACACGAGGTATTGATAGAGGAATCAATTCTAGGCTGGAAGGAATACGAGCTTGAGGTGATGCGCGACCTTGCGGACAACGTCGTCATCATCTGCTCGATTGAAAACTTCGACCCGATGGGCGTGCATACGGGCGACTCGATTACCGTCGCTCCGGCGCAGACGCTCTCCGATTTTGAGTATCAACGCTTGCGCGATATGTCAATCAGCGTCATACGCAAGGTCGGCGTCGAGACGGGCGGCTCGAACATACAGTTTGCCGTCAATCCTGAAAACGGCGAGATACGCATTATCGAGATGAACCCGCGCGTCTCGCGCTCTTCCGCGCTGGCCTCGAAGGCCACCGGCTTTCCGATTGCCAAAATCGCCGCCAAGCTCGCCGTCGGCTACACGCTCGACGAAATTCCAAACGACATCACGAAGAAAACGCCCGCGAGTTTTGAGCCGACGATTGATTACGTCGTCGCCAAAATTCCGAAGTGGGCTTTTGAGAAGTTCCGCGACGCGGAAGACGTGCTCGGCACACAGATGAAGTCTGTCGGCGAAGTGATGGCGATTGGCCGCACGTTCAAGGAAGCGCTCTTCAAGGGACTGCGCTCGCTCGAAGCAGTTAGTCCCTTAAGGCTGAAGGGCGTTTCCGACGACGAGTTGCAGCGCAAGCTGGCGCGGCCCAACTCGCAACGTTTCTCCTACATCACCTACGCGCTGCAACACGGCTGGACGATTCCCGAAATCTATCGTCTCTCGCGTATAGACCCATGGTTTCTCGAACAGCTTCAGGACGTGATGCGGATTCAGGCGCGCATTGACGGGCGACGACTGCGCGACGTGCCAGCTGACGTGATCCGTGCGGCGAAAGAGTGTGCGCTCTCCGATAGACGCATCGCTTATTTGACGGAAAGCACGGAAGACGAAGTGCGCGAGTATCGGAAGGGGCTTGGCATCACGCCCGTCTATAAACGCGTTGATACCTGCGGCGCTGAGTTTGAATCCTACACGCCCTATCTCTATTCGACCTACGAGGAAGAGGATGAGTCAGCGCCCACGAACGCGCGCAAGATTATGATTCTAGGCTCCGGCCCGAACCGCATCGGGCAGGGCATAGAGTTTGACTACTGTTGCTGCCATGCTTCGTTTGCCTTGAGAGACGCGGGCTTCGAGACCATTATGGTCAACTGCAACCCGGAAACCGTCTCGACCGATTACGACACTTCAGACCGCCTCTACTTCGAGCCGCTGACGTTTGAAGACGTGATGAACATCATAGAGCTTGAGCAGCCGGAAGGCGTCATCGTGCAGTTTGGCGGGCAGACGCCGCTGAATCTGGCGATGCGTTTGGCCGGAGCCGGTGTGCCCATCATCGGAACGTCGCCCGATTCAATTGACCTCGCCGAAGACCGCAAACGCTTCGGCTCGCTCCTACGCGATCTGGGCATCCCGCAGCCTGACAACGGAACAGTACAGACGAGCGGCGAAGCCAAAGAGGTTGCACAACAAATCGGCTATCCGATTCTTGTGCGTCCATCCTACGTGCTCGGCGGGCGCGCGATGGTGATTGTCTATGACGAAGAGAGTCTTGACGAATACATGCGAACGGCTGTTGACTTCTCGCCGGACCGTCCAGTCCTGATTGATAAATTTCTGGAGCGCGCGGCGGAGTTTGACGTGGATGCGCTGGCCGACGACGAAACGTGTGTCGTCGCCGGAATTCAGGAGCACATCGAAGAGGCGGGGATTCATTCGGGCGATTCATCCTGCGTGCTGCCGCCCGTGCGCATAGAGCCGGAGCATCTGGAAACGATGCGCCACTACACGCGCCAGCTGGCACGCGCGCTGGGCGTTCGCGGTTTGATGAACATACAGTTTGCCATCAAGGATGACAGGGTGTATGTGCTGGAAGTGAACCCGCGCGCGTCGCGCACAGTCCCGTTTGTCTCGAAGGCGACGGGCGTTCCGTTAGCTCGCATCGCTGCGCTCGTCATGGCCGGTCAGCGGCTCGCGGATTTCGGTTTGCCGGATGAGTTGACCGTCAATCATCGCTTCTACATCAAGTCGCCGGTCTTTCCGTTCGTCAAGTTTCCAGGCGTTGATCCTATCCTGAGTCCTGAGATGCACTCGACGGGCGAAGTGATGGGCATCGGTAGTACGTTTGGCGAAGCCTACGCGAAGGCGATGACGGGAGCGGGGCTCGAACTGCCTGAGAGCGGCACGGCCTTCATCAGCGTCAACGACGGCGACAAGGGGCAGGCTGCGCTCCTGGCCCGCCGCCTGTCGCGTCTGGGATTTCAGTTGATGGCCTCGCTGGGCACGGCTGCGCGCTTGCGCGAAGTTGGGCTTTCGGTCGAGACGGTCTTTAAGGTCAACGAAGGACGGCCCAATATCGTTGACCACATCAAGCAGGGCGAAATCTCGCTCATCATCAACACACCTCTGGGCCGCGCTTCTCACTACGACGAGCAGGCGATTCGTCGCGCCGCGCTTGTTTACAATGTGCCGTGCGTGACGACGATGACGGGCGCGCAGGCTATCGTCGAAGCCATCAGCTCGCGCCGTGATGATGCGAGCATCAGTGTCCACTCGCTGCAAGAGTTGCACGCGCTCAGCAGTTCCGTTCATTGATGCGCAGCTTCCATGATTTTAAGAGGCGCGTTGCTGCGCAGCGTATTGTGTCGCTGTTGATGGAGCGCGTGCCTGTTAGGCGTTGAGGCGAATGATGAGTGTGGAGATACGCGCGGTTGTGATTACGGTCAGCGACCGTTGCTCAGGCGGGCTGGCGCAGGACGAATCCGGCCCCGCGCTGACAAGGCTGCTGCAAGAGATGGGCGCAGAGGTTGTCGCCGCTATCGTCGTCCCTGATGACCTTGAACCGCTGGCTGAAAAGCTGCGGGCCTTCGCAGACGATGCGTTAATCAATCTCGTTATCACGACGGGCGGGACGGGTTTTGGCCCGCGCGACAACACGCCGGAAGCGACGCGCGCCGCCATTCAAAGAGAAGCGCCCGGCCTCGCCGAAGCTATGCGCATGGAAACTCTCAGGCAAACGCCTCTGGCGATGACTTCACGCGGCGTCTGCGGCATTCGCTCCGCGACGTTAATCGTCAATCTGCCTGGCTCGCCCAGAGGCGTGCGCGAAAGCTTCGCTGTCATCAAGCCCGTCCTGCCCCACGCCATCGCGCTTCTTGCAGGCAAGCCGCACGAGCAAGCAGAAGCGGAAGACGGAGGACAAGAGGCAAGCGGCGGCAGATAGCGCTTCGACAATATCAGACAACTCTCCTAATATATTTTGACAAGGCTGACTACGGCAGCATAGAATTTTCGACGTTAGCCGGATCAGCTTGACCTGCAACGTGCGCCTTCGCCAGAGAGCGCACCTTAACTGGAACAACAAATGATGCTGAGCGCGATACTGCTTCAGGCTGTGCCTGAAGCGACACAAATAGTCGGTAGTCCGATTACGGCCTACTGGCCCGTGATGGTCTTTTTCGTCTTCGCCATCATCTTCCCTGTATTGCCGATTGTGGTCGGGCGATTTTTCCGGCCCTCTAAATATCTCAAAGACAAGATGCGCCCGTACGAATGCGGCATTGACCCCGAAACGGAAGCCCACGACCGCTTCACCGTGCGCTACTATATCGTCGCGATGCTCTTTTTAATCTTCGACGTGGAGACCATCTTCCTGTTGCCGTGGGCCATCATCTTCATGGGCGACGATTTTTCGTTCACCAAATTTGCGCTCGTCGAAATGTTCGTCTTCATAGGCATCCTGATTGTCGGCTACTACTACGCTTGGCGCAAAGGCGCACTAGAGTGGGCATAAAAAAGTGATGAGTGATGAGTAATGAGTAATGAGTTAACAACTCTTTCTTTTACTCATTACTCATCACTCATTACTCATCACTTAAAATTATGGCTGAACACGAAGAAGGCTTTGTCTTAACGACGGTTGATTCCATCTTCAATACTTTGCGCCGGACGATTGGCGCGAAGACGATGGACTTGACTGCACCTGTGGTTAACTGGGCGCGCAAGTCTGCGCTGTGGCCGATGACATTCGGGCTGGCGTGTTGTGCAATAGAGATGATAGCGTGCGGCGCTGGCCGTTTTGATATAGACCGCTTCGGCGCTGGCGTCTTTCGCCCCTCTCCGAGGCAGAGCGATCTGATTATCATCGCCGGCACGGTGACGTTGAAGATGGGGCCTGTTGTGCGCCGCGTCTACGACCAGATGCCTGAGCCGAAATGGGTGATTGCGATGGGCGCGTGCGCCTCAACGGGCGGGCCCTTTGATTCATACTCGACGATGCAGGGCGTTGACCGCACGATTCCTGTTGACGTTTATATACCGGGCTGCCCGCCGCGACCCGAAGCCCTGCTCTACGGGCTGATGCGATTGCAGGACATCATCATGCGCGAAGCGCCTTCGGCCTACATTTTTGAGTCGGACGGGACGGTGCGCCGCCGTCGCCAACTGGAAGGCGACGAACTGGAAGAAATTTCACCAACCGACAGGGAAGCCGTCGAAGTCATTAACGCAGCGACTCGTTGAGCCTGAGCCGCAGCTTTGAACTATCGCCAGCTTTAATCTCAAGCTTGCAATTAATGTTGATGAGGCCGCCTTTCAATTAAGGCGGCCTTTTTACGTTGTTTCCTGAGTTCATCAAGACCTCCGAAAAAAATTATCGAGTTTGATGGAAGAAAAGTCGTAGCTTCTCCGTCTAATGTTTTGGGAAGTGCGGAGGCGAAAGGGAGATTGGATGGAGCGGCGCGCTGTGGCGAGCGAGCAAAGAATTGACGAGCGCGTTATCGAAGCCTGTCGGCAGGGAGACAGGGAAGCCTTCCGTCTGCTCTTTGAAGCCTACAAAGACAGAGTCTATTCCATCTCGCTCTACTACTTTCAAGGAGACGAGCCTACGGCCGGAGATGTGACGCAGCAGGTCTTTCTCAAACTGATAACGAAGATTGGGCAGTTCGAGCGCCACGCAGAGTTTACGACGTGGCTCTACCGTCTGGTGGTCAACGCGTGCACGGACGAGCAGCGACGCCGCAGGCGTTTCATTTTCTTCGGAGACGCGTTCGAGACGGACGGACACGGCGCTCAACGAAGGGCGCAGGACGACGGCTTTGCGCGCGTGGAGATCGCGGAATGTGTGAGGGCTGCCATCGGAGAACTGAAGCCAAAACTCAGGCTGCCCATCCTGCTCAGATATGTCGAGGGCCTGTCGTACGACGAGATGGCCGAAGTGCTCAATTGTTCCAAAGGGACAATCGCGTCGCGTCTCAACCGTGGGCACAAAATTTTAGCGGGCCGTTTGGCCCACCTGCGCGGTGCATCTGTTTCGAGTTGAATAAACGAATGTTCAGTCAGCATGTCTCTCAAAAACTCTCCGCCTACTATCAAGGCGAACTGCGCGACGAGGATTCGCGGCGCGTCGCGGAGCACTTAATCAACTGCGGGCTTTGCCGCACGGAGTTGGAAGAAATCAAACTCGGCATCGGCCTCGCCGGCCAGTTGCCGCGCGCGAGCGCCCCGGCCCACCTGTGGAGCGAGATAGAGGCCGCATTAGAGAAGCAGGAGCAGGGGCAGCAACAGTCTCGCGCGTCGTCTTCTTCGGTGGTGAAACTTCGCGCTCGTCGTTTCAAGTTTGATTGGCGTCTTCTTGCGGCCGCCTGCGTAGTGTTGCTGCTGGCGTTTGGTGCAGCCTGGTTTTTCATGCGCCGTGTGAAGGACGCTCCCCCGCTGGTCGTTAAAGATAAGCCTGCGGAAACCAGACAGGCGATGCCTGCGGGTGGGTCAAGCTGGGAAGTCGCGCGTCTGGCGGGCGCTCCGAAAATCGGAGTCGAGCGTATCGAAGAAAGCGGACGACTCGCAGTAGGCGAATGGCTTGAGACGGATGCTTCATCGCGCGCACGGATTAGCGTGGCGAACATAGGGCAGGTTGAAGTTGAGCCAAACTCTCGCGTGCGGCTTGTCGGGACAAACCCGACGGAGCATAGGCTGGCAATGTCGCACGGGCGTTTGCGCGCCACGATTGACGCGCCGCCTCGCATCTTCATCGTTGATACACCGTCGGCAGTCGCAGTTGATCTCGGTTGCGCTTACACGCTTGAAGTTGATGACGCGGGTCGTGGTCGTCTGCACGTCACGGACGGCTGGGTGGCGCTTGAAGCGAAGGGACGCGCATCGCTTGTGCCCGCAGGGGCTATCTGCGAAACGCAGCCGGACAAAGGGCCCGGCACGCCTTACTTCGATGATGTCTCCACGAAATTTCGCGACGCGCTCTCACGCCTCGACTTTCAAAACGGCGGCGCAAAAGAGTTGAGCATCATTCTGGCTGAAGCGCGCGAGTATGACACGCTGACGCTCTGGCATCTGCTCTCGCGCGTCGAAGGCGCGGAGCGGCGTCGCGTCTATGAACGAATGGCCGCGCTCATCTCTCCGCCCGCGGGCGTCACGCGCGAAGGCATCATGCAACTCGACAAGGGGATGCTCGAACTCTGGAAGAAAGAACTCGAATGGGCATGGTTTGAATAAACCCTTAACCGAATTTTTTAAGGAGTAAAGAAAATGAAGACGCGCATTGGATTAAGAGTCGCCGGTTTTTGCCTGCTGTCGTTCATGGTCGTCGCGTTTGTCGGCGTCAGGCTTTCGGCACAGCATGGGCAACCGGGCAACGCTGTTAAAGAGAGCGTTCCGGCGGGCAATCGTCTGGTCGCACATGAGTGGGGAACGTTCACCTCGATTGCTGGCAAAGACGGCGTTGCGCTCGAATGGCGTCCGCTCAATGGGCCAAGCGACCTTCCTAAGTTTGTCCACACCATCGGAGAGGCCGACGGCCTACGCCACAACTCAAGAGGCAAGCGCAGCCTCACGGCTTCAGTCCGCATGGAGACGCCCGTTATCTATTTTTATTCCGGGAAAGAGATGGACGTGTCCGTCAAGGTTGATTTTCCGAGGGGCAAAATTACGGAATGGTATCCGCAGGCGCGTTCGGTCGGCACTAACATTGACTGGGGACGACTGAAAGTGATGCCCGCTGCTGCGATGACCCTCCCTGTCGAGAGTGCGGAGAGCCACTATTATCCTGCGCGCGAGACAGACGCCGCGACGCTTCGCGTTTGCAGCCCTGACGATGGCAGCAGCCAGCATGAGAAGTTTCTCTTCTATCGCGGCGTCGGTACGTTTGATTTGCCGCTCGCCGTCAGGCTCGAAGGCGAAAACGTCCTGCTGAAGAATACAGGCCGCGATGAGATTTCTCATCTCATCATCTTCGAGAATCGCGGCGGGAAGATAGGCTATCGCCTCTGCGACACCTTCACCGGCGAGATGACGCACGAGCGCCCCGCTCTCGACAAAAACATGGATTCTCTCCTGCAAGACTTAAAGCAAATCCTCGTCCGTTCCGGCCTCTACGAAAAAGAGGCTCTGGCGATGATTAAGACTTGGCGCAGTAGTTGGTTTGAAGAGGGCCTGCGTGTCTTCTACGTTCTGCCGAGCGGGCTGACGGACGCCGTGCTGCCCGTCACAATTGAGCCTCAACCGGCAGAACTCGTACGCGTGCTCGTCGGGCGCGCCGAAGTCATCACGCCGGAGATGGAAAACTCTGTGCGGCAGCAGGTCAGCCTGCTTAACGACGCCTCGCCCGCCGTGCGCAAAGAGGCCGGAGCAAGCATTCGGAAATACGGGCGCTTCTCAGAGCCGATTCTCAAGCGCCTGCTGGAACAGGAAACAGATGCCAGAGCGCGCTCGCGCATTAGTCAACTGATTGAAGACAGCGGCGCTGAAACAGAGTAGGGACAACGGTCTTGGAAATGTCTTCGGAGTTGACTTAAAACGATAGTTAACTTGGTCACATGAAAGAAGCCGCCCTCGATGAAGGCGGCTTCTTTGTTGTGACGGAGACTGCTTCTCTATTAAGAATCTTCCGATGCCTTCTTGCGCCATGATTCTTCGTTGGGGAAGGGGAAGCGGAAAGAGAAGGCCCACTTGCGGTTGTTGATGAGCAGCGCATCGGCGCTCTCTCTTTCGACGCGTTTCAGCAAGCTCTCGTATTGAGGCTGCGTGAGATAGATGCTGTAGTTGATGCTGTCTTTGCTCGTGCCCTTTTTCTTCGTTGACGGGTGTGCGGTGTCGGGCCAGCCCTTGGGCCAGGCAAGCGGGTCGCTGGCGCTTTCGTAAGGCCAGATCATTAACTCGATTTTCTCCGGCATCCAACGCCGGGCGCGTGCATCCTCAAAGGATTTCAACTTACGGTAAATCTCCATGAAAGCCTGCGGGTCGTCTGCTTTCATCGAACGCTGTAGGTTGCCGTAGACGCGCACGGACTTTAAGCCTCTTCTGTCGCCGACAGAGAGCACAGTCGTGGGCTGGTCGGTCCTTAAGTCCAACTCATACTCATGCCGCAGCTCGTTGAATTCTTTGACGGGCAGAGATGCCAGAAAATCCTCCAGCTCTTTCCCGCTCAAAGTTAGGGAAGCATATTCGGGCCGCCCTTCCTGGTTGGTTCTGGTGAAAATCAAGAGCCCGTCGTCGTAGAGCGCGAAGGAAGGTGAATCCGAGCCGATGACCATCGCCCACGGATTGTGTTCATAAAGAAGAATGACAGCCGCCCTCTCTTCGAAAGTCTCCGCGGGCTTCGACTCAGGCACGCTCTTCCAGCCGTTATCAACAACGATGAGGGGCAAGCTTGCCTTCGTCACACTATTTTTAATGGACGTTGCCGAAAGCGTTGGCCCAATCGTCAGGCTGACGAAGACGAGCAGCATCGTCATCGTTATGCCAATCGTTCTACCGAACTGGAAAGTTTGACGCATTATCTCTCACTCCTCACGTCTTAAGAACGAGGCGGCAGCATCTTTTTGCATCCGTTTTGACGTTCAGAGTCCGACGAGGTGGCGCGTGTCGTTGACGGCCTTGACGCGTACGAAGCCGTCGCTGCGCAGTTCAATGCGTGTGATGCCGCAGTTGGAGGTGGCGACCCAGACGGGGCGCAGCTTGGGCGCATCGAGCGCGCCGATGAGATGCAGCGTCAGGATGCAGATTGTGCCTGTGTGGGAAAAGACGGCGACCTGGCCGCCCTTGTGCTGCTCGATGATGCGGTCAAGGTATCTCTCCGCGCGTTCAAGCATCTGGCGATAACTCTCGCCGCCCAGAATTACATGCTCGAAATCGCGCCCGATGAGCGCAGCATATTGCTCCGGGTGCTGCGCCGCCGCCTCTTCAAACGTCAGGCCCTCCATCACGCCGACGCTGCGTTCGCGGAAGGCTTCCGTCTTCAGGACATTGATGCCCTTGAGCCTTGCCAGAGGCGTTGCCGTCTCAACTGCGCGCGGCAGGTCTGAAGAATAGATGGCGCTGATTTTTTCCGCAGCGAGCGTGCGCGCGGTTGCTTCCGCTTGCCTGCGCCCGCGCGGGCTGAGCGGCGTTGCCGTGTGGCCGCCAAAGCGCCCTTCGGCGTTGCCCTGCGATTGACCGTGACGGATGAGAAGAATGCTGGTTGAGTCCATGACGCGATACTACGTCAGGTCATGGAGCTTTGTCTGTCGTGGGGATGCGATAAGCCTCTTCGAGCATTTTGATGTACTCGGCAAGCGGCGGCTGAGCACGAAGCTACGCGGGAGCAAGGCTTGAGCCGGAGACCAGAATGAAAAGCAGCAAGAATAAACGAGCGCGTCGGAACATCTTTGAGCCTCGAATCTTTTTATGCGACTGCGTTTATGCGGCGACTGCTTCAGTTTTCAACTTTTCGGCCTGATAGTGTGTGACGAGCGCGTTGATGATTTCGTCGAGCGCGCCCTCCATGACGAGGTCGAGTTGGTGTATGGTCAGGCCGATGCGGTGGTCCGAGACGCGGTTCTCTTTGAAGTTGTACGTGCGAATTTTCTCGGAGCGGTCGCCGCTGCCTACCATCGAGCGGCGCTCGGAAGCGAGAGCCTCATGCTGCTTCTGCTCTTCCATCTCTTGCAGGCGCGCACGCAGCACGCGCATGGCCTTCTCGCGATTCTTAATCTGCGATTTTTCGTCCTGCATGGAGACGACAGTGTTTGTCGGCAAGTGTGTTATACGGACAGCCGAGTAGGTCGTGTTCACACTCTGGCCGCCGGGGCCGGAGGAGCAGAAGGTATCAATGCGTAAATCCTTCGGGTCAATCTTCACGTCAACCTCTTCTGCTTCAGGAAGAACGGCGACGGTGATGGCCGAAGTGTGTATGCGCCCGCTGGTCTCCGTCTGCGGCACACGCTGCACGCGATGAACGCCCGACTCATGCTTGAGCTTGGAATAGACTTTCTCGCCCTCGACGAGCGCGACCGCTTCCTTGACGCCGCCGATGCCTGATTCCGAGGCATCAAGAATCTCCATTCGCCAGCCTTGCCGCTCTGCGTAGCGCGCATACATACGGAGCATTTCGGCGGCAAAGAGCGTCGCTTCGTCGCCGCCCGTTCCGGCGCGTATTTCGAGGATAACGTTTTTCTCGTCGTTCGGGTCGGTCGGAATCAACAGCAGCTTGAGGTCGGCTTCGCATTGCTCTGCCTGCGCAGCAAGCGTTTCAACTTCGACGCGCGCCAACTCGCGCATCTCTTCGTCGTCTGCCGTCTCAGCCAACTCACGCGCGCCCGTCAATTCCTCGGAGAGCGTTTTCCACTGGCGATACTTTTCGACCACTTCACCAAGACTGCGATGCTGTTTGGCCGTCTTAGTGTAGGCCGCTTGGTCGGCCCACAAGTCCGGCGAAGACATTTCCGCCGTCAGTTCCTCATAACGCTTTTCAATTTGTTCCAGTTTCTCTAGCATAGTCAAAAAAACTCAGGTCTTATTGCTTTGGTTTGCGCTGCCGTGTAAATATTCTGGCGACGCTATACTTAAAACCGGGGATGACGCCCTGCCCGTCAAGTGTATCACTCTCGTTAAGAACAACAGGCTCGGCGCTTGCTTGATGAACGGTGACGGTGCGCTGCTTAGGGTGAATTACCCAAACAATTTTGACGCCCGCCGATAGATACTCCATCACCTTCTCTTCCATTTGACGACGACTATTACCGGGCGAGACTACTTCGACCGCGAGGTCAGGCGCTCCGGGCCAATAAGCAACCGGAATACCTGTCGGCGGAATCCGCTCATTACTAACGAAAGCAAGGTCAGGCCCAAGCACCGTGTCCGGATTACTGGCGAGCTTGAATCCTGTCTCCGCGCCAAACACTTCTCCGAGGTCATGCTCCTCAACATATTTACCAAGCGCAATTGTTAGCCTCGCGGCTAACGCTCCGTGTTCGCCGCCTGCGGGTGACATCTGGCGGAGTTCTCCTTTGATGAGGTCATAGCGTTGGTCGTGGTGCGGCATCATAAAGAGTTCGTCCGCAGTCATTGTTCGCGTAGTCGTGCTCATGCAAACTCCTTGCCCGTCGTGAGTTTAAGCCAGCGGCGCGGCTTCTGCTTCTTTCTGTTGCGGCTCAAGCTTGAGCGATTCCTTGAGCGCGTGGATGGCGACTTCCAGTTGTTTGTCGTCAGGCTCTTTGGTCGTGACGTTTTGCAGCCAGACGCCGGGCAGCGTGATGAGCTTGAAGATAAGGCCGCCCTCTTTCTTCGCGGAGAGGCGGATAATCTCGTATGAGAGGCCGGCGACAAGCGGTATCAACGCGATGCGGACAAGCATGTTGTAGATGAGCGAGTCAAACTTGATGACCGAAAAAAGCACTATGGAGACGAGCATCACGACCATCAGGAAACTTGTCCCGCAGCGGGGATGCTGGCGCGGTTGCGGGCGTGCGTTCTCGACCGTTAAGGGCAGGCCCGCTTCCCAAGTGAAGACGGTCTTGTGCTCCGCGCCGTGATACTCGAAGACGCGCCGTATGTCCTTCAATAGCGAGAAGGTCGAAATCATAATCAGGAAGAAGAGCATCCGAATCAGCCCGTCAATCAGGTTGAACAAGTACGTAATCTCAACGGGTTGTAGGTACCTGCGCACGCCCCTGTACGCGCGTGCATACCAGGAGTCGTTTGTCGCAGGCGCACTGCTCGTCGCATTCCCTGAAGTCGCCGCAGCAGGCTGCGCTTGCTGCTGGCTGACGACTGCGGCGGCCGCCTCGCGTTTCGCTGGATTATCCCATCCGAGAGAAACGTAGAGCGCGTTTGTTAAGAGCAGTGGAGCGACGACGAAGAGCAGTATGTTGAAGAAGAGAGCGAAGACGATGGAGCCAGCGGCGGCAGCCGTGCCGCCTTTCTTCATCTCGTCTTTCGAGCGCTTCTGCGTCGGGACGGGAATCAGGCCGGGGACAGCGCCCGTGATGCCCGCAAAGTCGCCCTCGCCTTCGATGACCGCAGGCGTCAAAGCGACTGCGACTTCCTCCGTCTCCGCTTCTTCGGCGTCTGCGAAAGCTTCGTTAGCGGAAAAATTGAGCGCCTTAATGCCGAGGCCCATGGATTGAACAAGTACCGCGCCGCCGCGCAGGACAGGCAGCTTCAAAATCGGATACTTGTCGCTCCACTTAGGCAGAGCGGCAGCCGTATTGACAATCGTGCCGTCGGCTTTGCGCACAGCGATGGCGTAAGCGTTGGGCGTGCGCATCATCACGCCTTCGATGACGGCCTGCCCGCCGACAATCAGGTCTCTTTCTGGAATGCTCACGGTAGTTTTCTCGTCCTTTGCTTTCTGGAAAACGGGCTGGAAAAGATTAACGCCGACCCTCTTCGGTTGCGGGTCGTGTGCTGCTCCGTATCATACACGAAGCAGCGCCCGCGCCTGAACGGTCGGCGTTGCGGTTTGAGTATCGGCTAATGTTGTGCGGCGGTCAGAAACTCTGCGCGCATAATTGTCCGACTTCCGTGAAAATTACTGCTGCGAAGAAGCGGCCGGCTCAGCCGTCTTTTTCGCATAACGCTTGTTAAAGCGGTCAACGCGCCCGGCCGTGTCCACAAGCTTCTGCTTGCCCGTAAAGAACGGATGACACTCCGAGCAGATTTCCACGTGCAACTCGTCTTTGCGCGTCGAGCGCGTGGTGAAAACGTTGCCGCAGGCACACTGCACTTTGATGTCCTGATATGCTGGATGAATTCCTTGCTTCATGTTTTTCCTTGTTTCCTTCTCTATAGACGGCTCTCCGGGCCTCTCTCAAAACACTCAATAATAAAGGCCCATATAACTCAGCGTCAAGCCGAATTGCCATTAGATGCAACTGTCCGCCATTAAGTGGCACGGTGCTGCGGGCGCTGATTGACAGGCGGTTAAGCCAGCGCTGCACGTTTAGAAAAGAGAGTGCGGCTGCTCATTAAGTTGATTGACAATGGCGTAAATCGCATGCTACAAAGCGCATGGCCGTCCAAAGTTGTATCCTAAGCATTAAGAGACAAGCGAATAGGTGTGTTCGCGCTCCGGCTTAAGGCCGGAATGTGAGTTCAAGGTCAGGGTGTAATCGCACGCGCGTGATGGCAGACGAACCCAAAGAACCAACAGCACCTCAGTCAGACGCCGCAGAGGCGTCCGAATCCGCACGCCCTAAGTCTTCGCCGCGCACGGACGATAAGAGTCCAAGCCCCGGCTTCGAGAGCACGAACGCGGGCCAACTTCCGACCCCGGAAAAAACAGCCGCCTCTTCATCTTCCACACCCGCAGAACAGGCCGCGCTCACGGGCAAGGCTCCTTCGGGCAGTTCTGCCGACAATACGACCGTCCTGTCAGACACGGAGAAGGCCGCGAAGATTGCGGAGGCGAGGGCCAAAGCAAGCGCCGCAAAGCAGGCCGCAGGCGACAAGGCTACTGCGCCCGCGAGCGCCCCGGCCGCGACGGGTGCGCCGAAAGCTCCCGTTAAAAAGAAGGAAGAAGGGCCGAAGCCGACGGATGCCGCAGGCCATGCGCTGGTTAAAAAAATCCGTGAGCACTTCGACGGCGCTGTCCTTGAAGCGTCGGAGTTTCTGGGCCAACTCTCCGTCCACGTTGACTCGGAGCGCATCGTCGAAATCTGCGATTTTCTCAAACGCGATACGGCGACACCCTTCGACTTTTTATCCGACCTGACGTGCGTGCATCTGCCTGACCGCGCAGAAGCTCCCTTCGAGATTGTTTATAATCTCTATTCGATACAGGCTAACGAGCGCGTGCGACTGAAGGTGGCTGCCACGGAGAGCGGCGGCGTTGAGAGCGTCTCCAATGTGTGGCCCGCTGCTAACTGGATGGAGCGCGAAGTCTACGACCTCTTCGGCGTGCAGTTTCGCAATCATCCAGACCTGCGCCGCATTCTCCTGCCGTCCGATTGGCAGGGCCATCCGCTGAGGAAAGATTATCCTCTGGAGTTTATCGAAAACGAGTGGACGGCCAAGCACCTGCCGGAGTTTACGACCGTGCAGCAGGAACAACTCGAACAACGACGCGCCTACGGCCTTGAGCAGCTTTCGGAAATTGACGAGCGCCGCGCACGCGAGTTCTTCCGGCAGGGCAAGGAAGTGATGGGAAAAGATAAGTAAGGTTTTTGATTTTAGATTTAAGATTGCGTAAAGGACAGCGAGCTTAAAAATCATCCTTAACCAATCCAAAATCGCGAATCTGAAATTGAAGATTCTTAAATTCCGAATGCGATGACTCCGAAAGAATTGGCCGCGCATTACAACGCTAAAGTGTTCGATAGCCCGGAGGCTGCTGAGAGCGCCGGATGGGTTTTGACCGAGACGATGAAGCCGCGTAACGTCTGGAACAAGGCGAGCGCCGCGCAGGCCATCATCGCCAAACTGCTCGCACTGAAAAAGAGCGGCGAGGCAGCGGAAATCGGCCTCGTGCTTGAGAATTTTGCCATCACGGGATGTTACCAGAAGTCTGATTCCTGAATTCTTGTAGTTGAGATATGCATCAGGTAGAAATAGCAACGACGCGAGAGACGCTGCTCGACAGCCCACAGATGGTGCTCAACATGGGCCCGCAGCATCCGAGCACGCACGGTGTGCTGCGCGTTATCCTGCACCTTGACGGCGAGACGGTGATTGACCTCGATTGCGACATCGGATTTCTTCATCGCGGGATGGAGAAGATTGCGGAGAACAGGCAGTATCCGATGATTGCGCCCTACTGGGACAGGCTCGATTACATCGCCGCCGTTTCAAACGGCCTCGTCTGGGTTGAGACGGTTGAGCAGATGATGGGCCTTGACGTTCCGCCGCGTGCTCATTATATACGCACGATCCTGACGGAACTCAACCGCATCTCGTCGCACCTCCTCTGGTTTGCCACGCACGCGCTCGACATCGGCGCGGTGACTGTCCTGCTCTGGGCCTTGCGCGAGCGCGAGGAGATACTGAAAATCTTCGAGCGGCAATTCGGAGCGCGCCTGACCTGCCACGCTTGGCGTATCGGCGGTATGCCCAACGATACTTACGACGATTTCGAGGAGGACGTGCGCCGCTTCGTTAATAATTTCCCGGCGCGCATAGACGAATACGAGACGATGCTCTCGGCCAACCGTATCTGGCTTGGGCGCACGGTCGGCATCGGCGTCATCTCGGCTGAAGATGCTATTGCTATCGGGCTCTCTGGCCCTGCGCTGCGCGGTTCGGGTGTCGCCTGGGACGTGCGCAAGTCGCGGCCTTATGCTGCTTATGCCGACATGGATTTTGACATCCCGCTCGGTGAAAACGGAGATACCTACGACCGCTACCTCGTCCGCATGGAAGAGTTGCGACAATCAAGGCGCATCGTGCAGCAGGCGATTGATAAATTGCCTGACGGGCCTGTGATGGCGAAAGTGCCGAAGATAATCAAGCCGCCCGCTGGCGATTATTATCACTCCATCGAAGGGCCGAAGGGCGAAATCGGTTGTTATCTGGTCTCGGACGGGACAGCCATGCCAGCGCGTGTGCGCGTGCGCCCGCCCTCGTTGATAAACTTGCAGGCGCTCCGCCAGATGTGCATCGGCCATCTGGTCGCGGACGTGGTGGCGATTATAGGGACGCTCGATATTGTGCTCGGGGAAATTGATAGATAACGGTTTTCAGTTTTGAGTTTTCAGTTTTCAGTGAAGACAAGTTGCTTTTTCTGAAAACTGGAAACCGGCAACTGAAAACTAAAAACTATGAACGTCGTTCGTTTGAAAGTGCAGCCAATGACGCGCGAGACGTTCGCGCCGTTCGGAGTGTTAATTGACAGTCGCGGCTCGGTTGATATTGATTTGGGGCAAGGCGTGCCGAGCTTGACGGGTGCGACTGCGGAGTGGCGTCCCTTCAGGTTTGATTTCATGGCGCGGCACGCGCGGACGATGCAGGTCTTTTCGCCGCTCGCGTCGTCGCAGTCTGTGATTGCGGTTGCGCCGCCGACCAGTGGGCCAGCGCCGGACGTGGAACGTGTCGTGGCCTTCTTCGTTGAAGGCAATTTGCCCTACGCTTATCACAAGGGGACCTGGCACACGCCGCCTTTCCCCATTAAGGAGTGGGCCTCGTTTCTGGTCGTTGACCGCAGCGGCACGCTCGATGACGACTGGGAGTTAGTTGACCTGCGGGCCACGCGCAACAGCACTTTCGAGATTGAATTCTGAAACTGAATTCTGAAACGATGACAGGCATGCTCGCATACTTAGCGCCGATTAACTTTGTCAACGAACAGCTTCTGAAGGTTTTCAGTCAGGAGACGATCAACTATGTCGTCTGGCCGTTTATCCAAATCGGAGCGGTCGTGACGGCCGTCGCCGTCTGGGCGCTGTATGCGACGTATGCGGAGCGTAAGATTTCGGCGTTTATGCAAGCACGTCTTGGGCCTATGCGCGTTGGCCCATGGGGACTCTTGCAGCCGATTGCGGACGCCATCAAGCTTTTAACCAAAGAGGACATCACGCCCGATAAGGCGGACAACTATATCTTCAAGTTTGCGCCCTACATCTCTGTGGCTGCCGCCTTCATAGTCTTCGCAGTGATTCCTTTTGCGCCCGACTGGGGCGTGATTACTGACCTCAACATAGGGTTGCTGTTCGTGCTTTCCGTGTCGAGCGTCGGCGTGCTGGCGCTTATCCTCGCGGGCTGGTCTTCAAACTCGAAGTATTCACTGCTCGGCGCTCTGCGTTCGTCTGCGCAGATGGTTTCGTATGAAGTCTCTATGGGGCTGTCGCTGATTGGTGCGTTGATGTTTGCGCGGACGCTCTCTCTGTCGGGCGTGGTCGAAGCGCAGGGCGCTGACGCTATCTGGTACGTGCTCTACCAGCCGATGGGTTTTCTGGTCTTTCTTATCAGCGGGATTGCGGAGAACAACCGCGCGCCATTTGATTTGCCGGAAGCGGAATCGGAACTCGTCGCGGGCTTTCACACTGAGTACAGTGGGATGCGCTGGTCGCTCTTCTTCATGGCCGAGTATGCGGCGATGGTCGTCGTCTCTGCGATTGCGACGACAGTTTATCTTGGCGGCTGGTACTTCCCATGGGTTAGCGGGCTGACCGAAGGCCGAGGTTATCACGGTCTTTACGTTGCGCTCAGCATCTTTATCTTCGTCGCGAAGATGCTGCTCCTGCTCTACGTCTATTTCTGGCTGCGCTGGACGCTGCCGCGCTACCGCTACGACCAGTTGATGGATTTGGGCTGGAAGTGGATGATTCCGGCGGCGCTCATCAATATTGTTCTGACGGCCATCGCGGTCTTTACCGTTCAGGCGCTCAACGGCTGGAATAACTGGAAGACGATTGACTCGACCGCGCAGGGACTAAACCTGACCGGCACGGGCAAAATTGTGATGATTGCGTTCGGCCTCGGCGGAGCGCTCATCACGGCCGCCATGCTCTCGGCTATTAACTGGCGCTCGCGCGATTTCAACCTGAAAACACAGCGCCGCAATATACGTCTGGTCAATGTGCCGCAGGGCAAATCGGCCATCGCCACAACGACCGCCCCCGCGGCAGCCGCGCCTGCAACGAGCGAGGGATAACGTTAGGTTTCAAGTTTCATATTTCAGATTCAAGATTTCAAATTGATTAAGCGAATCTGAAATATGAAAGTCATGGAGTGTTTATGCCTTTAGTTGATGTTCCGCAGCCGACGTTTATGCAGAAGTTGAAGCGCTTCTTCTTCGGGGATTTGTTGAAGGGGATGGGGCTGACGTTGAAGTATAACGTCGGGGCGCTCACGGATAAGGATGCCGTCGGGGGGAAGGGCATTTACACGGAGCAGTATCCGAAGGTGAGGCCCGATGTCGCGCCGCGCTTTCACGGTGCGCCGCGCCTCAACATGGACCCCGAAACACACGAAACGCTCTGCATCGCCTGCAACCTCTGCGCGCTCGCCTGTCCCGAAGATTGCATTGACGTGATTCCGATGGACATAGAGATTACGGTCGCAGGCAAGGCGCGCAAGAAGAAGGTGCTCGACGAGTTTATCTTCGACACCTCGCGCTGCATGTTCTGCGCGCTCTGCCAGGAAGCGTGCCCGACCGCCTGTCTTGAACTGACGCAGGACTTTGAACTCGCAACCTATACGCGCGCCGGGTTCGTCTGGAACCGCGAACTACTGGAACAGGGGCGCGAGACGATTAAATACGAATCGTAAAAGAAGTAATGAGTGATGAGTGATGAGTGATGAGTTAAAAACCATCGCTCGACTGCTCTAACTCATCACTCATTACTCATCACTCATCACTATGATTTTATCCGGCTGGGAATCAGTCTTCTTCTGGGTCTTCTCGATAGCGGCGCTGGTCGCGGGCTTGCTGACGATTATGGCGCGCAACGCCGTGCACAGCGCGCTGTTTCTCATCTCGTCGCTGATTTCCGTGGCGGCGCTCTTCATCCTGCTCGGCGCGGAGTTTATCGCGGGCGTGCAAATACTGGTCTACGTCGGCGGCGTGATGGTCCTGTTTCTCTTCGTCATCATGCTTGTCAACGTCAGCGCCGAAGAGCGCGGGCGCGAGCGCATCTTCAACAGCCCGTCGCAGGTCGCGGCCAGCATCATCTTCTCGTTTCTGCTGGTCTTCGGCCTCGTCTACGCCATCAATCAGGGCTACAGAGACCTCGTCAAACGCGACCAGCCGTTTCTCGACAGGGCCGCCGAACAGCGACGACTTCAACACGAAGGATTAGCAACCGCCGCCACCGGCACGATGAAGATTACGAAAGAGACGGAGCGCGTCGGCGGCAGCCTTTATCGCTTCGCGTCTCTGCCTTTTGAGATTGCGAGCGTGCTGCTGCTGGTCGCCATCATCGGCTCCGTGATGCTCGCGCGCACAATCAAGCAGGAAGCAGCCGTAGACGATGTTGACCCGGAAACTTTAAAGACAGTGATGAGTGATGAGGGACAAGTGGCGAGTTAAAACTAATCGCTTAATGGCAGCGGCTCATCTCTTGTTCTTGCTTCTAACTCGTCACTCGTCACTTGTCACTGAGGTTCTATGAATACTTTTTTCATTACCGCTCTGGCGTGGTTGCAGCAGGAAGCGACGGGTGGGCGTCTGGATGTCATGCTCAACGGCGTGAAGCATCCAGACCTGTCGAAGTTTCTGGTCATCGGCGCGCTCCTTTTCATCATCGGCGTGGCGGGCGTGCTCGTGCGCCGCAACATCATCGTCATCTTCATGTCCATCGAGTTGATTCTCAACGCGGCGAACCTGAACTTCATCGCCTTCTCGCGTTACCTGCAAGAGACTGGCAGCCTCAACGCCGTCGCAGGACAAGTCTTTACAGTCTTTATCATCGTCGTCGCTGCGGCTGAAGCCGCCATCGGGCTAGGCATCGTTATCGCGCTTTATCGCAATAAAGAAACCATCTGGGTTGACGAGATTGACTTACTGAAATGGTAAAAAAGTGATGAGTGATGAGTAATGAGTGATGAGTAAAAGGCAACTGCTTTCTACTCATCACTCATTACTCATCACTCATCACTCATCACTTCTCTTATGCATAAGCTTATCTGGCTCGTTCCGCTCCTGCCGCTCGTGGGCGCAGCCATCAACGGCCTGCTGGGGCGTAAATTCCGTTTCTCTGAAACGTTAGTCGGCTCAATAGCGGTCGGCTCGGTCGCGCTCGCGTTTCTGATTAGCCTGCTCGCCGTTTATTCATACGGCTACAGCAGCCATGCCATGTGGCCGCGCCCTTATCTGACGAGCGAAGACGGCATCTGTTACACGTGGATTCCGGCCGGCGCGGTCGAGATAACTCAAGGATCGCCGGAGCGTGCGCGTGCTGCAAGCGAGCGGACGGAGACGGGTGCGCCCGTAGCCAACAGCGAAGCGGAGTTTGCGAGACTGCGGGAGGCCGCGCGCGAGAGCGGCGGCGTAGCAAGCGAGGCGCAAGACCCGCCCGGACTGGGCCAACAGGCGGCAAACGATAATAAGCGCAACGAGAGGACGGGACGCGGCGGCCTGCTCGATGTCGAGTGGAGCTACCAGCTTGACCCGCTTTCATCCGTCTTCATGCTGATTGTGACGGGCGTCGGCCTTTGCATCTTTATCTTCGCCACAGGCTACATGCACGGCGATGCGGGCTTCTATCGCTTCTTCGCTTACCTTGGCCTCTTCATGTTTTCGATGCTCGTGCTGGTCATGGGATCGAATTTCCTGATGATGTTCGTCGGCTGGGAGGGCGTCGGCCTCTGTTCCTACTTGCTCATCGGCTACTACTTCGACCGCAAGGAAGCGGGCGACGCCTCGCGCAAGGCTTTCATCACAAACCGCGTCGGAGACTTCGGTTTCTCGCTGGCAATCTTCGGCATCATCGCGACCTTCGGTTCCGTGCAGTACACAAACGTGATGCAGCAGGCCGCTGGTTATCCGATAGAACTGTTGGGCCAGTGGGGCATCCTGTCATGGATTGCGCTCGGACTCTTCATCGGCGCGATTGGCAAGAGTGCTCAAATTCCGCTCTACGTCTGGCTGCCGGACGCTATGGCCGGGCCAACGCCCGTCTCCGCCCTGATTCACGCGGCGACGATGGTCACTGCCGGTCTCTATATGCTGACGCGCACCAACGTCATCTTCCAACACTCGCAGACGATGATGCTCGTCGTCGCCATCGTCGGCGCAGCCACGGCCCTTTTTGCAGCGACCATCGGCATCACTCAGAACGACATCAAGAAGGTGCTCGCCTATTCGACAGTCTCGCAGCTTGGCTTTATGTTTCTGGCCTGCGGTGTCGGCGCGTTCGTCATCGGTATTTTCCACGTGATGACGCACGCCTTCTTCAAGGCTCTGATGTTCCTCGGCGCTGGCTCCGTCATTCACGGCATGCATCACGAGCAGGACATGCGGCGCATGGGCGGGCTCAGGAAGTACATGCCCTATACCTACTGGACTTTCTTCGCGGGCTGGCTCGCCATCTGCGGCATCATTCCTTTTAGCGGCTTCTGGTCGAAAGACGAGATTCTCTGGCAGACCGTCTCCACAGAATATATTCCGGGCGGCTGGATTCTCTGGCTCGTCGCAACAATCGCCGCCACCTGCACGGCCTTCTACATGACGCGGCTCGTGGCGATGACCTTCTGGGGCAAAGAGCGTTTCCTTGAAGTCACTGCGGGCGGCGAGGCCGACGAAGCGCACGCGCACGGCTACGACGAAGAAGGGAAACCACATGATGCGCGCATGGAATCAGCGGGCGACCGCCCGCACCATGAGCCGGGCGAGCACGTCGGCATCGCACACGATGAGCACGTCGCACATGATGTCGGCGGCGCACATGCTGTGGATGAACACGGCCACGGCGCGCATGGTCATGGTTCGCACACGCCGCACGAATCGCCGCCTTCGATGTGGGTTCCGCTGGCGGTGTTGGCGACACTGGCAATCGTCGGCGGGTTAGTCGGCATCAGTCCGGCGTTTACGGGCGGCAAGCACGTCGGCGGGCGCTTAAACGTCGTCAACTGGCTCGAACCCGTCATCTGGAATCCGCAGACGCGCGGCTTCGGCAAGGAGCACGAAGGCAGCGGCGCTGGCGAACATGCGCGTGGCGCAGAGAGTGCTGGCCCGCTGCTCGCTTCAAGCTCGCCAGCGGCGGCGACAGAAGAATCACACGGCGATGCGGGCAGCAAGGAGGCTGCTAATCCTTACCACGTCACAGGCTTTAATCTCGCACACGCTGCCGAGAAATCACTGGGCCATACGGGAGCGGAGTGGTTGTTTATCGTCATCTCGCTTGTCGTCGCCGGATTCGGCATCTTTCTGGGCTGGCTCTTCTACGCGAAGAATCCGCGCCTGCCTGATGCCTGGGCCGCGCGCCTCGCCCCGCTCTACCGTGCGAGCTTCAACAAATACTGGGTTGACGAACTCTACGGCATGCTTTTCACGCGGCGGACCATGGACGCTGCGCGCGGCGTCTACGCGGTTGATTCACGCGGGATAGACGGCGCGGTCAACGGCTCTGCTTGGTTGACCAGGCTGTCGAGCCGCATCACGGGCGCTTTCGACCGCATCGTCGTTGACGGCATCGTCAACGGCATAGCTGGCTTCATCGGACGCATCATGTCGGGCCTGCTGCGCTCCGCACAGACGGGCTTCGCGCAGAACTACGCGCTCGTGATGGTGCTCGGCCTCGTCGTCGCGGTCGCACTCTTTTTCGGCCCTGACCTCGTCGCGGCAGTTAAGGGAATATTCGCATTCGTCAAGTAAACGGCTAACAGTTTTCAGTTTTGAGTTTTCAGGGAAAGCAATCGCTTGAAACTGAACACCGCAAACTGAAAACTGTTAACTGAAAACTGAAAACTTATGAAAATTCCATACCTTCTCTCTCTTGTTACGTGGCTGCCCGCGCTGGGCGCTATTATCATTCTCGCATTCTTCAAGAAGGAACAGAGCAAGCTCATCAAGCAGTTTACGACCGCTTGGTTTGGCATTACGTTTATCGCGTCGCTGTTTCTGCTGAGCTACGACCGCTTGAAGGGCGGGATGCAGTTTCTTGAAGACCGCGAATGGATTCCAGTTATCGGCGCGCGCTATCAGATGGGCGCAGACGGCGTGGCCGTGCTGTTGATTGTGCTGACGACGCTTCTGGGCGTCATCGCCGCGCTGTCCTCTTGGAAGTACATAGAGAAGCGTGAGAAGGAATACTACGTGCTGCTGCTGCTCTTGCAGACGGCGGTGGTCGGCGTCTTCGCTTCGATGGACCTGTTTCTCTTCTACCTGTTCTTCGAAGTCTCGCTCGTTCCCATGTACTTTCTCATCGGCATCTGGGGCGGGGAGCGCAGGCTCTATGCGGCCATCAAGTTTTTTCTCTACACGCTGGTCGGCTCGGTCGTCATGCTGCTCGGCGTCCTGAAGATGTACTTTCTAACGCAGGACACCGCGCTGACTTCACAAATCACGGGAGCGACCCTCGCCAATCTGGCCGGTAATAGTGAGACGGCCAATCTCGTCTCGAACACTTTGCAGGCGGCGACAGCGAACGCCACAGGCACATTTAATATCATCTACATGCAGGCCGTTGGCTCTGTGATGCCGATGGGGACGATGCAGGTCTTGCTCTTCTTCGCCTTCGCGCTCGGGTTTGCGATTAAAGTGCCGATGTTTCCGTTTCACACCTGGCTGCCGGACGCACACGTCGAAGCGCCGACCGCAGGCTCAGTGATTCTCGCGGGCATCCTTCTCAAGCTTGGAACGTACGGCTTCTTCCGTTTCAACCTGCCGATGTTTCCCAAAGCATCGTTTGACGAAAGCTACTGGGGCAGCTTCGGCGTGCGCAGCGTGATGATTCTGCTGGCGATCATAGGCATCATCTACGGCGCGTTGGCGGCGATGTACTTCGTCGTCAAAAAAGATGGCGACGTGAAAAAGCTTGTCGCCTATTCGTCCGTCTCTTCGATGGGCATCGTGATGCTCGGACTTTTTTCGCTCAATCCGAACGGCGTCAACGGTGCTGTCCTGCACATGGTCAATCACGGCATCTACTCCGCCGCGCTCTTCCTGCTCGTCGGCATCATCTACGAACGCCGTCACACGAGAAACGTCGCGGAGTTTGGCGGCCTCTCACACGTCATGCCCGGTTATGCGACCGTCTTTCTGGCGATGGCTATGACGGCCATCGGGCTGCCGCTGCTCTGCGTGTTCATCTCGGAATTCCTGGCGATGAGGGGTGCGTTTGAAGCGAATCCGTGGTGGGCCGGTTGGGCCGCGCTCGGCATCATCCTCAATGCAGGCTACATGCTCTGGCTTTATCAACGCATGTTCTTCGGCAACGTGGATAACCCGAAGAACAAAACGCTCACGGACATGAACGGTCGCGAGTGGGCCTACATGACGCCGCTCGTCATCCTGTCGCTCTGGATAGGCGTTTATCCGAAGCCATTCATCGAGTACATACAGAGGCCCGTCAACGCGGTCGTCCGGCAAGTGCGTCCTGATTATCCGATTCCGGGCGCGCCCGCGTCGCCGCAAACGCCGCCCGTGCCCGTCAGAGCAGCAAAGTAATCTATGACTCTACTTTTTCTACAAGCTTCGACCAACTCTTTGTTCAACCTGAGCGACCTGCGGTTGATTGCGCCGGAGATTATCCTGACCATCTGTGCGTGTGCGGCGCTGGTGATGGAAGTCGTCCTGCCTTACAAAAAGAGCAAGTGGACGGCCTACTTCGCGCTCATTAGTCTGGGCCTCGCTTTCATCTCGCTGCTCGTGCTCTTCTGGGGCTTGGGCGGAACGCTCCGTCCTAACCTGCAAACGCCCGCGCTGCCAAGCGTCTACGGCTTCTACAACATGATACGGATGGATGGCTTCGCCTTTCTCTTCAAGGCCATCTTTCTGATAGCGGCCGCACTCGCCGTCGCCATCTCTACGCGCTACCTCGACATAGAGGGCGAGCAGCACGGCGAGTATTACGCGCTGATTCTGTTTGCCACCGTCGGGATGATGTTCTTAGGCTGCGGCTACGACCTCATCTCGCTCTACATCAGCCTTGAGTTGATGGCGCTGACCTTCTACGTGCTCGTCGCCTTCACTAAGCGCGAGAAGCGTTCAAACGAAGCGGCGATGAAGTATTTCCTGCTCGGCGCTTTCTCCTCCGGCATTCTGCTCTACGGCATGTCGCTGCTCTACGGCATTGCTGGTTCGACTAACCTCGGCGACATTGCGACGAAACTCGGCGTCGCCATCAGCGCCGCGCCGACCGAAGTTGGCACACTACCGCTGCGTCCGCTCATCCTGCTGGGCATGATTGCGCTGGCCGCCGGCCTCTTCTTCAAAATCAGCGCCGTGCCCTTCCACATGTGGGCTCCAGATGCTTACGAGGGCGCGCCAACGTCCGTCACGGCGTTTCTCTCGACCGGCTCAAAGGCTGCGAGCTTTGCGCTTTTCGCACGCCTCTTCATGGAAGCTCTTGGCCCACTGCGCGCCGATTGGGCTCCGCTCTTGGGCCTCGTCGCAGCCATCACGATTATGGTTGGCAACTGGGCCGCCGTCACACAGGAAAACTCCAAACGACTGCTCGCCTATTCTTCCATCTCCAACGCGGGCTACCTGCTGCTCGGTATCATCGCCGGAAACGCTTACGGCTACACGGGCCTCGTCATCTACCTGCTCGTCTACACGCTGATGAATCTTGGCGCGTTCGGCATCATCATCAGCCTCAGGCGGCGTGGAATCATCGGCGACCATGTTGACGATTTGACGGGGCTGGCGCAGAAAGCTCCGGGCATGGCTATTATGATGGCTATCTTCATGCTCAGCCTCGGCGGGCTGCCGATGACGGGCGGCTTCATCGGTAAATATTTTCTCTTCGGCGGACTCTTGCAGCGCGGCGCGGCTGAAGGAAAAAGCTGGTACACATGGCTGGCTATCTGGGCCATTCTCAACACGGTCGTCTCCTTCTTCTACTACGTCCGTTTTATACGCGTCATGTACTTAGGCGACCGCGTGGCGGACAATCGCCCGCTCTCTCTCTCTCCGGCGCTGCGTGTGGCGCTCATCGTCTCTGTCGTCGGCGTTATCTTCATCGGCATTTTCCCGCAGGTGTTCATTAACCTTGCGCAGGAATTAACCAAAACGCTGCTCCCCGGCGGCCCTCTTGCTTTGCGCTAGACTGGAGGCAGCCATCATCACTACCAACACCAACAGGAGATTAGAACCATGAGCTTCAAACACATTCGCCTCTTCCTGTTAATCGCCGTGCTGACTCTGACCGCTCAACCAGCTTTCACTTCCACTATCGTTCCCGGCGCTCCGAGTCTCTCACCTGCAACAACCACTACCACGCGCACAACTCCCACGAAAAGCGCGCAACAACGTTACAGGCGTTGCCGCGAGAGGTGTTACCGTGAATATCGCCTCTGCACGAGAGGCGTCGTGCCGCCGGGCGCAGCACGCTGTCGCGCTCGCCTGCGAAACTGCCTGCGACGCTGCTATAGATAACTTGTTAGCTTTCAAAGGTTGAATCCGAATTTGCGAGAGGCGATTGCTGTCTGGCAGCATCGCCTCTCGTTTTCAGTATGTGGGTCTTCTATTTCTTCGCGGCGTTGCTTATCTGGCAGGGAATCGTCTCGCTCGTGGGCGGCATAAGATACCTCGCCTACGTTCGCCGCGAAATGAAGACTGCGCGCCCTGCTTTCACTCCCTTCGCCTCCGTCATCGCGCCCTGTCGCGGCCTTGAAGACGGACTCCACGAAAACCTCGACGCGCTTTTCCATCAAGACTATCCGGCCTACGAAATCATCTTCGTCACAGACAGCGCTAGTGATTCTTCCCTCACGGTCGTCGAAGAACTCTGCCGCCGTTGGAAGCAGGCGATGCAAACGCGCATCGTCATCGCTGGTCCAGCGACAGAGAGCGGGCAGAAGGTTCATAATCTACGCGCGGCAATAAAGCAGGTTGATTCGTTGAGCGAAGTTCTCGTCTTCGTTGATACGGATGCGCGCACGCCTTCTGTCTGGCTGTCATCGCTCGTTGCGCCGCTCGTTGATGAGCGCATCGGCGCAACCACAGGCTATCGCTGGTTTATTCCCGACCGAGGAGGCTTCGCTTCACACCTGCGTTCCGTCTGGAACGCCTCGATTGCTTCCGCGCTCGGAGAGCACGACGACAAAAACTTCTGCTGGGGCGGCTCGACCGCCATTCGCCGCCAGACTTTCCGGCAACTCTGCATGCTCGAAGAGTGGCGCGGCACGCTCTCTGACGACTTCGCGTTGATGCGCGCGTTGCGCCGCGCAAGACTGCCGGTTCATTTCGTCCCTGCCTGCCTGACGCCCTCGTTTGGAGATTGCAGCTTCCGCGAATTGCTGGAATTCACCACGCGACAACTCAAAATCACGCGCGTCTACGCTTCCCACTTCTGGAAGGCGATTCTCTTCGGAAGCCTTCTCTTCGTGCTCGTCTTCTCCGGCGGCCTCGCGCTCGTCATTGCTCGCGCCGCTGCGGGTCTAAATTTCGTCGTGCCTCTCGCGCTCATCAGTCTCATCTATGCGCTCGGCATCGCGAAGGCGGCTGTGCGCTGGCGGGCCATTAATATTCCTTTGTCCGGCTACCGCGCGCAGTTGCGTCAAAGCCTGCTGCCGCAACTAATGCTCTGGCCGCTGGCCTCGGTGCTCTATCTATTTAACGCGCTTTCGGCCCTCTTCTCGCGCCGCATACAGTGGCGCGGGATTACGTACGAATTGAAATCCCCGACGGAAACTGTCATCATTGACCACGCTCGTCAAAGCTCGGAGTGAACGCTGGCTGCTCGTTTGAATAAAATTGCTGTGCCCAACAAAGCCGTCCAACTTTATCAACTACTGCGCTCGACCGGGCGCGAGAAAAAGCTCGGCACGGTTATCCTTTTCGTCACTTCGCGCTGCAACGCCTTCTGCCAGACCTGCTTTTATCATGCGGAACTAAACCGGCCCGGCGATTTGACCTTCGAGCAGTTGGAAAAAGTCTCGCAGACGATGCCGAAGATTACAGACCTCTGGCTTTCAGGCGGCGAGCCCACCCTTCGCCGCGACGTTACAGAAGTGATTGATACGTTCATCAGGAACAACAACGTGCGGCGCATCATCATCCCGACCAACGGGCTGATAAAGGGGCGCGTCTATGAGATTGTTGACCGCGCGCTTGGGCTTCACCCGACGCTTGAAGAGTTGTATCTCAACATAGCGCTCGACGGCTACGGCGAAACGCACGACCGCATACGTGGTGTTCCCGGCAACTGGCAGAAGACTCTCGATTGTATTCGCGCACTCTACCCTTTGAAGGAAAAATACAGCGACCGCTTTCGCCTCAACGTCAACACGGTCGTCTGCGCCGCAAACTACAAAGAGGTTGAAAAGCTCGCCAATTATCTCTGGGAGAATTTCCGTCTCGACGGCCACTACTTCAACATCGTTCGCGGGGAAACGCTGGTCGGCGAAGAAATCAAGCGCGTGCCCGCGGAGATTCTGCCGGCGATGTACGCGCGCGTCTCCGCGCTCACGAAGCGCTACGGCGACCGCATGTTTGCCGGAGACGATGCGAGCAAGCGCTTCGTCAAAAACATAGCCTACGTCGGCACTATCACGACACACTACCGTACGCAGCACGAAAATTTCGGGCAGCCGACGGCGTGGCCCTTCCCCTGCACGGCGGGCGAGACGACGGCCGTCATTGATTACAACGGCGATGTCCGCGCCTGCGAGCTGCGCGAAAAGTTTGCGACGCTCTCCGACTACGATTATGATTTCGGCGCGCTCTGGGCTGCACAAGCCAGAGAAACGGAACTCGCTATGATTGATGGCGGACAGGCTTGCTGGTGCACACACGTCTGCTTTATACACGACTCGATGCGACATTCGCGCCGCGCCCAACTCTACGAAGTGCCGAAGAACTACGCGACGAGAAACAGGTGGTAGTTTCAAGTTTCACGTTTAAGATTTTCAAATTTCAGATTGAAGACAAGAACTTGAGACTTGCAGCCCTGACATTTGAAGGCCATTAATATGCCCGATCGCGATGATGAAGATGTAACGCGCCGGAGCGGAGTGGCTTATGCTGCCGCGCTCACGCTCTTTTTCTCTGTGGCTACGCTGCTTGGTCTGGGTTATCTCTTGGATAGGTGGCTGGGGACAAGCCCTTGGCTGTCTGTTGCAGGGATAGTGTTGGGTTCGGTCGTGGGCCTGTACCAGTTTGTGCGCATGACCTCGACGATTTCCGGGGATTAAGGCGTGCGCTCGCTCGACAGTGCGCTCGCTCGCGTGTAAAATCTCCTGCTTTGCTATGAGCGAAATCATAGACAGTGTGGAGCGCGCGGCGTTTGCCGACGGCGAAGGCGCGGCGCTCGAAAGACGACTCCTGCGCTCGATGTACGTCTTGATTGCGCTGGCCGTCGTCGTCAGCCTCTTTATTGCTCCGTGGCGTGTGACGACAGGCTTGCTGCTTGGCGGCGCGCTGGCGCTCTTTAATCACCGCTGGCTGCGCGGCAGCCTCGCCGCCGTTTTCGGTGGGCCAAGCGCGGAGGGTAAAAGACCGCGTTTGAGCGCCGCTCGGTATGTGTTGCGTTACTTCGTCGTCGGGTGCATCGTGGCGGCAGCTTACATGCTGAATTTGATTTCCGTGCCTGCGACGCTCTTCGGGCTTTGCGCGTTTGCGGCAGCGGTCATGGTCGAAGCCTTCACACAACTTTATTTTGCCATCTTCCATCGAGAGGAATTTTAGGGAATGTACTGGTTGCTCAAGCTATCTCCTGAGGGCGGCGAACATGCTGCCGAGACAGTAGAGAAGACAGCCGAACACGCTACTGAGACGGGCAGCGCGGCCGTGCATCACACGCCGATTATCGTCGAGAAGATTAATCAAATGGTTGGCGAGCCGGTGCATCAATTTCAGGTGCACTATACGAAGCCCCTGTGGGACAGATTCTTCGGCTTCTTCGGTTCGAATGCGGAGAATGTGTTTGGCCCGTACACGGCCGAAAACGCTGTGCCGTGGTACACGATAATGTTCATCATCGCGTGCATCATCGCGGTGATTCTGATTTTCCTGTTCCGTCGTAAGCTGTCGGAAGACGAGCCGACGGGCGGGCAGCAGACGTTGGAAGTCGGCGTGCTGGCGATACGTAATATGCTGGCGGACATCGTTGGCCCACACGGTTTGAAATATTTCCCGGTCGTGGCGACCTTCGCCATCCTGATTCTGGTTTCAAACCTGATGGGCTTCTTTCCGCTGTTTAAGACGCCGACCGCAGCCACCAGCGTCACCTTCGCGCTCGGCATCTCATCATTCCTTTATTACAACTACATAGGCATTAAAGAGAACGGATTGTTCGGCCACCTGAAACACTTTGCCGGGCCAATCTGGTGGATTGCGCCGCTCATCTTCCTGATTGAGATTATCGGCAATCTCGTGCGCCCGCTCTCTTTGGGCCTGCGTCTCTTCGGCAACATGTTTGCAGACGAAGCCGTCTCCGAAAACATCGCCAACCTGTTTCCGGGTAAGACAAACTGGATTGTGCCGGTCTTCCTAATGCCGCTCGGATTATTCGTCGCGTTGATTCAGACATTCGTCTTCACGCTGCTTTCAATGGTCTACATCAGCGAAGTCTCGCACGCGCCGCATGGCGACCACGGCGAGCACGGACACGCCATCAACGAAGATGACCAGATGATAACGCCGGTCTTAACGTAAAACAGTGATGAGTGATGAGTAATGAGTTAAAAGAAAGAGTTGTTAACTCATCACTCATCACTCATTACTCATCACTTATTTAAGCGCGTTTCGAGCGATGGGGGCACATGCGCCCGCACACGTTGGAGCGCAAGAGAGAGTTTAATCTTCGGAGCGTTGGAAGGCAGAAGTGCGCCGCTCGGAAGGGGATTGTTTCTGACGCGTTTGATGATGGCTTCCCGGTTTTAGAGAGAGGCCGAAGGTAGGCTGGCATTGCTGGAGCGCCGTTGTAAGAGGGGCGGCTGTAATACCGAATGCGAGCGAAATTATAGACCACGCGTTGAGCAGTTCTTCTTTCCGAAGGTTCGTGATTGCCGGAAGGCGCTTTTGAGTAGGTTCGGGAAGGCCAAAGGGCCGCCCCGGAGGATAAACAGATGAGAAAACTCAGATACGTGTTTTTCGCACTCGTCGGCGTGCTGGCGACGGCTGCTCCTGCATTGGCGCAGGCGGCTGCGCCCGACAATGACAGCAGTGTGAACAAGTACAAGGCTCTGGCCGCTGGCTTCGGTTTCGCTATCGCGGCCGGACTCGGCGCGCTCGGTCAATCGCGCATCGCTTCGTCGGCTGTCGAAGGCGCGGCACGCAATCCGGGCGCTGCCGGTCGTATTCAGACGATGATGATTCTCGGCCTCGCGCTTATTGAATCCCTTGTGCTGTTTGCGCTCTTGATTGTGTTCGTCAAGACCTAGAAAGATTGACGAAAACAGAAGCTGGACGGGCGGGGCCGGAAGGGTTTCGCCCGTCCTCTTTTTTGTACGGTTTTTTATTGCCTTGCGTATCGCGCTGGTACGATTCCTGCATGCCCGCTCAGACCTTCCGTAACTAAATCCCTACTGCTTCACAGAACAAACTTCTAACAGTCTCATCTGGCATACGCTTTGCGATGCGAACCGTTTGTCGAACTCTTTTCCTGCGTTCCCCTGCTGGCTGGAAACTCGCACAAGCGTTAGGTTCGGAGTCAATCAGACATTATGTCCCCGCTTATCACTGATTTTAATACCGCGTGCCGCCGCACCCTTTGACTGTTTGTGGTGCTGCGCGGTGTCTTGCTTCAGTTAAGCGGGCGACCGCCTACGGCTGGCTGAATGAGGGAGGATAAAAAGCGATGAGAAAAATAGTTCTGGCATTGCTGATATTGATTATGGCCGCGAGCGTTGCTGCGGCCGACACGGTTTACCTGCGAGACGGAAGAACGATTCGCGGCACGGTGCTCGGATACATCAACGGGCGCTTTGCAGTTCGCCTGACGAGCGTGAGCGGCACTGCGACGACCAGCACCGGCACGGGCGCAGTCAACGCAACGGATGCCAACGCAGGCGAGATTCTCTTTTTGAGGCCGCGCGATATTGAACGAATCGAGATCGAGGGACGCTCGCTTGACGATGCGCGCTACGTGTCGCGCTCGGTGCAGGTGGAACTTGGCCCAAACTGGATTGATAGCGGAGTTGACTTAAGACGCGGCGAGCGCGTGCAGGTGACTGCGACGGGCACGATTGTCGCAGGTCGCACGCGCATTACGCCCGGTGGCTTGCGTTCAACCGACCCGAGCGCGCCGCTGCCGCGTGCCGCCGAAGGCGTGCTCATCGGCGCTATCGGCAACGATCCGAACGCGCCCATTATAGAAATAGGACTCACCCGCGAATTCATCGCTGACCGCGACGGCCGCCTGTATCTGACGGCCAATCGCAGCACATATACTGACGCGCGCGGAGCATTCACCGCGCAGGTTCGCCGTGAGATTGATTTCACCCCGCGCACGGGACGCAATCGCGACAACAACCGTAATGATGATGATGACGGCTTCGATGCGTTCGGCTCAGGCCAGAGCACGCCTGCTCCGGCGCGTCCGCGCACGTCATCCGCCGCCGGAACAAACGTCGGTTCGACCACGACCACGCAGACAAACATCGAGAAGACAATCGTCGTCCCCGGCAACCAGCCGCGCGGAGTTGATACGGGCATTGACCTGCGCACGGGCGATCAGGTGACAATCAGCGCTTCCGGCAACATCACGGCAGGACGCCGCGCTGGCGTCGTCGCGCCTGACGGCGGGCGCATCTCTGCTGCCTCGGCGCTCGGCGTCGGCGCTTATCCAGTTCCGAACGCAGGCGTCGGCGCGCTCATCGGTGTCCTGCGCACGCCAAGCGGGCAACTCAGTCAACCGTTTTTCGTCGGCAGCCAGTTGGCCTTCAACTCTCCTGCCGACGGACGGCTCTTTCTGCTCGTCAACGATGACAACTACAGCGACAACAGCGGCAGCTTCGACGTGCGTATTACCGTTAGCTCTTCTTCTTCGTCGTCGCAGATTGGCGGCCAGACGGGCGGCGGCCAGAGCATAGACGTTCCCGGCGATTCCGAAGGAACGGACACGGGCATCAACCTGCGTCGCGGCGACAGGGTGACGATTAACGCCAGCGGCTTCATCTACCCGGTCGAACGTGGCAACAGAACCACGCCCGACGGGATACGCGTCTTTTCGTCAGCGCGCCAGAGTTTTCCGTTGCCCGATGCCAATCAGGGCGCGCTCATAGGCTACATACGGCTCAACGATGGCACGACCACGCGCCCCTTCAACATCGGCAGCCAACGGACGTTCACCGCGACAGACGACGGGCGACTGTTTCTCTTAATCAACGACGACGACTACAGAGACAACACAGGCAGCTTCAGCGTCAGGATTACTTACTAAACATTGAGAGCATTGCAGCACAAACAGGCGGTCACGACCGCCGACGAAAAAGAGGCCAGCGCCTACAAGGCCGTAGTCAACCGCGCCCGTAGTATTGATAATGCCGGCGCGGCAGAGGGCAATCTCGCCATGATTGCCCTCTTTTTTCCTGGAATTACCTTACGGATGCCCGCGCGTGCAGCGCCTTAACAAAAAGCTGGTATCTTTTTACTTTTACCTTTTTACTTTTTATGTGATACGCTCAGTTGTAATTCATCACTGAAGATAAAGGTCGAGGGCAAGGTCGTTTCAATGAAAAAGTGTCCCCAATGCGGCAAAGAATTTCAGGACGCCAACACCCTGTGTCCGAACGATGGTACGGTGCTGGAAAAAGAAGACAACCTCATCGGCCAGACCCTCGCTAATAAATATCGCATTGAAGAACTCATCAACGAAGGTGGCATGGGCGCTGTTTATCGCAGCACGCATGTCCTGATGGAAAAGACCGTCGCCATCAAAGTCCTGCATCCTGCTCTGGCCGCCGACGATAAGATTGTCGCCCGCTTTTCCAGGGAGGCAAAGGCCGCCTCCCGCATCTCGCATCCGCACGCGCTCAACGTCACAGACTTCGGCGAATCCGACAACGGCGTCGTCTTCCTCGTCATGGAATACCTTCACGGCAAGACGTTGAAGGAAGTCATACACGAAGGCGGGCCGATGCCCTTGACGCGCGTCGTGGAGATAATACGGCAGGTCTGCGGCGCACTCGAAGCAGCACACGGCGAAGGCGTCGTCCACCGCGATTTGAAGAGCGACAACATCATGCTCGTTGACGTGAGCGGCGGCGGCGATTGGGCCAAGGTGCTTGATTTCGGCATCGCCAAGATTACGGAGAAGGTCGGGCAAGACCCTGCGCTGACTGCGCCCAACCTTATCATCGGCACGCCGCAGTATATGTCGCCGGAGCAATGCTCGCAGGCTTCCGAGATTGACGCCCGTTCAGACATCTATTCGCTCGGCATCATTCTCTTCGAGATGCTCGTCGGGCACGTGCCGTTCACAGGCGAATCGCCGACGGCCGTTATGATGAAGCATCTACAGGACGCGCCGCCCTCGGTTCTCGAAGAGAGGAAAGATTTACCGGCGTCGGTCGGCCGCGTCGTCGCACGCGCTCTAGCCAAGCGTCCCGAGGACCGTTTTCAGACCGTCAGCGATTTAAGCGAAAGCCTTGCGGAGGCCGCCGAAGACCCGCCTGTCGCCGTCGCTGCCTCCACCAATCCCGGCGCGTCCGACCGGCACACGAACCGCATCCTCGTGCCGACAGGCTCAAACGAAGCGCCGCGCGATACGTCTAACGACGATTACGACGAGGCTACAGTTGTTCGTGCCAGAACTATTGACGAAGTGGATGAGCCGGAGTTTGTGCGTCATGCAGTTGCGCCGCCTGAGAGCGTTAATATCTGGAAGATAGTCATCCCGGCTATCGCCGGGCTGGTCGTCCTCTTCGGCGTCATCTACGCGCTCACGGGCCGCAACTCCGCTCAGCCTCCGTCGAATAGTAATAACCTGACGGTTGACCCCAACGGCCAGCCCGTGCAATCTGCATCGCCCGTCACGGGCAGAGGCGAGGAAGGAATAACTCCCAACGCGCCCGTGAACACTGCACCGGGCGACGCGAATCAAACTGCCCAGCCCGGCTCATCGCCCGTTGCAACAGGCGTTGAATTGCCCGCTGGCGTCAATAACAACAATAATTCCAACTCCAATCAACCGCAGAACAACAACAATACGGACGAGCCTGACGACACGGAGCCGACGCCCACACCAGCCAAGAACAGCAACGGGCGCAACGACCCACCGCCGCAGACAACTCCGACGCCCGTAGATGCGGACGATCCACCGCCTGTGCCGACGCCAAAGCAGAAACCGCGCGCCACACCTCCGCCGGCCGAGACTTCACCGAAAACGCCGCCGGGCGCGAGCGCGCCATTTGATTAACCTGAGTTTGACAGAGGCGCTACAGTCAGGCGTCCTTCTGCGGCTGTGTATCTTCAATCGCCTGCAAGACCATTCGACGGAAAGCTGCCTCGTCGTCAAATTCCAACTCAATTTCAACAACGTAGCAGGGAAGTTGAAATCTGAGCGCGCGTAGCTTAACAGCGTCTTTCGCCGTCGTCAGCAGCGCTTCTGCACCTTGTGCCTGCGCCTCATGCTCTAAAGCTTCGATGTCGCGCTGAGTATAAACATGATGGTCTGAAAAGGCGCGCGTGTAGTTGAGAGTAAATCCATCGCTTTGCAGTTGAGAGAAAAAGGCGCGCGGATTTCCGATTGCGCAGAATGCTGCAACCTGCTCCGGCGCTTCGCTTACCGGCAGCAGCGAACCGTGGCTTGTTCCACCTGCATCATCGGTTGGCGCTAACGCTGCCGCCCGCAATCCGATTGTCCGCGTGTGTGAGATAAAAACGGGACGCCCGCGGCTCTGGCGTTTGACCTCTTCGCGAAGCGCATCAAGATCCGCCGCCTGCCGTGCGCGTGTGATGACACAACAATCCGCACGCGCCAACTCGCGCACAGGCTCGCGCAGTCGCCCGTAGGGCAACAGGTGTCCGCCGCCCCAGGGATTCGTCGCGTCCACCGCAACTATATTCAGGTTGCGCGCAACGCGCAGATGTTGAAAGCCATCGTCAAGGATAAACAGGTCTGCGTGCAGATTCTCAAGCGCCCAGCTTGCCGCCGCAACGCGGTCTGCATCGCTGACGACTGCGGCCATGCCTCGCAGTCTCTCTGCCAGCAGTCGCGGCTCGTCGCCTGCCTCTAACACATCAGCCAGAACCTTCTCGCCATCCGAAACCAGCACGCGCACGTTCTCATCCGTTCTTCCATAGCCGCGCGTCAGTATGCACGGGCGGCGATGCTCGACGGCAAGCATGCGTGCGAGCCACTCAACCAGAGGCGTCTTGCCAGTTCCGCCCGTCGTGATATTGCCTACACTGATGACGGGCGCACCCAACGTGTGAACCCGCAGCGCGCCCTTCCGATAAAGAAGGCGGCGAGCGTGCGTCGCTATTCCGTAAAGTGCGCCGAGCGGGCCAAGGATGATTCCCGGAGTAGAAGCCATCGGTTCAGAATAGCTCAGAGCTTGCGTCAGGAAGAAAGCGCGCTTCTGGCTGTGGAGCTTTGCGCAGGGTTCGTCAGGGATTGGTTGGTAGCAATGTTGAGCAGCGGAGCAAGCATGTTGATAGTGCGTTCGGTCGCGCCGCGATTCTGTTCGAGCGCCGTCCCTGCGTTTTCAGCCAGCCTTTGTCTCGTCTGTTCGTCGGTTAACAACTCCGCGCAAACCTTCGCCATCTCAGCCGCCGCTTCCGCTTCGGGCAGCGCCGGAAGCTGCACGAGCGCCTGCGCAAGCAGAAAAGCTTGCATGACAGCAGTGAAATTAAAGGTGTGCGGGCCTGTGATAATACACGCTCCGGCGGCGGCAGGCTCAAGGATGTTGTGCCCGCCGACGGGCGCTATGCTGCCGCCGACGAAAACCAGCGTCGCGAGCGGATAGACCGCGCGCAACTCTCCGATTGTGTCCAACAGGATAAGGTCGCACGCAGCATCCGTAGAGCTTGCACCATTTGAACGACGCGCCCACTTAAAGCCGGACGCATTCAACAGAGAAGCTACTTCATTGAAACGTTCAGGATGACGCGGCGCAATCAGGAGCCTCGCCGCGCGTGTAGAAGAATCTGAGCGTAGTTTCCTGAAAGCATCAACGACGATGCGCTCTTCCGGCGAGTGTGTGCTGGCGGCGACGATTAAAGGCTGCTCATCGTTAAAGCGAAAGCGATCGCGCAGTTCGTTCGTCAAAGCGTGCCCGCTCGCGTCCGCTCCGCCATCGAACTTGACGTTGCCGGAAACGAGCACGCGCTCGGACGCAAGGCCCAGAGCACGAAGACGTTCAGCGTCAGCCTCCGACTGCATCAACGCCAGAGACAGACAATTGACGACGCGCCTGATGAAGCCACGAATAATCTTGTAGCGACGAGACGAGCGTTCGGAGAGTCGCCCGTTAATAACGGCGACGGGGATATCTCTCTTGTTGCACTCGCGCAGGAATCGCGGCCACAACTCCGTCTCCATAATCAGAACTATATCAGGATGGACTTGCCTCAGCGCGCGGCGCACCGTCCACGCCCAATCGAAGGGAAAGTAGAAGACGGCAGCCGCTTCCTCGCGGAAGACTTCACGCGCGACGCGCTGGCCCGTCACGGTCGTTGTCGAGACGACCAACGCATGAGCCGGATACTTTTCGAGCAGCGCTTGCGCTACGGGGCGCGCAGCCTGCGTCTCGCCCACAGACACACAATGCAGCCAGACAACAGGGCGACCCTTCGCTTGCACGGGCGGCAATTGGCCCAGCCGCTCGCCAAAACCCGTCACATATTTCCCGTGCCGCAGCGCGTCGTAAGCGAATCGCGGCAGCAGCACGATGATGCCGAGGGTGTAAAGGATGCTGTAGAGAAAATACATAAGTAATGAGTAATGAGTGATGAGTGATGAGTTAAAGCCGACTACTCATCACTCATCACTCATTGCTCATCACTGATTCGTTATTTCGCGCGCTCTATGTAGCGCCCTTCGGTGGGGTCAACGCGAATGCGGTCGCCTTCGTTGACGAAGGGCGGGACTGTAATCGTGACGCCGTTTTCGAGCGTCGCGGGCTTGTTGACGTTGGAGACGGTCGCTCCCTTGAGCGTCGGCTCGGTGCTGGTCACAACCAGCTCCATAGATGGCGGCAAATCAATGCCGATTGGCGCGCCCTCGTAAAACTCCACCTGAATTTTCAGCCCCGGCACTAACCATTGAGCCGCATCGCCGAGGTCGTCTTCGCCGAGTCCAATCTGCTCGTAGTTCTCGGTGTTCATAAAGTGATGCTGCGAGCCGTCGGAGTAGAGATACTCCATCTCGTGCTGTTCGAGCATGGCGCGCTCGACCGTGTCCGCCGAGCGAAAGCGATGCTCGAAGGACGAGCCGTTGCGGATATTGCGCAGCTTGGTCTGCACCATCGCGCGCAAATTGCCGGGCGTGTGATGTCGGAAATCAACAACCTTGCAGGGTTGTCCTTCAAAAACGATGACCATGCCGCGCCGAAGCTGTGTTGCCGGAATTGCCATGATGAAAAATTGAATCTCCGTCTGAAATAAATTGATTGGCCGGGGAGTTTGAAGCCTGACACAAAAGGATGAATCAGCAGCTCACCAGCAAACCGGGTAGTCTAACGAGCGGCGTGGCGCTTTGTCCAGAGCCGTTAGCGTCTTTAGCGCGTGGCCGACGCTTGCAGTCGAAAGTTCGTCATCTAAACTTTCTCGTGCGAAGCGAAGGAGCAGCGCTCTCAAGTCAGCGCCGCTTGCGTCTCGTTTTCTTCCCGCCGTCGAGAGCGTTGCGCAAATCTTCCACGGCATCCTCTTCAGGACTTTCGCCTGCTTCGAGCCTGAAATATACGCGCAGCGTCACCTGATATTCGAGCCGTCCCTGCTGCAATCCGCCGCGCTGCTCTGTGACGACAAACCAAGAGAGATTACGCAACGTCTGCCGCGCACGCTCGACCGCAACCTCTATGGCGTGGCTGAAACTCTCGTTTGAAGTGCCGACAATCTCGACTCCCTTAAAGACATTCTGGCCCATCTTAAAGCTCCTTCTGTGCGACAGCGGTTCAAAAGCTGCCCGTTATTTTGTGTTTGTTGAAAGGCACGCGACGCTAACATGCACACTTTGAGAGTGTCAAGAGAAGAGGTGTGAGCGATATTCAAACCATAAAGGATGTTGCTCGTAGGTTATAAGAGCGTAAAAGATTTCTGACTAAAGCGAACAGGGAATCAAGTCTCCGGCATTCTCGGTAGCTGAATTAATCTTGACAGTGAGAGTGTCTTACAGGGAGAATCCTGGTCAAAGTCGTCGCCGCTGTTCTCGTCCGCTGTTGCCGGCAGCGCGTTCAAAATAGATTCGCAGCAAATCTCTCATCGGAAAGAATAAAGCACATGAAACGAATCATCATCCTTTCTCTCTTCACGTTAATCATCGCCAGCACGACTTTCGGCCAGCAGCCACAGCCAAAGCCTTCGGAGGCCAAAGCTGCAACACCGCCGCCCGCCGCCGGCCCGACGGTTGACCAAATTCTTGAACGTTATGTAAAGGCGCTTGGCGGTCGTGCGGCCATCGAAAAACTGAAAACTCGCGAGACCAGAGGCACTTTTCAGATTGTTGACACGCCGCTGAAAGGTGTGGTCGAGTCGTACAATAAAGCTCCAAATAAGCTTGCCATCTTCACGAGAGTGCCGGGACTCGGAGATTTTCTTGAGGGATACGACGGCAATGTCAGTTGGGCGCAAGACCCCGCCAACGGACTACGCGACAGGAGCGGCGTTGAGCTTGCACAGGCTAAATTCGACGCCGAGTTTTATAAAGACATCAAGATGAAAGAGCTGTATCCCAAGATGGAATTGAAGGGAACAGAAAAGGTTGGCGGCCGCGACGCCTACGTTATCCTCGCCACTCCGGCCGTACACAGCCCTGAGCAGCTTTACTTCGATGTTCAGACGGGACTGCTCGTGCGCGCCGATGTCGTTCGAGAAGGCCCGCAAGGCAAGTCGCCTTTCTCAGTCTTCTATGAAGATTACAGGGAGGTTGACGGCGTGAAGATTCCCTTCCTTCTGCGTCAGACGGCAACGGATTTCGGTGTCATCATCAAACTCGATAGCGTTAAGCACAACGTCGCGATAGACGACGCGAAGTTTAGCAAGCCGATTCGTTGAGCCTTTTAAGTTGAGCTATGAAGTCTCGCGCGTCCTCATCCGTTCTTGGTTGTCTCACCCTCTTCTCAGTCTCGCTGCTGATGCTGCTGTGCGGAGCGCAGGATGCTGTTCGTGCACAGTCGCCTGCCGAATCGCCGCAGGCCCCTTTGGCCCAGGCGACCATGATGCACCAGCAGGTGTTCGAGCTTTTCCAGCAGGGGAAATATGCGGAAGCGCTCGGTCTGGCCGAACGCGCCCTCGAAATACGTGAGAAAGCTTTGGGGCCGGATAACATCGTCGTCGCCTCCTCTTTGAATCAACTCGCAGCATTGTATCTGGCGATGGGCGACTACGCGCGCGTAGAGCCTCTGGTCCTGCGCGCGATGAAGATTCGCGAGGACTTTCTTGGCCCAAACAACCTGCTCTTCGCCAAGTCGCTCAATAGCGTGGCAGTGCTTTATCAGCGGATAGGCAACGTGCGGCAGGCGGAAGAACTGCTTGAGCGAGCGCTGGCAATTGTCGAGAAGGCGAAGGGAGCGGACAACGCCGATTTTGCTCTGGCGCTCAGCAATCTTGCCGCCATTTATCAGGACGAAGGCAAGTATGAGCAGGCCGAAGAGAAATATGTGCAGGCGCTTGAACTACGTCGTAAGGTTTTCGGGGAGGAGCATCAGGACGTAGCGCTGTCGCTTAATAATCTAGCTTCGTTGTATCTGGCGAAGGGAGATTATGTGCGTGCAGAGCCTCTGCTGCGGCAGGCGTTGGCTCTACGCGAAAAGAGTCTCGGCAGCGCGCACCCGGATGTTGCCGTCTCGCTCAGCAATCTCGCCTCGCTCTATCAGGATAAGGGAGACTACGTGAGCGCGGAGCCTCTGTTGCTGCGTGCGCTCTCGATTGTCGAAGCCATACACGGCAAAGAGCACCCGGAGGTCGCCGCCATGCTGAACAACGTGGCCGGCCTTGAGATGGACAAGGGTAATCTCGCGGGCGCTGAAAAATATCTGCGCCGTGCTCTCGCGATTCGCGAGAAAATTCTCGGCGCGTTGCATCCTGATACTGCGGCTTCCTTAAACGGACTTGCCAGTTTCTACAGAGCTAAAGGCGATTATGCGCAGGCCAGAGAGATGTTCAACCGTGCGCTCGTCATCTATCGCAACGTTTTCGGCCCGGAGCATCCTGACGTTGCGTTGTGCCTGAACAATCTGGGAGTGTTGGCCCAGGATGAAAATGATTACGCGCAGGCGCAGGAGCTTCTGCTCCAAGCCTTAGCCATCCGCGAGAAGGCGCTCGGCGCTGAACATCCAGACGTTGCGAGTTCTTTGAGCAACCTCTCAACTCTTTCTGAGAGCAAAGGCGAGATTGCTCAAGCCGTCAGTTATCTCGTCCGCAGCAACGAGATTCGCGAACACAATCTGGCGCTCGTTCTCACAACCGGCTCGGAAAATCAGAAGCGCCTCTACCTGGCGACGCTCGCCAGCGAAACCAATAGCACCATCTCGCTTCATCTCAAGCGGGCTTCCGGCAACAGGGAAGCGGCCCGCCTTGCGCTGACAACCATCCTCCGTCGCAAAGGCCGCGCGCTTGATGCCATAACAGACCAAATCGGAGCGCTCCGCCGTCGCTTCAACCGGCAGGACAGAGACCTGCTCGACCGTCTCTCGATGGTTCGGACGAGACTTGCCATGCGCGTTCTCGATGGACCGGGTGGAATCAATCCTCAGAAACACCGCGCGCAGTTGGAGCAACTGACGGCGGAAGTCGAAGAACTGGAAGCGCAGGTCAGCGCGCGCAGCGCGATGTTCAGAGCGCAGGCGCAGCCCGTGACGCTTGAACGCGTACAGCAGTCAATCCCTAGCGGCGCGGCGCTCATAGAGTTTGTCCTCTACCAGCCCTTCGATTCAAAGGCTAAAGATTTGAACGCGCGTTTTGGGCCGGAGCGCTATGCAGCTTATGTACTCTGGCGCGAGGGAGACCCGGCCTTCGTTGATTTGGGCGAGGCCGCTTCTATTAATCAGAGCGTTGCGAAGTTAGGCGCGGCGCTCGCAGACCCTGATAGTGCTAACGTCAAACAGGCCGCTCGCATGCTCGACCAGCAGGTGATGGCTCCTGTGCGTCGGCTGCTCAAAAACTCGCATGAACTGTTGCTCTCGCCTGACGGGACTCTGAACCTTATTCCCTTCGCCGCGCTCGTTGACGAGACTGGTCGTTATCTGGTCGAATCCTACTCTATTAATTACCTGACGAGCGGGCGCGACCTGTTGAAGATTGGACCGCAGGCTCAAAACGAGCAAAGCAGGCAGCCGCCGCTGGTGTTTGCAAATCCGGCCTACGGCTTCTCTGTGAAGAAGAACGGCGCGTCGGCTCTCTCAGCAGAGAGCACGGCGGGGAGACGCTCCGGCGCATTATCGCAGGTAAACTGGCCGCCCCTGATAGGCACTGCGCAGGAGGCTGCGGCGCTCAGAAATATACTGAACGATGCGCAGGTGTTCACAGGTGAGCAGGCTAACGAAGCCGCCCTCAAGCGTATCGCCGGGCCGCGTCTTCTGCACATCGCCACCCACGGCTTTTTTCTTCCTGACGAGTCGCAGAAAAAAACAGGCGTTGGCCCAAGCGTCGTTACCGATAGCATCCCGGCGCGGGCCAACAAAAGCGAGAATCCGCTCTTGCGCTCTGGGCTGATTCTGGCCGGGGCGAACAGCCAGCAGAGCGGCCCCGGTGAAGACGGCGTCCTGACCGCGCTCGAAGCGGCCGGGCTTGACCTCTGGTCAACAGAGCTTGTCGTGCTCTCTGCCTGTGAAACCGGCGTAGGGGAAATCAGAAACGGCGAGGGTGTTTATGGATTGCGACGCGCGCTGGTGTTGGCTGGCGCGGAGAGCGAACTGATGAGTTTGTGGCAGGTCAGCGACCGTGAGACGCGCGAGTTGATGGTCGAGTATTACAAGCGGCTGCAAAAGGGAGAGGGACGCACAGCGGCTCTGCGCCATGTGCAACTACGGATGCTGCGCCGTCAGCCAACCGCACATCCTTACTACTGGGCCAGCTTCATTCCCGTCGGTGATTGGAGAAGCCTGAAGGGTGTGGGCCTGCCGCAACCGGCAAACCGTAGAGTCAAGACGCGTGCTACGCCTAAGAATTAGCGCCTACTTTATTATAAACCTTCGACTTTGATCACCTGATTGTGACGAATGAAAAAAATAGCATCCTTGAGAATTTTCGCCCCAAAGGCATTCTTGGCCCGCAACCTTAGCTTCACCACCCAATATGGTCCATCCTTTTGCTGCGTTCTGATGACTGGCGACCACGCGACATATTCCGAATCACTATAATCGTTCAAAACGTTTTGGAGATACTTGTCAACAGGTCTCACTGTGCCGGTCAGCGGATTGACATCAGGAGAAGGTCCTATAATGGCATCTTCGGCGTTGAGCTTAGCAATCCTCTCCTCCGCGAATTTCAAAATAGGTTGAGCTTCTTTGTGCTCTGGAGACTCAGACGGAATAGTTTTTAAGAGATCAGCCGCTTTAATTAAATCTTCTTTTGAAGAGAGGCCAGTTGCGAGCGGTTTGGCTTGAGAAAGCTTTTCTGCTGGGGAGACTGTTACTGGCGTTGGTGTCGGAGTGGGAGCCGTTACGCTTGCTGCGGGCGGCTTCGCCTTCTCGGTTGGGTTGAAGTGCTCAATAATGCCACCGATGGCGATTAAAACGACTATACCTCCGAGCACATAAAGCCATTTCTTGTTTGAGGCTCTGGCCCACGCTGCGGACAAGCTTGCGGTTGGCGAAGAAATAGTGGGAATGGCCATTGTATGAAATGTACCACCGCATTTGTAACAGAATCGGGCCTGTAATTGATTTGTGCTGCCGCAGTTGGTGCAGCGTTTCGTATGAGACATATAATTTACCTCTCGCCGTATTAGCAAATTGCCGGAGGTAAGTAAGGACGGCGCTCATGCTACCATAATGCAAGAGTGCAACTCAAATTCTTTCCCAAAACGTTCTGACTTCCTTCCCCCTCTTAAAATCCATTTCGGCACTATAGCCTTATCCTCAATCTCTTTTTCTGCTACGTATGAGAGGCGACGACTAAAATCAAACGAGCTGGCGAAGATTGAATCAGCGTCGGAGGGAATGACACTTCATCAATCTTCGCCAGCTCTTCCCAGAGGAGCCCACCTACCTGTCTGGCTAAACGTCTTAAGGCGCGGAAAGTTTCAAAAAAATTTGTGGCTCAGGCTGCGCGTGCGCGCGGGACGTGGCGCTGGTGTGCGAGTTGGTCCAACAAATCCTGCGCTTCCTGATAGTAGGGGAAGCGTTGTTCTTCGAGGCGGAAGGCGTTTGTGTGGTAGTAGCGTCGTCCTTTGATGAAGCGCGCAGGATGCTTGATGTGCAGCATCTCGTGGTAGAGCACATACTCCACAAACCATTCGGGGACATCAGCCGCGTCCAGCGTCTTGCTGATAACGATGGTGTCGTGTGCCGCGTCGTGATGGCCCAGGATGCGGCGCGTGCGGCGCTGCGACCATGAGAGCGTCGGCTTCTCCAGTTCGCCGTCGAAGAAACGACGGTTCAGGCGCAGAAACATACGCTCAAGGTCATAGACGCGACCGCGCGCCGAAGAAATCATCTTGCGCCCGCGACGGCGACGCGCGATGTCTGCGGCCCGCAGAATTTGCGGCGAGCAGGCATATTCACGATAAACGCGTTCGTGCATCTCCGGCGTGCGTTTGGAGAGAAGCTTGGCGACGAGGATAAAGGCCAGCGCACGGTGCACGTCCGGCGGAGCATTTTTGAAGATGTCTGAGAGACGAACATAGACGCGCCCGGAACGCAGCCGGATAGTATGGTTCAATCCCGCGTAGGGGTAGAACCTGACTTCGACCTCCGGCCTCGGGCGGTTGTGTGCGAGCTGGCTGAAGGCATCGCTGAAAAGTTTTTTCAGATAATCCTGTGACATCGGCGCTTCTTTCAACCCGGTCGCGGCAGGCCCTGCACAGCCCTCAAGAGAAGACGAGCATCAAACTTCGCGGTTCAAGCCTTTTCGTCAATACTGACTGCGGCGAACTAAGAGCGGCGGCGGCCCAGTTGGGCCAACTCCGTCATTTCCCGTGGCATGGATATTACGGGCGCACATGAGGGAGCGTCAACCTGTAGTTTTTCGACTGCCCCTAAGCCGTTGCAGCGGCAGGGAATGAGCGATAGACGAGCTTTCGGTGTCGCAGGAGGGCAGTTGCAGCGGCCTTATAAGTGTAATGATGACAGGCGTTTAAGTCTTCTCCGGCGAGAGCGCGGGCGGTTGAGGAGGGCTAACTATAAGAACGGCATCAAATTAAACTGGCCGGCGGCGTGTCAGGGCAGAGGCCCGTTCGCGTTCAAACAATGTTTGCCGGGCGATTCAACAATCCGTTATACTTTAAGCGGGTATGAATTTGCCGCAAAATGCCTGATTTCAGTGGCCGGATAAAGAATTCTTGACAGCTTGTAAGTTGCGGTGATATTCAATTTCTGTTAATCCGAAGGAGCGCCCCAACACTCTGCCGGATAAGACCAAACCCCTACGCGCGCCGCAACCAGAGAACAAAATGGCCCGTCAAAGCTCGCATCCGTTAAACTTTCGGATACACATGCCTGATTCGCGCGGGCAAGCCGTGCTGGCTGCGATCATCAAGGAGCATCTGGTGACGGGCGAACCCGTCGGCTCGCGTACTATCTCAGACCGCTTCGCACATGCTTCCGGGTGGAGTTCGGCGACGATTCGTAACGTCATGGGCGAACTGGAAGAGGCGGGCCTCGTCGAGCAGCCGCATACTTCGGCCGGCCGCGTGCCCACAGATAAAGGCTATCGCTTCTACGTTGACAACATGCTCGGCGATACGCGCCTCTCGAAAGCAGACCTCGCAGCCATCAACGCTCTACTGAAGATTTCACAGGACGACGTTCACAACGCGCCAGACCGTTTGATGGAGAAGACTTCGCAGGTGCTTTCGGCGCTCTCCGAGAATGTCGGCATCGTCGTCTCTCCTTCGCTGGCGGACAATCGCTTGCAGCACATAGAGTTTATGCAGTTGGCAGACCACCGCATCCTCGTCGTGCTCGTTAGCGCGCCCAATATCATCCATAACAAGCTCATTCGGATTGACGAAAATCTATCTCAGGAAGAGCTTGAACACACGGCTCGCTATCTGAACGCGGAGTTTGCCGGAAAGAGCCTGCTTGAGATTCGCGCGCTGATTCTGGAGATGATGCGCGAGGAAAAGGCGCTCTACGACAAACTGCTGCGCAATGCTATCCTGCTCTGCGACCGTAGTCTGGAAGGCGAGGAAGCGACGACCGCTGACGTTTATGTTGACGGCGCGTCGAATATTCTGACGAAGCCTGATTTCACGGACGCGGAAAGAATGCGCGAACTGTTTCGCACCTTCGAGGAGAAATCTCGTCTCGTCAAGATATTGAACGAATGCGTGGCGCGCGACCACGTTTTTCCGGGCGACGTGCAGGTCGTCATCGGGCGCGAGCACGCAGCGCCTTCGATGCAAAACTGCGCTTTAATTACTGCTCCCTACCGTCTCGGCTCGGGTGAAGCGGTCGGCACGCTCGGCGTCGTCGGCCCCGTGCGTATCGAGTATGAGCGGATGGTGGCAGTCGTCAACTACATGGCGCGTCTCATCGAGCGTATGCTGCGTGAGGAAACTGCTTCAAACTAGAGGGAACAGCACCGAGGCGTGTGAGAGCCGGATCTTGCAGGCACGTTGTTTCAATCAAGGTGGGATAATCAATGATGGCAGATAAAAAAAGAACAACGCCCAACCGCATTCCGATTCGCTTTGCAGACGAAGACCACGCTCCATCTGCAAACGCTAAAACCGCCGACTCCGACACAACGGAAACGGAAACAAGCAGCGGCGGCGCAGACAATCTCACGCCCGGAGAGTTGGGCCGTGCTTCGAGCTATGAGGGTGAGACGGAAATGCAGCGCCGTGTTGATCGCGGGACAGAAGGAGAAGGAACGGGCGGGCGCGCAAACGACGCGGACGAGGCCGGAGGCCCGCCGCAAGACGAGATGCCGGAGCGACGCGAAGACAGAGACGAGGCCGGGTCAGCTAAGCAGGCTCAGCCTGCGCCGAACAGCGCCGGAGGCGATGAGGATGGTGCGCCGCGACCAGAGGCGGAAGCGGCGAAGGGGCCTGCGCTGGCCGAGTTGCTGGCGACGCGTGCGGAGTTGAAGCGTGTCGAAGCGGCGCGTGCGGAGTTGCAGGAGACGCTGGCCCGCCGTCAGGCAGACTTTGAGAACTACCGCAAGCGCATCGAACGCGAACGCGTGGAAACCTACAATCGTGTCGTCGGCGACGTAGTCGGCAAACTGCTTCCAGTGGTTGATAATCTGCGTCGTGCACTCGATGCGGAAGCTTCGATGGAGGCCGCGGAGTCTGACGAGTTTCGCCATTTTCTGCACGGCGTCGAGTTGATAGACAAACAGTTGAGGGACGTGCTGGAAGGCTTGGGCCTGCAACCAATCGAAGCGGTCGGCAAGCCCTTTGACCCGCACATACACGAAGCGGTCGCCACAGAGCAATCGGAAGACTACGAGCCTGATACGGTCGTACAGGAATTAGTGCGAGGCTATCGTCTCGGCGAAAAGCTGCTCCGCCCGGCCATCGTCAAGGTGGCAACGAGGTAGTAATGAGTGGTGAGTAGTGAGTGATGAGTCAAAGCAGATTCAAGCGAAACCATTTTTCACTCATCGCTCATTACTCATCACTCATCACTTAGAAATGCTATGAGTAAAGTAATCGGCATTGATTTGGGTACGACGAATTGTTGCGTCGCCGTTCTAGAGGGCGGGGCGGTGCAGATTGTGCCTAATAAAGAGGGCGGACGAACGACGCCAACGGTCGTCGGCTTTACGGAGAAGGGCGAACGCCTCGTCGGGCAAATTGCCAAGCGGCAGGCTGTCACCAATGCTGCCAGCACGGTCTACGCCGTCAAGCGCCTGATTGGTCGCAAGTTTAACGCGACGGAAACGCAGCGCATGAAAGACAGCGCGCCCTTCGAGATTATTGATTCGCCCAACGGCGATGCGCGCATACGCGTGCAGGGGCGCACCTACAGCCCGCCGGAAATCTCCGGCATCGTGCTGCAACGCCTCAAGGCTGCCGCCGAAGATTTTCTTGGCGAAGCGGTCGTCGAAGCCATCGTCACCGTGCCCGCCTATTTTGACGACACGCAGCGACAGGCGACCAAAGATGCGGGCAAGATCGCCGGACTCAAGGTTGAGCGCATTATCAACGAGCCGACGGCCGCCGCGCTCGCTTATGGTTTGGGCAAGACGGAGGCCGAACGCATCGCCGTCTACGACCTCGGCGGCGGCACGTTTGATGTCTCCATCCTTGAGATGAACGACGGCGTGTTTGAAGTGCTCTCTACTTCGGGCAATACCTTCCTCGGCGGCGAGGATTTCGACGAACGCATCATTAACTGGATGACGGAGCAGTTTCGCGCAGAGACGGGCATGGACCTGAAACAGGACCGTCTTGCGCTGCAACGCCTGAAGGAGGCTGCCGAGCGCGCCAAGTGTGACCTCTCTTCCGTCAGCGAGACGACAATCAACCTGCCGTTCATAGCGGCCGACGCCTCCGGCCCCAAGCACTTCAACAAGACCTTGACGCGCGATGAATTTGAAAGTCTCGTCGCCGATTTGGTCGAGCAGACAATCGAGCCGTGCCAGAAAGCGCTCTGGGATGCGAAGCTTCAGCCGGGCGATATTGACAAGGTTATCTTAGTCGGCGGGCAAACGCGCTCACCTGTTGTCGTTCGCACGGTGCAGGAGATTTTTGGCCGCGAGCCTTCGGCAGAGATTAACCCGGATGAAGTAGTAGCGATGGGCGCTGCGATTCAGGGCGGCGTGCTGGCAGGTGATGTCAAGGACATAGTGCTGCTCGACGTGTTGCCCTTGAGCCTCGGACTTGAAACGCGCGGCGGGTTGTTTACTAAAATCATAGAGCGCAACTCCACCATCCCGCTCAGAAACAGCCTGACGTTTACGACCGTCGTTGATAATCAATCAACGGTGGAGATTCACATCCTTCAGGGCGAGCGCGAGATAGCGCAGGGCAACCGAAGTCTTGGAAAATTCGAGTTGGTGGGGATTCCACCGAACCCGCGCGGCGTACCGCAGATTGAAGTCTCTTTCGAGGTTGACGCCAACGGCATCGTCTCCGTCTCGGCCAAAGACAAGACTACGGGGCGCGAGCAGCAGATGCGCATCACTCCTTCTTCGGGCCTTTCGGCTGAAGAGATTAATCGCCTGATGCTTGAAGCGCAGGCTTCTTCCGAAAGCGACCGCCGCTTTATAGAGTTGATTTCGATGCGCAACCGTCTAGACAGCCTCGTGCGCAATACGCAGCGGACGTTTGCGGAGTTTGGCGGCGCTCTCTCGGCCGACGACCGCCATGATGCGCAGGAAGTCTTGGCCTCAGGAGAAAAGGCCGTCTATTCGGAAGACGCCGAAGAGATTCACCGCGCTTTGAAGGGCGTCGAAAGCCTCGCCGCGCAACTTACCAGCGTGATGCTGAATCCAAACAGCGCGCCCGTCAAGGAAATAGAGGGTTCACACTAACTGTTGAACAATCAGCCGTCGGCCCTTTAAGCTTCGTGCTGAAAGCTGACGGCTGTTGACTGTCTGCTAAAAATTTATAATAGTTTCAAGGACTCGAAAGGCAAAGTTTATAAAGAGCAATGAGTAAACGTGACTACTACGATGTGCTGGGCGTCACCCGCACAGCTTCAGAACAGGAAATTAAGAGCGCTTATCGTCGTCTCGCCGTCAAATATCACCCCGATAAGAATCCGGGCGACGCGGAGGCAGAGGATAAGTTTAAGGAGGCCGCAGAGGCTTATTCGATTCTCTCGGACGCGGAGCAGCGTCGTCGTTATGATAACTTCGGGCACGCTGGCGTCTCCGGCGCAGGCGCGGGCGCAGGCTGGGGAGCGCAGGGCTTCGGCGGCATCGAAGATATCCTGGGAGACCTCTTCGGGTTTGGCGATGTCTTCGGCGGGCGCGCGGGCGGCGGCGGTGGTCGTCGCAGCGCAGCGCAGCGTGGCGCAGACCTGCGCTACGACCTTGAGATTACCTTGGAAGAGGCGGCCAACGGGATGACTGCACAACTGCGCATCCCGCGTCTTGAGACCTGCGAGAAATGTAAGGGCAGCGGCGCGGCCGAAGGAACGCAGCCGGAAACCTGCCAGACGTGCAGCGGCGCTGGACAGGTTCGTTATCAACAAGGGTTCTTCTCCGTTGCACGCACATGCGGGTCTTGTCGCGGGACGGGGCGCGTCATCAAGACGCCCTGCGACGTTTGTCGCGGGGCAGGGCGCGTCGAAAAAGAGAGAACGATGGAGGTGAAGATTCCGGCGGGCGTCGAGACCGGCTCGCGGCTGCGGATAGCAGGCGAAGGCGAGTCTGGAACGCAGGGCGGAGCGACCGGCGACCTCTACGTCGTGATACACGTCAAAGAGCACGAGGAGTTTGAACGACAGGGCAGCAATCTTTATTCGTCCGTGCCTGTCACTTTTGCGCAGGCGGCGCTCGGCTCGGAAGTGTCTGTGCCGACTCTGGACGGGCAGCAGCAGTTGAAAATTCCTGCCGGCACACAGACCGGCACGGTCTTCCGTTTGAAGGGGCAGGGCGTGCCAGTGCTCGGAGGACGCGGCCGCGGCGACCTCTTCGTCTCCGTCACGGTCGTCACGCCGACGACGCTGACACGCGAACAACGCCGCCTCCTCGAACAACTGGCCGAAGTTGAAAGCAAAGACCTCGAAGACAAGGGTTTGATGGATAAGGTGCGAGACATTTTCGGATGAAGCTGAAGCTCTGAGAGCCGGAAGTATAGCACATCGGGAATCTATTGGCCGGAGCGTTTCGCGCGTTTGAGCGCTAACGCTCCGGCTTTCCGTTTCAACGTTTGATAGTCGTACAAACTCTTTCCGCCTGAAAGCGCAACGCTGCACTGTTTATGTTCACCGTCTTCCCGTAATCGCTTTGCAATAATCAATCTTTCTGTTGTGTTAGCTGGCAATTAAGGCTGCGAGCATGCCGGCCGTCTTCGCGGCATGTGTGTTGCAAACCTGAGGAAGCGAAAGATTTAAAAACGCGCTCTTCCCTTCGATTGCAAAACACGGGAGACGATAATGAGTAGAAGATACCTCGCAAGTGTGCTGGCGATTTTACTGATGACGTTCTTTTCAACAATTGCTCTGGCAGCGGGCAATGACGACAAGGCTGAAGACACAGACACGCGCATCATTGACGCTAAGGTGGTAGAGGTCACGGACGGTTACATCTCGGTCATCGCGCGCTCAGGCGTCGAGCACGTCATTAAGATTGACAACTCGCAGACGCGAGTGCTGATTGAAGAACAGGAAGTCTCTTTAAAGGAAGTGCGCGAGGGAGACGTGATTACGGTTGAGTTGGACGAGCAGAACCCTATGAAGTTTGCCAAAACGATTTCGATGAACACAGAACAGGTGCAGGTCGCACGAGTTCGCCGGTAGGAGCAAGGCGCTCTTTATTGAGCGTCGCCTCGCAGCCCACCGGCAAATGAGCCGCTTTGCTTCATTGCAAAGCGGCTCTTTTAATTTCCGCTCAACGGAAAATCGCTGGCGGCTCTCGGCCGTCTCCGTTAGAATGAAACGACAAAGATAAGCCCAACACGGAGTCAGGCCGTCGTTAGCCTGCACTCGAACTTTGAAACGGAAGAAATGAAACCACCCATCCCTGAAAACGAAGCGGCGCGGCTTGAAGCGTTGCACCAGTATGAGATTCTTGACACGGAGCCCGACGAGACGCTCAACGATTTAACGCGCCTCGCCGCCTACATCTGCGGGACTCCGATTGCGCTCATCAGTCTCATTGATTTAAAACGGCAATGGTTCAAGGCGCGGCTCGGATTGTCTGAGACGGAAACGTCGCGCGATGTCTCCTTCTGCGCCCACGCGATTATGCAGGAAGGCCCGTTCGTCGTCCGCGACGCGATGGACGATCAGCGCTTCAGGGACAACCCGCTCGTCACCTCCGAGCCGAACATACGCTTTTATGCAGGCTCGCCTTTGATTACTCCCGAAGGCTTCAAACTCGGCACGCTCTGTGTCATTGACCGCGTGCCGCGCGACCTGACCCACGAACAAATCGCCGCGCTCAGAATGCTCGGCAATCAGGTCATCACACAACTCGACCTCCGCCGCGAGATTGCCTTTATGACGCGCGCCATACAGGGACACAAGCTTCATCAGGCAAAACTGCGAGCGCGGATTGACGAGCCGCCCGACGAATGAAGTAAAAGATCTCACGACTGTAGACGCGAAGGCGCGGAGAAAAACTATTGTCTTTCTCCGCGCCTTCGCGTCTACAGTCGTGTAGATTGTTTCTATAACCTGTAGCGCACGCGGCTGCGCCTGAGCGCTTCGTCTTCGACTTCGATGTTTTGCAGGCGGAGCGAGACATCTGCGTTGAGATCCAGCCCTGCACGCTCGCCGGCTTGCAGCTTGACCGTTCCGGCGGCGGCGATCATCGCCGCATTGTCGGTCGAAAGATGCGGTGAAGGAAAGTAGACTGGAACGCCCAGACGTTCTGCCGCTTCGCTTGAAGAGGCACGCAGCGCGCCGTTGCAGGCCACACCGCCCGCGACGATAAGCGTGCGCGGGCAAACGTCCGTTGCCATGCGCTCCATCGTGCCGACCAGCGAGCGCACGACCACCGATTGAAAGCTCGCCGCCAAATCTTTGACGCCCTGCGAAGGCTCTTCACCGTCTGCGACAGGTTGCAGTCCCGTCTCTCGCACGTATTTTGAGACGGCTGTTTTTAGCCCACTGAAACTAAAATCGGGCCGCCCGTCGCCCATGCGGGGAACGGCGAAGCGCACGCTGCGTGCATCACCCTCGCGCGCCAGCCGCTCGATAATTGGCCCACCCGGATAGCCCAGGCCCAGCATCTTCGCCACCTTATCGAAAGCCTCGCCCGCCGCATCGTCTCTCGTCCGCGCCAGTACCTTATACTTGCCCGGCTCCGGCACTAGAAAAAGATTCGTGTGTCCGCCGGAGACGATGAGCGCGAGCGCAGGATATTCAACCGGCGGATTCTCGAAGACGACCGAGTAGATATGACCTTCGATGTGGTTGACGCCGACGAGCGGCTTGCGCAGCGCAAAGGCCATCGCCTTCGCGTAAGAGACGCCGACCAGAAGTGAGCCGACCAGCCCCGGCCCGGCCGTGACCGCAATCCCGTCAATCAACTGCTTCCCAACTCCGGCGCGCTCAAATGCCTCTTCGACAACCGGCACAATCTTGTCCAGATGCTCGCGCGACGCAAGCTCCGGCACAACGCCACCGAAGCGTTTGTGCGTCTCAATCTGCGACGAAATCACAGACGACATCATCAAGCGCCCGTCGCGCACAATCGCGGCGGCCGTCTCATCACATGAGCTTTCAATACCAAGTACGAGCATTAGTTTTCAGCTTATAGTTTTCGGTTTACAGTTTTTAATTCTTAGATTTCAGATTTCAGATTTTAGTTTTCTATCACAACGACTCACCGCTTTAACAACGGTCAGCGCTTACTGAAAACTAAAAACTGTAAACTGTTCATTGCTGTTCGTAAAAACTCAAACACGAGTCGCCCTGCTTGAGAACACGCCAGCGACGAATCGCGCCGATTTCATCCTTCATCTCATTCTTATGATGATGCTCAACGACGAGCAGGCCGTCTCTCCCGTTAAGAATTGAGCCTGAGCCGAAGGCTGCAAGAACGGGCGCGTAATCAATCGCGTACGGCGGGTCAAAGAAGGCTATCTCCCAGCGCGCTTCGCCTCCGTTGCGCGCGACGGCGCGGCGCAAAAACTCTCCGGCCTCCGCCAGCACAACTTCCGTTTCATCCTCCGGCACACCGCACAAATCAAGATTCGCTTCTACCAGTCCACACATCTTCCGCGACTTATCAACGAAGGTGACGTGCGCCGCCCCGCGCGACAGGGCCTCGATGCCTACTGCGCCAGAGCCTGCGCAAAGGTCTAAAAAACGTGTTCCTTCGATGCGCGGCGCGAGCACATTGAAGAGCGTCTCGCGCAGGCGGTCGGACGTAGGCCGTATCTGCATCGAAGGCGGACTCTTCAACACTCGTCCACGGTATTGTCCACTGATAATCCTCACACGAGCTATGTTAGCACAGCCTAAAGGCGCGGGCAGGCGTGCACAGTCCGCGTGCGTGTTAGTAGTGATTGCCAAAATCGCACGAACGTTAAAAACTAATCCTTGCGCTCGAAGAAGCTCAGGCAAGAATCACCCAGTTCGGCTGTCCCCAGATAATCGAGTTGGTCGCCGACTCCGGGCTGCTTCTTGCAGGAATGCTCAACGACCAGCATGCCGTGTGGCCTGAGCAGGCTATGGGTCGCGAAGAGCTTGAGGACGGGCGCGTAGTCTGTAGCATACGGCGGGTCGTAATAGGCTATATCCCATGAACAATCGCCGCGCTCGGCCGCCTCGTGCAGATACTTAAAAGCTGTGTTGGCGATGACCGTATAGCAAGACTGAACAACGTCGCACGCGTCCAGATTCAGGTGTATGAAGGTACAGGCGGGAGCAGAGCGGTCAACGAAGGTGACGTGCGCAGCCCCGCGCGAGAGAGCCTCGATGCCGACTGAGCCTGAACCTGCGCAGAGGTCAATGAAGCGCGCGCCTTCGATTCTCTCCGCCAGCAACTCGAACAACCTTTCGCGCACGCGTCGAGCAGTCGGCCGCACGCCCGGCGAAGGCTCACTGTGAAGCCTGCGTTTCTTATATTTTCCGGCGAGGACATGCATTGCCTTCTCAAGCGTGGTCTGGCAGCGCCGGAGCAAGTTAGCGTGCGCTCGCGCGCGTGTTAGCCTACGGCTGCCAGACCGAAGCGTGCGTCGGCGCGAACGCGTTCGATGAGGCGGGAAGTTTCGCGCGTGCGCGCACGCTCAGTCAAGTAGTAGTCTGCCTCGCGGCGTGCTTCTTCGAGAATCTGCACATCGCGGACGAGGTTGCCGATGCGGAAGGTGGGCAGGCCAGACTGTCTTGTGCCCATCACTTCGCCGGGGCCGCGAATCTCCAGATCCTTTTCAGCGATACGGAAGCCGTCGCTCGTCTCTTCCATAATACCTAGGCGCTCGCGCGCCACACTAGTTTTTTTCTCCGAGGCCAGCAGGACGCAGAAGCTCTGTTCAGCGCCGCGCCCGACGCGCCCGCGCAGTTGGTGTAGCTGTGAAAGGCCGAAGCGCTCTGCGTGTTCGATGACCATCAGGGATGCGTTCGGCACATCAACGCCGACTTCGACAACGGTCGTTGCGACGAGAATCTGTATCTCGCCCGCGACGAAGCGACGCATCACATCGTCCTTTTCGGCGGGCTTCATCTTGCCGTGAATCAGACCGATGGAGAAGTTTGGAAAAACGCGGTCGCGCAGTTGCTCATACATGCGTGTCGCGTCCTTCAGGTCCATCTTCTCGGATTCTTCAACGAGCGGATAGACAACGTAGACCTGCCTGCCTGCGCGCACCTCCCGCTCGACTCCCTTGTAGACGCCCTGCCTCTGGTCTTCACCGACGACGACGGTTTTGATGGGCGTGCGCCCCGGCGGCAATTCGTCTATGACGGAGACATCAAGGTCGCCGTAGGCAGTCATGGCGAGCGAGCGCGGGATGGGCGTGGCCGTCATCACGAGCACGTCAGGGTTGAAGCCGCGCGTGCGCAGTTCCGCTCGTTGCAGCACGCCGAAGCGATGCTGTTCGTCTATGACGACGAGGCCGAGCTTGTGGAAGGCGACCGCTTCCTGTATGAGCGCGTGTGTGCCGATGACGGCATGAATCAGGCCCGCCGCGAGGTCTTTATGAAGGCGACGCTTTTCGGTGGCGCGTAGGCTTCCGATTAAAAGTTCGACGCGGTAGGGCGTCTGCGCGAGCAGGCGCTTGACGTTGCGCGCGTGTTGTTCGGCGAGGATTTCGGTCGGAACCATCAGCGCAGATTGGTAGCCGTTCTCCATCGCGGCGAGCATCGCCTGCAATGCGACGATGGTCTTGCCGCTGCCAACATCGCCTTGCAGCAACCTGTTCATGGGCGCATCCGACTGCATATCATCGAAGATGCGCTTGACGACGCGCTCCTGCGCGCTGGTTAGCTGGAAGGGAACGACCGACGAGAGGCGTTCTCGTACGTGGTCTGTGATTTCAATGACAGCGCCCTTCTTTTCTCTGACGCGCTCGCCGCGCCTGAGCGCGATAGCCAGCGCCACCCAGAAAAATTCCTCGAAGATGAGCCGCAGGTGCGCTGGGCTGCGTGCGTTCTCATACTCGGAAAGCGGCGCGTCGTCCGATGGAAAGTGTATGCGGCGGATGGCAGTCGCGCGGTCAATCAAATACTGGCGAGCGCAGAGGTCCGCGGGCAGAGTCTCTGTGATAGCATCGTCGTCAACGAGGCCGAGCACTGCGTGCATAATCTCGCGCAGGCGCTTCGTGCGAAACTCTCCGAGCTTACGGTAGACTGGCACGCGCCGCCCGACGTGAATCGCTGCCAACTGAGGATCATCACTGCCCTCCTCATCGTCCTCTAACTCGCTGCCCTCGCTCGCTTCTATCTCGTTATCTTGAACGCCATCCTTGTCAGCCGCGTCTGCGTCAGCGCGTAGCTCCTTGTTACCGTTTCCGCTTTGACCCTTTTCCCCTTCTTCCGCTTCCGCTAATCGCAGCAGAGCGTGCTCCGGCGGCGTCCAGATGCCGGGAAGCATTTCAAGCTCGTCGGGTTTATTAAGACGCAGCGCGAAGGTGTTGCGGCGTGTGTCCCACTCCCACTTGCCGAAGGCTATGAAACGCGTGCCGCGCTCAAAGCGCTTGCGGTTGTAGGCGATGATGCGCCCTGCCTGACGGCCTGAGACGAACCACCAGACGACGACAGGCTTGCCCGTGCGCTCCGGGTCTGAGGCGGTGATTTCAAAGATGAACAGCGGCGGAGCCTTCGGACCACGATTCTTGCCGACCTGAAAGCCGCCCGCAACGCGCACGTACAACTCAAGCGAGGCTTCAAGCCCATCGCTCAAGTTCTGTATGCGCGCCAGATTCGAGCGGTCTTCGTAGCGCATCGGCAGGTAGTTCAGCAGGTCTTCAACGGTGGCTTCCGTGGCGTCTGTCTTCGCACCGAGCGTGGCGAGCGCGAGGCCCAGCTTGCGAGCCATCCCCTGTCCGAAGCGTGGGATGCCGGAGCGATAGAGCTCGACGACGGGCGAACGGAGCGTGAGCGGGGAACGAGCAGCCATCGCGCCAGATGATAGCATAAGCCGCTGCGAAGTAAGCTTGCCGGAGCAAGCCGAGCGTACCTTGAGACCGCAGTCTAAATGCATCTCTAACTGTATTAGGCTGCTTAATGGGAATATAATACTAGTTGGGCGTCTTCCCTTAGGTTAGCTAAAATGCGAAAGGTATGTTGGTCATGCTCAAGAAGGTTATCCTAATTTCGGTAGTCATTCTGCTCACCAGCGTTGCGACGGTATCTGTGACGAGAAGGATTGCTTGGGATCCCAAAGAACGTCCGCGGATGGAATTGTCGCAGGCATTGAAGCTTGCGCATGAAAGGCTGAATGCGCAGGAAAAGCTGCCTGTAGGCGATGACAAGTATTATTATATTGGCGCAATGCTTGCGATCACTACGTCTAAAGATGGTGATTGGACATTCACATTCGGATCGAAAGAAGGCATCCAGCGTTGGGTAGTGGTAGATTTTGATGGGCAAGTAGTTGTTCGCCAAGAAGCCCCTGAATACTGAAGGCCGCCGCCCAACAACTCATTCAACCGACCCGCGATAGCATTCCTTTCATCATTGAATTGCTCCATAATCTTGAATGCTGTTCGCGCGGGCGGGTTAATTCGAGCGTTAGGCGTATTCGCTTGGCAGGTAATAAAGTAGAATACTTAGAATGAAACACTTAGTCCCAAGCGAAGCTTACGACCTAGATGAGACGGGATACCGGCGACGTATGCCTCTCATCGCTGGTTTTGCTTTCAGTCTCGTGTTCTGGCTGATGTTAGTTGCGCCTGATCTGTTTTCACCCATCGGCCCTAGCTGGGTATTCTCTTCTTTAGTCCTCTTCATTGGCTTTATCGCAGGTGTCGCGTGTGGATTAGTCCGTATCGCATCTCGCACACAGGTCGCGCCGAGTATTGAAGCGATTTATACAGACACCTCGGGACTTGCTGTGCCGCCGCCTGAAAAAGAGTACTCGTATCGAGTGCCTTGCCTTTGGATGAAGTTCTCAGGCTTCGAAGTGAGCGGCGTGCTCTACATTGGCAAAGGAGGGCTGGTGTTCATGCCGCATTCTCATCAACACAAACGTCATGGGTGGTTCGAGTACGATCAGCCTCAGTTGCAAAAGCCTCTAGAGATCGCCCCTCTGGACAGAATCTCATTGAATCTTGTCGAGGCGCGATTTGATTTCTTCCATCGAATACTCCATGCGAAGATGCCGCAGTATATTGAAATCGTATGGTCGGGTGGAAAAGCTCAATTCGCAGTTCCCCAAGCTGAGCAGACAAAGGAGAAGCTTGAGCGAGCAATCAGTAGTCTTGGAGGCAAGTATTTAGGGGCAAGCAGAGTGGAACAGGAAGGGATAAATAAGAATGAAGTTGGGTGGGTGAAACAGAAAGAAGAAGTTCCGATCATGAGCTTCGACGAGGAGGGCTTAACACCTGTGGAGCGGATGATGAGGAAAGACGATTGAGGTTGCTCTGTTCTGGATACGCCTAACAACTCATTCAACCCGACGCCTCGATAGCATTACTTTCATCGTTGTCTGCTTCGATTGTGTTGAATGCTGTTCGCTCGGCGCGGGTTAATTCGGGCGTTATGCTGCCAAATATCGAATGAATTTCAAAGGTAATGAGAAATCGAGTCCTATTAACAACTTTGCTATGTTTATGCTGCGTCGTTGTATCGAACGCCCAGCGTAAGGCGTATGTCAGGATTAAAGAGAAGCCTCTGGTGAGATTCGAGTGGGAATGCGCAAAGCCTTCTTTATACCCGAAGGCTAAGCTCAACAGATTGGTTCGCCCTCTTTTGCGGGATTATCGTGGTCTTCCGGGTGTCTGGGGTGATCGTGCCTTTGCTTATGACTTGAATGGCGACAATGTTAAGGAATACTTTGTTCCGCTTGATTGCGGGGCTACGGGGAATTGTAATTGGGGTATCTTTGCAGTAAATCCGTCCCGCCTTTTGGGCACGGTGTCAGGCGAGAGTATCTATGTTCATAAGCGTGTCTGGCAATGGTCGCAATTATCGGTTGCTATTCACGGAAATGTTTCGGTAACTTTGATAGCTACATACCATTTTAGGAAAGGTGAATATAGAGAGTTTGGCAAGCCGTATGAGGCGAGCGTATACCGGGAAGATTTTCCAAGATTATTGCTTACGGTCGAACCATTATGTAATCCTGATTATGTGCCCACCAGTAGGCAACCTTGAATCCTAAGGGGCAGCATAACAACTCATTCAACCCGACCCCCCGATAGCATTCCTTTCATCATCACTTTGCCCCATAATATTGAAGGCCGTTCGCGCGCGGCGGACTAATTCCTGTACTCAGCGATTGAGGTATAAGGTGCATCCTGATTCGAGATTCATAAAAACTGGTGCGGTGTTGATAAAGGTCGTGGCTTTTCCTCTGGCATTGCTGGTTTATGCCGTGGCGATACCGGCGCATCTTGTTTTGACGTATCTTTTCAGGGGTTATTGTCCGAGGTGTAGGAAAAGAAGTCTCTATGGGATTAAGGTTAAAGAGCCGGGGAGCTTGAGTATGTATGATGGCGGATTCTGTTCGGCGTGTAAGTCGAGTTTCAGATTTCAGGATGGACGATGGGAGTATGTGGATAAGGTTGAATGATCGCTGGCAGATAAAAGTTTGGAGAAAAAGACGGGACTGATGAGCGACGATTTGCAAAGTAGTTATGACCGTGTAGCGGAGGATTATGCGGAGCACTTCCGGGACGAAATGGATAAGAAGCCGTTTGACAGGAAGATGCTTGATTGGTTAGTTGAAAAGGTAGGCGAGCCGGGGATTATTTGTGACATGGGTTGTGGGCCGGGACAGGCGGCACGCTATCTACACGAGCGTGGAGCGCAGGCTTGTGGCGTTGATCTATCGCTTGCGATGGTTGAGCAGGCGCGGCGGTTGAATCCTGGTATTCCATTCGAGCAGGGGGACATGCTGGCTCTGGCCGGAGTGGCCGACGACTCTTATGGAGGGGTAGCAGCTTTTTACTCTATCATTCATGTGGCAAGGCCGGTGTTGAAGCAAGCTTGCAGGGAGTTAAAGCGAGTGCTGCGGCCGGGAGGGATATTGTTGCTCACATTCCATATCGGGCGGGAAACCATTCACAGGGACGAATGGTGGGGCAAAGACGTATCTTTAGATTTTATTTTCTTTGAAACGGAAGAGATGAAAGACCATCTTAAGAGGGCAGGGTTTGAGCTACAGGAAGTGATTGAGAGAGACCCGTATGCGGAGGTGGAATATCCGAGTCGGCGTGCATACATATTTGCGCGGAAGCCATAGCTTGTGTCGCCGTCAAAACAAATCGTTCAATCCGATGTAGTCGTGTCCACGTTTGAAATTAAACTTTAGGGAGATAGTCGCATGCGTTTCCTGACCGCTTCATTTGCGTTTTACAGGGAATGGTACTGGTGGGTGCTTTTCCTGATTGTTACTGTCGCGGCCTATGTGCAATGGGTCGCTTACCATCTGGAGAAGGATACGGAACTGCTGCGGTTTCAATTCGGCTACCTCTACTTTCTTCCGGGCGTTGTTTCCCTTGCGGCGTTAATTCTCATCCTGTTTCTCTGCGGGTGGGTGTCGGTTGTGATTAACGTCTCCGTTATGTTCCTCCTTTTCCTACTCCTACGCAGCACGATTCATTATCACGGGATGGCTTTGATAGGCTTGTTTCCAACGGGCGGTTCGGATTGAACTAAACGAGAGGCAAATTCGAGATGCAAGCCTCCGCGCTGCAAACTGAAGCAGCAAGTCCGATGGCGGGAGGAGGTCTCCTGCCATCGGACTTTAAGGCTAGGGCTGTCTGTGTGCTTAACCGGCGGCTGCGGTCTTCGTGGCGCAGTGTTGGTCAAAGGCTGTTGTGAGTTCCTGCGCGATTTGCTGCGGCCACTTGTTCTCTATCTGTTGCCGCTCCATCATGTAGACGAGTTGGCCGTCTTTGAGGATGGCGATGGAGGGCGAAGAGGGCGGATAGCCTTTGAAATATTCGCGCGCTCTTTCGGTGGCCTCTATGTCGCCGCCCGCGAAGACGGTCGTGATGCGGTCCGGGCGCACGTCGTGTTCCAACGCCAGCGCGATGCCCGGACGCGCCTTGCCCGCCGCACACCCGCAGACAGAATTCACGACCACCATCACCGTTCCCTTCGTCTCCTTCAGGGCTGCGTCAACCTGCTCAGGCGTCTTCAACTCCTCGACGCCGAGCCGCGTCAGTTCTTCCCTCATGGGTCTAATCATCAACTCCGAATACGGCATCTCTTTGTCTCCTTAAAATTGAATCCCAAAGTTTTGTACGCACCAATTCTAACACAGCGCATGAAATGAAACGATGAGTGCCACACGCGATGAGCCGTCGAAAGCAGTCTCCACGCTATCCTTCAAAATTCTTCCGGCCCGCTGTGCGTTCTGCATCCCCTGCGCTTGAATCATCTCCGTGACCGCGAACGTCATGCGCGGAGATTGAAACACGGCGCGGCTCGTCGCCGTCGCCTGTGATTGAGACGCGCCAGACCGGCGCTGGCAAAGGATAACGGCCCATCCTCTCCGCCCATTCGATGACGACGACCGCCTGTTCATCCGTCAGTAGCTCGTCCAGATCAACTGCGTGGGCGGCAGACGCGCCCGCGCTCAAGCGGTAAAGGTCCAGATGATAGAGCGTCAGCCGTCCTTCTTTGTAATGATTGACGAGCGTGAAGGAAGGACTCGTTATGTCGTCAGCGTCAAGGCCGAGGGCGAAGGCGAGGCCCTTCGTGAAGATGGTCTTGCCTGCGCCGAGCGGCCCGTCAAGCAGTATAATCTCGCCGCCCCGCAAGCGCTCGCCCATGCTCACGCCAAGCTCAAACGTCTCGCTGATGGTGCGACAAGTCCATTCGCCCGACGGCAGCAACGCGCGCACGCTCTCGCTCACAATGCTTCTCCCCCCGGATTAAGCGCTCCGATGGCCTTAGACAAATTTCTGGAGATGTCCGAAGCCAGCATCGCGCGCAGACCCTTCTCGCGCGCCGCAAAATCGCCGGCCAGTCCACCCGTGTACACGGCCGCGATGGTGGCTGCGAGCGCATCTGCCTCAGTCTTGAGCGTTGCGGCCGCCTGGGCCAGAAAGCCTGTGATGATGCCCGTCAGTGTGTCGCCAGCGCCCGCCGTGCCGAGTCCTGCGTTGCCGGTCGGGTTGAGATAGACGTGGCCGTCTGTGCCTGCGACGAGCGTGCGCGTGCCCTTCAAGACCAGAATCAAAGAGTGCTTCATCGCAAACTCGCGTGCGACTGCAACCCTGTCGGTTAAAGCCTCCGTGCCGTCCGCACCCAGAAGCCGCGCCATCTCGCCCGGATGCGGCGTCAGAATCAGAGGGCGCTCGGTTGTTCCCCTGAAATCTTCCGGCCACGGAGCGAGTGCGTTTAAGCCGTCGGCATCAATCACAACCGCCGTCTTGCGATTCTCAATGACTGCACGGACGAAACGACGCGTGCTTTCCTCAGTAGATGTCAATCCCGGCCCGATGGCGACGACGCTCGCTCGCTCCGTTAACTGCAAAACTCTCTCGACGGCCTCAGCGCTGAGAGCGCCCGCCTCCGTTTCGGGAAGCGCCGCCGTCATAATCTCTGGGAGCGCCTGCGCTGCGATTGCTGCTTGCGCCGAAAGGGAAGTGGCGACGGTGACGAGGCCAGCGCCGGAGAGCATCGCCGCGTTGCCGCACAGGACGGCAGCACCCGTCAACTCGCGCGAGCCCGCGATGACGAGCGCATGACCGTGTGTGTTCTTATAGGAATCAGGCGTGTAGCGCGTTTGATGAAGGAAGTGGCGCGCGTCCGTGTCTTCTATGACGAAGAGTTGAGCGTGTGCGGCGCTGAGCAGCACGGGTGGCGAGCCTATGTTTGCGACGACGAGTTGGCCGTTGCAATGAGACGCAGGCGGCAACACGTTGGCGGGCTTCGGAGCCGTGAAGGTCACGGTCAGGTCGGCCTTCACCGTCTCGCCTACCAGCGCGGCCGAGTCCGCGTTCAAGCCCGAAGGCAAATCCAGCGAGACGATTAAAGGCGCTATCTTACGAGAACGCTCGCGCGCCTCGCGTATCAACGCTAGATGTTCAACGACCTGTAAGTAGATTCCTTCCAGGGGGCGCGAAAGACCCGTGCCGAATAAGGCGTCAACGATAACGTCGTGGCTGTGGCGCGTGCCCGCGACCTCTTCCCACTCGGCCAAGCTTGCACACTCCACGAAGACCAGCGGCGGCGGCTGCCGTCTGGACCCCGCCTCGAAACTGCTCAGATGATGCGCAATCTCGAAATTGACGCGCGCATCGCCCTTCGTCTCTTCAACGCGCCCGAAGAGCACCACGTCCGCACGCGCGCCTGCCAGCCATGCGGCCCTCGCCAGCGCCGCCCCGTCGCCGCCGTTATTGCCGCGCCCGCAGAGCACCCGAATCCGCTTGCCAGTCAAATCGTTATCGAGGCGGGCAGCAATCGCCTGCAAGGCAGCGGCCGCCGCCGCTTCCATCAAGAGCAGCGTCGGCGTGGCAAAACGCTCCGCCGTCAGGCGGTCAATCTCGCGCATCTCCGCGGCTGAGATAACTCTCTGCACGCCCAAGATGATAAAGGGAAAAGGAAAAAGGTAAAAGTAAAAAGGCAAAAGGGCACAAAAAAAGGGCCATCGCCCTTCACCCTCGCCTTCCTGCTTTTACCTTCCCCGCCGCCCGCCTGCCTTTCTGCGCTCGCCCCGTACCGGGTTCCTGTGTTGTGCTGACAGTAAAGTTTTAATGCCGGAGGCTTTCCAGAAAAATGCGTGCGAAAAATTCGACCCGTTAAGACGAGTGTAAAAACCGGGTCGCGACAGCCAAAAGCGAGACGAAGTGCAGCTTTTAAGCCTTGCTCCGCCTCGCTTTAAACAGAGGCCGATTTTTACAAGAGAGCGCCGTAGCTAAAGAGCACGGACGCTCCAATTGAAGCCGTGCGAACTATTCTTTCGCGGCTTTGCGGCGCTTGCGCATTTTGGCTGCCACGCCTGCCAGACCCGTTCCCAGCAGCACCATCGTCGCCGGTTCGGGCACAGGATTGTTCGGAACGCCGTTGACTTTCTCGCTGTTGCCGTTTGGCAGGCTGATGAAGTGTATCGTTACCTGATCAAAGACGATGAAAGCAGGTGCGCTGCTGAGCGTGAAGACGCCGCTGCCGGTCTGTCCCTTGTTCAGCGTGTTATTGCCAGCACTGCTGGAAATGGCTTCCATATTGCCGAGGCCGCCGCCACCGCTGCTGAAGGAAAACTGCGACAAGCCACCAGAAAAGGTGGAATTCTGGACGTTCAGGTTGGGCGACGTGTTGATGCCGATGCCCTTGATGCGTGTGTTATCGGTGGATGTGTTGGTTGCTGTAAAGAGCAGTTGATTGCCCTGCAACGTGTAGGTGACAGTCGCCGTCGTTCCGGGGAAGTTGGCCGACTGGAAGGTGAACGTAACGCTCTGTCCCTGAGCCAGCGTTACAGGGTCAGCGTAAGCGGAAGCGCTGACTGTTAGCAGAAGCGTGGCGGCTGCACACGTTAAGAGAAGTTTACGAAGCATATTCTGTTTGACCTCCGTCAAAAATTGAGTTGATAACCTAACTGCCGGGCAATGCTAAATGCAGCCGGAAGCTTGGAGCAAAAGAGCCTTGAAGTTCTTAACCCTTCAGAAAGTGTTAATCGCCGGTTGATTCCAGAAGATTTGCGTACTATAGCAGATAGGAGGCCGGAAAGAGAAAGGAAATTTAAAAAGTCGAGCCGGAAACAAAGATTTTACTTCGTTTCCGGCTCAACCGTTGTCACACTTTGAAGGCTATCACCAGCCAGATTCTAAAAGCAAACGCTTGAGAATTTCGAGCGTCCTACTCTTCGCGAGCGGCGGCGTTGCGGCGTTTCCGCATCTTCGCAGCGACTCCGGCAAGGCCAGTGCCTAAGAGAATCATCGTCGCCGGCTCAGGAATCGGCGCGGCGGGGCCTTGTCCAATCTTGAAGTTGGTGAAAGAGCCTGTGTCATCGCTCGTGCGTGCGTAGAGGCCGAGACGCAGGTTCGGGTCGGCCTGATAGGCTGCCTGCAACTGCGCTGCCTGATCTGCCGTCAAGCCGAAGACGTAATCGCCATGTCCCTGTCCGCCGCCGTTCTCCTCGAAGGGCGTCGGGCCGCTAAGGTACGACCCCTGAAAGAGAATCTGTCCGTTTGAGCCGTAGGCCGTCAGCGTCAGTTCGTGCAGGACGAGGTCGTTGTCCGGGTCTTCGATGTCCATGAAAATGCGTAGTTGACCGGCGTTAGTAATTCCAGCCTGCGCAAACGTGATGGTCTTGGTGTGTTCGCCTTGTTTAGCAATCTCGCCTGTGATGACATCACGCTGACCGTTATAGGCGACCATGCCGTAAGCCTCGCTCGTATTGCGCGGCGATTGAATCGAGAGCACGGATTCAGGCGTGTGGCCGACGCCGCCGACAGGGCCGCCCGGCCCAATCAACACGATGTCAGCGCGCGCACTCATGGTGCTCAATCCCAGAATGACGAGTGCTCCCAGAAATAGTGTCAGTCTTGTTGCGTGATTCCTCATTACTTTAACTCCCCCTGCTTCTATCGGTTGGTGATTTAATGACCTTCAATCCTGAAAACCCTTGAAGGCTCGGGCCGGAGAATTTTTCTTCCAGCACCTTCAACTTGCTCCTCATCGCTTACCTACTTGAGAAAAAGGGGTAATACCCTACCGCTTCCTAAAAATTAGCCATAAAAGAATGAAAACGCAGTATATTTTCGAGGCGCAGCGGATTTCCGTTAAACATCAGAAAAAAGAGACACTTCCGACGTAAAAAAGCACCTTCAGTCGTTCCCATCATCATTCTCATTCGCTTGACGACCGCTGTTTAATACTTGTTGGTCATCCTCTATCCTTTTCGTCTCCCAAGCAGCCTTGTGAAGCGGCCGACGAGCTGCTGTGCTTCGGGGAGTTTCATGGCGTAGGTGATGCCGAAGTAGAGCAGGCCGTAGGGGACGAGCACCAGCGCGGCGATGATGGCCGGATGACGCTCGCCAACTACCAGCCGGATGCCCCAGGCGACGGCCGCGCCCAGCAAAGCGCCCGACCAGAGCTTTGTCAGGAAAGAGAAGGACAAACCCGTGTGCCCTATGCGACGGTTGAGCGAGCGACGGAGCAGCAAAAATTCGACCCAGCCGCCGATGCCTGCCGAAGCTGTCAGGCCGATGACGCCCCAACGCGCGTCAATGCCGATGAGCGGCGGCAGCGTAATCGCGCACAGGTAGCCGAGCACGGTCGCCAGCACGACGTGCACAAAGGCATAACGCAGGGGCGTTCGCGTGTCGTGCAGCGCGTAGTAGGTGGAGGCGTAGAGGCGGCCGAGCGTGGCTGGCAGCAATCCAAGAGCCGAACCGGCCAGTATGCCCCAGACATAAAGAGTATCTGCGCGCTTGAACTCGCCCGTCTGGTAGAGCACGCCCGCCATCACGTCGCCCAGCGCCAGAAAACCGACCGCCGAAGGGACTATAAAAAAGGCTATTTGCCGCAGGCCCGCGTCAAGCCGCTTGCGCAGTTGCGCCATCACCTCTTCCTGACTGCCGAGCGCACTCGACATGGCGGGAAGTTCCGCCGCCGAGACAGACATGCCGAAGAGACTAACGGGCAACGTGTAAAGGCTCTGCGTGAAGTTGAGGGCGGAGACAGCGCCGGTCGGAAGCAGGCTCGCCAGCAGCGAGTCAACGTAAGCGCTGATTTGAACGACGCCGCGACTGAAGAAGACGGGGAAAAAATTGCGTACGACACGACGCACGCTCTCCGCCGCCGTGTCAAGCACAGGGCGCAAGCCCTTGACCAATCTGAGGACGGTCGGAAGTTGAATCGCGAATTGAAGAGCGCTGCCGATGACGGAAGCCCAGGCGGCCGTCTCCGCCAACCTGAATTGAAACGGCCCTAATCGCGCCGAGTCCAGTTCGTGCACGCGCCCGCCCGCCCAGATGAGCGAAGCGATGATGGTCACGTTCCAGATGACGGGCGCTGTGTAGGAGAGAAAAAAGCGGCGGTGGCTATTGAGCACGCCGAGACACCATGCGGAGAGCACAAGCAGGCCCGCGCCGGGAAAGAGTATCTTGACGAGGCGGATGGTCAACTCGCGCTTCTCACCCTCGAAGCCGGGAGCGATGGCATCAATCAGGTAGGGCGTCAGAAGCACTCCGGCCAGCACGAGCACGGACGTGACGAGCGCAAGCAGGCTGAGCACGGCGCTCGCAACGTGTGTCGCTTTCTTCTCATCGTCGCGCGCCAGCAGTCCGGCGTAGACGGGAATAAAGGAGGCCGAGAGCGCGCCTTCACCGAAGACGTTCTGTAGAAAGTTTGGAATACGGAAGGCTGCGTCGAAGGCATCCTTGGCTGCGGAGTTGCCGAAGTAGTAGGCGAAGACGCGCAGGCGAATCAGCCCGACGATGCGGCTCAGAAGAATTCCGGCCCCGACGAGAAAGGCAAACTTCCCAGTGCTGCTCTGGTGCTGCTGCCGCCGCGCGGTCTGCTGCTCGCCTATGCTTTCACCCTCGACTGCGCCGACCGGCAAATCAGCCGCGCTCGCGACGACGTTTGCCTCTTCGCCTCCGGCGGGCGCATCAGTTTTATCTTTCGCCGTGGCGTCAGCGGCGCTCGACCCTGTGGGCTGAGGTAGCCTGTCGTCCGCGCGTTGCTCGTCTCGTTTGCCTTTATTCAAAGTGTCAGCTTCGCTCTCAGCTTAATCGGGTCGTTTGTCAGAGCACACTGTAACTCAAGACAATATTCTACAACTCATACTCTTTAATCTTCGTCAGCAGCGTCTTGTAGCTGACGGAGAGGGCTTCGGCCGCGCGCGTCTTGTTGCCGTCATGCGCTTTGAGTGCTCCGGCAATCTTGCGGCGTTCGACCATGCGTGCGGCGCGTTCCGCTGCTTCGGAGAGCGTGCCGGAGAGGTCGAATCCTTGCAGCGCGTCGGGCTCGTTCATGCTTCTGCTTGTCAGCCCGAGGTCGCGCGGCTCAAGCGTGGCGTCGTCTGCGAGAATGCAGGCGCGCTCGATGACGTTTTCAAGCTCGCGCACGTTGCCGGGCCAACTATGTGCACGCAAGAGCGCGAGGCTTTCGTCGCTTAAGAGAGCTTCGCGGCCGCGCAATTCTTTGCCGAGTTGTGCGGCGAAATGACGGGCCAGCAGTAGAACGTCTTCACCGCGTTCGCGCAAGGGCGGAATCTCCACGGGGAAGACTGCGAGACGGAAAAAGAGGTCACGACGAAACTCTCCGTTCTCGATGGCCGCGCGCAAGTCCTTGTTGGTTGCCGCCACCACGCGCACGTCAACAGGCACGGGCGCACGCCCGCCGATGCGGTCAACCATCTTCTCTTCTATGGCGCGCAGCAGCTTGCCCTGCACGTTGAGCGGCAGTTCACCGATTTCGTCTAGAAAGACTGTGCCGCCGGAAGCAAGCTCGAATTTCCCCTGCCGGCGGTCGCTTGCGCCCGTGAACGCGCCGCGCTCGTGGCCGAAGAGTTCATTCTCAATCAAGGTTTCGGGAATGGCCGCGCAGTTGATAGCGACAAACGGTTTTTCGCGACGCGGGCTTAAGTGATGAACGGCGAGAGCGAAAAGCTCCTTGCCTGTGCCGGATTCTCCGAGCAGGAGGACGGTCGCTTCCGTCTGTGCGACGCGCTGTGTCTCGGAGACGGCGCGCTTGATTTCCGGCGATTCGCCGATGATGCGCGGGAAGCCGTAGCGGCGCGACCATTCTTCGCGCAGCAGTATGTTCTCTGTGCGCAGTCGCGCCTGTTCGAGGGCGCGTTCGACGAGCAGCAGCAGGTGGTTCGAGTCAACAGGTTTTTGAAGAAAGTCGTGTGCGCCGTCCTTCATGGCCTGCACGGCTTCGTCAATCGAGCCGTAGGCCGTCATCACGATGACGGGCACTTCCGGGTCTGCGGCGCGTGCGGCACGCAGCACGTCGAGGCCGCTGCCGTGCGGCATACGCAGGTCTGTCAGCACCAGCCTATGCGGAGCGCGGGCTATCTCTGCGGCGGCCGAACGCGCGTCGGCGCTTTCAGTCACCGTGTAGCCGGCGTTTTCCAGCGTCAGGCAGAGCACGCGGCGCAAGCTGTCTTTGTCTTCGACCAGCAGTATGTCAGGCATAAGCAACTGCATCATTCATCGTTCTGCGCGCATGTGTCAAGCGGGCCTTTTAGAGACGCAAAAAAGTGCGGGCGCTTGCCTGACATCAGGCAGCGCCCGCATTCAAGAGAGTGTGATGTGAAATACTTTTCGTCTCTTCTTTTCCTACGGCTTCCGACCCACGGCAATCCTTTCGCTTTAACGCTCGTAGATTCCGAGAATCGGATGGCCTGAGAGGGTGCGTGCGGCTTCGATGGCGCGCGAGTCGTATTGAAAAGTAGAGCTGCCGCCGCCGTCGGTCTCAAACTTCGGAGCTTGAAAACCGCCCGTGCCGTTAATGTCAAACTTGGCGACCATCATCGCGCCGCCGAAATCACCATTGCCGCTGCCGCTTCTTTCAACCTCACCCGTGCCGAGGACGAGAATGATGCCGTCGAAGCTGGGGTTGCCATGCATGGTCAGCTTGCCTGTGACGATGAGCAAGCCTGCGCCGCCCGTCAGCGTAGCATTGCCGTCAACGTAGCTGATGACCGGGTCGTTGGTCGTGCCGACAGAGCCGGGAAAAGTCGCGCTGGTATAAACCCTGTTCGTGAGTTGGGCTGTGGCTCTGGCTTGCGCCAGAAAGTTGCGCGCGTCGGCTGTTGTCCGTAGAAACCAGGGCGTCTCGACCCTCTGATACGTGGACGGGATGTTCGGGTCGGGATGTGGAATCACGCTCCATCTGGGAGAGTTGACATTATCCTCTCTGCCCAGATAAGCGTTCTGGACGACGCTCACATCATGCATGCTGACGGCGAAGGAGGGCTTCACGCTTTCACCTCCGATACCGACGCGGTCAGCGCCCGAATATCGCTTGGCGTTGCTGTCGCCTATTTCAAAGGTCATGTTTTCAGCCGGATTGTCGGAGCCGCGCATGACGAGCGGCGCGGGCGTCGGAATTTCCAATGCGTAGCGGCTGATGATGGCGGACAATTTCTTCTGCGCGCCGCGCGGGCCATAGCCTGTGGATTCTATAAGCAAGCGCCTGGGTTGTGTGCCGGGTTGCGTGCGGTCTGGATGGCCCACGGGCAGGTTAGCATCAGGGTCGGAGACGGTGACGCTGTAGGCTGCTCCGCTCAGTGGGCCATAGTTGTTAGTTACGCGAACACGGTCGTTGTAGGTCATGCCGGGCGACCTGTAGTCGTAGACGAGCCATCTTGAAAGACGATTGGGAAAAGGCGTGCCGTCTGGGTTCGTCGTCGGGTCGGAATCAAGATTGCCGACAGCGGGCGTGACAGCGCCGAGAAACGTGATGGCGTTATTGACGACGTAGTTGAGCAGGGAAGCGATGCCGCCGAGCAGGCCGCCGATGAGGCCGGGATTGACGGGCGTGTTGGGCTGCACGTTGCCACGCAGGACGTTGAGCGCTGCCTGCATTCCTGCTTCCGCGCCGTAGTAAGCCTGCATCTCTGCGGTCGCGTCAATCGAGTTGGTCGCAGACATGGAGGTCGTTAAGATCAGCGCGCCGCCGGCAGAGAGCAGCAAAAGCGAGATTAACAGAACCGAGATGAGCGCCGCACCGCGTTCATTCTTGCGCCGTACGCGACGGCGGCGAGCAGGTTTTGAAGCTTTCTTCATCGGGGCAAATCCTCACTTCGTCAGAAAAACTACTGGCTCGCTGTGCTCAGTAGCGACCGAGCACGGCCGGAGCGTTGCGCAGCGCGACATCGGATGTGAGCTGCATTTGTGAAGCCGGTTGATTATTGGTTGCCGGAAGCGTGATGAGGACGGTCAGGCGAATCTTCACGGCGTTGGGAACCGTTGTGTCCACGCTGAGCGCATCCAGATAACGGATGCGGAAGACGTTGACGGGCCGCGCGAGCACCGTGCTCATGTTCGTGTTGCGGTCATAGCGGACGATGGCCTCGCTCTCCGGCTGATAGACATACGTCACGTCTTCGTCCGGGTCGTCCGTAGCAAGCGGAGGCATGAGAGGGTCGCTGGCGCTCTCAACGGCGCTGTCAATGTTGGCGCGAATGCGAATCGAAGTCTGGCCCGAATCGCTGGCGACGATTCCATTGTCAATGAGTCCGTAGCCGGAATTGCCGATTTCGCGTGACATCATGCTAATGGCGCGTTGCGCGTCGGAGAGAGCATCTGAGCGGCGATTCTCGCGCGTGCGCGTGCCGAGGCTTGTGGTCAGCAGTGTGCTCGCCGCCGCCATCAGAATCAGCGAGACTGTCATCGCGATTAAAAGCTCAATCAGAGAGAAGCCCGCCGCGCTGTTGGAGCGACGCGGAGCGGGCTCTGGCTGCCGAATAAATGTTTGCTGATAACTCATGGCGTATCCGTTTTCGAGCGCAGGGTCATAACCGTCACGGCTCCGCCCGCGCCTGTGGCCCAACTCTGGCCCGCGCCAAGCGGTGTGACGGTGACGGTCACGCTCTTTAAGGTGGTGAGCGTATTGACATCAACACCGGGAGTCGCGGGGTTGTCGTCTATCGTCGAGACGACGCGGTAGTTGCGGCCGGTCGGGTCTTGCGGGTCGAGCGGATTCTGCCCGCCGCGCCGGACGAATTCGGTCTGTGTTCCGGCATTGAGAATCGCATCCGTGCCGGTCACGGAAAACTTTGCGTGGCGCAGGCGTTCGAGCGCCTGCTGCGCGAGGGCGAGCGTCTGCGCGCGGTCGCTGCCGCCGGAATTGTTGTAAACGGAGAAGGCGAAGAGCGACGCCGCGCCCAGCGCCATGACCATCATTACGACGAGAGCGATGGAAGTCTCAATGAGCGTAAAGCCGCGCTCGTCTTGCGCAAGCCCTGCGTCTTGCGCGAGCTCTGCGTTGTGCGCAGGCTTTGCGTTGTGCGCAAGCTGCGGCGCTCTCGTTTCGCTTCCGCCGCGAAGGGCTTCGATGTTTGCTGGCTGTTTCATCAGTGGCGAAATTAAGGGTCGAAGCGTCAGTACATGGGAGACGGCGCAGGCATTTGCGTGCGCGGCCTGATATTAGCGCTGGAGAGATTGACGTTGCCGGGAGCAACGTTCGTGATATTGACATTGCTGTAGGTGGTCGTATCGCCCGCCGCCGAGAGGTTGATTGACGGGCCGGGGCCGCGCGCATCCTGCAACCTGATGGACGCAGGCGTGTTCGTTTGATTGCCTGCCGCGTCAACGATGCGGCCGCGCCAGTTGAAACGGATGACGGTCGGGAAGGCGGCGACGTTGAAGGAGATGCCGCCGGGCTGAAAATTGAAGACGCGCGGCGGGTCAAGCTGCCCGTCGCCGTTTGAATCAAAACGGACGCTGTAGCTCGTCGCGCTGTCAATCGAGATTTGCGCCATCCTGTTAACATCTGTCGCGTGGCGACGGATCGAATCGAGCCGCGCTTTGTCCAGATAGGCGGTCAACTCCTGCGTCGCGGAGGCGAGCCGCGTGGCCTGTTGCGCTTCGACGATACGCAGGAAGGCCCACGTCGAGGCGATGGCGATTATCATCAGGACAATGAGCATCTCCACGATGGAAGCGCCGCTCTCGCCGCTTAGCCTACGTCCTTCTTTTGTCGAGCTATGTGCCTTCGCTCTCATTACAACCTCTGCACAATCAAGATGAACGTCTTAGTATTCGCGTACGTCGCGGACGCGTGCGCCCAGCAGCGCTCGCGACCTTTTGACCCAATCGGAGTTGTAGAACATGTCGCTGTTGCCGCCGCCAGCGGTGGTGAAACTCGGAGCGAGAAATGGATGCGGGAGATTGTTCTGGATGGCAGGCCATGTGCGGTCAAAGGCTGCGACAAGCATTGTGCCGAGAACCGTGCCGTTGCCGCCGCCGTCGCGAGTGACGCGGCCACCGCCGAGCACAAGGATAAGGCCGTTGAAGTTTGGATTTCCGCTCATGTTGAGAGTGCCTGTGACGACGAGCAAGCCTGCCCCGCCGTCCAGATTGCAGTTGCCGTCAACGAAGGTGAACGCCGGTTGAGCATTGCTTCCCGCCACGCCGCTGAAATTTTGGCGGTAGCTGCCGTTGGCTCTGGCGACCTCTTCAAGGTCGTTAAGGAAGCGGCGCGCGGCGTCTGCGGTCTGAAGCCACGGCGGAAGGGAACTCAGCGGAACTACTTCCACCTTCGGGCCCTGCACGGTGCTGCCCTTAGTGATGGCATCCTCAGCGATAAGCTTGTCAGCCAGCGATGTGACGCCGAAACTGGGTAACACGACGGTGCTGCCTGCGAAGTCGTCATGTCCCGAATATTCCTTGGCGTTACTGTCACCGATGTTGAAAGTCATCGGCGGGCCGGGAAGGCCGGTCAGCGGGTCCGGGTCTGAAGAGCGCACGGCGAGCATCGCGCGCTCCGTGAAGTTGAGGTCAACGCGCTGAATCATCATCTCCATGCGCTTGGTCGCGCCCTTCGGGCCAAAGCCGATGGAGCGGACCAGCAGCCGTGTCGGCACGTAGTTCGGGTCGCCGTCGAGCCTCACACCATTAGGGTCGTCGGCGTCGCTAATCTGGAGGGTGAAGGCGCAGTAGTTGAGGAAATTGTTGTTAAGGATAAAGCGGTTGTTATTGTCATAGGCGAGCCAAGAGGCAAGACGCGTCGGTCTGGTTGTGTCAAGGCCGTCAAGGGTGACGGCGCGACGGAAGCCCATCTGCGTTCCGTTGGGCAGAGTGCCGCCGGGAGCGACGTTGCCGCGCAGCGCGTTGAGCGCGACTTGCAGCCCTGCTTCCGCGCCGTAGTAAGCCTGCACTTCGGCGGTCGAGTCAATCATCGTCGTGTTCGACATGCCTGTGGTCAGAATCAACGCGCCGCCGGCGGAGAGCAGCAGCATGGAGATCATCAGCATCGTCAGCAGGGCTGCGCCGCGCTCGTTTTTTCTGTCGGCAGCGATTGGTAGCAAAAGCTTCTTGGTCTCTTTCATCAACAGTAACCTCAAGCGATGATGGAAAAATTGCGCGCCTCAATACGTGAGCAGCCGCGCGTTGCGCAGCACGACGGAGGAAGCAAGCTGTATCTGCGATGCCGGCTGGTGGTTGGACGCCGTTGGCGCACCGACGGCAGGCAGCGTTACGCCGACGGTTATCACCAGCCGCGTTGCGTTAGAGACGAGCGCAGGGTTTGCCGCGACGTTCAATTGATTGCCGGCGGCGTCAAAGTAGTCAATGTTTAGAAAGTCAATGCGGTTGGCGAGCACGGTCTGATTGAGCGGCGGCGGGAGGTTGACATCGTAGCGAACGAGGTAGCGTCTTTCCGCCGCATCGTCAACGTACATGATGTACTTCACGTCCTCGTCTCTATCGGTCACGGTGTTGCCGGTGGTCTGGCCCAGATAGGCGTTGAGATTGGCACGAATGCGAATCGAGGTGGCGTTGCTGTCGGCCGGAACGACGCCGTTATCCATCAGTCCGAAGCCGGAGTTGGCTATCTCGCGCGACATGATGTTGAGAGCGCGTTGAGCATCTGCGATGGCGTCCGAGCGCGTGTCCTCGCGCGACCTGATGCCAAAAGATTGTGCGAGCAGCTTGCTGGCGACGCCCATGCCGATGATGATGATAGCCATCGCGATTAACAGCTCAATCAACGAAAAGCCAGCTTCTCGATTTTTGCCAGACTGTGACGTGTGCATAAAATTCAGACTCCCTGACGGCCTTAGCAAGTCCCGCAGAAGTTTGGCCCGGGAGCGAAAGCCGAGCGCGCTGTGATGAGTGTGACTGTCCCGTTGGCCCATGTCTCGCTGTTGCCGCTGGGTGTGACATCAATCCTGATAACTTTGCCGGTCGGGTCGAGCCCGGCCGCGGCCGGATTCGTATCGGTATCAATATCCGTAATCGTCAGCGTGACTCTGAAAGGGCGGCCATTGTTATTGGCCCACGGTTGACCTGTGCCGGTCAGGATTTGCACGACCGGCTCAGCGGTCGCGTCCAGCGCAGGGTCTTCAAAGTCCAGATTGCGCAAGCGTTCCATCTCCCGCTGTGCGAGAGCAGCCGCAACCGTACGGTCGCCTGCGCTCGAATTATTGTGAACCGAAAAAGCGAAGGCCGTCGCGACGCCGAGGCTGGCGATGAGCAGAATCAACAAGGCGATGCAGACTTCGAGGATACTGAAGCCTCGCTCATTGCCGCTCGCGAGCGTGTGTGTGCTCGCCTGATGTTGAAACGCTCTCTGCTCTCTTCTCAACACTTGTTAATTCTCCTTACTCTTAGTTGGTGACCGTAACGCTGACAGCCTTAGTTCCGCAGGGCGATGTGAACGTTACGGTAAACGTCCCGCGCGAAGTGTTGTTGGATATAATCTTGAAGCTCGCCGTTCCGTTGCCGCCGGAGATGAGCGTCACGGTCAGATTAGCGGGCTTGGAGCCGACGGAAATCGAACCGTTGCCTGTGCTCGTAGACAGCGAAACGCTGGCGAAGCCGCCGTTTTTCCTGACAGAGATGGAGGCCGGCGAAGCGTTCAGCACACATTGCGGCGTCGGCGACGGCGTCGGCGTGGGCGTTGCTGTCGGCGTCGGTGTCGGCTGCGGCGTCGGCGTAGGGGTTGGCGTCGGCGTCGGTGTTGAATTGGGCGACGGTGTCGGCGTCGCAGTCGGCGTCGGCGTGGGTGTCGGATACGGCGTTGATGTTGGGGTCGGCGTCGGCTGCGTATCGCCGCTCGGAGGCGTTGGTGTCGGATACGGCGTCGGGTTAGGCGGCGGCGCTACATTGCCGTTAATCACAGAGCCTAAGTCAACTCCCGCTGAGCCGCCCGGGTTGACGTTGATGGCGGGCACGTAGTCTTCATAAATATCGCTGGCAAACGTGATGTCGCCTGCGCCCGACACGTCAACGCTGGCCTGCGCTTCGATGATATTTTCCATCGTGTAGCTGATAGGATCTCTGTTAATGCGCCCGCGCCAATCGAAGGTGATGCCCGGCGGAGGCGGCTCTGTAAAAGTGACGCCATCTTCCAGATTAAAGGTTCGCGTCTCGACGCTGCCGTTCAAATCGAAATCCATCGTCACCGAATAAGAGGTGAGCGACAGCGGCGTCAGGCTTGCATCTCCGTGACGACGAACAGCATCGGCGCGAGCTTTTTCGAGATGACCGGCAAGGCGGCGAGAGGAATTGGTCAGGCGTATGTTGGCACGCGCGGTTCTGATGCCTAACACTGTGAAGGTCGAGACGATGCTTATAATCGTCAGCGTGATGACCACCTGCACGATGGTCACGCCGCGCTCTCCGTGCTTCTGCCGACCTCTTCCGGCCATTCTGCTTGCTGTTCTCATTAAGGTTGTTGCCTCCACCGAAAAGCCTTCGCCTGACCTCACAACTCCGAACGCGTGAGACCGCTTCGCGGCACTCGAAGGAGCAAGCGTTATGCCAGCTAGAGAGCACACGAAAACCTCCGTGAATCTCATGCTTCTCGCCGCGCAAGCCCTGCAAGAGCGTTACCTTCAGTGACACGAACGGAAGCCGTCTTCACAACCGGCAGGCACGACGCCGCGCTCCTCGCGAAACGCACGCGGGTTACATACTCCTTGTCACTAACGGAAACAGATTGGCCCAACGACGTGTGCGTCCCGCGCGAAGCATGGAGGAAGCGCTTGCAGGACATTCGCGTTGGATGCTGGATTTAGCGTGCTGCCGATGAGGCGCGAGAGTGAGCGGCGCAGCGTTTGCTGTCAAAGCTCCAGACGGGCGCGGCCTCTTCGGTCGTCGCTCTCCCTGTACGTTGGGCCAGCCGGACGCGCGCTTGCCTTTTTAATGTTGATGAAAAATTCGCTCGGGCGGGGTCGCGGTGCGGCGCTTCCTCCTGAGTCAGAACGTCAACGAGGCATAAGCCACGCGCGCAAACTCTTCTGAGCGCCAACTAACGAGACCGTCCTCCCGTGTGCGGTGCCGCACGCTGCACACGGGTAGGGCGTAAAGCGCTCCGGCGACTCTCAGGCCGCCGGAGCGCCTTTATTTAAGTTAAAAGGCAAAAGTAAAAAGGTAAAAGTTAGGAAAAGAAAAAAGCAAAAGGGAAGACGAGAAGCAAGCCTCTCATCTTCCCTTTTGCCTTTTGTATTTCTCTAACTTTTACCTTTTACCTTTTTACTTTTACCTTACTAATTCGTTCCGGGTTCGTATTCGTCTTTGCCGTTGGCGGAAGAGCCGCGCAGTTGTGTGTCGGCCAGACGCATAGAGAGCGTGAGCGGGCGATAGCTGAAGGGCGCTGGGCCGCCGCGCTGATTTTGAATCTGCGCCACGAGTTGATCCTGTGTTTCACGGAAACGCAGGACGTTGCCGCGCATGTTGAAGATGACGAAGAGCAGTGTCTCGCCCGAAGCCGTGCGCATCTGCCCGACGAGAGCACTTGCGCCGCCGTCTGTTCTGATGAGAGTGCCTGTCTTGGCGACGACGCTGCCGCGCGCGGGCGCGACCGTGTAGCGCTTCTCCAGTGTGCCGGGGTCAATGCCCGCGACGGGCATGATGTCTGAAAACGTGAGCCTGTGTTTGGCGAGTTCGGCGCGGAGCGCACGCAGGATTTTCATCATCGCGCGCGGCGTGACACGATTAACGCCGAGGCCGCTCGTTGAAGCCAGCTTGACTTCCGACGGCTGCAAGTTGAGTGTTCGTTTCAGAAACTCTTCGACGCCGCTTGCACCGCCCAGATTATCTCCGAGGCGCTCGGACATGAAATTGTTTGAATAGCAGAGCAGCACCTTCAGTATGTCAACGAGCTTGCTCGACCGATGGTCGAGCAGGAGTCGCGCGCCCTGCGGCACGGAGTCAACGTAGACAGCGCCCATCACTGCGACGCTCGGCACGACGGGAAAATTAGCGTAGTCAGCAAACACGGCGCGCTCTTCATTCCAGGCGCGAACGGCCGCCGCCGGACGCCGCGACGAATCGAGTGTATCGTAAAGCTGGTCGCCGGAGCGCTGGGTGGACCAATCGAAGTTCATCGTAAAGCGCGGCGCGATGATGAGGTCGCCCGTGACGGTGCGAATCCCCAGTTCATTCAATTCATGCGCCAGCATGATGGCGTGTTCGTAGTGGAAAGAAGGGTCGCGCCCGGAAATAATCAGGTCGCCGGTGAGCGTGCCCGTCGCAGTGTCGAGCGTGCCGTTGGTCCAGACGCCTGTTGAGAAGCGGTGGCCGGGGCCGAAGTTGTGCAGGGCGTTGAGCGCTGTTGCCAGCTTAACGGCGGAGGCCGGATTGAAGCCTACATCAACGCTCTGTTCCAACACCTTCTGCCCGTCAAGCGTCTCTATCAACACACCCTGCCTCGCGAATTCGACAGGCGGCGGCGCGATGTCGGGCGCGACGGGCGTTGTTGTTGTAGCGCCGGGTTGCGTAGTAGTGCTGCCCACGGGCCTCGTCATGGAGGTTGGGCGCGTGTAGGTGGCCGGCGGTTGTTGATCGGGCGTCGGCTGCTGTGCCTGTAGCGAAATGGTCGGGGCGAGAGATAAAAACAGAAGAAGGCCGGACGCGAACGTCAGACTCCTTTTGATAGCTCGTTTAATCATTCTTCTCTCCATCGCTTGTATCTAGAGACGCGAACGTCGCATCATAGCATGAACCGTATGCGACAGCCGCGCAAAAGTTTTTCACGCCGCTTCTCCTCGGGTGGGCGCAACATTCTTTGATGCGCTCAAGCGAGAGGCGAGATGTATGCCTGATTTTATTAAAGGAGCGGTTGCGCGCTTATTCCAAAAGTGCGTTGACAAGCTTGCAAGCGCGCACCTAAAATCTTTCTTGTTTGATAACGCAAAAGTGCGACGCGACCAACTCCCCGTCACCATTGAAAAGATTCTTGCCACGCACAAGGCGCGAGGTGAAGAGATTCGCGCGCGGCTCGCGGAGTTTCGAGAGGTCTGGGAAGCAGGCACGGACGAACGGCTCTGGGAAGAACTCGTCTATTGCATTTTCACCGCAGGGGCGTCGGCCCGCATGGGCCTGCGCGCCATCGAAGCCGTCAGGCCGTTGCTCTTTGCAGGAACGCATGAAGAGATGACGCGAGTGCTCGTTGAAGCACGCGCGCACCGTTATCCGGCGGCGCGGCCCGGCTACATCGTCGTCACGCGCGAGTATCTACGCGAAGATTGCGGGCTGCGCCTGCGACAAAGGCTCGCGGGCTTTGAAGACCCGCTGGCGCGGCGCGACTGGCTCGCCAGAGAAAAGCGCATCAAAGGACTCGGCTACAAGGAAGCCAGCCACTTCCTGCGCAACGTGGGCTTCGGCGGCTACGCGATTCTGGACAAGCACATCCTGCGCAGCCTGGCCGAGCTGGGCGTGATTGAATCGCCGCAGCCGCCCTCGACGCGCACGCGCTACCTTGAGACCGAAGAACGTTTGCGCCGCTTCGCACGCGACATCCGTATTGATTTCGACGAACTCGACCTTGTTCTCTGGTCTATGAAGACGGGAGAGATATTAAAGTGAACGATGAACGATGAGCGATGAATGATGAACGTGGCAACAATGAATGAACCGCTTTCATCTTTTTTTACTTCATCATTCATCGTTCCTCGTTCATCCTTTTAGAGGTTTTCCCCCAATGATAAGAAGTTCTGCAAAAGATAGCTGGTGGCGGTTGGCGGTCGGCAGTTTGGCCGCCTTTGCCGTTTGTGTTGCGCTTTCCTTATCTGTGGCGACGACGGCGAATGCTGCGCCCGGTTCGGACAAGACAAAACGGAAGGCCGAGAAGGCTTTGCGCGGCGGCGAGTATGAGGCGGCGGAAAAACTTTTCCGCGAAGTGCTCGCCAAGGATGCGCGCGATACGGAGGCACGGCTCGGTTTAAGTTATACGCTCTACAAGCTGCGCAACATGGTGGACGCTTACGACCATGCGGCGCGCGTCGTCAGCATCGAACCGCTCTCAGCTCGTGCTCACGCTATCCTCGGAACAATCGTGCTGGCGACCGGCGATTTTAATCTTTCGGTCGAAGAGTTTCGCACGGCGCTGAGCTTAAAAGAGGATGAACCGCTCGCGATTGCCGGGCTGGCGATGGTGGATTTTTACGAGAATCGCTTGAGCGCCAGCTTCGCGGGCTTGCGACGCGCGGCCTTCCTCGATTCGAGCGAACCCGATTTCACTTTCAATCTGGCGCAGGCAGCGGCGCGCAGCGAACGCTACAAAGATGCTGCCGACGCCTACGAGCGCTTTCTGCAAATCGCTCCGCGCACGGATGAAGACCGTCGCGCGCGTATTCGCGGCCTCATTGATTTCCTGCGCTATCTCGGCGCGCAAAGCAATCTTTATGATACGAGCGGGTCGGACCGCGTGGTCGTTCCTTTTGAGTTGGTAGACGACCGGCCGGTCATCAAGGTTCGCGTCAGCGGTGCGAAAGAGCCTCTGCGTTTTGTGCTCGACACGGGTTCGGGCATGTGTGTTATCTCGGAGGCGACGGCGAAGCGTTTGAATTTGAAGTCGGTCGCACGCGGAGGCAACGCACGCGCTATCGGCGGCCTCGGTCGTTTTGAAATCGTCTACGGCTTCGTGCCGTTTATAGATGTCGGCGATGCGCATGTGACCAACGTGCCTGTTTACATCCGTCGTTTCTTTGACGAGAATCCTGTTGACGGCTACATAGGTCTTTCGTTGATTAACAAGTACGTGACGACGGTTGACTATGGCACGCGCACATTCACGCTCGTCAGGCAGCGCACTTTGAGTGAGGCGGACGTGCCCGTTTCGACCGTGCCCGGCGTTGAGATTCCGATTCGCACGACTTCGAGCGGATTCCTCAGCGGCGAAGTTAAGCTTGAAGGCGTCAGCCGTCCGCTCAACTTCATCATTGACACGGGCGCAACCATCTCCGTCGTCTCGCGCAGATTGATGGACACGGAAGAGTTGGGCCGCTTCTCGCAGACTTCGCGGATGAAAGTTTACGGTGCGGCCGGAGTTGAAGAAAACGTCACGACCTTAATGCTGCCGCGATTGCTGCTCGGCTCTCATACGCGCGAAAAACTCGGCGCGGCCGTGCTCGACCTCGACCCTATTAACGAGACGACGGGCTTTGTGCAGTCAGGCATCATCGGCGGAAACTTCCTGCGCAACTTTCGCATCAGCTTCGATTTCAAAAGGGCCATCGTGCGCTTTGAGCCTTTGAAAGCGATTGTGCCGGATGGCGGTGGGCCAACGCGCATGGGAGGCGCAGAGTAGGCTGTCTATGAAGCAGAGCTTGTATCTGGAAACCTCTGTGGTCGGCGCTTATCTCGATAACGGCGAGCCGTTCCGTCGTGACCTGACGATTCGCTGGTGGGAGCACGAGCTGCCGGAATATCGCGCGGTCGTTTCTCCATTAGTCTCGCGCGAACTCGAACGCGTTCCTGAGCCGCATCGCACAGGTTATCTGAAACTGGTCGAACCGCTCGAACAGGTTGAACTGACGGAGGAAGCGGCCATCCTCGCCGAAGGCTACATCGCACGCGGCATCTTTCATCGCAAGTATATCGCAGACGCCTTGCACGTGGCCCTCGCTTCGTTTCATAAGATTGATTATCTGGTGACGTGGAACTTCGGCCACTTAGCGAATGTACGGCGGCAGGCACGCATCCGTCTCTTCAATGCGGCGGCCGGTTTCTTCGTGCCGATGATCGTTACGCCGGAGTTTTTAGTATCGGAGGCAACGGAGAAGGCCGTGTGATTTTAGACTGACGATTTTTTGATTGCGGTCGAGTTAAAGATGGAAAACGGAGTTTGCTGCTTGCCCAATCGCAACGCTGAAATCTAAAATCACAAATCATTATGTACCGCAAACCAAGATTCCTGGAGATGCTGCACGCGATTCGCGAAGAGATGTCGCGCGAGGCAGATTACGACGTTGACCTCTTCACAGAGATGGTGCGCTCCGGCGCGCGTCCGGCCTACGGGGCCGAGCGCAACATACGCGGATACAAAAGCAGAGCGCCGCGCGTCGAAGCCCCGGCGGCCGAGGCATCACCCGCAGCGCGTGAGCGCCGCAAACGCGCGACACGATAAAAGTGATGAGCGATGAGTAATGAGTGATGAGTTAAAAGAAAGATGCTCTCACTCATTACTCATCGCTCATCACTCATCACTTTTTTTATTATGGATGTGACATTCGAAACAATCGGTTTGGAAGTGCCGAGCGAGAGAGATTTTAATTATCTCGCGGAGCGGGCGGGGAATCAGGGAGAGCCGACGCAGCTTTCGCGGCGCGGCGCGGTGTTGCATGGCCGTTGCTGGAAACTGGGCGAAGGCTTGGAAGTCTGGACTGTGCTTTACGAATCCGGCACGGGCGACATCTTTTACGCGGATTGTCGCCCCGGTTTTCGCGCGCGTTATACGCAGCGCATCAGCCCTTGGGCGTTGACGGAATATGATGAAGAGGGTGAGGCCGTCATCCACGGTTATTGCGACGGGACGGAAACGGAAGTGCTCTTCGAGTTGCAGAACCTAACGGAAGTTGGCCCAGGCGGATTTCGCGCGCAGGAGTTACACGTCGGCTTGTGCGGGCTGGCCTACCGTGCGCGCGTCTGCGAGCGCCCCGCGAAGGCGCGCTGGGAGCCTCTGGAGAAGGCTGCGCCGTCGCGTGCGGCCCATGAGAATGACTGGAGTTTGTGCGGGCGAGTGATAGCCTTCAAGCCGCTCCGCAATCCGCTCTCCGGCAGCGAATTGTACTGGGTCTATCTGGACCTCGAATGCCTGAAGCTCGAAGTGTTGATTAATCGCAGGGCCTTGCGCGGGCGACCACTAACGACGGGCGCTTTCCTGCAAGCAGAGGTCTGGCTGCAAGGACACGTTCTGGACGAGCGCGCTCTGCGCTCACGCTACGAAGGCGTTGACCGCGCCTACACCAGCACAGATTTCTGGGCAGCATTGAAAAGAAAAAACTGAAACAGAAACTCGGAAGCCGTCCATTCAAGGATTTGTAACAAGCGACTGAGAAGCGCTCCTTTAGATTTTCTGTTCTTCCGGCACATGGCTTTTGTCTTCTGCCTTCCCGCATGAAACGTCTCGTTATCGCTGCCCTCATCCTCGTCATCCTCGCCGCAGTCGGTGCTTACTACTTTAATCAATACTGGATTCATCGCTACGATGCGATGATTGCGCGCCAAGCGAGCATCTACCGCCTCGACCCCGATCTGGTCTGGAGCATCATCTACGAAGAGACCTATTTCAGCCCTTGGAAGAAGGGCAGCAAGGGTGAGATAGGTTTGATGCAGGTGACGCCAGCGGTCGGGCGCGAGTGGGCGGCTGCGACCGGGTTGCGCGATCAGGCGCGGCAGATGGAGCGCGACCCGCAGAGCGTCCTGGCCGACCCTGAAAAAAACATACAGATTGGTTGCTGGTATCTGGAAAAACTCTACGAAGAGTTTCGGGACGTGCCGGGCGCTGAAGCGCGTATGGTTGCCGGATACAATGCAGGGCCGAGCCGCGCAGAAGGCTGGAATCAGACGCCCGAGGGAGCGCCGCCTCTGACCGTCGAAGAGTTCATCGCGCGGATAGACATTCCTTCCACGCGTGCCTACGTCACATCAATCCTCGAGCGCTACCGCAAGCTCAAAGAGGCGCGCGCCAGCAGCAACAGCACGCCACAGCCGCAGAACACTAACGCTGCGACGGGAGCGGGGCGTTGACCTACCGGCGGCTGCTGGCTGAAAACGCAGACTTTCGCCGTCTCTGGATTGGACAGGTCATCTCCGAGATAGGCGACTGGCTCAACAACGTCGCCGTCCTCGCGCTGACCATTCAACTCGCCGGTCCAAACGCGGTCGCACGCGCCATCGCCATCTACGCGCTCGCGCGTCACGTTCCGCTCTTTCTGTTTGGCCCTCTGGCGGGAGTCGTCGTTGACCGTCAGGACAGGCGGCGGGTGATGATAGTTGCAGATGTAGCGCGTGCAATTCTCGCGCTCGGCTTTCTGCTTGCTAATCATCTGGCGTCGTTGCCTCTCATCTACACGGTCGGCGCTTCGCTCTTCGCCGTCTCATCCTTCTTCAACGCAGCCAAGCGCGCAGCGATTCCCAACATCGTTGGAAACGCGGAGCAACTGCTGACCGCCAACTCGCTTTCGGCTTCAACCACGGCCGCCACCATCGCCATCGGCTCGGCGCTCGGCGGCGTGGTTGCAACATTCATCAGCCGCGAGATTGTCTTTATCCTCAACGCCGCGACGTTTCTCGCCTCCGCCGGAATGATTCGCCGGCTTACAGGCGAGATGCGCAGGCACGACGATGCGCGAGAGCTAAGAAACGACGCGCAGGAGTTAAGCAACGTTGATGAAAGAGCGGCTGATTCTACGGATGTATCAGAGCGCGCTGCTGTCTCAACGTCGCTTGCTCATCGCGTCGTCGCATCGCTGAGGGCAGCGGTCGGTGAGTTTCGTGATGGATTGCGTTATGTGAGTCGTCATCATGTGCTGCGGGCCGTCTTCGTCGTCGCGGCGGGATGGGGTTTAGGCAATGGCGTTGCGCGTGCTTTGTATAGCATCTTCGGCGCGCGGCTTGGTGTCGCGGCGGCGCAGGGTCTTGTCGAGCGCCCGACGGATTTCGGCATCTCTGTGCTCTTTGTCGCGATGGGTCTGGGTGGCGTGCTGGGAGCGCCGATTGCGCGTCGCTTCAATGCCGCGCCGGGAGCAAGCCTCGGCGCGCGTATGGGCCGCTCGATGATTTTCGACGGCTGCGGGCTGGTTCTCTTTAGCATGATGCCTAATCTGTGGGGCGCTGGCGCGGTTCTGGTGGCGCGGGAAATCAACTTCGCAATCTGGTGGACGGCGCAGCAGACGATTATTATGAGCCGTACTGCCGACCGCTATGCCGGACGCGTCTTCGCTTCCTACGAGACGCTGACGACGCTGATGATGGTCGGGTCAATGACGGCTTCGGGGCTGGCCGCGGACATCTACGGGATTCGCCCCGTCGCGGCCACGGGCGGCGTTATCATCTCCCTCTCCGGCCTCTTCTGGTTTGCGCTTCGACGCAGAGACAGCGAAACTGCGAGCGGGCAAACGACAAGAAATATCAAGGAGGTTAACCTTGAATGAGCTGATGCCAACTGTCCAGATAGGACTCAAGCTGCTGCTGGCGATTGTATGCGGCGGCGCTATCGGGATTGAGCGAGAGTTGAACCGTAAACCCGCCGGCTTGCGCACCAACGTGCTGATTTGCATGGGCGCTGCGCTGCTGATGATTGCTTCGCGCCACATCAGCAGCGGCGCGGCTTACACAGACCCCGCGCGCCTCGTCGCACAGGTCATCACAGGCATCGGTTTTATAGGCGCGGGCGTCATCCTCCAATCGCGCGGCTCCGTGACGGGACTGACGACGGCCGCCACCATCTTCGTCGTCGCCGCCGTCGGCATCACCATCGGCGACGGCATGTACGGCGCTGCGCTCCTGACGACAATCCTTATCATCTTCGTGCTCGTCCTGCTGCGTCGTCTTGAGGATGCGATGCTGCGCCATCGTCGTCGTTATCATTACACCTTCAAGACCGGCACGCCCGCCAGAGCTTTGTCAGGGCTGCTCGACCTGCTGCAAAAAGAGGGCATGCGACTTGACGATTTCAGCGTCAAAGATCTGGGCGAAGAGAATCACGAGGTGAAGTTGAGCGTCGTCACATCGCGCGCGGGGAATAGCCGTCTTATCGAAGCCCTGCCGCAGTTTGGCACAGACGTTTACGCTTCAATTCACGAGGAAGCAGATTGATGACGAAGCTCTATACAGCGCGCTGGGTGTTGCCAATGGCTGCGGCTGCGATTGAAGACGGCGCGGTGGTCGTCGAAGGAGAGAGCATCGTCGGCGTTGGGACGCGCCAATCGCTCGCGGCCCTTTTCCCGGAAGCCGAAGAGGAAGATTTCGGCGCGGCCGCGATTATGCCCGGCCTCGTCAATTGCCACTCGCATCTGGAACTGACCGCGATGCGCGGCTACCTTGAACGCGAAGAGAATAACTTCTCAGCGTGGCTGAAGCGACTGACCATCGCACGACAGGAAAGGATGACGCCCGACGATCTTTACGTCTCGGCTGCGTGGGGCGCACTCGAAGCCGCAAGAGCGGGCGTGACTTGCGTTGCGGATGCCAGCGACTCGGCCGGTTCGAGCCTGCGCGCGCTCAAGGACGTGGGCCTGCGCGGCATTGTTTATCAGGAAGCGTTCGGCCCCGATTCAAAGCTGGCGCGCGAGCAGTTTGAGAACCTGCGTGAAAAAGTAGCTCGCCTGCGCTCTTCCGAAAGCAGGCTGGCGCGGCTCGGCGTCTCACCGCACGCGCCCTATACCGTGAGCGCCCCGCTGCTTGAATTAATCTCGGAGTATGCGCTCGCTGAAGAGTTGCCTCTGATGATGCACGCGGCGGAGTCGGAGGCTGAAAGCGAGTTTATGCTTGAAGGGCGAGGGCGGTTTGCGGAGGGCCTCGCGAGTCGGGGCATAGAATGGCGCGCGCCCGGTGTCTCGACTATTCAATATCTCTCGTCGCTCGGGGTGCTTCACACGCGCCCGCTGTTGGCCCACTGCATCCGCGTGGACGGAGCGGACATCCAGACGATAAAAGATGCGGACGCGCGCATCGCACATTGCCCTAAATCCAACGCCAAACTCGGACACGGCCACGCGCCGCTCGTCTCGTTTTTGAAGAGCGACTTGAAGGTCGGGCTCGGCAGCGATTCCGTCGCCAGCAATAACACCTGCGACCTGCTGGAAGAAGCTCGCTTCGCCATCCTGATGTCGCGCGCGCTCAACAACACAGAAGACGCAAGTGAGACGACGAGCGCAGTCGAAGCATTAACGCTCGCCACACTCGGCGGCGCACGCTCTCTCGGTCTTGAGAACCACGTTGGCAGTCTTGATGTTGGAAAGCAGGCCGACCTGATAGTGGTTTCTCTGGAAGGAGCGCACCAGCTTCCTTTCTATGAGCCTGAGGCGGCTCTTGTCTTCGCCTCATCCGGCCGCGATGTTCGTCTGACTGTTGTCGCAGGCCGCGAGGTCTACCGCGATAATCGCGTGCTCAGCATTGACGAAGAGCGCTTGCGTGCGAGAATCGGCGAGATAGCAGGAAAGCTTTGGGAGACTTAGCCGCCGGGCGCGGGTTAAATTAAAGTGTGCGCTAATTCCGAGTGTGAATCTGACTTAGAGCACGGTTTAAAACCTAAACTCAACCCTTTGCTCCTTATGTTTTAACTTAGCGCCTTTGCGTGAAAGGCTTTTCTCGCAAAGGCGCAATTAAAGAAAAACCGAAGGCGCAAAGGGTTGAATAAAGTAGTAGCGGAGTTTTGAAATAGTCTCTTAATAGAGGATGACGAAACATAAGCGCAACGCAATGTCACGCGGCTGGTTGATGGTCATTGCGCTTGCGGCCTTTCTTATCCTGCTCGTCAAGCTGTATCTGGCTCTGACTAGCGAAGGCTCGGCCGATGTCATCGGTTTCGCAGACCACTTGGCGAAGATACGCAAACTAGGCGTCGGCACATACTACGTCAGAGTCTCCTTTAACAATCCATTCAACAGCCCGCCGTTTATGATTCACGTTATCAAAGCGTGGGGCTGGCTCAACGGAGTCACGGGCATCGGGTTCTCTTTCTGGCTGCGCCTGCCGGGAATCTTAGCGGACACCGGCAGCCTGATTCTGGCCTGGCGACTTCTTAATCTTTCGCCGCGACTGCCACACCAGCCCAAGCTGCTGCTCTTACTCGCACTCTGCCCGACCTCTCTAATGGTTCAACTGATGGGCTACACCTGTTGGGCCTACAGGGCAACGCCTCCACAACTCTGCCTTGAACGCGACACGGCCTTTTACGTCATGCTGCTCTGCTGGTGTTCGTTCGCCCTGCTGCTCTTCATTTACCGCCGGAGAATCAGCGGCCAACGACTTGCCGGCCAAGACCTTGAGCCTGCCTCTCATTAACGCTCCCTGTTTTTTCTAACTACTGTTTCTCGCTCCAACGGCAGTTGAGCCTGCGCGCCTAATGGACGCGAGGACGCTTTTGTCTATTCAACGTTTACCATTTACTATTCGGAGCATGAATGTCCTTGTCCTTAATTGCGGCAGCTCTTCCGTCAAGTTTCAATTGATAGCAACCGACCTTGACTTGATTGAGCAGGGAGCAGACCGCAGGCTGGCGCGGGGCACGGTCGAGCGCGTCGGCGGCGAAGCCATCGTGACGCTGCACGCGGAAGGGAGAGACGCGCGACGTTTGACCGCGCCCCTGCGCGATACGCGCGCGGCTGTCGAGTTGATAATTCGCTGGGCCTGCTCGATGGATTCCGGCATCAACGAAGTCCAGAGCGCAGCGGACGTGCATGCTGTGGGCCACCGCGTCGTGCACGGCGGCGAGCGCTTCACGCATTCCGTCGTTATCACAGACGACGTTATGCGCGGCATAGAGGATTGTATAGACCTTGCGCCGCTGCACAATCCTGCGAACATCAAGGGCATCGAAGCCGCGCGCGAAGTCTTCGGGCCGGGCGTGCCGGAGGTCGCCGTCTTCGATACGGCGTTTCACCAGACGTTGCCGGACTACGCTTATCTCTACGCGCTCCCATACCAGTTTTATCGTCGCCATCGAATCCGTCGCTACGGCTTCCACGGCACTTCGCATCGCTACGTCGCTTATCGTTATCGCCAGTTGCGTGCGCTGCCGCGCGAGCAGACTAACGTTATCACGCTGCATCTGGGCAACGGTTGCTCGGCCGCCGCCATCAAGCACGGCGATTCCGTTGACACCTCTATGGGCCTCACACCGCTCGAAGGCTTGGTGATGGGCACGCGCACGGGCGACATAGACCCCGCCATTATTGATTTCATCGCCGCCAAAGAGGGCCTCACCGCGCAGGAGGTCGAAACCCTGCTCAACAAGCAATCCGGCTTGATTGGCATCTCAGGACTCACGAACGACATGCGCGAGCTACTGGACGAAGCGCGCGAGAACGACGACCGCCGTGCGCGACTTGCGATTGAGATCTTCTGTTATCGTGCGCGCAAGTATGTCGGAGCTTACCTGGCTGCGATGGGCGGGGCTGATGCAATCGTGTTCACGGGCGGCATCGGTGAAAACTCCGCGGAGGTGCGCGCCTCAATTTGCAACGGCCTCCAGTGGATGGGCCTCGAACTTGACGACGAGCGCAACAAGGCACACACCAGCGGACGTGAGGGCATCATCAGCCGCGAAGGCTCGCGCCTCTCGGCTTACGTGATTCCGACGGATGAAGAATTATTAATCGCACGCGATACCGTCCGCTGCGTGCGCGGAGCGCCGCAGAGATTTTGAAACATAACTTGGAAATCGGAGTGAAAGAGTATCATGGGAATGTAGTTGCTATAGGTTATAACGGTTGTTGGATTCCGTATTCGGAGTCCTGCTTTTGGAGGGTGAAATGTTGAGAATGAAGGAGAGCGTCTCTGTCCTGCTGATATTGGTGGGGATGCAGGGAATGGGCGCGGGCGGTTGCAGAACGAAGCAGGGTAATAGCGGGACTGTGAATGTTAACACGACTGCAAGACCGACGCCGACGCAGGGGCGTGTGGAGGAGCCTGTGAAGGGTGAGCTTACGGTTTTAGCTGAAGGCGCGTACGGCAAAATAACTGATACCTTCATTGTCGTCGCTCGTAATGCTCAAACCTATGCGGCCTTGCGCGAGTTTGCGATGAACAGCCTGCCGGATTTGAGTGCGGACTACTTCAGGACGAACATCGTCGTCGCGGCCTTTCTGGGCCAACGCAACACGGGCGGCTATAGTGTGCAGATAACGCGTGTGGCGGATAATCGTCTGCGCGTCTCTTCCGCGTCGCCGCCGAAGGATGCCATGACGACGCAGGCTTTGACCGCGCCTTTTAAGATCGTGTCCGTCGCCGTTGACGAAAATCGTTCGTTTGCCGTCGAGCTTGATGCTTTGTGGACTAACGAGATGCGTCCTTATCGTGTGACCAGCGGTGATTTCACGACGGGCGGCGGCTTCGCCGGACGCTTCGAAAAACTTCAACTCGTGGGCGACATTCGCATCGGCCGTCTTGGCCCACTCGCAACCCTCGTCTTTGATTTGAAGAGCACGGGCGGCAAGAAAGAGCGGCTGCTGCAAAATGTGGCGACGGGCCTTGTCGCCGCAGGCGGCGAGCTTAGCAATGCGGTTGTTGATGCAGGCTCGCTCGTGGATTTCCCGCGCAGCCCGCTCGGCCTCAAGGGCAGTCTCGGTGCGAACGGAGATAAGCTCTCGCTCACGTTTGAGTCTTTGCCTTCGAATGTCAACGACGGCTACGGCGGGCAGGGAAAACTTGAAGCAAACGCTACTGCTCCGCCGCCAAAGAAGAAGCCTGCGAACATTGACGGGCCGATGTGATTGGCAAAGCGAAAACTGAAATGATGAAAGGGTTGCTGCTCCAACTGTCGGGCAGCAACCCTTTCATCATTTAGGCTGACGCTAAAGCAAACGCCGTCGCGTCAGACTTCTAACGGGACTCAGCAATCGCCGCGTCGAAGATTTCCAGTGCGACATCCACATGCTCGCGCGAGAGGATGAGGGGCGGCGACCAGCGAATCGTGTTGAAGCCAGCGCCAAGGATAATCAGGCCGCGCTCGAAGCAGGCCATCTCGACGCGGTCGCGTAGCTCCGGCGCTGCCTTCATAGCGATACGGTCTTCAACGAATTCGACGCCAATCATCATGCCGAGGCCGCGCACGTCGCCGATGCAGTCATGCTTCTTCATCAGCTTGCGTAAGCCCTCCTGCAAGTAAGCGCCGACTTCCGCGCTGTTGGCTATGAGTTCGCGTTCGAGCAGTTCGATGGTCTTTAAGGCGGCGGCGATGCAGACGGGATTGCCGCCGAAGGTCGAAGCGTGTGCGCCGGGTTTCCAGTCCATCAAATCGGCGCGGGCGACGGTCGCGCCAATCGGCAAGCCTGAGCCGATGCCTTTGGCGATGCAGATGATGTCCGGCTTCAGGTCGTAGTGGTCCGAGGCAAACATCTTGCCGGTGCGGCCCATTCCCGATTGCACTTCGTCGGCGACAAGCAGAATCCCGTGTTCGTCGCAGATACGACGCAAGCCATCCAGAAACTCTTTCGGCGCGGGTACATAACCGCCCTCGCCCTGCACGACTTCGACCACTATTGCCGCGACTTCATCCGGCGGCGTCGTCGTCTTGAAGAGCCGGTTCTCAATCCAGTTGAGACATCTCTGGCTGACGGTAGCGGCGTCTGTCTGTTCGTCTGTGAACGGGTCGCGGAAGATGTTCGGGTAGGGCACGTGCACAACGTCGAGCGCCTGACGATGAAAACCTTTGCGCTGCGCAACCCTTGACGAAGTAAGAGAGAGCGAGCCGAGCGTGCGGCCGTGGAAGCTGTTGAAGAAGCCTATAAACTTCTGGCGGCCTGTCGCGTGCATCGCGAGCTTGAGCGCAGTCTCGACGGCTTCCGTGCCGCTGTTGGCAAAGTGTGTGCGCGTCGGGCTGGGCACGGGCGTAATCTCGTCGAGTTTGCGCGCGAGGTCGGGCATGTGGCGGTAGTAGTAATCCGTGCCGCACATGTGAATCAGTTGTGCAGCCTGCTGTTGTATGGCTTGAACTACTTCGGGATGACAGTGGCCTGTTGAGCAGACGGCGACGCCTGCGTTGCAATCTAGGAACAGGTTGCCGTCAACGTCCGTGACCCAGACGCCTTCGGCGTGCTCGACGACGAGCTTGAAAGGCGGGCGAGGATACGAAGGCGTGACAAACTGTGCGTCGGCTTCAATGATTTTGCGGCCCATCGGGCCGGGCAGTTCGGTTTTTATCTCCGGCCTCTGCGGTGGAGCAATCGTAGACATCATCTTTACTCCTTAAATTCGTGAAAGCGAGTGTGGGTTGATTGATGACGGATGGAAAAGTGCGAACAGCAGGCGAGCGGTTCGCTAGTCGGCGAAGAGATTGGCCCGCGTGTCTTGCGGTCGGAGATGTTCTTGACGCAGGTGAAACATAAGCTATGACTAACGCCGGATGTTAGGAACTTGCGTGGTTAATAGCTAACATCTTGCATCCGGCGTTGCACCGTTGTCAACGTCGTTTCCAGCGAACGCCGTCCTTCGTGTCTTCGAGCGTGATGCCGCGCGATGAAAGTTCGTCGCGAATCTGGTCGGCGCGTGCGAAATCACGGCGGCGGCGCGCTTCCTGTCGCTGGTTGATTAACTCCTGCACTTCGGCGTCGAGCATTGCAGGCTGGTCGTCGTCAAAGATGTTCAGCACGGTGTTGAAACGGTCCAGGAGTTCGAGCAACTCACGTTTGTTGTCTTCGCGCACGGCATGGTCTGCGAGCGCCGTGTTAACTTCGCGCGAAAGATTGTGGAGCGCTGCGAGCGCAACAGACGTGTTGAGGTCGTCGTCCAATCCTGCTTCAAAGCCTTCGAGTGCGCGCTGTGCTGTCGCGCGAAGATGCGGATTGCTGCCGGCTTCGGTGCGTGCTTCCTTGAGGCGCGAGCGGAAATCGCGCAAGCCTTCGACGGTCTTGCTGGCAGCGTTTAAGCCTTCAAACGTAAAGTTGAGCTGCTTGCGATAGGGCGCGCTGAAGAGGAAGTAGCGGACGGCGACGGGCGAGTAGCCTTTGGCAGCGACATCACGAAACGTGTAGTAGTTGCCCTTGGACTTGGACATTGATTCGCCGTCAACCTTCAAGTGCTCGAAGTGAATCCAGTATTTCGCAAACTGCTTGCCGGTCGCTCCTTCGCTCTGTGCAATCTCGTTTTCGTGATGCGGGAAAACGAGGTCAATGCCGCCCGCATGAATGTCAAACGTCTCGCCCAGATACTTCATGGACATGGCGGAGCACTCGATGTGCCAGCCGGGACGCCCGCGCCCGATGCTTGTATCCCAAGCGGGTTCTTCCTCAGGCGCAGACATTTTCCAGAGAGCGAAGTCGCGCGCGTCTTCCTTCTCATACTTATCCGTGTCAACGCGTTCAGACGCGCCCGCGATGTTACCCGCGAAGTTGATCTTCGAGAGCTTGCCGTATTCTGGAAACGAACTGATGCGATAATAGATTGAACCTTCGGAGCGATAGGCATGACCATTCGCTTCGAGTTGTTCGATGAGCGCGACCATTTCGGAAATATGGCGCGTCGCGCGCGGAATGATGTCGGGCCGCGCGCAGCCGAGCGCGTCGAAGTCCTGCCACAAAGCCTCTATATATTTCGCCGTATAGTCGTCAATCGTCACGCCGTTCTTCTGCGAGAGCGCGATGATGCGGTCTTCAACGTCCGTGATGTTCATCACGTGCGTGACCGCGTAGCCCTTAAACTTCAGATAACGGCGCAGCAGGTCGGCGAAAATGTTGGAGCGGAAATTACCTATGTGCCCGTAGTCCCAGACGGTCGGGCCGCAGTAGTACATGCGCACCTCGCCCTCTACGAGCGGGCGAAACTCTTCTTGCCGGCCGGTCAGTGTGTTGTGAAATCTCAACATGTGTTTGTTTTTAAAGAGCGTCCTGATTTTAAAGACTGACGAATCTTTGAGTCTGCGGAAGCCGCGCCACAGCAGTTTTCGGACACGCCCCTTGATGCTTAAAAATTTCCATAAAATCGTCTATCAACTTCTGAAGCTTAGCCTTGACGACAGGGTTCGAGTCGTATTTGGGCACAAGCTGGCCGACCATGAAGCCGTCGTTGTAAAGATGCTCTTGTAGTTTGCGCTTCATGTCTTCTGTAACCTGCGCTTCAGGAAGACACTTGATGCTCGCGAACCTGTCCTTCATCTCAGCCTTCCGCATGTTCATGTACTTCTGGCCCGCATCAACGCCCAACACTGGATTCCGCGCTTTCTCAATTCTGCTGACGAGTTCGACTGTGAAAGAATCGAAGGCAGCGATTGTGGCATCCACCCTTTCTTCAGCCGTCTGCGCACGCTTTGCTCCGCTCTGTTTTGAACGATTATTCTGTGTTGGAAGTTCGGGCCGCGCAGTTCTTTTCGCCGCGGGTCTTCTTTTCTGAAAACACTCGGCAGTCTGAAAACCTGAAGCAACGAAGAAGAGCAGCAGCACGCACGCGAAAAGATTTTTCATATCACCTCACTTTGCCCTACTAACTTACTTCTTTGAGATAAGCGATGGCAACAAAATCGAGCATGAAAAAGTTGCTTGACTAAATTTGGGGTTCAGCGGTTTAGCTTGAGAAGTGTGTAAAACCTGCGGGCCGCAGCGTCCACTTGCGACGGCCTTCGAGGATTCTGATGCGCTCAGTTTCGCGTGTGACATCGCCGATGTAGGTCGCGGGCACGCCGTCAACCTTGCGCGGCAGGCGGCGTAAATCGCGTGGATGAACGGTAAACAGCAGTTCGAAATCTTCGCCGCCATCGAGCGCCAGCGCGAGCGGGTCGAGCGAGCGGCGGCCGCAGATGCGTGAGACAGCCGGATTGATGGGCAGGCGCGCGGCTTCAAGCAGAGCGCCCGCGCGGCTCTCGCGACAAAGATGCGTGAGGTCTGACGAAAGACCATCGCTGAGGTCAATCATGGCGGTCGCCAGTTGTTCAGCGCCGAGCAGCGCGCCCCAGCCGACGCGTGGCGACGGGCGCAACTGCCGCAGCAGTAGTTGCTCTACGTCTCGCTGCTCCTCGGAAGTTGGCCCAACGCTTTTTTTGAAACGCGTTCCGCGTTCTAATAAACGTAGTCCGGCCGCTGCGCCGCCGAGCGTGCCAGTTACAAAGATGTGGTCACCGGGACGCGCGCCACGACGCAGCACAGCGCGCCCTCTAGTCGTTTCACCTAGAACGACTGAATCAACGACAATCGCCGCGGGCGTGCGCGACACGTCGCCGCCAATCAGTGTGACATCGTAGCTCTCGGCCAGCGCGAAGAAGCCTCCGTAAAAGTCTTCAACGAAATGTGAGTCCCAGACTTCGCGCGGCACACCGAGCGAAAGCAAGGCCCAGCGCGGGCGTGCTCCCATCGCCGCGATGTCTGAGAGAGAGACGGCCAGAGCTTTGTGGCCGAGAAGATGCGGTTCTGTCGTGTCGCGTCGGAAGTCTATGTCTTCGACGAGCAGGTCGGCGGTGATGACCGTCTCGCGCTCCGCAGCCTGTTTGATAACTGCGGCGTCGTCGCCAATGCCGACCAGAAGCGAAGTGCTGAGCGATGAATGACGAGCGGTGGGTGATGAATTAGCGCCTAAGGTAGTGCTTCTACGTTTTAATGCTCGTCGCCGGATGCGCTTGATGAAGTCAAACTCGCTCGGCCCGCGCGCGCCCGCATGCGTTCGTCTCGGACGCGTCCATGCGTCGGCAGCGTCTTCATCATCCTTCATCCCTCGTTCCTCATCCCTACAGATTACGGCGCAGAGAATCAAGCCCGGCTTCGATGGTCTCAAGTTGTGTGGAGAAAGAGAAGCGGCAGTGGCCCTCGCCGTGTGCGCCGAAGACGATGCCGGGAACGGTGGCGACCTGCGCGCGTTCGAGCAGGATGTCCGCGGCCTGACGGCTATCGCTGCTGATGCGCGAAACGTCTGGAAACGCGTAGAAAGCACCGGCGGGGCTGCTGCACGTGAGTCCAAGTTCGTTAAGTCCTGCCAGCAACTTATCGCGCCGCTCGCGATAGGCCGACAGATTCTTTTCCAGAAAATCGGAGGGCGTTGTGAAGGCTGCGAGCGCAGCCCATTGAGAGGGCGTCGAGACACCGTTTGTGGAATAGAGCGTTGTCTTGCGCAGGCCCGTCATCCAGGGCTCGGTCGCGACGGCATAACCCAGACGCCAGCCCGTCATCGCATAGGATTTCGAGAGCGTGAAGCAGGTGACGGTGCGTTCCATCATTCCTTCGAGCGAGGCGATGGAGACGTGTTCTCCGTCGTAAACCAGATCTTCGTAAGCTTCATCAGCGATAACGACGAGGTCGCGTTCCTGCGCAAAACGCGCAACCTCCAATGCTTCCTCGCGCGTGAACACGATGCCTGTCGGATTCGCTGGCGTGTTGTAATAGATGGCGCGCGTGCGCTCCGTTGCATAGCGCCTGAGCGTCGTCAGGAATCCTTCCTCGCGCGCTTCAAGGGTTGGCACAAGCACGGGCGAGGCTTCGCAATGCGCGATGAGGTCTTTGATTGGCGTCCAGTAGGGCGAGAAGACGAGCACATCTTCGCCCGGATTAACGATTGACTGGAAAGCGCCGTAGAGTCCCTGCATGCCGCCGTTCAAGACGATGACGTTCTCTTCGCTCGCTTGGATACGGTTGCGCTCGCGTAGCTTGTCAGCGATGGCCGCGCGCAACTCCGCGAGGCCGGACGAAGGCGCGTAGCGTGTTTTGTTCTCAAGCAGTGCGCGCGTCATCGCCTCTTTAATGTAGCCGGGCGTTTCGCTGTAAGGCTCACCACCTTCAAACTGGTAGACGCTTGAACCGGCCGCTCGCAGCTTCATAATCTTGTTACGTATTTTGACGATGTCGGAAAACCCCACATCGTCTAGGCGCGCGGCGAGGCGCAAGAGAGTTTTAGGTGATGACACGATTTGTGCTGAACCTCCAAAAGTTTAAGGGCGTGGAACAGGAACGACGGATTATAGCTTGCTGCCGGAGGCATAAGCAAAAGTAAGCGCTGGATAAAGAGGATGAGGGATGACTTTAAGTGCGCGCCCGTGTCTCCGCGCGGCTCGCCTCCGGCATCTGACATCTTAGCTTAACTGCGGCAGCTTAAATATAAGCATTGACACAGTTGTAGGGCGCGAGTAACATGACGCCAGTTGGGCGTCTGGCACGTCCTCGTGCCGCTGTCCCTGTAGTTTACCTTTTAACGTCAGCAAAGAAAGTACAGACACTTTTCCGGCGAGGTCGCTCTCTTGGCTATGAACCGTGCCGCCGTTGCCATCCCTGAAAAACTCTTCTTCAAGATAGGCGAAGTGTGCGAGTTGACGGGCGTGCAGGCGCACGTCCTGCGCTACTGGGAATCGGAGTTTCCGATGCTCGCCCCGCAGAAGAACCGCGCCGGACAGCGCACCTATCGCAAGCGCGATGTCGAAATGGCGCTCCGCATCAAGGAACTGCTTTACGAAGACCAGTACACGATTGCAGGGGCGAAGAAGAAGCTTTCGGCCGAACTACGAGGTGCGAGCAAGCTCAAGGTCGTCACTTCCGAGATGACCGCGCCGCAGCCTCAAGCCGTGCCACCGCCAGCATCGCCGCCGCCAACTGCTGCGCCCGTTGCGACGCAAAGCTTTGTGACTGAGAGCGCGCCCGCCATAGAGCCCAGACCGCAGCGTGAGACAGCCTTACAGACGGAGCGCGCCGCGCTGACCGCGGACCAGCGCACAGCCGTGCGCCACCTCGCTCATCAATTGCTGGATCTGCTCTCGACGCTCGACGCCGGCGAGGCAGACATCAGGCCGCAGGGGAAATAGCTGCGCCCGCAATTTGCTAAAGCAGCGCGCGAGGCCGCACGGCGATTTGACAAAAACAGTTTTCCAGAGATACTAAAGACCAGTGAAACGGGACGTGGCGCAGCCTGGTAGCGCGCTTCCTTGGGGTGGAAGAGGCCGTGAGTTCGAATCTCGCCGTCCCGAAGTTTCAAAAGGCTTCCAACTTGAAAAAGTTGGAAGCCTTTTGCTTTACGCATAATGACGCTCGTCGTTACTCCAATTCAAACTTATAAGTCAGCACGCCCGTCACCTTGACCGGCTTTCCGGCAAGCATCGTCGGGCTGAAGCGCGCCTGATATGCGGCCTGTACTGCTGCTGCCTGTAAAAGCGGGTGGCCGGAGATTGCGCGGGCGCTCGTGACCTTACCGCTTTCGTCAACAGTCACCTGCACAGTGACCGTCCCGGAAGCACGCGCGGCTTTGGCGACGGCAGGATAAGGCGGCTGCGGCAGGCTGATGGCCTTGCCGTTCAGGACGCCGCCGCTGATGGGTTTTGAGTCGCGCGAAGTGCGCGAGCCGGGCGGCGTCGGTGGCGGAGGCGAGGCGGAATCGGAGTCGTAGGGAGTCGCTGCCGGACGCGAATAGTTGCGATTGCCGTTATTATTCGCGAACGTCGCTCGCTGGGATTTGATGTAAACGATAGCGCCCGCAACACCTCCGACTATCATTAACAGCAGAAAGCCGATGGCGACGAGCCAGACGGCGTTGAGACTCTTATTGCTGCTGGCTGCGTGCTGCGCGGCGTAATATGCTGGCGGTTGCCAAGGCGCGACGGGCGGCGCGGCCGGTGGTTGCCAACCTGCGCCCTGAGCAGGGCCGATTGGCTGGCGGCAGACGGGACAGACGGCCGCCCCCTCGAGCAACATCGCGCCGCAGTTCATACAGTTGTTCATAATCTTTTACGTTCTCCTCAAACGGTTTTCAGAGTCGCCTGCGCGAAGCGACGAGGATGAGAGCGCAGCTACTCTTTTATCTCCGCGATGACGATTTCCGAAGTCAGCGTTTTATGCACGGGGCATTTGTGGGCTATCTCCTGTAGGCGTGTGCGTTGCTCTTCGGACAGGTTGCCTTCGACCATGACGCTGCGCTCGATGCGATGAACGAAGCCATCGGTCGTGTTTTCACATTCGGCACAGTCTTTGGCGTGGATGCGCTCCTGCCGCAGTCGCACGGTGACTTTTTCGAGCGGCCAGTTTTTGCGGCGTGCGTACATCGTGACGGTCATGGAGATGCAACTGCCGAGCGCGGAGAGCAGCAGGGTGTAAGGGTCAGGGCCATGGCCGTCGCCGCCCAGGTCGCTTGGCTCGTCGGTCAGAAAGCTTTTCCAGTCGTCGTAGCGAACCTCGTTCTGTAGGTTGCCGAGCGATGTGACCGTGACTTCCTTCATCGAAAATCATCTCCTCTTGCATAACTGGGCAGAACGCTTGAAGACTGAACGGCGAGCGCGTTTTCCGAGCGGCTTCAAATTAACGTGTTTCAGCTTTCACTTCAATAGCGAAAGTGGCCGAGGCTTGCAGCAAAGCGGCCGTCGCGGCTAAACTCCTGCGAAAGATTTCATTCTCAAAATCAGGCGAACGATTCTAGCCGGAGCGAGGACTGCGATGAAGATTCACGAGTATCAGGGCAAAGAACTGTTGAAGAGGTACGGTGTTCCCGTGCCGCGCGGCATTGTCGTGCGCTCTTCGGAAGAGGCTTATCATGCGGCTAAGGAGTTGGGCACGGAGGTTGTTGTAGTCAAGGCGCAGATTCATGCCGGCGGGCGCGGCAAAGGCGGCGGCGTGAAAATCGCGAAGGGTGCAAGCGAGGCGCAGGAGCGTGCGCGGCAGATGCTCGGCATGAACCTCGTCACGCACCAGACAGGGCCGGAAGGAAGGGAAGTGCGCGTGCTCTTGATTGAAGAGGGCCTGCCGATTGATAAGGAGTTTTATCTGGGCATCGTGCTCGACCGCGCAAGCGGCCGTCCCGTCTTCATGGCGTCGGCGGCGGGCGGGATGGACATCGAAGAGGTGGCGGCCAACACGCCGGAGAAGATTTTTAAGGAGACGATTGACCCGGCCGTCGGCTTTCGCCCGTTTCAGGCGCGCAAGCTCGCTTTCGGCCTTGGGCTGCCGGGTGAACTAATCGGGCAGGCTGCAAAGTTTATGCAGTCGCTCTACAGCGCCTACGAGCAGATGGACGCATCGCTCTTGGAAATCAACCCCTTCCTGTTAACGAAAGACAAGCGGCTGATAGCGCTCGACGCGAAAGTCAACTTCGACGACAACGCGCTCTTCCGTCATAAAGATTTTATGGACCTGCGCGACCTGCACGAAGAAGAGCCCTTGGAGATTGAGGCTTCCAAGTTTGACCTCAACTACATCAAGCTCGACGGCAACATAGCCTGCATGGTCAACGGCGCTGGCCTCGCGATGGCGACGATGGACATTATCAAACTCGCGGGCGGCGAGCCTGCAAACTTTCTTGATGTCGGCGGCGGCGCATCGCAGGAGCGCGTCGAGGCAGCGTTCAGAATCCTGCTGGCCGACGAAAACGTGCGCGCCGTGTTGATTAATATCTTCGGCGGCATCGTGCGCTGCGATATGGTGGCGCGCGGTGTGGTTGGCGCGGCGAATAACTTAGGCGTCAAAGTGCCCGTCGTCGTCCGCCTCGAAGGCACGAACGTCGAAGAGGGCCAGCGCGTGATACGCGAATCAGGACTCAACTTTACAGTCGCCAAAGGCATGCAGGACGCAGCCGAAAAGGTCGTCTCGCTGGCCGGACAGTAGAAGAAGGGGGAAAAGGGTAAAAGGGGAAACGGTGAAAAGGAAATCCGCTTGACTCAAGCCCTGCTTCCTTTTTCCCTCTTACCCATTTCCCCTTTTACCTTCCCGCTTGAACCTTTCCCCGCAATTTCGCTTATGAGTCGTCAAACATTATTGAGGATTCTGGTTCACGTGAGCCGGTTTGGGCTGGCGGCGCTGTTTCTGTTTGCGGTCGGGGCAAAGCTCTACATGAGGAACGACCCTGCCGAGAGCTTCTTTTCGAACATGCCGTTTCTGGTTGGTGAGCGTTGGGCGATGACGGTGGCGGTGATGGTCATCATGGCGGAAGTTGCGGCCGTGGTGTTGCTGCTGTGGAGGCGGACGGCGCGCATCGGCGGCGCATGGGCGGCCGTGATGCTCATAGGGTTTGCAGCCTACGCGCTCTACTACCGTTATGGCATGGGGAATACGGAGGGACTTGAGTGCGGCTGCTTTGGCGGCATCATCGGCAGCCAGTTGGGTGTGACGACGGCACTCAGGAATCTGGCCCTGCTCATTCCCGCCGCGCTCGTCGTCTTCGGCCTTCCGCGCTTGCGCCGCACAGCGCGACGTGAGCTTGAAACTCAGGCCGCACGGGTTTAAGGCAAAAGGTAAAAGTAAAAAGGTAAAAGGGAAGACAAGGAGCATGGCTCTCATCTTCCCTTTCTTCTTTCTCTAACTTTTACCTTTTACCTTTTATTTCCGTCCGTGTGGTTCATTGCGCATACGGTTGATTTCGTAGCGGCTGTTGTCAATGCGCTCCTGCACGTCGGGGTGGTCGTTGAAGATGGAGCCGAGGAGGCTTGAGTCTGTACGGCTGAGTTGTTGAAGCTTCTCGAACATCGTGACCATGCCTGATGGGTTAAAGCCTGCTCTGGGCATGGCGCGCACGCCGAGGAAGTCTGCTTCGCGTTCTTCCTCACGGTTGTGGACGGCGAGCAGCCCGCCTGCGACGATGGAGGCGGCGGCTTTGCCTAGTTGGCCTGCGGTGTCTCCGGCGACGCCCGTGATGGAGCCGAAGAGGTCTGCGAGGCCGGACAGGGTTTGTGATTGCTGAATGGTCTTGAGGCTGTGTCGTGCGACGACGTGGCCGACTTCGTGCGAGAGCACGCTGGCGAGTTCGTCGTCGTCTGCGCGACGCATGAGAGCGTCCGTGACGTAGATGTGTCCGCCGGGGCCTGAGAAGGCATTGATTTGCTCGTCGTGCATGACGTGGAAGGTATAAGGGATGTTGGGGCGCAGGCTGGCGCGTGCGACGCGCTGCCCGATACGGTTGGCCCTGGCCTGTCCTTCTGCGGTGAGCTTGTAGCGCTTGCCGACTTCGACGTTGAGTTGATTGCCGAGCTTGATTTCGTCGCGCTCGCTAATCAGTCCTGCGTTTGAATAACGCGCGCCGCGAAACTGCTGGTATGGGTCTTCGGAGAACTGTCGCGCGGTCGTATCGAAGATGGCCGTGCTGAGCGCGGTGATGGCCGTCACGGGCGAGCCGACCGTAGGCACTTCTAACTGCCTATTGCGTTGTTGCGGTTGCTGGGCGCTGATGCTCGCGAAGGGCGCGAGTAGTGTAAAGGTGAAAACGAAGGCCAGTAGCCTGCTGCGAAGTGGGGGAAGCAGTCTCATCTTGAAAATCTCCTCTTTACTGTTTCAACCAAACGGCGCGGCGGAAGTTTCCCTTAAACGTCCGCGCGGCTCGCACATCATAACGCAGTCGCCCGATTTCCGACAGATGCTTCCGGGGTGCGCACATCTTTGACGATGCTCGTGCGTCGCTTTTGCTCGCCCGCGTTAGTCAAGACTTTCGCGATTGCGCATGCTTGCGTGTAGAATCTCTGTGCAATCTTGAGAAAGCTGAAGGCGGAGGTATGGCGGATGGCGTCCATTTCATTCTGGGGTGGTGTCGGGACTGTCACAGGCTCTAAGTACTTGGTTGAGGCTGACAGGGGACGAGTACTGGTTGACTGCGGGATGTTTCAGGGTTTGAAGGAACTGCGCGAGCGCAACTGGCAGCCGCCGCCCTTCGACCCGCAATCGCTTGACGCCGTGCTCATCACGCACGCGCACATAGACCACACAGGCTACTTGCCGCGCCTCGTCGCGCAGGGCTTCAGTAACCCGGTTTACTGCTCGCGCGGCACGAGCGACCTCCTGAAGATACTGCTCCCCGATGCCGGTCGTCTTCAGGAAGAGGATGCCGAATACCGCAACCGCCACAATCTAACTAAACACCAGCCTGCGCTCCCGCTCTACACGGAGGAAGACGCGTATCAAGCACTCAAGCTGATTGAGCCGCTCCCAAACGACGGCAGCGCTGTTGATGTCGCACCCGGTATTCGCGCGGGCTTCCGCATCGCCGGTCACATCCTCGGCTCAAGCCTCGTGTTGGTGGAAGTGGAGGGCGCGGGCGATGATGGTGCGGGCCGACGCATACTCTTCTCAGGCGATCTGGGCCACTACGACCAGCCAATCATACACGACCCTGCGAAGCCTCCCGCCTGCGACTACCTGCTCGTCGAATCAACTTACGGCGACCGCCTGCACGACACCGAAAAGCCTGCCGACGCACTCGCGCGCATCATCAACGATGCTGCCGCGCGTCGTGCGCCCGTCCTGATTCCGGCCTTCGCCATCGGGCGCACGCAGGAGTTGATCTACCTGATACGCGAACTCGAAGAAGACAAACGCATCCCCATCCTGCCCGTGCGCGTTGATTCGCCGATGGCTGCCGCCGCGACGAAAGCCTACAGCAACCGCAAAGAGGAACAGGACGAGGAATACGCGAGCATCCTGGCCCAGCGTCGTCACCCCCTGCGCACACACTCTATGCTCACGGCCTCATCGCGCGAAGAGTCCAAGCGGCTCAACGACGAGGAGGGCGCACGCATCATCATCAGCGCATCGGGAATGATGACGGGCGGGCGCGTCATGCATCACGCGCGACGTATCCTGCCCGACAAAAACGCAACCATCGTCTTCGTAGGCTATCAGGCCGCCGGCACGACCGGCCGCCGCATCCTCAACGGCGACCGTGAAGTCAAACTCCACGGCCAGTTCACGCCCGTCAACTGTCGCATAGAGCGCATCGGCGGCTTCTCGGCCCACGCAGACTGGAAAGAAGTCCTGCGCTGGCTCGAAGGAATGCCAAGCCCCCCGCGCTGCACCTTCAACACACACGGCGAACCAGACGCCGCGCAAGCCATGCGCGACCACATCGCGGAACACTTCGGCTGGCGCGTCGAAGTCCCGCAGTACGGCGACAAATTCGAGTTGGCGTAAGCAGAGATAGAAGGGGAGAACGCGCATTAAGCGGACATCGCACCGGCAGAGGCTTTAGAAACAAGAGAACAGAGCGGCGCGCAGGCTCGCCCGCCCGCGTAACGTTTGACTCTCTGTAAAAAGCGTCAGCGCAATACTTAACAGATGTAGCAAATAACCTGTTTACCCGCTACGTTGTTTAGTTGGGGCGAAAGATTCCTTGAACTGGAGACAAACAAGAGTTATGTAAGGCAGATTATTCGACTAAATCAGCCACGCGAAAGTAAAGTGATGGTTGAAGACTTCGAGATTATAGGTGGTATCAAAGAGATAGAAACGATTGCCGTCGGCAGTCGTATCCGCGAGATTGAGCGACTGCGTAAAGCGTTCGGCGCAGGACGCTGGCGCAAGCTGAAAGGCATTGCTACCGTGCGTCTGGAAGATGGTACAATTCATCGTGTCGAACTTCACTGGTACGAAGCGCATGGTATCGGGCGTAAGAAACTGAAGATTAAAAAGTATCTGGATTAACTTGTATGTCAAAACCTGCGGCTGCTTCATATGTACTGTGCATCAACGACGGGGGTTATCCCGAATCGCTCGAAGTGCGTAAGGTTTACGCTGTTCTCACGGACGACCGCGCCGCCGTTAACAATTACGTCCGCGTCATTGATGAAACTGGCGAAGATTATCTCTATCCGGCAAAGTATTTCGTTCCCATCCAAGTCCCCGCTGAAGCTGCCAAAATACTTCACTCGGCTATCAAGCGAATCTAAGCTGCTACTTAGCGCGCATCTGCCGGCAGCCCGGCCTGCTGAATAACAGAAAAGAGTCGCGGCACATTCGTCCGTCATGTGAAAGATGAACGCGCCGCGCTCTCTTTACGTTGGCAAGAGGCTTACCGTCAGCAGTTGATAAGTCGAATTATCCTGCCGCCTCTCAAGCGTCTGCCTAATGTTTCGGTTTGTGAGTTCGCGCCGCCTTTGTGCTCCGTCGGACGTTGCGAGTGCGCGCGGCGGCGTTAGGGTTCTTGACCGCCGTTCTGTCGCGCAGGTAGACCACTGTGCCGACGCGAGCGCCGACCGAGCACGTCCCCGTTCTCAGGTCGCAACTGGCGTTGATGCTGTCGCAGCTAACGTGCGCAACGTGTCCGTTGCCTGCGTCAATGGCGCAGGTCGGATTGCCCTTAGTGCCGCCTACCGTGCCCTCCTTTTTCTGTGTCCCCTGTGCATAACCTGCGGAGCTAAAAGCGCAGAGAGCTAACAGGCAAACCGAGAGGGAAACTACTGCCGGGATTCGTTTCATGGTGTGAGCCTTTCGCGGAAGTAAACGTGGAATAACGGCTGCGCTTATACACCCGCACGTGCCTGTGTGCAAGGATTTCCGCTACACGCTATCACTCCGCCGTTGGTTGTTCAGACACGTGGTAGTCGGCCGCGACGCGTGTTATACTGCGCAGTCTTTCATCAACCTACAGTGAGTCAGGAGTCCGAAGCTTTGAGCGTACTCGTTGATAAAAATACGCGCCTCGTCGTGCAGGGAATCACAGGCAAAGAGGGAACGTTTCATACGAAGCAGATGGTGGAGTATGGGACAAACGTGGTGGGCGGCGTCACGCCCGGCAAGGGCGGAACGACGCATGAGGGCATTCCCGTCTTCAACACGGTCGCTGATGCAGTGCGTGAGGCCGGCGCGAATGCTTCCGTGATTTATGTGCCGCCGCCGTTTGCCGCCGACGCCATCATGGAGGCTGCCGACGCAGAGCTGCCGCTCGTCGTCTGCATCACGGAAGGCATCCCTGCGCTCGACATGGTGAAGGTCAAGGAGTTTCTGGCCGACAAGGCGACGCGGCTCATTGGGCCCAACTGCCCCGGCATCATCTCTCCCGGCAAGTGCAAGATAGGCATTATGCCCGGCCACATACACCGCGAAGGGCGCATCGGCGTCGTCTCGCGTTCGGGGACGCTGACCTACGAAGCAGTGGGCCAACTAACGGCGCTCGGCCTTGGGCAGTCAACCGCCATCGGCATCGGCGGCGACCCCATCGTCGGCACTACGCACACAGACGCCCTCGCCCTCTTCCAAGCAGACGACGAGACGGACGGCATCGTGATGATTGGCGAAATCGGCGGCACAGCCGAAGAGGAGGCAGCCGCCTTCGCCAAACAGAATGTCAGGAAGCCCATCGTCGCCTTCATCGCCGGACAGACAGCACCGCCGGGCCGTCGTATGGGCCACGCCGGAGCCATCATCGCGGGCGGCAAGGGCACTGCCTCCGAAAAGATGCGTGCGCTCGAAGAGGCTGGCATCCGCGTCGTCAAGTCGCCAGCGGACATAGGGCAGGCGATGAAGGACGCGCTCGGCGCTGGCGCTGGTGTTTAGTTGCTTACTCTGAGTCTTAACTAATTGAGGCTCAGTCTAACGAAGGAGACAGCGAGATGAGTTCCGAAGATAGACTGGCGCGTGTGGAGCGCATCGTTGTCAATTTAGTGAAGGTAGCTGAAACCACCGATGGTCGCTTAAATAATTTAGTGAAAGTGGCAGAACGCACCGATGAGCGCTTAGATATTTTAACGAAAGCGGCGTTGAGCGCTGACGAGCGCATGGATGAGTTGGCAGCCGCACAGGCAAACTCTGAGGCGAAAATCGCCGCACTCACCGACGCGCAAATCAGGACGGAAGCTGCGATGGCAAACTTAACGGTGAAAATGGCCGAACTGGCAGCAGCTCAAGCGCACACAGACAAACGCCTTGATGCGTTGATTGACATTGTTCGAGAGAGTCGCAACGGCAAGGCTGGAGAGTAGGGCCAAACAGTTTGCATTTTATTAGTCTAAAACAGGTAGTAATCAAAGTTTATCTTTTTTCTTGAGGAACGAATGGCAGAACAAACAGGCAATCTTACTTTCGGAATCATCAAGCCCGACGCCGTGCGCGGAGGGAAGACGGGCAGCATTCTTCAACGCATCGCGGATGGCGGCTTCCGTTTGCGCGCGATGAAGCTGATGCACATGACGCTCGCTGAAGCAGAAGGCTTTTACGCTGTGCATCGCGAGCGCCCTTTCTTCGATGAGTTGACGAGTTTCATGTCGAGCGGGCCATGTGTTGTGCTGGCTTTGGAGAAAGAGGGTGCTGTGAAGGCTTGGCGCGATTTGATGGGCGCGACCGACCCTGCGAAGGCCGAAGAAGGAACTCTGCGCAAAGAGTTTGGCGGCTCGCTCGGCGAAAACGCAGTCCACGGCTCAGACTCCGAAGAGAACGCCGCCATCGAAATCGCTTACTTCTTCAGCCGCCTCGAACTGGTCTGATTAAGAGCACGTTTCAAAACCTAAACCCAGCCTGCGCGCCTTTAGTCTTATCTTAGCGCCTCCAGCGTGAATAGCTGTTCACGCTGGAGGCGCAATGAAAGAAAAACTGAAGGCGCAAAGGGTTGAATGAAGTAGGAGCTGAGTTTTGAAATGGACTGTAAGACCGTGTGGAGGAAGTGATGGACGAGGAATCGAAGGGCAGTGGCAAGCCTTCTTCAATCAAGCCTCCGATGATTAAGCCGCCGATGGCTGCGCCGCCTCCGGCCAGTTATCAGCCGACGATGCAGACGCCTGCGGCGCAAAGCGGGCGGCCGCCCGTCCGTGAGTCTGCAAACAAGCTGATCATCGTCATCAATATCATACTGGCGTTGGCCTTGATTGTGGGCCTCTTGATTCTAGCTTACAGATGGTTTCGATAAAAAGTTTCTGGCCTAATGGGTTAGACAGTGGTGACGCGGAGTAATTGATGAAGCGCTGTTCCACATGCGGGAGCACTTACGCGGACGACTCGCTCGGTTTTTGCCTCACAGACGGCACGGCACTGACATTCGTCCCCGCCCAAACGCCTCAGCCCGGTCCGTTGAATTTTCCATCAAGGAACACTGCGGAAGCTCCCACAGAAGTATTTCAGGACAATGCCCCCGGTCATACGCCAACGCCAGCGCCCTGGCCGACGATTCCGCACGTGTGGCAGGGAGCACAGACTGCCCGGCAGGCTACCGCGCCACGCTCAAAGGCATCGGCGTGGATTATTGGCGCGATTGGTCTGGTTGTCGCCTTGGTCGGCGTCGGCCTTCTGGTCTATTTCGTCAAGTCGGGAAACGAGGCAACGCTCCCTTCCGCCAATAACGGAGACACCAACCGGGGCGTGAATTTGCAGCCGTCACCAAAGCCGACGGACGACACCCAAACAGCACAAAAGCCCATCAAGACGGACGCTCCGCCGACGGACAAAGATGAAGTCTTGAGACAGTTGACGATTCTGGAGAACGAGTGGAACAACGCTAATCTAAAGGCTGATAAAGCAGCCGTGGTCCGTATTCTGGCTGACGAGTTCAGGGGCGTTGCGGGCGACGGCAGGGTCGAAGATAAAAAACAGTATTTGGCAAGTATGAGTTCGAATACAGATATTAAAACCCTAACGCTCAGCGATTTGACTGTAAGCCTGATGGGCAACAACGCGGTCCTGACCGGCCTCAATACGGCGAAGTTCAAAAAGGGCCCTGACCAGGTTTACCGCTTCACTGACACATTCATCTGGCGCGACGGGCGCTGGCAGGCTATTAGTTCGCAAGCAACCCGTGTAAAATAAGGCGCAACCTGACAGCACTCAGAGCGGCGAATATCCGTGGTAGCATTCCGTAAGGGGAAAGTATGTCAATCATCAGCGACGTTATCGAATCCACTAAAGCCATCATCAAGGGCATGGGCGTCACCTTCTCTTATATCCCGCGCGAGAAGTGGACTGTGCAGTACCCGGACGAGCCCGTCACGATGCAGCCGCGCTATCGCGGGCAACACCTGCTCCACGTTGACGAAAACGGCAAAGAGAAGTGTGTGGCCTGTTTCCTCTGCGCCGCCGCCTGTCCTTCAGACTGCATCTACATTATCGCCACAGACGACCCGCGCTCGAAGGATGAGCGCACGGGCGTTGACGAACGCTACGCGCAGGTCTACAACATAGATTACGGACGCTGCATCTTCTGCGGCTTCTGCGTCGAAGCCTGCCCGAAGGACGCCATCACGCACGGCTACAACTTCGAGCTATCCGTCTACAGCCGCGCCGATTTACTGAAGACCAAAGACGACCTCCTGATAACCAAGCAGAAGCAATCGAAGAACTACCGCGTCGCTTCGTCAGACGAAGATGTCAACTCCGAATATAAAGAAGTCTGAATAAAAGCCGGGTTGAAAAGGGCAAAAGGGTAAAAGGGGAAAGGAAGGCTGCTTGAGCGTTCTTCATGTCTTCCTTTTACCCTCTTCCCCGTTTACCCATTTCCCCTAATCTTTAGCGAATGGCCCACCGTGAGTTTCATTACCGTTGGGAATACGAGTTACAGGCCAGCCCCGAAGCCTTGTGGCCGCTGGTGGCGGACACGAACCGTTTTAACCGCGACGCGGGCGTGCCTGCCGTCGAAGTGCAGGTTGAAGACGGCTCGCGCATGACGAACGCGCGCCGTCGTCTGCGTCTCTTCATCTTCGGCCTCGCCGTCGAATGGGAAGAGCAGCCCTTCGAATGGATTAGGCCGCATCGCTTCGGCGTTGTGCGGCGATATACGAAAGGCCCTGTCGCGGAAGTGCGCGTGCAGGCTGAGTTGCAACCATTGCCAACGGGCGGCACGCGCCTTATCTACCAGTGTTGGGCGCAGCCGAAAAACCTTGTCGGCCTCGCAGCTATCCCTGCGCAGATAGGCTTCATCAGTAAAAGAAAGTTTGCCGCCGCCTTCCGCCGCTACGACCAACTGCTGCAAACAGGCAAGCCGCCCCTTTATCAAAACTCGCAGGCGACATTCGCGCCGGGCGGCCGCGCACGCCTCATGGCTCTCAGCGACAAACTGATTGAGCAGGGAGCGCGCCGCGAAATCGTAGAGCAGCTCACGATGATGATTGAGCAGGCAGATGATTTGTCGCTCGCACGTATTCGTTCTCACGCGATGGCAGACTACTGGAACTTCGAACGCCGCGACGTGCTGGAAGTTTGCCTCTGGGCCACACGCGTCGGCTTGCTTGACTTGCAGTGGGACTTGCTCTGCCCACACTGTCGCGGAGCAATCGAGAGCAGCAACACCCTGACGGGCATTCAAGCGCAGGTCTATTGCGATAGCTGCAACATAGATTTCAACGTCAGCTTCGACAATTCCGTTGAGCTTACCTTTCGTCCCAACTCGGCCATACGGCAGATAGAGGTCAGAAACTTCTGCGTCGGCGGGCCGCAGTTAACGCCGCACATCATCGCGCAACAATTCATCCCCGCAGGCGAAGAGCGCGAGCTACAGCTTGAGCTTGAGGCGGGCCGCTACCGTCTGCGCAGCCTTGAATTGCCCGGCGAGCAGTTTTTGCTGGTTGCGCCCGACGGCGAAGCGGAAGTGACTTTACGCGCGGGCGAGCAAGGGTGGTCGGAAGTAGAAAGGCGTGTCTCAACGTCGCCGGTGCTGCGTTTCAAAAACGCGACCGGGAGCGACCAGCTTTTTATACTGGAACGCACGGCATGGAGCGATCAGGCCGCGACGGCCGCCGAAGTGACGGCGCTGCAAATCTTCCGCGACCTCTTTTCCAATGAAGCGCTCAGGCCCGGCGAGCAGATTTCCGTCGGCAGCCTGACCGTGCTCTTCACGGATCTCAAAGGCTCTACGCAGCTTTACCGCGAAATCGGAGATGCGCCCGCCTTCGGCACTGTGATGAACCATTTCGATGTCCTGCGCGCAAGCATCGCGGAAGAAGACGGAGCGCTCGTCAAGACGATTGGCGATGCGGTGATGGCTGTCTTCCGTCGTCCGGCCGGAGCGCTGCGCTCAATCATGGAAGCGCAACGGAAACTCTCTGCGCCGCCTACGGGGATGAGGCCGCTCCTACTCAAGGTTGGGATTCACTACGGCCCCTGCATCGCCGTTACGCTCAACGGCCGTCTGGATTACTTCGGCTGCACGGTCAACATGGCTGCGCGCCTCGAAGGTCTTTCTTCCGGCGGCGACGTGGTTATCTCCAACACCGTTCACGCAGACCCGGAAGTCGCGGAGATGATTGACGACGAGGAGCACGGACTCACGGCCCAGCCCTTCGAGGTCATGCTCAAAGGCTTCGACGAGGAAAGCTTCCAACTCTGGCGCATCGCCGACCGCAAGGCCACAGCCGTCAGCCTCAAGGATGAGAAGGAAACGATGAATGCGAAACGATGAACGCGGAACGATGAACGATGAACTGAAAACAGTTTGTCAGTCATTCATCGTTCCGCGTTCATCGTTCATCATTTCTATTTAACCATGCCGCCGACAACGGGCAGGCGGTAAAGCTCGCGGTTAAAGAAAGCGCGGACAGCGCCTGTGAGCGCCAGCCAGATAAAAGCAAGCTGAGCCCCGCCGACTAAAATCCCTGCGACGAGAAGCTGGCGAACAGTGTCGTCTGGTATCAGGAACAGGAGTCCGATGACGAAGCGTGCGACGACATAGAGCACGCCGAGAAAGAGCGCCTGCTTGGCGTGGAAGTTTGCCAGCGGAGTCCTGACGACTGAGGAAACGACAAACGGCAGAATCAGTCCGGCCAGAGGTGCTAAACGAATGTAGACCATGAATCTCACGTCGTTGCGAAATTCAAGCACGCTTGCGTCTGCCAGCACCGTAAACATCACGACCCAGACGTAGACCAGCAGGCTCAAAGTGCGGTCGAAGGCGTCGGCCTCGACGACCTGCGCAGGGATGACCGGCGCTGGTGTCGGACTAAAGGCCGGTTGTTGCCCGTAAGGCGGATAGCCCGGCTGTTGTTGGCCGTAGGGCGGTTGCTGTTGCGGCGGATAACCGGGTTGCTGTTGACCATAGGGCTGCTGTTGCGGTTGGCCGTATGGCTGTTGCGGTTGTCCGCCATATTGCGTTGGTTGGTTGTAATCAGGCTGCTGGCCCGGAGGAGGCCCACCACCGGGCGGATATTGCTGTGACATCGAAGTCTTGTCCTTTCTCTATGCGTTTAACTGCAAAAACCTTCCTGTTCAATCAAAAGGCTGCCGATACGTCCACTACTGCCACACATTCTCTGGCGACGGGCCGCCATTATATGAGCATCGGCTGATTGTGTATAGAGAAATGATTGAAGAAACGATGAACGCGGAACGATGAACGATGAACTGTTAAGAGCAAGGCTTTCATTCATCGTTCATCGTTCCGCCTTCATCCTTTTCTCTCTGTGGTAAAGTTTCGCTGAGTTGGGAAGGATGAGAGGGACAGGGGCGGTTTTCGATGTCAACGATTTTAGAGGCGCGCGACGTTTCAAAGATTTATCAGATGGGCAGCACGAAGGTGGCCGCGCTCGACTCGGTTTCCGTCTGCGTTGAGGTGGGCGAGTTTGTTGCGATTCAGGGAACTTCGGGTTCGGGCAAGTCAACTCTGCTCAACATGCTCGGCGGCCTCGACCGCCCGACGAGCGGCGAAGTGATGTTTGAGCAGAAATCGCTCGCGCCCTTCAACAAAAAACAGATGGCACGCTACCGTCGCCATTCGGTCGGCATGATTTTTCAGAATTTCAACTTGATTTCGACGATGACTGCCGCCGAGAATGTCAATCTCGCGCTGGCTTTCGGCGGCCTTAGGGGCCGCGAACGCGAAGAACGCTCACGCGAACTGCTCTCGCGCGTTGGCCTCGGCGACCGCCTGACGCACAGGCCCACAGAGCTTTCCGGCGGAGAGCAGCAGCGCGTCGCCATCGCACGCGCTCTCGCCAACCGCCCGCGCATTCTGCTTGCCGACGAGCCGACAGGGAATTTAGACTCAACGCGCGCACGCGAACTGCTGGCCCTGCTCCGCGAGATGGTCAACGCCGACGCGCTGACCGTCCTGATGGTCACACACGACCGCGAATTGGCGGAGCATTTCGCAGACCGCATTATCCTGATGAAAGATGGGAAGACAGTTTCCAGTTTTTAGTTTTCAGTTTTCAGTATTTGCATCTCTATCGTTCCGTCTTCGTTTAAAGCGTGTCTTGTTAAACTAAAAACTGAAACTGGAAACTGAAAACTGTTCCGAGGTGCTTCCGATGTCTGCCACTGCCACTACTGCCAGTGTTGCTTCAGTAATGTTGCTGGAAGAGTTGCGCTCCGTGCCGCTGTTTGCGGGGCTGGATGACGAGGCCGCGCTTGAATTGCGCGACTTGCTGAAGCTGCGAGAAGTCGCCGGCAACACGCCGCTCTTTAAGATGGGCGATTCCGGCGACGCCATGTACTTGATTGACAGCGGGCGCGTGCGCATCAGCGTCCACGATTCTTTCGGTCACGCCGTCACGCTCGCAGACCTCGGCGGCGGCGACTTCTTTGGTGAGATGGCTATCCTGGACGGCAAGGCGCGCTCGGCCGACGCTACAGTCATCGAAGATGCGCGTCTCGCGATTCTCTCTCGCACAGATTTTCTGGCCTTTGTTCGTCGCAACCCTGACGTGGCTTTGAAGATGCTGAGCGCGATTACCAATCGCCTGCGCGATACGGACGAGATGCTGCGCCAGCGCGTTTCGCGCAACGCCAACGTAGAGGAAGCGGCGCGCATGACGATGGCAGACCGTCTCGCCAATCGCCTAGCGGAGTTTGGCGGAAGCTGGATGTTCATCGCCGTGCTGGTCCTGATGCTCATCTTCTGGGTCGCGCTCAACTCGTGGTTGATGGTCAACAGCGACATTGACCCGTATCCGTATAATCTGTTGAGCCTGATGCTCGGCATCATCGCGGGCGTGCAAGCTCCCATCATTATGATGTCGCAGAACAGGCAGGGCGAAAAAGACCGCCTGCGCGCCGACCTCGATTTTCAAATCAACCTCAAAAACGAAATCTCGCTTGCCGAAATCCTGCGCCGCCTGGACGTACTCGAAAGCGAACGCCTCCCGCTCCTCTTCGACGACCTCAACGAACGACTCACAGGCAAACAGCCGGACGGAGAGAGGCAGCAGTGAGAAAGTAAAAAGGTAAAAGGTAAAAGGTAAAAGTGTTAGAAACCAGTTTTAATTAAAATGGGTTTCAGCCTGCCTTTTACCTTTTACCTTTTACCTTTTTACATTTCTCATTCCGGCGTCTTACAATACTCGCATCGTTCTGCATACTTCCGTAGAAATGAATTGGCCTTGCGCCGGGGCTTCGATGATTCAAGCCATTTTTTTTGATTTCAACGGCGTCATTATTGACGACGAACCGCTACAACTGAAAGCCTATCAGGAGGCGTTGCAGTCTGTTGGTCTGACGCTCGGTGAGGAGCAATACTACAACTCGCTTGGGATGGACGACCGCACGTTTATCCGCGCAGCTTTCGAGCGTAGCGGCCAGCCTTTGAACGACGACGTGATGGCTTCGCTGATAGAGCGCAAGACCGAGTTGCACCGCAAAGAGATTGAAGACGAACTGCCGCTCTTTCCCGGCGTCGTCACGTTCGTCAGAGCCGCTTCGCGCCACTTCGGTGTGGGCCTCGTCAGCATGGCACGCCGCGTCGAGATAGAGCACGTACTGGAACGAGCGCGACTGCGCGAGTCGTTCAACGTCGTCGTCAGCGCCGAAGACGCGCACGCCTGCAAGCCAGACCCTTGTTGCTACCAGCGTGCTCTCGAACTCTTGAACGAGCGGCGAGGCAATGAGCGCAAGCTGCCGCTGCTGCCCGCCGAATGTCTCGTCATCGAAGACGCGCCGCCCGGCATCGAAGCCGGACGCCGTGCCGGAATGCGCACGCTCGGCGTGACCAACACCGTCAGGGAAGGAGAGTTGCGCGCGGCCGGCGCAGATGTCGTCACGATGAGCCTCGCGGACTGGACAGTGGACGCCGTCCGTCACGTCTTCGACGTGTAAACGATGAAGCCGGAACGCTGAACGCGGTAGTAACAGACAAGCGATTTATAGTTCATCGTTCCGCGTTCATCCTTATACTTATGACGCCTGCCAGCAAACTCCTCGCACAGGAGATGCGCAAAACATTCGCCGCGGAAATCTCAAGGCCCGATGACGCAATCCGCCTTGAGTATGCGGCGCTGCTGATTGCGGCGGAAGACGAGGCGCATCTGAAGGTGGACATCGTGGAGTATCTGCTGCGGATGACGGGCCTCGGCCTTGAAGCGGAAACTCGCGTCGCAGCATCGGCGGGCGCTGCCGTCGAAGCCTTCAACCATTTCATGTTCGAGGAAGCTGGCTTCATCGGCAATCAGCTTGACTATTATGACCCGGCCAACAGCTACCTGAACCGCGTGCTCGACCGCCGCATGGGCATTCCCCTTACGCTCTCAATCATCTACATGGAGGTCGGGCGCAAAGCCGGTTTGGAGGTTGACGGCATCGGCCTGCCGGGCCATTTCATCGTCCGTGCGCGCGAGACGAATGCAGTCGAGTCTGTCTTCGTTGACCCGTTTCACGGAAAGACGCTCGGCCTCGAAGATTGTCAGGACAGGCTGGATGAAGTCTTCGGCGGGCAGGTCGCCTTAACCGACGAGCATTTGCGAGCCGCCACGACGCGCGAGATTCTCGTCCGTCTCCTGACGAATTTGAAAGCCATCTACGCGCGCGCCAACCTGCACTTGCAAACGCTCAGTGTCATCGAACGAATTCTCCTGCTGACGCCGCTCGAAGCGGGCGAGCATCGTGACCGCGGCACACTGTTGGCCCAACTTGAGCGCCTGCCCGAAGCGATTGCAGAGATGGAAGCCTATCTACAGATGCAGCCGCGCGCAACGGACGCCGAACAGGTGCGCGAGCAGCTACACAACCTCAAACGGCGACAGGCCGCGAGGAACTGAAACTAAAGTGATGAGTGATGAGTAATGAGTGATGAGTTAAAAACAGCTTCTCACTCATTACTCATCACTCATCACTCATCACTTTATTTATGTCTCTCTACGATATTCTCCGTCTTTCTGTCAGGAATCTGCGCGAGGCAAAACTGCGTGCGACGTTGACGACGATGGGCGTCATCGTGGGCGTGGCCGTGATCGTGACGATGGTCTCCTTCGGGCTGGGCTTGCAGCGCAACACCATCGCGCGCTTCAAGGCTCTTGATTTGTTCAACGAGATTAGGGTCTTCGGGCGTAGCCTTTCGAGTCTGGCCGATGCGGTTTCGCCGCGTGGGCGCGCGGGCGGTGGCGGTAGTAACGAAGATGGAGGACGACAGCAGGGCGGACGCGGGCAGCGGCCCGATAATCCACCGAAGCGTGTGCTGGACGATGCTGCGGTCGCGGAGATAGCACAGATTCCGGGCGTCGCGTATGTCGAGCCGGTTGTCTCGTTTCCAGTTTACATGCGCGCGAACGGGAAGGTGTTCAGGCAGTCTGTCAGCGGAGCGAACGCGCCGAATGCGTCGTCGCGCTTTCAGTCGTTTGCCGCCGGAAAGATGCTCGCCGCGCCGGACGCCGATGAAATCGTCGTCAGCGATGCGTGGACGCTTGATTTCGGTTACGAGAAACCAGAGATGGCCCTCGGCCAGACGGTTGACTTTCTTGCTCCCTCCAAGAAGCGCGACGATGAGGAAGAAGCTGGTTCAAACTTTTTCGGCATCCCGCTGGAAGATGACGCGGATGAGGAAGGCGCGGCTGATGCGTTGGTCGCGCGTTCGTTTCGCATCGTCGGAGTACTGGCTAAGGAGACGAAGAGTAATTCGTCGGGCGGAGGCTTTCGCGGGTTGAGCGGTTACGCGGATGCTTACGTTCCGCTTCAGGCAGCGCGGCGCTGGTCGCAGGAGCACCGCAATCCTCTTAACGAGGTGGCGCTCGAACTGGCGCGCGAGAGCGGCGTGCTCGACAAGAATCAGGCCGAAGGATACGACTCTGCGACCGTGCGCGTCAGCGATCCTGTGGCGATGACTGACGTGAGAAACGTGCTGACCGAGCGTGGCTTTGAAAGCTTCTCCATCGTTGACCAGTTAGAACAGTTGCGCACGGTCTTTCTCATCATCAATTCCGCGCTCGGCCTTCTCGGCGGCATCTCTCTGCTGGTCGCTTCCTTCGGCATCGCCAACACGATGATTATGTCCATCCTCGAACGCACGCGCGAGATAGGCATTATGAAAGCCATCGGCGCGGAAGACAGGGAGATTAAGTTGATCTTCTTTGTGGAGGCGGCGGTGATAGGATTGGTGGGCGGCGTCATCGGCGTGCTGGCTGCGTGGGGCATAGATGCGCTTGCCAACCGTCTTGCCTACCGCTTCATACTCAAACCGCAGGGCGCATCCTACGTGGACTTTTTCGCCATCCCCATCTATCTCTGGCTCGGTGCGATTCTCTTCGCCGTGCTCGTTTCAATCCTCGCCGCGCTTTACCCCGCCGCCCGCGCCGCACGCATTGACCCGGTCAAGGCTTTAAGACACGATTAAGATAGTCCAAAGTTCAAGGTCCAAAGTCAAAAGTCAAGAACCATGTTTTTAGACTTTGGACTTTTGACTTTGGACTATTAGCTTGCGAGTGGTTTGCCGCAGCGATTGCAGAAGCGTGCGGCGGTGTCTCTCTGTTTCGCGCCGCAGGAACGGCAGGTGAGCGCGGCGCGCATGTTTGCGCCGCAGGTCGAGCAGAAGTCGGAGCCTGCGCTGCTGGCAGCGCCGCAGGTTCCGCAGCGTCCGGGCAGCGGCGGAACGTAGCCGCCGGCTTTGCGCGTGATGTGGTCTTCAATCATCTTCCAGCAATCTTCCGTGAGTTTGTATTGCCAGTAGGCTCCGAGGGCTGCGACGGCCAGCAAGGGCGTGAAGACGACCATCCCGACGAGGCCCACCGCTGCCTTGTCAAACCACTTCTGCATGCCGACCTCAACGCGCGTGCCTCCGGCCTCTGGCGTAATCTTGACGGTCATCGCGGAGGAAAGGCCGGTCAAATCGCGCAGCGTGCTCTGCTTGCGCGCCTGCAACACGCTTGTCGAAGAGACCTGCATCGTCTGCACTTCATACTCTGCGTCGAAAAGCTGTCGCAGGTCTCTGATTAATTGAGTGGCGTCGGCTTCCACGCCGGGGTAATATCTGCTGTCCATCTTGCGCCTTTCGTGAATCGGATTAAGGAAGTCCCTTGAGTCCACAAGCGTCCGGCAATTCAAGCGGGCCTCAGGCTCTCCAAAACTCTACGGACTTCCAAGCTCGTTTAAGAGGAGACTATCAAGTGAAAATAACTTATCGCCGTGTTTTAGCGTTCTGGCTTATTGCCGTTTTTATCTTCGCGCAGGCGAGCGTGCGTTCGCAAGAAAGAACGTCGAGCGCCGCCGCTCTCGAAGGCTTCACCGCTGAAGAAAGTGCCCTTGAGCGCCGACTCGAAGAACAGTTTCGCGCTGTTCCGCAGCCGGATTCCGCGCGTTCTCATCTGCAAAGACTAACGCAGGAGCCGCACGTCGCCGGAACGCGCGAAGACTACGACACGGCCATCTACGTCCGCGACCGCATGCGCGCCTACGGCCTCGCGGCCGAACTCAAAGAATATCAGGTTTTGCTGCCCTACCCGAAACAGCCGAGCATCATCGAGCTGGTTGCGCCGCGCCGCGAGAGATTGCGCTTGCAGGAAGCTGTCATCGCTCAGGATGCATCCTCCGCCAGCCGCAAGATCATCCCGCTCTTTAACGGCTACTCTGCTTCGGGCGACGTGACTGCCCCGCTCGTTTACGTCAACTACGGCTTGCCGAACGACTATGAAGCGCTGAAGAAGGCTGGCGTCGAAGTCAGAGGAAGCATCGTGATTGCGCGTTACGGCAATTCGTTTCGCGGCGTCAAAGCGAAGGTCGCGGAGCAGCATGGCGCAGTCGGGCTCATCATTTATTCCGACCCGGCCGACGACGGCTACATGCAAGGCGACGTTTATCCGAACGGCCCCTGGCGGCCTGAGACTTCAGCGCAGCGCGGCTCTGTCGAATATCTCTTCGAGTATCCGGGCGACCCGCTGACGCCGGGACAACCGAGCATCCCCGGCACGCCCCGCATCCGTCGAGAAGAGGCGACGAATTTGCCGCACATTCCCGTTCAGCCTATCTCATACGGAGACGCGCGCCGCCTGCTTGAGCCTCTGCGCGGGCCGCTACGCCCGAAGGATTTTCAGGGAGGTTTGCCGTTCGCGTATCACGTCGGCGGAACAAACGACGTGCGCGTTCACTTGAAGACCGAGATGTCTTTCGAGACGCGAACCATCTGGAACGTCGTCGCGCGCATAGACGGCAACGAGGAACGCGACCGCTGGATTATCATGGGCAATCATCGCGACGCATGGACGTTCGGCGCGGTTGACCCCAATAGCGGGACGACGGCGATGCTTGAGGCTGCGCGCGGCTTCGGACAGTTGTTAAAGTCCGGCTGGAAGCCGCGCCGCACTATCTTGCTCTGTAGCTGGGACGGGGAAGAGCAGGGCTTAATCGGCTCGACGGAATGGGCCGAAGAGTTGGCCGCGGAGTTGAAGGAGAAGGCGGTCGCGTATCTCAACATGGATGCCGCCGTCTCGGGCGCAAACTTCGGCGCGTCCAGCGTGCCTTCGTTGTGGCGTCTAATCCGCAGCGCGACGCGCGACGTGCGCGACCCCAAGACGGGCAAGACGATTTACGAGGCTTGGCAGGACCGCACGCGTGAGCAGCGCCCGACGCCGGAACTGACAGACCCTAGCGGAACAGACACACCCATTGCCGAAGCGCGCATCGGCTCGCTCGGCTCCGGCTCAGACTACACGCCCTTTCTACAGCACCTCGGAGTGCCCGCACTCGATATGAGCTTCGGCGGCGATTACGGCGTCTACCATTCGGCCTACGACTCTTTCTACTGGATGTCGAAATTCGGCGACCCTACGTTTCAGTATCACACGGCGGCCGCACAACTCTGGGGCACAATCGCCCTGCGTCTGGCAAACGCGCGCGGCCTGCCCTTCGTTTATACGGACTATGCCAACCAGCTTCGCGACTTTCTAACGGAGGTCGAACGCGCCGCCACAGCGCGCAAACTCGCGGGCGCTTTCGATGGCCGCGCGCTCAGGGAAGTCATCAACGATTTCAATGTTGAAGCACGGAAGATAGAGGAGAGACAACAATCGCTCGTCGCGGAAATAGAGCGGACGCGCGTGCAGGCCAATGATTCTTACACGCGTGCGATTGCACGATTACAGCGTATCAACGATGCGCTGCTCGCCGCCGAACGCGCCCTCACGGATGCGCGCGGCCTGAGCGGGCGCAGTTGGTACAAGCACCAGATTTACGCGCCCGGTTATTACACGGGCTACGCAGCGCAACCGCTGCCCGATTTAAGACAGGCCGTTGATAACAGCAAAGCTGAAGATGCGCGTGAGGCAGCGGTTCGCATTACGGAAGCGATAAGGCGCGCAACCGACGTGTTAAAGAGAGCGCGTGAGTAGGCGACCAAGTAAGTAGGCGGCCGGAGGATAAAACGCCTATCTCAAATTGAGTCTCCGTTTTCGCTTGAGCGTGATGTCCTTGAGATACCAGAGGATGAGAATTACTGCTGCGTAATAGAAAGGATTGATGAATAAGCCGACAAAATAGCAGGCTAGGGCCCGGTCGTAATCAGGCACGGAGGAAGCATAGCAAATCGTGCCCGGTAGATTAGAGACGTTCAGAATAAGCCTGCCGACTTCTGGATTAGTAGCGCGAAGATACGGCCAAGCGTTTCTGAGTGCGGCGTTAACTAAGACTGTGAGCAGAACGCCTGCGATTAAAGACGTGACGGCGCGGACGAGAAGTTTGTGTAAGCGGGACTGCTTCTTTTCGGTATATTCGCCAAACATTGCCCGGCTGAGAACTGCACGACGCACGGCTGTTCTTCAGTTTTTACTCTTCTCAGATTTCTTCTTCTCTTTCTCTTCTTTGACTTCAGGCGGGAGGCGTTTGGCCGCTTCGACGATAGACTGCGCGTTTTCCAGCGCGTGTTCGAGCGCTTCACGTTCGGTCTCATCTTTGGCCTGCGCGCGCATCGGCGTGAGTTGGCTGATGAAGCGTGTTGAGGCCGCAGAGAGCTTGCGCAAGGCTTTCGGCAGCAGGCGGTTGCTGGCATCACGCGCGGCCACGTCGTCTATGTTTGTGATGGCCTCGTCGAGAATCATGGCAAGGTCGTTGAGCAGTTCAGCGCGCGTGCCCTTCGGAAGCTCGCCCCACTTCTCGACATCCTTCTGGACCTGCTTGTTGGTTGCGGCGTTGGGGTCGGAGAGTGCCAGGAGTCGCCGTTCAGCGACCTTGATGAAGACTTCGATGCGCTTGTCTAGGATTTGCGCGGCGCGAACCTGTTCTGCTTCGAGTTCGGTTAGGTGATCGCGTTTCGTCGCCGTATGGGCGAGCTGGAGGCCGCAGGCGAAGATGAACGAAAGGCCGGCCAGCAGGCAAGCGACGGATGCGAGGGGGAATTTACGTAGACGCATTAACGTTACAACATTACTGGGGCGTACCCGTAGTGAAAGCTTTAACGCCGTCGGCGGCAGCGCCGGGCGCTTTGGCTTCCTCCTGTTTTGCTTCCTCGCGCACGACCGTGTCACCGAAGAAAGCGTTGAGAGCTTCTGTGCGAGCGGTGCGCGTGTAGTCCGTGATCACCTTCAGGTTGACGCCGTACTCGGCAGGCGTGACGCGGCGAATCGCTTCGATGCGTGCGCCGTGCGCGCGAAGGGTCAGTTCCAGTCGTTTGAAAACGTCGCGCAGCTTGCTCTTGTCGTCCTTCAACTCGCCGAGGTAGCCCATCGTGTTTTCAATCAGGGCTTGATAACAGCCAAGCTCGGATGATGCGGCGTCGTATTGCAGCGCGGTCGTAAATTCTTCGGCGCGCCTGAGCCTGACTTCGGCCAGTTCGATGCTGGCGCGCGTGCGCCCCTTGACATCGCGGGCCGAAGATAACTGCGCACGTTCGGCATGTGAAACGAGTTTCATCGGAGGGGGAGCCGACGTGAATGGATTCTGCTCCTGCGCCTGCGCTACACAGGCCAGACAGACTGTGAGCGTTAAGAGCGAGCAGAGACTCGCGACCATCTGTGTTCTACAAGAGAGAGGAGAGTTCATGGTTCTGTTGTCCTCCGTTAATGAACGGTAAAGAGCCAGTGGCAAACTGCACAAACGATTCTGCTCTGTCCATCAGCCACTCGCTACTTATCCGCTATGCCCCTTTTTTCTTCTTCGACCCCTCGCCACGCTTAATCTGACTGCGCAGGGAAGGAAGCCGTAAGTTGACTTTCTCAATCTCCAATTTGTTTGTCTGTGCGTTAGCGCGCACAAGGAAAGATTCATAAGCCGCAAGTGCTTCCGCGTATTCTCCTAGAAAATCATGCGCGGTGGCAATAAAAAAATATGTGGCCGCCAGTTCAGGCTTCTCTGCGGCCAGCCAGCGGAATTCAACGAGCGCTTCCGCATAGCGTTTCAACTCGTAGAGCGCGGTCGCCAGATTCGCATGCGCCTCGGCCTTGTCGGGCGCAATCGCCAGCACGCGCCGCGCGATGATGGCCGCCTCCTCGAATCGCCGCGCCTGAACCAGAGCGGCCGTGTATCCGACCGCGACATCAAGATTCTCCGGCTCAATGTCGGCGGCGCGGCGGTAAAACTCAAGCGAGCGAGCGGGGTCTGCCCTGCGATTGGCCGCGCCCAGACAGGCAAGAAGCTGAGCGTCGCGCGGAGAGTTTGAAAGCGCAGCTTCCAGAGCCGCACGATTCTCCGCAGTGTCTTCACAACTCAACAAGGACGTGTGCAGGGCTATGGCTTCAGGCTGCCGTTTAGTTTCATCTGCGAGCGCATCCCACGCGCGTAGTGCTTCGTCCCGCTTGCCGATTTGAAGGAAGATGCTGATGCTTTGCAGGCTGGTGGCCGCGTCATTAGGGGCGAGACGGCGTGCGGCTTGAACGTCAGCGAGCGCGCCCTCCTTGTCGCCCGCGCGAGCGCGAAACAAAGCACGCGCAATCAACGCCTCATAATTCTGCGGATCAAGCTCAATGGCGCGCTGGTAGCTCACGAGCGCAGCTTTTTCACCGAGCGCTGCTTCCGTACGGCCGCGTGCGAGCCAGTATTCGGAGCGTGCATTCTGGTCGCCGGCGATTTGTTGCAGGAGTCTGAGAAGCGCTGCGAGCGAGTCTTGAAAGGGCTGTGGCTGCGAGTGCAACTCGGAGGCGAGTGAGATGAGCATTCGCGCCGAACGAGGTTCGAGTTCGAGCGCTTTGCCGAGCAACTGTTCAGCTTCCGTCGCCTTGCGCGCACGCAAAAGCTGCGCGCCGAGCGCCGCATACGGCAGCGGCCAATCGGAGCGCAACTCGATGGCACGACGGAAAGCCTTTTCAGCCTCGACCGCGCGACCGAGTGTTAAGAGCGCAGAGCCTTTTTGATATTCGGCTTCTGGAAAATCAGGTTGCAGCTTGATGGCTTCTTCGTAGAGCTTGACGGCCAACTCGAAGTCGCGCGCCTCGTGCGCATCCTGCCCGCGCTGAAACAACTTCACCGGGTCGCCCTCGGCGTCGCCCAGATTCATCACGTTCTGCGCACGAGCGAGCAGGCTACAGCACACGACGAGAAAGAACGCGAGCGCGCATGTGATGGCGTGTGAACGAAAGCGAAAAAGCATTTTCGTCGACTGCGACTTTCGGCTTGTCGAGCAAGGCTCGCGGAAAGAAAATCTGGGGTGGCCCGATATTAACACGCCGCCGCGTGAAGAAGAAAGCGAAAAGAGTGAAGAGGAACGATGAACGCAGCAACGATGAACGATGAGGTATTAAGAGCTTGCTTTTACTTCATCGTTCATCGTTGCTGCGTTCATAGTTGCTTTCATGTGGAGGCATGCGATAACATGCGCGGCGCGTAAGACGTAAAACCCCGGACAGATTTCAACTGAATAATAGTGGCGCGATTCTCAAGAGCAAGAGCGCGTAGGTGAGAATAAAATTCTGTGAACAGTAGTGTGAGTGAAGAACAGGAAGCGAGTAGGATTGAGGCCGGTGCTCTTGAGATGGTGTCGGCCACGGCCCTCGCCAAAGAGCAGCAGTTGCGCGCACTCTTCCGCGAAATGAAATCCGTACTCGTGGCCTTCTCCGGCGGCGTTGACAGCACCTACGTTGCCTGCATCGCGACAGCCGAACTCGGAAGGCGAGCGCTCTGCGTGACGGGCGAATCCGCAAGCCTTGCAGATTACCAGCGCGAAGAGACCGCGCAATTCGTCAGCCGCTTCAATCTTCATCACGAGATTATACGAACGGAAGAACTCGAAGACCCGCGCTATCAGGCCAACGCGCCCAATCGCTGCTATTTCTGCAAAACAGAACTCTACTCGAAACTCGCGCCGCTCGCGGCCACGCGCGGTTACGCCTGCGTCGTTGACGGCTCAACGACCGACGACCTGGGCGATTATCGTCCGGGCCGTGCTGCGGCAGGCGAACATGGCGTGCGCAGTCCGCTCGTCGAAGTCGGGATGAGCAAAGCTGAGGTCCGCGAGTTGAGCCGCCGTCAAGGGCTGCCGACGTGGGACAAGCCTGCGAGTCCATGTCTCTCATCGCGCATCGCATACGGCACGCCCGTCACCATCGAACGGCTCAAGACAGTTGATCGCGGCGAAGAGATCATGCGCGAGCTTGGCTTCCGTGAGTTTCGCGTGCGCCATCACGAACAGCTTGTGCGCTTGGAGATTGCGCCCGCCGAACTCGACGCCGCGCTCCGGCGCGATGTCGTTGACGAACTGGCCCGCCGCTTTCGCGCGCTCGGCTTTCGCTACGTGACGCTCGACCTGCATGGCTATCGCACGGGAGCGATGAACGAAATCCTAAAGAAGTGATGAGTGATGAGTAATGAGTGATGAGTGGAAAACTTCTTTCTGTTACTCATTACTCATCACTCATCACTCATCACTCATCATCTTGAGTGGAGGCAACGATGGCAATCAGTGCAATCGCAGACGATGTGCGGCACATCAAGGAAGATAATCCGTTCGAGTCTATGATGTCGCGTTTCGACCGCGCGGCGCAGCTTTTGAATCTAGACCCGGATTTGTACGCGGTAATGCGCGTTCCCAACCGCGAGTTGAAGGTCTATATTCCGACGCGCATGGATTCCGGGCGGATACAGGTTTTCGAGGGCTTCCGCGTGCAACATAATTTCGCGCGCGGGCCTGCAAAGGGAGGCATACGCTATTCGCCGGATGTGACGATTGACGAAGTGAGAGCGCTGGCGGCGTGGATGACTTGGAAGTGTGCGGTCGTCAACGTGCCGTTTGGCGGCGGCAAGGGCGGGATCATCTGCGACCCGTTCCAGATGTCAATGGGCGAGCTTGAGCGTATGACGCGACGCTATGCCGCCGAACTGATTGACTTCATAGGGCCGGAAAAGGACGTGCCCGCGCCTGATATGAATACCAACGAGCAGACGATGGCATGGATTATGGATACCTACTCCATGCACGCGCGCCACACCGTGACGGCCGTCGTCACGGGCAAGCCGATTGACCTCGGCGGCTCTTCCGGCCGGCGCGAAGCCACAGGGCGCGGCATCCTCTTCGTTATCAACGAGGCGATTAAACGTTTCAAGATGACGCCGCCCACGACGCGCGTCGTCGTGCAAGGCTCGGGCAACGTCGGCGGCATCGGCGCGCAACTCCTGCATGAAGCGGGCTACAAGGTCATCGCTATCTCCGACGTTCACGGCGGCATCTACAACAAAAACGGCATAGACATCCCCGCCGCCCTTCAGCACTTAAAGCAGACGCGCTCCTTCGAGGATTACGAGGGCGTCGAGCGCATCAGCAATCAGGATTTGCTCGAACTCGAATGCGACGTGCTGGTTCCGGCCGCCACCGAGAATCAGATCACCTCGAAGAACGCCAACCGCATTAAATGTAAGGTGCTGGCAGAGGGCGCAAACGGGCCGACCACCGCCAACGCCGACGCTATTCTGCATAAAAACGGAGTCTTTGTTATCCCCGACATTCTGGCGAATGCTGGCGGCGTGACGGTCTCATATTTCGAGTGGGTGCAGGATAGAATGGGCTACTTCTGGCGTGAAGATGTCGTCAATTCGCGCTTGCAGGATACGATGGTGGCGAGTTTTAACGACCTCTGCCGTTATGCAGACCAGCATGATGTTGACACCAGAACTGCCGCCTATATGCTGGCAATTGACCGCGTTGCCTACGATACACGGATGCGAGGCATTTACGCGTGACGGAAAAAACATAGTTTGTTTTTTCGCTAAGTTGTGAAAAAGTCTTGATTTCCGCGCCGATGTGGAGTATGGTCTGGCGGAAATAAGTATATGTGGCAATGTCTAAAATGCTGTAGAATGGGGACGCCACGTAGCTTAGAAGATTGACAGTTTTGCCGCTGATTTCGTATAACGCAGTGGCGTTGATTCGCAGTTCAGAACAAGTCAAACAGTCGGGAGGCGTCCACCTTAAGCTTTACAGGACGCCCGTAGGGCCGGAACGTTCTTGCAAAAGAGCGCTTTGACTCCTCTCCCTGCTGCTCCGCTCCATACTACTCAGGGTGTTAACGGGTGAAGGGCGGTGGCAGTTCTACTTAAACTTTATCGTTGCACGCTTGTAGTTGGAGCGTCCGCGCCCCGCAAGGATTAACGGGACAAGCGCGCGATGTCTGTGAGGGACAAACAGGTAGATGCAAGAAGACATCCGCCCAACCCGTGGCTTTGCCAGGCAGGCCGCCCGATCCGCAAATTTACTATACTCATTTCGCAGGAGGAATGCGATGAGACTCGCTAGCAGAGCGCTGACACTTGCGCTCACCTTGTTGGTGCTGTGTGCCGCAGTATCAGCTCAAACTTTAAGGAATGAGAATGATCCTCGGAACATTTCTCCCTCCGTTGGCACAGGCGGCCCTCCAGGTGGGCCAACAGGACTTTTCACCATTTATGACGGTCAAACTCTCCGCAAGGGTGAGTTTACCTTCTCCATCGCTTACAGCAACTTTGACCGCGACCCCGGCGATGCTGACTTCACGGAAGTGCCCGTCAGCTTCCAGGTTGGCTTGAACGACTATCTTGAGTTGTTCTTCAACACGGACGCCTACCGCGGCATCAAGGTCAACAACCCGCATCATCTCTCGGGCTTCTATCTGCCAAACTCGCAGTTGAAGTTTCCGTTCTTAGGCAGTGGCCCGGCCATCGTCCTTGCTCCGCAGGGACCGAACGTCGGAACTCTGCGCGGGACGGCCGTGTTCCGTCCGCGCTTTAATCAGCCGTTCGTGCCGTTTCCGTTCGTCGGCGGCCCAGCCGGAACATTTGGACAGGGGCCGGGCAACATCATCGGCAACTTCGGCTTCCCCGGCTTCAACGCCACGCTTGGCCCGCCCATTATTCAGGCCAACAGCGGCACCTTCGGTCCGGCGGATAACTTCCCCGGTATCGGTTCGGTAGTCGGCGGCATCCTGCCGGGCATCGTGCTGGCGACGGAAACGTTGCCGGCGACGCTCTTGACCCTGCCGATTACGGTGCCCGTGACGTTCACGATCGCACCGACCTACTTGCCGGATGCGCCCTTCATCAATCGCCTCTACGGGCAGACCTCCTTCAATCGTTTCGAGGTCGGCGCGAAGTGGCGTTGGACGGAGCCGGACAATCCGCTCGGCGTCGGCGTGATCGGCGTTTATCGCTTCTATGCTGACAAGGCCGACGATGCCGCTGGCTTCAACCAGTTGCAGCGCGGCGCCAGCCCCGGCGGCGACATCGGCGACTTCGGCGTTATCTTCTTTATGGATGGACGCCTGAGCCGTTCGGTCAATATCTCCGTCAACGGCGGCTATTTCCTGAACAGCAATCCGAAAGGCAACTTCGGCGGAACCGAAGCCGTGCTGCTCGACAGGCCGGATGAATTCATAGCGGGCATCGGTTTCGATTTCCCCGTGAACAAGTACATCCAGCCGATTCTCGAACTGCGCTCGACGCAGTATGTCGGCGGTCGCACGCCGAACGCCTTCGAGAACAGCCCGGTGGAAGCGCTGGCCGGTGTGAAGCTTTATCCGCGACGTTGGATGGGCTTCGGCCTCGCCTATCGCTACCACATCAACCAGCAAGACCGCTCGCTGTTTGACGGCAACGATGCGACGACGACCATCAACCAGATTACGAACGTCAACCCGATTGGGCCGCAGCCCATCACGGTGGTTCCGGCAACGACGCGTCCGGCAACAGTCGGCGGCTTCCCGCGCGGATTTACCGAGTCGGATGATGCCAACGGGTTCCTGGCTCAGTTCTGGATTGGTCGCAGAAATGCACGCGCGCCCGAATTCCTGCCGAATCAGGCTCCGACAGTTTCGCTGTCAACCTCGGCCGGAACAATCACGCTGCCGTGTCCCGAAGGAACCATCTCGACCGGCTCATGCCAGGTCGGAACTCCAACGACCGTGCAGCTTTCGGCTAATGCGACAGACCCGGACGGCGATACGCTGCTCTACACGTATTCGACCTCCGGCGGCCGCATTACCGGCGAAGGCCCGAACGTCTCTTGGGATTTGACGGGCGTTCAGCCTGGCACATATACGGCGACTGTGGAAGTTGACGACGGCTGCGGTTGCATGTCGTTCTCTTCGACCACGGTGACGGTGCAGAATCCGGGGCCGGATTGCTGCCGTCCGCCGTGTCCTGAAATCTCGATTAGCTGCCCGACGGGTGAAGTCCCGGTCGGCTCGCCTGCGACCGTCAGTGTGGATGTCAGGGGCGGTGGAAATCCGTCAGTGACCTACAACTGGTCAGTCTCAGCCGGTACGATTAGCGGTGGTCAGGGCACGCCTTCAATCACGATTGATACGGCTGGCCTCGGCGGTCAAACCGTCACAGCGACAGTGGAAATCGGTGGGCTGCCGCCTGAGTGCGACCGCACACGTAGCTGCTCGTTCACGGTCACGACGCCGGAAGTTCCGCAGTGCCGTATCTTCGACCAGTACAACGACCTGCGCTTCAACGATGAGAAGGCACGTCTCGACAACTTCGCAATCCAACTCCAGCAGGAGCCCGGCTCCACCGGCTACTATGCCATCTGGGGTTCGTGCGAAGGCGAGGGACAACGCCGTGCTGATCGTGCGGTTGACTACCTGGTCAACACTCGTGGAATTGACGCCTCGCGTATCAGGACAGTGGTTGATCCCAACTGCCGTGAGACGCTGACCGTCGAACTCCATATCTGCCCGGCGGGCGCAAACCCGACGCCGCAGAACAGCGCGACCGTCACTCCGTGCCCGCAGTGCAGGCGCGGTACGGGCACAAGGACGCGCCGTCCGCGCGCGCGTCGTGGTCGTCGCGGTCGGATGGACGAAGACGAGTAATCGAATAAACGCTCGCGTCTCCCTCCTTTGAGAGGCGCGACCTCTTCCGAACGCGGGCGATGTTTCTCCTGAGCTGAGAAGCATCGCCCGCTTCGCTTTGCGCAAAGGCGGGCGTGTGCGGGCGTCCCGTTTTTCGTACAACCGCTCTCGCGGCGTGTTGCATCCTACCCACCGAGCGCTATTTAATAGTGGCGCGTTGAAGAATGGCCCGTGTGCGCGCGTGCGTGCGCTGCAAGTGGCCTTAAAACGGCGCGCTTTTCAATGAATTCATAGAGATGAGACAGATGATGACGACCACCCGACTGATGAAAAGATTACTATCAATGCTGATGCTCTTCGCTGTGGCGACGCTTGGGCTTGTGCTGAGCAGTAGCGGCATTGCGCAGGCAGATGCTACTGCCGGAGGCGAAACACCTGAGGCGGCGCAGTATGCTATGGACTGGCGTGTGACGGGGCCGCAGGGCGGCGACGTGCGCGCTCTTGTAGTTGACCCGAATGACCCGCAGCGTTTCTATTTCGGCACGCTCGACGGGCAGATCTACACTTCGACCGACGGCGGCGAGAAGTGGAGCTTGCTTGCAAACTTGAATCGTCCGAAGCTCTTTATGGACCACATCATCGTTGACCCTCGCGATTCGCGCACAATCTATGTCGCGACGCATCGTCATAAAGAGCCGGGCGGCTTCTTTAAGTCAACCAACGGCGGGGCGACGTGGCGCGAAGCGCCGGAGTTGAAGGAAGAGGCGCTGCATTCGATGACGCAGTCTGAGAAGAACCCGGACATGCTGCTTGTCGGCACGAATCGCGGCATCTGGGTTTCGATGGATTCGGGCGATAGTTGGCGGCAGATGGACACCGCTTCGCAGCCCGGACTGATTAACGTCGAATCGCTCGCCATTGACCCGCGCAACACTGACGTAATTTATGCCGGAACGTGGTATCTGCCCTATAAGACGAGCGACGGCGGCCGCACGTGGGCCAGCACCAAAAACGGCATCATTGACGATTCAGACATCTTCGCCATTGACATTGACCCGCGCAATCCCGACCACGTTATCGCCTCGGCTTGCAGCGGTATCTACGAGACGCGTAATGCCGGAGGCGTCTGGCGCAAAGTGCAGGGCATTCCGTCGCAATCGCGGCGCACGCGCGCCATCCTACAGCATCCGTCGGTCGCAGGCGTCGTCTTCGCGGGAACGACAGAGGGCTTCTGGCGCTCTACCAACGGCGGCGAATCGTGGATGCTGACCACCTCAAAGCAGCTTGAAGTCAACTCCATCACGGTTCATCCGAGAACACCTGATACCATTTATATCGGGACGAACAACTACGGCGTGATGGTTTCGCGCGACGGCGGCAAATCGTTTGCTCCGACCAACAGCGGCTACAGCGGCCGCTTCGCCAACAACATCGTGCCCGACCGCGAACAGCCTGACCGCGTTTATGCTTCGACCATCAACACGGCCACGGGCGGCGGCTTCTTCTTCATCAGCAACGACGGCGGCATGACGTGGCAGCCCTCGATGCGCAACATGCCGAATCGCCTGATTACCTATTCGATTCTGCAAGACGAGCGCGACGCCAACATCATCTATCTGGGCACGAACATGGGCGTCTATCTTTCGCGCGACCGCGGCGCTTCGTGGTCTCCGATTGGCGCTCCGAAGGCTGGCCCGGCCGAGAAGAAGAAAAAGGGTGGGCGTAGTAGTTCCAGAGCAACGACCGCTATCAGGCGAGATGATACCGTCAAACAAGCGCAGGAGGCTCTTAACGCCGCGGGCTACGATGTCGGCACGCCCGACGGCGCAGCAGGCACGCGCACCATCGCGGCCGTCAGAAAGTTTCAGGCAGACAAGGGAATTCCTGTTTCAGGCAAACTGGACGACGCGACGCTGACGGCGCTCGGCCTCGGCGGCGGAGTGCAGACTTCGACAGCTTCGGGCCGCTTGCCAAGCCCTGCCATTTACCTGAGCGACCCAATCAACGCGCTGGCGACAACCTACGACGACCGCGACGGCCGCCCCGGTATCCTGGCCGCGACCAACACGGGTCTCTATCGCACGTTTGACCCTACAGCGGGCTGGGAGAAGTTGGTTTATGGGCAGGGCCTCGATGAGCGCACCACCTGTATCTCAACGACGCTGCAAAACCAGAAAACTATCTGGGTTGGCACGGCCACTTCAGGCGTGCTCGTCTCGCGCGATAGCGGCGCGACGTGGCAGCAGGTGGAAGGTATTCCGGCCGCTGCTCCCATCAGCGCCATCGAGCAGGACCGCAAGCAATCGGCGCATATCTACGTCGGCACGAAGCAGGCTTTGTGGTTCTCGCACGACGGCGGTGAGAAATGGGTTCGTCGCGGAGGCAATCTGCCTTACGGCGACTACGTTAGTATTCTCATCAATCCGCAGAACAGCAAAGAGATTATCGTCGGCAACGCTTATCAATCGAGCGGCGGCGGCAACGTGACGATTAACAGCGGCGGCGTCTATCGCTCGGTTGACGGCGGCTACACGTGGCTGCGCATTGACCCGCGCAATGCAGGTCTCCCGAGCCAGCGGATTTGGGCGCTCGCCTTCGACTCCGCCAACCCTGACAAAATCTTCGTCGGGTCTCACTCGGCCGGAATCTACGTCGTCCGGCGCGGAGCGAGAGCTGCGGCTACTGGCAGCGCCGAACAGTAAAAAAGTGTGCAGCAACTGTTAAGCAGCAGGCAGTCATTACGTTGGACGACTGCCTGCTGCTTGCTTGCGTTCTTCTTCATTTGTTCGCCTATCGCCTTGACAGCCTATCATTTCCGCGTGTACATTGCCGCTCTACCCGGTCAAGCGGCGGGTGAATGGTCGGATAACAAGGGGTGAATACGAGCACAGCGGAATTCGAAACTTTCATTAACCATCTTTGCAACTCCAAACGGCTCGCCCCCTCACCTCTGATACGCTCATCCGACTAATCACCAGAAGATAAAATCGAGCAGTCCGCATGCCCGCTGCCCGCGAACGCTCTCGACGCGTCTGCGGGGCATGAAGCAAGCGAGAGAGCGCCGGGAGGCGACGTGAAAAGTTCTTCAACGCGCCGCAAATATGTGAGGGAGTCCGATTAAGAATCTAATGTCCACCGAAGAACCCAAGCCGTCAGAAAACGGCGAGGATAACAACAGCAATCAATCACAATCCGGCGCGCAGGATGCTCCGCCGCAACTAACCGAACAGCCGTTGCAGCAGCAACAGCAGCAGCAGGGCGCTTCCGCCACGGCCGCCGCAAAGGCTTCAACCAGCCCGACGCCCGGCGCATCTCAGGATGCTTCGGACGACGACGATGATGATGAGCCACGCTCGGGCGGTGACATGGACTTTGGCGCAATCCTTGCCGAATTCGACCAGCAGCAAGCGGGCTTTCAGGAAGGCGAAGTCGTTCGCGGCACGGTCGTCAGCATAGGCGAGCGCGGCGTTGTCATTGACTTCGGATACAAATCCGAGGGCATCGTCAATCAGGCCGAGTTCACCGAAAACGGTGTGCTCACGGTTAAGCCCGGCGATGAGGTCGAAGTGCTCGTCAAGAGCATGGAGACGAACGAAGGTTTTCCTGTCCTCTCGCGTGCCGACGCCGTACGGATGAAGGCCTGGGATGAACTGGAAAAGGCTTATAGCGAAGGCACGTCCGTCAAGGGCCGCATCACCGAGCGCATCAAGGGCGGGCTGCGCGTTGACATTGACGGCATCGCTGCCTTCCTGCCCGGCTCTCAGGTGGACACGCGCCCCGTGCGCAACCTGGACAGTCTCCGTAATCAGGAGATTGAAGCCAAGGTCATCAAGCTCAACCGCAAGCGCTCAAATGTTGTGCTCTCGCGCAAGGCCGTGCTTGAAGAGCAGAACGCTGACAAGAAGGGCGCGACGCTTGACCAGATTGAGGAAGACATCATCGTCGAAGGCCAGATTAAGAATCTGACGGACTACGGCGCTTTCGTTGACCTGGGCGGCATTGACGGCCTCCTGCACGTCACGGATATGTCTTGGGGACGACTTCAGAATCCGGCCGAGTTGTTCAAGGTCGGTGACAACGTACAGGTCAAGGTCCTGAAGTTTGACCGCGACCGCGAGCGCGTCTCTCTGGGCTATAAGCAACTCCTGCCTGACCCCTGGGCCAGCATTGACGAGCGCTTTCCTATCGGGCGTCGCTTGCAGGGCAAGGTCGCGAGCGTTGCAGACTACGGCGCGTTTATAGAGCTTGAGCCGGGCGTCGAAGGTCTCGTTCACGTCTCGGAGATGAGTTGGTCGAAGCGCGTCAAGCATCCGAGCAAGCTTGTCAATCCGGGCGACGATGTTGAAGTCGAAGTCCTGAGCATTGACCCGCGTGCGCGTCGCATCAGCCTGGGAATGAAGCAGGTGCAGTCTAACCCGTGGCAGACTTTGCGTGAGCGCTACGAGGTCGGGATGCGCGTTTCGGGCCGCGTGCGCAACCTGACGGACTTCGGCGCGTTTATCGAAGTCGAAGACGGCGTTGACGGCCTTGTCCACGTGACGGATATTTCATGGGCGCGCCGTATCAAGCATCCGAGCGAAGTCTTGAAGAAGGGGCAGGAGATAGAAGCCGTCATCACCAGCATTGACGCGGAGAATCGCCGCCTCTCGCTCTCCATCAAAGACCTTGAGCCTAACGCATGGGATCGCTTTGTGACGGAACACAAGCCGGGCGATGTCATTAAAGGCAGGATAGCGCGCTTTGCAAACTTCGGCGCTTTCGTCGAGTTGGAAGAGAATCTGGAAGGGCTCTGTCATATCTCGGAGTTAGCGGACAAGCGCGTTGAAAAGCCTGAAGACGTAGTTCAGGTCGGGCAGGAGATGGACTTCAAGATTCTCAGGATTGACGCAGAGAATAAGAAGATTGGACTTTCGGCGCGTGCCGTAGGCCACGATGAACCCATCGTGGATGCCAAGTCTTATTCTTCGGACGCAGGCGGCGGCATGGCTAGTCTGGGCGAGTTGGCCGATTTCGGTTTCGGCAAAGGCAGTTCTGACGAAGACAGAGAGAAATAACCGTTAGAATAATCGAAGGCGAGCGCCCTGCGCGCGTTGATGCTGAACCGAACTTTAGCCTCAACACACGCAGGGCGCTTTCTTTTGCGCCGTGGGCGGCGGCAGTTAAAATGTTGCCTGCAAGCGAGTTGTGTCTTGCGAGGCGAGACCTTTTTCTGCTACTGTACGAACGGCTGAAGCCCTCACACCTTTATGCACCCTTTGTAAATAAACTTCGACCCGACAGGGTCTTTGCGGCTTGAGAGAAGCCTTTGAAACGGAGCGGCAATATAATGGTGATGACGAAAGCAGAACTTGTTGAAGATGTCGCGCGGGCAGCCGAGTTGACGAAGAAGGATGCCGAGCGGCTCGTTGAGATTGTTTTCGAAAGCATTATTGACACGCTCAATCAGGGCGAGAAGATAGAGTTGCGAGGCTTCGGTAGTTTTCGCGTGCGCGAGCGAGGCGCGCGGCGCGGCCGCAATCCGAAGACGGGCGACCCCGTTAACATTCCGGCCAAGCGTGTGCCCTACTTCAAACCCGGCAAAGAACTCAAAGAGCTCATCAACGAAGAGCACGCCCCCGCCAAAAGCGCTTCAACCGACGCCAACGCCTCGTCTACGACGGACGACGACCAAGCGCCTCCGGCTCCTTAATTTTCGCCCGCTGCTTTAACGAAGGAGAGCCGCGAGATGGACAGATTATGGAGTCCGTGGCGCTACGACTACATCAAGTCAGGCTCTAACGAACAGGCGGAAAACTCAAGCGCCTGCGTCTTCTGCACACTCCAACAGAACACGGACGACGACGCGAAAAATCTTATCCTTCATCGCGCCGCACACAATTTCGTCGTTCTGAATCTATACCCCTACAGCAGCGGGCATCTGCTCATCGTCCCCTACGCACATCTGGGCGAACTGGACACCGCGCCCAAAGAGACGACTGACGAATTAATGGATTTGACCAAGCGCTGCCAGAGCATCCTGCGCGAGGCTTACAAGCCGCACGGCTTTAACCTCGGCATGAACCTTGGACGCTCAGCCGGGGCCGGAGTCGCCGACCACATTCACCTGCACATCATGCCGCGCTGGACTGGCGACGCCAATTTCATGTCCACCATCGGCGAAACACGCGTCATCCCCGAAGACCTCTCAGACACCTACCGCAAACTGCACGGCAAATTCTAAAAGCAGTGACGAGTGGCAAGTGACGAGTGACGAGCAAGAAGCAAGTGACGAGCCGTTGGCATTACGGAACTTGTGTTAACTCGTCACTCGTCACTCGTCACTGCTTTCTCGTAATTGCCTCGTCTTCGACTTCGCCGCCTTTGTTGATGGGAATCTCGGAGGTTCGGTTATAGCTGACGCCGCGCTCTTCGGAGTCGAGGCCGGGATGTGGAAGAGGCGGGAGCGGGCCTGTCATCGGTGGTGGATTGAAGCCGGGATAATCAATGCGCGCATGGTAGATGGCTGTCAGCGATGCGATGACGGATTCGCGGATAGTCGTTAATTCGCGCAGCGTGAGGTCGCATTCGTCCAGTTGGCCGTCGCTGATAATGGCGTCAACTATCTTTGTGACGATGGAGCGGATATTCTCTGGATTCGGGTGGGCCAACGAGCGCGCAGCCGCTTCACACGAATCCGCAATCATCATAATCGCAGTCTCCTTAAACTGCGGCTTCGGCCCCGGATAGCGAAACTCAGTTTCGTCAACCTCTTCATCCATGGCCGCCTGCGCCTGTGCCTTGCGCAGGAAGAAATGAAGGGTTCGCGTCCCGTGATGCTGCGGGATGAAATCGGAAATCATCTTGGGCAGGCCAATCTCTTTCGCCAGCTTGAGGCCGTAAGTGACGTGGCTCGTGATGATGCGCGCGCTGTTCGAGGGGCGCAGCTTATCATGTGGATTATGGCCCTGCTGGTTCTCTACGAAATAATCGGGCGCGGCCAGTTTGCCGATGTCGTGGTAGAGCGCGCCGATGCGTGCCAGCAGGGGGTTAGCGCCGACCGCTCGACATGCATCTTCGGCCAGTTGGCCCACGGCATGAGAATGCTGGTTCGTGCCCGGCGCACGCAAAGCGAGTTGGCCCAGGACGGGGAGGTCTGCGTTGGAGAGTTCCAGCAGTTTGACATCCGTCAGGACGCCGAACAGTGATTCGTTAATCGGTAATCCGCCCGCCGTAAAGATGATAGTCAAAAGCCCGCCGAGCAGGCCGCAGCCCATCGCCATCAGAATCGTGTTGAGCGTCAATGGTTGCTGAGCGTAAGCAATCAGGGCGATGGCGACGAAGGCGTTGACTGCGCCGACGAACAGGCCCGCGATTGTGACCGATTGCCGCTCGCGGTAACGGCCAATGCCGTAGATTGCCGCCGAGCAGGAGATGAGCGCATAGAGCGACTTCTGCATCCCTGTCGGCGCAAGCATCCCTGCGAAGACGGCCGTCAAAAGCGTTGTAATCAGAGCAAGCTGCGTATCAACCAGGAGAGCTACGAGCAGCGCGGCCGCGGCAAACGGGATGGCAAAATTCCAGATGGTAGGGTCGTTAAACGGCGGACGCATCCCCTGTATAGAAAGGTTGTCGCCGAGGATAAACCCGACGCGCATCAGTATCGTTTCGACGATCACGGCTGAGCCGACCAGCGCAAAGGCTTTCTTCTTCGAGAGCGAGAGGCTGATGGAGGTGCTGCGATGCTCTATGAATTTCCAAGCGGCCCAGTAGAGCGCGGCGATGATGAAGAAGAGGCCGATTAGATTGTGCCAGCGGCGCGCGGTGCGTGCGTAGTTGCGGATAGCCGCAAACTGGGCCAGCATGTGCGCAGAGACAGTATCGCCCTCGCGCGCGATGACCTGATTGCGCTTGAGTTCGACGACGACCGGCTGGATTTTCAAGGCCGCGTCCTCGCGCATAGCCTTCGTGGCTAACGCGTCGAAAGAGACGTTAGGCTTGATGAGCGGCGAGAGCGCGGAATTGAGGGCCGCTTGTTGTTCTGTGGTCCACCCGCTTAACTGCGAGATGCGCGAACGCAGTTTTTGCTGCGCCGCGAAGAGCGAGGCCATGCGGCTTTGTGGCATCTCGATGACGGTCGGCGTGCCCGGATTGCTGATATCAATCAAAGCAATCTCCGGCTTGAAGTGCTGCGCGTCGTCGTCAGGATAAATGTAACCTTCGACGGATTCGCGCAGCAGTCGCGTCAGTCGTTCTAATTCAGCATTATCGAAACGATGCGCGATGAGAGCACGCGCGATGTCGGCGCGTGTCGTCTCTTCATTCAGCGGAGGCGCGACCTCGCCCGGCCAACGGAAGTCTCTCTTGCCGTTGCTGCGCGCTTCGACATCTTTGCGTAGCTCTGACAAGGAGTTTAGGAAATCCTGCTCTGCCGTGGCGCTGCGTCTCGAATCATACTTGAAAACGGGGCGGACTAATTCTCTGGCCGCAGCCTTGCGCCGCTCTGTCTCGACCGTGTCGGTTTCGGGAATGTCCGCGGGCGAGATAACGGTTCGCCGCACGACTTCGCCTTCCTTGTACTCTTCGACGGCGGCGCGCGAATAAGTGTTGGTGAGAATGACGGTGGTCGCGACGACGAGCAGGCAGAAGCCGAGGAGAAACCGCGTCGTCGGTGAAAACCACTTCAGCGGGCGGACGATGAAAGCGAGCACGGCATCGCGCGCCCTGTCGAGTGGGGATGTAAAACGTGGACGACGTTTGCTCATTCGGGTTGAGCGGCATACTGCGCCGTGTCTTCTGTCTCCGATTGAAGGCGAGCGCCTGTGCCCTCTTCTTCAATGAGATTCAGAGCCAGAAGGCTTCCGGCTCTTTCCAGCATGGGTTTTAATGTCTGCGGCTGCATGGCGGAAATCGCGATACATTCGCGCGCACCGTTCTGCGAAGCGAAGCGCAGGTTGGCGGCGATAGTTTCATCGTCAACAAGGTCAGCTTTGTTGAAGACGACGAGACGCGGAATCTGCGCGTAGTCAAGCTCGCCTAAGATTCTTTCGACGGATTCAAGCTGTTGCAGCCAGCGCGGATTTGCGGCGTCAATCAGATGCAGCAGCAAATCGCTATCGCTGATTTCTTCGAGCGTGGCGCGGAAGGCCGCGAGCAGGTCGGGCGGCAGATCGCGTATGAAGCCGACCGTGTCGTTGATGATGACTTCCTGTTCGCGCGGCAGCCGCAGGCGGCGCGAAGTCGGGTCGAGGGTGGCAAACATGCGCTGCTCTGCGTGGACGGTGCTGGCCGTCAGTTGGTTAAGTAGGGTTGATTTGCCGGCGTTCGTATAGCCGACGATGGAGATGATGGGCAACTCCTGCCGCATTCTTTCCTTGCGCCGTTCCTGCCTGCGAGAGCGCTGCGCCTCAATCTCTTTTTCCAGACGATGAATGCGGTCGCGCACGCGGCGGCGGTCTGTTTCGAGTTTCGTTTCGCCGGGGCCGCGCCCGCCGATGCCGCCCGCCAGTCGTGAAAACGCCGAATCCTGCCCGGCAATCAATCGAGGCAGCAAGTATTTCAACTGGGCCAACTCCACCTGAATCTTACCCTCGCGCGATTGCGCACGCTGCGCGAAGATGTCGAGGATGAGCTGCGAGCGGTCAATGACTTTCAGGTCGGTCGCCTCGGAAAGCGAACGCACCTGAGCGGGCTGCAACTCGCGGTCGAAGACAATCAGGTCTGCGCCGAGTTGCAGAGCGCGCACGAGCAGGTCGTCCAGTTTGCCGCGACCGAGAACGGTGCGCGGGTCAATGGCCTGACGGCGCTGGATAATCTGGTCGAGCACGACGACGCCCGCCGAAGTAGCAAGCTCGTTAAGCTCCGCCATGGATTCTTCTGCTTCGGAGAGCGAAGTGGTCGTTACGCCGACAAGAATCGTACGGTCGCGCACGCCCGCGCGGCGGACGGTGCGACGATTGCGCGCCATCTCTTCTTCGAGCGAATTGATGAGCGCTAGAAAATCAACATCCAACTGCGAAGGGATGTTGGGTTCAAGAAAAGCGTAGGGCGCTATGTCGCCATCAGTTTGACCGAGTTCTTCGGCGGTCGTCGGCAAAAGATGTGCGGCGCGCACGAGGCCGGGCAATCCCGTTCGGTCGTCCACGTCGAGCGCAACCATCAAGTCGAGCCGGAGCAGCGCGAGGTCTGTCAAATCATCCTGCGTGAGTTCTTCGCCGCGCAAGTGCGTGTGCACGCAGCGCAAACCGCGAAAGCGTCCTTCGGCCACGCGCGTGCGTTTCAAGTCAGGCAGTTCAATGCGCCGCGCGTCTCCGACGACGACGTATTCGACATACCCTTTGCGGTCAATCAGAACGCCAATCTGGCGACGCGTCTCATGCGAGAGCTCGGTTAACTGTCGTGCAAACTCCGGCGTCACAATCTGGCGCGGCGCAATCCGGCGCGAGTAGAGCTTTTCAATCCGGCGCAGTTGATTGTGTTTAAGCCCCTGTGTGTTTCCGTGTACGTTACTGATTAGTTTAATCCTCCAAAAATTGCCAGCTTCCAGTCAATGGCGCTGAGACTCACGGCCATAGGCCGTAGCCTCACACTCCTGCTGGCTGATTGCCGTTTACTGACGGCTGACTGCTTGTAGTTACAAAAAGATTGAAGCGAGCGGTGGGCGGCGGACGCTGTCAGAAGGGCGTTAATATTGCTCTGCGAAATTAATTCGCCTGATCGCTTGAGCATTGCGATTATTTAGTCAAACGCTAGATTGCTCTCAGAACCGACTGATTCCGAGAGCACAATTTTCCGATGGCTTGACCGTCACGAATTATAACATAGCAAGCGCCGAGCGAAAGCCGCCAGAGGCTCTGGAAAATAATATTTCGACTGGCCCGCAAGGCGGTCAGGTTAGACACCGCTTGCGCCTGCATCGTATGATGAAAAGCTATTAACGATTGTTTGGTCGAAAAAAACTCTCCGCAGATTTCTGTGTGTCATGGAGAGGAAGGGCCGAACGATTGAAAGCTGATTGCTTTTCACGACGGAGAGTTGAAAGATGAGCAGTATGAGACGAGTTCTGCGCGTTAATCCCTTTGCGGGGATTCCCGGCGGCGAAGTCGTCATTGAGTGCGAAGGGTTCGAGACTGAAGAGTTGCGCGCGTGCGCGGCAGTGTTTGGCGAAAAGCGTGCACATCTGGTGGGCCTTAGTTCGCGGAGGGTGCTGGCTATCGTGCCTGAAGGTTTGCCGGGCGGTGAAGCGGAAGTCCGTCTCTCAAACGGCTCTACGAGCCATGCGCCTGTGAAAGCAATGGTGGGAAGAAAGCTGGCGGAAGATTTACACCCGGTCACTAACCCTGCCTTCGACCCCGACGACGGCTCTCTGTTTGTCACGCGCTCAGGCTCGCGCGGGCAGCAGTTTCCAGTCTCTATTTTCCGCATTGATGCGGAGGGCGAGTTAAACGATTTTTCGGGCGACATTGCAAACCCGACCGGCATCGCTTTCGACAAGACCGGGCAGATGTTTGTCACGAGCCGGATGGACGGAACAGTTTATCGCGTGACGCCATTTAAGGAAGCCGTGGCCTTTGCGCGCAATCTGGGCGTCGCAACTGGGTTGGCCTTCGACCGCGAGGGGCGCATGTACGTCGGCGACCGTACGGGCACAATCTATCGCATCAATGGCATCGGTGAAGAAACCCCCTGGGCGCAACTTGAGCCATCCGTCTCCGCTTATCATCTGGCCTTCGGGCCGGACGATGCTCTGTATGTGACCGGGCCAACCGTTTCCAGTTATGAATCAGTGATGCGAATTGACGGCAGCGGGCAGGCGAGCGTCTTTTATAAGGGCCTGGGGCGGCCGCAAGGGTTGGCGTTTGACCGCGAGGGCAATCTCTACGTTGCCGCTTCGGTCGGCGGGCAGCGCGGCATTGTGCGTATCTCGCCGGATGGCAGCGATGCACAGATGGCAGTCGCGGGCATGAACGTCGTCGGTCTGGCTTTCAACGCGCAGGGAGACATGGTTGTCGCCACCAACGATGCTGTCTACAGCCTGCCGCTTGGTATTCGAGGAACACTGCTCGGATAGACTGCCAGTGTGGGTTGGTCAACTGCAAAGCGAAGTGGTTTTAACTGACGACTGACCGTTATTTTGACACGCCTGCGGCTGCATGCTAGTGTGATTCGTTACACTGGCGAGTTGGTTTTTCGAGGGGCGGTAGTGCAATGGGAAGTGCTGATATAGGGCAGTTTATCCTTTACATGGTAGCGCTTGTTTTCTCCTTGTCGCTGCATGAGGCGGGGCACGCGTGGATGTCGAACAGGTTTGGCGACGACCTTGCGCGTTCACAGGGACGCATTTCGCTGAATCCTGTTTCGCACGTTGACCCGATTGGCACGCTGCTCTTTCCGGCGCTCTCATTTTTTACACACGCGCCGCTGCTTGGTTGGGCGCGCCCGACTCCCGTTAATCCTCTCAGGTGGCGCGATAAGCGCGTGGCGAATTTCTGGGTTTCGATAGCGGGCGTCATCGGTAATCTGATGATTGCCGTTGTCGCTGGCATTATCATTCGCGTACTGCTGGCGGTGGGCGTGCTGGTGCTTGAAGGCCCTTCGCGTTTGGCGGTTGACAGCGATTCGGACATCGTTCTCGGCGCGGTCAACCTACTGCATATCTTTTTCAAGTTGAACGTCGGCCTTGCCGTCTTCAACTTATTGCCGATTCCACCGCTCGACGGCAGCAAGATTTTGAGTAGCATACTGCCGGAGAGTTTTGAGTCGGCGCTTGAATCCTTAGAGCAGTTTGGTTTCGTACTGCTCTTTATAGCGGTCTTCACGGGTGTCTTCAGGGCCATCTTCGGAGTCGTGATGCCTGTGGCCGAGCGCCTGCTTTTCCTGGGCGCTAACTGAAATAGCATGAAACGTATTTTCAGCGGCGTGAAGCCTTCGGGGCCGCTTCACTTGGGCAACTACCTCGGCGCGTTCCGCAACTGGGTCGAATTGCAGCACGACTACGAAAGCCTTTTCTGCATCGTCAACCAGCACGCCATCACTGTTCCACAGGACCCGGAAGAGCTAGCGGAGCGAACCAGAATGACGGCGCGCATCTACGTCGCGCTCGGCATTGACCCGAAGATTTCCACCATCTTCGTTCAGTCGGATGTTGCGGCGCACACGGAGTTGACGTGGCTGCTCAACTGCATCGCGCGCGTCTCGGAGCTTGAGCGCATGACGCAGTTTAAGGACAAGGCGCGGAAACAACGCGAGAATCTGAGCGTCGGCTTCTTCGATTATCCTGTCTTGATGGCTGCGGATATTCTGCTTTATCAAACGGATCTCGTGCCCGTTGGCGAAGACCAGAAACAGCATCTTGAACTGGCGCGCGATCTGGCGATTCGTTTCAACCGTGATTTCGGCGAAACGTTCCGTGTGCCTGAGCCTTTCATTCCGAAGGTTGGCGCGCGCATCATGTCTCTTTCCGACCCGCAGAAGAAGATGTCGAAGTCGGATGAAGACCCGCACGGCTGCGTCATGCTGTTGGACACGGACGAGACTGTGCGTCGCAAGTTTAAGCGTGCGGTGACGGACTCCGGCACGGAGATTCGTTTTGATGAAGAGCGTCCGGCGATTAATAACCTGCTGACGATTTACCAGCTCCTGACCAATCAACAGCCCGCCGACATCGAAGCACACTTTGCGGGCAAAGGCTACGCACAGTTGAAGGGTGATCTGGCCGACGTGATGATTGAATTTCTGCGGCCCTTGCAGGAACGCGTGCGAGAGATTTCAGACGCGGAGCTTGACACTGTTCTGAATGAAGGGCGAGAGCGCGCAGAGCAGATTGCGCGTGAGACACTGAAGGCGGCTAAGGAGCGCGTCGGCCTCGTCGGCGCACGGGCTTTATAAACCACCAACGCGGAGGACTCATGGACGAAACTTCCGAAGCGATGCCGGCGAGCACGGCCGTTGCAACTGCCGTCGCACCGGCGCAGCCTACCATCAACGTCGCCGGTGCGATGCCTGAAATCACAACCGGCATTGACGGTGATGAGTTGAAACTCAAGCTCGGTGAGTTTGCAGGGCCGCTCGATCTGTTGCTCTACCTGATACGTCAGGAACAGGTGAGCATCTACGATATTCCTGTCGCGCGCATCACCGATGAATACTTGCGCTACCTACGCTTGATGCAGGAATTGGACATCGCCGTCGCCGGCGATTTTTTAGTGATGGCGGCGACGCTGATTGAGATTAAGTCGAAGATGCTGCTGCCGCGCGACCCGCTGGCGGCGATCGCGGAAGAGGAAGACGACCCGCGCCGCGAACTCGTTGACCGCTTGTTAGAACATCAGAAGTATAAGGCGGCGGCGCAGATGCTCTGGTCGCGTGCGACCGTCGAGCAGGCCGTCTTCAAGCGCGCAGAGCTTGAAACGGACAAGCAGAATCCTGAAGTCTCTGTCGGCGTCTTCGATCTACTAAAAGTCTTCCAGCAGATTCTCGCGCGCCACAAGGAAGAAGTCTTGATGGAAATCGAGCGCGAGGAAATAACGATGACGGAGATGCTCGAACGATTGCGCAATATGGTGCTCTCCGTGGGCGAGTTGAATTTGCGCACATTCTTTGAGCGTGCGCGGTCGCGCCGTGAGCTTGTGCTCGCCTTCCTCTCCGTCCTCGAACTCGTACGCACGACGGAAATCTCTCTCATCCAACATGAAACCTTCGGCGAAATCATCGCCCGCGCCGGCTGATGCCAAAACTTTTGAAGACTATGAGCGAAGAAATCAAAGAACAGGAAGTTGCGGAAACGGCGTTGACGGATGCGGCGCAAGACGCCGTTTCAAACGGAGAGGCCGCCGATGATGCGTTGGAGTTTGAACAACTGGACGATGCATCCGAGTTTGAAGAAGAAGACGAAGGCGTCGTCATACATGATGCCGATGCGGAAGACGCTCTGGAGGAAGCAAGGCTGCGCGCAGCGGTAGCGCAGGCGTCGGGTGAAGATAGCATTGCGGCAGGCGGCAGCGATGATGAAGCGGAAACTCCTCATAGCGTTCGCGGCATGGCCGAGATGATGGCGATCATCGAAGCCCTCATCTTCGTCGCTGAAGAGCCTTTGAGTGTTAAGGCGCTGGCCGACGTGCTCAAGGAAGACCGTGGCTGGATTGAGACGGCACTCGAAGGACTGGCTGAGGAATTCAACGCGCGTGGCGGCGGGCTGCACTTACGCGAGGTCGCAGGAGGCTGGCAGTTTGCGACAAGACCAGAGCACCACGAACACGTCCGCGCCTTTCTCAAAACGCGGCCGAGCGCCAAGCTCTCGCTCGCCTCGCTCGAAACTCTGGCCGTCATCGCCTACAAGCAGCCCATCACCGTCCCGGAGATTCTGGAAATACGCGGCGTGCAATCTCCCTCAGCCATCAAGACGCTGCTTGATAAGCGGCTGATCGTCGCTAAAGGGCGCAAGGAAACAATCGGTCGCCCGATGATGTACGGCACGTCGAAAGAGTTTCTTCTGCAATTCGGCCTCAAGGATTTATCGGAACTGCCGAACGTCGAAGACTTCGAGGATTTAGCAGGCGGGATGTAGGAAGAGCGTAGAGCTTGACGAAAAGAGCGTAAAGAGTTTTGGAAGCCAGACTGCAAAAACTTATTGCCGAAGCCGGAATCGCATCGCGTCGTCATGCAGAGGAGATGATAGCGGCAGGCGATGTAACGATTAACGGCAAGGTCGTGACGACGCCGGGCACGAAGGCAGACCCCGCGCGCGACCACATCAAGGTGCGCGGGCGTTTAATCAACCCGCTGCTCGAAGCGCGCGAGAAGGTCTACGTGCTGCTCAACAAGCCGCGTGGTTATCTGTCGAGCGTGGCAGACCCGGAAGGACGCCCGCTCGTGACGGAGCTTGTGCCCTCTGCGCTCGGGCGTCTTCACCCAGTCGGCCGCCTTGATTTCAACACCGAAGGCTTGCTGCTTTTAACGAACGACGGCGAGTTTACCAACTTTATCACGTCTGCGCGCAACGGTGTGGCGAAGGTCTACGAGGTGAAGCTGAAGGGCGTGCCGGGCGAGGATGCCATCGAGCGGCTGCGGCGCGGCATCCGTCTTGAAAACGGAGAGCGCACAGCGCCCGCTGAGATTAAGAAGATTGACGAGAGCGATACTAACTCCTGGTTTGAGGTCGTGCTGCATGAGGGGCGCAATCAGCAAATCAGGCGCATGTTTGATGCCATCGGTCATTCCGTTATCAAGCTCCGCCGCGTCAGGATAGGCTTTCTGGCAGACGAGCGGCTGGCCCCGAAGCAGTGGCGCTTGCTTGCGCCTGCGGAGGTCAATCGCCTTTTGAAAAAGAGAAGGACAAGCAGGCCGCCAACAAAAACCAGAGCGCGCGGCGCGGGTCACGGCGAGCGGCGAGGATGAGATACAATAAGAGAGTGATGAGTGATGAGTAATGAGTGATGAGAAAAAGCGAAGTTAAGAACCTCTTTCTTTCACTCATCACTCATTACTCATCACTCATCACTGCTTTTAAGGGGTTTTATGGAATTCGAGTTAAATGAAGATCAGCAGCAGGTGAAATGGAGTGTGCGCGAGTTTGCGGAAGCCGAGATAGCGCCGCACGTGTTGGAGTGGGACGAGTCGCAGCATTTTCCTGTCGAGTTGTTGCCGAAGCTGGCCGAGCTTGGATTGATGGGCATTATCTTCCCGGAAGAATACGGCGGCGCAGGCATGGGCTACATCGAATACGCGACGATAATCGAAGAACTCTCGCGCGTTGACGGCTCGGTCGGCATCTCCGTGGCCGCACACAATTCGCTCTGCTCAAACCACATTTACATGTTCGGGACGGAAGAGCAGAAACAGAAGTTTCTCATTCCTCTAGCACGTGGAGAGCATCTTGGCGCTTGGGGTCTGACGGAAGCAAGCGCGGGTTCTGACGCGGGCGGCACGCGCTCCACGGCCGTCCGTCAGAATGGCGGCTGGCTCGTCAACGGCTCGAAGAATTTCATCACGCACGCTATTCACGGCGACACCTGCGTGGCCGTCGCCTCGACTGACCGCGCGAAAGGCAACAAGGGCATCACGGCTTTTATCTTCGAGAAGGGCATGAAGGGTTTCGCGCCCGCGAAGAAAGAGAATAAGCTTGGGCTGCGTGCTTCGGAGACGGCGAGCGTCGTTTTTGAGGACTGTTATGTGCCGGACGAAAACCGGCTCGGCGAAGAGGGACAGGGGTTCGTTCAGGCGTTACAGATTCTTGACGGCGGACGCATCTCGATTGCCGCGCTCGCAGTCGGCATCGCGCAGGGCGCTTACGAGTCGGCTGTTAAGTATGCGAAGGAGCGCGAGCAGTTCGGAAAGCCCATCGCGGAGTTTCAGGCGATTCAATTCAAGCTGGCTGACATGGCCGTGCAGATTGAGGCCGCGCGGTTGCTGATGTATCGCGCTGCGTATCTCAAGGACCAGGGCAAGAGGGTGACGAAGGAGTCTTCGATGGCGAAGCTCTACGCAGGAGAGATGAGCGTGCGCGTCTGCGAGGAAGCGATCCAGATTCACGGCGGCTACGGTTACACGAAAGACTATCCACCCGAAAAATTCTGGCGCGACTCGAAGCTCTGCACCATCGGCGAAGGCACTTCCGAGATTCAACGCATGGTCATTGCCAGACAGTTACTAAAATAGTGATTGTGAAATCTGTCGGACAACGTGAGGGCGTTATGACTGAACTCAACTTGACGGCGATTTACGAAGAGGCGGAGGAGGGCGGCTATATCGGATACGTCGCTGAACTGCCGGGCGCAAATACGCAGGGCGAGACCATTGAAGAAGTGCGCGAGAACTTATTGGAAGCCGCGCAAATGATTCTGGAAGCAAACAGGGAAGAGGCTGAGCGGCGTGTGGCTAAAGGCGCGAAGGTGACTCGCGAGCGTTTGACGTTGCGTGCGGCCTGAGCAATGAAGCGCGTAGACCTCATACGTCATCTGGAGTCGAATGGTTGTCTTTTCTTTCGCGAAGGCGGGAATCATACAATTTATAAGAATACAGCTACAGGTGCGATGTCTGCCGTCCCACGCCACCGCGAAATCAAAAACAGCTTGGCGCGTAAAATCTGTGATGACCTCGGCATCAGTCGCCCATGAGTTACTGCTGAATGGATAGCAATACTCTTATCAATAGAATTATTGCGGGCGAGGCGCGGGCAGTGGCTCGTGCTATCTCGAAGGTTGAGGACGGGGCGGAGGATGCCGCCGAGTTGATGAAGGAGATTTTTCCGCGCACGGGACGGAGCCTTGTCGTCGGGATTACGGGTTCGCCGGGCGCTGGTAAATCGTCGCTCGTTGATAAGCTCGCGCTGCTTTACCGGCAGCATAATGAGAGAGTAGGAATTGTTTGCGTTGATCCGTCGAGTCCGTTTTCGGGCGGCGCGATTCTGGGCGACCGCATCAGGATGCAGACCCTAGGGTTGGACAGCAACGTTTTTATCCGTTCGATGGCGACGCGCGGCAACCTTGGCGGGCTGGCGCGTGCGACCGTGGACGCGGTGGCGATTCTGGATGCGGCGGGCTACAGTAAGATTATCGTCGAGACGGTCGGCGTCGGTCAGGACGAGGTGGAGATTGTGAAGGCGGCTGATGTCTCCGTCGTAGTACTCGTGCCCGGCATGGGCGACGATATTCAGGCCATCAAGGCGGGCATCATGGAGATTGGCGACGTGTTCGTCATCAACAAGGCTGACCGCGAAGGTGTGCTGCGAACGGAGAAAGAACTCGAAGCGCTGCTTTCGCTCGCCATGCGCCCTGACAACTGGGAGCCGCCGATTATTAAGACCATCGCGACGGAAAACAAGGGCATTGCTGACCTTGCGGCGGCGATTGATAGCCACCGGGAGTTTCAGCAAAAGGCGGAGGCCAGCACGACGCGGCGGCAGGCGATTGCGCGCTGGCGAATCCTCGAACTTTTGCGTGAACGGCTGCTGGCGCAAACCATCGGCACGGATTCGGCATCAGAACGACTCGACTATCTCGCCGCCGAAGTTGCCGCCAAGCGCCGCGACCCTTATTCGGCAGTTGAAGAAATTATGAACGCAGCAATCGGCAGTCAGGAGCCGGAAACCAGAGTATAGGGCTGCAAAAAGGCGCTCTTATTCTGTTTTTCGTTCCACTGTTTGTTGCGTGCTGGCTTCTGAACCTTTATGAAAATAGAGCATATAGGGATTGCGACGCGGGCCTTGGATGAGGCGCTGCTTTTCTGGCGCGATGCGCTGGGGCTGGATGTCTCCGAGACGGAGGAGGTTGCGGAGCAGAAGGTGCGTGTGGCTATGTTGCCAGTGGGTGAGACGCGCGTCGAGTTACTTGAGCCGACGAGCGATGATTCGCCGGTCGCGAAGTTTATCGCCAAGCGCGGCGCTGGCATACATCACATCGCCGTCCGCGTTAATGATATTAGAGAGAGTCTTGAGCGTTTGAAAAAGCAGGGGATACGCCTTATTGATGAGACGCCGCGCACGGGCGCAGGCGGTTGTCTGGTAGCCTTCGTTCACCCATCTTCGGCGAACGGCGTGCTGCTTGAATTAGTAGAGCACACTCAGGAGTCGCACACCGAACAGATTAAAAGTGACGGTTGATGAGTAAATTTGAAGGAGTTGTTTGATGAATACTTGTAAAGAATGTGGAACTACTTTATTAGCAGGCCAGTATAGCTGTCCGAGTTGCGGAGCAAAGGTTGCGCCAACCGACGCCACTGAAGCTATGACGACGGACGTGCAATCAACCGCAGCAGTTTCGGACGAGACGAAGCAGGAGGCAACAGCTACAACGGCAAACGATGCTACGGCCTCAAGCTCTGAATCTTCAACTACGAAGACAGCAACGGCAGCAACCGCAACGCCCGCAACTACTGCCGCGCGGGCCAGCACCTCTCCCGTCAGAAAAGCACCGCAAGCGGCGCAGAGCAAAATGTCAGCGACGACGAAGGGCTTAATCGCCGCGGCGGTTGCGATAGCTTTGGCCGCCGGTCTCATCGTCTGGCAGGTCAAGGCCAGCCGTGGTGGCAGAAGCATAAACCTGACGGCGCAGGACATGGAACTGCTCGCCAAAGATCAGGACCCGCGCTTGCAGATGCAACTTGCTTCGAGCGAGGAAGCGCGCAAAGAGTTTGCCAAGAATCTGCGCGAGATGCTGGCGCTCGGTGAGGAAGCGAGGGCCGCGGGCGTCGGTGAAAAGCCTGAGATTAAACGCCAGATAGCCTTGATGCGTACGTTGATTATCGCCAACGCCTACTTGAGGAAGCAGCAGCAGGAGCAGCCGGGCGTCTCTCCGTTTTCCAGTATTGCGCAGGCGGATGTTGATGCGTTTCTCAAAGAGCCTGGGGCCGACCAGAAGTTTCAGCAGTTTCTGGAGGATGCACAGGTCCTGGGCCTGATTCCGGGTGGGCAGCAGTTAACGGAATCACAAACGTCTCAGGTCAAAACGCAATGGGCGCAGGTCTTCATCGCAGAGCGCAAGGCCATACAGGCCGGACTCGATAAGGAACGGAACGTCGAATTGCAACTCATGCTTCAGGAAGCGCGCGTCATCGGCAGCGAGTACGGCAAGCAGCAACTCGAATCGAAGATTAAAGCGACGGACGAAGAGGTCAAAGCCTACATCGCCAAGCATCCCGAATATGATACGACCAAATCGCGCGCCAAGGCCGAAGAGGTCTTGAAACGCGCACGCGCGGGCGAGGATTTCGCAGCGCTAGCCAAAGAGTTTTCGATTGACCCCGGCAGCAAAAACGACGGCGGTGAGCTTGGCTGGTTTGGTCGCGGGCAGATGGTCAAGCCCTTCGAGGATGCAGCGTTTGCGCTTCAGGCCGGACAGATTAGCGATATCGTCGAATCCGATTTCGGCTTCCACATTATTCAGGTTGAAGAACGCGGCAATAAACCTTCGGCTGAGGGCAAGACCGAAGAGCAGGTACGCGCGCGACACATACTGATTCCGAAAAGCGGAGGCGAGCAGCCTAACCAGATGGGCCCACCGCAATCGCCGGAAGAGCAGGCGCGCGCCGCTCTCGAAAAGGAGAAGCGCGATAAGGTTCTGAACGAAATTATACAGCGCACGCGCGTCACCGTCGCAGACAACTTCAACGTCCCCAAGCCGGAAATGCCGCGACAGCCTCCGGGCATGCCTCCGGGCGGTGCGCCGCCGCCGGGAATGGAAGAGGATGTTCATCCCCAAGAGCCCGCGCCGAAAGGACAGACGAACAACAGCGGGCAGCCGCCCTCCGGCAGTCCGTCTTCAAAACCGGGAGCGAAGCCTAAAACGTCTCCCAAGCGCTAAGAGTGAAGCGGGGCGGGGAACTCTTAAATGCAGCTTGGCGACTACCGTATAGAGATTGTGCCCGACACAATCTTTAGACTCGACGGCGGGGCGATGTTCGGCGTCGTCCCGCGCATCCTCTGGTCGCGCGTCTGCCCGCCGGACGAACATAATCGCGTCCGTTTAAACATGAACTGCCTGTTCGTTGAAACCGCCAATGAGCGCGTTCTGATTGAAACAGGCATCGGTGAGAAATGGACGCCGGAGCAGGCGAGTCTTTACGGCATCGAGCGCGAACGTTCTTTCGCTGAATCGCTGAGACGCATCACGGGCGTCGGGCCGGAAGAGATTAGCATCGTCGTCAACACGCACCTGCATTTCGACCACGCGGGCGGCAATACGGAGACGGATGATGAGGGACGTGCTGTTCCGGCTTTTCCGAACGCGCGTTACTTCGTCTCGCGTGGCGAGTATCAGCACGCAGAGTCTCCGCACGAGCGCGACCGCGCCAGTTATCTGCCGGAAAACTGGCGACCCCTGAAGGAATCGGGCCAGCTTGAATTGAAGGAAGCGAATTACGGAGTTGTGCCCGGCCTGCAAATGGAAACCATCGCCGGACACTCCCAGACGATGCAGTGTGTTCGCTTAACGCGCGGCGGGCAGACGCTCTTCGGGTTCGCTGATTTAGTGCCGACGCGTGCGCATGTGCCGCTCGCATGGATTATGGGCTACGATCTTTATCCTGTCGAAACGCTTGAGGCGAAGAAGCGCCTTCTGCCGCAGGCCGCACGCGAGAGTTGGCTCTGCCTCTTTTATCACGACGCGCAAGCGCCGTTCTGTCGTGTCATCGAGGAAGACGGCAAGTTGCGCGCGGAAGGCTATGAGGAGAAGCAGGAAGGCTTTATTCCGGGCGAATGAATTTTGAGCGTTCTCTTGATTATTCGATGAAAGCAGAAGAGGAAAGATGACGACGGCGAAAATCGGCATTATCGGCGGCAGCGGCCTCTACCAGATGCCTGAGTTGGAGAACATCGAAGAGGTGCGCGTTGAGACGCCATTCGGCAGTCCCTCTGATGCGTATATCACAGGTACGCTCGATGGCGTGCGCGTCGCTTTTCTGCCACGCCACGGACGCGGGCATCGCTATACGCCATCGGAGCTACCGTTTCGCGCCAACATCTACGGCATGAAGATGCTCGGCGTCGAGCGTATCCTGTCTGCTTCGGCGGTCGGCTCTTTGCAGGAACAGTATGCGCCGCTTGACATGGTTATCCCCGGCCAGTTCTTCGACCGCACGCGTGCGCGCGCAGCAGAGTCAACCTTCTTCGGGGAAGGCATTGTCGCGCATGTCACGTTTGCCAATCCTGTGTGCGAAGAGCTTGGCGATGTGCTGGAATCGGCCTGCGGGGCTGCTGATGTTAAGGTGCATCGCGGCGGCACGTATCTTTGCATGGAAGGGCCAGCCTTTTCGACAAAAGCCGAATCTAACGTCTATCGCTCGTGGGGCATGGATGTCATCGGCATGACAAACTTGCAGGAAGCGAAGCTGGCGCGCGAAGCCGAAATCTGTTATGCCACGCTGGCGCTCGTCACAGACTACGATTGCTGGCACGAAGCACACGATGCAGTCTCTGTCGAAACGGTCGTCGAATATTTGAACAAGAACGTGCGCAACGCTCAAATCATCATGCGCGAGGCCGTCAAACAATTAATGGCGCGCACGCGAGGCTGCGAGTGTGGCTCAGCGATGAAGAACGCTATCTTCACGCCGCCCGATCTCTGGCCCGCAGCGACGAAGAAAAAACTTGAAGCGATACTTAAAAACAAGTGATGAGTGATGAGTAATGAGTGAAAAACAAATAGTTCTCTACTTATCACTCATTACTCATTACTCATCACTTCTTTCGGAAGTTTGGAGGTTATTATGAAAAACTTTTTGATGATGAGCCTGCTGGTGCTGGCTGTTGTTTGTGTTGCACCGTCTGCAAGCGCGCAGGGCACTGTGGCGAAGACGGGGCCGGATGCTTCGACCGTGCGCGACCCAGAGATGGAGAAGGATTCTCTGCACAATCTGGTGGTCGCGCGGCAGTATTTCAAGTTGAAGAAGGCTTACGTGGCTGCGCTCTCGCGTTGCGAGGAGATTATCGCGGGCAACCCGACGTTTTCGCGTATTGACGAAGTGCTCTACATCGCCGGGATGAGCAGCCTGCGCCTCGCACAAAAGCAGGGCAAGCAGGCTTCAAAACTGCCGCCTGACAAGTTGCTCGACGACGCGCGCCAATATCTCTCTCGCCTCGCACAGGAGTTTCCCGAAAGCGAATTTCGCGAGTCGGCCGAGAAAGAGTTGCGAGCGCTAAAACCGTAAAGCAGTATTAAAAACTTCAGAAGTCGGGAGCGCAAGGAACGGAAGAGCAGAACGAAGTGTTTGCAAACGCTGACTCTTCGTTCTGATTCCTGACATCTGCTCACGTGTAAAGGAGAATAAATGTCCCTGTTGGTGGTTGGTTCGGTAGCGTTTGATGCGGTGGAGACGCCGTTTGGCAAGCGCGACAAAATGCTGGGCGGCTCGGCGACCCATTTTGCCATCGCGGCCAGCTTTTATACGGACGTGCGCGTTGTCGGCGTCGTCGGCGGTGATTTTACAAGCGAAGAGGAACAGGTATTTGCGAGTCGTGGTATTGACACGACAGACATTGAGCGCATCAGCGACGGCAAGACGTTTTTCTGGAGCGGCCGTTATGATTTCGACCTCAACACGGCGCACACGCTCGACACGCAACTAAACGTCTTCGCGGATTTCAAGCCGAAGCTCTCGGATGCTTCGAAGCAATCTCGCCTCGTTTTTCTCGGAAACATACAGCCCGAGCTGCAAAGCGAAGTGCGCGAGCAGGTGAAGGGCGCGGAGCTCGTCGCGCTCGATACGATGAACTACTGGATTAACACCGTCCCCGATTCTCTCATCGAAGCCATCAAGAAGGTCAACGTCGTTATCATCAACGACGCCGAAGCGCGCCAACTGGCCGGAGAGCCAAACATCATCAAAGCCGCGCGGAAAATTCTTTCGTGGGGGCCGACGGCGCTTGTCGTCAAGCGCGGCGAGTATGGCGCGGCGATGTTTACACGAGAGACGTATTTCGCGATTCCGGCCTTTCCGCTTGAGTCTGTCTTTGACCCGACGGGCGCGGGCGATACCTTCGCGGGCGGCTTCATGGGATACCTCGCGAGCCAGGAGAAGATTGACGAAGCGGCGATGCGTCGCGCAATGATTTTCGGCTCGGTGATGGCCTCCTTCAACGTCGAAGAGTTTGGCACGGAACGCGTGCGGCGCTTGACGCAATCGGAAATCAACGAACGTTTCCGCGCCTTCAAGCAGATGACACACTTTGAAGAGATTCCCTTCGAGCGAGCCGTCAGAGCCGCACAATAAAACTTGAGGGGAAAGGGCGAAAAGGGAGAACGGGGAAAGGGAAAGAGCGCCTAAGGAAGCTCACGTTCCTTTTCATCTTTCACCCTTTTACCCTTTCGCCTCTTCCCCTTTTCACCCTTTCCCCCTTAAACTAACCTCGTTCTATTAAAACGCCTGTCGAGTTTTAGAGAGAAACTATGTTCTGTCCTCTTTGCGAATCCGAATATGAGCCGGGTATCGAGCGTTGTCCTGATGACAATACGGACTTGGTCGAACGCCTGACGGCGGACAACACTGTGCATGATAATAGCGAGGCGCGTTTCGTTCCGCTGCACAACATGGGCACGCCAGCCGAGGCCGAGATGGTCAACGATATCTTGGTGCAAAACGGCATCCGTTCCTTCGTGCAATCGTCCAACCTTGACTCCTTTTCGCCGCTGCTTTCGACAACCTCGCCCGGCGCTGCCGTCTTGGTTGACGAGCGCGACTACGACCGCGCGCAGGAACTCTACAACGCCTTCTTCGGCAACGACACCACGCCGCTCACAGGCACGACCGCCGACGAAGACGCGGAGACAAATGATGAAGTATGAACGCGGAACGATGAAGTATTCAGAGCAAGGCTCTTAACAGTTCATCGTTCATCGTTCCGACTTCATCGCTACTTTTTATGGCTGAGAAATCATCAGAGGCCATTGTGGTGTTGATGACGGCGGGCAGCCGCGAGGAGGCGGCGCGGCTGGCTGAGATGCTTGTCGGGTCAAGGCTGGCGGCCTGCGTGCAGATTATGCCTGAGATGGAATCCGTCTATCACTGGCAGGGCAAAATAGAGCGCTCGCCTGAGACGCTATTGCTCGCCAAAACGACGACGGAGAATTTCGCGGAACTCGAACGCGAAGTGCGCGCTCTACACAGCTATGAGACGCCGGAAATCGTCGCCCTTTCGATTATGGCTGCATCCGCGCCCTATCTTGAGTGGTTGACCACAAATGTTCTTTATCACCAACAGCCGGGCGCAAGCACGGAAGACTCGTTGGCCCGCCCTACGGAGAGCGCAGAGCCGTAGCAGCGACAAACTGAAGGCTGACAAGTGTCGTGTTGTTGAAGTCAGTAGAGAGCGTGTTAGCTGCTAATCTCGTGTGAGATTGTTTTATCCAGTTTGCGCAGCGAATCCTGACTTTTGCTGACTATCTCGGCGACTTCGGCAGGCGAATCCGTAAGGTACAGCAGATTCAGATCAGACTCCTTAATCTTTCCCTCTTCCATCATCGTATCCTTCAACCATTCAAGCATCCCTCGCCAGTAGGCCGTGCCGAAGAGGATGATCGGAAAGTTTCTGATCTTCCGGGTTTGAATCAAGGTCAGCGCTTCGAATAGTTCGTCGAGTGTGCCGAAGCCGCCGGGGAAGATGATGAAGGCGGTGCTGTATTTGACGAACATCGTCTTGCGCACGAAGAAATACTTGAAGGTCAGCGAGCGCGTCTGGTAGGGATTGCCCGTCTGCTCGAAAGGAAGCTCTATATTGCAGCCGATGGAGAGTCCGCCCGCTTCGAAAGCTCCGCGGTTGGCCGCCTCCATAATGCCGGGGCCGCCGCCTGTAATAACGGCGAAGCCTGCGCGGGCCAGCAGCGCGGCCGTCTCTTGTGCTGCCTGATACTGCGGGTGTCCGGGCGGCGTGCGTGCCGAACCGAAGATGGAGACGCCGCGTGTGACGGTCGCCAACTCGTCGAAGCCTTCGACAAACTCACCCATGATGCGAAAGACGCGCCACGTGTCCGTGTGGGCAAACTCGTCCTGCTTTGGAGTTTCGAGTAGCTGTTCGTCCTGCGTTGTTCCTGCGGGAAATTGTTGGTTCTGATTGTCAGCCATCCCGGCCTTTCAAATGTCTATTGTTTAATCCTGCAACACCAAGGCTCTCATCAAACACATTTCACAGCGATGCCCACTCTGTTTTGATGAGTTTGGCGAGCATTATGAGGAGAAAGAGTATGCTGGCGATTCGGTAGATAACTAGCTCGACCTCAGCGAATCTTAAATCCCTGCGGGCCATATTGCCGGTAGCCTGCTGCGGAGCGTTTGATTTTTGATTGCGCCGAGCCATACATACTCCTTTCTACATCGCCATGATGTTGTAACCGCAATCCACGTGGACGACTTCGCCTGTGATGCCGGAAGAAAGCGGGCTGCACAGGAAGAGCGCCGTGTTGCCGACTTCGCGCGCTTCTACGTTGCGACCGAGCGGCGCGCGTTCGGCGTGATGCTTGAGCATCATGCTCATGTTTGAGACGCCGCGCGCAGAGAGTGTGTTGAGCGGCCCGGCGCTGATGGTATTGACGCGTATGTTGCGGCGGCCAAGGTCGGCCGCCAGATAGCGCGTGCTGGCTTCGAGCGCGGCCTTCGCCACGCCCATCACGTTATAGTTTGGCACGACCTTCTCTGCGCCGTAATAGGTCATCGAGACGATGCTGCCGCCCTCGGTCATCAAAGGGGCTGCGGCGCGTGCGAGCGATGCCAGAGAGTAGGCGCTGACTTCGAGCGCGGTCAGGAAGCCGTCGCGCGAGGTATCAACAAACGCGCCCTCCAGATCTTCTTTCGGTGCGTAGGCGATGCTGTGAACGAGAAAGTCTAAGCGTCCAAACTCTTCACCGACGCGCTTGAAGGCTTCCGCGATCTCTTCGGGCCGCGTCACATCGCAGGGAACGATGAGCGTGCCAGCCATCTCCTTCGTCAACCCTTCGACGTTTTCTTTGAGACGTTCGCCCTGATATGTGAAGGCGAGACGCGCGCCCGCCTCGCTCAATGCCTGCGCCGAAGCCCACGCAATCGAGCGCTTGTTAGCCACGCCGAAGATGATGCCGAGTTTGTTTTCGAGTAGCATGGGGAGAACCTCTCGCTTTTGGATTTGCGAATTTAGATTTTACGATTGGGCAAGGGCAGCTTTTTCATCCTGACCCAATCGCAAATCAAAAATCTAAAATCAAAAATTCTACGCTGCCGCGCTTTCCGCTTCGCCCGTCATCAGCCGTTTATACTCGCCACTGTCAACCCACTTCAGTATTTCCGAGATGCGCCAGATGGGGAAGGGATGTGTCATGCCGGAAGTGATGATGTCGGCCCAGAAACGGTCGAGCGCCTTCTCGTCGTAGTTCTTCTGGAAATCGCGCGCCTGCGCTAGAAACTGCTCGTAGTCAACTTTAGACGCATACGTTCCGCCGCAAAGCTTCATCATCGTGCGCCCGATGACGTGCGGGTCTTGTGTGACGAGCAGCGCCGCGCGGTCGCATGAAAGCTCGGCTCTTCTGGCCCACGCGAGCAGCGCCGCGCGCATCGTGCCCGACAGCAGTTGCTTGACGACACCGGCTAAGGGTGAAGCGAACAATGCGCCGTTGGCAATGGCTTCAATCAATCGCGCCGCCGTCAGATAGAGGACGTGCTCCGCGTGTATGTGTCCGACTTCGTGTGCGACCACGGCCAGCACCTCTTCGTCTGTCAGGCGCTCTATCAGAGACGAATGCAGCACGATGACCGGGCGCTCCACGCCGCCCGTAAACGCGTTGACGATTGGATTCTGCTGGACGAAAAGGTCCGGCATGTCTACGCCGAGCGTCGTGCAGGCGACTTGCAGCTTGGCGTGCAGGTCTGGACACTGTTCAGGCGTCACGCGGACTGCGCTCGCCATGAAGATAACGCGGATGGCCGATTCGCCCGTCACGGCAAGCAGTTTCTTGAGCGCCGAATCAATGCCGGGAATCGTGCGCAGGGCTGCAAGGGCGCGGCTGTCGGCCGGGTGCACGTAGTCGTGCTTGTCAAGGTCTGCAAACTTTTTGTGTGCGTCGTTTGAGAGCGGCAGGCGACACCGCCCGCATTTTGCCATGCCGCTTTCAGAGCGGACCTGGTTGCGCTGCCCACAATAACGACAGCGAATGGATTCACGATTATTTTCGGTTGATGCGGCGTCAATGTCTGCCATCTGTTGATTCCTTGTTCGAGCTTAAAACGTTTGAAAACTACGGGGAGCAAATCGGTTGCTTTAGCGCGAGGACGATTATAAGTAAGCTCTCGGTTATCAGCAATCAGTGAAAAGTGTTGGCCCTTCAAAGCAAGCTCACTTTTAATCGCCCAAGGCGTTAGTGTTTGAAATGACGAACGCCTGTGAAGACCATCGCCATTGCATGCTCGTCGGCAGCGTCAATCACTTCCCGGTCGCGCATGGAGCCGCCGGGCTGGATGATGGCCGTCACACCGTGGCGCGCGGCTTCGTCCAGCCCGTCGCGAAAAGGGAAGAAGGCATCGGAAGCAAGCACTGCGCCCTGAAGCGGTAGCTGCGCGCGCATCGCACCGATTTTGACGGAATCAACGCGCGACATCTGACCTGCGCCGACGCCGATTGTCTGGCCTTCGCGCGCATAGACGATGGCGTTCGACTTAGTATGCTTACAGACAGTCCACGCAAACAGAAGGGCACGCACTTCCTCATCCGTCGGCGCGCGGCGTGTGACGACCTTGAGCTCGTCGGGCGTCAAGCGATGTGTGTCGCGCGTCTGTATGAGCATCCCGCCGGAGATGGGTTTGTAGTCAAGTCCGATGGCTCGTTCGGGTGGGCCAGCGCGCAGGATGCGCAGATTCTTTTTCGTCTTCAAGACTTCGAGCGCCTCCGCGTCGTAATCGGGAGCGACGACGATTTCCGTGAAAATCTCCGTAATTGCACGCGCCGCCGCTTCGTCAACCTGACAATTGAAGGCGACGACGCCGCCGAAAGCCGAAACGGGGTCGGTCTGAAGCGCACGCCTGTAAGCCTCCAAAGCTGACGCGGCTGCCCCGACGCCGGCAGGATTCGTGTGCTTGATAATGGCACACGTCGTCGAGTCGAAATCACAGACGAGCTGCCATGCTGCATCAGCATCAACGTAGTTGTTGAAAGACATCTCTTTGCCGCCGAGCAGTTCAGCACGCGCGATGCCGCGCGTGTCAGTTGTCCTGAATGAATCAATGCTCTTGTAGAGCGCGGCTTGCTGGTGCGGGTTCTCTCCGTAGCGCAGGTCTGAGATTTTGCTCAACATCAAAGCGTCTGTATCGAGGATGGCGTCGGGCGGTATGTCGGCAGGAAATTCTCTGGCTTCAAGCTCGTTGAAGTAGTTGGAAATCGCGCCATCGTAAGAAGCGGTGCGGAGAAACGCCGTGAAGGCAAGCTCACGACGGAACTCCGCCGTGAGCGCGCCGTCGTTATGATTCATCTCGTGCAGAATGTATGTATAACTTCGAGGGTCTGTGACGACGGCCACGTCTCTGAAGTTCTTGGCGGCCGAACGGATCATGGCAGGGCCGCCGATGTCTATCTGCTCGATGGCCTCTTCAATCGTCACGTCAGGTTTAGCAATAGTTTGCTCGAACGGGTAGAGATTGATGACGACCATATCAATCGGCTCAATATTGTGTTCACGCATCGCTGCCTGATGTGCTTCGTTATCGCGCAGGGCGAGGAGCGCGCCGTGAATACGCGGGTGCAGCGTCTTGACGCGACCGTCCATCATTTCGGGAAAGCCGGTCACCTCGGAAATATCGCGCACCTCTATGCCCGCTTCGCGTAGCGCCTGCGCCGTCCCGCCCGTGCTAATCAACTCTACCCTCAAGCGCCGCAAGCCCTCTGCGAATTCGACCACACCCGTCTTATCCGAAACGCTCAACAAAGCGCGCCGTATCTTGCGTAGACCTTCTCTGTTTTCTGTAGTCATAATTTCCTGATTGCTCATCACTTTTTTAAAGTGAATCCTTCACGCAGTTGACGCACACGCAGTTGACGATTGCGCGGCGCGGAGAGGTTGATTGAGAGACGATGAAAACGTGCGTCGCGCGACGCCTCGTCAGGATAAAAGCCGAGCACATACTGGCCCTGCAAATCTTCTTCGATGGCTTTGAAGATGCTGGTTAAGTCAACTCTGGCGCTTGGGTCGAGCGCAGTGTTTATATCACCGACCATGAAATAGCGCCCGCCCGTTTGTTCGGCGAGAGAGCGGAAGCCTTTGGCTGCGGGGCGTGGTTGCAGTCGCCCGTCGCGCGGCGCGTAGAGCGGCAGATGAATGACGTAAATCGAGAGCGCACGCTGTGCTGCTTCGTTGATGACAGTTTGTGCTTTTGTCTGGCTCGCGGTGTCAAGCCCGTCGCTGATGAGAATCAGGATGCGGCGTTCGACCGTGTCGCTCGCGCGCTTGTCGAAGGCGCGCACGGCAGCAACGGCAGCATCGAAGATAGCAGTCCGCTCGTTGGCTGCGGCTTTGGGCTTAAACTGTTGACGGATGAATTCGGCTTCCGTCGTGAAGTCAACGATTAGCTGCGGGCGCATTCCGAAATGCCAGATGGCGACGCTGGATTCCGGCCCGAAGCGCGAGAAGAGGGCCAGCGCCGCCTCGCTTTGCCGCCCGACGATTTCGCGTGCGCTGCCCGAAGCATCGAGCGCAAAGGCAAGGGCGACGTGTTCCGTCCCGGCGGCAAAGTAGTCCGGCTTGAGAGAGCGCCGGTCGTCAACCTGCGCAGAGAAGTCGTTTTGCGTGAGGCCGGAAATGCGGCGGCCTTTTTTATCTATGACAAAGAGAGGAATGGTCACAAGGTCTGTGCGGACGCGGATAGTATCGCTTGCATCGGTCTCAGGTTCGGTCTGCGCTTGGATGTTGAAGGGCAGGCTGATAGAAATAAAAGTTAAAGCGAGCAGAGGAGCGATGCGACGAAGGGTGCGCAGAAGAGAGGGGAAAGCGCTTGGCGAAGAGGAACAGAGAGAAGGCGCTTCGTGGTGCAGGAGCATGCTGCCGTCAGAATGAGGGCTTTAGAAGAGAAAACGCCCCAGAAGCAGGATGCTCAAGATAACTGCAATTGTGATGATGATGATTTTGACCAGGCTCACAATGAATCCTTAGCTGTTGGTCGTTGCTCTAACCTAAGGCCGGATGCGCTCTGAAACAGAACGCATTTTAATGTTGCCCGGCGCACACTGTCAACGTTTGACGGCGCGCGGCCTCGGAGCGCTTTACCTGTCAATGATAATAATAACGCGTTGAGCGTTCGTGCGGTTCCCGGAAAAAGTCCTGCGCCTCAAGTCAAAAGAAAACTGCATTTGACTTGAGGCGCGAGACTTTTCTCTGTTTAGTTGACAAGCCTCTTTAGAAGAACCTCAGCGTGTAGGTGACTCTCAAGCCGCGGCCCGCCTCCGGCGCAAACTCTTTGATGAATGAAAGATGGTTGCGATAGAGACGGTTGCCAAGATTGAAAGCGTTGAATGAGATGATGTGAGCGGCGTGGCCGTGCGCAATCAGGTATGAGCCTGAGAGGCCGAAGACTGTGTAGCCGGCCGTTCGTGTTTCAGCCGGAAACAGACGGTTCTGGTCTTTCGCCATCACGAGTTCCGGGTTCAAGAGCAGCCCTTTGTATCTCAACTCAAGACCAACTCGACCGCGCAGCGGCGGAATACGAGGCAACGGCGTATTCTCTTCAGTCAGTTCGGCATTGACGTAATCCATGCCCAGATTAAGCCAGACGAGCGGGTGCAATTCAACGTCTAAACGAGCCTCCGTACCGGCGTAGCGTGTAGTGCCTTGCGTGTGTCTAGCAACAATCAGGTCGTCTTCAACGTCCCCGGTCGGAGCAAGAAAGATAAAGTCTCTGATGTGGTAGTAGAAGCCGTTGGCTTCAAAACGGAGTCGCTTGGAAGAATGGCGCAGACCAAAATCGAGGCCGTCGCCAAGCTCACGCTTCAGGTTCGGGTCGCCAATCTCGAAGGCCAGATTGCCTCTGTGAGGGCCGTTGTTGTAAAGCTCTTCGAGCGAGGGCGCACGATAAGAGTGTGAGTAGTTAGAGACGAACGCGCCGCCCGTCCAGAGGGGAACGCGAACGCCAATCGCGCCGGAGAATCCTGTGAAACTTCTGCCGGGTAGAATGCCACGGCTCTCTGTGGCCGTCGGCGCGTAGCTGTTGTGTTCCAGACGCCCGCCGAACTGGAGCGAGAGATGTTCAAAATCAAGAGTCTCAAGGCCGTAGACTGCAAACGCATTCTGTGTGGTAGGCGGAGCAAGTGCTTCCTCGCCCGACGCTGCGAAATCACGATGCATTCCCCAGAAACCGAAACGCCCTGAAAGATTGCCTTTCTTTCGATGGTCAAAGATGCCCTGATAAAGAAAGCTCTTGTTTGTAAATGCCGTGTTTACTTCATCAGTGAAAGAATTGATTTCACTATGAGCGTAGTCGTTGTACTGAACGGAGAATGTTCCTGCTTGCAGAAATGAATTGCTCTCGCGAAAGCCTCCACGGAATTCGAAACTGTGGCGTCGCGGATTCAGATTAACTATTTCGGGGTCGGCCTCGTCAGGGTCGTAAGGAATCCCGTAGCGCCGCTTGTTGAGGGTGTAGTTGAAGCTCAGGAATCCTCTGGTCGGGTAATAGCCGAAGCCTGTGGAGAGATTGGCTTCGCGCGAGAAAGAGTTTCTGACCTTGCCTAAGGGAGTGTCGTAGTCGCCGGAGCGATGACCGCCGCCGTTGGCCCAGATGAGCCACTTCTTCGTGCCGTATTCGATGCCTGAGCTACCGCCCGCCTGATCGCTGTTAGTGCTGCCGATGGCTGTGATGTAGCCATTGACGCCCTCGTGAGCGGAATCGTGGCCGGAAATCGCATTGACGACGCCGCCGATAGCGTTGCTTCCATAAAGAAGCGTTGCAGGGCCTTTGACTACTTCGACTCTTTCAGATGTCAGCACATCCACAGGCTCTGCGTGGTCGCCCGACTGAAAGCCCAGCCCGCCGATGCGATTGCCGTCTTGCAGGACGAGCACACGGTCGCCGTCAAAACCTCTAATGACGGGCCGCGCCGTTCCGGGGCCGAAGCTTCGTTTGGAGACACCGAGTTCACCGTCGAGCGCTTCGCCCAGAGAGACTGGATTCTTCTTGGCGAGGTCAACCGAACCGATAACTTCCACTGATTGAAGCGAACCTGATGCAGCTTGCTCCGTGCCTGTCGCTGTAACTGTCACCTGCTCGCGCATGCCCGCCAACTGAATCTGAAAATCAACTGTCGTTGTGCCGCTCGAAGCGATGTCAACAGTCTGCACGACATCAGGAACACGGTCCAGGTGAGCAACTACGTCGTATCTGCCCGGCGGAAGATTCGTAAACTCATATTTCCCGGCCTCGTCCGTATCAACCGTGCGTTTGAGTTGAATGATTGTGATGAGAACATTATGGATAGGCTTTCCGCCCTCGCCGAGCGTGACCGTGCCGCGCAATGTTGCGTTAGCTTCTTGTGGCACAGTCGCCAGCGCGTCCGTTGTGGGAATAAGCGAAGTCTTTACAGTCTCACTCATCTGGCCGAAGCTTATCGCCGGCAAACAACAGATGAAAGCGGCCGCACTCAGCAACGCGGCTCGATAAATATTTCTCTTTAACATTTGCTATAACCTCTCTACGAATAACCGTAAAAGTTAAGGCGCTCGTTGCCGCACCTTTAAGCTGTTCACGCGTCCGCCTCTCTGCGCACGACGATGATGCTTTGTGATAGCAAGCGCCCCGGCCAAACTTTCGTTTGCCGGAATAGTCACGCGGGCCATGTCTGGCCTCGTGCGTGGCTGGTTGTGATTTACAGTAGAGAGGCTGTGGGAGGAGCGCGACCGCGACGCGGCGCGTCCATCTGCGAAAGATAAGAGGTTGGCTGGTCTGCCGTCTGCGCGTGGATGGCAGGCGGCACATGGAGCTTCGGTTGGGCATTAAAAAGGCTGACGAAAAGATTATGATGAAGTTGACAAATCAGGCACGCGCCATTTAAGCGCGACTCCTGCGTCGCCGCGTCTTCAACGCCCGTGTTCCTGACGGAGGAAGACGTTTCATCGTAGCTCTGAGGGAGGTTGCCGTGCTTGTGTACGACCTCGACCGTAGCGCCGTAGGCCACGAACGCGAACAACAGGAAAGCCAGCACGCGCGTTAGCAGCGCTTGCGGGCGACTCGATACTGCTGAAGTACTGTTAGTCACGTCTTGAGCGTTTTGCCGCAGTCGGCTAAGATTGAAGGGCAATTAAAACACCTGCGTTGCGGGCTGTCAAACAAGCGTTCAGCCGCGCGTAGCTGCCCTGATAGTTCTCAATAATTCTGCGCGTCGCATTAACTGCCGGAAGGATTTTCTATCGCCAGCCACCTCTCGATGAAGCATCAACAATGTAAAGAACACAAGAGCGGGTTTCGCGTCTTGTGCACAAGCCTTCGCGTCGCGCTGCTTTTGCTCTTCCTGTGTGGCGCGGGACAGGCGCAGTATCTCACGGCGCGCATTAGCGTGCTGTCGCTCTCGCCCGCACGAGTCCGTGTTGAGGGCGAACGCTTAAAGGCGACGACCGTCTGGTCTTTCCGCAACCAGTATGGAAGCCTGAACGGCCTCGGTGAAAGAATTGAGAATCTTGCTTTGAGGGATGACAGCGGTGCTCAAATCCTTGTGCGAAAAATCGCGGCCGGGGAGTTTAGCGCGGCCAGCCCTGCGACCCGTTTCACGTATGAAGTCAAACTCGACCCGCCAGCGCAAACGGCAAATGCAGTCTATGCCTCATGGCTGACGAACGAGCGTGGAATTTTGCTGCCGGGTGATCTGTTGCCCGTCCGTAGTGAGAAGACGGAAGGCGCGAGTGCTGCTCTGCGCTTCGTCTTGCCGGAGGCTTGGAGCGTTGCCGCAAATGAGACGAAGCAGGCCGACGGTCAACATCAAGTAGTGGATGCCGAACGCGCGGTCTTCGTCGTCGGGCCGGATTTACGCCGCAAGCATGAGCGCATAGGGCTGTTGGAGTTTTCTTACGTCACAAGCGGACGCTGGGCCTTCACGGATGAAGAGGTGGCAGGCATGGCCGCCAGTATTCTTAAAGACCATGCGGAAGTGATGGGCGGGCCTGCACGCCAGAGCGCGATGCTCGTGCTGATTCCGTTTCCACGCAACGTCGGCGCAGAGCGTTGGAGCGCAGAGACGCGCGGAGGAACTGTCATGCTGCTCTCCGGCCAGAATCCATCCAAGACCGCTGCGCTGGCCCACCTGAGCGTCCCGCTAACGCACGAACTTTTTCATCTCTGGGTTCCGAACGGGCTTGCGCTCGACGGAAACTACGATTGGTTTTACGAAGGCTTCACTTCGTATCAGGCGTTGCGCGCAGGGATGCGTCTGAATTTGCTCTCCTTTCAAGATTATCTGAATGCGCTTGGCAGAGCCTTCGATGCTTACATGGCGATTGACGGGCGCGACCGGCTTTCTCTCGTCGAAGCATCACAGCAGCGTTGGCAGGGACAGAGCGGACTCGTCTATCACAAAGCGCTTCTCGTCGCGTTCCTCTACGACCTGACGCTCAGACAGCAAACGAAAAACTCTCGCTCGCTCGATGATGTTTATCGCGAACTGTTTCGCCGTCATCGTTCGACGGCAGTCGAAGGCAACAGCGCCGTTATCGCTATGTTGAAAAGTCAGAGCGGGATGCAGGAGTTTGTCAGCCAGTACATTGAGAAGCCGCGCGCGATTGACCTGCAAGCAGCCGTCGCGCCCTTCGGGCTGGAAATTCCAAGCGGCGGTGTGCGCACTCATCCAACCGTTTCCGCTTCACTCAGCCGTTCGCAACGCGATTTGTTACGCAAATTCGGTTACAATGAAAACGTACAGCGCAGGCGCTAACAGTCGTCTGTGCGAAAATTCTGTTTCTGAAAAATAGGATTATCTTCTTAGAAGCCATGAAGTCCTTGAAACCTATTCTTATTATCACCATCGCTCTTGTGATGGCCGGATGCAGCACGCTCGCCGGAAGGAAAGAGGAGACGGGCGTTGTCATCGCGCGCCGTGCTCTGGTACGCAGTTCGACGGCCGTCGTTGCGGCCGACCTGGTGGAAGTCAATCGCGGCGACCAGGTTGACATACTCGATTCGGAAACCGTGGAAGAGACTAAGGAGCGCTGGCTGCTCGTGCGCCTGCGTGATGAGGCGGGCACTGAAGGCTGGATAGAATCCAGAAACATAATGCCGGAGGACGTTCTCGATAAGGCACGCAAACTTGCAGAGGAAGATAAAGGAATCCCCGCACAGGCCAGCGGCCAACTGCGCGCCAGCACCAACCTGCGCCTCTCGCCCGATAGAGGCGGGAAAGACAACATTATGATGAAGCTTGAGAGCGGTTCAAGCTTCGAGATTGTCGGCTGGAAACGCGTGCAGAAGCCGAAAGAGGCAGAGACTTCCGAGAGCGACGATGATTCTAAAGCCGGAACGCCCGAACAAAATTCCAGAAGGGGCTCGAAGGATAGCGACGCGCCGAAAGAGCCGGAAGAGACAAACGAGCTCTGGTACAAGGTCAGGCTCTCTCCTTCCACTTCGCCCGCTCCCGCAGGTTGGCTCTACGGCAAGCAGGTAGAGCTGAGCGTTCCGAGCGACATCATTTTTTACCGCACAGGGCGCGAGTTTGTCGCATGGCGCAGACTCGATGATGAGCCGGATGCCAATACTTCCGCGCCGAAAGATAAGGATGCTGCCAAAGAGGCGAAGCCCGGAAGCTGGGTGATTCTGGAGAAGGGCAGTTCCGATGAGCCGCACAAACTGGATGAGCCGGATTTCGACCGCATCTACGTGCTCGGCTACGACAAGTATAATCAGGAGCACTATACGGCTTATCGCAGCCCGGACTTGAAAGGCTATCTTCCGCTGCGCGTCGAAGGACGAGGCGACAATAAGACCTTCACGGTCAGGATTCAGAATAGCGAAGGGCAGATTAACGACGCGCAGTATTCCCTTTATCGCGACGACCGCGGCAACCTCAAAGTCAGCCCGCCGAATGAGACGCCGAAAGGGAAAAAGAAAAAGTAGTGGAAGCTTGAAATAGTGCTTGACAAATATGTGGGGATGTCTATAATGCCCATTCGCCTGAAATACGGCGGTTGACATTCAAGCCCACAAAGCAGGTTCGACCGTGCCGCTTCTCTCGGTAAGAAGGGTTATTGCGAGGGAGCGGCTGTTTCATCCCTGAAAATAAATTTCACGGATGTGAAGGAAGTGCTTGACAGGCAATCGTGATTTAGTTAATATCATGTTTTGCTTGAGACGATGAAAAGTCGTCTGTAGGCTCGGAGACGAAGCTGGTGAGAAGGAAAAAGTTTTCGCTTGCTGGCAACGCAGACCCGACTTGGTGCAACTAAGTCTGGTTTGGTAAAATTGGAAGCGATCTTTGAAAACTAGATAGAGCGTGTCCATGTTAATGACTTTGAGGGAGTCAAACGCTGAACGATAAAGTTCGCGTAAAACTCTTTTTGAAGAGTCATAATCGGATACTACAACCAGTAGTGAGATTATGTTCCAGAGAACAAATTCTAACGAGAGTTTGATCCTGGCTCAGAATCAACGCTGGCGGCGTGCCTCAGACATGCAAGTCGAACGCGAAACCTTCCTTCGGGAGGGGAGTAGAGTGGCGCACGGGTGAGTAACACGTAGGTAATTTGCCTTCGGGTGGGGAATAACTCAGGGAAACTTGAGCTAATACCGCATAATGCAGCGGCTCGACATCGAGACAGTTGTTAAAGCGGGGGATCGTAAGACCTCGCGCCTGAAGAGAAGCCTGCGGCAGATTAGCTAGTTGGTAAGGTAATGGCTTACCAAGGCAACGATCTGTAACCGGCCTGAGAGGGCGGTCGGTCACACTGACACTGACATACGGGTCAGACTCCTACGGGAGGCAGCAGTCGGGAATTTTGGGCAATGGGCGAAAGCCTGACCCAGCAACGCCGCGTGAAGGATGAAATCCCTCGGGA